>NZ_JAIOJZ010000027.1 GCF_020404845.1 Streptomyces hyderabadensis | reverse complement strand
CCTGGAGTTCGTCCGCTTCCGCGGCGACCGGATCGCGATGAACGGTCTGCTCCACCGGTCCCTGTAACCCCGAACACCCCTTTCGCGCACCCTCCCTGGAGACAGCCATGCCTCTGGCGCCCCAGCGGGCCGACGTGCCCGTGACCATCGACGAGTCGAAGTGCATCGAAGGCTGCACGCTCTGCGTCGACATGTGCCCGCTGGACTCCCTCGCCATCGACGAGCGCAACGGCAAGGCGTACATGCACGTCGACGAGTGCTGGTACTGCGGCCCGTGCGCCGCCCGCTGCCCCACCGGGGCGGTCACGGTCAACATGCCCTACCTGCTCCGGTGAGAGGCCGACTTGCCATGAATGCGAAACGCTCCGCCCTCCCCCTGCCCGCCGCCGCTGTGGCGGTGGCCCTGCTCCTCCCCCTCACCGCCTGCGGCGGCGACGCGTCGGCCGACGGGGACGGCTCCACGGTCACCGTGACGGTCGGCTACCAGTCCAGGACGATCAACACGGTCACCGCCGGCACCCTCCTGCGCTCCCTCGGCTACTTCGAGAAGCAGCTCAACTCCCTGAACGACGGCGTCACCTACAAGGTCGACTGGCAGGACTACGCCACCGGCGCGCCCATCACCGCCCAGATGACCGCGGGGAAGATAGACATCGGCTCGATGGGCGACTTCCCCCTGCTCATCAACGCGGCCCGCGGCAAACAGCTCGGCAAGCCGACCCGCCTGGTCTCGGTCACCGGCTACAACCTGCGTGGCGGCCTGAACACCATCGTCGTCGCACCCGGTTCCTCCCTCACCTCCCTGAAGGACCTCAAGGGCAAGAAGGTCTCGACGAGCGTCGGCTCGGCCGCCGACGGGACCCTGGTACGCGCCCTGCAGCGTGCCGGCCTCGACCCCGCCGAGGACATCGAGAAGCTCAACCAGCAGCCCGCGGTGGGCGCCTCGGCCCTGGACGCGGGAAGCGCGGACGCCCTGTCGCAGTTCGTCGCCTGGCCCGGCCTGCTCGCCCAGCAGGGCAAGGCGAAGGCGCTGTACGACGGAGCGCAGCTGAACCTGCCCACCTTCCACGGCGTCACCGCCGTCGAGGAGTTCGCGAAGCAGCGCCCCGCCGTGCTGGAGGCGTTCCTGAAGGCCCAGACGCAGGCGACGGACTATCTGGACGCGCATCCCGTGGCCGCCGCCGAGAAGGTCGCGAAGGCCACCGGCCTGCCCGCCGAGACCGTCTACCTCTACAACGGCGCCCAGGGCATCGCCACCTTCGACCCGGCCGTCAAGCCGCAACTCGTCGCGGCCCTGAAGGAGGACGTCTCGGTCCTCAAGGACGCGAAGCTCACCGGCGACGTGGACGTGGACGCCTTCGTCGACGACCGGTACGTGAAGAAGGCGCTCGGCCCGACCGCGTACGCCGAGCGGCTCGCCGCCACGCCCCCGGAACCGGCCGGCGAGGTCTGGCCCAAGGGTGCGGACAAGACCCTCACCTTCTCCTCCCCCACGGCGCTGCTGCGGCACGTGGCCGGGCATCGCGACGAGGTACGGGCCGCCTACGTCCCCGACACCACCACCGGCACCCTGTGGTTCGCCGACCAGGCGGTGTGGGTGGCCGACGGCGGCGAACTGCTGCCCTTCGTCGCACCGGAGACCGCACGGGCGTACGTCGCCGGGCACGGCGGAGCGCGCGTGGTGCCGTACGCCCAGGCACTGGAGCTGGCATCGTGAACCGCCCCGTCCGCTACGCGCTGCGGGTCGCCTCGCTCACCGTCGCCCTGGGTCTGTGGCAGCTGCTGACCAGCCAGGACATCGACCTGTGGCTGCGCTTCTCGCAGTTCCCCACCGTCACCGATGTGGCGCACACCTTCACCGACCGGCTGACGGGGCCGGATTACTGGACCGACCTCACCGACAGCCTGACCCGCATCCTCGCCGGTTTCCTGCTCGCGGCCGTCCTGGGCGTGGCCACCGGTGTGCTCGTGGCCCGCTCGCGGCTCGCCGAGGACCTGCTCGGCCCGGTCCTCGAAGTGGTCCGGCCCATCCCCGCCATCGCTCTGGTCCCGGTGGCGATCCTCCTCTTCCCCTCCAACGAGCAGGGCATCGTCTTCATCACCTGCACCGCCGCCTTCTTCCCCGTCCTGGTCTCCACCCGGCACGCGGTACGCGCGCTCTCCCCCGTGTGGGAGGAGGCGGTCCGGACCATGGGCGGCGGCCGGTGGCGGGTCCTCGGTTCGGTGGTCCTGCCGGGCGCGCTGCCCGGTGTCTTCGGTGGGCTGTCGGTCGGCATCGGCGTCTCGTGGATCTGTGTGATCTCCGCCGAGATGATCTCCGGACAGTACGGCGTGGGGTACCGCACCTGGCAGGACTACACGGTCGTCGACTACCCGGGCGTCTTCGTCGGCATGGTCACCATCGGCGTGCTCGGCTGGCTCACCTCCACGGCCGTGGAACTGCTGGGCCGCCGTCTGACCCGCTGGCTGCCACGGACGGCGCAGGGTCCCACCGCCCGCCCGAAGCCCGCGCGGTCCGGGGCGGCGCACCCGCACCCTGCCGCCGCCGTACGCAAGGACATCATCCGCACCCGTCCCGAGGAGGCACGCGATGAGCACCTCGTCCGAGACTGAGACTGAGACCGAGAACGAAGCCGAGACGGAAGCCGGGAACGGGAACGAAGCCGATACCGAGGCCGGCGCCGGGACGTCCGGCCGCGGCAGCCGGCTCACCCTGCGCGACGCCGCCCTCGGCCGCCCGGACGCCGCCGCGGTGAGCGGTGTGGACGTCGACGTCTCCCCCGGCGAGATCCTCACCGTGGTCGGACCCTCGGGCTGCGGCAAGTCGACGCTGCTGCGCACCCTGGCCGGTCTTCTGCCGCCGCTGGCCGGAACGGCGGAACAGGACGGGCGCCCCATCGACGGCCCGGGGGCGGACCGGGCCCTGGTCTTCCAGGAGGACGCCCTCCTGCCCTGGCGCAGCCTGCGCGCCAACGTCGAACTCCCCCTCGCCGTCCAGGGCGTGCCCCGCGCCGAGCGCCGGAACCAGGCGACGGCCTGGCTGGAGCGGGTCGGCCTCGCCGCACAGGCCGGGCAGTTGCCGCACCGTGTCTCCGGGGGACAGCGCCAGCGCGCCCAGTTGGCCCGTGCGCTGGCCGGACGCCCCCGCGCCGTCCTGATGGACGAGCCCTTCGGCGCCCTCGACGCCCAGACCCGGGCCGGGATGCAGGACCTGCTGGTGGAGGTACTGCACGGCACCGGAGCCACCGTCGTCTTCGTCACCCACGACGTGGACGAGGCCCTGTTCCTCGGCGACCGCGTCGCCCTGCTCGGCGCCGGCCGCCTGGCCGCCGTACGCGCCGTGCCCCGCCCCCGGGACCGCACCGCGCACGACGACCCGGCCCGCACGGCGCTGCGGCGCGACGTCCTGACATCCCTCGGCACCTGAAAGGCCACCTGGTGGAGATCCCCGCCCTCACCGACGCCGAAGAACTCTCCTGCGACGTCCTCGTCATCGGCGGCGGCACCGCCGGCACCATGGCCGCGCTGACCGCCGCCGAGCACGGCGCGGACGTGCTGCTGCTGGAGAAGGCCCACGTCCGCCACTCCGGCGCCCTCGCCATGGGCATGGACGGCGTCAACAACGCCGTCGTCCCCGGCCGCGCCGAACCCGACGACTACGTAGCCGAGATCACCCGCGCCAACGACGGCATCGTCGACCAGTCCACCGTCCGTCAGACCGCCGTCCGCGGCTTCGCCATGGTCCAGCGGCTGGAGTCGTACGGGGTGAAGTTCGAGAAGGACGAGCACGGCGACTACGCCGTCCGCCAGGTGCACCGGTCCGGCTCCTATGTGCTGCCGATGCCGGAGGGCAAGGACGTCAAGAAGGTCCTGTACCGGCAGCTGCGGCGGCGCGAGATGCGGGAGCGGATCCGCATCGAGAACCGGGTGATGCCGGTGCGGGTCCTGACTGCGGAGGGGCGGGCGGTCGGTGCGGCGGGCTTCCACACCCGCACCGGACGCTTCGTGACCGTCCGCGCGGGCGCCGTGATCCTCGCGACCGGCGCCGCCGGCCGACTCGGTCTGCCCGCCTCCGGCTACCTCTACGGCACCTACGAGAACCCCACCAACGCCGGTGACGGCTACGCCATGGCCTACCACGCGGGCGCCGAACTGACCGGCATCGAGTGCTTCCAGATCAATCCGCTGATCAAGGACTACAACGGCCCGGCGTGCGCCTACGTCGCCAATCCCTTCGGCGGCTACCAGGTCAACCGGCACGGCGAACGCTTCGTCGACTCCGACTACTGGTCGGGCCAGATGATGGCCGAGTTCGCGGCGGAGGTCGCCAGCGACCGCGGTCCGGTCTACCTCAAGCTCAGCCACCTCCCGGAGGAGTCGGTCGCCGCCCTGGAATCCATCCTGCACTCCACCGAGCGGCCGACCCGCGGCACCTTCCACGCGGGCCGCGGGCACGACTACCGCACCCACGACGTCGAGATGCACATCTCCGAGATCGGGCTGTGCGGCGGCCACTCCGCCTCGGGCGTCCGCGTGGACGACCACGCCCGCACCACCGTCCCCCGCCTCTACGCGGCAGGCGACCTGGCCTGCGTGCCGCACAACTACATGATCGGCGCGTTCGTCTTCGGCGACCTGGCGGGCGCGGACGCCGCCCGGTACACGGCCTACGCGGGCGAACTGCCGTCCGAGCAGCTGCGCGAGGCGCACGAACTGGTCTACCGCCCGCTGCGCAACCCCGACGGCCCGCCGCAGCCGCAGGTCGAGTACAAGCTGCGGCGCTTCGTCAACGACTACGTGGCGCCACCGAAGTCCGGCGCCCGGCTGTCGCTCGCGCTGGAGTCCTTCGAGCGGATGCGCACGGACATCGCGGCGATGGGTGCCCGCACCCCGCACGAGCTGATGCGCTGCGCCGAGGTCACCTTCATCCGTGACTGCGCGGAGATGGCCGCCCGGGCCTCCCTGGCCCGCACGGAGTCCCGCTGGGGCCTCTACCACGAGCGCGTCGACATCCCCGAGCGCGACGACGCTTCCTGGTTCCACCACCTCGATCTGCACAAGTCCCCCTCCGGTGCGATGGAGTTCACGGCTCGTCCCGTGGCTCCCTATCTGGTTCCGATCGACGAGTTCACGCCGGTCGGAGGCCCCTCCCGGCACCTCGGTGAGGTGCATCCGGAGCAGGTGGCGACGGCCGGGGCGCGCGATGCCGCACCCCTCGCCACCGGGGCCAGGGCTGGTACCGGGGCCGGGGCCGGGGAGACCTGCCCCTCGGCCACCTCGGCCGCCGAGCCGGGCGCCGCCGGGTCCCCCAGGCTGCTGGAACTGCTCGCCCTGGCCGAGAACGAGCCCGATCTGCCCGCCCTCCGCCCCTACCTGTCCGATCCCGAACCGGGCGTCCGGCGCACGGCGGTCACCGTGCTCACCGAGACCGTCCCGACCGGTACCGGTCCGGCGCTCGCCGCCGCCCTGTCCGATCCCGACGGCGAGGTGCGCGCCGCCGCGGCCGCCTCCCTGCGTGAACTGGCCGAGACGCTGACGCCCGGGCCCGCCCTGGGCGACCCCCTCGCCGAGGCACTGGCCCAGGCCGACCCCGTAGTCCGCGCCACCGCCCTCGACCTGCTGCGCATCCTGCGGCTGGGCGGCACCGGCACGTTCGCCACGGCCCTGGGCGACCCCGACGCCCGGGTACGCATCGAGGCGGTGCGCGGGCTCGTCTCGCTGGACGTCGCCGAGTCGCTCGCCCCGGCCGCCGACGATCCGTCCCGCGAGGTGCGGGTCGCGGTCGCCAAGGCGCTGGGGACGCTGCGGGCGGCACCTGGCACCGGCGGTGCCCTCGACCGGCTCACCGAGGACCCCGACGTCCTGGTCCGCGGCGCCGCCCTCGCGGCCCTCGCGGAGACGGGCTGCCCCGCCCCGCTGGCGGCCCGTGCCGTCGCCGCACTGTCCGACCCCGCCTGGCAGGTGCGGGCGGGCGCGGCCACCGCGCTGTCCGCCGCCCCTTCCGACCACGCGGTCCCCGTCCTCGCCAAGGCCCTCGCCGACCGGAACGCCGACGTCCGCAAGGCGGCCGTCCTCGCCCTGACCCGGCACACGGCCACCACCGAGGACGCCCGGACGGCGCTGGCGACCGTCACCGGTGACACGGACGCCGACGTCAGGGCGTACGCGACCCGGGCCTTGTGACTCCGGGGACGGACACGGAGGCTCCCCTTAGCCGAGTGCCTATATCCAGTCCTCCGGCTCGGGCTCCGGCTCGGGCTCGTGCTCGTGCTCGTGCTCGTGCTCGTGCTGGGGCCAGTCGACCGCGCCGCCGTGCGCGCCGGAACCGGTGCCCGGGCCGTCCGACGGGGCGGGCGCGGGCGCCGGGGCGGAGCCCGGTCCGTCCAGCCCGGCCAGCACCTCGATCACGCCCTCGCCGTAGGTCGCCAGCTTCTTCTCACCGACTCCGCTGATGCCCCCGAGCTGCCCGACCGAGGTGGGCCAGACGGTGGCGATCTCCCGGAGGGTGGCGTCGTGGAAGATGACGTACGCCGGGACGCCCTGCTCACGGGCCTGTTCCGCCCGCCAGGCACGCAGTGCCTCGAAGGCGGGGACCAGCTCCGCGGGCAGCTCGGCCGCGGCCGCCTTCGCCTTGCGCTCCCCGCGGCCGCCGCCCGCCGACCTGGCCACCGCGGGCTTCTTCGGCTCCTTGCGCAGCGGCACCTCCCGCTCCCGCCGCAGGACCTCGCCGCTGGTCTCGGTCAGCACCAGCGTGCCGTACTCCCCCTCGACCGCGAGCAGTCCCTGGGCCAGCAGCTGCCGGGCGACGCCCCGCCACTCGCCCTCGGTCAGCTCCTCGCCGATGCCGAACACGGAGAGCTGGTCGTGGTCGAACTGGATGACCTTGGCGGTGCGCTTGCCCAGCAGGATGTCGATGATCTGCCCGGCGCCGAACTTCTGCCCCCGCTCCCGCTTCAGCCGTACCACCGTCGACAGCACCTTCTGCGCCGCGACCGTGCCGTCCCAGGTCTCGGGCGGTGTCAGGCAGGTGTCGCAGTTGCCGCACCCGGCCCGGTCCGGGTCCTGCCCGAAGTAGGCGAGGAGCTGGCCGCGGCGGCACCGGGCGGTCTCGCACAGGGCGAGCATGGCGTCCAGGTGGGACTGGGCCCGGCGGCGGAACGCCTCGTCGCCCTCACCGGACTGGATCAGTTTGCGCTGCTGTATGACGTCGTTGAGGCCGTACGCCATCCACGCCGTGGAGGGCAGGCCGTCCCGTCCGGCGCGGCCGGTCTCCTGGTAGTAGCCCTCCACCGACTTGGGCAGGTCCAGGTGGGCGACGAACCGTACGTCCGGCTTGTCGATGCCCATGCCGAAGGCGATGGTCGCCACGACCACCAGGCCCTCCTCGCGCAGGAACCTCGACTGGTGCGCCGCGCGGGTGCCCGCGTCCAGGCCCGCGTGGTAGGGCACCGCTTCGATGCCGTTGCGCGACAGGAACTCGGCGGTCTTCTCGACGGAGTTGCGCGAGAGGCAGTAGACGATGCCGGCGTCGCCGGGGTGCTCCTCGCGCAGGAAGCTCAGGAGCTGCTTCTTGGGGTCGGACTTCGGGACGATCCGGTACTGGATGTTGGGACGGTCGAAGCTGGCCACGAAGTGCCGCGCGGCCGGCATGTTCAGCCGCTCGGTGATCTCGCGGTGGGTGGCGTCGGTGGCCGTCGCCGTGAGGGCGAGCCGGGGCACGTCCGGCCAGCGCTCACCGAGCAGCGACAGGGTGAGGTAGTCGGGCCGGAAGTCGTGGCCCCACTGGGAGACGCAGTGCGCCTCGTCGATGGCGAAGAGGGAGATCTTGCCGCGGGAGAGCAGATCGAGGGTGCTGTCCAGGCGCAGCCGCTCGGGCGCCAGGTACAGCAGGTCCAGCTCCCCGGCGAGGAATTCGGCCTCGGTCACGCGCCGCTCGTCGAAGTCCTGCGTGGAGTTCATGAACCCGGCCCGCACGCCGAGCGCCCGCAGCGCGTCGACCTGGTCCTGCATGAGCGCGATCAGCGGCGAGACCACGATGCCCGTGCCGGGCCTGACCAGGGCCGGGATCTGGTAGCACAGGGACTTGCCGCCGCCGGTCGGCATGAGCACGACGGCGTCGCCGCCGGCGATCACGTGCTCGACGATCGGCTCCTGCTCACCGCGGAATGCCTCGTACCCGAAGACCCGGTGCAGGGTGGCCAGCGCCTCGCTGTCCCCGTCCCTCACCTGCGCCGTCTCTGTCATCTCGCCGATCACGCCCGTCCCGCCCATCGTCTGGTCCCCCGTACGCACTGCCTCGCCCGTCCGGCCTGCCTGGTCCGTCCTGCCCCGACCACTGCCTCAACGATAGGGGTCCGCGCCGACAGCCCCGGAGTTATCCACAGGCTTCGCCCGTGACGGACAGCCACACGCCGATAACCTGCCGTCCTGTCTCCCTCCTACCAGCAGGGACAACCTGACCGGCATCAAACCGCGCCGCGGCGGCGAGTAGCCCCCTCCCCGAACGGCTGTGGTCCGGCACCTCACCGAAGAGGTGCCGGACCACAGCCGTGCAGCCGCAAGCCGCGAGCGCAGCGTCAGCGCACGAACACCCCCGCCTGACCCGCCAGGTCCAGGAAGTACTGCGGCGCCACGCCGAGCACCACCGTGACCGCCACGCCCACGGCGATGGCCGTCATCGTCAGCGGGGACGGCACCGCGACCGTCGGGCCCTCCGGGCGCGGCTCGCTGAAGAACATCAGCACGATCACCCGGATGTAGAAGAACGCCGCGATCGCCGACGAGATCACACCGATCACCACCAGCGGGGCCGCGCCGCCCTCCGCCGCCGCCTTGAACACGGCGAACTTCCCGGAGAACCCGGAGGTCAGCGGGATGCCGGCGAAGGCCAGCAGGAACACCGCGAAGACCGCAGCCACCAGCGGGGACCTGCGGCCGAGCCCCGCCCACTTCGACAGGTGCGTCGCCTCGCCGCCCGCGTCGCGCACCAGCGTGACGACCGCGAAGGCGCCGATCGTGACGAAGGAGTACGCGGCCAGGTAGAAGAGGACGGACGAGATGCCCTCCGGCGTGGTCGCGATGACACCGGCGAGGATGAAGCCCGCGTGCGCGATCGACGAGTACGCCAGCAGCCGCTTGATGTCGGTCTGCGTGATCGCGACGATCGCGCCGGCCAGCATCGTGACGATCGCCACGCCCCACATCACCGGCCGCCAGTCCCAGCGCAGGCCGGGCAGGACGACGTAGAGGATGCGCAGCAGGGCGCCGAAGGCGGCCACCTTGGTCGCCGCCGCCATGAAGCCGGTCACCGGCGTCGGCGCGCCCTGGTACACGTCCGGCGTCCACATGTGGAACGGCACGGCGCCCACCTTGAACAGCAGGCCCATGACGATCAGCGCGGCGCCGACGAGCAGCAGCGCGTCGTTGCCCATGGTGTCCGCGAGCGCCGGGGTGACGTTCTGGACGGTGCCGTCGACGACCTGGGCGATGGTGCCGTACGACATGGAGCCCGCGTAGCCGTAGAGCAGGGCGATGCCGAACAGGGTGAACGCGGAGGCGAAGGCGCCGAGCAGGAAGTACTTGACCGCCGCCTCCTGCGACATGAGCCGCTTGCGGCGGGCCAGCGCGCACAGCAGGTACAGCGGCAGGGAGAAGACCTCAAGCGCCACGAAGAGCGTCAGCAGGTCGTTGGCCGCCGGGAAGACCAGCATGCCGGCGACGGCGAAGAGCAGGAGCGGGAAGACCTCCGTCGTGGTGAAGCCGGCCCTGACCGCCTTCTGCTCGCTGTCGCTGCCGGGTACGGCGGCCGCCTGGGCGGCGAAGGAGTCGACGCGGTTGCCGTGCTGCTCCGGGTCGAGGCGCCGCTCGGCGAAGGTGAACAGGCCGACCAGGCTGGTCAGCAGGATGGTGCCCTGCAGGAACAGAGCGGGTCCGTCGACGGCGACGGCGCCCATCGCCGCGATGCCGGCCTTGGTCGTGCCGTATCCGCCCGCCGCGAGGGCGACGATCGCGGCGAACGCGGCGATCAGCGCGACGGCGGACACGAACATCTGCGCGTAGTAGCGGGACCTGCGCGGCACGAAGGCCTCGACCAGGATTCCGATGATCGCCGCGCCGAGGACGATGAGGACGGGTGACAGCTGCCCGTACTCGATCTTCGGCGCGTCGATCTTGGCGATCGGGTTGGCCGCCGTCGCCGCCGTTGTCCACAGGCTGTGGACGGCTGTTGCGCTCACTTGGCCGCCTCCACCTCAGGCTGGGGGTCCTTCTTGTGTACGTCGGACATGGTCTGCTCCACCGCCGGGTTGACGATGTCCGTCACGGGCTTCGGGAAGACGCCCAGGAAGATCAGCAGCGCCACCAGCGGTGCCACCACCACCAGCTCGCGCACCCGCAGGTCGGGCATCCCGTTCACCTCGGCCTTCACCGGGCCCGTCATCGTCCGCTGGTAGAGGACGAGGGTGTAGAGCGCGGCGAGGACGATGCCGAGGGTGGCGATGATGCCGATCACCGGATAGCGGGTGAACGTGCCGACCAGGACCAGGAACTCGCTGACGAAGGGCGCCAGGCCCGGCAGCGAGAGGGTCGCGAGGCCGCCGATCAGGAAGGTGCCGGCCAGGATCGGGGCGACCTTCTGCACACCGCCGAAGTCGGCGATGAGCCGCGAGCCGCGCCGCGAGATCAGGAATCCGGCGATCAGCATCAGCACGGCGGTCGAGATGCCGTGGTTGACCATGTACAGCGTGGCGCCGGACTGGCCCTGGCTGGTCATCGCGAAGATGCCCATGATGATGAAGCCGAAGTGCGAGATCGACGCGTAGGCGATCAGCCGCTTGATGTCGCGCTGGCCGACCGCGAGCAGCGCGCCGTAGATGATGCTGATGACCGCCAGGACCAGGATGACCGGCGTCGCCCACTTGCTGGCCTCCGGGAAGAGCTGGAGGCAGAAGCGGAGCATCGCGAAGGTGCCGACTTTGTCGACGACCGCCGTGATGAGCACGGCGACGGGCGCGGTCGACTCCCCCATGGCGTTGGGCAGCCAGGTGTGCAGCGGGAACAGCGGCGCCTTCACCGCGAAGGCGAAGAAGAAGCCGAGGAACAGCCAGCGCTCGGTGCTGGTCGCCATGTCCAGCGAGCCGTTGGCCCGCGCCTCGGCGATCTCGGTGAGCGAGAAGTTCCCGGCGACCACATAGAGGCCGATCACCGCGGCCAGCATGATCAGACCGCCGGCCAGGTTGTAGAGGAGGAACTTCACCGCGGCGTACGACCGCTGGGTCGCCGCCGTCTTCTCGCCGTGCTCGTGGGCCCGGTCGCCGAAGCCGCCGATCAGGAAGTACAGCGGGATCAGCATGGCTTCGAAGAAGATGTAGAAGAGGAAGACGTCGGTGGCCTCGAAGGAGATGATCACCATCGCCTCGACGGCCAGGATCAGGGCGAAGAAGCCCTGCGTCGGCCGCCACCGGCTGCTGCCGGTCTCCAGCGGGTCGGCGTCGTGCCAGCCCGCGAGGATGATGAACGGGATCAGCAGGGCGGTCAGCGCGATCAGCGCCACCGCGATGCCGTCCACGCCCAGTTCGTAGCGGACGCCGAAGTCCGCGATCCAGGAGTGGGACTCGGTGAGCTGGTAGCGGTCGCCGTCGGGGTCGAAGCGGACCAGGACCGCGATCGCCAGCGCGAGTGTGGCCAGCGAGACCAGCAGCGCCAGCCACTTGGCCGCGGTGCGTTTCGCGGCCGGCACGGCTGCCGTGGCGATCGCCCCGACGGCCGGGAGGGCCGCCGTGACTGTCAGCAGGGGAAAGGACATCGGTATCAGACCGCCCTCATCAGCAGGGTCGCGGCGACCAGGAGCGCCGCACCGCCGAACATCGAGACCGCGTACGAGCGCGCGAAGCCGTTCTGCAGCTTGCGCATCCGCCCGGACAGGCCGCCGACCGAGGCCGCCGTGCCGTTGACGACTCCGTCGACCAGGGTGTGGTCGACGTAGACCAGGGAGCGCGTGAGGTGCTCGCCGCCGCGGACCAGGACCACGTGGTTGAAGTCGTCCTGGAGCAGGTCGCGGCGGGCGGCCCGGGTGAGCAGCGACCCGCGCGGGGCGACGGCCGGGACCGGACGGCGCCCGTACTGCGCCCAGGCGAGGGCGACGCCGACGACCATGCAGGCCACCGTCGCCCCGGTGACCGCCCCGGCGCTGATCGGCGCGTCGCCGTGGCTGTGCCCGGTGATGGGCTCCAGCCAGTGCAGGAAGCGGTCGCCGATGCTGAAGAAGGCACCGCCCGCGACCGATCCGACGGCCAGCACGATCATCGGGATCGTCATGAGACTCGGTGACTCGTGCGGGTGCGGCGGCTCGTACGCGCCGCGCGTCTCGGCGGCGGGCTCCACGTCGGGCTGGGCCGGGGACGGCGTCGGGGCGTTGCGCCAGCGCTCCTCGCCGAAGAACGTCATCAGCATCACGCGCGTCATGTAGTACGCGGTGATGGCCGCGCCCAGCAGGGCGCAGGCGCCGAGGATCCAGCCCTCGGTGCCGCCCTTGGCGAACGCCGCCTCGATGATCTTGTCCTTGGAGAAGAAGCCGGACAGGCCGGGGAAGCCGATGATGGCGAGGTAGCCGAGGCCGAAGGTGACGAAGGTGACCGGCATGTACTTGCGCAGTCCGCCGTAGCGGCGCATGTCGACCTCGTCGTTCATGCCGTGCATGACGGAACCGGCGCCGAGGAACAGCCCGGCCTTGAAGAAGCCGTGCGTCACCAGGTGCATGATCGCGAAGACGTAGCCGATGGGGCCGAGGCCCGCGGCCAGCACCATGTAGCCGATCTGCGACATGGTCGAGCCGGCCAGCGCCTTCTTGATGTCGTCCTTGGCGCAACCGACGATCGCACCGAAGAGCAGCGTGACCGCGCCCACGATGGTGACCACCAACTGCGCGTCGGGCGCGCCGTTGAAGATCGCACCGGACCGGACGATCAGGTACACGCCCGCCGTGACCATGGTCGCGGCGTGGATGAGGGCCGAGACCGGGGTCGGGCCCTCCATCGCGTCCCCGAGCCAGGACTGCAGCGGCACCTGCGCGGACTTGCCGCAGGCCGCGAGCAGCAGCATCAGGGCGATCGCGGTGAGCTTGCCCTCGTCCGCCCCGCTCGCGAGCCCGGCCTCCCCGTGGCCGCCGAGCACCGGCCCGAAGGCGAAGGTGCCGAACCACAGGAACATCAGCATGATCGCGATGGACAGGCCCATGTCGCCGACGCGGTTGACCAGGAAGGCCTTCTTCGCGGCGGTGGCGGCGCTGGGCTTGTGCTGCCAGAAGCCGATCAGCAGGTAGGAGGCGAGACCGACACCCTCCCAGCCGACGTACAGCAGCAGGTAGTTGTCGGCGAGGACGAGGATCAGCATCGCCGCGAGGAACAGGTTCAGGTAGCCGAAGAAGCGGCGGCGGCGCTCGTCGTGCTCCATGTACGCGACCGAGTACAGGTGGATGAGCGAGCCGACGCCGGTGATCAGCAGGACGAACGTCATCGACAGCTGGTCGAGCCGGAAGGCGACGTCGGCCTGGAAGCCCTCCACCGGGATCCAGCTGAACAGGTGCTGCGTCAGGGTGCGGTCCTCGGCGCCGCTGCCGAGCAGGTCGGCGAAGAGGACGACGCCGAGCACGAAGGACACGGCGGCCAGCAGGGTGCCGATCCAGTGGCCCACGCGGTCCAGCCGGCGTCCGCCGCACAGCAGGACCACCGCTCCGAGCAGGGGCGCCGCCACCAGCAGCGCAATCAGGTTCTCCACGTTTCAGCCCCTCACAACTTCATCAGGCTGGCGTCGTCGACCGAGGCCGAGTGGCGGGAACGGAACAGGGACACGATGATCGCGAGCCCGACCACGACCTCCGCGGCGGCGACGACCATCGTGAAGAAGGCGATGATCTGGCCGTCGAGATTGCCGTGCATCCGGGAGAAGGCGACGAACGCGAGGTTGCAGGCGTTGAGCATCAGCTCGATGCACATGAAGACCACGATCGCGTTGCGCCGGATCAGCACACCCGTGGCGCCGATCGTGAACAACAGGGCCGCGAGGTAGAGGTAGTTGACCGGATTCACTTCGACGCCTCCTCGGACCGCTCGGAGCCGGACCGCTCGGAGCCGGTCCCGCCCGGGCCGGAGCGGCCGGAGCCCACCGGGTCGACCGCCTTGCGTTCCAGCCGCTCCTGGGACCGCTGCTCCAGAGCCTTCAGATCCCCCAGCGCCTCCATCGACACGTCGCGGATCTGGCCCCGCTCGCGCAGCGTCTTGCTGACGGTCAGCTCGGAGGGGGTGCCGTCGGGCAGCAGGCCCGCGATGTCGACGGCGTTGTGCCGGGCGTACACACCGGGTGCCGGCAGCGGCGGCAGGTACTTGCCGTCGCGGACGCGCTGCTCGGACAGCTCGCGCTGGGTCCTGGCCCGCTCGGTGCGCTCGCGGTGGGTGAGCACCATGGCGCCGACGGCGGCCGTGATGAGCAGGGCGCCGGTGATCTCGAAGGCGAAGACGTACTTGGTGAAGATGAGGGACGCGATGCCCTCCACGTTGCCGTTCGCGTTCGCCTGGGCGAGGCCGGTGAACTCCGAGACGGAGGCGTTGCCGATGCCGGCGATCAGCAGGATGCCGAAGCCGAGCCCGGACAGCAGGGCCAGCCAGCGCTGGCCCTTGATGGTCTCCTTCAGCGAGTCCGCCGCGGTGACACCGACGAGCATCACCACGAACAGGAACAGCATCATGATGGCGCCGGTGTAGACGACGATCTGCACGATGCCGAGGAAGTAGGCGCCGTTGGCGAGGTAGAACACCGCCAGGACGATCATGGTCCCGGCCAGGCACAGCGCGCTGTGCACGGCCTTCTTCATGAAGACGGTGCACAGGGCGCCGATCACCGCGACGGTGCCGAGGAGCCAGAACTGGACGGCCTCTCCGGTGGAGGTGCCGGCGGCGAGCGTCGTCGCGGCGGCGAGCTGCGCGCTCATCGGCGGATCACCTCCTCCGAAGCAGGCTCCGTCCCGCCGAAGGTCGAGTCGCCCTCCTGGACGACCTCTCCCTTGGAGTGGGCGACCTGCTGGACCGTGCCGGGCGCGGCCTCGGTCACCAGGCCCCGGTAGTAGTCCTGCTCGTCGGTGCCCGGGTAGATGGCGTGCGGCGAGTCGACCATGCCCTCCTCCAGACCGGCGAGCAGCTGGTCCTTGGTGAAGATGAGGTTGGCGCGGCTGGAGTCGGCCAGCTCGAACTCGTTGGTCATCGTCAGCGCGCGCGTGGGGCACGCCTCGATGCACAGGCCGCACAGGATGCAGCGGGCGTAGTTGATCTGGTAGACGCGGCCGTACCGCTCACCGGGCGAGTAGCGCTCCTCGTCGGTGTTGTCCGCGCCCTCCACGTAGATGGCGTCGGCGGGACAGGCCCAGGCGCACAACTCGCAGCCGACGCACTTCTCCAGGCCGTCCGGATGGCGGTTGAGCTGGTGCCGTCCGTGGAAGCGCGGAGCGGTGGTCTTCTGCTGCTCCGGGTACTGCTCGGTCAGCCGCTTCTTGAACATGGCCTTGAAGGTCACGCCGAAGCCGGCCACGGGGTTCAGGAAACCGGGGTCGGTCCCCTTGTGCTCACCGTGTTCCGCGTTGTCCCTGTGTTCCTTGTGTTCCTCAGCCATCGGACGCCTCCTTTCCATCCGTAGATCCGCCCACAGGTCCGTCACTGTGAGTATCGGGCCCGCCACTGACAATCAGCTCCCGCTCCCGGCGGGGACGGCGCCTGGGCACCGGTGGTACTTCCTGTCCGGGCATCGGCGGGACGGGGAATCCGCCGGCCATCGGGTCGAAGGTGGCCCCGGTCTCGGCGGGCGGTTCGGCGGCCTTGCCGCCCTTGTCGCGGTACATGTCCACGAGGAAGGACAACAGCAGCAGGACCAGGACGCCGCCGCCGATGTAGAGGGCGATGTCGCTGAAGCCGTAGTTCTCGTTCCTCAGCGCCCGCACGGTCGCGACCAGCATCAGCCAGACCAGCGAGACCGGGATCAGTACCTTCCAGCCGAGCTTCATCAACTGGTCGTAGCGGACCCGGGGCAGGGTGCCGCGCAGCCAGATGAAGAAGAAGAGCAGCAGCTGGACCTTGACCACGAACCAGAGCAGCGGCCACCAGCCGTGGTTGGCGCCCTCCCAGAAGGTGCTGATCGGCCAGGGGGCCCGCCAGCCGCCGAGGAACAGCGTGGTGGCGACCGCGGAGACCGTCACCATGTTCACGTACTCGGCGAGCATGAACATCGCGAACTTGATCGACGAGTACTCGGTGTTGAAGCCGCCCACCAGGTCGCCCTCGGACTCGGGCATGTCGAAGGGGGCGCGGTTGGTCTCGCCGACCATCGTGACGATGTAGAGGATGAAGGAGACCGGCAGCAGCACGATGTACCAGCGGTCGTCCTGCTGGGCGACGATCTCCGACGTCGACATCGAACCGGAGTACAGGAACACCGAGGCGAACGCCGCGCCCATCGCGATCTCGTAGGAGATCATCTGCGCGCACGAGCGCAGTCCGCCGAGCAGCGGGTACGTCGATCCGGAGCTCCAGCCGGCGAGCACGATGCCGTAGATGCCGACCGAGGCGACCGCCAGGATGAACAGCATCGCGATCGGCAGGTCGGTGAGCTGCATGGCGGTGCGGTGGCCGAAGATCGAGACCTCGTTGCCGGCCGGTCCGAAGGGGATCACCGCGATCGCCATGAAGGCCGGGATGGCCGCCACGATCGGCGCGAGGACGTAGACCGCCTTGTCGGCGCGCTTGACGACGACGTCTTCCTTGAGCATCAGCTTGATGCCGTCGGCGAGCGACTGGAGCATGCCCCAGGGGCCGTGCCGGTTCGGGCCGATGCGCAGCTGCATCCAGGCGACGACCTTGCGCTCCCACACGATGGAGAACAGCACGGTCACCATCAGGAAGGCGAAGCAGAACACCGCCTTGAGGAGGACCAGCCACCAGGGGTCGGTGCCGAACATCGAGAGGTCTTCAGCGGCGAGGTACGGGCTCATGCCTCCACCTCCTTGGGGGCGGCGCCCTCGGGCGTCGCCGGACCGATGCGGACGAGGGTTCCGGGCAGGACCCCGGCGTCGGAGGCGACGCCGTTGCCGGCCGAGTTCAGCGGGAGCCAGACCACCCGGTCGGGCATCTCGGTGACCTGCAGCGGGAATGCGACGACTCCGGCGGGACCGGTCACGGCGAGGAGGTCGCCGTCCTTGACGCCCGCCTCGGCGGCCGTGGCGGCCGACACGCGCGCGTGTGCGGCGTGCCGGGTGCCGGCCAGCGCCTCGTCGCCCTGCTGGAGCAGCCCCTGGTCGAGCAGCAGCCGGTGCCCGGCCAGTACGGCCTCCCCGGCGGCCGGCCGCGGCAGCGCGCTCGCGGTCTGCAGCGGCTCGCCGCCCCGCGGCCCGTCCCAGGCGCCGAGCCGGTCGATCTCCGCCCGCGTGGTGCGCAGATCGGGCAGGCCGAGGTGCACGTCCATGGCGTCGGCCAGCATCTGCAGGACGCGGGCGTCGGTGGGGGCGAGACGGCGGGTCATCTGGTCGGGCTTGAGCGCGGCCTCGAAGAAGCGCACCCTGCCCTCCCAGTTGAGGAAGGTGCCGGGCTTCTCGGCGACCGCGGCGACGGGCAGGACCACGTCGGCGCGTTCGGTGACCTCGCCGGGCCGCAGCTCCAGCGAGACCACGAACCCGGCCTCGTCCAGTGCGGCACGCGCGCGCGTGGGGTCGGGCAGGTCGGCGACCTCCACGCCCGCCACCAGCAGTGCCTGGAGTTCGCCCCGGGCCGCCGCCTCGACGATCTCGCCGGTGTCGCGGCCGTAGCGGTGCGGGAGGTCGGCCAGACCCCACACGGCGGCGACCTCCTCACGCGCGCGCGGGTCGGTCGCCGGGCGTCCGCCGGGCAGCAGCGACGGCAGCGCGCCCGCCTCGATCGCACCGCGCTCCCCGGCCCGGCGCGGGATCCACACCAGCCGGGCGCCGGTCGCGGCGGCGGTCCGTACGGCGGAGGTGAGGCCGCCGGCCACGGACGCCAGCCGTTCGCCGACGACGATCACGGCGCCCTCGGCGCGCAGCGCCTCGGCCGCCCGGGTGCCGTCCTCCTCCAGGCCGACCCCGCCGGCCAGGGCGTCCAGCCACTCGGTCTCGGTGCCGGGGGCGGCGGGGAGCAGGGTGCCGCCCGCCTTCTCAAGACCCCGCGTGGCGTGCGTGGCCAGCGAGAAGACCTGCTGTCCGTGCTTGCGCCAGGCCTTGCGCAGCCTCAGGAAGACGCCGGGCGCCTCCTCCTCGGCCTCGAAGCCGACCAGCAGGACGGCGGGTGCCTTCTCCAGCGACGTGTACGTGACGCCGGTGCCGTCGAGGTCGCGGCCGCGGCCGGCGACGTGGGCGGCCAGGAAGTCGGCCTCCTCGGCGCTGTGCACGCGCGCGCGGAAGTCGATGTCGTTGGTGTCGAGCGCCACGCGCGCGAACTTGCTGTACGCGTAGGCGTCCTCCACGGTGAGCCGCCCGCCGGCCAGGACGCCGGTGCGGCCCCGGGAGGCGAGCAGTCCCTGCGCGGCGATCTGCAGCGCCTCCGGCCAGGAGGCCGGCTCCAGCTCGCCCTCGGCGTTGCGGACCAGGGGCGTGGTGAGCCGGTCGCGCTGCTGGGCGTAACGGAATCCGAAGCGCCCCTTGTCGCAGATCCACTCCTCGTTGACCTCGGGCTCGTTGGCCGCGAGACGCCGCATGACCTTGCCGCGCCGGTGGTCGGTGCGGGTCGCGCAGCCGCCGGAGCAGTGCTCGCACACGGACGGCGAGGAGATCAGGTCGAAGGGCCGGGAGCGGAACCGGTAGGCCGCCGAGGTGAGCGCGCCGACCGGGCAGATCTGGATGGTGTTGCCGGAGAAGTACGACTCGAAGGGATCGCCCTCGCCGGTGCCGACCTGCTGGAGCGCGCCCCGCTCGATCAGCTCGATCATCGGGTCGCCCGCGACCTGGTTCGAGAACCGGGTGCAGCGGGCGCACAGCACGCAGCGCTCGCGGTCGAGCAGGACCTGCGTCGAGATCGGCACCGGCTTCTCGTAGGTGCGCTTCTTGCCCTCGAAGCGGGAGTCGGCCTGGCCGTGCGACATGGCCTGGTTCTGCAGGGGGCACTCGCCGCCCTTGTCGCAGACGGGGCAGTCCAGCGGGTGGTTGATGAGCAGCAGCTCCATCACGCCGTGCTGGGCCTTCTCGGCGACGGGCGAGGTGAGCTGCGTCTTCACCACCATGCCGTCGGTGCAGGTGATGGTGCAGGACGCCATGGGCTTGCGCTGGCCCTCGACCTCGACGATGCACTGGCGGCAGGCGCCGGCCGGGTCGAGGAGAGGGTGGTCGCAGAACCGGGGGATCTCGATGCCGAGCTGCTCGGCGGCCCGGATGACCAGGGTGCCCTTGGGCACGCTGATCTCGGCGCCGTCGATCGTCAGCGACACGAGGTCCTCCGGCGGGACCGCCGCCTCTCCCCCTCCCGAGGGAGCATTGGTGGTCACTGTCATGCCTTCACCTCCGTGCGGTCGGCCCAGGCCGTCGACTTGGCCGGGTCGAAGGGGCAGCCGCGGCCCGTGATGTGCTCCTCGTACTCCTCGCGGAAGTACTTGAGCGAGGAGAAGATCGGCGAGGCGGCACCGTCGCCGAGGGCGCAGAAGGACTTGCCGTTGATGTTGTCGGCGATGTCGTTCAGCTTGTCGAGGTCGGACATCTGTCCCTTGCCGGCCTCGATGTCGCGCAGCAACTGCACGAGCCAGTACGTGCCTTCGCGACACGGTGTGCACTTGCCGCAGGACTCGTGGGCGTAGAACTCGGTCCAGCGGGTGACGGCGCGCACGACGCAGGTCGTCTCGTCGAAGCACTGGAGCGCCTTGGTGCCGAGCATGGAACCGGCGGCGCCCACTCCCTCGTAGTCGAGGGGGACGTCGAGGTGCTCGTCGGTGAACATCGGGGTCGAGGAGCCGCCGGGCGTCCAGAACTTGAGCCGGTGGCCGGGGCGCATGCCGCCGCTCATGTCGAGGAGCTGGCGCAGCGTGATGCCGAGCGGGGCCTCGTACTGGCCGGGGCCCGCGACGTGGCCGCTGAGCGAGTAGAGCGTGAAGCCCGGGGACTTCTCGCTGCCCATCGACCTGAACCAGTCCTTGCCCTTGTTCAGGATCGCGGGAACTGAAGCGATCGATTCGACGTTATTCACCACAGTCGGGCACGCATAGAGGCCCGCGACGGCAGGAAAGGGGGGACGGAGCCGCGGTTGACCCCGGCGGCCTTCGAGCGAGTCGAGCAGTGCGGTCTCCTCACCGCAGATGTACGCGCCAGCGCCCGCGTGCACGGTGAGTTCGAGGTCGAGTCCGCTGCCCAGGATGTTCTCGCCGAGGAAGCCGGCCGCGTAGGCCTCGCGCACGGCCTCGTGCAACCGCCGCAGCACTGGGACGACTTCACCACGCAGGTAGATGAAGGCATGCGAAGACCTGATGGCGTAACACGCGATGACGATGCCCTCGATGAGGCTGTGCGGGTTCGCGAAGAGGAGCGGGATGTCCTTGCAGGTCCCCGGCTCCGATTCGTCGGCGTTGACAACTAGATAGTGAGGCTTGCCGTCCCCCTGAGGAATGAACTGCCACTTCATCCCCGTCGGGAACCCGGCACCGCCGCGTCCGCGCAGACCGGACTCCTTGACGTACGCGATCAGGTCGTCCGGCGCCATCGCCAGCGCCTTGCGGAGCCCCTCGTACCCCTCGTGCCTCCGGTAGACGTCGAGAGTCCAGGACTCGTCCTCGTCCCAGAAGGCCGACAGCACGGGTGCGAGCAGCTTCTCCGGGCTGCTGCCCCTGATCTCGGCTGCCACGGTCATCACTCCCCCTCCTCGGCGGTAGGCCCTGCCGGGTGGGCAGAGTCGGATGCCGATGTGTCCTGCGGCGCATCGTGCGAGCTGAGGTGTTCCGTCGGGGACGGGTCGTGCACGGCCCGGTCCTGCGGCTCGTCGTGCGGCCCGCCGTCCCGCGGGTGCACCACGCGCGCGGCGGTCGCCTCGCCCTTCGCCAGCTTCAGTCCGGCCAGGGAGGCGGGACCCGCGCTGCCGCCGGCCGCGACGGCGCCGTCCCGCTCGTCGGGGAAGCCCGCCAGGATCCGGGCGGTCTCCTTGAAGGTGCACAGCGGCGCACCGCGCGTGGGCGTCACCGGCCGTCCCGCGCGCAGGTCGTCGACGAGGGCCTTGACGCTCGCCGGGGTCTGGTTGTCGAAGAACTCCCAGTTGACCATCACGACCGGGGCGAAGTCGCAGGCCGCGTTGCACTCGATGTGCTCCAGGGTGACCTTGCCGTCCTCGGTGGTCTCGCCGTTGCCGACGCCGAGGTGTTCCTGGAGGGACTCGAAGATGGCGTCGCCGCCCATCACCGCGCACAGCGTGTTGGTGCACACGCCGACCTGGTAGTCGCCGCTCGGCCTGCGCCGGTACATGGTGTAGAAGGTGGCGACCGCGGTGACCTCGGCGGTGGTGAGGCCCAGCATGTCCGCGCAGAACTGCATCCCGGTGCGCGTGACGTGCCCCTCCTCCGACTGCACGAGGTGCAGCAGCGGCAGGAGTGCGGACCGGGAGTCCGGGTAGCGGGCGATGACCTCGCGCGCGTCGGTCTCCAGCCGGGCCCGGACGTCGTCCGGGTAGGCGGGCGCGGGCAGTTCCGGCATGCCCAGGCTGACGCCCCGCTCCGAAGAAGAGGTGGTCACCGGTCGACGCCTCCCATCACGGGGTCGATGGACGCCACGGCGACGATGACGTCGGCGACCTGGCCGCCCTCGCACATCGCCGCCATGGCCTGCAGGTTGGTGAAGGACGGGTCGCGGAAGTGGACCCGGAAGGGGCGGGTGCCGCCGTCGGAGACGACGTGCACCCCCAGCTCGCCCTTGGGCGACTCGACCGCCGTGTACGCCTGTCCCGGCGGCACCCGGAAGCCCTCGGTGACCAGCTTGAAGTGGTGGATCAGGGCCTCCATGGAGGTGCCCATGATCTTCTTGATGTGGTCGAGGGAGTTGCCCAGTCCGTCCGGCCCCAGGGCGAGCTGGGCGGGCCAGGCGATCTTCTTGTCGGCGACCATGACCGGGCCGGGCTGGAGCCGGTCCAGGCACTGCTCCACGATCCTGAGCGACTGGCGCATCTCCTCCAGCCGGATCAGGAAGCGGCCGTAGGCGTCGCAGGTGTCGGCGGTCGGGACGTCGAAGTCGAACGTCTCGTAGCCGCAGTACGGCTGGGACTTGCGAAGGTCGTGCGGCAGGCCGGTGGACCTGAGCACCGGGCCGGTGGCGCCCAGCGCCATGCAGCCGGACAGGTCGAGGTAGCCGACGTCCTGCATGCGGGCCTTGAAGATGGGGTTCCCGGTGGCGAGCTTGTCGTACTCCGGGAGGTTCTTCTTCATCTTCTTCACGAACTCGCGGATGTGGTCCACCGCGCCCGGCGGCAGGTCCTGGGCGAGTCCGCCGGGGCGGATGAACGCGTGGTTCATGCGCAGGCCGGTGATCAGCTCGTAGATGTCGAGGATCAGTTCCCGGTCGCGGAAGCCGTAGATCATGATCGTGGTCGCGCCCAGCTCCATGCCGCCGGTGGCGATGCACACCAGGTGGGAGGAGAGCCGGTTCAGCTCCATGAGCAGGACCCGGATGAGCGTGGCCCGGTCGGGGATCTGGTCCTCGACGCCGAGGAGCTTCTCGACGCCCAGGCAGTACGCCGTCTCGTTGAAGAACGAGGTCAGGTAGTCCATGCGGGTCACGAACGTGGTGCCCTGCGTCCAGGTCCGGTACTCGAGGTTCTTCTCGATGCCGGTGTGCAGGTAGCCGATGCCGCAGCGGGCCTCGGTGACCGTCTCGCCGTCGATCTCCAGGATGAGGCGGAGGACTCCGTGGGTGGACGGGTGCTGCGGGCCCATGTTGACGACGATGCGCTCGTCGTCGGCGCGGGCCGCGGACTGGACGACCTCGTCCCAGTCGCCGCCGGTGACCGTGTAGACGGTGCCCTCGGTGGTCTCGCGAGGGGATGCGTGGGAAGTGCTCACGAGTACGACCTCCGCTGGTCCGGAGCCGGGATCTGGGCGCCCTTGTACTCGACGGGGATGCCGCCGAGGGGGTAGTCCTTGCGCTGCGGAAAGCCTTGCCAGTCGTCCGGCATCATGATCCGCGTCAGGGCCGGGTGACCGTCGAAGACGATGCCGAAGAAGTCGTACGTCTCGCGCTCGTGCCAGTCGTTCGTCGGGTAGACGGAGAACAGGGACGGGATGTGCGGGTCGCTGTCGGGCGCGCTGACTTCGAGGCGGATCAGCCGGTTGTGGGTGATCGAGCGCAGGTGGTAGACGGCGTGCAGCTCGCGGCCCTTGTCGTGCGGGTAGTGGACGCCGCTGACGCCGGTGCACAGTTCGAAGCGCAGGGCCGGGTCGTCGCGCAGGGTGCGGGCGACGCGGACCAGGTGTTCGCGCTCGATGTGGAAGGTCAGCTCGCCGCGGTCGACGACCGTCTTCTCGATGGCGTTGTCGGGCAGGAGTCCCTGCTCCTCCAGGGCGCCCTCGAGTTCGTCGGCGACCTCGTCGAACCACCCGCCGTAGGGCCTGCTCGCCGGGCCGGGGAGCCGGACGGAGCGGACCAGGCCGCCGTAGCCGGAGGTGTCGCCGCCGTTGTTGGCACCGAACATGCCGCGCTGGACGCGGATCTCCTCGCCGCCCCGGCCCCGCTGGCCGGGGAGGTTCTCCGCGGACAGGTCCTTCTCGGGGTTGACCCCGTTCGCGTCACCCGCGGTGTTGTTCGCGTCGCTCACCGCAGCAGCCCCTTCATCTCGATCGTGGGCAGGGCCTTGAGCGCCGCCTCCTCCGCCTCGCGGGCCGCCTCCTCGGCGTTCACGCCGAGCTTGGAGCCCTGGATCTTCTGGTGGAGCTTGAGGATGGCGTCCATCAGCATCTCGGGGCGCGGCGGGCAGCCGGGGAGGTAGATGTCGACCGGGACGACGTGGTCGACGCCCTGGACGATGGCGTAGTTGTTGAACATGCCGCCCGAGGAGGCGCAGACCCCCATGGAGATGACCCACTTCGGGTTCGGCATCTGGTCGTAGACCTGCCGCAGCACCGGCGCCATCTTCTGGCTGACCCGGCCCGCGACGATCATCAGGTCCGCCTGCCGCGGCGAGCCGCGGAAGACCTCCATGCCGAAGCGCGCCAGGTCGTAGCGGCCGGCGCCGGTGGTCATCATCTCGATGGCACAGCAGGCGAGGCCGAACGTGGCCGGGAAGACGGATGATTTGCGCACCCAGCCCGCGGCCTGCTCGACGGTGGTCAGCAGGAAGCCGCTCGGCAGTTTTTCTTCGAGTCCCATGTCAAAGGCCCCTCAGTCCCATTCCAGGCCGCCGCGCCGCCATACGTACGCGTACGCGACGAAGACGGTGAGCACGAAGAGCAGCATCTCCACGAGCCCGAAAATCCCCAGGGCGTCGAAGGTGACGGCCCAGGGGTAGAGGAAGACGATCTCGATATCGAAGATGATGAAGAGCATCGCCGTCAGGTAGTACTTGATGGGGAAGCGCCCGCCGCCGGCCGGCGTGGGGGTCGGCTCGATGCCGCACTCGTAGGCCTCGAGCTTCGCCCGGTTGTACCGCTTCGGACCGATCAGCGTGGCCATCACCACGGAGAAGATCGCAAAGCCTGCCCCGAGGGCTCCCAGTACGAGGATGGGCGCATACGCGTTCACCGCTCCTCGCTCCTCTCAGTCGGCACTGACTGCTGGCGGTTGCACTGGACTCACTGCCGCCCCAACAGCCCCACGAGCCCCGCCCGTCCCGACGAAGATCGCGAACATGTGAAGCAGGTCACAAGCCCAACTGCCTCGCATCCTATGCCCGACGCTCTGTGATCTGCGACACGGGGTATTGCACAAGCTTTGTGATCTCCACCACCTGACGAACGATCATGAAGTCGGATGAGCGGTGATCTTCACACAAGAAGCGTTCACCTGATCACCAGAGGTGACAATTTCGCTCGTCGCCGCTGGCCAGAGGGCCCGAGCAGGGTGCGTCTCCATATCAAGAGACTTCCCTTGCATGCAAATTGGCGCTGGACGCACACCCTTGATAGAGGAGGCGTTCACACCTGAGGGGGAGGACCGGGGGCCGATGTGGACACGTGCACGCGTTCACGAGCACCGGCGGACACCACCGGGCGCCTCGCACGCGACGGACGCGCGCGTCGGGGTAACCGTTCCGTGACCTGCGCCACATCGATGAGAGGCGTCTGAGAACCGGGCTTGGCCAAGTGTCCCAACAAGTGGTAAGCGCGGGGCAATTCGGGCGTAACGATCAAAGACCGTGATCACAGGCCGGTTACGGCCCGTCCGCTATGTCCGTTACGGCGTCAATAAAGAGCGACACGCCCGGGATTCGGCGGCTCGATTGAACAACTGTGGCGCAGCACACGTTTCTTGAAGGTATGGAGGAGCTACTGATACCGGTTGTCCCTATGTCCCACACCGCTCACATACGCAGCCACCGGAAGCCCCGCCGCAGCGCGTCGACGATCGCGATGCGGGCCGGAGTTGCCGGTGGCGTCCTCAGCACCCTGGCAGTGGCCGGTGCGTCGGGGTCGGCCAACGCGGCCGAACCGGTGACGCAGACCCTCGAACTGCCCACCCTGACGGCCGACCTGGCCGCTCAGGTCGCCCAGTCCGCGGACGTCACGCAGCAGGCGGCCGCGAGCTACCAGCTGCAGGCCGAGCGTGACGCGGCGGCCGCCAAGGCCGCCAAGCAGGCCAAGACGGACCTCGCCGAGGCCAAGAAGAAGGCCGCGGAGGCGAAGAAGAAGGCCGAGGAGGCCGCGCGCAAGGAGGCCGCCGAGCGCGCCTCGCGCGCCGCCGAGCGCACCACCCTGAGCGCTTCCTCGGACACCGGCTCCTCCACCGGCACGAGCAGCAACAGCAGCACCAGCACCAGCACGTCCACGGCCACCGGTTCGGCCGCCGCCGTCGTCTCCTTCGTGCAGGCCCAGGTCGGCAAGGCGTACGTCTCCGGCGCCACCGGCCCGTCCGCCTACGACTGCTCCGGTCTCGTGCAGGCCGCCTTCAAGCAGGTCGGCATCAGCCTGCCCCGCGTCTCCCAGGCGCAGTCCACGGCCGGCACCCAGGTCGGTCTGGACAACCTCCAGCCGGGCGACATCCTCTACTGGGGCGGCGCGGGCAGCGCCTACCACGTGGGTGTCTATGTCGGCGGCGGCATGTTCGTCGGCGCGCAGAACTCCTCCACCGGTGTCGTCGAGAGGCCGCTGTCCTACGACCCGCCGAGCGGCGCGGTGCGCGTGCTGTAAGCCGCACCCGCCCGTATCCGCGAAAGGGCCGCAGCCGCTCGGGGGCTGCGGCCCTTCGCGGGCTCCTGGCATGCTCGGGCGCGGGCCGGTTCCCTCCGGCCCGTCCACGAGCCGAAGGAGAGACAACGTCATGCCGAGCGTCTTCGTACAGGGGCGGCCCACCGCCTCCTATCCCCCGTTCGCACCCGAGGCCCGGCGCGGATCGGTGCGACGCGTCACCGAGGTGGGCGAGGAGGTGCTGCACAGGCCGTGCCGTGACGTCACGGAGTTCGGGCCCGACCTCGCCGCGCTCATCGACGACATGTTCCGCACGATGTACATCGCGGAGGGGGCCGGGCTGGCGGCCAATCAGGTCGGGGTCGGCCTGCGCCTGTTCGTCTACGACTGCCCGGACGACGACGGTGTCCGACATGTCGGGCACATCGTGAATCCGGTCCTGGACGCCCTCGACCCGGCCGCGCGGCGGCTGCTCGACGAGGGCGAGGGGTGCCTGTCGGTGCCGGGCGCCACCATGGTCGTACCGCGGCCCGACCGGGCCGTCGTGCGCGGTCTGGACAAGGACGGCGCGCCGCTGGTCGTCGAGGGCACCGGTTACTTCGCGCGCTGCCTGGCCCACGAGACCGACCACGTGAACGGGCAGGTCTACCTGGACCGGCTCTCCGGCCGGGAACGGAAGGCGGCGCTGCGGCAGTCGGCGGACCGGCGCGAGGAAGTCTTCGCGCGCCGGGCGGCCAACGCCGCGGCCTTCACCGCCTGACCGGCCTCGGGGCCCGGCCGACGGCCGGGCCCCGGGCTCACGCCTTCGGCGCGACCTTGCTCAGTCCGTTGATGATGCGGTCCATCGCGTCGCCGCCCGTCGGGTCCGTCAGGTTGGCGAGCATCTTCAGGGTGAACTTCATCAGGATCGGGTGGGTGAGGCCGCGCTGGGTCGCGATCTGCATGACCTTCGGGTTGCCGATGAGCTTCACGAAGGCGCGGCCCAGCGTGTAGTAGCCGCCGTAGGTGTCCTTCAGGACGCGCGGGTAGCGCTGCAGGGCGGCCTCGCGCTGCGCCGGCGTGGCCCGCGCGTGGGCCTGGACGACGACGTCGGCGGCGATCTGGCCGGACTCCATGGCGTAGGCGATGCCCTCGCCGTTGAAGGGGTTCACCAGGCCGCCGGCGTCGCCGACGAGGAGCAGGCCCTTGGTGTAGTGGGGCTGGCGGTTGAAGGCCATGGGCAGGGCGGCGCCGCGGATCGGGCCGGTCATGTTGTCCGGGGTGTAGCCCCAGTCCTCCGGCATGGACGCGCACCAGGCCTTGAGGATCTCGCGCCAGTCCAGCTCCTTGAAGGCGGCGGAGGTGTTCAGGACGCCCAGGCCCACGTTCGAGGTGCCGTCGCCCATGCCGAAGATCCAGCCGTAGCCCGGCAGCAGGCGGTCCTGCGCGCCGCGCCGGTCCCACAGCTCCAGCCAGGACTCCAGGTAGTCGTCGTCGTGGCGGGGCGAGGTGAAGTACGTGCGCACGGCGACGCCCATGGGCCGGTCCTCGCGGCGGTGCAGGCCCATCGCCAGGGACAGCCGGGTGGAGTTGCCGTCGGCGGCCACGACCAGCGGCGCGTGGAAGGTGACCTCGCGCTTGTCCTCGCCCAGCTTGGCGTGCACGCCGGTGATGCGGCCGGTGCGGTCGTCGACGACCGGCGCGCCGACGTTGCAGCGCTCGTACAGGCGCGCGCCGGCCTTCTGGGCCTGCCGGGCGAGCTGCTCGTCGAAGTCGTCGCGCTTGCGGACCAGCCCGTAGTCGGGGAAGGAGGCCAGGTCCGGCCAGTCCAGCTGGAGGCGGGAGCCGCCGCCGATGATGCGCAGGCCCTTGTTGCGCAGCCAGCCGGCCTCCTCGGAGATGTCGATGCCCATGGCGACCAGCTGCTTGACCGCGCGCGGCGTCAGGCCGTCGCCGCAGACCTTCTCCCTGGGGAAGGCGGTCTTCTCCAGCAGCAGGACGTCGAGTCCCGACTTGGCCAGGTGGTACGCGGTGGTGGAGCCGGCCGGCCCCGCGCCCACGACGATCACGTCGGCGGTGTTCTCGGAGAGCGGCTCAGTCTCGACGGTCACGGCGGGATCTCCCCAAGTTCGGAATCTGCGTGCCGACCGGCACTGGTCATGGGCAGTCTATTCAGCGTCACCGATCACCCGGCTGAAGGGCTGCCCAGTGAAGCGACCTCTCCCCGTTGTACGGTTGCGCGTCCCCACCGACGAGGACGCCGTCGCCTGGCACCGGATCTTCGCCGACCCGGACGTCATGGAGTTCCACGGCGGCAGGCCCGCCGAGCTGTCCGTCTACGAGGAGCTGACCGCCCGCCAGCGCCGGCACGACGCCGAGCACGGCTTCTGCCTGTGGACCATGGTGGACGAGTCCGGGCAGGTCATAGGGTTCACCGGCGCCCAGCCGTGGCCCGGGGACTGGGGCCCCAAGGGCGAGATCGAGATCGGCTGGCGGCTCGGGCGGGCGCACTGGGGCAAGGGGTACGTCACGGCGGCCGCCCGGCAGACGCTGGAGCGGGTCCGCGACGCGGGCGTGGCGGAGGTGGTCGCGATGGTCGACGCGCGCAACGTCCGGTCCATCGCGGTCACGGAGCGGCTGGGCATGCGGCTCGCCGAGGTCTTCACGATCCCGTCCTCCGAGCGGCAGGGGCACTGCTACCGCCTCGGCCTCATCAGCGGCGAATCCTCGAGTGACACAGAGTAACCAACTGTCACAGTCAGCCACTTGACGCTTCCGGGCGGTACCGGGCGGCGCTACTCTGCCGGGTACCGCTGGGGGTGACGTCCGTGCGCCTGGTATCCGAGAACCCCGAGAACCGTGACGTCCGCGTACCGCGCCTGGTCGGTCTCATGGCCGTGGACGCGTACGAGACCGCCCACGGACAGGGCCTGTCCCTGTACGCGCCGGACCGGCCCGATCCGCGGGCCGCCGCCGTCGACCACGTCGTACGCCAGTATCCGCGGCCCGGTGCGCAGGTGCCCCGGGAGTCGACGGTGTACGTGTGGTTCGACTTCGGGGAGGGCGAGGGCGGCGGGGGCATCCGCGAGCCGCGCGTGCCGCGGCCGCCGCTGGGCGGGCTCGGCCGCGAGCTGGCGGAGCCGGGGGAACCGGGGGTGCCGCCGGCCCGCTGCGCCGCGCTCAGCTCGCCTTGAAGCCGCGGTGCAGCGTCACCACGCCGCCCGTCAGATTGCGCCAGGCCACCTTCGACCAGCCGGCCTTGCCCAGCCGCCCGGCGAGCGCCGCCTGGTCGGGCCAGGCCCGGATGGACTCGGCGAGGTAGACGTACGCGTCGGGGTTGGACGACACCGCGCGGGCCACCGGCGGCAGGGCGCGCATCAGGTACTCGGTGTAGACGGTGCGGAACGGCGCCCAGGTCGGGTGCGAGAACTCGCAGATGACGACCCGCCCGCCGGGCCGCGTCACCCGGTACATCTCGCGCAGCGCGGCGTCCGTGTCCTGGACGTTGCGCAGCCCGAAGGAGATGGTGACGGCGTCGAAGACGTCGTCCTTGAACGGCAGCCGGGTCGCGTCGCCCGCGGTGAACGGCAGCCAGGAGTGGCGCTCCTTGCCGACCTGGAGCATGCCCTGGGAGAAGTCGCAGGGCACGACGTACGCGCCGGTGCGGGCGAAGGGCAGGGAGGAGGTCGCGGTGCCGGCCGCCAGGTCCAGGACCTTCTGCGCGGGACGGGCGTCGACGGCTCTGGCGACCGCCTTGCGCCACGCCCGGTCCTGGCCGAGCGAGAGCACGGCGTTCGTCAGGTCGTACCGTTGCGCGACGTGGTCGAACATCGAGGCGACTTCGTGCGGCTGCTTGTTCAGGGAAGCGCGGGTCACGGGCCCATTGTTGCAGCACGGGTCCTTCCGGCCGCTGACGGGCTCACGGCAGCAGCCGCGGCCGCCGGCGCGCGGCGACGTCCTCCACCCACCCGAAGAGCAGCACGAACCCCGCGATCAGGACCCAGCCCACCGCCAGCAGGAACCACTGGCTCCCCAGCGGCAGGTACGCCTCGAAGGCGGGCACGTCCCAGCACCGGTCGATCAGCGGCACGGCCAGGACCAGGGCCAGCTCGTGCCAGAGGTAGACGGTCACCGCGCGGGCGTTGAACACGCTCACCAGCCGGTCCAGCCGCCGCATCCGGGCCAGGCCCGAGAAGTCGAACCTCAGCCGCGCCTTGGAGTACATCAGCAGCGTCACGAACCCGGCCGACCAGAAGGCCTGCGCGAGCGGGATGTCGTCCAGGTCGTAGGTGCCGTACTCGGCCCGGTGCGCGAAGGCGTACCAGGCGCCGCAGGCGAGGGCCGCGAGCGAGAGGACGACGACGGCGGCCGGTCTCAGGCGGGCCAGCACCCCGTCGCGGTGGGCGAAGCCGAGAACCCAGCAGAAGAGGTACGTGGCCAGGTCGAGCAGCGCCGTCCCGAAGCGGTTGTCCGGCGGCTGCCAGAGGAACTGGAACGCCACGACCGGCGCGAGGGACAGCAGCAGCACCGGCACGGGCGCGAGCCGGAAGACCCGCAGCAGCAGCGGGGAGAGCAGCACGAACCACAGGTACGTCCTGAGGTACCAGAGGATCTCCCAGGCCTGCTCGCCCCACGCGCTGCCCGGCGGGTCGCCGAGCGGCACGATCCAGTAGACGATCTGCCACCCCGGCATCCAGCCGCGCACCAGCATCGCGCCCACCACGAACAGCCCCCAGCACCAGAACGGCGGCAGCAGGCGGCGCAGCCGGCCGCGGAGCACCGCCGCGGCGGGCCGCCGGAGCGAGCGGGCCATCAGGGTGCCGGCCAGGCCGAACATGACGCCCATGGACGGGAAGACCAGCCCGGCCCAGGGCCAGCCGAAGGCGTGGTACGCGACGACCCGGACCAGGGCGAGGGCGCGCAGCGTGTCGAAGTACCGGTCCCGGCCGCCGCCTGCCGGGGCGTCCCCGTCGGCGCGCACGGCGGGCACGGCGCCCTTGCGGTGCACGCCCATCAGCCCGTGCCCGTCCCCGTGGTCCCGGTCCCCGCCGGGGTCCCCACCTCGCCGGTCCGTTTCAGCTTCTGCCAGCGCAGCCGCCCGCCGGTCAGCGCGGTGACGCAGGAGTGGATGAGGACGAGGTACATCATCTGCCGGTACGCCAGCTGCTGGAGCGGCATCATCAGCAGGTACCGGTACTTCTCCCCATCGAGCCGGAAGGCGTACGCCGCGCACACCAGCTGCACGGCCAGCACCGCGAGCCAGGCCAGCAGCGCCGCGCGGAAGTCGACGAAGAGCATCGAGTAGACGGTGAACACGTCGATGAGCGGCGCGAAGACCGGCGTGACCACCTGGAAGAGCACCACCAGCGGCAGGCCGACCCGCCCGAAGCGGCCCGAGGGCCCCTTGTCCGTCAGGGAGCGGCGGTGCTTCCACAGCGCCTGCATCGTCCCGTACGACCAGCGGTAGCGCTGCGACCAGAGCTGGCCGAGCGACCCGGGCGCCTCGGTCCAGGCGCGGGCGTGCTCCTCGTAGACCACCCGCCAGCCCGCGCGGTGCAGGGCGATGGTGATGTCGGTGTCCTCGGCGAGGGTGTCGTGGCTCATGCCGCCGACCTGGAGGACCGCCTCGCGCCGGAAGGCGCCGATCGCGCCGGGGATGGTCGGCATGCAGCGCAGCAGGTCGTACATGCGCCGGTCGAGGTTGAAGCCCATCACGTACTCGATGTGCTGCCAGGCGCCGATGAGGGTGCGCCGGTTGCCGACCTTGGCGTTGCCCGCGACCGCGCCGACGGCGGGGTCGGCGAAGGGCTGCACCAGGTGCCGTACGGTGTCGGGTTCGAAGACGGTGTCGCCGTCCATCATCACGACGATGTCGTACCGGGCGTGCCGGACGCCGTTGTTGAGGGCGGCGGGCTTGCCCGCGTTGGCCTGCCGCACTACCCGGACGCCCGGCAGCCCCAGCGACTCGGCGATCTCCGCCGTGCCGTCCGTCGAGCCGTCGTCCACGACGATGATCTCGATCGGGTGCGTACTGCGCGCCAGGGATCTCAGGGTCGCCTCGATGCACTCCTTCTCGTTGTACGCCGGGACGATCACGCTCACCGGCCGGGTGACGGGCGGGCCCCAGCTGAAGCGTCGTCTGTTGCGCTGCCGGTAATGGCGGCGGGCCAGGACCAGCATCATCGCGAACCTGCCCATCACGGCCACACCCACGATCACGAGCCCGGCCGACAGCGCCGGCACCGTCCACTCGGCGACCGCGACGGCGGCGACGAGCGCCTTGCCCTCGTAGAGGGTGGCGCCGGTGGCCTTGTGGTGGGCGGCCTGGAGGCTGTCACCGGAACCCGTCGCGTCCGAGGCTGCGGCGGCGGGCCCACGCGTGGGCTGCTGGTCGGCCATGACACCGCTGACCGTGGTGAAGGTGTAGCCCTTCGCCTTCATCTTCTCGATGTACTTCGGCAGCGCCTCGATCGTCTGGGACCGCTCGCCCCCGGCGTCGTGGAAGAGGACGGAGGCGCCCTCGCCGTCCTCCGGCGTCGCCCACTCGACGATCTTCGAGACGCCGGGCCGCTTCCAGTCGTCGCTGTCGGTGTCGATGAAGACGCTGGTGTAGCCGTCCTCGCCGAGGCTCTCGTAGACGGGCCAGCTGTAGTTGTCGATGGCGTCCGTCTCGGAGGAGTACGGCGCCCGGAAGAGCGTGGTGGTGATGCCGGCCGCGCCCGCGAGCGCGAGCTGGGTCTGCTCGATCTCTCGGTCGACGCGGGACTGGCTCTGGTAGGAGAGGTCGACGTGGGTGAAGGTGTGGACGCCCACCTCGTTGCCCTGCTCGACCATGTCCCGCACGATGCCCGGGTGGCGCGCGACCATCGAGCCGACCAGGAAGAACGTGCCGGGCACGTCGTACTTCTCCAGGATCTCCAGCACCTGCGGCGTCCAGGTGGGGTCGGGGCCGTCGTCGAAGGTCAGCACGATCGTCTTGTCCGGGACGGAGACGGTGGTGGCCTGCCCGCCGGGGAAGGACAGGATCGGCCCGCCGTCGAGCACGTCCTCGGGGACGTCGCTCGCCGAGGCGCCGGTGCGCACGCGCTGGTCGCCGCCGACCTCGGCGCGCAGATAGCCGTCGAGGAGCATCACGCAGGTCAGCGCGAGCAGGAGCAGCAGGGCGAGGAGGACCCGGGGGCGTTGCAGCGCGGCGGCCCGGCCCGCGGCGCGTTCCATGCGGGAGGGGGCGCGGCGGCGGCCCCGGGCGGGCGGGGTCGCGGGAGGGGTGGTGGGCGTGGTCATGAGGGTGAGGGCGTCCGGTCAGTCGGTGCGGGCGGCGGTGGAGGCGGATGCGGTGGCGGCGGCGCTGGGGACCGCGCTGGGGGAGACGGAGGGTGCGGTGCTCGGCGGGACGCCCGTGGGAGCCACGCCGCCCTGCGGACGCGTGCCGCCGCCGGGGCCCGGGCCGCCCTCCGGTCCTCCGCCACCACCGCCGAAGGGCAGCAGCGAGGACGGGTTGACCGAGATGCCGACGCCCATGAAGGCCAGGCCCAGGACGGCCGTGTAGCCGACGCACACGGCCCCGAGCAGGAGTCCGAGCCGGCGCAGCAGCCGGGCCCGGCGTCCGGTGCTGTCGACGAACACGGGTCCTTCGGCAGGACCGTTGCCGCGTTTGCGGCGGCGACCGCGCGGGGCGGCTCGGGAGGCGGTGGCAGGCTCGGATCGCATGCCCCGGACGGTAGGGAGCCTTGCCTGTCGCGAACTGGCAGTTCCTTGAGAGGTCCCGGTGAAAAGCGGCCGTTCCTGTCCGTTTCCTGGGAGATGACCCCGAACGGCGCGCTTTCCTCAGCGAAGACCCAGGCAGGCGTGACACCTTCACTGGTCCGACACGAACGACGAGAACGGGAGGGTGCGCTCATGAGGGTTCACCGGACCGCGGCAGCCGGGTGCGCCCTGTTGCTCGCCCTGGCCACCGCGGGCTGCGCCGGGCAGGACGACGGCACCACCGACGCGGCCCCCGCGTCGCCGTCCGCCTCCTCCGGGCCGGCCACCGCCTACGCCCCCTACGTCAGTGCCACCACCGCGTCCGGCACCGATGCGGCGGGCTCCCCCACGGCGTACAACCTGGCGTTCGTCATCTCCTCCGGCGACGACTGCGTGCCCCGCTGGAACGGCGTGCAGGACATCGACGACGCCTCCGTCGCCTCCCGCGTCGAGCAGCTGAAGGAGTCCGGCGCCACCGTCCGCGTCTCCTTCGGCGGCGCCTCCGGCACGGAGCTGGCGGCGGCCTGCGACAGCGCCTCGGCCCTGGCGGCGGCGTACGGCGCGGCCCTGGACGCCGCCGGGTCCACGCAGGCGGACTTCGACATCGAGGGCGACGCGCTGACCGACGCCGACTCCGTCGCCCTGCGCTCGGAGGCGATCGCGCTGCTCCAGGAGGAACGCGGCGGCCTGGAGGTCTCCTTCACGCTCCCGGTGATGCCCTCCGGCCTGGACGGCGACGGTCTGGCGCTGCTGGCGTCGGCCAACGACCACGGCGTACGGGTCTCCACGGTCAACCTCATGACCATGAACTACGGCGAGTCGTACACCGACGACATGGGTGACTACGCCCTGACCTCGGCCAAGGCCGCGCACACCCAGCTGAGGAAGGTCTTCGGCACCTCCGACGCGGACGCCTGGCGGGGCATGGCGCTCACCTCGATGCTCGGCGTCAACGACGTCGCCGGGGAGACCTTCACGCTCGACGACGCGGCCGAGGTGCGCGCCTTCGCCGAGGAGAAGGACATCGCCTGGGTGTCGATGTGGGCCGCCTTCCGCGACCGGCAGTGCGCGGACGACGCGTCCGCGCAGGACGCGCTGACCGACTGCAGCGGGGTGGAGCAGGACAGCGGCGCGTTCGCGGCGGCGTTCGCGGGATAGCGCCCGCTCGGCGCGCCCACGCGCTCAGCACCCGGGCCCTCAGCGCCCGCGCACACGGCGCAGGCGCGTTCAGCGCCGCCGGTACACGAGCCGGCCCGCGACGACGGTCGCCACGCACGTGGCCGCGCCCTCCCGCACGAGCGCGGCCCGGTCGGGTACGTCGAACACCGCGAACCGCGCGGGCTTGCCGGGAGCGAGCCCGGGCAGCAGCACCAGCGGCACCGGTGAGAACGACGCGGGCCCGGGCAGGCCGGCCGGGCGCCCCGCCAGGGCGAGCCCCGCTCCGCGCACCGCGTCCAGGGCCGCGCGCCCCCGCAGCTCACCGGCGACGGCGACCGTTCCGTGCGCCAGCAGGCGCTGTACCCCTCGGCGCGCGCTGGCGCCCCGCGCGGACGCGTTCGCGCCGAGGAGTGCGAGCGCGCGCTCCCCGAAGACCGGCTCGGTGCCCAGCCGGTCCGCTTCGCGCGGGTCGGGGTGGTACGCCTGCTCCAGCAGCTCCGGGCCGTACGGGTTGAGCAGTCCGGGCGTCAGGATGCCGGGCCACCGGCGCACCCGTGCCCGCGGGTGGCCGGCGGCCAGCGCCTCGTACGGGCCGACGGCGGCGAGCTGCGCGCCGTCGACCACGACGGCCGCCTCGGGCGAGGCCTCGGCGACGTGAAGGGTCAGCACGGCGGCGTCAGTTGGAGGCGAGCAGCTTCAGCTCGGGGTGCGCCGTGCCGCCCTCGATCGCCGTGGAGGAGATGTGCGAGACGACCCGCTCGTCGACCGGGTCGTTCGCCGGGTCGTCGTGCACGACGAGGTGCTCGTACGTCGTGGCCCGCTGCGCCGGGACCCGCCCCGCCTTGCGGATCAGGTCGATGATCTCCAGCCGGTTGGACCGGTGCTTGGCGCCCGCGGAGGAGACGACGTTCTCCTCCAGCATGATCGAGCCGAGGTCGTCCGCGCCGTAGTGCAGGGAGAGCTGGCCGACCTCCTTGCCGGTGGTCAGCCAGGAGCCCTGGATGTGGGCGACGTTGTCCAGGAACACGCGGGCGATGGCGATCATCCGCAGGTACTCGAAGAGCGTGGCCTGGGTGCGGCCCTTCAGGTGGTTGTTCTCGGGCTGGTAGGTGTACGGGATGAAGGCGCGGAAGCCGCCGGTGCGGTCCTGCACGTCCCGGATCATGCGCAGGTGCTCGATGCGCTCGGCGTTGGTCTCGCCGGTGCCCATCAGCATGGTGGAGGTCGACTCGACGCCCAGGTTGTGCGCGATCTCCATGATCTCCAGCCAGCGCTCGCCGGACTCCTTCAGCGGCGCGATGGCCTTGCGCGGCCGCTCGGGCAGCAGCTCGGCACCGGCACCGGCGAAGGAGTCGAGCCCGGCGGCGTGGATGCGGGTGATGGCCTCCTCGACCGACACACCCGAGATCCGAGCCATGTGCTCGACCTCGCTCGCCCCCAGGCTGTGGATGACGAGCTGGGGGAACTCCTTCTTGATGGCGGCGAAGTGCTTCTCGTAGTACTCGACGCCGTAGTCCGGGTGGTGGCCGCCCTGGAACATGATCTGGGTGCCGCCCAGCTCGACCGTCTCCGCGCAGCGGCGCAGGATGTCGTCGAGGTCGCGGCTCCAGCCCTTCTTGGTGTCCTTGGGGGCCGCGTAGAAGGCGCAGAACTTGCACGCCGTGACGCACACGTTCGTGTAGTTGATGTTGCGCTCGATGATGTACGTCGCGATGTGCTCCGTACCGGCGTACCGCCGCCTTCGTACGGCGTCGGCGGCGGCGCCCAGCGCGTGCAGCGGGGCGTCGCGGTAGAGGACGAGCGCCTCTTCGGGGGTGATCCGCCCACCGGCGGCGGCGCGGTCGAGGATGGGCTGAAGGTCGGCCTTCTCGGTCACCGGCGTCCCTTTCGCAAGGTTCGTAAGGGTTGTGGACGGACCGCACCAGCCTACGCCAGGCCGTTTGCCCGCTCGTGGTCAGGCCGCGTACGCCCCGGCCAGGACGCCGAGGAAGGCGCCCGCGATCAGGAAGGGGCCGAAGGGAATGGCCGTCTTGCGGTGCGCGCGCCGGGCGACGAGGAGGGCGCCGCCGTACAGCGCCCCGAGCAGGAACCCGGCGAAGGTGCCCAGCATCAGCGTGGGCCAGCCGTACCAGCCGAGGACGGCGCCGGCCGTGAGGGCGAGCTTGACGTCGCCGAAGCCCATGCCGGCGGGGTTGATGAGGAACAGCACGAGATAGGCCGCGCCGAGGGCGAGGGCGCCCAGCAAGGCGGTGGTCCACTCCCCCGCGTGCTCGGGCACGAGCGCGGTGAGGCCGAGCAGGACGAGCGCGGCGCCGGCCAGCGGCAGGGTGAGCGGGTCGGGCAGCCGCCGTACCTTCAGGTCGACGACGGCGAGCAGTACGCCGACCGGGGCGAGCAGCAGCCAGACGGCCAGCTCGGGCCGGGTGCCGGTGGCGGCGGCGAGGGCGGCGCAGACGAGGGCGGTGGCGACGGCGAGGGGCGCGGTGCGGGGGCCGTGGGACGCCTGGTCGGGCGGGCACTGCCCGCACCGGACCCGGCCGAGCCAGCCGCGTACGGCGTGCCCGTCCGGGCACCGCTCGTGCCACGCCTCCCCGGAGGGGGCGGCGAACCGGTAGGCCGCGCGGGGCAGCAGCGCGCCCGTCGCCGCACCCCACAGCGCGGCGACGAGGACGGCCAGGAGGCCGGGGTCGATGCCGGTGCCGACAGCGGCGTCGACGGCGATGTCGATGCTCATCCGGCGGCGGAGACGCCCTCGCGCCAGGTCGGCAGCAACTCGTCGAGCAGCGCCTCGGTGCGCGGCGGCAGTCCGCGTGCGCCGCTGCGGGCGACGAGGTCGGCGGCGAGGGCGCGCAGCCGGTCGGGGTCGCCGGTGGTGTGGGTGGCGCGCAGCAGCTCGTGCCACAGGCGCTCGTCGGCGGGGGCGGTGCACAGGGCCGCGTTCAGCGCCTCGATGGCCTTCTCCGCGCGGTTCTTCTCCAGGTGGAACTCGGAGAGGGCCAGCCCGGTGTCGGCGACGAGCAGTGGGAGCTGGGCGTCGACGATCTCGTGGGTGAGCCAGCGGTAGCGGCCCTCGGGCCGGTCGGCGAGCAGCGGCCCGCGCACCAGCACCAGCGCGTCGGTGAGCAGCCGCCCGCGCACCTGGCGGCTGTCGACGCCCCGGCCCTGGGTGGCCTCGTAGTAGAGGGAGCGCAGCACGTCGAGGTCGGAGACGACGGACTTGGCGAGGGTGAGCCGACCGGTGGCGTCGGTGGCGAGCCGGGGCGTGCCGTCGGGGTCGGTGCCGAGCCAGGTCCGCAGCCGCTCCAGCAGCGCGTCGCGCACGTCCGGCGTCACGCCGCGCGGCCACAGCGCGGAGGACAGCACGCGCGGGTGCACGCCCTCGCGGTGCAGCAGGAGCAGCGCCAGCGCTTCGTGCAGCAGGGCGCTGCGCTCGCCGTCGGGCGCGTCCAGGCCGATGATCTCGTACGAGCCGACGAGGCGGGCGTACACGGCTGGGCGGCCCTGTTCGCTGATGTCGACGAGGAACGGCGGGGCGTTGGCGGGCCGGCCGGGACCGCCCTCGGGGTCGGAGCCGGGGTCGGCGTCGGTGAACAGCTCGACGACGGCGCGCCGCTGGGCGGCCGGCAGCATCTGGGCGTCCAGTTCGAGCCCGAGCAGCGGCGCGAGCAGCCGGCCCTCGCCGGTGATCTCCATCTCCCAGGCGGCGCCGGGCAGGTCGGTGCCCTGGGTGCCGACGAGGTAGCCGATGCCGAGGCGGCCGGCGTCGGCGGCGAGTTCGGCGAGCCTGAGCGCGTCGTCGTCGGAGGGCTGGGCGGCGAGCAGGACGAGGTGCGGGGCCCAGCGGGTGTGCTGGGCGGGCCCGGTGCGGCCGGTGAGCACAGAGTCGTGTCCCGCGGCCCCGAGCGCGCCGCGCCGCTGCCGGGTCTCGGCCGACATGGTCTCGAAGAGGTCCTCGAACCCGTCGAGGTGCCGGATCCGGTTGGGCGCGAGGGGCGTGAGGTCGTCCCCGAACCCGACCAGGGTGATGGTCATGCGGTCCGACCAGCCGTTGGTGGCCAGTTCGGCGGCGACCGACGCGAACACGGCGGCCCGGTCGGCCTCGGCGCCGCCGAGCGAGACGATGCCGGGTACCGCCTCCAGGTTGAGCAGCAGCCGGGAGTCGTCCATGGTGCCGAGGCTGACGAGCCCGGGGTACGGCGCGGCGGTCTCGGCGTCCTCGTACCCCTCGGCGTCCGCGCGGGCGAGCATCCAGAAGGTCTGGTCCTGCCCCTGCTGCCAGGGCGTCGGCGGCTTCCCGGCGGGCTGGGCGAGCTGGAGGTGCAGGTCGCCGTTGCCGCTCATCCAGGCCGCGTAGACGACGGGCAGCGGGCGGGACTCGGCGGCGAGGGCGGCGGCCAGCCCGCGCAGCGACCGGTCGAGCAGGCGTACGCCCTCGGGGTCGGCGCCCACCAGCAGCGCGTCCTGCACGTCCTGGGCGTCGCCGGTCGGCGTGGGCGGCTCCATGCCGCGGCGTCCGCCGACCGCGCCGAGCGCCGACTGCCACATCGCCTGCCGGCGCCGGCGCCCGAGGGCGCCGAGGAGACCGGCGGCGAGCAGCGGCGCGGCGAGCAGCGCCTCGGGCAGCCCGAAGGAGTGGCCCTCCTGTCCGGCGGCCGGAGCGGCGTGTTCCCCGCCCGTGCTGGGCACGGGGGTGGCGGGCGTGACGGGGTTCGCGGGCGCGGGCGCGGGCCGCTGCTCGGGCAGGGACACCTGGGCGTCGCCGCCGCCCTGCGCTCCCCCTCCGCCCTGGGCGTGATCCCCGCTCTTGGCGTAGTCGCTGATTTGCTGCTGCACCTGCTCGGAGACGTTCGGCGCCTCGTCGGGCATCTCGACCAGCTCGCCTCCGCGGGCGTCGCCGGGCATCTCCATGATCCAGCCGGGCCGGATGAGCGAGGCCTCGGACAGCCGGGACCCGTCGGGCTGCACCCGGTCCTTGTTCAGCTCGAAGATCTCCTTGTAGCGCCGCCCGTCACCGAGGTGCCGTTCGGCCACCTCCCAGAGGGAGTCGTGGTGACGCCCCTCGGGCGGCTGGATCCGGTAGTACTTCGTGTCGCCGTGCGCGGCGGAGGCGCCGCCGTCGGCCCGCGCCGCGGCCTGGCCGGCCTGTCCCGCCTGCTCGGCGAGGGCGCTGGCCGTGGCGGCCGCCTGCTCCTGCTGCTGGGCGAAGAGTCCCGGCGTCTGCTGGGCGGCTGCGACGGACGGCTTCTGATTCCCCTCCAGGCTCTGCCCCAGCTGCGACAGCCCCGGCGTGAGGCTCGCCGCGGTGGCGCCGACCAGCAGCAGGGCGGCGACGAGCTGCCGGGCCAGCAGCTGGCTGGGCCCGGACCCGGGCACCCGCCCCGGCACCCCGACGCCGGACAGCGCGGCCTTGACCTCGACGAGCACGCAGGCGGCGAACTGCGCCCAGGCGAACCAGACGATGACGGTGAGGATGTGCAGGAAGGTCTGCACGGTGATCTCGCGCTGCAGCCAGTCGAGGCTCGGCGCACCGTCGGGCAACGGCCAGCCGATCTGGGTGGCCAGCGCGAGCGGCACCCCGAGGACCAGCACCAGCAGCACCACGAAGGCCAGGAACGCCTTGACGAAGTCCCCGAACGACCGCCGCCGCACCCGCACGGGCTGCGGCGTGCGGTTCCTCGGCGCCGAGGGAGCCGTCGAGCTTGACGAGCTGGTGGTGCGGCGTCGCGGCATGGCGGTGTCCTGTGTCGAGTGTGAGGGGAGTGAATTGCGTCAGCTGTCGAGGGCTCGTCGAGCCTACAGAGATCTTATGGACTGGCGCCGACAGCGGAGAAGGCCACGGAGAGTCGGGCCCGCAACTCCTGCACCGTTTCTCCCCCTTTGCCCTCAAGCCATCGAGCCGCCCCGCAGCGGCGCCCACCACCCGGCGTCTGACGGCGCCTAACGGTTGACGGCCTGGATCTCCCGCACAGCCATGTCCTGCGTGGTCTCAAAGGTGCCGTCGGGCAGCTCGCCCTGGGCTCCGCCGGAGCCCTCCCAGGAGATCTCCCACGTGATCGATGCCTTCAACTGGTAAGGAGCACTTCCACTTGCCCGCAGATACTTGATCCCGCAAGGCGGCGTCCTGTCGGCATCGCCCTTGCTGTAGGGAGTGCCGATGGAACCGTCGGCGTTGATCTCGCAGTCGCCGGACGAGGGGTAGGTCTCGGCATCCTCGGTACCCGGGTCCAGGTGCAGTGCCACGGGTTTGGCGGTGGTTTCCGCCCACACCCCGGCCGCCTCCAGTTCGGCACGAACCTTGACCTCCTGGAAGGTCGCCTTGTCCAGCCACACCCAGGTCGGCAGGTTCACCTTGGACTCGGCAGCAGGCTTCAGCTCGACCTCCGTACCGGGAACCTTGATCTTGTCGTACGCGTAGGCGGCGAGGACATCGGGAGTAGGGGCGTGCTCATTGTCCGGAAGGGTCTTGGCGTCCTGCCAGAACAAGGTGCGATCGCATTCGTACGACGCCGCGTCGTTCTCCCTGTCCTTGTTGATCACACCGCGCCAGAACTGACCGTCCTTGCCGATGTTGTAGTTCTTGTAGCCGTCGCTGTCGCTGGTCCGGCCCTCGCCCTTCTCGTACTGCGTCACCATCAGTTCCTCACCCCAGGAGAGCGACGGCGTGACGGCAACCAGGGGGCCGCCCTTCTTGAGGCGGTCCACAGCGGCCTTGAGCTGCTCGGGCGTGGCCACGGGCTCGTACCAGCAGGCGGGCGGCTCCCAGTTGGGGTCCACTGGTGCGAGCGCCTTGGGAGAGTTGCCGGAGCCGCTGCCGCTGACCTGCGTGACCTTGATCCTGGTGCTGGTCGCGGCGGCGGTCAGCGTGTTGCCATCGGCGTTTCCGGAAGGGCCCGTCGAGGGTTCTCGGTTCTCCTCGTCGCCGATCGCCTGTGCACCCGGAGCAGCCAGAGCCACCGCACAAAGCGAACCGGAGAGCAGAAGAACTGCCTTCGACAGGGCCCTCATCAGCCGCACGCTCCCGGCACCACGTTGACGGACGCCGCCTTCCACACCCCTTGCGGCGACTTGTCGAGATTGATCCGGTACTGAATCACGCTTTCCGGCTTGTCCGGGGTCTTGGTGACTTCACCGGTCTTGCGGTCCTTCGTGGACGCCTGACGCTCGTCGACGCAGTAGAAGAGCACACCGGATCCCGAGTCCCCGATGCTGACCTGGGGATCGGAGACCGTGACCTTGCCGATCAGCGTTTCGCCGTCGTCGACGAACTGCTTGATCCACTTGCGGGCGGTCGGCAGTGTGGCTTCCGAGTTGTAGAAAGCCACTGCTTCGGAATCCGGGTCCGCCTCGATCACCGCGGCGTACTGGGAACGCAGTTCCTCACGGCCGTCGTTCAGGATCGCCTGCAGCTTCGGGTCGCTGTTCGTCCAGCGCTCGAAGTCGGCCTGGAACTCCTTGGGGAGCGTGATCTCCGGCCGATCGACACCTGCCGGCGCAGCCGAAGCCGTAGGACTCGCGGAAGCCGACGCCCCGGCCCCGGTGTCCGCGCCCTTGATCTTGTCGGTTGACGCGTCGTCGTCCCCTGAGCCGCAGGCGGTCAACAGCAGGGCCGCGGATGCGGTGAGCGCGGCGGTCACTAGCCGGGCGGGGCGGTTCACGCTTCGACTCCCGTCGAGGTGGGGGGCAGCTGGAGTGAACCCACGCTACCCAAGGGCGGGGTGATACCAACAGACGGGTCCCGGTCGAGACGGGAGCCGGCTCCTGACAAATCCTGCCCATCGACCATCAGGCCCCGTCTTCAGCGAACAGCTCCTCGGCACGCGTGACGCGGACGGCCCGCTGGGACCAGACCTTGAGCTGCTCCAGATCGGTGCAGGCAAGCACCCGCTGCCGCACGGCATGGGAAACCGGGATGCCCCGCCACTCCAGAATCTCCAAGGTGATCTCGGAACGTTCCTCGGTCCGCCCCTCCTCACGACCCTCCTCCCGCCCCTCCACACGCCCTTCCTCACGCACCTTCTCGGCCACCGGGTTGTTGAAGAAGTAGCGGATCTCCGACATCAGGTCCCTCCAGATCTCCTTGGCCCGGGAATCGGCCAAACACGACTCGACGAGCTGTCCGAACACCGCGGCGCTGTCGCCGTCGACGGTCCGCAGAGCGAAAGCCAACGGTTCCAGTATGGCGGCGGCCCGTTCGCCCCGCCCGTGCGTCATGGCCGACAGAACGGCCAGCGGAACGTCCCTTTCGGCATCCCGCTCACTCGCGATCACCGGCACGTTGTCCGGGCCGATCACCAACGGTCGCACCGTCAGCGACTCCCAACCGGGCAATCCCCGCCGGATGGGCCGCGCGGCCCAGCGCGCCGTCGTGCTGTTCTGCGTGATCACGACGAGTACCGGCTCACAGCGGTACTTCTCGTACAGGTACGCGAGGTAGTACGGCCAGCTGCCCCGCTTCCTTTCGTCCTGCTTCCCCTGCGCCTCGACGACGAGGAGGTAGGCCCCTTCGTCCGTCTCCACCCGCATCAGCGTGTCAACGCGCCGTTCGACGGGCTCGATCTCCGTGACATCGGCGTTCAGGACCGCGAAGTCACGCGGCTCCGGGAAAGGAACCCGCAGCACCTTCTGAAACGCCCGGGTCAGCAGCGCCGGGTCCTTCTGAAAGACCCGGTGCAGCGCCTCGTGCGACGAGCCGACCATCAGCTCTCCCTCCCGTACGACGTGATCAACGCGCTACGCCGCGACAAGGTCACACCACACATACTTGCCCCGGTTCCCACCCCTGGCCAGCGGCTGCCACCCCCACAGGTCCGCACACGCCCGCACGAGCGCGAGCCCCCGCCCCTCCTCCGCCTCCGTGAGCGCGTCCAGGTTTCCGGGCGGCTCCGGCGGTCCCGGGTCGGCGTCCCACGCCCCGACCCGCAGCACACCGGCGGCCCACCGCACACGCAACGCGGCTGGCCCCTTGGTGTGCCGTACGGCGTTGGAGACCAGCTCGGTCGCCAGCAACTCGGCGGTGTCCACGAGGCGGATGAGGCCGTGCATGGTGAGGATGAGACGGAGAGTGCGGCGGCAGATGGTCACCGCGCGCGGGTCGTTGGGGATGTAGAGGGTGTACTCCCAGGGGGCCGCCGGGTCGACGGACTCGGATTCGGGCATGGGGAACTCCGTTCAGTGAGAGGGAGAGGCAGGTGGCATCGCCGCAGCCGTCATGGACAGAACGGCGCGGTGCACTTCCGGCACATCGACAGCACTCCGTGTGCGTCGCATCACCGAAGGTAGAGCAAAAATTTTTGCCCATGCAAGCCGTTGCCCTAATCTGACCCCGTAAGCGGTACGACGACAGGCGAGTTGAGGCCCGGAGGAAACACGTGGCGCCAAGGAGTCGACCAACGGCGCGGCAGGTACGTCTGGGTACGGAACTGCGCAGGTTGCGCGAGGCCGCCGGGCTGAAGGCGCGCGAGGTGGCGGGGCTGATCAGCTCGACTTCGGCCCAGATGAGTCAGGTTGAGGCAGGCTTCGCCGGGGCGAGTGAGGAGCGTGTGCGACGGCTGGCCGCTCACTACGCCTGCGCCGACGAGGCCCTGGTCGACGCCCTGGTGGCGATGGCGACCGATCGCACTCGGGGCTGGTGGGAGGAGTTCCGCGGAGTCCTGCCTCCGGTGTTCCTGGACGTCGCCGAGTTGGAACACCACGCGACGTTCCTGCACGAGGTCGTGATCACTCACGTCCCGGGACTGCTGCAGACGCCCGACTACGCACGCGCGGTCTTCGGCTACATGGTGCCGGAGTTGCCGGACAGCGAGCTGAGACCACGCGTGGACCATCGCCTGAGACGCCGTGCCGTGATCGAGCGCGACACCCCGGCGGCCTACGAGACCGTGGTCCACGAAGCCGCGCTCCGCATCCGAGTGGGCGACCGCGGAGTGACGCGAGCGCAGTTGCGCAGGCTCCTGGACGAGTCGGAGAGGGAACACGTCACGGTGCGGGTCATCCCGTTCGACACCGATCACTTCGCCGGCGCCAGCGCCGCCATGATGCATGTGGGCGGGCCCCTCCCTCAGCTGGACACCGTGCTTCGCGACTCCCCCAACGGCACGGCGTTCCTGGACGCCCAGTCCCAACTGGAGCGCTTTCGAACGCTGTTTCGTAAGGTGGAGCAGGCGTCACTCGATCCCAACCGGACGCGTGATTTCATCCACCAGCTGGCGAAGGAATTGTGAGGTACGGGACCGTGACCGTACGCCCCCGTTGGCGGAAGTCCTCCTACTCCGAGGGAGGCGACGGCAACACCTGCGTGGAGATCGCAGATCTGCACACCCGGGTAGCCATACGCGACTCGAAGGCGCCCTCCCAGGGCACAGTCACCATCCCGGTCGGATCTTTCGCCGCCCTCATACAGAGCCTCAAGACGACCACTGCCTGACCGGGCGCATGCCTGGGTGCGATAAATTCATACGCGCGTTCCAAGCGAGGGCATCGCACGTGCACGGGGGAGAACACGGTGTCGCACAGGCCGGCGGACTGGCACGTACTCGACCTGGACAAGGACCCGACGCCGGGCGATCCGGACCGCATTCGCAAACTCGCCGGTACCCTGCACGACTTCGCCGACGACGTGTCCGATGTCCTGCGCGACCTCAAGGGCATCGCCAAGGAAGAGGAGATCCTCTCCTGGGCGGGCAAGACGGCGGAGGTGTTCGCCGAGGAGTTCGAGGACGCCCCGAAGAAACTCCGCAAGCTGAAGAAGTCGTACAACCTGGCGGGCGACGCGCTGGCCACCTTCTGGCCCGACCTCCAGGACGCCCAGGAGAAGGCCGACAAGGCGCTGCGCGACGGCCGCAAGGCCCGTGAGGAACTCACCACCGCGCAGACGGCACTGACCGGCGCCGAGGACTGGGTGCGCAGGGCGACCGAGAAGACCGACTCGTACGACCCGGCCAAGAACGGCGGCAAGGACGTCCCCAAGCCCGACGAGGCCGACGTCCGCCGCGCCACCCGCGACGCCCAGCACGCGAAGGCCCGCCAGGCGGCGGCCCAGCGGAACGTGGAGAGCGCTCAGAGCGCGCTGGACGCGGCCAAGAAGCTCGCCGGTCAGGCGAAGGGGCTGCGCGAGGAGGCCGCCCGCCGGACGGTGACCAAGCTCCGGGAAGCCTCCGACGCCGGTATCCCGAACCGGCACTGGTGGGAGGAGATCGGCGACTGGGTCTCCGACCACTGGGACGAGATCGTCACCATCTGCAAGTGGGTCGTGACGATCGTCGGAATCGTCGTGATGATCGTGGGCGGCCCGCTGGGCTGGCTGGTCTTCGCGGCGGCGCTCGTCGTGATGGCGGACACGATAAGAAAAGTCATCAAGGGTGAGGCGGGCTGGGGCGATCTCCTATGGGCAGCCCTGGACTGCATACCCGCCACCAAGGGCTTCACCAGCCTCGCCAAGCTCGGCAAGCTGTGGAAGGCGGGCGGCCTGAAGGCACTCGGCGCCGGGTTCATGGGTGGCCTCGGCGGCGGCCTCAAGAACGTGGCTCAAACACTTCGCGGACTGCGCGGGGCGGTGGGGCTCAGGCAGGTCGAACGGCTGCTGCAAACAGGGGGATCGCTGCGTCGCGTACGCGGCGACGTGGACTTCGTCACCGATTGGGCGGAGGAAGCATATGACGTCATCCGTTCGACCGACGACATCGACAACGTCGCCAGAACTGCCGCAGAACATGGATTCTCCCGGTCCCAGATCGAACAGATCAAGAAACACCTTTTCCACGAGGAGCATCTACTCGACAGTTACGGCGATGCCTACATGGCACGCTTCGACGCGAACCCGCGCATCGCCGAAGCATGGCAGAGGCTTGGCAATGGAAATCCACACCCGGCAGACATCGACCTGCTACGGCACGAGCTGCACGAGTCCAACTATATGAAGGACACCGGAAATCCAAGCTATAGCACGGCCCACGGCGCCACGATCGATGCTGGCTACACTTGGGACCAAGCTGCCGCCGCCCGTGATGGTCACGGGCGGCCGATCAGTGTAGAGGAATAACGATGGCCTACTCTTTCCAACTGAAGCTGACGTCCGGCGGAACGTCCCCTCATCTTTACCGAGCGCTTGTCGACGGCACACTGGAGGCTTTCATGATCCTGGACGAAGAGTCGGCGACTGTATCTCTTGCAGACCGTGATGGAAATCCGGCAGGCGGTTTGCGGATGTCTCTCCCGAGCGGACAGCTCGAAGTGACAGACAAGAACTCGACCGACTCCACCTCACTCGGATCGGAAGATTTCAAGTTGTTGGCGGCCCACCTCGGAACCCAGTGGAAGAAGCAAGGAAAGGCGCCCACCGAGATTCGCAAATTCTTCGCCTGATCCGTTACCGTTCCCAGTAGATGAGCAGCCATGACTTCAGTGGACGTTTCACCGGCCGCATTCTCCCTCTCGGTCCCGGAATCGTGGTGGGAGTTCGACATCCGTCCCGAAGGCCGGGAGGCGACGATCCGAGCCTTGGTGGATGAACGTCTCGACGAGACACCGGAGTTGGCCCCCTACCGCGCCGACCTGACCGCCATGCTCCGGAAGATGGCCAAGGACGCTCAGGACTCCGGTGCGCTCTACCTGGGCTGCATGGCCGAGAACTTCGACGGTGTCCCGCTCTCCGCGACCGTCACCGTGTCCGTCCTCGGCGCCAGGAACAAGCAGGGGGCCGCCCTGTCCACCGACCCCCGGGCCATCGCCGACAGCCTGCGCACGATCACCGCGCGGCGCGAAGGGGATGCTTGGCGCGAGGTGACGACCGTGGACATTCCCGAAGTGGGGTCGGCCGCGCGGACGTACGGCGTGGAGGACGTACCCGTGGCGCCGGGCGACAGCCGTACCCTTCGTATGGTGCTGACGCAGACGTACATCCCCGTCCCGGGAACCACCGACCAGGTCGTCCTCGTCTCCGGAGCCAGCCCGGTGCTGGATCTCGCCGAGGCGTTCCACGACATCTTCGACGCTGTGACCGGCACGTTCCGTTTCGTCTGAACCGCAGAGAGGACTTCGGGCCATGGGCAAGAGCGACCTCGCACTGCCGTTGACCGAGCTGGAGGACTACGGGCGTCGGCTGCGGTCGCTCAAGACGCGGCTGAACCACACGAAGAAGCTCTTCGAGTCCTACAAGGACGACATCGGCGACGGCAGCGTCAACGACGCCCTCGACGACTTCGAGTCCAACTGGGAGGACGGCCGCGAGGACATCACCCAGCAGCTCGACGCCCTCGCGAGCATGTCGGACGCCGTGGTCCGCGAGTTCAAGAAGCTCGACGACGAACTGACCAAGCAGGTCAACGACGCCGTGAAGACGGAGGACAAGCGGGGCGGCAAGGGCGGCAAGGACAAGTAGCCGATGGCCAGGGTCCCCGTGCCTCACCTCGTCGGCGAGCCGCGACTGGAGGCCGACTTCGCTCCCGGCACGCTCCGCGACGAGCCCGCCGAGGCCCTGGCCAGGTTCCTGGAGGAGGCGGAACCCGTTCTGTTCTCTCCAGGCACTCTGCCGGACCCGTTCTCCGACTCGGCGCAGATGCGTGTACGCGTGGGGATCATGACCGACGGACGCTGGGTCTGGGCCCTCGCATGGTCGGACCACGTCCGCCATCACCGCGTGGCGCCGCCACCGGACTTCGTCCAGCACGCCGTCTCGCTCCGTTTCTCGGCCCCGGAGGTCAGCGTTGAACGAGCACTCGACATCGCACGGGCCGAGGGCATCCCGTTGCCCGACTGAGGGTCCCGGGAAGGCACGTACGGTCCGGGCCGTCGGGTTCTTCGACGAACTCTCACCCGGCTGGGGCTTCCCCACCGACGGCGCGATCAAGGACGCGGTGAGGTCGTCGGCGGACGCGGACGAGCACCGACTCGTCGAGTATCTCCGGCGAGGCTCCGGGATCTGGTCGGAGATGGGCGCGCAGGCCGACGTGCTGGATCCCGGAGGGCCGGTCCTGGTGGGCTCCGGCTCGCTCCTCACGGACGGTGTCTGGCTCTGGCGGGACGATCTCGCGTACTACGTGGCCAAGTATCACCTGGTCTTGCCCTCAGACTTCGTCGCGCGTGCCAGAGAGCTGGGCCACCGCCCCCCGGAGGTCCCGGAGAGCAGGCTCGTCGAGATTCTTACGCGGGATCTCGGGGTCCCCATGGGTTGAGCGACGCCGCCACGCCCGCTCGTCTCGCCTCGTTGTTCGCCAACCGCCCGGTCGGCAGGCGGCGCCCGTCGGTCTTCCGGGTCACAGGTGCAGCGTCCCCGCGATGGTGTCCACGATGTTCTCCAGCGGCTCGTCCAGGACCGGTTCCGTCCAGGAGACCAGGAGGGTGATGGCCGCGTCGATCGTCGCGGGGCGGACGGCGTAGAAGAGGGTGTGGACGACCGGGCGGGGACCGAGGAGGCGTTTCCTCTCCTCGATGATGTTCTGGCGGATGCGGACCGCGTCGCCCAGGGGTAGCCCCACCTCGCGGACGTCTGGTTCGCCGAAGTCCCTCGCCGTCATGTGCTCGGTGAGGAGCGGGAGGGTGACCTCCGGGAACGTGGCGTCCGGGTGGATCGCGTCGAGTTCGAGGACGGCCGCCACCGTCTGGTGGCCGCTGAGGTACCAGCCGAAGGCGCCCAGGGGTTCGCGGGTGCGGCTGTCGGCCGCGGCGCGCTTGAGGTCGCGGGCCAGGAGACGGGCGTTGCCCTTCTCCCCGTCGCGTGCGTACCGTTCGACCAGCTCCCCGGCCTGGTGCCGGGCCCAGTAGTCGAGGTCGATGGTCCCGGCGACGGGGAACGGAACCCAGTCCTCCGAGCACTCCAGCCCAAGGTTCGACAGATCGTCGGCGGTCATGTCCGGGGTCACTCCGTCCAGGTCAGCGAGCCGGCGATCGCGTCGAAGAGGCCGGCCATCGCATCGGCGATCGGCTCCAGGGGCGTGGAGAAGGTGAGCAGCAGGTACGCCGTCGTGCCGGGGACGGGGAGGTGGTACTCCACCGAGACGGAGGCGTGCGCTGCTTGTGGGCCGTCCGGGCCGTCCGGGCCGTTCCCGCCCGGCTGCCGGGTGAGTCTGCGGACCCGTACGGCCGTGCCCGCGGTCAGTTCCTCGACGGCGATCTCGGGCAACGGCGAGCCCGCGTCCCCGCTCCCGTCCTCCGTCGCCTCCGCCTCCTCGGCGAGGACGCGGGCCAGGTCATCCGGCGGGAGCGGTTCCGCGTGGCGCAGCGGCGCCAGGGTGACGAGGAGCGAGGCGGGGACGGTGAAGGGGCCGGCCGCCTGGAGGCTCAGGTACAGCTCGATCCCGCCGCCGCGGTACGCCTTGGCGGCCCGGCGCCGCAGGTCGGCGCGCAGCTCCTCCTTGAGGTGCGGGGCGTTGTCGATGCCGCGGAACTGGCGCTCCACCAGGGCGTCGACGGAGCCGTCCCGCTGGTCGGGGTCGAGCAGGATCCGGAACCAGCCCTCGGGCAGCAGCAGACGGTAGTCGGCCGGGGGCGTGGGGCTTTCGGTGGGCGTCATACGGCAACTTTCCTCGGTGTCGTCCGTTGCGGGACCGGCCGGTCGAGGCGGAGGCGGCCGCGCAGTTGGTGAACCGCGTAAGGGACGCCCTGGAGGGCGAGGCCGACCGCTCCCAGGAGTACGGCGGTGAGTGCGGCGCCCGGGTGCTCGTCGGTGATCCGCAGGCCCTGGACGACGGAGAAGACGGAGCCGATGGCCATGACCGCGGTGGAGGACACCCCGGCGATGGTCCCGGGAAAGCGCGACCTGCGGCGGGCCTCCGATCCTGACACGGGGAGCATGCGCAGGCCGAGCACCGGGCCCTTCGGCCAGATCGCCTTCCCGGTCAGGCGGCGTTCGGACACCGTCAGCCCCGCGGCCCTCCGCAGCCGGGCCCAGCCGTCGGCGCCCGTCTCACCCCCGAACCAGAGGTCCCAGGGCAGGACGGCCCGCACCTGCTCCGCCGGTCCCCGCAGTTCCACACCGAGTTCGGAGCCCGCGCGGTCGCGGACCCGGACCAGTGACGTCACCGCGTGCGCGCCGGTCAGCGGGAACCAGTACTCCTGCCCGCCCAGATCCCGCAGGACCAGGTCGCGGTCCTGCACCCGCAGTTCGGTGTCCCGGCAGAACCGCACCGTGGCGCCGAGGCCCGGCGCGGGAGACGGGCGGACCCGCTCGCGCACAGTGGGGGCGTAGCGGCGCAGGCGTACCCGGGTCCAGGCGCGCAGCAGCAGCCTCGCCACCGGTGCGACGGCCGCGGTGGCCGCCAGGACGAGGATGAGCCAGGGCGCCGTCGTCCCGGAGAAGAGGACCGCCGTGAACGCCGCGAACCACGCGGCCCCGGCGACGGCCCGGACGCCCCAGTACCAGTACGGGAAGTCGTTGCCCGGCCCCAGCGCGGCTCCTGAGCCGCCCGGCGCCACCAGCGGATCGTCTCTGTCCCGCACCACGTGCAGAGGGATCCCCGCCGCCTGGAGCAGGTGGGACACCCCCGTGCGGCTGAGGAGTTGTTCGCCCCGGACGGAGCGTTTGGGAAGGGCGGGCGACTCCGGCAGCCAGTCCTCGAGGTCGAAGCGGCCGATGAGCGCCCCGTCGCGGTCCTGGAGCTGGAGTTCGCCCCAGGACCCGGGCAGGGTCGGGCCCACGCGCTCCCGGTCCTCGCCGGGGGCGTCGACGAACACGGCCCGCGCGATGCCGTTGCCGCCCACCGGGAGACGGGAGGTGCGGTGGCGGGTGCGCAGGACCAGGGCGCCGTCCTCGAAGCAGAGCCGTGCGCAGTGGCAGCGTTCGAGGCCGGGGCCGCGCGAGGCGGCCGGCCTGAGGGCGGGCTCGGGGGAAGGGGTCATCCCGTCGCCCTGTCGTACAGGGACGTGACCGCCCCGTAGGCCCCCTCGGCACCGGCGGCCACACCGGTGGCCGTGGCCCCCGCCCAGGCATTGGTCTGGCCGGTGAAGTTGCCCAGCGCATTGCTGACCGCGGGCATCTGCGTGGCGGCCGGCGCGATGCCGTCGAGGTCGGCGGCGGCCCTCGCCAGGTCCGGGTCGAGGGTGCCCGCCGAACGGGGCGCCGCCATCCCGGCGAGGCCGTCCCGCCAGCCCTGCCTGGAGAACGCGTTGCTGATCGACTTCACCCCGCCGACCGTGTCCCGGTACATGGAGACGGGGCTGAAGCCCTCCTTGATGTTGCTCCAAGTGGGCAGCTTCCCCTTGGGCATGCTGGCCATGGCCTTCGCCGCGTCCTTGCCCCGGATCGCCCCCTGGGAGCCCCGGTTGGCGAGGTTCCAGGCCTTGTTGGTCTTCATGCCGGAGGCGACCGCGCTCTTGTAGAGGTTGCTGCGGGCCAGTGCCTTGCTGCCCGCGGCCACCCCCTTGGCCCCCGCCATCGCCGCCCGGCCGAGGCCGAAGGTGGCCACGCCGACGGCGTCCAGGATCACCGACTTCCAGCTCCCCTCACCGCCCAGGGCCAGCACCAGGTCGGTGGCGAGGGCGACGACGCTGGCCAGCAGGGCGACCGCGTTGGCGACGGCCGCGATGGCCTGCCCGATCACGGGGATCCAGCCCAGGGCGAGTGCCGCGACCCCCGCCCACAGGGCGATGCGCCCCGCCCACTTGGAGATCTGGGTGAGCCAGCCCGCGTTCTCGTGGACCCAGTTCTTGAACTTGTCCTTCCAGCCGTCCTTGAGACCGTCGTTCTCGATGACGTCGTGGATGGCGTCGGCGGCCCGGCGTGCCGCGGCGTCCCTGACTTCCTTGGCGGTGCGCAGCGCCTCCCTGGCCGAGGCCAGCGCCGACGACGCGTTCTCCTTCTGTTCCTTGTACTTCTTGGTGTCCGGGTCGTCCTTGGGGGTGTCGTCGGGCTGCCCGTCCAGCGACTTCTGCGCGGCGCCGAGGTCTTCGTCGGCGGCTTCCGCGTCGCGCAGCGCCTTGTCGGCCATCTGCTGGGCCCGGTGCAGCTCCGAGGCGAACTCGGTGCTGCACACGCCGTCCACGACCCGGGTGCCGAGCGCGTCGGCCGCCTCGTCGTACCGCTTGAACGCCTTGCGGAGCTTGTCACCGGCGCCCTCGGCGGCCGACCGGAACTCGGTGGCGGCCTTGCCCTTCCAGTTCTCGACGGAGGCCAGCTCCTTGATCTCGCGGGCCTCCTTCTCGATGGCCTCGGCGGTCCTGCGCAGCTGCCGGCCGAGTTTCGCCACTTCTTCCGGGTCGCCGGGCACCGGGTCGGAACTCTCGTCGAGCACCGCCCAGCGGTGGTTAGCGGGACGCGTCACTTGCCGCCGCCCTTCTTCCCGGACCTGCCCTTCTCGTCCGCGCGTCTGAGCGCTTCGGCGAGTTCGTGGTCGATCTTGTCGTACGAGTCGGCCGCGGCCTTGGTGATCCCGTGCAGCTTCTCCAGCTCGTCCGTCAGCTGTCGGCGGTGGATCTTCCAGTTGCTGCCGAACTTGTCGAAGGCGTCGAGGATCTTCTGCGACCCGATCTCGCCGACACCGTATCCCTCGGCCGGATTGGCCCGCTCGGCGAAGGTGCCGCGGATGCGCTTCAGCGCGCGGGCGCTCTCCCGGATCCGGTCTATGTCCGCTTCCTGGTCCCCCATGGCCGCGTTCTCCTCCTGACCGTTCTTGCTGTCTTGCTCTACTGCCTTGTGCCACTGCCCTGCTCGCGCCCGCCCGGCCCGGCCGCGGGGCTCACCCCACTTCGTTCTCCGCCACCGCCCGGCCGTGGACGACCACGTCGCCGCCGTAGAACATGCCGGTGAAGACCGGGGCGTAGGTGAGCTGGACCTCGACCTGGACCTGGGCCGCGTCGGCCGTGACGCAGTGGGTGGCGGCGATGTCCGCGCCGGTCATGTCCATCTCGGCGGCGAAGGCCTTCACGCGGGCGTTGCAGTTCTCGTAGTTGATCGGGGCGGGGCCGCCCACGTCGTCGTAGAGGGCCTCGCGGTCGATGTCCTGGGCGGCGTAGCGGGCGGCCTGTTCGGCGATGTCGGCGGCGCGTTCCCGCTTGGAGATGGACATGCCGCCGTCGATGACGAAGGCCGAGAGGGAGAGGAAGACCAGCGCGAAGATGATGACCGCGCCGGCGCCCGAGCCGCGGTCGTCCAGCCGGGTGCGCCGGTCGGCGAGCCAGTCGCGTACCTGGGATCTCACGCCGTCCTCCGGTACGGGTCCAGCGGGGAGCTGAAGGTCGCCGACAGGGTGGTGGGGATGTTCAGGCCGATCGAGGCCAGCCCGCGCACCTCGCAGCTCACCTCGACCGTGAAGAGGGTGTCCGGTTCGAACCCGGCGCTCTTCTGGACGACGGAGACCGGGCCGGAGCAGACGTCCGCGAGGTTGGCCTCCGCGGCCTTCCGCGCCTCCGCGAGCGCCGTACCGTGGTCCTTCTGGATCGAGCCCGCGCGGGCCGCGTCGCGGGCGGCGCCGTCGAGTGCGCCGCGGCCGTCGACCAACTGGCCGAAAGCCACCAGGACCAGGATGAAGAGGATCATCACGGGGGCCAGGATGACCACCTCGATGGTGGACAGCCCCCGGTCGTCGGCGGCGTCCCGTCGTGGGCGGTCGCCGCCGGGGCGGGAGAGGTTCATCTAGTTGCCCCCCTCCGGCACGAAACGCTCGACCGGGCCCGCCGACTGGGCGTGCACCGTCAGGTCCAGGCCCGGGAAGACCGTGGGGATGCGGGCCGTGATCTCCACTCCGACCGTGTTCTGCTCCGGCTGGAGCATCTTCACGTCCGGGGACAGGACCAGTTGCGGGCCGAGCTGGCGGATGTAGCTGTCGACCACGTCCCGCGCCTCGCCCCGCCACGCGCCGGGCTGGGCGTCGGCCGTCGCGCGGGCCTTGCGCGCGCCCGCCTGGGCCGCGGCCTGCGCCACGTGGTCGGCGAAGAAGTACAGACCGAACTGCACCGTCGCGAAGATCATGAAGAACAGGACCGGAGTGAGCAGCACGAACTCGATCGCGGTCATGCCGGAGTCGTCGCCGCGGGTGGTCGCGGCCTCCCGCGCCACCTCCACCCTGCGGCGCGCCCGTCTGTGCACGCCCTTGAGCACGCCGCGCACAGCGCCCGGCGTCCTCGTCCCCGTCTGTCCCGTCACGTCGTCCCCGTCAGCGCCGTATGGCCCTATAGCCGTGTAGCCGTGTAGCCGTGTACGGCCGGTCAGCAGGTCTTGCCCGCGTCCGCGCCCTTGATGCAGTCGCCGACCTTGTTGGCGCCGTCGCTGAGGGCGGCGTTGATGATGGCGGCCACCACGCCGACGATCGCGACGACGACCGCGGAGATGATGACCCACTCGACCGCGGAGGCGCCGCGGTCCAGTTCACCGGAGCGGGCGCGGTCCACGCGGGCCCGCAGGAAGGTGATCAGGAAGTCGACGGGCACGATGCCCGTGGTGCCGGTGCGGAAGTTCCGTCCGTTCATGGTGGGTTCTGTCCTCTCGTGTCAGTTCTGGGAGCGAAGCGGCTCGGAGCTGTCGAATCGGGGCGGGGATGGCTGCGTCGAACGTCGCGTCACACCTGGAACACCCTCATCGCCGCCGGATAGATCAGGAACACCAGGAACCCGGCGCACAGCAGGAGCTGGGCCACGAGCATCGACTGGGACTTCTCACCCGCGCTGCCCTCGATCTCGGCGAGTTCCCGGTGGCGCATGGTCTCGGCGCGGGAGGCGAGGGACTCGCGGACCTTGGCACCGTCGTCCGCCACCAGGGCGAGGGAGGCGGAGAGGTCCTTGAGTTCCTCGACGCCCAGGTCCTCACCGAGCTGGCCCAGCGCCTGCCACTGGCTGATGCCCGTGATCCGCGCGTCGGCCAGGGCGTTGCGGATGCGGTGGGTGGCCCAGCCGTCCGACACCTCCGCCGCCGCCATCAGCGCCTCCGGCAGACCGCGGCCGCCGGCCAGGCTCATGGAGACCAGGTCCAGGTAGGCGCCGATCACCCGCCGCAGGTCACGGCGCTTCTCGGCGGCGTCGCGGCGGACCTCCAGGTCGGGGAGGAAGAAGAAGAGCGCGGCGCAGAGCAGGGCCAGCCAGACCGGGATGACCGGGCTGTCGCCGAACCCGAGCTGCCACACGATCACGAACAGGAACGGGCCGAAGAACAGCCCGCCCGCGGCCAGCAGCGCCTTCGTCGCCAGGAACTTCTCCCAGCTGCGGTCGAGCACCGCCAGGTCCGCGCGCAGCGAGCGCTGCTCCCAGCCCTGCTGGAGGTACAGCTCGGCGACCCGGGCGCCGACCTGGGCCCGCAGCGAGCCCAGCCGGCCGGTGTCCTGCGCCGCGCGGGACGACTCGTACGCCGCTCCGCGCGCCCGCATGGCGTCGATCCGGGCGACCTGCTGGATGGAACTGCGCCTGCTCGGCATCAGAGCGCGGACCAGGACGTAGATGCCCAGGCCGATGACGGCACCGACCAGCACCGGCATTGTCAGGTTCATCGTCGCACCCCCTCGTCCCCAGACGCCGCCGACGGCTGCGCCGGTTGCGCCGACTGCGCCGGGTGCGGCAGACGCTGTACGGGCTGCCCCGGCTGGGCGGAGTGGCCCGGCTGGCCCGGCGTGCGGGGGCGCACGAACTGGACGTCGGAGCCGTCCCGGACCAGGAAGCGTTCCGGCGTCTCGATGGTCGACAGCTTGCGCAGCCACCAGAAGCCCAGCGCGAACAGCCCGCACACACAGGCCAGCACGAGCTGGCCGACCGGTGAGCCGTACGGCTCGACGAAGTCCCGGTTGAAGATGGACAGGCCGAGGACGAAGAGCACCGACACCGCGACCACGATCTGCACCGAGCGGCGGGTCGAGGCGCGCTGCGCCATCACGCGCTGGCGCATGTCGACCTCCTCGCGCGCCGACTTGGCGAGCGCGCCGAGGACCTGCCGCAGACCCGGGCCGCGCAGCCGCGCGTTGAGGATCAGCGCCGCGACGATGATGTCGGCGGAGGCGTCGTCGATCTCGTCGGCGAGGTGCTGGAGCGCGTCGGGCAGCGGGGTGCGCGAGCGCAGCCGGTCGACCAGGGCGTCCAGGTGGGGGCGGAGTACCGGCGCGGCGGCGCGGGCGGAGGCCGGGATGGCCTGCTCCAGGCCGACCGCGCCCGCGATGGTGTCGCGCAGCGACTCGGTCCAGGAGGCGAGCGCCTCGACCCGCTTCATGGCGGCGCGTTCCTCGGCGGCACCGCCGAACAGGCGGTCCCAGAAGAAGACCAGGACGCCGGCCGCGATGCCGAGCACCGTCCAGCGGGTCAGCAGCAGGACGACGAGGCCGACCAGGGCCGCCGCGGAACCGCGCCGGCCCGCCCAGCGGATCAGCTCGTTGACGCGCTCGCTGGCCTGCCGCTTCTCGTGCTCGGGCTTGGCGGGCAGTCCGCGTACGGCGACGAGGAAGAGGGCGAGGCCGCCGCCGACGGCGACACCGCAGCCGAGCGCGTACAGGACGGTGGTCGAGAACAGTCCACCCATGGAGCCGAGCGAGTCCAGCGCCGCGAGTGTGGTCATCTCCATGTCCCCCTCACCCCCACGTTCCGTTGGGCCGGTAGCCGTAGGCGATGAGTTCCTCCAGGCAGGCGATGGGGGCGTGCGGGACCACCTGGCCGTCGGGCGTCTCGGCGAACACCTCGCTGGACAGCACCCGGCCGTCGACGCCGTTGACCTCGCGGACCGAGGTGACCATGCGCTGGAGGCGGCCGCCGCTCTGGAAGTCGTTGCGCCGCTGCACGAAGACGACGAAGTTGACGGCGCCGGCCACCAGCATCTGGCTGGCCTCGATCGGCAGCCGCTCGGTCGCCTGGAGAGCGTACGTGGAGATGCGGTTGAAGACCTCGTGCGAGCTGTTGGCGTGGATCGTGGAGAGCGAGCCGTCGTTGCCCTGCGACATCGCGTTCAGCATGGTGACGATCTCGTCGCCGAGCACCTCGCCGACGATGACGCGGGAGGGGTTCATACGCAGCGAACGGCGGACCAGTTCCGCCATGCTGATGGCGCCCTGGCCCTCGGAGTTGGGCAGCCGCTCCTCGAACGCCACCACGTTGGGGTGGAGTTCGGGGAAGGTGTCGAGGCCCAGCTCCAGCGCGCGTTCCACGGTGATCAGCCGCTCGTGCGGCGGGATCTCGTTGGCGAGGGCGCGCAGCAGGGTCGTCTTTCCGGCGTTGGTGGCGCCCGCGATCATGATGTTCTTGCGGGCCCGGACCGCGCAGGCCAGGAAGTGGCCCAGCTCGGGGGTGAGGGTGCCGTTGCCGACCAGGTCGGAGATGAAGACCTTGCCCAGGCGGGCGCGGCGGATGGAGAGCGCCGGGCGCCGGGCGACGTCCATGACCGCCGACAGACGCGAACCGTCCGGCAGCCTGAGGTCCAGCTGCGGGTTGGCGGAGTCGAAGGGGCGGGAGGACAGGCCCGAGTAGGCGCCGAGGATCTGGATCAGCTCGATGAGTTCCTCGTCGGTCTCGGCGACCGGCTCGCCGCGCACCTCGCGCCCGTCGGAGTAGCCGACGAAGACGTGGTCGCAGCCGTTGATGTCGATGTTCTCGACCTCGGGGTCGTCGAGCAGCGGCTGGAGCCGCCCGACGCCGAAGAGCGCGGCGTGCACGGCGGCCGCGTACGCCTCCTCCGTCTCCGCGTCCAGCGGCGTACGCCCGGCGTTGATCTCGGCGCGGGCGTACTCCTCGAGTATCTGCGCGATGACGGCGCGGGCGTAGTGCCGTTCGTCCTCGGTGGACATCGGCGTGACGCCGGCGACCTGGTCCTGGCGGCGCTGCTCGGCGATGCGGTCACCGGCGTCCTGCCGGAACCGCTTGACCAACGAGTGGTCGACAGCGGTCATCGGCCGGCCCCCGCGTGGCCGGACATGCCGGCCGGGCCTGCGTGGCCCGCGGCACCGGGGCCGGCGTGACCGGCCGGGCCGGTGCTGGGCATGGACCAGGCGGCGCCGAACTGCTGGTACAGATCCGAGGCGACCTTGCGGGCCGAGCGGACGAGCAGCGACTTCTCCAGCCGCCCGCGCCTGCGCCCGGCCAGCTGCTCGGCCCCGGCGGGGTCGTCGGCGATGGTGCCGACCACGCGGGCGCCGGTCTGGGCGTGCACCAGCATGTCGTTGACCTGGCCGGACAGCTTGGCCGCGTTGTTGGTGTCGGCGACCAGGACGACGCCGATCAACGGCAGGCCGAGGCTCGATGCCCCGCGCGCTCCGCCGTGCAGCTTGTTGGACAGCGCGGCGGCGCGGTCCCGCACCCGGGCGATGGCCTCCGGCTCGGTGCGGGAGAGCAGCAGCACCAGGGCGGCGTGCGGGAAGAGTTCGGTGGCCGGGGAGTCCCCGCTGATCCGGCCGCAGTCGGCGATGACGTCGGCGGGCGCGTTCGGGGAGTCGCCGAGGGCGGCGAAGGCCCGGCCCAGGGTGGGCCACAGCCCGGCGAGCCCGGCGGCCTGCTCGGAGATGCCGAGTCCGACGAGGACTTCGAGACCGCCGCTGAGCGGCTGTACGTGGTCCCAGAGCTGGTCGGGCACCAGGCCGCGGCGGGCGGTGGCGGCGATCGACAGCATGCCGGTGTTCGGGTTCAGCGGACCGCCGTGCGCGGCGGCCGACCGGTACACCAGGTCGCCGCCCGCCGGGTCGGTCTCGGCGAGCAGCACCCGGCGCGGCCAGACCGCCGCGAGGGCGACGGCCGCGGTGGTGACGCCGGGGGAACCCTTGTCGGCGGCGAGGGCGATGAGGGCCATGGCTTCTTCGTCGCCTTCTAGTTGCCGGGGATGAGGACGACGGCGACCTCGCCGGCGGACGCGGCCTGCGCCAGGGCCGCGGCGTCGTCGGCGTCGACGGTCAGCGTGACGGGCAGGTTGGTGCTGGTGATGCCGTCGCTGGAGCCGGCGCCGGCGGACTCCACCACCGCGCGCTCGACCAGCAGCGAGCTGTCGGCACCGGCCGAACCGGAGGCACCGCCGTCCTGGTCGCCGCCGCCGGAGGTCTTGGTGCCGACGCGGTAGACGGCGACGTTGTCGCCCGATTCCAGGCCCTTCGGGTACTGGCCCTCCTTGAGGGAGACGCCGACCGTGGCCTTGCCCTGCTCCATGCCGGACTTGTCGGCGAACATCTCGCCGACGACCACCGTGCCCTTGTAGAGGGTGGACCTGGCCTGGAGCTTCATCAGGCTCTCGCGCTGGGACCAGGCGACGAAGTTGGCGCCGGAGTCGTCGTTCACCATGACGGACTTGATGTTGTCCTGCGTGATGGAATCACCGGCCTTGACGTCGGCCGTCAACTGGATGGCCTCCACCCGGTCCCCGGCCCTCAGCACCAGCATCGTCGCGCCCAGCGCGCCCACCAGGATCAGCAGCACCGCCAGCGCGGCCAGCGCCGGTTTGCGCTCGCGAGGGGGGCTGGGAAGCCGGTCACCGACCGACGGCTGAGCCGGAGCCGCGGAACGTCCCGCGCCCGCCCCCGTACGCTCCTGGATCTTCACGCAACCGCTCCCCGTACAACCAAGAAAATTGTCTGCCACGTGCGCACTTGGGCGCCGATCACCCAAGTACGCAGAAGTACCTGCAATTTCGGACACTTCACTCGTGCCCGCCCGACCTTTGACGTCCCGGGGCATCCCCTGACGCACCCGCCCGACCTGGGCGAATAACCAGCAGTAAGGCGAGTGTCAAGCCATCGCACCGTATCAGCCGCACATAAGCCCCTCAAGGCATGCCCACCCCCTGCGCGACACCCCGCCCGCCCTTACTCATCTGCAACTTCGCACTGCCGCAACCCCGTTGAGCACGCCCCGTCGAGCAGCCCCTCCCACTGTGCGCGCGCGAATCCGGAACGACCAGTCCCGGACACCGTCCGCGTGCCGTTCGTCACGGAGCGCCCATGGGTCCTGCACGATTCACTCACGGGGGACCCGACGGCCCGTGCCATGATCTTCGCTCGTATCAGTGACGGGCCCGTACGGAGAGGGCATCGGGGGGGGACGGATGAGTCTGCTTCCAGTGAGCGGGGCGGCGTTGCGGTCCGACGCCCGGGTACGGAAGGCCGCGCGGGACATCGGCGCTCGCCACGGCGTCGACTACACCGACGACGCGGCCGTGACCGCGCTGCTGACGGAACGCCGGAAGGCCCTGGAGTCGGAGCAGCGCCGACCGGCGGCCTGGCTGGGCCTGCTGGCACTGATGGCGGGCCTGTTCCTGCCGTTCGGGATACCGATGTCCCCGGCCTTGGACGCGCACCTGTTCCCCGTACTGGGTGCCGCGGCCGCCCTGACGGTCGTCGGCGTGGCCCTGGTCGTCCACGCGCGCACCCACTGGAAGCGCGCTCTGCGCTCCGGCCCCCTCGACGGCTACCGCGAGGTCCTCGGCATCGCCCGCGCCCACGGCATCCCGCTGGCGCACATACCACCGTGGCTGGAGGGCCGCACGACGAGCGGGGGCGGGAAGGGGGCGGCGCCGATCCCGACGTATCCGGAGGTGGCCCCTTCGACGCCGTCGGCGGCATCGCCGGCCTCACCGGCATCCACCTCCGCCGCCACACCCGTGTCCGCGTCCGTACCGCCGAAGCCCTCGGCCGTCGCGTACTACGAGCACATGGCGGACGCGGGCGGCTGGCACGACGAGACGGGCTGCCTCCTGGTCCTCGCCGGCGCGGGCGGCGCGATCTGGGCCGCCACCACGGGCACCGCGATCGGCTACGCGGCACTCGTCCTCGTCCCCGTGGCCGTCCTCGTCTGGCTGGCGGGCCGTCGCCAGGGCCGGGAGAAGGAGGAGTTGCGCGAGCAGGCCCTGGAGTACATCAGGGCCCTGGAGGCGGCGCAGGCAGCGGGCGCGCGCGTACCGGAGCTGTCCCCGCAGCTGCGCCGACTGATCGACGGCGACTGATCCCTCTCCCCACCCGCCCACGGACCAACGGAGCACCCATGCACCGCCCCACATCGCCAGCCCGCTACTCCCTGTTCTCGCCTGCGGTGGTGAAGGCGCGGAACGGAAAGCTGGGTTGAGGTCATGACAGACCTGCGACTGCGCGGTGCGGCGGGCGTCACCGCGGGCGTGATCGCGCTCGCGCTCACCGTGCTCGTGGCGGTGTCCCGGCCGGAGCTGTACGAGTGGGCCCGGACGAAGGCCGAGGAACGGGACCGGACCGGCGAGGCCGTCATCTTCGCCTGGGCCCTGATCGTCCTGCCCGTGGCCGGACTGCTGCAGACACCGGTGGCGCGAAGGCGCGGGGCGCGGATCGGCGCGGGCTGGGCCCTGCTGGCCTGCTATTGGCTCTTCGTGCTGCTTCTGGTCCCGGTGGCGTGGCAGGCGGAAGGGCTGTTCCCCGCGAGCGACGGTCCCGGCAGGAGCGGCGGCGTCTTCGGCGCGGCGATCGGGCTGGTGCTCGGCACGCCGGTGTACGCGGTGGTCTCGGGAGCGGTCTTCCGTACGGTGCGGCCCGAGGAGACCCTGGGCGAGCAGGTGCGCGGTCACGTGTCGGGCGTCGTCGTCCTCACCAGTGTGCTGGCCGGTGCCGTCGTGGGCCTGGCCTGCGGACTCGGCTTCCGTCTCCCGGCCTCGGGCGCGCCCGCCCTCGTCCTGCCCGGCGGCGTCCTGTGGGGACTGCACGCGGGCGCGGCCCTGGGCTACGTCGTCGCGGGCCGCCTGCAACCGTCGCCCGCCGCAGGCCGCACGACGACTGCCACGGCGCGCACATTCGCCCGCACGGGCGCGGCCGTCTTCCTCTGCTGCCTGTGCGTGTCCCAACTGGGCTGGGTGCTGCCGGGGTGGGCGGTCGCGGTGGTGGGGGTGCCGGCGCCGTTCCTGCTGTTCGGGTGCGCGGTGCGGTGGGAGTGGCTGGGACGGTGGGTGAGCTTCCGGACGGTGGAGGTGCCGAAGGGGGCCTTCGGGTGAGGGGGGCCGGCCGGGCGGGTCGTCGCTGACTGCGGGCGGCGCGTCTCTTCCCCCTGCCTTGCTTGCGCAGCCTCCGCAGGCGCTCATACTCCGTCATACGCTCGATCCCACCGGCTCTGCCGCACGCCGCCCCACGTGCCCATCACGACGGCCGCCCCGAAGAGCGTCGTGAGGAGCACGCCGTGGGAGCTGGTGCGCCCGTCGTCGGGACTCGCGACGCCTTCGGGGTCGTACCGCACGCGCAGTTCGTCTCCCTTCGACGTCGAGTCACGGCAGCCGTCGCTCTCCGAGAGCGAGGGAGAGATGTCCTGACCGTCGACGGTGCGCAGTTCGCAGTGGTTGGTGCTGCTGTAGTCCGCGCTGACGACCACGGCGTCGGCGGACACGCCCCGGTCCGCCAAGGCGGTCGCGCCCCCGGCGACCGTACCGAGGACTCCCAGGGCAACCCCGGCGATCGGCGGCACGATCAACTGCCAGGCCACCTTCCGCTTCTTGCGCGGCACCCGGCGCAGCAGGAGTACCGGGACCAGGAGCGACGCCAGGGGAAGGATCAGAATCGCGAGCAGACCCCCGACCCCACGCACCACGGTCGGAAGCGGCACGACGGGCCCCAGCCAGGACAGCCCCAGCGAACCCCCGGCGCACAGCAGACTGAACGCCAGCCACCGCACCAGGTCAGACCTGGCCGCCCCGTTCCGGGATATGACATCTGCCACGTGACTCCTCGCCCCTCACTGACCTCTCGCGCGTCCAGAGCACGGTAGCGATTCCTGAACCGGTTCACGCTGGCGAAACCGGGAAGCACGCGGATACCGTCAGTAGCCTCGACCGCACTTCTGTCTCACGGGGAGTCCACTGTGAAGCGCCGCTCTTTGCCCATTGCCGCCGCGCTCGCCGCCGTCACGGTCCAGGCGACCCAATCCGTGAACCGCTGAGCCGCCGTCCCCCTGTGTTCCCTGTATGTCCCCGTACAGCGAACGCCTCCCATCGCGGTGGGGAGCTTGCCCGGCCCGGTCCCAGGAGGTTGGTCCGATGTTCCTGCGGCCCCAGCTCAGGGCACTGCTGCGGGACGGCTCGCGGGGCGCCGAGCGGCATGACGCCCGCAACCTGCAGCGGTCGTGGCGCAAGTTCGCCGCCTTCGCTTACGTGGCCGAGCAGTACGGGTACCGGTTCGAGGGGTTGTCCCCGCTCTCCCCGAAGGGGAGCCCGAACCCGTACTTCGCCTTCCGCCGGCTTCCGGATGCCGCGGAGCGGGTCGCTCGGAGCGCACAGCAGTACCCCACCGCGGCGGAGGGCGGGCAACTGCCCGGCATGCGGCCCGGAGGCAACCGCTTGCGACCACTGGCCGAGGTGCGGCAGGACGTCGACCTCCTGCACGCCCGCATCATGGTCGACTACAGCCGTACCCACCGGCGTCGAGGCCTGACCGCCCTCCTGGTCCTGCTGATCGCCATGCTCATTCCCCTGTCCCAGACCGGCTTCAGTTCTCAGTCGTTGCTCGTGTGCGGCGGCATCTGGCTGTTCTTCGCCGCACTGTGGCTGACGGGACTCGTCATCGCACGACACCGGTACTCGAAGTACAGTCGCGTGCTCCGGGACGCAGGGGTCGACTGGCCCCCGAATCCTTCACTCGCCTAGAGCCGCGGAAAGCCGCGCGAGGTGCCTCGCCCGGCAGAGACGGGACACGGCGAGACCAACGAGGTAGAGGCAGAGGAACACCGCCCAGATGCCCGCGGCGAGGAGGACCCGGCCCCTCGTGTATCCCGGAAAGAAGAGGAACACGGCCATGACGAGCGGAAGCAGCAGGACGTTGCTGAGCACGCGCGGGTTGTAGCGTCCGCTCGCGTCGACGACCATCCGCGAGTAGAGCAACTCGACCCGCGGCCGAGCCGCCTCGGTCGGAGTGAGGCCGAGGCCGGGACGCATGCCGGGCAAGGTCCCGGACCCGGCAGTGGGCTCGAACGTTTCCGAGGACGCGGGCACCTCACGCGGGCCGGAAGTGCGCTGGAAGACGAAGTAGGGATTGTTCAGTGCCGCGTTGCCCGGGGCGTGCCCCGCGTAGCTGTAGCCGAACTGCTCAGCGACGTAGGCGAAGGCCGCGAACTTCCTCAGGCCGGGGATGAGCGGTCGTACGACGAACTCTCGCGCCTCCTCCCCCACCGCCTTCATCAGCACGTCGACGAGACGCCTCTCGTCCATCTCCCACCTCTCGACCACTCGCCACGCCGTCCAGAGCCCCGGGGGGCCGCCCCATGACGTGGCGCAGAGCCTAGGACAAGCCGTCCCCCTCGTCGCCAGGGACCGCGGGCCGCCCGACCATGCTCCTCGGCGCAGTGTCCCTCGCGCCGCACCACTTTCGCTCGCCGCCGGCCCGGCGGCGGACACACTGTCGTGAGAGGGCATACGTCCGCAGAGAGCCGAAGCCAAGAACATCCCCGGCTCCGTCGCAGAGCACTAGATGTGGATGACGACCTGTCGTAGGGGATGTCCGAGCGCATCCGCGAGGGAGGCCAGTTCTTCGTCCGTCAGCCATGCCCGGTTCGGATACAGGACCTCGATCCTGAACCGCGCGAACCCCATCGGCCAGTCATACACCAGCTCGTTGAGCGACGCTTCGGCGCCACAGCAGGGGACCGTCACCATGAGCGTCGAAAAGCCTTCGGCGTAGCGCTCTGAGACTGCCTCCCCGTGCCCGCCAGAGTCCGCTCCTCATCCACCGACCGGGCGAACCTATACGGTCACAGCACCAACTACTCGCAAGTCCAGCGCACCGTGGCCTCTCCTGAACCAGTTCACTCTGGCGAAACCGGGAAGCACGCGGATACCGTCAGTAGCCTCGACCGCACTTCTGTCTCACGGGGAGTCCACTGTGAAGCGCCGCTCTTTGCCCGTTGCCGCCGCGCTCGCCGCCTCAGCCGCTCTGCTGCTGACGGCCTGCGGGGGCGGGGACGACAAGTCCAGCGACAACGACAAGATCGCGGGGGCCGACCAGGGATCTGCGACCCCGAGCGAGACAGCTGAGTCTTCGGCGGCCCCGGCGGAGGACAAGCCGGACGGCGTGGACCTGTCCCTCCCGAAGGACATGAACCTCGTCTTCGACTGGGACAAGCCGAATGACAAGGACGAGGCGGCCGCGATGGACGATGCGGCGAACTACCTGCGCGCCATCTACCGGGGCGTCGACAAGCGCACGACCAAGGACGCCGCCCTGGCCGCCTATGCCACGGGTGACGGAGTCCACTACGCCGAGACGCAGATCAACGAGTGGATCAAGGGTGGCTGGACCGGCACCGGTACCCGCCGTCACTACGACGCCACCACACGATCCGCCCCGAACGGCAATTCGGTTGAGGTCGCATTCTGTGCGGACACCGGAAAGTTCTACGGAAAAGAAGTCAAAACGGGGAAGGTTCTGAAGTCCGAGCCCAGCCTCAAGGACTTCAACTACTACAAGATCATCATGACCAAGTACCCCACCGGTGAGGACCTGTGGCAGGCGTCCAAGGTGTTCGTCGAGACGGAGGCCAAGAAGTGCCAGTGAGCAGACCACGGCGCCGCCTCCTCGGCAGCAGCGCCGCCCTGGCCGTCGCGACCGGCATGGTCTTACTCACAGCCCCGAACGCCACCGCGGAACCAGTGGACACCGGCAAAGGCGGCAGCGCAGAGCCAAAAGGCGGCAGCGACGAAACCGGCATCTACGCCGCCGCACGCATCACGTACTCCGGATCCGTCGCCCCGGACGGCGGCACCGGGAACGTGACGTCCGCCGACGTCAACTGGACTCCCCCACCCTGCTGGTACGCCCCCTACCTCGGCGCCAAGGACTTCAAAAAGAAGATGTCTGCCGAAATAGAGAAGGCCGCGAGCGCGCCCGGGATGACGGGGACCCCGGCTGCGGCGATCGGCCAGACGAAGGCGCACTACGAGGACGAGTACGGCTGGACGGACACCCCCGGTTACAAGGACTACAACGTCGCCAAGGACGGCGAGGGAATGTTCTGGGCCGGCGTCGAGAATCCCAACGAGCCCGACTACCTGAAGCGCACCTCCTGCACCGACCTCCCCTTTTGGGTCGACAACGGTGAGGCCCCGCCGCCTCAGTACGAGGAGGCCATCACCCCGGAGATACTCGCCGCCCTCGCGTACCAGCACATGGAGCTGCCCGGCACTGAGGTCACCCTGGCCCCCGCCCAGACCACGAAGGTGAACCTGCCGACCTGGGCGTGGCTCGACAAGGCCGACTTCCACGAGGTCGAGGCCACCGCGGTCATCAACGCCCCCGGCTTCGCCCTCACGGCCACGACCACCGCCAAGCCGGTGTCGCTCAGGCTGGAGCCGGGCACCCCGGACGCAGAGACCTACCCGGCCTCCGGGGAGTGCACGATCAACGGCGACGGCTCCATCGGCGAGCCCTACGCCAGGGGCAAGGCCGAGCGGACACCGCCCTGCGGCATCAAGTACCTCCGCTCCTCCGGGGACGGCACCTTCGACCTCACGGCCACCATCACCTGGGAGATCGCCTGGACCGGCACCGGCGGCGCGGGCGGCGACCTGCCCGACGGCACCTTCGAGAACGCCCAGGCGATCACGGTCCAGGAGATCCAGTCCGTGAATCGCTGATGAAGCCCACAAAGCAATGTGGAGGAGCTCACCACAAAACAATTCGCAACAGTCACATGAACTGGAGTCCGCAGCTTCATTGCGATCAGGGGGATAAATATTATGAGCGACAGAACGCGAGCAGACCTAGAAACCATACGGGACTGTTCCGACTCACTGTTCCGAATACACCGAGAATTCAAGGAGCATGGGAACCCCGCCGAGGAATACGGCGACGAACTGGGCAGCAAAGACCTGCGTGACGTTTTCGGTGAGTTCTCAGACACCTGGAAGAAAACTCGAAAGAAACTCATGAAGGACATCGAGAATCTGGCAAAATTCACAAAGGCTGCGGCCGACACATACGACGAAGTCGACCACAAACTCGCCGAGGCCCTCCGGGACGCGCGCAGGAAATCAAAGGGGAAAAAGTGAGTTCGCGACCGCGCGATTGGGAGCCTCTTCACGACGGTGACCCCATACCCGGAGATCCCTATGAGGTTGCTGCACTCGGTAAAAAGTTGCGCAATATGGCTGACGAAATCGACAAACAATCCAGAAATATTCGGGCCTTGTCGTCCGTTGAGGGATGGGACAGTGATGCTGGGCGTGCTTTTCATGAGATAGCAGACGGTACGTCCGGCCGCCTCAAGCGAGCATTTGATCGCTATGACGAGGCGGCCAAGGCATTGGGGACGAAAGTCGTCGATGGCGAGGAATCAAAAGAGTACGCCAGCGAGTTGCACCGAGCGCAAAGGATCGCAGACAAGGCTCTGCATAAATACCGAGAAGCGGAGACGGACCACAAAAGCGCCATCGGCGACCTGAAACAATACGAAGGCACTGTTCCGTCCCGCGACGACGTGACGGACCGCACTCGCCTCGAGAAGAAACGTGACGCCGCGATGGATATCATCCGCGAGTGCCACAGCGAAATCGGGCGAGCCAAGATAATACGCGATGACGCGGCGAAATCAGCTGCTAAGCACATAAAGAACATCGTGCATCACGACGGGGTCCGCGATCCCGGCGGGATCATGAACTTCCTTGCCGACTGGGCTGACAGACTGTCCAATGTTTCAGCGATACTTTCCGTACTAGCAGTTATTTGCGCATTTGTCCCTCCTCTTCAGATATTGGCTCCGATCTTTGCGGGTTTGTCGGTCGTCACGAGTGCCATGGCATTGGCTGGTCACGCTTACGACATGACCGTCCGCGGGGGTAAGTTCAGCGCAACACGCCTGTTTTTTGACGCCTTGGGTGTTATGCCAGGGCTTGGAGCGTTGAAGGGCTTCAGCGCCCTCAAAGGGCTCAAGGGGCTGGCCAAGCTGCGCGGCATTCGATTCAGCGGAAGCGCCGCACTGGAAGGCGTCGGATTCAAGTTCTTCAACGGCATCGCCGTCAACACCGTGAACAAGATTCTTACCAAAGCGGGGAAACCTGTAATCGCGGGCGAAAAACTTACCGCCGCCATCAAGACAGGAGGGTTCGCCAGTGCCATGGTGAAAATATTCTCTGGTCAAAATGGCGAACCGACCGGTGACCCAGGAGACCTGCCGAAAGTCAAACCCAGCCCTTCTCCGCAGCCCGCCCCCACACCCTCGCCCGCGCCCTTCCACACCGCCCTGGCTCGGTAACCTACCGAGCCACTAGCCAAGGAGAATGACTTCGATGCCGACAGAAGGCCACCAACTCGGCCCGGGCGAGTACAGAGCCCGTGGGAACATTGTCCGGAAGATGGTGCCCGGCGAAGTGCTGTCTCGTGTACCTGAAGCACGGGAACTAGCAATCTCGGAGGGGCGACGCCTGCACTACGACTTTCTTGACGATGAGGCCGTTCTCAAGCTTTTGCGCCTTCGTCACCTGGACGACGTAAAGCTGCATAGCGCAGGCATGAAACTAGGAGTTCCGTCTGTGTTGATAATCGCAGCATTGTTCGTTTATTGGGGCGGCTACGTTCAGTATTGGGAATCAACGAAGTCTCAGAATCTGTACTACGCGGCATGCGGAGCGGCCCTTGCTGCGATCGTTCTGCTCTACGTGATTTCACTAACCCGACACTGGGGGAGCCGGTCACGTCAGAAAATGCGCGCCCGAGCGGCGGCCTACCGTAAGATCGCGCACGTCGCAGCAGAAAACGGTGCCGAGCTGCCTGACTTCTACCCGCACTACGGCCCCTACCCTTTCGCCGCCGCGTTCCACGCCGATGCGGCGGAATTGGAAATGCCTGACGAAGCAGGCACCCGATGAGCACGACTACGTCAGAGAACGAACTCGCTTCAGTGTCCGAGGGACAGGCAGTACACGTTCGTTGGATCATGCCTCAAGGCTTCTACGAGTTGCCTACGGATGTTGAATCCGTTGATGAGCTGGCTGATGAGCTGATCTCCTTGGCGCAACAAGTGATGCCCGATGCGCCCGAGAGCATGCAATACCAGTGGGCTGCTCTCTGTGCGGGAAACTACGATGCCTTCGTCGAAGGCGGCATCCAGTACGCCGGATTCGTCATCACAGAAGTCGACGGCACACGCTGTACAGCGACGGTTCATGTCTCCATGACGGAACTTGCGGACGAGGCTCGGCTGCGCCCGATACTTGCCACGGCCGGGGCGCTCCGTGACCTCGGCCAGGGTGAGGTCACGGAAATCGACCTTCCTTGCGGGCCTGCCGTATCATGGATCGGCGCCCGGCAGGCCGTCGTCGACGCCGCTCTCTCACCATCTGGCCAGACCGAGCCGTTCTGGACATCGTTCATCCAGGCTCAGGTCCCATTGCCCAATGGCACTGTCGTCGTGATGGAAATGGTGACACCGACGCAAGAAGGGTGGGAGGTCTTCTCGTCCATGTTCGCCGGTATCCTGAAGACCCTTAGCTTTTTCGACGACGAGGGTACGCCCGTGAGGCTCGTCCCGTGAGCAATACGCAATACGGCTGCCCACCGGACGACTACCGTCTACTCGTTCCCCGAGACTGGTTTCGTATCGACCTGGTGATCGATCGATGGCGACCTCAACTGAAGAAGTTCATCGATCAACAAGCAACTCGTCGGCAGCTGTCCAGAGATGCCGGCCACGAACTCTGGGTCTCCTTGCGCAACGCTGTGGAGACGGGTGTGTCCCAAGGAGCTCTGGAGCTCTACCTGCGTACGGATATCGCCGTCGGTACGACCGCTCCTGCCACCTTGATGGTCTCTCTGCTCCCCATGCGTGATGCTCTGCATGCCTCACCTGAAGAATTCGCACAAGCTTTGTCGCGCCGGGAAGAAAAAGGAGCGAGTGTCTCCGTCTCCAGCCTACCGGCCGGAGCTTGCGTACGTGTATCCACGACGACGACGCTGGAGTACTACGTCCAAATGCCCGGCGAGGCAGGCTACATACTGCTCTCTTTTACCCTTCCGCTGAGCGGCGTACAAAGCTCCTTGGGTGAGCTGTGCGAGGCCATGGCCGGCTCCCTGCGTTGGATACACAACACCGCTCCCCATGAGCAACATCAATCACCGCCGTAACGAATTTAACGAGGCGGAAGTGACTCACATGGGGATCCGGAAGCGCAGGCCGGAAGAGACGCTTCTCGGATCGAGTCCCCGTCACCTTCGCCACAGGAACTGCCATGCGAGTCAGAGGCAGACGGTGATTTCGGGATGAAGAGCGCAACGACATTCAGGGAGAGCTGGACGACTGGCCTGCGGGGCCGGTGTGCGGCGCACGGTCGACCGGCGTTGGCACGGTGTTGGCCATACTGAGGATCTCGGCGCTAGTCATAGGGGCGCTCATGGTGGCCGCCCTCCCTTCCGGCAGAGGATTCAAGACCTCGTCGGTGCCGCGTAGCGCCGCGGACCATGCCGACGAACTCGAGGACTTCCCGTCTTGTGGGCCGCACCCGGCGCCATCGCTCGGACCAGGGGCGCCATCGCACACACTTGATCATCACGGATCGCCGCGTGGCATACGGAACCTCCGGTTACTTCCCTGCTCAGTCGGTGCGGAGGACTGCCGGCCAGTGCGGTCCGTAACGGCCCCCCGCTCGGACTTCCCACGTCCCGGCTGTATAGCGTTGGTTGGGACGAGCGAGGCAGTAACGACTGCAGGGGCGGGGGAGTTCATGGGTGACCTGTACATCGACTTCGAGATGCTGGAGAAGACTCAGAAGGACATCCGCGACATCCACGAGGTGATGGCGGCGCCCTGCCGTGAGATGGAAGACGTGGACGGCGCCGCGATGGGTGTCTTCAAGCTCGCGAAGCGGATGGACGACTTCGGCGACGAGTGGTCCTACGGCATCAAACAGATGTCCAAGTTCTCGAAGTCCGCGGCGAAAGCACTGGGGCAGATCAAGAAGACCTTCGAGGAGACCGACGAGCAGTTCGCGCGGGAGCTGGAAAAGGCCCGGAGCGGAAAGGGCGGTCAGCGATGACGGACTACTCCCAGCCCGGCTGGCTGCGTCCGGACCCCGCCGCCGACGCACGCTTTCCCGCGATCGGGTTCTGCCCCTGCCCCGGCAACCAGGCGGACGCCGCGCACGTCGCGGAGATCGTGGTCAGGACGGGAAAGACGCTGCGCGACATCGCGCAGGTCCTGAACGGCACCGGCCGCGGGGAGTGGAAGGGCAAGGCCGCCGAGGCATTCCGTGAGCAGTTCCACGACGACTTCCGGCCCAAGGTCAACGACGCACGGGACTCGTTCACCGACGCCGGGCAGGCCCTGGACGACTGGGCGCGCTACATGCGTGAGCGCCAGGCTCTCGCGGAGAAGCTGGAGAGGGAGGCGCAGGACGCCAAGGACCGGGCGGCCGGCCTCCAACGCGAACTGGACGGCATGCCGCCCAAGCCCGGGTTCGCCGAGAGGCTGGGCGACCAGACGCACGAGGAGAAGGCTAAGCGGGAGCGGCAGGAGGAGAAGCGCAGCGGCACGGAGAAGTCGCTGCACGCTGCCAACGCCGACCTGGAGGAGATACGCGGCCGGGCCGAGCGGCTGCGGGAACGTTACATCGAGGAAGGCGGTGCGGTCGCCGACCGGCTCAAGCACGCGATGGACATCGCGCCCAACGAACCGGGAATCTGGGACAAGCTCGGCGATGCCCTCGCGGACTTCGCGAAGATGGCCGCCGAGCTGGGCGAGGAGATCCTCGACAACCTCAAGGACTTCCTCAAGGAGTACGCCTGGGTCTTCGAGATAATCGGCAACATCGCCGGGTTCGCCAGCACGGTGCTCGGCCTGCTGTCGCTGGTCCCCGGGCTGCAGTTCCTGGCCGCACCGGCACTGATCCTCGGCGCCGTCGCCCTCGGTTCCCACTACCTGCAGAAGGTCGGGGAGTCCGGAAGCTTCGTCGACGCGCTGACCGACCCCACGGTGATCGCCGACGCCGCCGCGCTGACCTTCGGGTTCGGCGCGTACAAGGTCGGCAGCCAGCTCGGCAGGATGGCCGGGGCCTCGCCCTACGGATTCTTCCGCGGGGTCCTCACCCAGCCCGGCCACGTGCTGGAGGGGACCGAATTCGGATTGAAGGTCGCCCAGTTCGGTGCCAACTGGGGTGCCAACACCGCCGCTCTCGGTCCCGGCGGAGGAGCTCAGCTGATGTGGGACCTCGGGAAATACGTCGTCCCGGGTGACCAGACGAAGGGGCCGGGCGAGGACGTGTGGCCCGATGCCCTCACGCCGGCGCCCCTCAGGGACAAGACATGACCTCGCACCCGGCCGGTCGACGACCCCGGACGCCTGCACCCCGCGATCGTGCGTTCAGAATGGCCTGACATGACTGCCTCCCCTCCCCTCAGTACCTCCCCGCTGCGGCACCCGCTCGGCTCCGTCCAGCTGTACGCGCCGACCGACTGGTTCGACCTGCTCGCCGACGGCGACGACGAAGAGGCCGCACGAACCCGCTGCGCCGACCTGATCAACCGGAGCTACCCGCACAAGGCCGCCGGTCCGCGTCAGGAGTACACCGACGCGCTGATGGCATGGCGGCGGGTCCTCCTCGCCCAAGGCGTGATCACCCACGGCGTCGTCGCGGTACCGGAGGGCGAGTACGGCAGGGCCGTATGGCAGATCAGCGCCGGAGTCGTCGACGTGGGCCCGAGCAACCAGGACGTCGACCTCGGCGAGGTACTCGCGCGGCACTTCGGCCAGGAACTGCGGGGACGGCAGGTGTACACCGAGTCCTTCCCCACCGCGATGGGAATCGGCATGGGGATCATCTCCCAGCCGGAACTGCTCTCGGCCGACAGGACGGAACTCTTCCCGGACCCCCCGGCGGCCCGGGCGGCCCGCCCACTGGCGAAACTCGGACTCGCCGTCTGCCTGGCCTGTCCTCCCGGTGGCGGGCGTGGGCTCATGGTCGTGGGCACCTGCCTGGACGCCGAACAGGTGCTGGCCATGGCGAGCATCGTGGCCCTGATCGCCGGGAAGTCGACCTTTCTCGAACAACCGGAACCCGCCGAGGACGGTGCGTCGTCATGAACCCCGGAACCCCGCCCGACCTGCCCCCGGACCCGCGGACACTGAGCTGGTACGACCGTGCCGCGCTCCTGACCGCCCGGGCCGCCGCAGCGGATGTCCTGACCTCGCGCAGCATGGCGCTGCGGAACATGGTGTGGGCCTGGCTGGCCGCAGTGGTGGTCGCGGGCGGCTGGTTCTTCGCATGGGCCGGCCTCGGCTGGTATCTCGGCCTGGAAGATGCCGCAGACGCCGACCTGCTCGTGACGGTCGTGCTCGTGCTCGTCGCGCTCCTCGCAGCGGGAGCCGCCCTCGCGGCGTTCGCGCGCCTGGTACGGCGGGGCCGCGCCGCGCACCGGCTGCTGGAGGCGTGGACGGCGCTCGACCGCCTGCCGCCGGCTCGCGCACTGCCTCCCGGGAACATCCCGCAGCCCCTCGCCTCGACCTGGGACCTGATGCGGGCGGGGCAGCCCTGGAAGAACACCGTTCCCCTGGACGGACGCCGGTACCTGGTGTACCTGTCCGGCAAGTCACTGATGTGGATGGCGGCGCCCGTCGCGCCGCTCCTGGTCGGGGTGGTCCTGGTCCTGGTGGCCCTCGTGGGGGGCCTCGGCCAGGAGGACGGCGGTGCCTACAGCCAGGTGGCCGTGGCAGGCGCGGGCACCGCGATCGCCGCTGTCGGCCTCTGGGGTGTGGGCAAGGGTCTGCGGCACTACACCTGGGCGTTGCGAGAGGCCCGGGCGAGGATCTCGGAGGAGAAGACCTGGCCCCTCCTCACCGCCCGCTGATGGCGGGACCCGCGTGGCTCGACCGTCTGGGGCAGCGTCACTCCGCCCCGTTCTTCTACACGGGCGTGAGCCTTCTGACCGTCCTGGACGGCGCCATGGTCTCCGGGCTCGTCGGCCGCTGGCTCGTTCTTCCCGGTCTGGCGGTCGCGCTGGGACTGCTGTGGCTCGTCGCGGTCCACACCGATCAGCGACTGGTCCTGGCGCTCCTTTTCCTCCTGTGCGCCGCAGCGCTCTTCGTCCTCGGTCTGTTCCTCATCCAGGACCGGGCTCTGCAAAAGCGCGGCGCATGGATCGACGCCGTAGTGGCGTCCACGGAGCAGACGAGGGTCAACTCGACGTGTGAGCTGCGTGGGAACGACGGCGCCGTGCTCGCGGGCCCGGCCGGTGGCTGCCGTGGCGCACGGCCCGGCGACCGCGTCCGGGTCTTCCACGACCCCGAAGGAGAGGTACCGCCCAGTTGGAGCGCTCCGCACCCCGCCAGATGGGTCTGGGCGGCGGCCGGCGTGAACGTCGCCTTCACCGCGTGTGTGCTCCGCGCGGCCGTTCTCGGCGTACGCGGGAACCGTCAGGCCGTCGCACAGCGGCCTGGTGCACTGGGCAGCCGACTCGTTCCACCACCCCCGCGGGATCCTCCCGGCCGCCGGTGAGCGACCCGACACCAGCGAACTCGACGAATCAGGAGTGGATCACATGGGAATCTGGATGCCCGGTCCGGGCGAGACCGTACTCGCCCGGGTCCCCGTCACCTTCGCCACGGGCGCTGCCATGCGGGTCAGAGGCAGGCGATGGTTCCGGGACGAAGAGCGCAACGACATTCAAGGAGAGCTCGACGGTTGGCCCGCGGGGCCAGTGCACAACGTGCGGTCGACCGGATTCGGGGCGGTATTGGCCGTGCTGAGGATCTCGGCGCTGGCCGTAGGGGCGCTCATAGTCGCCGCCCTGCCGTCCGGGAGCACCGTCAAGACCTCATCGGTGCCTCGTTCCGCTGCGGACCGTGCCGACGAACTCGAGGACTTCCCGGTCCTGTGGGCCGCCCCCGGAACCGTCGCTCGCAGTCTGCCCTGGCAACTGGATCCGGCTCGCTCGGACCAGAGGCGCTATCGCACGCACTTGATCGTCACGGACCGTCGCGTGGTCATCGTGGGTCTGCCCTTCAACGAGCGCAGGTGTCACGAGCTTCCTGTCGAGGACGAACTTCTGTGGGAGCTCCCGCGTTCAGACATCCAGCGGGTCGACCGGCAGAATTTCAAGGGCGGTGATGACTTCAAGGTGGTTTTCACGGACGGTTCCTGGTGCCGCCTGTACTCCCCATGGCGCGTGTTTCCCATGCAGCATCTAGCGGATCGGTCCGACGTCGTGCCGTCGGACGCTCTGCCACCTGAAATTCGTGAGGCCGCCGAGACCTTCGCAGCCAACCACGGCCCTGACGCCGCGCCTCCCCTGGTCGTCAGGAACGATTGCGGGTGCTACCGCATCGAGGTGCTGGCTCCGGGCACAGCCGTTTCCTTCTACGGCATTCACCCCCAGGAGAGGATCGTCGACGCCGAGGGACGAGAAGTGGACATGGTCGACTATCACTTGGAAGACCTGTCCGTCGAAGGCCTGTGGCTGTGGAAGAGCCTGTTCAGAGGGACGCCTGCGTCGGCCAAGGCGTCACCGAGCTAGTTCGCGCCGGCATCCGGCGCACACCGCCCCCATCAAACGTCGGCTCGCCCGTCCGTAGCTCCCGAGCCGTCGCCGTCCCTGCCGTGCAGACGAGGAGATCACCCCGTGGCCCCCAGGCGGAAACAGCACAATTCTGCAGAACGGCTCGGCATTCACATCGAAGCGGGCGAGTGGTGCACGATCGACGCGATTCCACGGCCTCCCGCCGACGTGTACGCGGCCGCGGGCAACCCCCGGCTGCGTCCCGGAAGAGTGCCTGCACTGGGCATGATCGGTGCGGTGCTCAAGGCGCCGTTCATACCGATCGCCCTTCTCCTTGGACTACTGGCCGCCATGGAGGACTCGGTCATGCGCTCTCTCGCCCCGAAGGGCGAAAGGACCCGTCTACGGGCCAAGAGCACGGACGAGAGGACCCGCCGGAGGGCCGTGGCCGACGAGTACGGGCTCGACAGAGTCTTCGACGGAAACTGGCACGGCGACGCCGGGCAGTTCCTGTTGGACTGGTACGGCCACTCACCGCACCACCAGCGGCTTCTGCTGGCGACACCCGAGGGAATCGTGCTGGCGGCCCCGCCCCGGCGCGTCAGCGTGGGGCGCGAGAAGCATATGCGGGTCGTCGCACGCCTACCGGTCACCGAGGCAGCTCTGGTCGACCCTTTCGCCGGGGAGTTCGCGACCACGACGCTGCTGATCCGCTTCCGGGACGGTTCCTGGCTGCGGGTCGAGACGGAAGAGCCTCGAAGCGCCCTCCACATGCACGCACTCCGCCGACCGTCCCCGGACGGCTGACCGGCGCCGTCGAGCCGTCACCCGCCCGGCACACGACGGGGAGACCGCGCGTACCGGACGGGCGGTGTGGCCCTACTTGCTCCGTGCCTGCTTCGCCAGTTCCTCGTCGATCTGCTCGAACTTGTCGGCGGCCGTGGTGAGGTAGTCGCCCATGCCGTCGAGGCCGTCGAGGGTGTCCTTGGCGCCGCGGGTGAACTCGTCGAAGTTGTCGTCGAAGGCCTTGGAGGAGGACTTCGTGACATAGCCCGACTCGACCAGGTTCGCGATGTACTTGCGCAGGCCGTCGAGCTTCTCCTGGAGCTTTTCCTTCTCCTTCACGACATGCTTGGCGGCATCCCGCATGTCCTGGTATGTGATGTCAAGGTCTTTGGCCATGAAGCCGCTTCCTCTCACAACGCCGCAGGGCCAACCCCCGTGGCTCCTCGTTTGCGGATCGAACCGGCGCACCGGTCAGACCGGTCGGATGTAACGACCGGTGTGATCGTCCGCTCTTGAGGCAGCAGCTTACGGGGGAGGCCAGTGGTGTCACATCCCTGCGTTGCCAACGGGAACGTGCGGTCACCGCCCTGTTGCCGGACCGCGACACCCAGCGGATATCGTCGCCTGGACTGTGAGCCGTGGTGTGGAAGCGGCCGCGGGGGCTCGCCTGGGGAGGACAAGCGTGCGACTGACTCTGACCGTCGTCGATCCGTACGGCGGGGGCTCCGCCGACGTCGTGCTCGACGCGGACGCCGAGTCCACCGTCGGGGACATCGCCCAGGAGCTGGCCAAGCAGGTCGGGGTCGCGGGGGCGCAGGTCATTCCCATCGGGCACCAGGGCCAGGCCGCGGCCGGCGGGGCGCCGCTGGTCTACGTCGACGGGTACGCCGTCGATCCGTCCGCCACCGTCATCGGGTCGCCGTTGCGCGAGGGCGCGGTCGTCAGTCTGCAGGATCCGTCCGGGTGCCTGCCCGGAGAGCCCACCGGGCTGGTGGAGTTGCGGGTCGTCGGCGGGCCGGGGGCCGGGTTCGTGCACCGGCTCGGGGTGGGGAAGTACGACATCGGGAGCGGACCGGCCGCGTACATACGGATCGAGGACCCCGAGGTCGACGCCCGTGCCCTCACCCTCTCCGTCGCCACCGACGGCACCTGCAAGGTCGCCGTGCACGGAGACGAGGACACCGTCACCCTCGACGGGGAGCCGGTCAAGGACCGGGAAGGGGACGACTGGCCGCTCGGGGGGCAGATCGCCGTCGGGAACTCGCTCGTCGAGCTGGCCCGGTACGCGCCGCCCAACGCCGCGCTCAAGTGGTCCGAGGACGGGATCGGGCTGGACTACAACCGGCCGCCCCGGCTGCGTCCGGCCGAGCGGCAGACCAACTTCCGGCTGCCCTCGCCGCCCCGCGAGTACGAGGCCCGGCCGCTGCCCTGGCTGATGGCGTTGACGCCGCTCGTCGGCGCGGTGGTCGCGGTGGCGGTGTTCGGGCGCTGGTACTACCTGATCATGGCCGGGCTCAGCCCGATCCTGCTGTTCGCCAACTACTTCAACGACAAGAAGCACGGCCGCAAGTCCCACGCCAAGCAGGTCAAGGAGTACGAGGAGCAGAAGGCGCGGATCGAGAAGGACGCGCAGGACGCGCTGGTCGCCGAGCGGGACGACCGGCGGCAGGCCATTCCGGACCCGGCGGTCGTGCTGTCCGTCGCGACCGGGCCGCGGACGCGGCTGTGGGAGCGGCGGCGGACCGACCGCGACCACCTGCTGCTGCGGGTGGGGACCGGGCGGCTGCCGTCCGAGGTCGTGCTCGACGACCCCGAACAGGACGACCACCGGCGCCAGGTCACCTGGAAGATCGAGGACGCGCCCGTCGCGCTGTCGCTGCGCGGCCTCGGCGTCGTGGGCATCGCGGGGCCCGGCGACTCGGCGCGGTCGCTGGGGCGGTGGGCCGTCGCGCAGACCGCCGCGCTGCACAGCCCGATGGACGTGCAGTTCTACGTATTGAGCGAGAACTCCGCGCAGAGTGAGTGGGACTGGGTGCGGTGGCTGCCGCACGCGCGGCCCTCCGGGGGCCAGGACGTCAACATCCTCATCGGCACCGACGCCGAGACCGTCGGCGCCCGCATCGGCGAGCTGACGCGGATCCTCGACGCCCGCAAGAAAGCCGCCGAGCAGAAGGGCAGCGGCGCGCAGGGGTCCAGCTTCACCGATCCGGACATCGTGGTGGTGTGGGACGGGTCGCGGCGGCTGCGGTCGTTGCCCGGTGTCGTACGGCTGCTGCGCGAGGGGCCGGCCGTGTCGATGTTCGCGGTCTGCCTCGACGCCGAGGAGCGGTTCCTGCCGGGCGAGTGCCAGGCGTTCGTCGTCGCCGAGCCCAAGGCCGAGGGGGGCGGGCGGCAGCAGCGGGACGAGCAGCCGCAGCCGGCCCAGCAGGTCGCCGGGGGCTTCCCGTCCTTCCAGGCGTGGCACACCAACGCCCCCGCCGAGCCCGAGCAGCGGGCCCGCGCCGAGAAGCTGCGGCTGCGGGTGGAGGAGGCGGGCGTCGAGCGGATCACCGACGTACGGCCCGACTTCGTCACGCCCGCCTGGTGCCTGCGGCTGGCGCGGTCGCTGTCCGCGCTGCGGGACATCAGCGGGGAGACGGAAGACTCCGCGCTGCCCGGCGCCAGCAGGTTGCTCGACGTGCTCCAGCTGGAGCCGCCGACGGCCGACGCGATCTCCGCGCGGTGGCGGATGGGCGGCCAGTCCACGATGGCCGTGATCGGTGAGTCGTACGACGGCCCGTTCGGCATCGACATGCGCAAGGACGGGCCGCACGGCCTCATCGCCGGTACCACCGGTTCCGGCAAGTCGGAGCTGCTGCAGACCATCGTGGCGGCCCTCGCCGTCGCCAACACGCCCGAGAACATGACCTTCGTCCTCGTCGACTACAAGGGCGGCTCCGCGTTCAAGGACTGCGTGAAGCTGCCGCACACCGTCGGCATGGTGACCGACCTCGACGCGCACCTGGTCGAGCGGGCGCTGGAGTCGCTAGGCGCCGAGCTGAAGCGGCGCGAGCACATCCTCGCCGCCGCCGACGCCAAGGACATCGAGGACTACCAGGACCTGGTCAGGCGCGATCCCTCGCACGCTCCGGTGCCCCGGCTGCTCATCGTCATCGACGAGTTCGCCTCCATGGTGCGGGACCTGCCCGACTTCGTGACCGGGCTCGTCAACATCGCCCAGCGAGGACGTTCCCTCGGCATCCACCTGCTGCTCGCCACCCAGCGGCCCAGCGGCGTCGTCTCGCCCGAGATCCGCGCCAACACCAACCTGCGGATCGCGCTGCGCGTGACCGACGGCGGCGAGTCCTCCGACGTCATCGACTCGCCCGAGGCCGGGCACATCTCCAAGAACACCCCGGGCCGCGCCTACGTGCGCCTGGGCCACTCCTCCCTCGTCCCCTTCCAGTCGGGACGCGTCGGTGGCCGTCGGCCCGGCGCAGCCGACCCCGCCGCGCTCGCGCCCTGGGTCGGGCCGCTGGGCTGGGAGGACCTGGGCCGGGCGGCGCTGACCAAGCCGAAGACCGAGTCCCGCGAGGACGACGAGATCACCGACCTCAAGGTGCTCGTCGACGCGGTGCGCGAGGCCAACCTGGCCATGGGCATCCCCGCCCAGCACAGCCCCTGGCTGCCGGCGCTCGACGAGACCCTGCTGCTGGACGACATCGAGGTCCCGGCACTCGCCGGCGCCGCCCCGGGCCAGCTGCCGCCCGCCCCGTACGGCATCGAGGACCTGCCCTCCGACCAGGCCCGCCGCCCGGTCGTCGTGGACTTCTCGACCTTCGGCCACCTGATGATCGGCGGTGCCCCGCGCAGCGGCCGTTCCCAGGTGCTGCGCACCATCGCCGGTTCGCTGGCCCGCACCCACTCCACCGCCGACGTCCACCTGTACGGCATCGACTGCGGCAACGGCGCCCTCAACGCGCTGACCCGGCTGCCGCACTGCGGCGCGGTCGTGGGCCGCAACCAGACCGAACGGGTCGTACGGCTCGTCAACCGGCTCAAGGGCGAGCTGTCGCGCCGCCAGGACCTGCTGGCGGACGCCGGGTTCGCGGACATCGGTGAGCAGCGGGCCTCCGTGGCGGAGGACGAGCGGCTGCCGCACATCGTCGTGCTCCTCGACCGCTGGGAGGGCTGGGTGCCCACCCTCGGCGAGGTCGACCACGGTTCGCTGACCGACGAGTTGCAGACGATGATGCGCGAGGGCGCGAGCGTCGGCATTCACCTGGTCCTCACCGGCGACCGCACGCTGCTCGTGGGGCGCATCGCGACCCTCACCGAGGACAAGTACGGCCTGCGCCTGGCCGACCGCAGCGACTTCGCCTCGCTCGGCATCCCGGCCCGCAAGGTGCCCGAGGAGATCCCGCCGGGCCGCGCCTTCCGCAACGAGGCCGGTACGGAGACCCAGTTCGCGCTGCTGTCGCAGGACACCACGGGCCAGGGCCAGGCCGCGGCCATCACCGCGATCGGCGAGGCCGCCACGGCGCGCGACGCGGACGTCCCGCGGGCCCGGCGCCCGTTCCGCGTCGACAGCCTGCCCAGCCGGATCTCCTTCCCGGAGGCCTGGGAGATGCGCGATCCGGAAGCGTCCCGCTCCAAGCTGTGGGCGCTGATCGGCATCGGCGGCGACGAGATCGTCGGCTTCGGGCCCGACCTCGCCGACGGCGTCCCCTCGTTCGTCATCGCGGGGCCCGCCAAGTCGGGCCGCTCCACGGTGCTGATGAACGTCGCCCAGTCGCTGCTCGCCCAGGGCACCCGGCTGGTCGTGGCGGCGCCCCGGCAGTCGCCGGTGCGCCAACTGGACGGCACGGAGGGCGTGCTGAAGGTCTTCACCGGGGACGACATCGACGAGGACGAGTTCGAGGAGCTGATCGACGGGGCGAGCCTGGAGGAGCCCATCGCCGTCCTCGTCGACGACGGCGAGATCCTGGAGGACTGCGACGCCGAGAGCCAGATGAAGAAGATCGTCTCGCGCGGTGCCGAACGCGGCCTCGCTCTCGTCATCGCCGGTGACGAGGAGGACGTGTGCAGCGGCTTCTCCGGCTGGCAGGTCGACGCCAAGAAGGCCCGCCGCGGCATCCTGCTCTCGCCGCAGGAGTCCTCCAGCGGGGACCTCATCGGGCTGCGCGTCTCGCGCCAGATGGTCGGCGGCCAGATCACGCCGGGCAAGGGCATGCTGCACCTCGGCGACGGGGAACTGCGCACGGTGGTGGTTCCGGGCTGAGCCCGTGGAGGGGGGGAGGCGGGGCCCTCGCCGGGTGCCCCGCCTCCCCCCCTTGATTTCCGGCCCCCGCTACTCGATCTTCGACAGCCGTGCCTCCGGCCGTCCCGACTCCTCGCTCTTCGACGCGTAGTCGAGGTCGTCGCCGACCGGGGTGAAGGTGACGGTGGTGGGCGCGGGGTTGCAGCCGTCGTGGTTGCCCTCGGCGCCGACGGACCCGGCGACGAGCTGCTTCTCCGTGACCTTCTTGAGGGTGATCACGTCGACGCAGACGCCGCCCAGCGCGTCGGTCTGGCGGAGCCTGCCCAGCTCCTGGCCGGCCTCGGCCTGCTTGATGGTGATCCGGAAGGTGCCCAGCGGCAGCTTGCCGTCCAGGGCGGCGGCCTGGCCCTCCCAGGTGCCGAGGTAGCGCGCGGGCAGCGGGCCCGCGGTGGCGGCGGGCGGCTCGTGGGAGCCGTCGTCGCCGCCCGCGTTGTTCGCGTCGTTGCCCGAGCCCGGCAGCAGGTCCAGGACGAACACCGACCCCACCGTCACCGCCGCCAGCGCTCCCGCCACCGCCAGCGCCACGGTGCAGCTGATCCGCCGGCCGCGTCCCCGGGCGCCCTGCGTCGAGGTCGCCGCGACGGAGAGGGCGAGCCGCCCGGGCGGGTGCCCCGGGTCCGGCCCGTCGCCGGGGTCGCCGCCCCGCGGTCCGGGGTCCCTCGGCCCGGGGACGGACGGGAGGGCCGGGGCAGGCGGCGAGGGCGGGTACGAGGGCGACGTGGGCGTCGGCATCACCGGCGGCGGGCCGAAGACACCGGAGGCCGGGGGCGCCGCCCCGGCGTCGTCCCCCGCCGTCACCGACGGCCGGCTGAACCCCACGGGACCCGAGGCCCCGGTCTCCGCCTCCGCCGCCTCCAGGTTCAGCAGCCGCACGGCGCTCCGGCTGACCCGCTCCACCAGCGCCCCCGGCAGCCAGCCGCCGGTCACCAGCCGGGCCGCGCCCTCGGGGGCCAGGCGACGGGCCACCTCGGCGGGGGCCGGACGGGCGGCCGGGTCCTTGGCGAGGCAGGCCGCGACCAGCTCGCGCAGCTCCCCGTCGTCCAGGCCGTCGAGGCTCGGCTCCTCGTGGACGACCTTGTAGAGCAGCGCGGCCGAGGAGTCCCCGGGGAAGGGCGGCCGCCCCGTCGTCGCGTACGCCAGCACGGCGCCCAGCGAGAAGACGTCCGCCGCCCCGGTCACGCCCTTGCCGAGGATCTGCTCGGGGGACATGTAGCCGGGCGAGCCGATGGACACGCCCGTCGAGGTCAGGGAGGCGGTGCCGTCGGTGGCGCGGGCGATGCCGAAGTCGATCAGGAGGGGGCCGTCGAGGGTGAGCAGGACGTTGGAGGGCTTCACGTCACGGTGGACGAGGCCCAGCTCGTGCACCGCGGCCAGCGCCTCGCTGAGGCCCGCGCCCAGCGCCCGTACCGAGTGGGCGGGCAGCGGGCCGCCGTCGGCGACGGCCGCCGTCAGGGACGGACCGGCGGCGTACGCCGTGGCGACCCACGGCACGCGCGCCTCGGGGTCGGCGTCCAGTACGGGTGCGGTCCAGACGCCGCCGACCCGGCGCGCGGCGGCCACCTCGCGCCGGAACCGGGCCCGGAACTCCTCGTCCAGCGCGAAGTGCGGGTGCACGATCTTCACCGCGACCGTGCGGCCGCCGGCGCTGCGGCCCAGGTAGACCCGGCCCATGCCGCCGGAGCCCAGCCGGCCGAGCAGCCGGTAGGGCCCCACGACGGTGGGTTCGTCGACTTCGAGCGGCCGCATGGCGTCCACCCCTCCCCCGTACGCCGGTACCTGCCAGCAGGGTAGTGGGCCGCCCGCGCCGGAACCCCGGGCGTGCCGGGGTCAGGGGGTGCCGAGCAGCTCCACCTTCACGTCCGCCGGGAAGCCGGTGGTCGGCCCGACCCGGCGGGCGAACTCGGTGACCGCCTCCAGCTGCGGGCCCCCGAAGCGGAAGTCGAGGGTGGTGAAGTACTTGGCGAGGGTGTCCTCGTCGAAGGCCTCCCAGCGGGCGGCCTGCTCCGCGACCTTCTCCACCTCCTCCAGCGAGAGGTTGCGGGAGGCGAGGAAGGCCTCGTGCACCTTGCGGGTGATGACCGGCTCGCGCTCCGCGTAGTCGCGCCGGGCCGCCCAGACCGCGAAGACGAACGGCAGTCCCGTCCACTCCTTCCACAGGGCGCCCAGGTCGTGCACGTCGAGGCCGTAGCGCGGGCCGTCGATCATGTTGGCGCGCAGGGCCGCGTCCCCGATCAGGACGGCCGCGTCGGCCTCCTGCATCATCAGGCTCAGGTCCGGCGGGCAGGTGTAGTAGTCCGGCTGGACGCCGAAGCGCTCGGCGAGCAGGAGCTGGGCGAGCCGTACGGAGGTGCGCGAGGTCGACCCGAGGGCGACCCGGGCTCCGTCCAGGCGGTCCAGCGGGACCTGGGAGACGATCACGCACGACATCACCGGGCCGTCGCAGCCGACGGCGATGTCCGGGAAGGCGACGAGATCGTCCGCGTTCTTGAGGAATTCGACCAGGGTGACGGGACCGATGTCGAGATCGCCGCGCACCAGCTGCTCGCTGAGCTTCTCCGGGGTGTCCTTCGTCAGCTCGAAGTCGAGGAGCGTGCCTGTTCTCGCGAGCCCCCAGTACAGGGGCAGGCAGTTCAGGAACTGGATGTGGCCGACGCGCGGCCGGGTGCGAGAATTGTCCACATCGCGAGGCTAGCCCTCCCCGGGGATGTGCCCGTAGCCGACCCCCGGCGTCAGCCGAACGGCGCAGGTGTTCAAACGTCCGGGTGAAGTGATCTTGACCTCTGTTGCGCTGGGGGGCCTGCGTGCTAGGCTCACAGCAAGTTGCAGTTTGGTTTCCCTTGCAGTACAGAGCCTGCGGAGCATGTGACCGCGGGCTCTCGTCGTTCTCAGACGTATGCAGTTGTGCGGCATTCAAAGTCTTCACATTTGCTGGTTCTGGAGCAGGGCAACCCTTTGGGCCCAAGGAGGGCTTATGGCTACCGGAACCGTGAAGTGGTTCAACGCCGAAAAGGGCTTTGGTTTCATCGCCCAGGAAGGCGGCGGCCCCGACGTCTTCGTCCACTACTCCGCGATCAACGCGACCGGCTTCCGGTCCCTCGAGGAGAACCAGCAGGTGTCCTTCGACGTCACGCAGGGCCCCAAGGGTCCGCAGGCGGAGAATGTCACTCCTGTCTGATTGACAGCAGTACCCAAGGAGCCCCGCGCCGTTTCGGCGACGGGGCTCCTGCCCTTTCATGAAATCTCCGTGAACTTCCCGCCCGCTGCGCCCGCCCCGGCTGTCAGTGGCTGCCACTAGGGTCCGCCCATGACCATCGACCCCGCCTTCGTGGCCACCACCAGGACCTTCTACGACGCCATCGCCGAGGACTACCACGCCCGGTTCCGCACCGTGCTGGACGACGCCCCGCTGGACCGGGCGCTGATGGGCGCCTTCGCCGAGCTGGTGGGGCCCGAGGGCCAGGTGGCCGACCTCGGCTGCGGACCCGGCCTGGTCACCGCGCACCTCGCCTCGCTGGGCCTGCGGGTCTTCGGCCTGGACCTGTCCGCCTCGATGCTCGCGATCGCGCGCCGGGAGAACCCCGGGCTGCGGTTCGAGCAGGGGTCCATGCTGGAGCTGGACCTGCCGGACGGCGCCCTCGCGGGGGCGGTCTCCTGGTACTCGTCGATCCACACGCCGTGGGAGCGGCTGCCGGACCTGTTCGGCGAGATGCGGCGGGTGCTGGCCCCGGGCGGGCACCTGCTGCTCGGCTTCCAGGTCGGCGACGAGCCCAACCACCACGACCGCCCGTGGGGCCACCCGGTCGCCCTGGACTTCGAGCGGCGGCGGCCGGAGCCGATGGCGGAGCTGCTGGAGCGGGCCGGTTTCACCGTGCTGTCCCGGACGGTGCGGATCACCGAGGAGACCACCGTCGCCCAGGTCCCGCAGGCGTGCCTGATCGCCCGCGCCGGCACCCGGCCGCCGTCCTAGCCCTGTCCGGCTGACGGGCCTATCCCTCGTACAGCCCCTCCACCGCCGCCGCGAAGTCCCGCATGATCGCCTCGCGGCGGAGCTTCATGGAGGGGGTCAGGTGGCCCTCCCACTCGGTGAAGTCCCTGGGCAGGACGGCGAAGCGGCGGATGGACTCGGGGCGGGAGACCAGCTTGTTGGCCTCGTCGACCGCGCGCTGGAGCACCTGGTGGACCTCCTCGTCGTCCACCAGCAGTTCCGGCGGCACCGGGTGCTTGCCGTTCATGCGGCGCCAGTGGTTGACGCCGTCGGCATCGAGGGTGAACAGGGCGGAGACGTAGGGGCGGCGGTCGCCCAGGACGAGGCACTGGGAGATCAGCGGGTGGGAGCGCAGCCAGTTCTCCAGCGGGGCCGGGGCGACGCTCTTGCCGCCCGCGGTGATCAGCAGCTCCTTCTTGCGGCCGGTGATGGTCAGATAGCCCTCGTCGTCCAGGCTGCCTATGTCCCCGGTGGCGAACCAGCCGTCGGGTGCGGCCGGGACGACGCCGCCGGCCTGCGGGTCCCAGTAGCCGTGCAGGACCTGCTCGCCGGCGACCAGGATCTCGCCGTCGGCCGCGATGCGGATGCGGGTGCCCGGCAGCGGCCAGCCGACCGTGCCGAGGCGCGGCTTGAGCGGGGGCGTGACGGTGGCCGCGGCGGTGGTCTCGGTGAGGCCGTAGCCCTCGAATATCTCGATGCCGGCCCCGGCGTAGAAGGCGGCCAGGCGGCGGCCGAGCGGGGAGCCGCCGCAGATGGCGTACTTGACCCGGCCGCCCATGGCGTTCCGGATCTTGCGGTACACGAGGGGGTCGTAGAAGGAGCGGGCGGTCTTCAGGCCGCGGCCGGGGCCGCCGCCGGTGCCGGTCTGGCGGGCCTCCTTGGCCTCGCCGTAGCGGACCGCCACCGAGACGGCGCGGTCGAAGGCCGAGGCGCGGCCGCCGGACTCGGCCTTGGCGCGGGCGCTGTTGAAGACCTTCTCCAGCATGTACGGGATGGTCAGCAGGCAGGTCGGCCGGAAGGCCGCCAGGTCGGGCAGCAGGTCCCCGGGTTTCAGGCTCGGCGCATGACCGAGGCGGACCCGGGCGCGGACGCAGGCCACGGCGACCATCCGGCCGAAGACGTGGGACATCGGCAGGAAGAGCAGGATGGAGGGCTCCTCGCCGGTCTCCGCCTTGAAGACGGGGTAGAGCAGCTCGATCGCGTTGTCGACCTCGGCGAAGAAGTTGCCGTGGGTGAGCGCGCAGCCCTTGGGGCGGCCGGTCGTCCCCGAGGTGTAGATCAGGGTGGCCAGGGTGCTCGGGCTCAGCATGCCGCGGCGCACCTCCACCTCCGCGTCCGGCAGCCGCGCGCCCAGCTCGGCCAGCCGCTCCACGTGCCCCTTCTCCATGACCCACAGATGCCCGAGGTCGGGGATGCGGTCCAGCTCGGGGCCGAGGGCCGCGGCCTGCGCGGTGGTCTCGGTGACCAGGGTGACGGCGCCGGAGTCCTGCAGGATCCAGCGGGTCTGGAAGAGCGAGGAGGTGGGGTAGATCGGGACGGTGACCAGCCCGGCCGCCCAGGCGGCGAAGTCCAGCAGCGTCCACTCGTACGTGGTCCGCGCCATGATCGCGATGCGGTCGCCCGGCATCAGGCCCTCGGCGATCATGCCCTTGGCGACCGCGAGCACCTGTCCGGCGAACTCGGCGGCCGTCACGTCGGACCAGTCGCCCTCGGCGGACCTGCGGCTGAGGACGACCTGGCCCGGGACCGCCGCCGCGTTGTCGAAGGGCAGGTCGGCGAGGGACCCGCGGCGCACCGGCGGCGCGAACGGCGGTACGTACGCCTCCCTGACGGTCCCGTCCAGCATCCGCGTCTCGGGCGCCACCAGGGTGGGGCCGGGCGAGTCGGCGTAGGCGGCGGACGCGGCGAAGGACGGAAGCGGGGTGGACACGGGCGGCTCCTGGGACGTGCAGCAAAGACACTGCTCCTGCTGTCGCTGCTCTGCTGCATGACGTACGTGCCTCGCGCGCCGAGGCGTTCATCGCCGGTTCCGCGGACAGGGGTTACCGGCGGTCAGTTCCGGGATCGTACGGTGCCCGCGTGGGGAGTTGGTGCGCGTTCCACGATCTTCCCGCGCCGGACGTGTGCAGTGTTGGGGGTTACCTGAGGGTAGGTCACGTTCGTTCCAGTATGGCGGTGACGCCCTGGCCGCCCGCCGCGCAGACGGAGATCAGGCCGCGCCCCGGACCTCCCCGCTCGGCCAGCAGGGTGGCCAGCGTCGCCACGATGCGGGCGCCGGTGGCGGCGAAGGGGTGGCCGGTGGCGAGGGAGGAGCCCGCCACGTTCAGCCGGGCCCGGTCCACCGGGGCCAGGCCGCGCTTCTCCCAGGCGGCCAGCGTGGCCAGCACCTGGGACGCGAACGCCTCGTGGATCTCGACGAGGTCGAAGTCCCCGGTGCCGAGCCCGGCCCGCTCCAGCATCCGCGGGACCGCGTAGGCCGGGGCCATCAGCAGGCCGTCCTCCCCGTCGGCCACGTCCCCGCCGACGAAGTCCACGGCCGCCGTCTCGTACGCGGTGAGGTAGGCGAGGGGTTCGAGGCCCCGGGCCTCGGCCCACTCCTCGCTCGCCAGCAGCACCGTGGCGGCGCCGTCGGTCAGCGGCGTGGAGTTGCCCGCCGTCATGGTGGGGCCGGGGGCGTCGAGGCCGAACACCGGCTTGAGTGCGGCCAGTTTCTCCACCGTCGAGCCGGGGCGCAGGTTCTGGTCGCGGGCCAGGCCGCGGAAGGGGACCACCAGGTCCTGGAAGAGCCCGCGTTCGTACGCCGCCGCCAGCCGCTGGTGGCTCGCGGCGGCCAACGCGTCCTGTTCCTCACGGGAGATGCCCCAGGCGCGTGCGGTGACCGCGGCGTGCTCGCCCATGGACAGGCCGGTGCGCGGCTCGGCGTTTCGGGGGATGTCGGGCACCAGGTGTCCCGGGCGGACCTTGGCCAGCGCCTTCAGTCTGCCGCCGGTGGTCTTCGCCCGGCGGGCCTCCAAGAGGATGCGGCGCAGGCGGTCGTTGACCCCGAGCGGGGCGTCGCTCGCGGTGTCCGCGCCGCCCGCGATCGCGGACTCGGTCTGGCCGAGGGCGATCTTGTTGGCGGCGGCGATCACGGCCTGGAGTCCGGTGCCGCAGGCCTGCTGGATGTCGTAGGCGGGGGTGCGCGGGTCGAGGGCCGAGCCGAGGACGGTCTCGCGGGCGAGGTTGAAGTCCCGGCTGTGCTTGAGGACCGCGCCGGCCACGAACTCGCCGACCGCGCCCGGCCCCTGGAGGCCGTGCCGCTCGACCAGGGCGTCCAGGGCGGCGGTGAGCATCTCCTGGTTGGAGGCGGTGGCGTACGGCCCGTCGGAGCGGGCGAAGGGGACGCGGGCGCCGCCGAGGACCGCGACGCGGCGTGTGGGCTGCGCTGTCAGAGGGCTCATCTCGACCTGCTCCTCACCCGTGCCATAGGCTTACCTCCGGTAACCTTACTCCAGAGTAAGCAGTTGTGGGCGCCGCGAGCCCGACCGCCGGTCTCCGGCCCCTCCCCCACGCTCGAACACGCTCGCGCGGGGGGATCCCCATCAGCCGCCTGGGAGACAGACATGGCCGACCGCTATCTCAGCTTCACCGGCACCGCACCGGGCCGTTTCCTCACCCGCCGGCTGGGGCTGCCGCAACCCGCCGAGCTGCGGCGGGACGCGCTCGACGGCGGTCTGCTGCACCTCACGGCCGGCAAGCCGGACCTCGACCTCGCCCCCGTCCTGGCCCGCACCGGCCTGCCCCGGGACGAGGACGGCCGGCCCGCCGCCGTCGTCCTCGACGCCACCGGCGTACGGGACGTCGACGCGCTCGCCGAGGTGCACGCCGCCCTGCATCCCGTCGTACGGTCCGTCGCCGCGAGCGGCCGCGTGGTGGTGCTCGGCGCCCCGCTGGATGCGGCCGACCACCACCAGGCCGCCGCCCAGCAGGCGTTGGAGGGGTTCACCCGCTCGCTCGGCAAGGAGATCGGGCGGGGCAGGACGGTCAACCTGGTACGGCTCACCGCCGCGGCGCCCGCCGAGTCCACCCTCCGCTTCCTCCTCTCCCCCGCCTCCGCCTACGTCAGCGGCCAGGTGATCGAGGTCGGCACCGCGGACCAGGGCGTGGGCCCCGACGACTGGTCCCTCCCCCTCGCCGGGCGCACCGCCCTGGTCACCGGCGCCGCACGCGGCATCGGCGCGGCCGTCGCCGAGACGCTGGCCGGGCAGGGCGCCCAGGTCGTCGTCCTGGACGTGCCGCAGGCCGAGGACGCCGCCCGCCGGGCCGCCGAACGCCTCGGCGGCACCGCCCTCGCGCTGGACATCACGGCCGCCGACGCGGGTGAGCGGATCGCCGCCGCGCTGCCCGGCGGGATCGACGTCCTGGTCCACAACGCGGGCATCACCCGCGACCGGCGCCTGGTCAACATGCCCGCCGAGCGCTGGAGTTCCGTGCTCGACGTCAATCTCGCCAGCGTCCTGCGCACCACGGACGCGCTGCTCGCCGCGGGCGCCGTCAACCGGGGCGGCCGGATCGTGGCGACGGCCTCCATCGCGGGGCTGGCGGGAAACGCGGGCCAGACCAACTACGGCGCCAGCAAGGCCGGGATCGTCGGCCTGGTCCGCTCGCTGGCACCGCGCGCACTCGACGCCCACGGGGTGACGGTGAACGCGGTGGCGCCGGGGTTCATCGAGACGAAGATGACGGCGGCGGTCCCGCTCTTCATCCGCGAGGCCGGCCGCCGCATGAACTCCCTCGCCCAGGGCGGCCTGCCCGTCGACGTCGCCCGGACCACCGCCTGGCTCGCCCACCCGGCCTCCGGCGCGGTCAACGGCCAGGTCGTACGGGTCTGCGGCCAGAGCCTGCTGGGGGCCTGATGACCACCGCGGCCCCGACCACCAGCACCCTCACCGGCGTCCCCGCGCTCGCCCCGCTGCTCGCCCGCGGCGCGCTCCTGTCACCGCTGCGGCGCCCCCGCCCGGACGCGGACTTCCCGCGCACCCGGCTGGTGCTGCCCGGCCTGCGCGTGGACCTCGCGCGACTGGCGGCGTACGAGCGGGTGTGCGGGTTCGCGACCGGCGCGGACACGCTTCCGGTGACGTATCCGCACGTCCTGGGCTTCCCGCTGGCCATGCGCCTGATGAGCGCCCGGGACTTCCCGCTGCCCCTGCTCGGACTCGTCCACACCTCCATCGGCATCACCCGGCGCACCGCCATGCCCGCGACCGGTGAGCACGAACTCGCGGTGCACGTCGAGAAGCTGGCCCCGCACCGGCGCGGCACCGAGGCGACGGTGGTCACGGAGGTCCGCACCGGCGGGGACCTCGTGTGGGAGTCCCGCAGCACCTACCTGGCCCGGCACCGCGCCCCCGCACCGACCGCCGCCGCGAAGACCCCCTCGGGCGACCGGACGCCCCTGCCCGTGCGCGCCGAGTGGCGACTCGCCGGGGACGTCGGACGCCGCTACGGTGCCGCCTCCGGGGACCGCAACCCGATCCACCTGTACCCGCTCACCGCCCGCCTGTTCGGCTTCCCGCGGGCCGTCGCGCACGGCATGTGGACCGTGGCCCGGTGCCTGGCCGAGCACGGGACGCCGGACGCGGCCGTGGTCCGGGCGGAGTTCCGGGCGCCGGTGCTGCTGCCGGGGACGGTGGCGTACGGCGCCGAGGACGGCCGGTTCGAACTGCGCGGCGCCGGCGCAGGTCGGCGGCTGCACCTGTCCGGCGAGGTCGGGCCCTACCCGGCGGCCTGAGCCACCACCGGCTCCGGCCCGGTCCCCGCCTCCTCGGGCGGGGTCCACGGCCGACCCGTCATCAGGTCGCCCAGACCGGCCCAGGCGAAGTTCATCAGGGTCGCCGCCGCCTGCTTGGCGGTGACGCCCTCGGTGGCGCCCGCCCAGTCGGCCAGCGACTCGGCGGCGCCGACCAGCGCCTCGGCCAGCCCGGCGACCTCGCCCTCGGGCAGGTGCGGGTCCCGGTGCGCGTCGCGCGCCGCGGCGGCGATCAGCTGCGTCACGAACGCGACGATCTCCTCGCGCATCGCCGCGACCTCGGCCGCGAACCGCTCGCCGTGCGTCCGGGCGTGCAGGTGCAGCACCCGCCAGGCGTCCGGGTGGTGCGCGGTGTGGTCGAAGAACGCCCGCAGCCCCGACCAGAGTTGCCCGTCGGCGGACAGCCCCGGACGCACCCCGGCCCGCACCGCCTCGGTGAGGGCGCGGGCCTCGCGGCGGATGCAGGCGCTGAAGAGGTCGTCCTTCGAGTTCAGGTAGAGATACACCAGCGGCTTGGACACGCCCGCCAGTTCGGCGATCTCGTCCATCGACGCCGCCATGTACCCGCGCCGCCCGAAGACGCTCACCGCGGCGTCCAGCATCTGCTGCTCGCGGACCGCACGCGGCATCCGCTTGGTCTTCCCTGCACCCATGCCCATCAGCGTACGGTCCGTGCGGCGGTGACCGGGACGACCGCGCACCCGGCACGGTGCGACACGGCACGGCCCTGCGCATCGACGACGCGTGGTGGGACGATGAACGTCACGGCCCGCCGACGATGGGGGGATCCATGCCGGAGTGGCTGATCGCCGTACTGATTCCGATCGGTCTGCTGGGGGTCTGCGCGGGCGCGTTCCTCGTGTGGGTCTCCGTGGACACCCACAACCCCGTGCACCGCGACACGTCCGACCCCGAGGTGGGTCACTGGTCGGACTACAGCTGAGACGGTGTCCTGGTGCAACCGCACAGCTTCGGGGTGGTGTACCCCTTCCAGGTGGTGCCGTAGGAGTCGTTCCCCTCGCGGACGTCACCGCGCTCGTACCGGCAACTGCCCCGCCAGTGATACGCGTCGTCGTGTCCGCAGGACGCACACCGCGGTTTCGGGGCGGGGAAGACCCGCTTCCCGTGCTTCTTGATGTCCCTGCGCAGGATCTCCTCGATGACCACGAGGCCCGCCGCGACGACGACGATCCCGACGATGCCCACGACATGTTCCGCGCTCATGCTCCGCCCCCCGCCCGGCGCCATCGGGACGTGTCCAGCGTAGGCAGGCGTACGGGCCCGGTCCAGGCCCGGCGGTTCGGGCCGGGGCCGCACCCGTGCAGCAGGACGCCCCGCACCGGATCCCGGTACGGGGCGTCGTGCGAACTGTCGGTCGACGGTCAGGCGGCGACCGGAACGGGCTCCGCGTCCTGCTTCTCCCGCTCGGGCTCGTCGATCGGCGAGGCGTGCGCCTCGTCGTAGGCCTTGCGGTCGAGCAGCCCCTCACGGGCCGAGACGATGACCGGGACGAGGGCCTGCCCCGCGACGTTGGTCGCCGTCCGCATCATGTCCAGGATCGGGTCGATGGCGAGGAGCAGGCCGACGCCCTCCATGGGCAGGCCCAGGGTGGACAGGGTCAGGGTGAGCATCACCGTGGCGCCGGTGAGGCCGGCCGTGGCGGCGGAGCCGACCACCGAGACGAAGGCGATCAGCAGGTAGTCGCCGACCCCGAGGTCGATGCCGAAGATCTGCGCGACGAAGATCGCGGCGATCGCCGGGTAGATCGCGGCGCAGCCGTCCATCTTGGTCGTCGCGCCGAACGGCACCGCGAAGGACGCGTACTCCTTCGGGACGCCGAGGCGCTCGGTGACCTTCTGGGTCAGCGGCATGGTGCCGACCGAGGAGCGGGAGACGAAGGCCAGCTGGATGGCGGGCCAGGCGCCCTTGAAGAACTGGAGCGGGCTGGCCTTGGCGACGGTGGCGAGCAGCGTCGGGTAGACCACGAACATCACGATGGCGCAGCCGACGTAGATGTCGGCGGTGAAGGTGGCGTACTTGCCGATCAGGTCCCAGCCGTAGGTGGCGATGGCCTTGCCGATGAGGCCGACGGTGCCGAGCGGGGCGAGGCGGATGACCCACCACAGGGCCTTCTGGAGGAGTTCGAGGACCGACTCGCTCAGGTTCAGGATCGGCTGGGCCTTCTCGCCGAGCTGGAGGGCTGCGATACCGGCGACGGCCGCCATGAAGACGATCTGCAGGACGTTCAGCTCGGTGAACGGCGTGATCACGTCGGTCGGCACGATGCCGGTCAGGAAGTCGATCCAGGACCCGGTGTGCTCGGGCTTGGCGCCGTCGGCCGGGGTGAGACCGGTGCCGGAGCCGGGGTTGGTGACCAGGCCGATGGCGAGGCCGATGGCCACCGCGATCAGCGAGGTGATCATGAACCAGAGGAGGGTGCGGGACGCCAGGCGGGCCGCGTTGTTGACCTTCCGCAGGTTGGTGATCGAGACGAGGATCGCGAAGAAGACCAGCGGGGCGACGGCCAGCTTCAGCAGGCCGATGAAGGTGTCACCGACCTTCTCCAGGGTGGTGACCAGCCAGGATATGTCCTGGCTGCGGGCCAGCCAGCCCAGCAGCACGCCGAGGACGAGACCGGCGAGTATCTGGGCCCAGAAGGGCACCTTGAGGTACTTCGTGAAGGACGGCGAGGGCTTCGACGAGGACGTCGGCGCCGGGGAGGGTGAAGACACGGACATGCTCCGTAGGGGGACGGGACGCGGAATGGGACGCGCTGAGCTGACGTGGGAACGACTGGCGAGGGGGGAACGTCAGGGGCGACAGTTCGCGGACGCGCACCGGCAGAGGTCCACGTGCAGGCGCGCCACGAGCGCGAGGCGCTGTGGTGTGGTGGGCGCGGCTGCTTGCTTCATGCACACGACTTTAACACCCATGCTTTGAGACACTCAAAGCCATACTTTGAGAGGCAGGAGTGCGCTACTGCCCACAAAACGCAAAGTGCCCCGGTTTCCGATGAAATCGGAGTCCGGGGCGGCGTGCGTACGTGACGGACGTTACGAGGTCTGGCCCTGGGCCCGCGCCGTGTCGTCGGCACCGTCCTCCTGGCCGCGGTTGGCCTCCAGGTTGGCCTTCATGCGCTCCACGCGGCCCGCGACCTGGACCGAGGCCCGGTCCCGCTCCTTGCGCAGCGCGACGTAGCTGATCGGGGCGGAGATCAGCAGGGAGAGCAGCAGGATCCACATGCCGTTGGAGTCGCCGAGGCCACGCGGGAACACTCCGGCGTAGACGAGCCCCCAGACGACCACGAGGCAGCCCACGAAGATCCCGAGGCGCATCAGCGTGTAGCGGAGCATCTCAATCCACTCTTCCGTTTCTGGCACAAAGAGGCACTGTCCAGTGAAACATGCCGCACCGCCGGCCTTGCAGGGGGGTCGGCTGCGGGTCAGCCCAGCGGCAGCAGCATGAAGATGTCGTCCCGGTCGTCGCCGGGGGCGACCCGGATCGCGCCGGGGACCCGGCCGACCTCCTTGTAGCCGCAGGACTCGTAGAACCGCTCCAGACCGAGGCCGCCCCGGCAGGTGAGGCGTATCGCCTCGATGCCGTCGCAGGTGCGGGCGGCGTCGGCGGCGGCGGCCATCAGGTCCCGGCCGTAGCCCCGGCCCTGGTGGCGGGGGTGGACCATGACCGTGTAGAGCCACAGCCAGTGCCTCATCAGCCGGTGGGTGTTGAGGGCGAGGAACGCGGTGGCGGCCACCCGCCCCTCCGCGTCGTGTCCGACGAGCAGACGGGTACGCCCTTCGGCCATGCCCACCAGGTGCTTGACCAGCTCGGGACGGATGTCCTCCCGCGTCACCGGCGGCACGAAGCCGACGGAGCCGCCGGCGTTGGAGACGTCGGTCCACAGGTCGAGGACGCCGTCGCGGAGGTCGGGGGTGAGGGCCGGATCGAAAGTGAAAGTAAGGGACACCGAGCCATGGTAACTATTACCCGAGTGCTCGGACAGCGACTTTCAGATCCGAGACCAGTCCCCGGTAGGCCCCCTCCCGGTCGTCGGCCCGCAGCACCGCCGACGGGTGCACGGTCGGCACCAGCCGCTCCGGACGCCCGTGGATCTCCTCCTCCAGCACCGTGCCGCGCACCCGGGTGACCCGGAACGACGAGCCGAGCAGCGCCTTCCCGGCCGTGGCACCCAGCACCACGATCAGCTCGGGCTGCACCCGGTCCAGCTCGGCGGCCAGCCAGGGGCCGCAGGCGGTCATCTCGCGCAGGGTGGGCGCCTTGTGGATACGGCGCTTGCGGGGCTCGGCCCGGGTGAACTTGAAGTGCTTGACGGCGTTGGTGACGTAGGCGTCCGCCGGGTCGATGCCGGCTTCCGCCAGCGCCCGGTCGAGGAGGTGCCCGGCGGGGCCCACGAAGGGCTTGCCCTGCCGGTCCTCCTGGTCGCCGGGCTGCTCGCCGACGAGCATGACGCGGGCGGACGCCTGGCCGGCGCCGAAGACGGTCTGGGTGGCGTCCCGGTGCAGGGGGCAGCCCCGGCAATCGGCTGCCGCCGCGCGCAGGGCGGGGAGGCCGCCGCGCCTCGGCACGAAGGGTTCTGCGGTGTAGGCGTCCTCGGTACCGGCCATGCGGTGCGGGTACCCGCCGGGGCGGTTCGGACCCGTGCCGGGTGCGGGTGGTCCGTGGCTGGTCGCGCAGTTCCCCGCGCCCCTTCGGGGCACGTGCACTGGACCGCCCCTGAAAGGGGCGCGGGGAACTGCGCGACCAGCCCCCACCGGCCGGCAGCCGGAGAACTACCGCGGAATTCACACCCGCATCGGCTGCGGCGACTCCCGGCGCGCCGGGTCGGGACCCTCGTACTCCCGGAGGACCTCGTACCGCGTGTTGCGCTCGACCGGCCGGAACCCCGCGTCGCGGATGAGGTCCAGCAGGTCCTCCCGCGTCAGCTTGTTCGGCGTGCCGAAGTCGTCCGCGTCGTGGGTGATCTTGTACTCGACCACCGAGCCGTCCATGTCGTCCGCGCCGTGCTGGAGGGCCAGCTGGGCGGTCTGGACGCCGTGCATGACCCAGAAGACCTTGACGTGCGGGACGTTGTCGAACAGCAGCCGCGAGACCGCGAAGGTCTTCAGCGCCTCCGCGCCGGTCGCCATCTGCGTCCGCGCCTGGAGCCGGTTGCGGACCTTGCCGTCCTTCATGTCCACGAAGTCGTGCTGGTAGCGCAGCGGGATGAAGACCTGGAAGCCGCCCGTCTCGTCCTGCAGCTCACGCAGGCGCAGCACGTGGTCCACGCGGTGGCGGGGCTCCTCGATGTGGCCGTAGAGCATGGTGCAGGGGGTCTTCAGGCCCTTCTCGTGGGCCAGGCGGTGGATGCGGGACCAGTCCTCCCAGTGGGTGCGGTGGTCGACGATGTGCTGCCGCACCTCCCAGTCGAAGATCTCCGCGCCGCCGCCGGTCAGCGACTCCAGACCGGCGTCGATCAGCTCGTCCAGGATGTCGGAGGCGGACATCCCGGAGATGGTCTCGAAGTGGTGGATCTCGGTGGCGGTGAACGCCTTGAGCGACACGCCCGGCAGCGCGGCCTTCAGTTCCCTGAGCGAGCGCGGGTAGTAGCGCCACGGCAGGTTGGGGTGTAGGCCGTTGACGATGTGCAGCTCGGTGAGGTTCTCGCCCTCCATCTCCTTGGCGAGCTTCACCGCCTCCTCGATGCGCATCGTGTACGCGTCCTTCTCCCCCGGCTTGCGCTGGAAGGAGCAGTACGCGCAGGAGGCGGTGCACACGTTGGTCATGTTGAGGTGGCGGTTGACGTTGAAGTGGACGACGTCGCCGTTCTTCCGCGTCCGCACCTCGTGCGCGAGGCCGCCGAGCCAGGCGAGATCGTCCGACTCGTACAGCGCGATGCCGTCCTCGCGGGTCAGCCGCTCACCGGAGCGGACCTTCTGCTCCAGCTCGCGCTTGAGCCCGGCGTCCATGCGATACCTCTTTCTGAGACAGACGGGGACAACCGTACGCCCCGGTGACTAGACCTCTTCCGGCAGCTCGCCCACCCGGTTCTCCCACTTGGTGGAGAGAACGATGGTGGTACGGGTCCTGGACACGCCCTTGGTGCCCGACAGCCGCCGGATGATGCTCTCCAGTCCGTCCACGTCGGCGGCGCGCACCTTGAGCATGTAGGAGTCGTCGCCGGCGATGAACCAGCAGTCCTCGATCTCCCGCAGCTCCTTGAGGCGCTGGGCCACGTCCTCGTGGTCGGCGGCGTCGGAGAGCGAGACGCCGATCAGGGCGGTGACGCCGAGGCCGAGCGAGGCGGCGTCGACGGTGGCCCGGTAGCCGGTGATGACGCCGGCCGCCTCCAGCCGGTTGATGCGGTCGGTGACGCTGGGTCCGGAGAGTCCGACCAGGCGCCCCAGCTCCGCGTAGGAGGCCCGGCCGTTCTCCCTCAGGGCCTGGATGAGCTGCCTGTCCACCGCGTCCATGCGATCGAAGCCTTCCACTGAAGAGTTCTGAAGATGTGGGTAACAAACGTGAGGGGCGAAGATGTGGGGGTGGTGCTCAGCTGGTGGGGCGGGCCCCGCCGAGGTCGCCGCGCCAGCGGCGGTAGAGGTCGTGCCCGACGCCCGCCGCGTCGAGCACCCGTCCGGCGACGAAGTCCACCAGGTCCTGGATGTGCGTCGCCCCCGCGTAGAAGGCCGGGGAGGCGGGCACCACGCTCGCGCCGGCGTCGTCCAGGGTCACCAGGTGCCGCAGCGTCCGGCCGTCCAGCGGGGTCTCCCGTACGGCCACGACCAGCCTGCGGCGCTCCTTGAGGGTCACGCTCGCGGTGCGCTGGAGCAGGTCCTTCGACAGCCCGAGCGCGACACCGGCCACGCAGGCCGTCGACGCGGGCACGATCAGCATGCCCTTCGCCGGGTACGACCCGGAGGACGGCCCGGCCGCGAGGTCGCCCGCGCTCCAGTGCCGTACGCCGGAGACATCCGCGTCGAAGGCGTCGGGCTTCCCGTCGGCTCCGCGGGCCAGCCACTCGCGCAGGTCCTGCTGCCAGTGGGCGTCGCGGAAGGAGATGCCGGTCTCGTCGAGCAGGGTGAGCCGCGAGGCCCGGCTGACCACCAGGTCGACGCTCTCGCCGGCGGCGAGCAGCGCACGCAGCACGGCGGCGGCGTACGGGGTGCCGGAGGCCCCGGACACCCCCACGATCCAAGGCACGCGCTGCGTCTGTCCTGGCTTCATGATGCCGAGCCTAGTCGCAGGCTCAGGGTTTTCAGACCGTGAGGCCCCGTACGAGCAGATCCAGCAGCGCGCATACGAAAAGCGCGATGCCGATGAAGCCGTTGACGCTGAAGAACGCCCTGTTGAGGCGGGTCAGGTCGGTGGGGCGGACGATGGTGTGCTCGTAGAGGAACGCGCCCGCGACGATCAGCAGGCCGAGCCAGAAGAAGACACCGGCGTCGGTGGCGACGGCGTACCAGACGAACAGGGCCGTGGTCACCGTGTGGCAGGCGCGGGCGCCCCAGATGGCGGCGGGGATGCCGAAGCGGGCCGGGACGGATTTCACGCCGACCTGCCGGTCGGTCTCGACGTCCTGGCAGGCGTAGATCAGGTCGAAGCCGCCGATCCAGATGCCGACCGCGAGGCCGAGGATCACGGCCTCCCAGGACCACTCGCCGGTGATCGCCAGCCAGCCGCCGATCGGGCCCATGGCCTGGGCGAGACCGAGGATGGCCTGCGGGAAGTTGGTGAACCGCTTGCCGTACGGGTAGACCACCATCGGCACGACGGCCACCGGGGCGAGGGCCAGGCAGAGCGGGTTGAGCAGGGCCGCCGCGCCGAGGAAGACGACCAGCGCGATCAGCGCGCCGGTCCAGGCGTGCCTGACCGACATGGCGCCGGTGACCAGCTCGCGGTGGGCGGTGCGGGGGTTCCGGGCGTCGATCTCGCGGTCGATGATCCGGTTGACCGCCATCGCGAAGGTGCGCAGGCCCACCATGGCGACGGTGACCAGGAGCAGCCGGCCCCAGTGGATGTTCTCGTCCCACCGGTACATCGCGGTCAGCGCGGCGATGTAGGCGAAGGGCAGCGCGAACACCGAGTGCTCGATCATCACCAGGCGCAGGAAGGCCTTGGTGCGCCCCGGCTGCTGCGGCAGGGCGGCGGAAGCCGACGTCACAGTCCGTACTCCTTCCAGCGGCGGTCGACCTTCGCCGCCGTATCCGGGTCGGACAGCACCATGTCCGGCCAGCCCCCGTCGCGCGTGTACCCCTCCTCGGGCAGCTTCTTCGTCGCGTCGATGCCCGCCTTGCCGCCCCAGAACTGCTGGTAGGAGGCGTGGTCGAGGTGGTCGACCGGGCCTTCGACCACGGTGAGGTCGCGGCCGTAGTCGGTGTTGCCGAGCGCCCGCCAGGCGACCTCGTGCAGGTCGTGGACGTCGCAGTCGGAGTCAACGACCACGATCAGCTTGGTCAGGGACATCATGTGCGCGCCCCAGATGGCGTGCATGACCTTCTGCGCGTGCTTGGGGTACTTCTTGTCGATCGAGACGATCGCGCAGTTGTGGAAGCCGCCGGCCTCGGGGAGGTGGTAGTCCACGATGTCCGGGACGATGATCTTGAGGAGGGGGAGGAAGAAGCGCTCCGTGGCCCTGCCCAGCGGACCGTCCTCCGTCGGGGGGCGGCCGACCACGATCGACTGGAGCAGCGGCCGCTTCCGCATCGTCACGCAGTCGATCTTCAGGGCGGGGAAGGGCTCCTGCGGCGTGTAGAAGCCGGTGTGGTCGCCGAAGGGGCCCTCGGGGAGCATCTCGCCCGGCTCCAGCCAGCCCTCCAGGACCACCTCCGCCTGCGCGGGGACCTGCAGCGGGACCGTCTTGCAGTCGACCATCTCGATCCGCTTGCCCTGCAGGAACCCGGCGAAGAGGTACTCGTCGATGTCGCCGGGGAGCGGGGCGGTGGAGGAGTAGGTCACGGCGGGCGGGCAGCCGAAGGCGATCGCGACCGGCAGGCGCTCACCGCGGCGGGCGGCGACCTGGTAGTGGTTGCGGCTGTCCTTGTGGATCTGCCAGTGCATGCCGATGGTGCGCTTGTCGTGGCGCTGCAGCCGGTAGAGGCCCAGGTTGCGGATGCCCGTCTCCGGGTCCTTGGTGTGGGTGAGCCCGAGGTTGAAGAAGGAGCCGCCGTCGTCGGGCCAGGTGAAGAGGGCGGGGAGGCGGTCCAGGTCCACGTCGTCGCCGGTGCGCACGACCTCCTGGACGGGCGCGGTGCCCGGCTTCACCTTCTTCGGCGGTACGTGCGTCATCGCGCCGAGCTTCCCGAAGGCCTCGCGCACGCCGACGAAGCCCTGCGGCAGCTCGGGCTTCAGCAGGCCGCCGATCTTGTCCGAGATGTCGGAGTACGACTTGAGGCCGAGGGCCTTGAGCAGGCGGCGGTCGGTGCCGAAGACGTTCATCGCCAGCGGCAGGTCGGAGCCCTTCACGTTCTCGAAGAGCAACGCCGGGCCGCCCGCCTTGTTCACCCGGTCGACGATCTCCCCGACCTCCAGGTACGGGTCCACCTCGGCCTTGATGCGCTTGAGGTCGCCCTCGCGCTCCAGTGCCCTGAGCAGGGAGCGAAGATCGTCGTAAGCCATGCGGTCCAGTATCCCCGAGCGGCTACCCTGGCCCTGTACCTGGGGGCCGTGACGCGTCCCCACCCCTCGCTTGAGCTGGAGAGGCCCATGCTCCGGGTGCTGATGTTCCTCGTGCCGCTGGCACTGAGCGTCTACGCGTTCATCGACTGCATCAGCACGAAGGACGCCGACATCCGCCACATGCCCAAGCCGCTGTGGGCGATCCTCGTGCTGCTCTTCCCGCTGGTCGGCTCGATCTCCTGGATCATCGCCGGCAAGAAGCGGCAGCCCGCCGGCTCCGCCCCGTGGCAGGGCGGCGGGCGGCGGCAGTGGGTGGCGCCGGACGACAATCCCGAGTTCCTGAAGTCGCTGGGCAAGGACGGCGAAGAGGACCAGGACGGCAAGGGCGACAAGGACGACGAGGACCGCAGCGGGGGCAGGCGGGACGAGCCCTGACGCTGCGCTCCGTCAGATCCTGGTCCAGCGCTGGGAGTCGGAGCCGGTGCAGGTCGTGGTGGTCAGGCCGATCCTGGACGCCCGCCGGTTGAGGTCGAGGCAGCCACCGGTGTTGAGGTTCTGGAGCGAGCCGTTCGCCCCCTCCCGCCACTCTCCGCCGAACGAGCCGCAGCTGTCCTTGACGAGCCAGGCGTTCGCGGACCTGGAGTGGATGCACTCGGCCGTGCCCACGTTGAGGATCCGGAAGGCCCCGCCCGAGGTGTCCTGGAAGCGGAAGACGGCGATGTCGCCCGAGCAGTTGCCGTCGTCGACGGGGGTGCCGACGTACATGCACTTCCCGCTCGACCCGTTCTTCAGCATGAAGCTGCCCGACGCGGCCCCGCCGCCGTCCGAGCCGTCACTGCCGGAACCGCTCTCCCCGGACCCGCTTCCGGAGCCGGTGGACGTGTCCGAGCCGGACGAGCCGCCCGGGTCGGACGCCCCGCCCGCGCCGGAGGATCCCCCCGGGCCGGATGCGCCGCCGGACGCCCCCTGCGTGGCGGCGGCCGCGTCTCCGCCGCCGCCTCCGCCGGACGCGCCGCCGTCGCCGTCCTTCCCGCTCTCCGAGTCCTTGTCCTCGTCCTTGTTCTTGTCCCCGCCCTTGTCCCGGTCGTCCTTCTTCCCGTCGTCGGGGCTGCGGGAGGCGGAGGCGCTCGGGCCGGTGAAGGCCGGGGCGGCCGTCCGGGTGGCCGCGGGCGGTGCGGCCGTGTTCCCGTCCCGGTCCGCGTCGTCCATCACGTGCGGCAGCAGGGTGAATCCGAGCGTCGTCCCGGTCACGACGACGGGGATCACGAACGCCAGCACCTTCGTACGGCCCCGCCGTTCACGCTTCTCGGGCCGTCCCCCGGTGACCACGGGGACGGACGGCGCGGCGGGCGCCGCCTTCTCCGCCGCGTCCGGCCCGCCCGTCCTGCCCGGCCCGCCCGTCTTGTCCGGCCCATCTGTCCTGTCCGGCCCGCCTGTCTTGTCCGGCCCGTCTGCAGCGTCCGGTCCGCCCGCCTCGTCCGGCTCGGGCAGGGGTACGGGTTCGGGCACCCGGGCGGCGAAGGCGGCCCGTTCGGCCAGCCGCTCGGTGATGTCCCGGGGCCACGGTGCGGCGGCCGACGGTCCGCGCGCGGTGGCGCGTTCGACGAGTTCGGCGGCGGTGGGGCGGCCCTCGTGGTCCTTGTCCAGGCAGGACGCGACGACCTCGGCGAGTTCCGCGTCCAGGTCCCGCAGCGGCTGGAGGTCGGGGTCCTCGTGCACGATGCGGTAGAGCACGGCGTGCCCGGACTCGTCGCCGAAAGGCGGCCGCCCGGACGCCGCGTACGCCAGCACCGAGCCCAGCGCGAAGACGTCCACGGCACCGCTGGACGCCCGCTTCCCGGAGGCCTGCTCGGGTGACATGTAGGCGGGCGTGCCCACCACCATGCCGGTCCTGGTCAACTGGCTCTGCTCCGCGGCCCGGGCCACCCCGAAGTCGATGAGGGTGAGTCCGTCGACGGTCAGCATGACGTTGGACGGCTTCAGGTCCCGGTGCACCACGTCCAGCGCGTGCACCGCCTCAAGCCCCTTCGCGGCCTCCCGCAGCAGCAGCCACAGCGCGCCGGCCGGCAGCGGGCCGTGCAGGTCGACGGCCTCGCGCAGGGTGAGGCCGGGCACGTAGGCGGTGGCGAACCAGGGCGGCCGGGCCTCCCGGTCCCCGGCCAGCAGCGGCGCCGTGGCCTCCTCGGGCAGCCGGGCGAGGTTGTCCAGCTCGTGCCCGAAGCGGCGCAGGAAGTCCTTGTCCTCCCCGGCGACCGACGGCAGCACCTGCTTGACGGCCGCGTACCGGCCCTCGTGGACGCCGAGGTAGACGCGGCCCATGCCGCCGGCCCCGAGCCGGCCCAGCAGCGGGATCGGTCCGATCCGGCGCGGGTCGTCGTCCTCCAACGGCTCGGCACCACTGCCCGTGAGGCCGGATCCGGCTTCCCCGCTCAACTCTCTCCCCGTTCGCCGGCGCCGCGCGCTCCGTGCGGGAGCCGCGGCCACTGCTGGACGCTACATCTTTAGCACGAGCGCCCCAACTGCCGCCCTGCCGACCGTTGATGAGCCTCCGTCAACCGGGTCACGCGAGGTTCGCGACCCTGGCCGGGCCGAGTGCCCGGTCGAAGGCCCGTACGTCGCGGATGGCGCCGGGGAAGAAGTCGCGGGGCTGCCCGTCGAAGGCAGCCCGGCCGATGACGAAGGCGCCGGTGGCGGGGGCGGGGCCGGTGTCCTCGACGACCGCCTCCTGGACGCCGTTGACGTACAGGCGCAGCTTGCGGGCCCGGCCGTCGCAGACGCCGGTCAGGTGGGTCCAGACGTGCGCGGCGGGAGCGGTGCGGCCGACGGCGCGCAGACCGGGGCGGGAGAAGGCCCAGCCGTGGTCCTCGCTGGAGTACTGGAGGTAGAAGCCGCTGGCGTCGGCGCTGTCCTGGCTGACGGCGGTGGCGAAGGTGCCCGGCAGGACGGCGAGGCGGACCCAGGCGGCGACGGTGAAGCTGCGGCCCTCGCCGGTGTCCAGCACCGGTCCGGCGGTCACGATCTGGCTGCCGGTGCCGTCGAAGGCGGCGCCCTGGCCCGCACCCTGCCAGGCGACCCCGGTCACGGTGCCGTCGTGCCCGCCCGCGGTGTCCCGCGCCACGGCGCCGGAAGTTTCGTCGAGCGGCCAGAGTCCGACCGGCTCCGGGGGCGGCGGGGTCGCGGCGGAGGGCGACGGCGAGGGTGCGGAACCGTCCGGGGTGCCCGACGGGGCGGAGGCCGCCGGGCGGTTGAGCCAGAACCCGGTGCCGACGCCGAGCGCGGCGAGGGCGCCCGCGCCGGAGAGCAGGAAGGCCCGCCGGCTGCGGCGGCCGCCGCCCCCGGTCGCCGTCGGGCGTACGTCCGCCGGGCGTGCGTGTCCCGGTGCGGGTGCCGGCGGACGGGCGGGGTCGACCCGGGTCGGCGCCTGCGCGGGGGCCGGGGCGGGCGGCGGCACGATCTGGGTGGGCACGGCGTCCGCGCGGGTCGGGCGGACGGCCGGGGTCCACTGCTGGGCGTGCGGCAGGGCGGTGGCGCTCTCGCCGCCGAGGGGGCCGATGCGGGCGAGGATCTCGCGCGGGGCGGGACGGCGGGCCGGGTCCTTGGCGAGGCAGTCGGCGATCAGGGAACGCAGGGCCGGGTCGGTGACGGGGGCCACGTCGGGGGCGTTGTGCACCACGCGGTAGAGCAGCGCGGGCGTCGGACCGGCGCCGAAGGGGCCCGCGCCGGTCGCCGCGAAGGCCAGGACCGCGCCCAGGCAGAACACGTCGCTGGCCCAGGTGACCTCGTCCCCGTTGACCTGCTCCGGGGACATGAAGCCCGGGGAGCCCGCCATGTGCCCGGTGCCGGTGAGGGAGTCGGCGTCGACGCTGCGGACGATGCCGAAGTCGATGACGCGCGGCCCGTCCTCGGCGAGCAGCACGTTGGAGGGCTTGAGGTCGCGGTGGACGAGGTGCGCGGCGTGGATCGACACCAGCGCCTCGGCGAGCCCGGCGGCCAGGGTGAGCACCGCCTGCGGGTCGAACGGTCCCCGCTCGGCCACCGCCTGCTCCAGGGACGGCCCGGCGATGTAGCTGGTGACCAGCCAGGGCAGGGGCGCGTCCGGGTCGGCGTCGACGACGGGGGCGGTGAAGGCGCCGCTGACCATCCGGGCCGCCCGGACCTCGCGGCGGAAGCGGTCGCGGAACTCGGGCCGGCGCAGCAGCTCGGCGTGCACCACCTTGACCGCGACCAGCCGCCCTCCGGGGGACCGGCCGAGGAAGACCCGGCCCATGCCGCCCACGCCCAGCCGGCTCAGCAGCCGGTACTCCCCGACGGAGCGCGGGTCGTCCGGCTCCAGCGCTGACACAGATCCCTCCCGGCGTGCGGTCCTCGCCCCTGCGGGCGGGTCCAGCATAGGGGGGTCGTCAGCGGGCGACGCCGGCGAACTTCTCGACGGCGGCCGGGGTGACGGGGGTGAAGAAGTTGACCAGGTTGCCGTCGGGGTCGCGCAGGAGGAGCGCGCGGTTGCCCCAGGGCATGGTGGTGGGTTCCCTGACGAACTCGTCCACGAAGCCGGCCAGGTTCCGGTGCACGGCGTCCACGTCCTCGACGAGGAACTCGAGGATCGCGCTGCGGTTGGCGGCCGGGTGGGCGGAGCCGGGGGCGAAGAGCGGCACGGTGCGGGTGCTGCCGATCGCGAGGGTGCCCGAGGGGGTGCGCAGTTCGGCGAAGTCCTCGGTGGCCCAGGTCGCGGGCAGGCCGGTGGCGCGCTCGTAGAAGTCGACGAGGCGGGCGACGTCGCCCGTGATGACGCGGATCGAGACGAGATTCATCGGTTCACTCCGGTTCGTGCGGTGCTGTCCCGGCCCACGCTAGGAGCAATACCGGTCACAATCCGGCCGGTATCGGCGGCAGACTTGCGCCCATGTCACGTCCCGTCTCCCGCGTCCTCACCCTGCTCGAACTGCTCCAGTCGGGCGGGGTGCGCACCGTGGCCGAACTGGCCGACCGGCTCGGTGTCGGCGAGCGCACGGTGCGCCGGTACGTCGACCACCTCGTCGACCTCGACATCCCGGTGGAGTCGGTGCGCGGCCGCTACGGCGGCTACCGGCTCGCCCCCGGCCACCGCATGCCCCCGCTGATGCTGACCGACGACGAGGCGCTGGCCGTCCTGCTGGGCCTGGTCGCCGGGCGGCGGACGGGGATCACGGCGGCGGCGGGCACGGCGGGCGAGACGGCTGCGGCCAAGGTGCGGCGGGTGCTGCCGGAGCGGCTGCGCCACCGCCTGGACGCGGTGCTCGACTCCCTCACCTTCACGACCGCCCCGGCCGGGACCGCCGCCCCCGAGGCCGCCGTCCTGCTCCCGGTGGCCGACGCGGTGCGCCACCACCGGCCGCTGGCGATCCGGTACACCGGCGGGCGCGGCGGGGGCGGCGAACGCACCGTGTACCCGTACGGGCTCGTCGCGCACGCGGGCCGGTGGTACGTGACCGGCCGGGACCTCTCGGCCGGTGCGGAGCGGACGTTCCGCCTCGACCGCATCGACACGGCGCGGGTCCTGCCCGGCACCTTCGCACCGCCGCCCGGCCCCGGCCCGGCGGAGCGCGTGCTGACGACGCTGGCCACCGCGCCCCACCGGCACGAGGTGACGGTGCGGGTCCGGGGGACGGCCGAGGAGGTCCGCGCCCGGCTCCCGGGCAGCGTGGCGGTCGTGACCCCGGACGACGAGGGGGACGGGGAGGGCGGGGCGTGGTGCCGGGTGGAGATCCGGGCCGAGCGCCTCGACTGGGTGCCGGGCGTGCTCGCCTCGCTGGACCGCCCGTTCGTGGTCGAGCGGCCGGACGAGCTGCGCGGCCTCGTCGCGGACCTCGCGGGCCGGCTGATGGACGCGGCCCGGCACGCCCCGCCGCCGCGCGACTGACGGCGGGCGCCGGGTCACAGCCAGGTCGTGGCGAGCCCGACGGTGACGGCGGCGGTGGCCAGGAGGGTGAGGTTCAGGGCGACCCTGCGGTCCCCCATGCGCAGGTGGACCCCGGTGGCGCCGATCTGCAGGAGGACGAACCCGGCGGCCGCGGCCGGGGCCAGCCAGGGCGCGACGCCGGTCAGCGGCGGCAGGACCAGCCCGGCCGCGCCGAGCACCTCGACCGCGCCGATGGCCCGGACGGCGGGCATCGGCATGCCGTCCACCCAGGCCATCATCGGCCGCAGCCCGTCCCGGCTGCGCACCGCCTTCAGCGCGCCCGCGTAGAGGTAGAAGGCGGCGAGCAGTCCGGCGACGATCCAGTACGCGACGTTCACGACCCGTTCCCCCGGGGCCGGGCGAACTCGGTGGCGGGCTCGGTCGCGTAGCGGCTCATCGTCCCGAGGCTCTCCTGGGGAGTCGGGGTACGGCCGTCGGCGTACAGCTCCTCCAGGTCCCGGAAGTACTGCACGTACAGGTCGGGGGTGAAGGTGCTGAGCATGCGGGCCGGTTCGCCGGTGGCGTTGGCGAAGGTGTGCGGCGCGCCGGGCGGGACCATCACCAGGGTGCCCGCCGTCGCGTCGATCTGCTCGTCCCCGACGGTGAACCGGACCGTGCCGGAGATGACGTAGAAGCCCTCGTCGTGCCGGGCGTGGCGGTGCTGGGGCGGTCCGGGGGTGTGCGGGGCGAGTACGGACTCGGCCATGCCGAGGCGGTGGCCGGTGTGGCTGCCGTCCTCCAGGACGCGCATGCGGGTGGTGCCCAGCAGGATCGTCTCGCCCTCTCCCGGGCCGACCACCGACACGGCGGGGCCCGCCCCCGCCGCGTTGTTCTCGCTGTTCCGCGGTTCTTCGCTCATGCCCCGATTCCAGCGCCGGGGCACCGGTGGTGTCCAAGACCCGTTCCGCACACCCGATACCGCACGGGTATCGTCGCAGCATGGACCGGGTGAACCGGATGGACCGGCTTGAGCTGCGGACGCTGCGCTACTTCGTGGCGGTCGCCGAGGAACTCCACTTCGGCCGCGCGGCCGTCCGGCTGCACATGAGCCAGCCGCCGCTGAGCCGGGCGATCAGGGCGCTGGAGACGGAACTCGGCGCCGCGCTGTTCCACCGCACCCCCGCCGGCGTCACCCTCACCGCGGCCGGGGCGGTGCTGCTCGACGAGGCGCGCGCCCTGCTGGACCGGGCCGAGCGGGTACGCGCGCGCGTGGCCACCGCGGCCGGCGCCGCGACCCTCACCGTCGGCATCCTCGGCGACAGCACCGACCCGGACGTGGTCCGGCTGGCCGACGCCTACCGCGGGCGCCACCCACACGTCGAGGTCTCCATCCGCGAGACCGACCTGACCGACCCCACCTGCGGCCTGCACGCCGGGCTGGTCGACGTGGCCCTCACCCGCGGCCCCTTCGACCCGGCCGGCCTGGCCACCCACACCTTGCGCACCGACCCGGTGGGCGCCCTGCTGCGCGCCGACGATCCGCTGGCCGGCCGCCCGAGCCTGACCCCGGCCGAGCTGGCCGACCGCCGCTGGTTCCGCTTCCCCGCGGGCACGGACCCGCTGTGGCAGGCGTACTGGAACGGCGGCGAGCCGCGCCCGGGGCCGGTGGTGCGCACCGTGCGGGAGTGCCAGCAGGCCGTCCTGTGGAACGGCACGGTCGGCATGACCCTCGCCGGCCACGTACCCGACGAGGGGCTCGCCGTGGTCCCGCTGACCGGTCTGCCGCCGAGCCCGGTGGTGCTGGCCTGGCCGCGGACCGGCCCGAACCCGCTGGTCCGCTCGTTCGTCCGGACCGCGATCGCGGCGTACGACGCCTCCTAGCTCCGCGTCCAGCGCTGCGCCGCGGACTGGTCGCAGGCCTCGTTGCGCACGCCGGTGCCGCTCATCGCGCTGACGGTGACGCAGCCGCCGGTCGCGACGTTCTTGAGGGTGCCGCCGGACCCCACCCGCCACTCCTGCCCGGTGGTGCGGCCGCAGGGGAACGAGAAGACCGGGTGCCCGATCGCCGCGGTGTAGATGCACTGGCCCGAGAGCCCGTTGATGATCCACACGGTGCCGTCCGGCCTGCTCCGGAAGGTCCAGGTGGCCGCGTCGCCCGTGCAGTCACCGTCGTACGGCGCGTCGGAGTAGGCGGTGGTCATACACCGGCCGTTCTTGGCGTTCTTGAGCATGAAGACATCTGATCCAGGCGCGTCGCCACCTCCGGAACCAGAGCCGGAACCGGAGCCTGAGCCGGAATCGGAACCAGAACCGGAGCCGTCGCCGCTGCCTGTACCAGCGCCAGTGCCTCCGCCGCCGGAGGAACCGGAACCTGATCCGGAACCCGACCCGGCCCCACCGGCTGCCGCCTCCCCTGGCGAACCGCCCGCGGCACCGCCCCCACCGTCCGCGTCGCCCCGTCGGTCGCCCTGCTCCCCGGGCGACCGGGAGGGTGACGCGGACCGGTCCGGCGTCGCCGAACGCGACGCCTTCCCGGGCCCGGCCGGGGACGCCGCGGGCGCGCTCGACACCGGTGCGGACGACGACGGCGACGCGTCCGCACGGTCACCGGGGGCGAAGGTGTACGGCAGGAGTTGCACGGCGAGGGTCGCCCCGGCGGCCACCACGACCGGGACGACGGCGAAGAGAACGCGGGGCCGGCGCCGCCGGTCGGACCGAACCGGATCCCGCCGCCCGACGACAGCGGACCCGGGAGCGGACCCGGGACCGGGACCGTGCTCGGGTTCGGGTTCGGGGAGGTCCGCCTGCTCCGGCAGCTTCGTGACGAAGGCCGCCCGTTCGGTCAGCCGCTCGGTGAGGGCCCGAGGCCACAGCGGCGGCTCGTACGGCCCGTGCCGCTCGGCGGTCTCGAACAGCTCGGCGGCGGTGGGCCGGCCCTCGTGGTCCTTGTCCAGGCAGGAGGCGACGACCTCGGCGAGTTCCGCGTCCAGGTCCCGCAGCGGCTGGAGGTCGGGGTCTTCGTGCACGATGCGGTAGAGCACGGCGTGCCCGGACTCGTCGCCGAAAGGCGGCCGCCCGGACGCCGCGTACGCCAGCACCGAGCCCAGCGCGAAGACGTCCACGGCACCGCTGGACGCCCGTCTCCCGGAGGCCTGCTCGGGTGACATGTAGGCGGGCGTGCCCACCACCATGCCGGTCCTGGTCAACTGGCTCTGCTCCGCGGCCCGGGCCACCCCGAAGTCGATGAGGGTGAGTCCGTCGACGGTCAGCATGACGTTGGACGGCTTCAGGTCCCGGTGCACCACGTCCAGCGCGTGCACCGCCGCCAGTCCCTTGGCGGCCTCCCGCAGCAGCAGCCACAGCGCGCCGGCCGGCAGCGGGCCGTGCAGGTCGACGGCCTCGCGCAGGGTGAGGCCGGGCACGTAGGCGGTGGCGAACCACGGCGGCCGGGCCGCCCGGTCCCCCGCGAGCAGGGGTGCGGTCGCCTCCCGGGGTAAGCGGGCGAGGTTGTCCAGCTCATGTCCGAAGCGGCGCAGGAAGTCCTCGTCCTCGGCGACGACCGACGGCAGGAGCTGCTTGACGGCGGCGTACCGGCCCTCGTGGACGCCGAGGTAGACGCGGCCCATGCCGCCGGCCCCGAGGCGTCCGACCAGCGGGATCGGTCCGATCCACCGTGGGTCCTCGTCCCGCAGCGGTTCCGCCCCGCTGCCGTCCAGCTCCAACACGTCAGCCCTGTCTCCCCGTTGTCCCGTCGGTCGGGGACCCGCGGCCCGCCCGCTCCCCTCCGAAGTCCGGGCGGACCCGCGCGTCCCGCGGGGGACAGTCTGAGTCAGACGGGCCTAAGATTGGAAGTAAGTTCTAGAAAATTATTCTAGAAAAGGGAATGAGAGCGTGCCTGCCCATGAGCCCCAAACAACACCGCGGTGAGGTCACCTCCGACCTCCTCCTGGACGCCGCCTTGCGGGTGTACGCGGAGGCGGGGGAACAGGGGCTGACGGTCAGCGCCGTGACCAGGGCGAGCGGCGTCAGCCTGGGCAGCCTCTACCACCACTTCGGCAGCATCGACGGGCTCGTCAACGCGTTGCTGACGCGCTGGCTCGGCCGGCTGCTGGGCGAACTGGCCGACGCGGTGGGGCAATCCCGCGACGCACGCACCGGCGTGCGCGCACTGGTGCGCGCCTACCTCGGCTTCGTCCAGGAGCATCCCGACGTGAGCCGGCTCCTGCACTCCTCGCGAGCCGACCGGGTGGGCATGGAGCAGGGCAGGGAACTCCGTGACGTCCAGGAGGCGCGGATGCCTCCGCTCACCTCATGGGCGGTGCGGCACGTCGAGCGGGGCGAGATCGCCCCACTGCCCCCCGCCCTGCTGGAGTCCCTCCTCCTGGGCCCCGTCGTCGGGGTCAGCCGCCGCTGGCTGACCGTCGGCGACGTCGACCTGGACGAGGCCGCGCGCGTCCTGCCGGAGCGGATCTGGCGGTCGATCGGCGCGGACGGGGCATAGGGGCGGGGCGGTAGTCCCCGCCCGAACGGGGCGTAGGGCGGGGGCGGTTGTCCCCCACGGGAGCTACGGACGGGTGTCCACCGCGGGGTGACGATCCGGCAGCGGCGGATCCGTAGAGTCCTTCTCAGTCGCCGAGCACCACAGGCCGACCGCGAGAACTCCCCCACCACCGCGTCCCTACCCCACCCTTGTCTGCTGGAGGCCCCCCATGTTCCGCACCCTCGCCAAGGCGGTCGCCGCGATCGCCGTCGTCTGCACCGTGGCCGGCGCGGGACTCGTCCTGAACGAGGAGTACGGCAAGGACGACTCCGACGCGAAGGACACCGGCGCCTCGGCCGGGGCCTCCTTCACCGGCACGGAGAAGATCGACGTCGACGGCCACACGGTCAACGTCTCCTGCTCGGGCCACTCGGACCCGGAGCAGCCGCTGGTGCTGCTGATGGCGGGCGGCGGCGAGGGCCTGGACAACATGGCCGCCCTGCAGAAGTCCCTGAGCAAGACCTCCCGCGTCTGCTCCTACGACCGCCTCGGGGAGGGCAGGAGCGACAAGCCCGCTCCGGGCACCCTCCAGACCGTCGACGACACCAGCGTCCTGCTCACCAAGCTCCTCGACCACCTCGCGGGCGACCGCCCGGTCGTCCTGGCCGGACACTCCCTGGGCGGTTACATCGCCGCCCGCTACACCCCCGACCACACCGACCGCGTCAAGGGCCTGGTCCTCCTGGACGCCACCGTCCCCCACCTCACCCGCGACATGAACCGCACCATCCCCGCCGACGCCACCGGCCCGGCGACCCAGGTCCGGGACGGCGCGATCGCCGCCAACGAGGGCCAGAACCCGGAGCAGTTCGTCATCGCGGACGGCCCGGTCCACGCCGCCGGGGACATCCCCGTCGAGATCCTCAAGCACGAGTCGCAGTACGCCGAGGTCCCGGACTACGGGCCCGCCCTGGAGAAGATGTGGGCCAAGGGCCAGCAGGAGTGGCGGCAGCTCTCCACCGACGCCGAGCTGACCACCGCCGAGGGCAGCGGCCACTACATCCACACCGACCGCCCCGACCTCGCCCTCAAGGCCGTCCAGAGCGTCACCGCGCGGGTCGCCGACGCCCGGTAGCGGCCCGCCGCCTCCACAGACCGGCCCTGGGCCGTGGCTACCCCCGCCACGGCCCAGGGCCTCACCCGCTGGCCGCGCCCGGTCAGTCCCGCCGGTCGGAACGGTCTCGTCGGTCGGGTCGCTCTCGTCGGTCGCTGCGGTCGCTGCGGTCGCGGAGCCGGGTGCCGACGAGCGCGGCCAGGTCCGGCGCGAGGCGGAGTTCGGTCGTGTGCAGCGCGGGGTGCTCCAGCCAGTGCAGCCGGGGGTGGTCGGGGGCACCCTCGAAGCGGGGCGGCCAGGTGGTGGCGGGGGTGAAGTCGTCGACCACCAGGGTGCCGCCGGGGGTCAGCAGCCGGACCGGGTCGGCGGCGCCGTCGCCCTTCGCCTGACCGCCGCCGTCCAGCACCAGCAGGTCGTACGGGCCCAGTTCCTCGACGCGGCGCCAGTCACCGTGGAGGATGTCGACCCCCGTGTGCCCCCGGAAGACCTCCCTGGCGACGCGGACCCGCTCGGCGTCGCGCTCGACGCCGACCAGCCGGGTCCCCGGCCGGGCGCCGGAGGCCAGCCAGGCCAGGCCCACGCCGCAGCCCGTGCCGGTCTCGGCGATGGCGTGGGGTGCTCCCGCGGCGAGCAGGTGGAGCAGGCGGCCCTGTTCGGGTCGGCACGAGTGGGCGAAGCCGTGCGCACGTGCCGCCGCCACGGCCCGGACGACCAGCGCCGGCAGGGTGGTGTCGTCGTCCCGGTAGGCGTCCGTCCCCTGAAGCGACATGCCCCGCATTATGGCCCCGTACCGGCGGTGACGGGCGAGGCGTGAAGGGTGCAGGGGGGAAGGGTGAAGGGCCGCCGGG
>NZ_JAIOJZ010000026.1 GCF_020404845.1 Streptomyces hyderabadensis | reverse complement strand
TGGCTCTCCCTCAGCCCGACGTGCGGGTGCGCGAGGCGGCGGCCGTCTTGCGGCTGCGGCTCCCGCGGGACGCCGAGGGCCGGCTGGAGGACGCCTTGGTCCCCGACTGGCTCTTGGCCCGCGTGGGGGAGGCGGTCTTCTTCGCCGTCGACTTCTTCGCCGTGGACTTCTGCGCCGTCGACTTCTGCGCCGTCGACTTCTTGGCGGCGGCCTTCTTCGCGGTGGCGGACTTGCCCGCCGTCGACCGTGCCGCCGTCGATTTGGCCGCCGTCGACTTGGCGGCGGCCTTCTTCGCGGCGGTGGACCTCGTCGTCGTCGTCTTCCCGGCGGCCGCCTTCTTCGCACCGCCGGTCCGCTTCGTCGCGGCAGTCCCGGCCGTCCGGGCCGTCCGGGCCGTCCCGGTCGCGGGCGACTTCGCCGCTGCCGTCCCCGTCCCGGCGGACTCCGCGTCACCGGCGCCCCGGGTCCCCTCCCCCGCGGCGCCGCCCTTGCCCGCGTGCCCGTTGCGGTCCTGCCCGCGCGGCTGCGTCAGCCAGGCCACCGCCGCCCCGGTGACCGCCACCGGCCACTCCACCAGCCCGGCGACGCCCAGTACCCCGGCGCCCGTGTAGACGAGCACGCGCCGCCCGCGCGGCGACACCGCCCCGATCCTGTCCAGCGCGCCCTCGGCGGCCCTGCCCACCGTCCCAGCGCCCGGCACCTTCCGCACCGCCGAAGCGGCCGCGTGCAACGGCCGCGGGAGTGTCCGCGCCGCCGACTTCTGCTCAGCCATGACTGTTCGTCCTCGCCCTGTCCGTGCTGTGGGGAACCCCGGGCCGTGGAAGGCCTGGGAACATCACCTTCCGCACATCTCCGGGTTCCCGCACTTCGGGCACTCATCCGGACGATGCCGGCCCGCGCTCCACAGCGATCGCGTGCAGCCTCTCCAGCCGCTCCCGGGACACCTCGTCGGCCGGCGCGTACGTCACCATCCGGGGCCCGGCCTGCGGCCCGAGCCACAGGTCGGTGTGGTCGACGCGGATGTGTCCGACGTACTGGTTGACGAACTCCTTGCACTTGCTGCGGTGCGCGACGACCTCGTGCCGCTCCCAGACCTCGCGGAACTCCGGCGACTGGGTGCGCAGCCGCGTGAGCAGCATCTTCCAGGCGGGCTCGGCGAGATGACCGGCCATGGTCGCGCGGAACCGCGCCGCCATCAGCCGCTGGGTCTCCGGCAGGTGCACGATCGAGGAGCGCCAGTCCTCGTGGGTGAAGGAGAGGACCAGGCAGTTGCGGTCCTCGGGCGGCACCGCGTCCAGGTCGCACAGCAGCAGCCCGTACGTCCGGTTGTGGGCGAGGATGTCGTACCGGCTGTTCTGCACGCAGGCGGGGTACGGCTCGAACCGCTCCAGCAGGGCGCGCACCGCCGGTGTGATCACCGGGCACACCCGCGCGGGCGTCGGGTCGACCGCCCCCGCCAGCTGGAAGAGGTGGGCGCGCTCGGAGGCGTCGAGCAGCAGGGTGCGGGCGAGGGCGTCGAGGACCTGCACGGAGACCTGGATGTCCCGGGCCTGCTCCAGCCAGGTGTACCAGGTGACGCCGACGGCCGAGAGCTGGGCGACCTCCTCGCGCCGCAGCCCCGGCGTCCGGCGCCGGCGGCCGCGGGGCAGCCCGACCTGCTCGGGGGCGATACGCTCGCGGCGGCTGCGCAGGAAGGCGGCGAGTTCGTGCCGCCGGATCTCCGAGCCGGTGTCCCGGGGCGGGAGCCGGTCGGCCGTCCCCCGGCCCGTCATGTCGGCCGCCGCCGCCCGGCCCGTCATCGTCGTCATGCCTCCAGGGTGCCGCGTCCGGCAACCTGTTGCCAGGTACTCCTACTACCAGCATAAGGAGACTCTGGTACCACTCTGGCTGCGGTCGCAGGCTCGACCACGTGACCGAAACCATCACTTCACGTCCCGTCCGCACGGACCCCGCGGCGCCACCCGCGCTCGGCGGTCTCGGACTCTTCACGGTGCTGCTCGGTGCGGCACTCCCGCTCGTCGACGCCTTCATCGTCAACGTCGCCCTGCCCACCATCGCCACGGACCTCTCCGCGGGCGAGGCGGTCCTGGAACTCGTCGTCGCCGGCTACGGGGTGGCGTACGCCGTCCTGCTGGTCCTCGGCGGCCGGCTCGGCGACCTCTTCGGCCGGCGCCGCCTGTTCCTGGGCGGCATGGCGGCCTTCGGGCTGACCTCGCTGGCCTGCGGGCTGGCGCCGGACGCCTGGTCGCTGGTGGCCGCGCGGGTGGCGCAGGGCGCCTCGGCCGCCGCGATGCTGCCGCAGGTGCTGGCGACCATCCAGGCGACCACGACCGGTCCCCGGCGCGCCAAGGCCATGGGCCTGTACGGGGCGACGGCCGGTCTGTCGATGGTGGCCGGCCAGATCCTGGGCGGCGTCCTGGTGGCGGCGGACATCGCGGGCAGCGGCTGGCGTTCCGTCTTCCTCGTCAACGTTCCGGTGGTCCTCGTGGGCCTCTTCCTCGCCGCCCGCGCGGTCCCGGAGACCCGCTCCGCCCGCCCCGAGCCGGTGGACGTCCCCGGCACCTTCCTGCTGGCCGCCTCGATCCTGACCCTGCTGGTCCCGCTGACCGAGGGCCGGGCGGCGGGCTGGCCGCTGTGGACGTGGCTGTCGCTGGCCGCGTTCCCGTTCGCGGCGGCGGCGTTCTACGCGGTGGAGCGCCGGGCGGACCGCGCGGGCCGTACGCCGCTGATCCCGCCGAGCCTGTTCGCGATCGTCTCGCTGCGCCGCGGCCTGCTGCTCATCGTGCCGTTCTCGATCGGCTTCAGCGGCTTCATGTTCGTCATCGCGGTGGCGTTGCAGCAGGGCGCGGGCCTGGGACCGGTGGCCGCGGGCCTGGCGCTGGCCCCGCTCGCGGTGGTGTTCTTCCTCTTCTCGCTCGCCGGTCCCCGGCTGGTCGCCCGCTACGGCACCCGCGTCGTGCCCGTCGGCGCCGCCCTCCAGGGGGTGGGCCTGGCCCTGATGACGCTGGCCGCCTGGCGCTCCTGGCCCGACCTGGGCCTGGTGGAACTCCTGCCGGGCGCGGCGGTCGCGGGCGCGGGCCAGGCGCTCCAGCTCCCGGTCATCCTGCGGGTGGTCCTGTCGGAGGTGCCTGCCGTACGGGCCGGCGTGGGCGGTGGCGTCATGGTCACCACCCAGCAGGCGTCCCTGGCCCTGGGTGTGGCCACCCTGGGCACGCTGTTCCTGTCGCTGGTCCCGGGGATGGGCATGCGGGACGCCCTGGTGACGACGCTGCTGGTCCAGTTCGCCGGGGTGGTGCTGACCGGCCTGCTGAGCCTGCGCCTGCCCCGGACGATCGTCTGACGACCGCCCGATCCACCCGCGCCACTTGGTCCAGACCTCTTGACGAAAGGTCTGGACCACTGCACTGTCATGCCTACGACACAAGACGTCTCTCCCTCACCGAACCCCCACCGGGAGGCCCGGCATGATCCGCCGCAAGATCCGTCTACTGGCCGCCGCACTGGCGGCCACCGTTCTGGTCCCGCTGGGAGTCGCCACCGCGTCGGCGGCTCCCGAGGGCGCCGCCCCCACCGGCGCGGCCGCCGACACCTGCGCCGTGAAGTCGAAGCCCGCGGGCAAGGTCCTCCAGGGCTACTGGGAGAACTGGGACGGAGCCGCCAACGGGGTCCACCCGCCCTTCGGCTGGACCCCGATCACCAACCCCGAGATCGCCGCCCACGGCTACAACGTCCTCAACGCGGCCTTCCCGGTGATCCTCTCCGACGGGACGGCCCTGTGGGAGGACGGCATGGACACCGGCGTGAAGGTGGCGACGCCCGCGGAGATGTGCGCGGCCAAGGCGTCCGGGCAGACACTCCTGCTCTCCATCGGCGGCGCGACGGCCGGCATCGATCTCAACTCGACCGCAGTGGCGGACCGTTTCGTCGACACGATCGTGCCGATCCTGAAGGAGTACAACTTCGACGGCATCGACATCGACATCGAGACCGGCCTGACCGGCAGCGGCAACATCAACCAGCTCTCCACGTCCCAGGCCAACCTGATCCGCATCATCGACGGCGTGCTGGCCCGCATGCCCGCCAACTTCGGCCTCACGATGGCCCCGGAGACGGCGTACGTGACCGGCGGCAGCATCGTCTACGGCTCGATCTGGGGCGCGTACCTGCCGATCATCAAGAAGTACGCGGACAACGGCCGCCTGTGGTGGCTGAACATGCAGTACTACAACGGCAGCATGTACGGCTGTTCCGGCGACTCCTACTCGGCCGGCACCGTACAGGGCTTCACCGCCCAGACCGACTGCCTCAACAAGGGCCTGGTCATCCAGGGCACGACGATCCGGGTGCCCTACGACAAGCAGGTCCCGGGCCTGCCCGCCCAGCCCGGCGCGGGCGGCGGCCACATGTCACCTTCCCTGGTCTCCCAGGCCTGGAACCACTACAACGGCTCCCTCAAGGGCCTGATGACCTGGTCCCTCAACTGGGACGGCTCGAAGAACTGGACCTTCGGCAACAACGTGAAGTCCCTGCAGGGCCGCTGACGCGAAAACGCCCACCCACCAGCCGACCGAGTCGGGTGGTGGGTGGGCACAGGTCCCCGGGGGTCCAGGGGGCAGAGCCCCCTGGTACGGCAACCGAACCGGACGTTCAGCAGCCAACCAGCCGAGACGCGAGGTACCCCTCGATCTGGTCCAGCGACACGCGCTCCTGCTTCATCGTGTCGCGCTCCCGCACGGTCACCGCGTTGTCGTCCAGCGTGTCGAAGTCGACGGTCACACAGAACGGCGTCCCGATCTCGTCCTGGCGCCGGTACCGCCGCCCGATCGCACCCGCGTCGTCGAACTCGATGTTCCAGTGCTGCCGCAGCGCCTGCGCCAGCCCCTTCGCCTTCGGCGACAGCTCCGGGTTGCGGGACAGCGGCAGCACGGCGACCTTCACCGGGGACAACCGCGGGTCGAGCCGCAGCACAGTGCGCTTCTCCAGCTTGCCCTTGGCGTTCGGCGCCTCGTCCTCGATGTACGCGTCGAGCAGGAAGGCGAGCATCGCGCGCCCGACACCGGCCGCCGGCTCGATGACGTACGGCGTCCAGCGCTCCTGGGCCTCCTGGTCGTAGTAGGAGAGGTCCTGGCCGGAGGCCTTGGCGTGCGAGGAGAGGTCGTAGTCGGTGCGGTTGGCGACGCCCTCCAGCTCGCCCCACTCACTGCCGCCGAACTGGAAGCGGTACTCGATGTCGGCGGTGCGCTTGGAGTAGTGGGAGAGCTTCTCCTGCGGGTGCTCGTACCACCGCATGTTCTCCTCGCGCAGGCCGAGACCGGTGTACCAGTTCCAGCGCTGCTCCATCCAGTACTCCTGCCACTTCTCGTCCTCGCCCGGCTTGACGAAGAACTCCATCTCCATCTGCTCGAACTCGCGGGTGCGGAAGATGAAGTTGCCGGGCGTGATCTCGTTGCGGAAGGACTTGCCCATCTGGGCGATGCCGAACGGCGGCTTGCGGCGCGAAGTGGTCTGCACCTGGGCGAAGTTGGTGAAGATGCCCTGGGCGGTCTCGGGCCGCAGGTAGGCGACGGAGCCGCTGTCCTGGGTCGGGCCGAGGTGGGTGGAGAGCAGACCGGAGAACTGCTTGGGCTCGGTGAAGGTGCCCTTGTTGCCGCAGTTGGGGCAGTTGAGGTCGGCCAGGCCGTTCTCCGGGGCGTGGCCCTTCTTCTCCTCGTACGCCTCCTCCAGGTGGTCCGCGCGGAACCGCTTGTGGCAGGAGGTGCACTCGGTCAGCGGGTCCGTGAAGGTGGCGACGTGACCGGAGGCCACCCAGACCTCGGGGGCCAGGATCACGGAGGAGTCGAGACCGACGACGTCCTCGCGCGAGGTGACCATGTAGCGCCACCACTGGCGCTTGAGGTTCTCCTTGAGCTCGACACCCAACGGACCGTAGTCCCAGGCGGCGCGCTGACCGCCGTAGATCTCACTGCAGGGGAATACGAAGCCACGGCGCTTGCTCAGGCTGACGATGGTGTCGATCTTGTCGGCGGCCACGGTGCTCTCTTCATTACGACGACGGGCGACGAAGCGAGGATGCTTCCAGAGAATGCTTCAGGTTACCGGCGTGGGCCGCCCCACGACCAAATCGGGGCCTGCCGTCTGTGCGATCGGGCGCTTGTTGACAACGGTTTCCATATTTGTTGAAAATGGGTGTCATGAACGTACGACGACGCCGCATATCCGGCATAGCAGTCACCGCGGCCACCGCGCTCGGCCTCGGCACCCTCTCCGCCTGCTCCAGCGACAGCTCTGCGGCGGGCAATACGGACAAGTTCGACGTCGTCGCGTCGTTCTACCCCATGGAGTACCTCGCCGAGCAGATCGGCGGGGACCACGTGAACGTCACCACGCTCACCGAGCCCGGCCAGGAGCCGCACGACCTGGAGCTGAGCGCCAAGCAGACCGCCGAGATGGGCGAGGCGGACGCGGTGCTCTACCTCAAGACCCTCCAGCCCGCCGTGGACGAGGCCATCGCCCAGTCCGACGTGAAGACGAAGATCGACGCGGCCACGCTGACCAAGCTGGAAGACCACGGCGACGTGGAGCACGACCACGGCGGCGAGGAGCACGCGGACGAGCACGCCGAGGAGGAGCACTCCGAGGGCGGCGAGCACGCCCTCGACCCGCACGTCTGGCTGGACCCGGTGAAGTACGCCGAGATCGCCGAGGGCGTGGCCAAGTCGTTCGAGAAGGCCGACCCGGACCACGCCGACGACTACCGGAAGAACGCCGAGGCGCTGGCGAAGAAGCTGGCCGGCCTGAACACGGCGTACAAGGACGGTCTGGCGAAGACCGACACCAAGGTCTTCTTCACCAACCACGCCGCCTTCGGCTACCTCGCCGAGCGCTACGGCCTCACCCAGGAGGCCATCAACGGCCTCGACCCGGAGAGCGAGCCCAGCCCCGCCCGGATCAAGGAACTCCAGCAGGAGGCCAAGGCCGACGGCGTCACCACCGTCTTCTACGAGACACTGGTGTCCGACAAGACCGCGAAGACCCTCGCCAAGGACGCGGGCCTGAAGACGGACGTCCTCGATCCGCTGGAGGGCATCACCGACAAGTCCAAGGGCGACGACTACCTCGGGGTCATGCAGTCCAACCTCAAGGCGCTGGAGACCGCCCTCGGCGCCAAGTAAGCAGTACCACCCGCAGTTCGATCGTTACGGAGGACCTCGTGAGCGACGAGTCCGTCATATCCCTGCGCGGCGTCCGCGCCGAGCTGGGCTCACGCCCCGTCCTGCGCGGCATCGACCTCACCGTGCGGCGCGGCCAGGTGGTCGCGCTGCTCGGCGCCAACGGCTCGGGCAAGTCCACGGCCGTGCGCACGATCATCGGCCAGGTGCCGGTGACGGGCGGGGAGATCGAGCTGTTCGGCACCCCCAGGCGCCGCTTCCGCGACTGGGCGCGCGTGGGCTACGTCCCGCAGCGCACCACGGCCGCGGGCGGCGTCCCCGCCACGGTGACCGAGGTGGTCTCCTCGGGCCGGCTCTCCCGGGCCCGCTTCGGCGTCCTGCGCAAGGCGGACCACGAGGCCGTGCGCCGCGCCCTCGACCTGGTCGGCATGGCCGACCGCGCCAAGGACTCGGTGAACGCCCTCTCCGGCGGCCAGCACCAGCGCGTGCTGATCGCCCGCGCGCTCGCCGCCGAGCCCGAGCTGCTGATCATGGACGAGCCGATGGCCGGCGTCGACCTGGCCAGCCAGGAAGTGCTGGCCCAGACCCTGCGGGCGCAGGTCGCGGCCGGCGCCACCGTCCTCCTGGTCCTGCACGAGCTGGGCCCGCTGGAGCCGCTGATCGACCGGGCGGTCGTCCTCCGCGACGGCTGCGTCCTGCACGACGGCCCGCCGCCCGAGGCGGTCGGCCAGCACGCGCTGCCCGGCCACGACCACGTCCACCCGCACGCACCGGCGGGCGCCGAACCGATCCGCACCGGCCTGCTGAGCTGAGAAGGCGACGACCATGGAAATACTGAACTACGCCTTCATGCAGCGGGCGCTGCTCGCCGCCGTCCTGGTGGGCATCACCGCCCCGGCCATCGGCATCTACCTGGTCCAGCGCCGCCAGGCCCTGATGGGCGACGGCATCGGCCACGTGGCGATGACCGGCGTCGGCCTCGGCTTCCTGCTGACCTGGTCCCCCGTCTGGATGGCGACCCTGGTCTCGGTCCTCGGCGCGGTCCTCATGGAGCTGATCCGCTGGTACGGCAAGACCCGCGGCGACATCGCCCTCGCCATGCTCTTCTACGGCGGCATGGCGGGCGGCGTGATGTTCATCAACCTCGCGCCGGGCGGCTCCAACGCCAACCTCACCTCGTACCTCTTCGGCTCCCTGTCGACGGTCTCCGAGTCCGACGTGACCGCGATCTGCCTGCTGGCCGCCTTCGTGGTCCTGGTCACGGTCGGGCTGCGCCGCCAGCTGTTCGCCGTCAGCCAGGACGAGGAGTTCGCCCGGGTCACCGGGCTGCCGGTGCGTGCGCTGAACCTGCTGACGGCCGTCACGGCGGCGGTCACGGTCACCGTCGCGATGCGCGTCGTCGGCCTGCTCCTGGTCTCCGCGCTGATGGTGGTCCCGGTGGCCGCGGCCCAGCAGCTCACCCGCAGCTTCGCCGCCACCTTCGCGATCTCCGTGGCGCTCGGCGTGAGCGTGACGATCGGCGGCACGGTCACCTCGTACTACCAGGACGTGCCGCCCGGCGCGACGATCGTGCTGCTCACCATCGGCGCGTTCATCCTGCTGAGCCTGCTGGCGGCACCGCTGGCCAGGCGACGCGCGCGGGCACTCGCCGCCGCGCAACCGGCCGCGGATCCGGCGGAGTGCAAGATTCCGGCCACCAGGGGGGCCGCCGACGAGGTCGGCGTCTGACCGCGGACAGGCCGGGCTGGCACAATGGCCCGGCAAGCCGCGAAGACGTGAGGAGGAATCCAGTGACCACCGCTGGACCGCCCGTGAAGGGCCGCGCCACCCGGCAGCGGGCTGCCGTGTCGGCCGCCCTCCAGGAGGTCGAGGAGTTCCGCAGCGCGCAGGAACTGCACGACATGCTCAAGCACAAGGGCGACGCGGTCGGGCTCACCACGGTCTACCGCACCCTGCAGTCCCTCGCCGACGCCGGCGAGGTCGACGTCCTGCGCACCGCCGAGGGCGAGTCCGTCTACCGGCGCTGCTCCACCGGCGACCATCACCACCACCTGGTCTGCCGCGCCTGCGGCAAGGCCGTCGAGGTGGAGGGCCCCGCCGTGGAGAAGTGGGCCGAGGCCATCGCCGCGGAACACGGCTACGTCAACGTGGCGCACACGGTGGAGATCTTCGGCACCTGCGCCGACTGCGCGGGTGCCTCCGGCGGCTGAGCGGGGTGGGGCCGGGGCTGCGCCCCGGGCCCCCTTTTTCCGGCCTGAACGGCCTCGTCCTCAAACGCCGGACGGGCTGATTCTGCCGCCCTGGGCTTACTGGGTACTGCGGCCTTCCATGGCCAGCAGTTCCTCGTTGGGGATGGCGCCGCCGAAGCGGCGGTCCCGGGAGGCGAACTCCAGACAGGCCCGCCACAGGTCGCGCCGGTCGAAGTCCGGCCACAGCACGTCCTGGAAGACCATCTCCGCGTACGCGCTCTGCCAGATCAGGTAGTTCGACGTGCGCTGCTCACCGCTCGGCCGCAGGAACAGGTCCACGTCCGGCATGTCCGGGTAGTACAGGTACCTGGCGAGCGTCTTCTCGTTGACCTTGGCCGGGTCGAGCTTCCCGGACCGCACGTCCTCGGCGAGGGCCTGCGCCGCGTCGGCGATCTCCGCCCGCCCGCCGTAGTTCATGCAGAAATACAGAGTGAGCTGGTCGTTGTCCTTGGTCTGCTCCTGCGCGACCTGGAGCTCCTTGGCCACCGACTTCCACAGCTTGGGCATCCGCCCCGCCCACCGCACCCGCACCCCGAGACCGTCGAGGGTGTCGCGGGACTTGCGGATGAAGTCGCGGTTGAAGTTCATCAGGAAGCGCACCTCTTCCGGCGAGCGCTTCCAGTTCTCCGTGGAGAAGGCGTACAGGGAGATGTTCCCGACGCCGATCTCGATCGCGCCCTGGAGCACGTCCATGACCTGCTCGGCGCCGACCTTGTGCCCCTCGGTGCGCGGCAGCCCGCGCTCCTTGGCCCAGCGGCCGTTGCCGTCCATGACGATCGCCACGTGCTCCGGGACCAGCTCACCGAGCTTCGGCGGCCGCGCACCGGACGGGTGCGGCTCCGGCGTCCTGTACTCCCGGCGCTGGCGCCCCAGAATCCCGCGTACGGCCATATCCGTTCTCTCCTACTTCTCGACGTACCGCAGGGAGCGCAGTCCCCGCTCCAGGTGCCAGTGCAGGTAGGCGGAGACCAGTCCGCTCCCCTCCCGCACGTACCGCGGCTCGGCCGCGTCCGCCGTGCCCCAGTCTCCCGCAAGCAGCGCCCCGAGCAGTTCCAGGGCCTGCGGCGAGGGTACGACGCTGCCGGGCACCCGGCAGTCGACGCAGACGGACCCGCCCGAGCCGACCGAGAAGAACCGGTTCGGACCGGGCAGGCCGCACTTCGCGCAGTCCCCGAAGGTCGGGGCGTACCCGTTCACGGCCAGCGAGCGCAGCAGGAAGGCGTCGAGCACCAGGTTCGGCGCGTGCTCGCCCCGGGCGAGGGTCCTGAGCGCGCCGACCAGCAGCAGGTACTGCTGCACCGCCGGCTCGCCCTCGTGATCGGTGAACCGCTCGGCCGTCTCCAGCATGGCGGTCCCCGCGGTGTACCGCGCGTAGTCGGTCACGATCCCGCCACCGTACGGCGCGATGGTCTCGCTCTGCGTGCACAGCGGCAGCCCGCGCCCGACCAGCTCGCTGCCCTTCGAGAAGAACTGCACGTCCACGTGCGAGAACGGCTCCAGCCGCGCCCCGAACTTCGACTTCGTGCGCCGCACCCCGCGCGCCACGGCGCGTACCCGCCCGTGACCGCGCGTGAGCATGGTGATGATCCGGTCCGCCTCACCCAGCTTCTGGGTGCGCAGCACGATGCCGTCGTCGCGGAACAGACTCATGCCGCCCATTCTCGCGCATCCTTCAAGGCACCTCGCCACGGCTCCGGGCGTTGGTGTACGCCGTCGCCGCGCTGAGCCGCTCCGCGGCGGTGGCGTGGCGTACGTCACCCGGCTCGGCGTCCCACTCCCGCCCGCCGCCGTACGGCCGCATCTGCACGTAGGGGCCCTCGTGCCCCATGACGATCCCGACCCGTCCACTGCGGGTGTCCACGGCGTAGACCCCGACGGGCGGCGTCCTCGTCACCGCAACACCGCCGCGAGGCGCTGCGCGGTCTCCACGGAACACCGGCCCAATTCGACGAGCGGACAGGGCGCCTCCCGCGCAAGACTCACCGGGTCGAGCCCGAGTGAGGGAAGAACAATTCCTGCCTCCGCGAGCGCCGCGCGCAATTCCTTCACCGTGTCCTCCGCTCCTTCGACGCAGAGCGCCGAGTGCCGTGCCTCCACCACGTTCCCTTCCCTTTACGTTTTCACTCTTCGTACCCCCAGAATGCCGCGACGTGCCTACACTCGGCAGGAGTACGTGCACTACAAGTGCGGGTCAGCGCATGGGGGTTGGTTATGGCCAATGGTTCACGGCAGGCCGCGTGGGAGTTCTTCGGAACGGAACTGAAACGCCGGCGGGAGGACGCCGGAATCACCCAAGTAGAGCTGGGCGCACGGGTATTCGTGTCCGGCGGCTACATCGGCCAGTTCGAACAGGCAATTCGGAAACCCCAGTTGGACGTGGCCCAGCGGATCGACGATGCGCTACAAACCGACGGTATTTTCGAGCGACTGTGCCGGAAGCTGATTGACGATCCCCGGTATGCGGATTACTTCGCCGGGGTGGTCGAACTGGAGCGGCTGGCCACGAGGATCTGCGAGTTCGCCCCGACGGTCGTGCCGGGCCTGCTCCAGACCGCGGACTACGCCCGCGCGGTCACCATCGCCGCGAACCCCTTCAAGCCGGACTCGTACGTCGACGAGATCGTCGCGGCCCGCCTGGAGCGGTCGCTGATCCTGGACGACGCTACAAGGCCCGAGTATTGGGTGACGCTGCACGAGAACGTGCTGCGGATCCCGGTGGGCGGTCCGCAGGCGATGGCGGCACAGCTGGAGCACGTTGCGCGGCTGATCCGGGAGCGCGCGGCGGTGGTGACGGTGCTGTCGTTCGGAGCGGGGGCGCATGCGGCCATGACCGGGGATCTGCGGCTCATGGACTTCGAGGACGCTCCTCCGGTCGCCTATACAGAGACCTCGTTTTCGGGAACGCTGGTCGACGCACCGGCCGTGGTGAAGCGGGCGCAGCGCGCATACGATCTGCTCAGGGTCGCCGCGCTGTCGCCGGAGGCGTCCCTGGCCCTGATCGACTCGGCGGCGGAGGACTTCAGACGATGCGCGAGTACGACCTGACCGACGCCCGCTGGACGAAGAGCAGCTACAGCAACGGTGAGGGAGGCGACTGCGTCGAAGTCGCGCAAGACTTCCCCGGTGCTGCCCGCTGGCGCAAGAGCACGTACAGCAACGGCGAAGGCGGCAACTGCCTCGAAGTCACCGACGGAGTCCCCGGGGTCATACCCGTCCGGGACAGCAAAGTGACCGACGGCCCGGTGATCGTCGTCGGGTCGGCAGCCTGGACGGAGTTCGTCCGCGGCGTTGTTCAGTCCCGTGGAGCGGGTGTCTGAACAACTCGTCCGGCGCTTGAGTGACCCCATGCTCACGCGTCGATTCGCCCTCGCCCTGTCCGCAGCCGCCACGACACTCCTGACGCTGTCCGCCTGCGGCGGCGGCGCGGACGGGAAGGCGGCCGACGACCGGAAACCGACCCGGGCCGCTTCCTCCACCCCGGCGGAGTCGAAGCAGCCGTCGGCGGCCGCCTCCTCGGCCAAGCCCGCGACCCCGGCGGAGCTGCTGCCGCTCTACCGCATCGCCTACGGCATGAGCAGCTCCCCGATGTGCAGCCACGTCGCCTGGGACGACCCCGGATGCGGGAAGGACCTCACCGCGGCCGGGGAACTCGCCGGCGCGATGGCCGAGAGCATCGAGCGGGACTTCCCCGGCGGTGAGTACACCGAGGTCGAGAAGTCCGCGGGGCAGGTGGTGAAGGCGGTGAACACCGTCCGCAAGCTCGGTTGCTACGACATGGGTTCCACCCCGCCCAAGACCGACCCGGCCAAGCTGCGGGAGCTGTGCCCCTCCATGAGCACCATCGCGTCCCTGTCCTGGCTCAACTTCGAGAGCAACGTGACCCTGCCCTAGTCCGCACGGCGCTCTCCCTAGGGGGCAAACCCCCGTAAACATCGGGCAGTTGCCCGGATGTGACGGCCCCCGGGCTTCGGCGAGGCTCCTCGCATGACGCAGCGCAAGCGAAGCCGCAGCAGAAGCATCCGCAACGCCGCCATCGTCGGCGTGTCCACCGCCCTCCTCGGCGTCACCGCACCGGTGACCGCCTCCGCGACCGGCGGGAGTACGCCCGGGCCCCTCACCTGGTCCGCCTGCGAGGGCACGGGGCTCGACCCCCGGCAGGAGTGCGCCACCCTCGACGTGCCGATGGACTACGCCGATCCCGGCGGCCCCCGCATCGAGATGGCCGTCTCCCGCATCCCCGCCGAGCAGCCGGGCTCCCGGCGCGGGGCCCTGCTCCTGATTCCCGGCGGGCCGGGCGGGTCCAGCCTCAACGACCCCTCGGGCAAGGGGCAGAAGCTGCCCCAGGAGGTCCGCGACCGTCACGACCTCATCGGATTCGCACCGCGCGGGCTCGCCCCGTCCACCTCCGTCGACTGCGGGCTGGAGCACGGCGACCTCGCCACCTCCAAACTCCGCCCCTGGCCCGCCCCCGACGGCTCGGTGGACCAGAACATGGCCACCGCCCGGCGCATGGCCGACGCCTGCGTACGCAACGGCGGGGAGCTGATCAAGCACCTGAGCACGGCCAACGAGGCCCGCGACATCGACCGCCTCCGGGCCGCGCTGGGCGAGCGGCGGATCTCCGCGTGGGGCGTGTCGTACGGGACGTACGTCGGGGCCGTGTACGCGCAGTTGTTCCCGCACCGCACCGACCGGATCGTGCTGGACAGCAACGACGACCCCGATCCCGCCCGGGTGGCGCGTGCCTGGCTCGCGGGGCACGAGCAGGGGGTCGAGGACACCTTCCCCGAGTTCGCCGCCTGGGCGGCCCGGCCCGGCAATCCCGACCGGGTGGCGCGGCGGGCCGCCGACGTACGGCCGCTGTTCCTGCGGCTCGCCGCCCGGCTGGACCGGAAGCCGATCCCGTGGCCCGGTGCCAATCCGGCGGAGCTGAACGGCAACGTGCTGCGCCAGACGATGCTGGACAGCCTCTACTCCCCCGGCAAGTTCCCGACGCTCGCCAGGCTGATGCGGGCCGCCCAGCGGGGCACCGTGCCGCCCGCGCCCCAGGCGCCGCCCGAGGCGGTGCTGCAGAACGTCGCCGCCGTCGGCGCGGGTGTGCTGTGCAACGACGTGGCGTGGCCCGAGGACCAGGCCGCGTACGAGAAGGACGTCGCCGTCAGCCGCGCCGAGTACCCGCTCACCGCGGGCATGCCGCGCAACGCGATGCTGTGCGCCGCCTGGCCGTACCCGCCCCGTGAGGCGCCGGTGCGGATCACCGGTCGCGGGCCGTCCAACGTGCTGCTCGTGCAGAACGAACGGGACGTCGCCACCCCGCTCACCGGGGCACGCAAGCTGCGCGAGGCGTTCGGCCGGCGTGCCGTCATGGTGACCGTGGACTCCACCGGCCACGACTCCTACCTGGCCAACGGCAACGCCTGCGGGGACGCCACGGTCTCCCGCTTCCTGGCCACGGGAATGCGGCCGGCCTCCGACGTGCGCTGCGGCTAGCAGGCCGCCCGGGCGTAGCGGCGGGACAGGGCGTGGAAGGCCTCCTTGGGCTCCCAGTGCCAGGGGGACGCGGGGTCGCCGGGGCGGTCCCTGACCGGCTTGGTGATGGCGTAGCTCGCCATGTCCAGGTCGTGCAGCGGGTCGTCCGCAAGGTGCGGGGCGTCGGCGGTGAGGAACTCGAAGGCCATCGCCGCGTACAGGCCCATCGACTCGAAGACCGCCAGCAGGTCCGTCAGGTAGGCGGCCTGGGTGTGCTCGCTGCGGACCAGGCCGCCCTTGATCTCCGGTGGGTCCTTGTCGTAGTCGACCACGGACCAGCCCATGCCGCCCGCCTGCGGCGCGCCTGCGTACGTGCAGGTGCCGAACTCGGTGATCGCCAGGGGCTTGCCCCAGCGCAGGTACCGGCGCAGCTCGCGGACGTAGTCGGCCGGGTCCTGGTGATACGAGTAGTAGTCGATGCCGACCACGTCGAAGAGGGTCCAGTCGACCTCGTCGTCCTGGGCGGCGGCGTAGCTGAGCCGGCCGTCGAAGACGGAGCGGCCGACCGCCGCCGCCCTCGCGGTGAAGGCGGTCAGCCTGCGCTGCACCTGTTCCGGGTCCGCGGTGCCGGTCTGGAGGTTCTCGATGCGTTCCTGGGCCGTCTCCCCCGGGACGATGCCGGGGACGAAGAGCCAGAACTCGCAGCCGACGCTGAGTTCCACGCTGGCCCCGTGCCTGCGCAGCCGCTCGGCGAACCGGCCGCACTCGGCGAGGTGCTCCAGGATCTCGCGCTGCGGGGCGTCCCCGAGGGTCGGCTGGAGCCAGACGTGCAGGCCCCGTTCGGCAGCCTCGGCGGCCGTGGCGGTGAGGCGTTCGACGCCGTCACCGGTGACGTCCACGGTGTCCGCGTGCAGGTCGCGGCGGACGGCGCGGATGTCGGCGCGCATCCGGGCCGGGTCCCAGGCCGTGCCCGGTGTCTCCCCCGCCCCGACGGTGTAGACGACGCCCCGGCGGGTCAGGCCCCGCCCCGGCCGCCCGGTGCGGGTGTCCGCCGCCGCCTGCGCGCCGGTCGCCGGGAGCGCCGCTCCGGCGAGCCCCAGGGCCGCCGCCCCCGCGAGGAACCGTGCCCGGCTGATGCCCCTGTCTTCCGTGCTTCTGCTCGGCTTCTTCTCCATGCCGCCACTGTGCCGATTCCGGGCCTCCGGGACACTCCGCCGTCGGTCTACGCCGCCGTGACTTAGGTAGGCCGCCCGGCGCCGAAGGTCAGCCGGTGCCGAGGCCCGGCGTCACCAGGCCCGACTCGTAGGCCACGATGACCAGTTGGGCCCGGTCCCGCGCCCCCAGCTTGCCCATGATGCGGCTGACGTGGGTCTTCGCGGTGAGCGGGCTCAGGCCCAGGGAGTCGGCGATCTCGGTGTTGTTGAGGCCCCGGGCCACCAGGGTGAGGACCTGGCGTTCCCGGTCCGAAAGGCAGTCGGGACCCGATCCGGGCGGGTGCAGGGCCGACGGGCTGCGCAGGAAGCGCTCGATCAGGCGGGCCGTCGGACCCGGCGACAGGAGGGCGTCGCCCGCCGTCACCGTGCGGATGGCGTCCAGGAGTTCGGCGGGCTTCGTGTCCTTGACCAGGAATCCGGAGGCGCCCGCGTGGAGCGCCTCGACGATGTTCTCGTCGGTGTCGTAGGTGGTGAGGACCAGCACCTTCACACCTGCCAGGTCCTCGTCGGCGGCGATCAGCCGGGTCGCCTCGATGCCGTCCAGGTCCGGCATGCGTACGTCCATGACGACCAGGTCGGCGCGTCGGGCGCGGGCCAGCTCCACGGCCTCGCGGCCGGTGCCGGCCTCGCCGACCACCTCCATGTCGGGGGCCGACGCCACCAGCAGGGCGAACGCCGCCCGGACCAGGTTCTGGTCGTCCGCCAGCAGCACGCGTATCGTCATGCGGTTCGCTCCGGGGTCAGGGGGGTCGTACGGGTGGTGGCGGGGGTCGGCAGTACGGCCGTCACCTCGAAGCCGCCGGCGTCCTTACGCGGTCCGGCGTCGAGTGTGCCGCCCACGCTGCGGGCCCGCTCCCGCATGCCGACGAGGCCGAAGCCGGGGGTACCGGCCGGGTCGGGTCCGGTGCCGTCGTCGGTGACGGACAGGCGCAGGGCGCCCGGCCCGGCGCGTACCTCGACACGGACCGACGGCTTCGGCCCCGCGTGCCGTACGACGTTGGTCAGCGCCTCCTGCGTGATGCGGTAGACGGCGGCGCCGACCGCGGGCGGGACGTCGTCGGCGTCCACCGACAGGTCCACATCCGCACCGGCGAGCCGGGCGCTGCGCGCCAGGTCGGGCAGGCCGTGCAGGCCGGGCAGCGGGCCGCGGGCGTCGGGTACCCCGATGGCGTCCTGCGCCCTGAGCACTTCGAGGGTGGTGCGCAGTTCGCCGCGCGCCGAGCGGCAGGTCTCGGCGATGTCGTCGAGGGCCTTGGCGACGGCCGCGCGGTCCAGGCGCTCCGGGTCGGCGGTCAGGACGTGGGCGGCGACCGAGGTCTGCACCCCGATGAGGGTGATGCTGTGCGCCAGCAGGTCGTGCAGGTCCCGGGCGACCCGCAGGCGTTCCTCGGCGACGCGCCGCCGGGCCTCCTCCTCGCGGGTGCGTTCGGCGCGCTCGGCGCGCTCGACGATGGAGGCGACGTACTGGCGGTAGTAGCGGACGTCGATGCCGCAGAAGAGAATGGCGATGACCCAGCCGGAGATGCGGATCAGTTCGAGGGCCTGGTGGGTGTTGACGGTGAGCATGATGCTCACGGACGCGGTGAGGACCGCGACGCCGGTCACGACGGTGCGCAGGGGGCGGCCGGTGACGGCCAGGGTGTAGAGCGCCACGTAGGAGGCGGGGCCCGCGGCGGTGTGGTTGTTGTCCATCGCGTGGTAGGGCCCGACCAGGGCGAACAGCGCCGCGAGCACCAGCAGCGGATGGCGCCGCCGCCACACGATCGGGACGTGCGCGGCGACCAGCAGCGTCCAGCCCAGCGCGTCCGGGCGGCGGTCCTCGTCGGTGAACAGCGCCAGGCAGACGGCGGCGCCGAGGAGCACCGCGGCCAGTACGGCGTCGTTGCGGGTGCCGTGGGGCGCGGTGAGGGGATCACGGTTGATGACGGCCATGATCCGCTCGCCGATCCGGGGGCGGGGCGTTGCCTCGGTGGGTGCCTGCACGGGTCCATCCTCCGCGACGGACGCGCCCCTCCGGGAGGGGAGGGGCGCGCTCCGGTCGCCGGGCACCTCAGACACCGACGGGCTCCCGTACGTCGTCCGGCGCGGCGCGGCCGGGCGCCCGGGACAGCCGCCCCGGCCACCACACCCGGCGCCGCAGCGCGACGCTGGCACTGGTGACCAGGTAGGTGCGGACGAGGAAGGTGTCGAGCAGGACGCCGACCGCGATGACGAACCCCAGCTCGACCAGCTGCACCAGCGGCATGCTGGTGAGCACGGCGAAGGTGGCCGCCAGGACCAGCCCGGCCGAGGCGATGACACCGCCGGTGGTGCGCAGCGCGGACAGGGCGGCCTGGGTGGGTTCGGCGCCCTTCAGGGACTCCTCGCGCATCCGGTGCATCAGGAAGATGCCGTAGTCGACGCCGAGCGCGACCAGGAAGACGAAGGAGAGCAGGCCCAGCCCCGGGTCGGTGCCCCCGAAGCCGAAGAGGGGGCCGAAGACCAGGCCGCCGATGCCGAGGGCCGCGCCCCACACGGCGACCACGGCGGCGACCAGGATCAGCGGCGCGACCAGCGAGCGCAGCAGCACCGTGAGGATCAGCAGGACCGAGAGCAGCACGATCGGTACCACGATGGCGGTGTCCCGGGCGTTGGTGTCCTCCAGGTCGATCTGCTCGGCGCTGGGGCCGCCGACGTAGGAGCCGTCGAGCTTGTCGCGCAGCGCCTCGATGGTGGCGGTCTCGGCGGCCGACTGGGGCGGCGCGGAGGCCAGCACGGTCAGCTCCGTCCACCCGCCGCCGCTGCGGCCGGCCTCGGCGCTCTCGACGCCGTCGGTGTCGCGGATCTCGCTGAGCGCGGCCGCGGCGCGGTCGGTGGGGCTGATGACACTGATCGGCTGGGTGCCCGACTCCGGGTAGGCGTCGGCGAGGGTCTCCATCGCGGCGATCGCGTCGGGGCGGGTGGTGAAGGAGTCCTCCTGCTTGAGGTTGCCGGGCAGGGCGAACGCGCCCAGCGCGAGCGCGCCGAGCAGGACGGCGCCGCCCACCAGGACGGTGCGGGGCCGGCGCTCCGCGGAGCCGCCCATCGCGGTGAACAGCGAGCGGCGGGCCTTGGGGGTGCTGCCGTAGCGGGGCACCAGCGGCCAGAAGACCCGGCGGCCGAGCAGGACGAGCAGCGCGGGCAGCAGGGTCAGCATGGCGGCCAGCGCGCACAGCACGCCGACGGTGCCGAGGGGGCCCATGCCGCGGCTGGAGTTGAGGTCGGCGGCGAGCAGGCACAGCAGCCCGGCGGCGACGGTGCCGGAGGAGGCGAGCACGGCGGGGCCGCAGCCGCGCAGGGCGGCGAGCATGGCGTCGTACGGCCGCTCGATGCGGCGCAGTTCCTCGCGGTAGCGGGAGACCAGCAGCAGCGCGTAGTCGGTGCCGACGCCGAAGACGAGGATGGTCATGATGCCGCTGCTCTGGCCGGAGACGGAGGTGCCGAAGGCCTGGTTGAGGCCGTAGGCGACCCCCATGGAGAGGTAGTCGGCGAGTCCGGCGACGACGAGCGGCACCAGCCACAGGAACGGGCTGCGGTAGATGAGGATCAGGAGGAGGGCGACGACGCCCGCGGTGGTGTAGAGCAGCGGGCCGTCGAGGGAGTTGTAGACCTCGGAGGCGTCGGTGGCGAGCGCGCCGGAGCCGCCGACCTCGACGCCGAGCCCGTCGCCGCCCCGGGCGACGTCCCGCACGTCGTTGACGAGGGCGTCGCGGGCCTCCTCGTCCGTGCCGGGCTCGGTGGAGGCGACCGGGTACATGAGGGTGGTGCCGTCCTCGGACGGGATGCCCTGCGGGCGGCCGGTGAGTTCGTGCGCGGCGGCGATCTCGGCGACCTGCTCGGCGGCGGTGGCCCGGTCGGCGGCGGTCAGTCCGGCGTCGCGGTGGTAGACGAGGACCAGCTCGGTGGCCTCGCCGCCCGGCAGCCGCTCCTGGATCTTGGCGACCTGCGTCGAGTCGGCGCTCGCCGGCAGGTAGTCGACGGCCCGGTCGCGCTGCACGTCACTGAGCTTCGCCGCGAACGGCGAGGCGATCGCCAGCACGGCGATCCACAGTCCGAGCACCAGCCAGGGCACGGCCCGCCGCCGCCCCGCGCCTGTCGTTGTGGCCCCCATCTGACGGGCTCCCTCCGGTGGATGTCTGGGTGGGTCTCCAGACTTCCGGCGGCGGGGCGCGAACGCGTCGGGCCTGAGGGCGAGCCCGCGGCTACTGCCCGGGGAGACGCGGAGCCGCCGTTACTCCCCGGGGAGTACGGCGGCCGTCAGGCCCGGTCGACCATCCAGTTGCCGTCCTCCTCGTCGTCGACGCGCACCTCCAGTTCGCGCAGGCCCATGCCCGCGTCCCAGAGTTCCCGGAAGCGCTTGAGCCGGTCCCGCACGTAGTCCTGGCGGGCGGTGAGCCGGGTGCGGACGTTGACGTCCCGCAGGTCCTGCTCGATCTCGAACGACACCTCCTCGTCGTAGAGGATGAAGTCGTTGGTGGTGCCGCGCTGGAGGTGCGGGGGCAGCTCCGGCAGAACCGCCACGCGGACGTCGATGCGGCGCAGCTCCTGCTCCTCGCACAGCCGCAGCAGCCGGTCGTCGAGTTCGCGGGCGCTCTCCAGCAGGAACAGGCGGCGTACCGCCACGCCCTGTTCGTCGATGGCCGCCTGCTGGGCGTCGAGGTAGCGCCCGGCGGGCTCGCTGGTCCAGAACTCCCGGTCCACGGAGGTGCTGGTGGCGAGGATGGACTGCTCGGCGGCGCGGGTGAGGGTGAGCATCCAGTCGTGGTTCTCGCCGGGGCACTCGGCGCTCAGGTTGGTGAGGTCCGCCATGTGCCCGACCACCCGGGACATCTCCAGGTGGACGAAGGTGTGCAGGATTGAGGGGCTGGGCAGCAGGACGTCCGCGAAGCCCTTGGCCAGGTCGGGCACGCTGTCGATGCGGACCGGGTCCAGCGGGCGGGCGGCCTCGGCGGACCGGTGGTCGACCTGGGTGACGTGCGTCTCGACCAGCTGCTTGACGTCCTCGGTGTGCCGGGTCAGGCCCGACTTCAGCTCGGTGTCGTACCGGCTGAGGCCGTCGCGCACGGCGGCGGTGTTCTCGGCCAGGGCCTCCTCCACCCGACGGGTGTGCTCCGCCAGCCGGGTGTGCTCCTGCGGCCGTTCCGCTCCGGGGCGGGGTGCCAGGCCGAGGACGTACTGGACGGCCAGTGCGGCGGCGGCGCAGAGCACCGCGGCCACGAACTGCCGCAGGGTGCCGTCGTCCGGATCCAGCAGGGCCGCGACGCTCCAGAAGAGGCCGCCGACGACCAGGGCGACCAGCAGCATGCGGGCCCAGGAGGACTCGCCCCTCGGGTCGATCGGGCTGGTCGTGCGGGGCGGGTCGTCGGGTCGGGGTGACTGTGCCGTGCTCATCTCGCTCTCTCCCCCCGTTGGGATACGCGTCGGATCGTGCGGGGATGTGCGTGCGGTGACGGGCGTGCGGTGCTGCGCGCGCCGGACGGCGGGGCTCGGTCAGGGAGCCGGTTCCACCTCCCGGTGGGCTGCGGGGATGGCGTGCAGGGTGAGCTGGTCGCGGATGCGCTGCACCAGGGCCTGCCACTGCCGGGTGAAGCCGGGCCGCTCCTCCAGCGGGTCCCAGAGCGCGGCCAGTTCGCGGCCGACCCGGGCGCCGGGCATCCACAGGTGGAGCAGGTGGTCGACGGCCGGGCGCAGCGTGCGGACCACGGCACCGGCGTCGTGGGCGGCTCCGGCGCCCAGGCGGAGCCCGTCGAGCATGCGGACGACGGTGGTGAGCAGCCAGTCGTGCAGGGCGAGGTCGTCGCAGAGCGCGGCGATGTCGGCGCCGGCGGTGCCCTCGGGCACGCGCAGGCGTACGGTGCGCAGCTCGTCCTCGGCGAGGGTGAACCGTTCCAGCGCGGGTCCCTCGCCCGGGGCGGCGGGCAGGGCCGCCCAGCGCAGCCGGGTGGGGCGGGAGCGGAACGGCGGGCGCTGGTCGAGCAGGGGGTGCCGCAGCACCCGGGTGAGCAGGCCGTCGGCGATGAGTCCGACGTCGAGGTCGCCGTGGCGGGGGCCGCCGAGGACGCCCTGTGCGACCGCGTCGCGCGGGAGCTTGCCGAGCGGTTCGACGACCCCGGGCCGCACCAGGTACTCGCCCCAGGGGCGCCGCTGGTCGGGGCCGGTGCCGGGCATGCGGCAGTGCGCGGAGGTCTGCAGCACCCGGCCCTCGGTGAGCGCGGCATGCGCGGTGACGGTGCCGACGGCGCGGACCCGGGCGCCGTTGGCGCTGGGCAGGGGGCAGTCGACGCCGGTGAGGGTCTCGGGGGAACGCGCGTAGAGGCCGGGTCGCTCGGAGAGCAGGACGCGTTCGTCGGCGCGCAGGCCGAGCAGCTGGGCGGCGGAACGGATGTCGAGGGCCTGCCGGGCGGGCAGCAGACAGGTGCGGATCTCGCCGCAGGCGAGGACGGCGGGCGGGGTGCTCTGCCGCGGCGCCATGTCAGGGCCCCGCGTAGTACACGTAGGAGATGCGGTCGGCGACCGAGTCGGGGACGGGCATGCGTTCCTTCCCGGAGCGGTCGGCGACCTGCGCGAGTGCTCCCGGGTCGACCTCGATCTGGTCGAGGATCACGCGGACGGCGTGTTCGACGGGCAGGAAGCGGGTGGGCAGGACGGAGCAGGTGCGGTAGGCGGCGAAGGGGTCCGCGTGTTCGTTGAGCTGCAGCAGGGTGGGCAGCTCGTCCCACTTGTCGGGGAAGCCGCCGGCGGTGTGCGGCTGGGGGGCGAGGACGGCCTCGCCCTCGTTGCGCAGGAGTCCGAGGCGGGCCAGCTGCCAGACGGCGGCGAGGAAGGGGCAGGACCACAGGCGCTGTCCGTCGGCGTCGTCGCTCCACAGCTCGACGTCGAGGAAGACGGAGTGCCGGCGGGCGGCGGTCTCGTGCGGGGGCTGCCAGGTCACGGCCCGCTTCATGGCCTGCGGGGCGCGGGCGACGGGGCTGCGTTCGCCGTTGGCGAGCCAGCCGGTCTGCGCGGCGGGCGGGCGCAGCCCGTAGCTGCCGGGCGGCGGGGACTCGACGATGCGGGCGGCCACCGCCTCGGCGACGGGCACCTTGCCGGTGACGGCGCAGCCGGACTCGCGGGCCAGGTAGTCGACGGTCAGTCCGGCCCGCTCGGCCTCCGCGAGGAGCATCGGGACGACCTCGGCGGGGGTGGAGAAGCGGGTGAAGTAGTCGTCGATGAGGAAGCAGGTGCTGATCCGGGCCCGCTTGCCGCCGGCCCGGGCGGTGGCGGCGGTGCGGGCCGCCTCCACCCAGGGCCGCACTTCGGCGAAGTGGGCGCGCAGCCGTTCCGGTCCGGCCTCGAAGTCCTCCATGTAGAGGTGGCCCAGCTCCACGGAGAGGTGGGCCAGCGGCACGGACTGGGTGCGCGGCTCGGCGGCGGTCTCGCGGAACACGGGCTCCGTCACAGCCGCCCCCAGTGGGTGTCGTCCGTCAGGCGCCGGGCGATCTCCTCCAGCGCTTCCAGGGTCTCCTTGTTGGCTATCTGGGTGGAGAGGACGTCTTCCTCGGTGATCAGCTGCTCCTGCCACTGGAGGATCGGTTCCAGCGGCACGATGCCGAGGACGACGCTGTCGCCGATGCGCTGTTCGGCGGCGAGCCGGCGCAGCGCCTCGTCGCAGGCCTGCATCCAGGTGGCCTGGGCGGTGGAGCCCTGGGACCACAGGGGCGATTCGGGGTCGGGCACGGCGGCCCGCACGAAGCGGATCGCGGCGCGCAGTTCGTCCTCGTCGTGGCCGCGTTCGACGCCGCCGCCGATGATGCCGTGCTCGGCGTGGACGAGTCCGGAGGCGGCGATCACGTGCTGGCGGGTCCAGCGGTGGAAGACCAGCCAGCGGAAGGGGACGTTGCGCATCCGGGGGTGGGCGGTGGCGTCCAGGACCATGTCGACGGCGTAGCTGCGGCCGGCGCTGAGGTCGACGAAGGTGACGTCGAACTCGTTGTTGAGCTTGAGCAGCAGGTCGACGCAGCGCTCCAGGGCTTCCTCGCCGGTGGCGAACTCGCCGCCGCCCGCGTCGCCGGGGAAGAGCACCAGACGGCCGGACTGGTTGGGCCGGGCGCGCAGCAGGGGGTGCTCGGTCTGCCGCCAGACGTCGATGCGGACCGGTTCGGCGGTCTCGCCCTCCAGGTAGGAGTGCAGGCCGCGTTCCTCGGTGCCGCGCATGGCGCCGGGGACGTCGAAGACGGCGGCGGCGGTGGGCGAGCCGAAGTCGAAGTCGACGTAGGCCACGTGGTCGCCGGTGAGTGCGCGCTGGTAGGCCAGGTTGGCGCTGGTCACCGAGCGTCCGGTGCCTCCCTTGTCGGAGGCGGCGAAGACCAGCACGCTCACACCTCCTGGGCGGCGGCGCCCCTGGCCTGGGCCAGGGTGTCGAGTTCCTGGAGGACGGGCAGGGCCAGCGCGAAGGCGGTCGCGGGCCGTTCGTCGACCATGCTGCGGGCGTGGTCGAGGCGGCTCTCGATGCTCCGCATGGCCCTGGCTCTGCTTCCGTCGGCGGCGGCGGGCGCCTCCAGCTGCTCCCGGCCGAACAGATGGGTGGCCTCGCTGAGCAGTTCCCGGGCCAGCTCGGCCAGTTCGGGGCTGCGGATGGGCTGCTGCTCGTACAGGATGCGGGCGGCGACGAGGCATTCGGTGACGCGCTCGGTGATGCTCCAGGACATGCGCAGCCCGGCGTCCTGGGCCTCGGGGTAGACGGCCTGGATGTTGTCCCAGAGGCCGGCGCCCTCCTCCTCGTCGATGCGCCGCTTCCACAGGTGCTCGAAGGACTGCTCGGCGAGGCGGAGCAGGCGGTCCTGGGCGCCGATGTTCCGGGAGAGTTCGGCGAGCTGGATGATCCGCTTGAGGAGCTGGGCGGAGAAGTCGGTCATCCGCCACAGGAGTTGGCCGCCGGCCCGCTCGGACCCGGCGAGCGGCATGGTGACGCCGGGGGTGTGCAGCAGCAGCGTCGGGTCGTTCTTGGTCATGCGGCTGGTGACCCGGCCCCGGTCGGCGAGGCGTTCCATGATGGCGACGGTGCGGGTGAGGTCGTCGTCGGTCGCCTTCCGGCGGACCAGGTCGTGGACGAGGATGGCCGCGACGGTCAGGGAGAAGTACTCCGACTCCAGGCGCAGTCCGGTGGTCTGCCAGGGCAGGTCCTCCAGGGGCCAGCGCTCGCCGCCGAAGCGGGCGATCGCGGACCAGTACTGCTGGCTCAGCTCCCAGCGCAGGCGCAGCATCTCGGCGAGCTTCTGCTGGTCCTCGTCGAGCAGGCCGAGGGTGAGGGTGCGGTCGGAGAAGAGGTCCTGGATGCCGTCGAGGGCGACGACGGTGAAGTACACGTAGGGCAGCCGGTCGGCGATGCCGTCGGGCTGGCCGGGGACGTCGACGGTCAGGTCGGTGATCTTCGGGGCGTCCTTGACGATGCCCCAGGCCCAGCCGCACTCGAAGAGCTGGCTCTCGTCGCGGATGCCCTCGTCGACCTGGATGCCTCGGGACAGGCTCTCGATGATGGTGGCGCGCAGCGGGCGTAACCGGCGGGAGAACTGCTGGAGGACGATCCGGTCGGACTGGCCGCCCTGGCCGATGACCTCGATCAGCCGCTTGCCCTGCTCCGACTCGGCGTCGAAGACGTTCACCGAGAAGGAGCGCAGCAGGCTGACCATCGCGGAGGTCAGCCGGGCGTTGGTGGCCTCGCGCAGCTCGGCGATGGCCTTGAGGACCTCGGGCCGGGTGGTGGTGCCCTCGTAGACCTTGAGGAAGCCGAGGGTGGCCAGGCAGAGCGTGACGGACATGGAGTAGGAGTCGACCACGCCCAGCTGGCGCTGCTCGTGGCTGACCGTGCCGCCGGGCTCGGAGGGGCGGAAGTAGTGGCCGCCGGAGAAGGTGGGGCTGTCGTCCGTGCCGGTGTGGGTGCGCATGAACTGGGTCAGCGCGGCGATCAGGTTGGGCGGGATCTCCAGTCGGCTGCCGACCCGTTCGAGGGCGCGCAGGACGTCACGTTCGGTGGTGTCCGGCTGGTCCAGGCGGAAGGCCGGGACCTCGGTGGCCGGATACAGCAGGCACAGCAGGCGTTCGGCGTCCGCGACGCTGCTCAGTCCGTCGGTGTCCCCCCGGACGAGCTTCCCGTCGTCGAACGAATGACGGGCCATGGCCTGCCAGATGTCCAGCAGGTGCTGCCGTGGCTTGATCTGCATCCCCGCACCCCTCGTACAGACCTCGTTGCCCTGTGTTCGGCACGTCCCCGTTGCGATGGTCCCCGTTGAGCATGTCCCCGTTCCTACGGGGCGGCAATCGCGGAATTGCGCCGTCCCAGGGCGAGGAGCATTCCCTCGTGCCCCGGCCGCACCGAGTGGTGCAGATCGTGGATCTCCAGATCGCCGGTGAACGGCTCCAGGCTCAGTCGGACCGTTTCCTCGTTCACCCGGTAGGCCGGGTAGTCGTGGGCGCCGACGCGGTAGCCGACGGACTCCTTCATGAAGGCGGCGGCGAAGGGTGCTCCCTCGCCCAGCGCGTTCATGAAGCAGCGCACGCCGCGGTGGAACTCCTCGGGCGCCTCGGACATGGAGTCGGCGACGAAGAACATGGTCCCCAGGGACCAGCGCCGGTCCCCGCCCTCCAGGTCGAAGAGGTTGCCCCGCTCCACGCGGACGATCTCGCCGACCCGCGGTCTGGGCTCGACGGCGGCGTAGGCGGGAGCCTCGCGCAGCACGTCCCAGAAGGGGTCCCAGGCGATGTCGTAACCGGCCGGGGAGATCTGCTTCTCCAGGTACTCCACGTTCGGGTGGGCGTATTCCAGCAGGAGCAGCTTCTCGCACCACGGGAGCATGGACAGGGCCGGGTACAGGTTGGCGCCGGCGCCGACGTCGATGCCGCGCGCGGAGCGCGGGGGGACCCCCTCGAAGCAGCGGGTGAAGTAGTCGCGCATCAATCGGACGATCAGCAGGTCCACTTCGAGTGGCGTCCGGTAGTTGTTGTCGACGTACACCTCTGGATCGAACTTCGACCACGGCGCGTCGGCGTTGCGATCCATAGTCACCCTGCCACGTTCCATTCGATTTTGGACAAGCCCCCACTACCGTTCACGGTAAGTGACGCGGCCACTACGGAACAGCGAGGGAACACGCCATATACGCCATCCTCATCCGCCCGGCGCACGTCGGGCGCATGGTCGCACACCCGAACTCGCCCTTGCATGAGGGAAGTTGGACGCTCACTCTAGCCAGAAGCAGACACCGGCCGCCACATGAGTCCTTCACTCGACCGTGTGCGGCTCGGATGCCCACGAGTTGACGCAGTCTGACCAGGGGGTTGCATGACCGCCGAACCGCTGGAACGTTCCCTCGACCACCACGACCAGCTCACCCGCCCCGGTCTGCCACCGGACGACCTGCCACTGGAACTGCGCACGGCGCGGGAGTCCGACCTGCCGGAACTGCGGCGGCTGGACGAGGAGGTCTTCCAGGACGTCGCCTATCCCGGGTTCCTGCTGCGCCAGCTCTTCGACATGTACGAGGAGCACTTCCTGGTCCTCGACGACGGCACGGGCCGGCTGCGCGGCTACGTGCTGGCCGCCACCCGCACGCTCGGCGCGGACAGCTGGATACTCGGGCTCTGCGTGACCATGGACCGGCGCCGCCACGGGCTGGGCCGGGAGCTGATGCGGGAGGTGCTGAGCCGGCTGCGCCGGGACGGCATACGGGTGGTCCGCCTCACCGTGGAACCCGCCAACCTCGCCGCCATCTTCCTCTACCGCTCCCTGGGTTTCCGTCCCGAGGAGCCCGACGGCGGGCTGCGTCCGGACTACTTCGGACCGGGCATGCACCGCCAGATCATGCGGCTGGACCTCGCCCCGGACCAGGGCCTGCCTTAGGGGGCGTGCCCTAGGAGGGCGTGCCCGCCGACTCCAGGAGGCGCCGCACGTCGTCGGAGCCGAGGGTCAGGGCCGCACCGACGGTGGCCAGGGCGTCGCGCTCGGCGGGCGTGTAGGGGCCGTCGGCCAGGGCGATGCGGGCTCCCTGGAGCAGGATCGACTCGCGGCCGACGGCGGCGAGGTGCGGGGCCAGCGGGTCCAGCGCCTCGTGCAGTTCTATCGCCAGGCCCGGCACGCAGGGCTCGCCGCGGACCCGGCCGGTGTCCGCCTCCAGCGCCTGGACGAGCGCGTTCAGCTGGTCCTCGGTGCAGTCCTCGAAGCCGGCCGCGCGCACCGCGACGGTCGCGGTCTCCAGCGAGGTGCGGGAGCAGGTGCCGCCCGCGGTGAGGACCGCGAGGGCGACGGTGTGCACGGCGTCGCGGAGCATCGCGGAGAAGCGGGTGGTGGTCGGGTGGTCGAGGACGTCGGTGCCGTAGTGGCGGCGGCAGGCGGCGCACTCGACGGTCGGCGCGGACTCGCCGCGGGGCAGCACGGGCACGCCGAGCAGGGTGAAGCGGCGGCGGCCGGTGAGCCGCGTGTAGTTGCGGTCGCCACCGCAGCCGGGGCAGAAGAACTCACCGTCGCCGACGGGCGTCCACGCGGTGCGGGTGCCCAGGATGCGTGGCAGCCGGGCAGCTCGGCTGGTTCGTCCCCGTCCAGGCAGCACGTCGCACCTCCGTAACGGCGCGACAGCATCGTCGCGCTGGCGTGATGTTAGCCACATCACCGACGTGGAGTCAGTACCCGGGACGAGACCTTTCCGTGACCATCACGGATATATGGCCGGTATATGACGGGGTCCCGCCCACCGTTTTCCGGCGGGCGGGACCTCAAACCGCTGATTCGGCTGGTCAGCGAGCCGCGCGGTTGACGGCGGAGACCACGGCCTTCAGCGAGGCGCGCGTGGTGTTCGCGTCGATTCCGATGCCCCACAGCACCTTGTCGCCGATGGCGCACTCGATGTAGGAGGCGGCCTGCGCGGAGGCGCCCTCGCTCATCGTGTGCTCCTGGTAGTCCAGCAGCCGTACGTCGATGCCGACGCCCTGCAGCGCGTGGAAGAACGCCGAGATCGGGCCGTTGCCGGTGCCGACCAGGGTGGTCTCGGTGCCGTCGACGGTGGCCTCGACGGTGAGGGTGTCGACGCCGTCGCGGTCGGTGGTGGTCTGCCCGTTGGCCACCTGGATGCGGCCCCAGGGGTTGTCCGGGTTGGGCAGGTACTCGTCCTGGAAGACGTCCCAGATCGCGGTCGGCGTGATCTCGCCGCCCTCGGCGTCGGTCTTGGCCTGGATGATCTTCGAGAACTCGATCTGCATCCGGCGCGGCAGGTCCAGGCTGTGGTCGTTCTTCAGGACGTAGGCGATGCCGCCCTTGCCGGACTGCGAGTTGACGCGGATGACCGCCTCGTAGGAGCGGCCGACGTCCTTGGGGTCGATCGGCAGGTAGGGGACGGCCCACTCGATGTCGTCGACGGTGACGCCCTTGGCCTTCGCGTCGGCCTCCATGGCGTCGAAGCCCTTCTTGATGGCGTCCTGGTGGGAGCCGGAGAAGGACGTGTAGACCAGGTCGCCCACGTACGGGTGGCGCGGGTGGACCTCCATCTGGTTGCAGTACTCCCACGTGCGACGGATCTCGTCGATGTCGGAGAAGTCGATCTGCGGGTCGACGCCCTGGGAGAACAGGTTCATGCCCAGGGTGACCAGGTCGACGTTGCCGGTGCGCTCGCCCTGTCCGAACAGGCAGCCCTCGACGCGGTCGGCGCCGGCCATCAGCGCCAGCTCGGCCGCCGCGACCGCCGTGCCGCGGTCGTTGTGCGGGTGGACGGACAGGCAGACGTGCTCGCGGCGGGACAGGTTGCGGCCCATCCACTCGAAGCGGTCGGCGTGCGTGGACGGCGTGGAACGCTCCACGGTGGCGGGCAGGTTGAGGATGATCTCGCGGCCGGGGCCGGGCTGGTAGGTGTCCATCACCGCCTCGCAGACCTCCAGGGCGAAGTCCAGCTCGGTGTCGGTGAAGATCTCGGGCGAGTACTGGTAGCCGAACTCGGTCTCCGGGCCCAGCAGTTTCTCGGCGTACTCCATGACCAGCCGGGTGCCGTCGACCGCGATCTGCTTGATGTCGTCGCGCGAGCCGCGGAAGACGACCCGGCGGAAGACCGGGGCGGTCGCGTTGTACAGGTGGACGGTGGCCCGCTTGGCGCCCTTCAGGGACTCCACGGTGCGCTCGATCAGGTCCTCGCGGGCCTGGGTCAGTACGGAGATGGTGACGTCGTCCGGGATGGCGCCCGGCTCCTCGATGATGGACCGTACGAAGTCGAAGTCGGTCTGGCCGGAGGCGGGGAAGCCGACCTCGATCTCCTTGTAGCCCATCTTGACCAGCAGGTCGAACATGGCGCGCTTGCGGACCGGCGACATGGGGTCGATCAGGGCCTGGTTGCCGTCGCGCAGGTCGGTGGAGAGCCAGCGGGGGGCGGTGGTGATCCGCCGGTCGGGCCAGGTGCGGTCGGCGATGTCGACCTGCTCGTAGCCTCGGTACTTGGCGGTCGGCATGGGGCTGGGCTGCTGGCGGTTGGCCATGATGGCGTGGGCTCCTCGTGATGTCCGCGGATCTCGGCGGTGTCCGCGTCGTCCGCGTGTCCGGAAGGACGGCCGACGGCACCACCAAGCTCCGCGGGGAGGGAGTCGGCCTCTACAGGCCCTCGCCGCGGCAGCTAAGGAGAAGCAGCCCGAATCGCATGATGCCCAGCACCTTAGCCGAGTCACGCGGGTCACGCGGGTCCGTATCAGTATGCGGGATCGCCGGGACAAGCGGGACAAAAAGTGCCGTATACCACTCCCGGCCGGGCCGCGGGGGCACCTTGGCACCGCTGTGCACCAATCGTGGTTGCGGGTGGTGACAGCCCGGTCACGCAGTGCGAAAGTGCCGGACATGACGACATACGGGGGCTTCCAGCCCGTCTTCTGCACCATCGTGCCGCCCCACGTCCTCGACCGGCTCGCCCGGAACGCGGACCCGGTGCTGGCCGGGCCCGCCCGCCGCACCCTCCAGCGCGACGCCCTGGAGCGCACCCGCCGCGGCCTGACCACGGTCATCGGCGCCCCCGCCGTGGCCCCGCGGGCGGGCGCCGAGCCGGAGAAGCCGCAGCGCACCGTCTACGACGCCCGGCACGGCACCGACCTGCCGGGCCGTGAGGTGCGCGGCGAGGGCGAGGAGCCCGGCCAGGACGCCACCGTCAACCGCGCCTACGCGGGTCTGGGCGCCACCTTCGAGCACTACCTCAAGGTGTACCGGCGCAACTCCATCGACGGTCAGGGCCTGCCGCTGGACGCGACCGTGCACTACGACCGCGAGTACAACAACGCGTTCTGGAACGGCGAGCAGATGGTCTTCGGCGACGGGGACGGGGAGATCTTCCTGGACTTCACCATCGCCCTGGACGTGATCGGCCACGAGCTGACCCACGGCGTCACCCAGCACACCGCCAACCTGACCTACTACGGCCAGCCCGGCGCCCTGAACGAGTCGGTGTCGGACGTCTTCGGCTCCCTGATCAAGCAGTACTCGCTGGGCCAGACCGCCGCCGAGGCCGACTGGCTGATCGGCGCCGGACTGCTCGCCCCGCGCGTCACGGGCGAGGCGCTGCGCTCGATGAAGGCGCCGGGCACGGCCTACGACGACGACGTGCTGGGCAAGGACCCGCAGCCCGCGACGATGGACGACTTCGTGCGCACCGGCCGCGACAACGGCGGCGTGCACATCAACTCCGGCATCCCCAACCACGCCTTCTACCTGCTCGCCACCGCGCTCGGCGGACACGCCTGGGAGCGGGCCGGGCAGATCTGGTACGACGTGCTGACCGGCGGCGAGCTGGCCGAGGACGCGCTGTTCGCGGACTTCGCGACGCTGACCCTGAAGGCCGCCCGGGAGCGCTACGGCGACGCGGACGAGCTGGAGGCGGTGCGCAAGGCCTGGGAGCAGGTCGGGGTGCGGACGCTGTAGTTCCGTACTAGACACGGGTCCATGCGGATTCAGGTGAGGCGCACAGGAGGCTTCGCGGGCATCGAACGCCACGCGGAGGTCGAGACCGCGGGACGCCCCGACGCCGACGAGTGGCACGCCCTGGCCGAACGGGCGGTCGCCGACGGCCGGAGCACCCCGCCGGTCGGGGTGCCGGACGGGTTCAGCTACCAGCTCACCGTGGACGGCCGGACGGTGTACGCCGCCGACCCCCGGTTGACCGACGAGCAGCGCGCGCTGATCTCGCGGGTGCTGAAGGAGGGTGCGTAACGCCGGGTGGGCGCAGGGGCGTTGACTTCCCTCACCGGGGGTGCGGATGATCCGCGCATGGCGACTGACCCGATGCCTCGGTTCCCGGACGGCTTCCTGTGGGGTGTGTCCACGTCCGCGCACCAGATCGAGGGCGCGGCCGGGCTGCGGGGGCCGTCCGTGTGGGACGCCTTCACGGCGGAACCCGGCCGGGTGAAGGACGGCTCGACGGCGGCGGTGGCCTGCGACCACTACCACCGCTACCGCGAGGACGTGGCCCTGCTCGCGGACCTCGGCGTGGACGCGTACCGCTTCTCGGTCTCCTGGCCCCGGGTGGCCTCCCCCGGCGGCCTGGACTTCTACGACCGTCTGGTGGACGAGCTGTGCGCGGCGGGCGTGCGCCCGGTGCCGACGCTCTTCCACTGGGACCTGCCGGCCGGCCTGGACTGGCTGGAGCGGGACACGGCCGCCCGGTTCGCTCAGTACGTGTCCCTGGTCGCGGGGCGCCTCGGCGACCGGGTCGGCAAGTGGATCACCCTCAACGAGCCCGCCGAGCACACCCTGCTCGGCCACGCCCTGGGCGTCCACGCCCCCGGCCGGAAGCTGCTGTTCGACGCGCTGCCGGCCGCCCACCACCAGTTGCTGGCGCACGGCCTGGCGGTACGGGCCCTGCGCGCCGCGGGCGCCACCGACGTCGGCGTCGCCAACTCGCACGGGCCGACCTGGCCCGCCTCCGACGACCCGGCCGACCGGGAGGCGGCGGACTTCTACGACCTCCTGCTGAACCGGATGTTCGCCGACCCGGTCCTCACCGGGCGGTACCCGGAGGGCCTCGGCGAGCTGATGCCCGGCTCCCCCGGGGAGGTGGCGGCCGACCTGGAGATCATCGCCGAGCCGCTGGACTGGTACGGGGTGAACTACTACGCGCCGACGCGGGTCGGTGCCCCGCAGGGCGCGGAGATCGAGTTCGGCGGGGTGACGCTCCCGGCCGAACTGCCCTTCTCGGTGCGCGAGATCGAGGGGCGGCCGCTGACGGACTTCGGCTGGCCCGTGGTCCCGGAGGGGCTGACGGAGCTGCTCACCGGCTTCCGCGACCGCTACGGCGACCGGCTGCCGCCGGTCGTGATCACGGAGAACGGCTGCTCCTACGAGGGCCTCGACGACCGGGACCGCATCGCCTACCTCGACGGGCACGTGCGCGCCCTGCACCGGGCGATCGAGGCGGGGGTGGACGTGCGCGGTTACTTCGTGTGGTCGCTCCTGGACAATTTCGAGTGGGCCGAGGGGTACGCCCGCCGCTTCGGACTGGTCCACGTCGACTTCGCGACGCTGCGGCGCACCCCCAAGGCGTCGTACGGCTGGTTCCGGGATCTGCTCGCCGGGCAGCGGCGGGTACCGGTCGGATAAACGACTCGGTGCTGTCGGCGGGGAGTCGTACGCTGGAGTCAGCAGACACACCCGTCACGCGGCGACGCCGCAGAGGAGGACGAGCAGGCCTAGAGCGCCGGCCCATGACTCAGACACCCTCAGCCCACAGCCCCGCGCAGGGGCAGGCGAGAGCGCAGATCACCGTCCCCGCCCAGCACCCCATGGTGACCGTACTGGGCTCCGGAGACTCCCTCCTGCGCGTGATCGAGAAGGCCTTCCCGGCGGCCGACATCCACGTCCGGGGCAATGAGATCAGCGCCGTCGGCGACACCCATGAGGTCGCCCTCGTACAGCGCGTGTTCGACGAGATGATGCTGGTGCTGCGCACCGGGCAGCCGATGACGGAGGACGCAGTGGAACGCTCGATCGCCATGCTCAAGGCGAGCGAGAACGGGGAGAGCGACGGCCAGGAGACCCCGGCCGAGGTGCTCACGCAGAACATCCTGTCCTCGCGCGGCCGCACCATCCGTCCCAAGACGCTGAACCAGAAGCGGTACGTCGACGCGATCGACAAGCACACCATCGTCTTCGGCATCGGCCCCGCGGGCACCGGCAAGACCTACCTGGCGATGGCCAAGGCGGTGCAGGCCCTGCAGTCCAAGCAGGTCAACCGCATCATCCTGACCCGTCCGGCGGTCGAGGCCGGCGAGCGGCTCGGCTTCCTGCCGGGCACGCTGTACGAGAAGATCGACCCGTATCTGCGGCCGCTGTACGACGCCCTGCACGACATGCTCGACCCTGACTCGATCCCGCGGCTGATGGCGGCCGGGACGATCGAGGTCGCGCCGCTGGCCTACATGCGCGGCCGCACGCTGAACGACGCGTTCATCATCCTGGACGAGGCGCAGAACACCAGCCCCGAGCAGATGAAGATGTTCCTCACCCGGCTCGGTTTCGACTCGAAGATCGTCATCACGGGTGACGTGACCCAGGTCGACCTGCCGGGCGGCACGAAGTCGGGTCTGCGGCAGGTGCAGGACATCCTGGAGGGCGTCGAGGACGTCCACTTCTCCCGGCTCACGTCCCACGACGTCGTCCGGCACAAGCTGGTGGGCCGTATCGTCGACGCCTACGAGCAGTACGACAGCAGGAACGGCACCGAGAACGGCGGCCACAACGGCGGCCGGACACCGAGACACGGTGCCAAGGCCAAGGGGAAGTAGACCAGCACGACCATGTCGATCGACGTCAACAACGAGTCCGGAACCGAGGTCGACGAGCAGGCGATCCTCGACATCGCCCGCTACGCCCTCGCGCGGATGCGCATCCACCCGCTCTCCGAGCTCTCGGTGATCGTCGTGGACGCCGGCGCCATGGAGCAGCTGCACATCCAGTGGATGGACCTGCCCGGCCCCACCGACGTGATGTCCTTCCCGATGGACGAGCTGCGTCCGCCGTCCAAGGACGAGGAGGAGGCGCCGCAGGGGCTGCTCGGCGACATCGTGCTCTGCCCGGAGGTCGCCGCCAAGCAGGGCGCCGAGGCGCCGACGCAGCACTCCATGGACGAGGAGCTGCAGCTGCTGACCGTCCACGGGGTGCTGCACCTGCTCGGGTACGACCACGAGGAGCCGGACGAGAAGGCCGAGATGTTCGGTCTGCAGGCCGCGATCGTGGACGGCTGGCGTGCGGAGCAGGGCCTGACCGGCCCGTCCCCGGCCCCGACGGTCTCATGAGCCTCCCGCTCGTCGCCGGCGCCGTCGCCCTGGTGGTGGTCGCCTGGCTGGCGGCCTGCGCGGAGGCGGGGCTCGCGAGGGTCTCCAGCTTCCGCGCCGAGGAGGCGGTGCGGTCCGGGCGCCGGGGCGGCGAGAAGCTCGCCCAGGTCGCCGCCGACCCGACGCGCTACCTCAACGTGGCGCTGCTGGTCCGCGTCGCCTGCGAGATGGCGGCCGCCGCGCTGGTCACCTACGCCTGTCTGCAGGAGTTCCCCAACACCACCGAGGCCCTGCTCGTCGCCATCGCGGTGATGGTGCTGCTCTCCTATGTCGCCGTCGGGGTGTCCCCGCGCACCATCGGGCGCCAGCACCCGCTGAACACCGCGACCGTCGCCGCGTACGTGCTGCTGCCGCTGGCCCGGATCATGGGCCCGATCCCGTCGCTGCTCATCCTCATCGGCAACGCGCTCACCCCGGGCAAGGGCTTCCGCCGCGGCCCGTTCGCCTCGGAGGCGGAGCTGCGGGCGCTGGTGGACTACGCCGAGAAGGAGTCGCTGATCGAGGCCGAGGAGCGCCGCATGGTGCACTCGGTGTTCGAGCTGGGCGACACGCTGGTGCGGGAGGTCATGGTGCCGCGCACCGACCTCGTCGTCATCGAGCGCTACAAGACCATCCGGCAGGCGCTCACCCTCGCCCTGCGCTCCGGTTTCTCCCGGATACCGGTGACCGGTGACAGCGAGGACGACGTCGTCGGCATCGTGTACCTGAAGGACCTGGTCCGCAGGACGCACATCAGCCGGGACGCGGAGAGCGACCTGGTCTCCACCGCGATGCGCCCGGCGTCCTTCGTGCCCGACACCAAGAACGCCGGCGACCTGCTGCGCGAGATGCAGAAGGAACGCAACCACGTCGCCGTCGTCATCGACGAGTACGGCGGCACGGCCGGCATCGTCACCATCGAGGACATCCTGGAGGAGATCGTCGGCGAGATCACCGACGAGTACGACCGGGAGCTGCCGCCGGTCGAGGAGCTGGGCGGGGAGCGCTTCCGGGTCACCGCGCGCCTGGACATCGGCGACCTGGGCGAGCTGTACGGCCTGGACGAGTACGACGACGAGGACGTGGAGACGGTGGGCGGTCTGCTCGCCAAGGCGCTGGGCCGGGTCCCGATCGCCGGGGCCTCGTCGATCGTGGAGCTGCCCGACGGCCGTGAGCTGCGGCTGACGGCGGAGGCCGCGGCCGGCCGCCGGAACAAGATCGTGACGGTGCTGGTGGAGCCGGTCGCCGCGGCGAAGCCGGCCGAGGAGGCGGTGCCGGAATGACCCCCGGGGAGCTGCGCGAGTTCTGCCTGTCCTTCAACGCCGCGGTGGAGGACTTCCCCTTCAGCCCGGAGATCTCGGTCTTCAAGGTGCTGGGCAAGATGTTCGCGCTCACCTCCCTGGACGCCCGCCCGCTCACGGTCAACCTCAAGTGCGACCCGGACGACGCGGTCCGGCTGCGGGACGACCACCCGGGGCTGATCGTCCCCGGGTGGCACATGAACAAGCGGCACTGGAACACGGTGACGGTGGGCTCCGGCCCCGACGGCCGACCCGGCGGCGGGCTCCCGGACCGTGTCGTCCGGGAGCTGGTGGAGGACTCGTACGACCTGGTGGTCGCCGGTCTACCGCGCGCCGACCGGCTCCGTCTCGACCGTCCCTGAGCCCGTCGCCCGGCCGGTCCGCAGCCCCGCCGCGACCAGTACGGCCGCCGCCAGCACGATCACCGCGTCCAGCACCAGCACCGTGTGGACGCCGGACCGCAGGTCGGTCGAGGTGGTGGCGAGCACGCCGAGCAGCGGGATGCCGACGGTCATGCCGACCTGCTGGGTGGAGGTGACCAGGCCGGTCGCCAGGCCCTGCTCCTCGTCGGGGACGCCGGAGGTGACGGTCAGGCCGTAGGAGATGATCGCGCCCAGGTGGCACATGCTGGCCAGCGAGACGGCGGCGGTGGCGAGGACCACCGACCAGCCGCCCTCCCCCAGCGCCAGCAGGGACAGGCCGAGGGCGCCCTGCCCGGCGAGCGCGCCGACCAGGGTGCGGCGGGCGCCGAAGCGGCCGATCACGCGCGGGGCGTACGCACCGGCCACCACCGACAGCACGCCCTGCACCCCGAAGACCAGACCGGTCTCGAAGGCGCTCAGGTGCAGGATCTCCTGGAGGTACAGGGTGAGCACGAAGACGACCGTCGACATCATCGAGAAGGTGACAAGACCGCCCAGGTTGCCCCAGGCCACCGTGCGGCGGCGCAGCATCGGCAGCGAGACCAGCGGCGCCTGGGTGCGTGACTCGACGGCCGCGAAGGCGGCCAGGAGCAGCAGCCCCGCGACGAGGGTGACCAGGACGTCGGTACGGCCGAAGCCGTGCTCGGCGGCCGTGGTCAGGGCGTAGATCAGGCAGAGCAGGCCGCCGGTGACGGTGACCGCGCCGGGGACGTCGAGGCGGGGCCGCTCCGGGGTCCGCGACTCGGGGAGCAGGCGGGGCGCGAGGGGCAGCACGACGAGTGCGAACAGGGCGAGCAGGCCCATGGTGGAGCGCCAGCTCAGCAGGTCGGTCAGGACGCCGCCGGCCACCATGCCGACGGTGAAGCCGAGCGAGAGCAGGGTGCCGGAGATGCCGAGGGCGCGGTCGCGGGCGGGGCCCTCCGGGAAGGTCGTGGTCAGCAGGGACATACCGGTCGGGACGATGGCCGCCGCGCCGATCCCCTGCAGGGCGCGTCCGGCGAGGAAGGAGGCCGGGTCCCAGGCGAGGGTGGCCAGCAGGGAGGCGGCGCCGAAGAGCGCCAGTCCGGCGAGGAAGAGCCGGCGGCGGCCGTAGAGGTCGCCCATGCGGCCGAAGAGCAGCAGGAACCCGCCGGACGGCAGCGCGAACGCGGTGACCGCCCACTGCAGGGCGGAGGTGCTCATGCTCAGGTCGGCGCCGAGCACGGGCAGGGCGACGTTCAGGACCGAGAAGTCGAGCGCGACCATGAACTGGGCCGCGCAGAGCACGAACAGGACGAGCCGGTCGCGGGGCGAGAGCCGGGGAGCGGACGGCTCGGCCACGGGGGGCGGGGTGGAAGTCGGAGTGGTGTCGATCGCCATGGACAGGAGCCTCGGGCCCCCGGAATAGTTGTGGGGAGACGGCGATTGTCCTGGTGGTGGCACCACCAGGCAGCACCCGGGCGACCGACAGGGGGAGAGGGACACGTGCCGGACGTGATCGCGAGGGCGGAATCGGTGCCGGGGCGGGACCGGCGCCGCAGTGAGCTGCGGGAGTTCCTGATGAGCCGGCGGGCCCGGGTGTCCCCGGCCGAGGTCGGCCTGCCGGACGGCGGGGCGCGGCGCCGCACGCCGGGGCTGCGCCGCGAGGAGGTGGCCGTGCTCGCCGGGGTGGGCGCCTCCTGGTACCAGTGGCTGGAGCAGGGCCGCGACATCTCCGTCTCGCCGCAGGTCCTGGACGCGGTCGGCCGGGTGCTGCGGCTCAGCAACGCCGAGCGCCGCCACCTGTACGTGCTGGCCGGGCTGAACCCGCCGGCCGCCGAGGTGGAGCCGGCCAAGCGGGACATGTGCGAGGGGCTGCGGCGGCTGATCGACACCTGGATGCCGTATCCGGCGCACATCATGGACCGGTACTACAACTGCGTGATGTACAACGACGCGGCGGCGGCGGTGCTGGGCATGCGGCCCGAGACGACGTGGAACTGCATCGTCGACTTCTTCACCGACCCGCTGTACCGCTCCCGCGCCCGCAACTGGGAGCACAACGCGCGCACGGTCGTCGCCCAGTTCCGCGCGACCTGCTCGGCCCACCCGGACGACGAGGGTTTCCAGCAGGTGCTGGCGGAGCTGCGGGAGGCCAGTGCCGAGTTCGCCGCGCTGTGGGAGCAGCGGGACATCGAGGACGCGGGGCAGATCCGCAAGGAGCTGGACCATCCGCTGGTCGGCCTGCTCAGCCTGGAGTCGACGGCGCTCCAGGTGCCCGCGCGGCCGGATCTGACCATCGTGCTGCACACGCCGCTGGACGAGGCGAACACCGCGGCGAAGCTGGAGTGGCTGGCCTCGCCGGAGGGGCGGCGCGGGGCGATGTACCCGGTGGCGGGGTGAGCGGGGCCTCTCGCGGGGAGCGGGCCGGTGACGGGGTGAGCGGCCCGGCGGCCGACGGGGCTCCGTATGCTCACCCCATGACCGAGACTCCCGACCTCGACCCCGAGGACCGCAAGATCGTCACCCTGGCCCGCTCGGCCCGCGCCCGCAACGGCGTGCCCGAGGGCGCCGCCGTACGCGACGAGACCGGCCGCACGTACGTCGCCGGGACCGTCGCCCTGGCCTCCCTGAAGCTCAGCGCCCTGCGTACGGCGGTGGCGATGGCGGTGGCGTCCGGCGCCAAGTCCCTGGAGGCGGCGGCCGTGGTGACCGAGGCGGAGTCGGCGTCGGACGAGGACCGGGCGGCGGTGCGGGACCTGGGCGGGCCGGAGACCCCGGTGCTGGTGGCCGGGCCGGACGGCACGGTGCGGGCCACGATGAGCGCGGGCTGACCCGCGCGGGCCCGGCGGACGACCGTGGTACGGCGGGGCTTCGGGGATCAGGGACAATGGGCGCCATGAGCGTTCGTACCCAGTCATCCGAAGAACCGGCCGAGGCTGTTCACCGGGCCGGCTTCGCCTGCTTCGTGGGCCGCCCCAACGCGGGCAAGTCCACCCTCACGAACGCTCTGGTCGGGCAGAAGGTGGCGATCACCTCGAACCGCCCGCAGACCACCCGGCACACGGTGCGGGGCATCGTCCACCGGGAGGACGCCCAGCTGATCCTGGTGGACACCCCGGGGCTGCACAAGCCGCGCACGCTGCTGGGCGAGCGGCTGAACGACGTGGTGCGCACCACGTGGGCCGAGGTGGACGTGATCGGCTTCTGCCTGCCGGCGAACGAGAAGCTGGGCCCCGGTGACCGCTTCATCGCCAAGGAGCTGGCGGGGATCAAGAAGACCCCGAAGATCGCGATCGTCACCAAGACCGACCTGGTGGACTCCAAGGCCCTGGCCGAGCAGCTGATCGCGGTCGACCAGCTGGGCAAGGAGCTGGGGATCACCTGGGCGGAGATCGTCCCGGTGTCCGCCACGGCGAACCAGCAGGTGGACCTGCTCGCCGACCTCCTCACCCCGCTGCTGCCCGAGGGCCCGGCGCTCTACCCCGAGGGCGACCTGACGGACGAGCCGGAGCAGGTCATGGTCGCCGAGCTGATCCGGGAGGCCGCGCTGGAGGGCGTGCGCGACGAGCTGCCGCACTCCATCGCGGTGGTGGTCGAGGAGATGCTCCCGCGCGAGGACCGCCCCGCCGACAAGCCGCTCCTGGACATCCACGCCAACGTCTACATCGAGCGCCCCAGCCAGAAGGGCATCATCATCGGCCCCAAGGGCAAGCGCCTGAAGGACGTCGGCATCAAGTCCCGCAAACAGATCGAGGCGCTGCTCGGTACCCCGGTCTTCTTGGACCTGCACGTGAAGGTGGCCAAGGACTGGCAGCGCGACCCCAAGCAGCTGCGGCGCCTCGGGTTCTGAGCGTGCGGGTTCGGCGCGCGCCGGGCCGGGGGGCGGTCAGGGGGCCGGGCGGCGGAAGCCGATGGTGGGGACCGCGCGGCGCAGCGGCCACGGGGCCACCAGGTCGTCCGGGACCAGGCCGGACAGGAAGGCGTAGCGGCTGAGCGCGGCCGGGTCCTGGTCCTCCAGCGACTGGACCTTGCGCCACCACGTCGCGATCTCGCCCCAGCCCGGCGCCGACAGCGAGCCGCCGAACTCCTGGACGGAGAGGGCGGCGGTCAGCCCGGCGAAGGCCAGGCGGTCGGCGAGCGGCCAGCCGGCCAGGGTGCCGGTGACGAACCCGGCGACGAACACGTCCCCGGCGCCGGTCGGGTCCAGCGCCTCGACCTCGATGGCCGGGACCTCGGCGCTCTCCCCCGTGCGCCGGTCCACCGCGTAGGCGCCGTCCGCGCCGAGGGTGACCACGGCGAGCGGCACGTGCTCGGTCAGGGCGTGCGCGGCGGCGCGGGGGCAGGTGGCGCCGGTGTAGCGCATGGCCTCTTCCGCGTTGGGCAGGAACGCCTCGCAGTGCGCCAGGTCGGGCAGCGCGGCCAGGTCCCAGGCGCCGGTGTCGTCCCAGCCGACGTCGGCGAAGACGCGGGTGCCGCGGGCGGCGGCCCGGGCGATCCAGGGGGCGCTGACCCCGGGCGCGAGGGAGGCGACGGCGGCGCGGGCGCCGGGCGGGCAGTCGGGGGACGGCTCCTCGGGCGGCGGCTCGTGGCCGTGCGAGACCATCGTGCGCTCCCCCTCGTACGCCATGGAGACCGTCACCGGCGAGTGCCAGCCCGGCACGGTGCGCGAGGGGGTCAGGTCGATGCCCTCGCCCCGGGACAGGGCGTCCCAGCAGTAGTCGCCGTAGTGGTCGTCGCCGAACGCGGCGGCCAGCGAGGTGCGCAGGCCGAGGCGGGCCAGCGCGGTCGCCATGTTGGCGATGCCGCCCGGGCTCGACCCCATCCCCCGGGCCCAGGACTCGGTCCCGCGCACCGGGGCGGAGTCGAGCCCGGTAAAGATCACGTCGAGGAAGACGGTGCCGGTCAGATACACGTCCCAGGGCGGGTCCTGCGGGGTGCGCAGGCCGTCGAGGGGATCGACCTGGGGGTGGCGGTGCGATCCCTCGGGCGGGACGTGGCGGTGCGTTCTCTCGTCGGCCGGCATGACGGGCACGTCGGTCGCGTCGGGAACGTCGGGCACGTCGGTGGACACGGTGGAGGCTGTCACGGTGCGCTCCCTGGCATGGTGCGGACCCCGCCAGTGTGCACCACGCCACCGGCAGTGCGGTGGCGCCGGCCGCGTGGCGTCAGGCCGTGGCAGGACCCGGGTGCGTGGTCCGGGCGGCGCCGGGGCTGGTCTCCGGTGCCGGGGCGGCGGCCGCCCCGGCCGGGCGGGTGCGGACCCGGTCGTTGCGTCCGCCGCCGCGCACCAGCAGCACGCTCAGCGCGGCCAGGAATCCGACGACGGTCAGCCCGACCAGGCCGCCCTTGGTCGAGCCGGTCGTGTCCTCGATGATGCCGAAGGCGGTGGGGGCGACGAACCCGCCGAGGTTGCCGATGGAGTTGATCAGCGCGATGCCGGGGGCCGCGGCGCGGGCGTCGAGATAACTCTGCGGGATGGTCCAGAAGACCGGGGAGGCCGGTTTGAACCCCATCGCGGCCAGGCACAGCGCGCCGAGCCCCACCCAGGGCGAGACGAACACGGCCAGCAGGGTGCCGCAGCCGCCCAGCAGGAGCAGGGCGACCAGGACGGGCCGGCGCTTGCCGATGCGGTCGGAGACCCGGCCGCTGACGAACAGGGCGACCAGCGCGCACAGCCACGGCACGGCGGTCAGCAGCCCCACCTGGAAGTCGCTCACCCCGCCGATGTCGTCCACGATCGACGGCAGCCAGAAGGTCACCGCGTACAGGGCGACGTTGATGGCGAAGTAGATCCAGAGGAAGAGCAGCATCTGGGGGTCGGCGAGCAGCTTCCAGCGGGAGACCCTGGCCGCCTTCTCGCCGCGCCGCGCGTCGCGTTCGTCCTGCTCGGCGTCGATGGCCGCGACGAGGCCGGACTTCTCCTCGTCGGTCAGCCACGCCGCCTGCTCGACGCCCGAGTCGAGGAAGCGGTAGACGACGAAGCCGAGGACGACGGAGAAGACGCCCTCGATGAAGAACATCCACTGCCAGCCCGCGTGGCCCCAGATCCCGTGCATCTCCATCAGCGCGCCCGAGATGGGGCCGACGATGACGGTGGCGGTGCCGGAACCCATCAGGAAGACCGAGGTGGCCCGGCCCCGGTGGGAGTCGGGGAGCCAGCGGCTGAAGTAGTAGATGACGGCCGGGAAGAAGCCCGCCTCGGCGACGCCGAGCAGGAAGCGCAGGGCGTAGAACATCTCCACGCTGTCGACGAAGGCCATCGCGGTGGCGACGACACCCCAGCTGATCATGATGCGGGTGAGCCACACCTTGGCCCCGAACCGCTCCATCAGCATGTTGGAGGGGACTTCGAAGATGGCGTACGCGACGAAGAAGATGCCGGCGCCGAGGCCGAACGCGGCGGCCGACAGGCCGACGTCGGCGCGGAGTTCGTCCTGGGCGAAGCCCAGGTTCACGCGGTCCATGTAGTTCGCCACGAACATGACGAAGAAGAGGGGGACCACGCGGCGGAAGATCTTGCGGACGGCGGACTGTACGGCGGGGGAATGCACCTCGGGGACTGCAGCGGACACGAGCGGCTCCGGTCGTGGCAGGGAAGGGAGGGAACGGCTTCACCAACGGGGGACGGACGGGGTGACCCACCCCGGGTCGGCGGCCCGCATCGCCGCCGCGTCGTCGCGGTCGCGGAGCGTGCCGTCGTCGTCGAGCCAGCGCCGGTGGAGGAACGCCAGGCGCTCGCGGTCGAGTTCGACGCCGAGGCCGGGGGCGTCACTGACGGCGACCTTGCCGCCGTCGAAGGTGAGCCGTTCGGTGAGCACGTCCTCGGACTGCCAGGGGTAGTGGGAGTCGCAGGCGTGGTGGAGGTTGGGCACGGTGGCCGCGACATGGGTCATGGCGGCGAGGCTGATGCCCAGGTGGGTGTTGGAGTGCATGGAGACGCCGACGCCGAAGGTGCGGCAGACGGCGGCGAGTTGCTGGGTGTTGCGCAGTCCGCCCCAGTAGTGGTGGTCGGAGAGCACGACCTGCACGGCGCCCTTGGTGAACGCCTCCCGGATCTCGGCGAAGGTCGTCACGCACATGTTGGTCGCGAGCGGCACCCCGGTCTGTGCGGCGACCTCGGCCATGGCCCCGGTGCCGAGCGCGGGGTCCTCCAGGTACTCCAGGACGTCCCCGAGTTCGGCGGCGACCTTGAGCGAGGTCTCCACGGACCAGGCGCCGTTGGGGTCCAGGCGCAGCGGGTGCCCGGGGAAGGCCTCGGCGAGGGCCCTGATCGCCGCGATCTCCTCCTCGGGCGGGAAGACGCCGCCCTTGAGCTTGAAGGAGGTGAAGCCGTACCGCTCGGTGAAGGTGCGGGCCTGCTCGACCACGCCGGCCGGGTCGAGGGCGGCGCCCCAGTCGTCCTGCTCGCAGGCGACGCCCTCGGGGTGGCCGGCCCACTTGTAGAAGAGGTAGGCGCTGTACTCGACGGCGTCGCGGAGCTTGCCGCCGAGCAGGGCGTGCACGGGCAGGCCGAGCGCCTTGCCGAGGGCGTCGAGGCAGGCGACCTCGAAGCCGGAGACGACGGACAGGCGCAGCTTGTCGGCGGTCTGGACGCCGCGCAGCCCGCCGACGTCCACCTGCCCCGAGACCCGCGAGTCGTCCACGGCGACCTCGTCGGCGACGGTGAACAGGCCGTTGAGGTCGTTGACCTGACGTCCCACCAGTTTGCCGGCGAACGGGCGGGCCAGCTCCAGGTACTTGGCGTCGCCGTAGGTCTCGCCGACGCCGGTGACGCCGTCGGCGGTCTCCACCTCGACGATCAGGCGGGGGGTGTACGGCTGGTGCACGCCCTGGGTGTTCAGCAGGGGCGGGTCGGCGACCAGGATCGGCGTGAGGCGGACGGCCGTGATGGTGAGGTCGGCGGTCACAGGGCGGCTCCTACGAGGTCGAGTCCGACGGTGAGCAGGGTCTTCAGTTCGGCCGACTCGGCAGCCGTGGGGTCGGTGAGCGGTGCGCGCACGGGGCCGACGGGGCAACCGCGCAGCCGGGCCGCGGCCTTCACGAGGGACACCCCGTACCCGGGGGTCCGGTCGCGCAGTTCGACGAAGGGCACGTAGAAGTCGCGCAGCAGCTTGTCGACCGTGCCGGTGTCGCCGCCGCGCAGGGCGGCGAGGAAGGCGTTCGCGATCTCGGGGGCGAAGGCGTGCACGGCGGAGGAGTAGGCGGGGACGCCGACGGCGGCGTAGGCACGGGCCTGGACCTCGGCGGTGGCGGCGCCGTTGAAGAACAGGAAGTCGTCGGGCGCGGCGAGGACCGTGCGCTGGAGGCGGTCGAGGTCGCTGTGTCCGTCCTTGAGGCCGATCACGCCGGGGACGCGGGCGAGGCGCCGGACGGACTCGGCGGTGTAGGCGACCTGGCCGCGCTGGTAGGCGATGAGCGGGAGCCGGGTGCCCGCGGCGATCCGCTCCACCTGGGCGACCAGGCCGTCCTGCGGGGCGGCTGTGAGGTAGTGCGGCATGACGAGGAGGGCGTCGGCCCCCGCGTCCTCGGCGATACGGGCGAACCGCAGGGCCTGCGCCCAGCCGTAGCCGGTTCCGGCGACGACGGGCACGCTCCCGGCCGTCTCCTCGACGGCGATGGTGACGGCCTGCCGGTACTCGTCCTCGTCCAGGGAGAAGAACTCGCCGGTGCCGCAGGCGGGGAAGAGGGCGCCCGGACCGGCGGCGAGCCGTTCGGCGACGTAGGCCCGGTATCCGTCGGCGTCGAAGGAGCCGTCCTCGTGGAAGCTGGTCAGCGGGAAGGACAGCACGCTCGCCGCCATGCCTTCGCGCAGCCTCCGGGCGACGGCCGCCCGACCGGTGTCGGGGTCGGGGTCGCGGCCCGCACTCGTCGTCTCCATCACTCTCACTGTCTCCGTATGTAGATGACGTCTACGTATGAAGATGGAGATTAGAGAGGTGACCGTGGGGCGTCAATGGGTCGAGGGCATCCGTTTACGATCGGCCCATGTCGGAGACTGGGGACGCGGCGCCGGGCGGCGTCCGCGAGGTGAAGTCCGCCGCGCGCACGGTCGAACTGCTGGAGGTGCTGGCCGCGCGCGGCGACCGTCCGGCCCGCCTGCAGGAACTGGCGGACGGACTGGGAGTGCCGCGCAGTTCGATGTACGCGCTGCTGCAGACCCTGATCTCGCGCGGCTGGGTCCGCACCGACGTCACCGGCTCCCTGTACGGCATCGGCATCCACGCCCTGCTCACCGGCACCAGCTACCTGGACTCCGACCCCCGGGTGCGGGCGGTGCGGCCGTACCTCGACGAGGCGTCCGAGGCGCTGGGCGAGACCATCCACCTGGGGCGGCTGGACGGCCACGACGTGGCGTACCTGGCGACCCGGGAGTCGCACGAGTACCTGCGCACGATCAGCCGGGTGGGACGCCGGCTGCCCGCCCACGTGGGCGCGCTCGGCAAGGCGCTGCTGGCGGAGCGGCCGGACGCGGACCTGCCCGAGGGGCCGTACGAGGTGTTCACCCCGAACACGCACACCAGCAGGGAGGCCCTGGCGGCCGACCTCGCCCGGACCAGGGAGCGCGGATACTCCGTGGACCGCGAGGAGGGCGTGGCCGGCATCGTCGGTTTCGGCTTCGCGCTGCGCTATGACGTCCCGGCGCTGGACGCGGTCAGCTGCTCGGTGCCGGTGGCCCGGCTGACGCCGGCTCACGAGGCGCGGATCGTGGCGGTGATGCGGGAGATCAGGGCCAAACTGGAGGCAACGGTTCCGGCCGGAGGCGGCTCGATCCACTGGCGTTAGCGACCGCTGCTACCCAGCTTCTCAACCCCCAAACGGATATGTGACCTAGATCACATCGACTCGCCTGTTTCGGGGCTCCTTCCGCTTGATACAAATTGCCCGCGCGCCCCTCTCGGTCGACGGTCGTCGCTCCCTCCCTTCCCACCGTCCCTTTCGCATGCCCTGGGAACGCCCGTGTTCGCCCCCCGCACCACTCCCTGGCCCCTCGTCGCCCTTTTCACGGCCGGGTACCTTCCCCCGTACCTGCTGCCCACCACCGTCGGCAGACTCGACACCAGCCTGCCGCTGTCCACCACGCAGGCGGGCGCCGTCGGCAGCGCGCTGCTGCTGAGTTCGGCGGCCGCGGGCTTCCTGCTCGCCTCCCGGGTGGAGCGTGTCGGCGCCCGGACCCTGGCCCGCTTCGGGCTCGCGCTGGCCGTCCTCGGCTTCGGCGCCGCCGCGCTCGGCACCGCCGTCCCGGCCGTCGTCGTCGGCGCGGTCGTGGGCGGTTTCGGGTCGGGGACGGCCACCACGGTCGCCGCCACCCGGATCGCCGCCGAGAAGGACCCCCACCGCGCCTCCACGATGGGCCTGCTGAGCGTGTCCGCGCTGGCCGGTGCGGTGTACCTGACGGTCCCCCACCTCGGCCGGGCGCACGGACTGCCGCTGGCCGCGATCGCCCTGACCGCGCTGGCGGTCTGGCCGCTGACCGGCCGCCTGCCGGGCCCGACGGCCGCCTCCCCGGCCGCGCCCGGCACCGGTGCCACCGCCCCGCTCCCCCACCGCCGTTCGGGACTGGTCCTCGCCGTCACGGTGCTGTGCTGGTCCCTGGCGCAGAACTCCCTGTGGGGCGTCAGCGGCCGGATCGGGCTGACGCAGGCCGGCCTGGGCGACGCCGCCCTCGGGGCCGTCTTCGCCGTCGCGCTGGGCGCGGGGCTGGTGGGCGTGCTGGCGGCCGGGGCGCTCGGGCCGCGGCTGGGGCGGGCGATGCCCGTCGGCGCGGGCACGGTGCTGATCGCGGGCTGCATCGCGGTGAGCGCGTCGGCGACCACTCCGGGGGCCTTCGCCACCGGAGAGATCGCCTGGAACACCGTCTACCCGGTCGTGCTGTCCTACCTGATCGGTCTCGCCGCATCCCTCGACCCGCGCGGCCGGTGGGCGGTGCTCGTGGGCTCGGCGTCCTCGCTGGGCACCGCGGCCGGGCCGCTGACCGGCAGTGTCCTGTCGGCGCAGGCCGGTTACCCGGGCATGGGGCTGGTCCTGGCCGCCGGACTGCTGCTGCTCGCCGCGCCGCTGACGGCCGTCGCGCTGCACACCGCGGGGCGCCCGCTGCTGCCCGGCGCGATCCGCCGCCGTGGCGGCACCCCGGCCGCGCTGGTCGCCGCCGCCACGGGCACGCCGAGCGGTGCGGTGCCCGAGGTCGGTGCCGCGGAGCAGCCGGTCGTGGAGATCGACGTGGAGGCCCCGGCGGTGGCCGTCCAGGGCGCCTACGACACGGCGGGACCCCGGCAGGCGGCGGCCGCACCGGGGTCCGGGACGGGCTGAGTCCTACGCCGTCGGGAAGATGTACGCGTCGACCTCCGCGAGGTAGCGCGCCCGCAGCTCCTCGTCGTCCTCCAGGAAGGAGGCGAGGAAGGAGTTGCGGGCCAGCTCCCGCAGCCGCTCCTCGGTGAGGCCGAGGGCCTGGCGCACGGCGTCGAAGTTGTCGCCCGCGTAGCCGCCGAAGTAGGCCGGGTCGTCGGAGTTCACCGTGCACATCAGGCCCGCGTCGAGCATGGCGGGCAGCGGGTGGTCGGCGAGGGTGTCGACGGTGCGCAGCCGGACGTTGGAGAGCGGGCACAGGGTGAGCGGGACGCGCTCGCGCACCAGCCGCTGCACCAGCGCCGGGTCCTCCACCGAGCGCAGCCCGTGGTCGATCCGCTCGACGCCGAGGACGTCCAGGGCCTCGACGACGTACGCGGGCGGCCCCTCCTCGCCCGCATGCGCGACCCGGCGCAGCCCGAGGGCGGCGGCGGCCTCGTACACCTCGCGGAACTTGACCGGCGGGTGGCCGACCTCGGCGGAGTCCAGGCCGACGCCGGTGATGCGGTCGAGGTAGGGGCCCGCGGCCTCCAGCGTCGCCATCGCCGACTCGGCGGACTCGTCGCGCAGGAAGCACATGATCAGCCGGGTGGAGACCCCGTGGTTCTCCCGGCTGCCGGCCAGCGCCCGCCACAGCCCCTCCACCACGGTGCCCATCTCCACACCCCGGGCGAGGTGGGCCTGCGGGTCGAAGAAGATCTCGGCGTGCCGGACGCCCTGGGCGGCGGCGCGGGCGAGGTAGGCGCCCGCCAGATCCTCGAAGTCCCGCTCGGTGCGCAGGACGGCCATCAGTTCGTAGTACAGGTTCAGGAAGGACTGGAGGTCCGCGAAGCGGTACGCCTCGCGCAGCGCGTCCTCGTCCGCGTACGGCAGGGACACGCCGTTGCGGGCGGCCAGCGCGAAGGCCAGCTCGGGTTCCAGGGTGCCTTCGATGTGCAGGTGCAGTTCAGCTTTGGGCAGGGGCATCAGAGCATCGTACGGCGGTTTCACCGACGTTTCGGAACCGGTACGCGGGTGAGGTCGCGGGCGACGGTCAGCTCGCCCTCGTAACCGGCCGCGCGCGCCTGCCGCTCGAACTCCTCGGGGTCGGAGTAGCGCTGGCTGAAGTGGGTCAGGACCAGGTGCCGTACGCCCGCGTCCCGGGCGACCCGGGCGGCCTGGCCGGCGGTGAGGTGGCCGTGTTCGGTGGCGAGGGCCTCGTCCTCGTCGAGGAAGGTGGACTCGATGACGAGCAGGTCGCAGCCCTCGGCGAGCGCGTGCACGCCCTCGCACAGCCGGGTGTCCATGACGAACGCGAACCGCTGGCCGCGGCGGACCTCGCTGACCTCGTCGAGCGCGACGCCGTTCAGCGAGCCCTCGCGCTGGATGCGGCCGACGTCGGGGCCCTTGATGCCGTGCGCGGCGAGGCGGTCGGGCAGCATGCGGCGGCCGTCGGGCTCGGTGAGCCGGTAGCCGTACGACTCGACGGGGTGGGAGAGCTTGCGGGCGTCCAGGGTGTAGGCGGGGGTGACCGCGAGGGGGCCGTCGGCGGCGACCGGGGCCTCGGTGAGGGCGACGGTCTCGCGGTAGGCGGTGGCGTAGCGCAGGCGCTCGAAGAACCGCTGCCCGGAGCGCGGGTAGTGGGCGGTGATTTCGTGCGGGACCCGGTCGAGGTTGATGCGCTGGATCACGCCGGCCAGGCCCAGGCTGTGGTCGCCGTGGAAGTGGGTGACGCAGATCCGGTTCAGGTCGTGGGCGGCGGCCCCGGCGCGCAGCATCTGGCGCTGGGTGCCCTCGCCGGGGTCGAACAGGATGCCCTCGCCGTCCCAGCGGAGCAGGTAGCCGTTGTGGTTGCGGTGCCGGGTCGGGACCTGGCTGGCGGTGCCGAGGACGACGAGTTCACGGACGGACACGGTGTCTGAGGCCTCGGACTATCCGGGGGGCCACTCGAGGCCGCGGCCGCCGAGCACGTGGGCGTGCGCGTGCCAGACGGTCTGTCCGGCGCCGCTGCCGGTGTTGAAGACGGTGCGGTAGCTCTCCAGCTTCTCGTCGTCGGCGACGGCCTGGGTCTCGCGCAGCACGTCGGCGGCGAGCTGCGGCGCCTCGGCGGCGAGGGCGGCGGCGTCCTGGTGGTGGGCCTTGGGGATCACCAGGATGTGGGTGGGGGCCTGGGGGTTGATGTCCCGGAACGCGACGGTCGTCTCCGTCTCGCGGACGATCGTCGCGGGAATCTGCCCTGCGACGATCTTGCAGAACAGACAGTCGTCCTGTGCCTCGCCAGCCACTTGACTCTCCTCACACCGGTGATCTCCTGATGAGCATCGTATCCGCCACCGCCATAGCTGCGGGCAGTCGTGCCGCCCCAGCCTGCGGGCAGTCGTGCCGCTTGGGGCGGCACGGGTGGGCGCAGGCGGCACCCCGTCCCGCCGGGCTGCGCTCCCCACCCCGGGGCCGGCACGGGCACCGTGCGCCGTGGTGCACGCCGGGTGGGTGCGCTCGCCGGCGCTTGCCGGGTGCCGCCGCGCCCACCCGTGCCGCCCTGGGGGTACCTCCCAGGCCGTTCAGGCACTGGGGGAGGCACGACTGCCCGCAGCGGCGGCGGGGAGCGCCGCAGGCTACGGCAGCGTGGGCGGTGTCTTCGCCGGGGTTTCCTCCAGCGCCGCCAGCGCCAGCGCGATCGCCTCGTCCAGTTGGGGATCGCGCCCCGCCGCGTGGTCCTGCGGACGCTGCGGCACCTCCACGTCCGGATCGACGCCGTGGTTCTCCACGCCCCAGCCGTACCCCTCCAGCCAGAACGCGTACTTCGGCTGCGTGATCAGCGTCCCGTCCACCAGCCGGTACCGGCTGTCGATGCCGATGACGCCGCCCCAGGTGCGGACCCCGACGACCGGGCCGATGCCGAGTGCCTTGATCGCCGCGTTCACGATGTCGCCGTCCGAGCCGGAGAACTCGTTGGCGACCGCGACGACCGGCCCGCGGGGCGCGTCCTGCGGATAGCTGGTCGGCCGCATGCCGCGCGGCAGGTCCCAGCCCACGATACGCCGGGCCAGCTTCTCCACGACCAGCTGGGAGGTGTGCCCGCCGCGGTTCTCGCGCACGTCGACGACCAGGCCCTCCCTGGCCACCTCGACACGCAGGTCGCGGTGGATCTGGGCCCAGCCGGGCGCCTGCATGTCCGGCACGTGGAGGTAGCCGAGCCGTCCGCCGGACTTCTCGTGGACGTAGGCGCGGCGGTCGGCGACCCAGGCGTGGTAGCGCAGCGGCTCCTCGTCGGCGAGCGGGACGACGACGGCGTGCCGCACCTCGCCCCCGCCCGACGGCGAGACGGTCAGCTCGACCGGCTTGCCGGCCGTGCCGACGAGCAGCGGTCCGGGACCGGTGACCGGGTCCACGGCCTGCCCCGCGACCGCGACGATCGCGTCCCCGGCGCGCACCGCGACCCCGGGCGCGGCGAGCGGGGAACGGGCGTCGGGGTCGGAGGTCTCCGAGGGCAGGACCCGGTCGATGCGCCAGGTGCCGTCCTCGTGGCGGGAGAGGTCGGCGCCGAGCAGGCCCTGCCGGGCACCGGAGCCGTGGCCGCCGCGCGGGGTGACGTAGGCGTGCGAGGTGCCGAGTTCGCCGTGCACCTCCCACAGCAGGTCGACCAGGTCGTCGTGGGTGGCGACGCGGTCGAGGACGGGCCGGTAGCGGTCCAGGACGCCGTCCCAGTCGACGCCGTTCATGTCGGCCCGCCAGAAGTGGTCCCGCATGATGCGGCCGGTCTCGTCGAACATCTGCCGCCACTCCGCGGCCGGTTCGACGGTCTGCCGGACCCGGGCCAGGTCGACGGTGACGTTGGTGTCGCTGTCCTCGTCGCCGGAGGCCCGCCGGTCGCTGGGTACCACCTTGAGCCGTCCGTCGGTCCACAGCAGCACCCGCTTGCCGTCGCCGCTGACCTCGTAGTGGTCGGCGTCGCCGCCGAGGTGCTCGACGCGCTGCTGGGCGAGGTCGTACCGCTCCAGCTCGGTGTTGGGGTCGGGGTCCTCCGGGGTGGCGCGGGAGGCGCCGAGGACGCCGGTGAGCGGGTGGCGCAGCCACAGGACGCCGTCCTTGGCGGCGCGCAGCCGGGAGTAGCGGGCGGCCTCCACCGGGAAGGGCACGATGCGGTCGGCGAGGCCCTCGATGTCGATCCGGGTGGTGGGGGTGCCCTCGCTGTCGGGGGTCTCCTCGCGGTCCGGGGTCTCGAAGGGGCGGCCGTGGCGCTGCGGGCCGAAGGGCGAGGGGGTGGTCGCGGCGAGGGTGATCAGGTAGGGCCGGGCGCCCTCGACGAAGGCGAGGTCGAAGACGTGCTCGTCGTAGACCGGGTCGAAGGACCGGGTGGAGAGGAAGGCGAGGTGCTTGCCGTCCAGGGTGAAGGCCGGCGAGTAGTCCTTGAAGCGCAGCGGGGTCGCCTCGCTCACCGACAGGTCGGTGGTGTTGGCGAGCTTGAGCTGGCGCAGTGGGTCGGGGCCGGGGTGGGACCAGGCGAGCCAGGCCGAGTCCGGTGAGAAGACCAGCCCGGAGGCGTCGCCGTCCTCGCTGCGGTCGACCTCGCGGACCTCGCCGCTCTCCCGCTCGACGAGCAGCACCCGCCCGTCGTGCGAGGCGACGGCGACGCGGCTGCCGTCGGGTGCCACGGCCAGGTTCAGCACCCGGCCGAGCTGTCCGGCGGCCAGGCGCCGTGCGGTGGCGCCGGGGGCGAGCCCGGTGGCGGGCGCGAACTCCAGGGCGTCGTCGCCCTCGGCGTCCGTCACCCACACCACCCACTCCTCGCCCTCGGCGCGGAAGGTGCGCGGCAGCCGGTTGCGCACCCCTGGGGTGGCCGCGAGCGCGCGTGCCGGTCCGGAGCGGTGGGTGACCCAGTGCACGCCGCCGCGTACGGCGACGGCGCTGCCGCGCGCGGTGTGGTCGGGGGACGCGGAGCCGAACCAGTGGGCGGCGTTGACCGGGTACGGCTGGAGGTCGACGCGGGCGCCGCCGAGCCGGATGTCCAGGCGGCGCGGCTCGGCGCCGTCGAGGTCGTCGAGCGTCCACAGCTCACCGGCGGACGAGTAGACGACACGGGTGCCGTCGGTGGCGGCGTGCCGGGCGTAGAAACCGTCGAGGGGCGTGTGCCTGCGCAGGTCGGAGCCGTCGGCGAGGGAGGAGTACAGGGCGCCGGTGCCCTCGTGGTCGGAGAGGAAGGCGATCCGGTCGCCGACCCAGAAGGGGTACTCGATGTTGCCGTCGAGGTCCGCGTGCAGGCGGACGAACTCGCCGTCGTCCTCGCGGTCGATCCACAGCTTGCCCGCCGTACCGCCCCGGTAGCGCTTCCACCAGGCGGCCTCGCGGCCCATCGGCGCGGACAGCAGCACGGTGTGCGGGCCCTGGGCGACGTCGCCGACGGGGCCGTAGGGCAGGGTGGTCGCCGGTCCGCCGTCGAGCGGGACGGCGCGGGCCCAGCTGCGGCGCAGGCTGGCCTGGCCGTGGGTGCTGAGCGCGAGGACGCGGCCGTCGGCGGTCCAGCCGCGTACTTGGGTCCTGATGCTGCCCCAGTGGGTGAGGCGCTTGGCGGGGCCGCCGTCGACCGGCGCGACGTGCACCTCGGGGGCGCCGTCGCGGGTGGAGGTCCAGGCGACCGCGGTGCCGTCCGGCGAGATGCGCGGGTGGTTCACCGGCACGTTGTCGGCGCTGACCCGCCAGGCCCGGCCGCCGTCGAGCGGGGCGAGCCACACGTCGTCCTCGGCGGTGAAGGCGACCAACTCGCCGTGCGGGTGCGGAAAGCGGAGGTAGGCAGGCGCTGCGGGCTGAGTCACCCCCATACCCTATGCAGGGGCGCGCCCCGCCGACAGAGGTTTGGATCACTTCCCGGCCGAGGACGCCGTCCGGCTACTTGCCCTCCACCGGCCGGCAGTGCGGGTCGTCCGGGCACCAGATGGTCCGGGTGACGGTCACGGTGGGCCCGGGCCTCTCGTGCGAGGGCCGGTTGGCGGGCGGGGCGCCGGTGGCGTCGCAGTCGCCCAGGCCCTTGACCCGGAACCACTCCTTGCCGTCCACCTTCGCGGTCAGGTTCCCGCGCACGCAGGCGCCGTTGACGGCCTTGGTGACCTTGCCGTCGACGGTGATGTCCTGGCCGCCGTCCGTCCGGCCCTCGCAGTGGACGGACGCGACCGCGTTCTCGGTCGCCGAGGCGGTGGCGCCCTTGTCGCCGAAGGACGCGGTGCAGGTGAGCCACCGCACCTCCGCCTTCTGCCGCTCCAGCTCACGGGTCACGGTCTGGTCGGTCGTGTAGGCCACCGTCGCGGAGCTGAGTCCGCCCGGTTCGCACGCGACGAGAGCGCCGACGGCGACGGCCGAGCCGACGACCACCGGAGCCATGCGCCGAATCCGCCTCAAAGCCCCCATGGAGGGCAGCCTGCCACCGCTCCGGGACCGATGGTAGGGCGCATACGGCCACTCCTCACTACCGTGGGCGCCATGGGCAACGACCGCAGGCAGCGCAGGCTCGTCGTGGACGAACGCACCACCTGGCTGTGGAGCCACCGGCACAGACGCGGGCGCGACGGCGTCTGGCGGGACGCGCTGACGCTGTACCGGGAGGGCGTCCGGGTCCGGTTCGTGTTCCGCGCGGGTGCGCCCGGCTCCGGCCGGTGGACCACGGAGGGCGGCCACTGGTACGAGGGCTGCGTGGGCGACGGCCGCGGCAACCTGCTCAACCTGCGCGAACCCGGTGTCGTACGGGCGCTGGTGGAGGAGGCGGGGCGGCGGGGACTGCTGCCCGGCCGCGGGGGCCGGCCGGTGGAGCTGGACGGCTGGGACCTGTTCCCGGCCGTGGTCGCCGCCGTCGACGGCTGACCGGGCGGCTCAGGACCAGCGGCCGGTGCGGGCCAGGAGTACGGCGGTCGCGGCGGTGCCCGCGGTGGAGGTGCGCAGGACGCTGCGGCCCAGCCGGAAGGGCTTGGCACCGGCCTCGGCGAAGAGCGCCAACTCCTCGGGGGACACGCCCCCTTCGGGGCCGACGACCAGCACGATGTCGCCGTCGGCGGGGAGTTCGGCGACGGACAGGGGTTCCTCGCCGCTCTCGTGGAGTACGGCGGCGAAGTCGGCTTCGGCCAGAAGTGAGGCAACCTGCTTGCTCGTCGCCGCGTCCGCGACGTCCGGGAAACGGACCCGGCGGGACTGCTTGCCGGCCTCCCGGGCCGTCGCCCGCCACTTGCCGAGCGCCTTCAGACCGCGCTCGCCCTTCCACTGGGTGATGCACCGGGAGGCCGCCCAGGGCACGATCGCGTCGACCCCGACCTCGGTCATCGTCTCGACGGCCAGCTCACCGCGGTCGCCCTTGGGCAGGGCCTGGACGACGGTGATGCGGGGCCGCTCGGCGGGTTCCTCGCGCACCCCGTCCGCGACGGCGACGACCAGGCGGTCCTTGCCCTCGGCGGCCTTCACTACGCCCTCGGCCCAGCGGCCCCTCCCGTCGGTGAGGACGACGTCCTCGCCCGCCCGCAGCCGCTTCACGGAGACGGCGTGCCGCCCCTCCGGGCCGTCCAGGACGTAATCACCCCCGGGCAGGTCCTGCGGCCGCAGCGAGTCGACCACGAACACCGGTGCCGTCATCGCGCGCCGCCCCCCGTCGCGTAGTTTGACAACGCTGTCCCGGCGGCGGCGAGTTCGGCCGCCAGCACCTCCACCAGCTGGCCGGCGGGCAGCTCCCGGGCCATCCGGTGGCCCTGGCCGGCCCACAGCGCCATGCCCTGCGCGTCGCCCGCCTTGGCCGCCGCCTTGCGCACCGGCGAAGTGAGGTGGTGCACCTCGGGGTAGGCGGCCGGGGCGTAGGGGCCGTGCTCGCGCACGAAGCGGTTGACCAGGGCGCGGGCGGGGCGGCCGGAGAAGGCCCGGGTGAGTTCGGTGCGGACGAACAGCGGGTTGGTCAGCGCCTGCTTGTGCAGGTCGTGCGCGCCGGACTCCGGGGTGGCGAGGAAGGCGGTGCCGAGCTGGGCCGCGCTCGCGCCGGCCGCGAGGACCGCGGCGATCTGGGTGCCGCGCATGATGCCGCCGGCGGCGACCACGGGGATGCTCACCGCCTCCCGGACCTGGGCGACCAGCGACAGCAGTCCGGTGCCCAGGCCGCCGGTCTCCGGGTTGTCCCGGTGGGTGCCCTGGTGGCCGCCGGCCTCGGCGCCCTGGGCGATCACCGCGTCGGCGCCGGACCGCTCGACGGCCCGGGCCTCGTCCGCGGTGGTCGCGCCGACCAGGGCGAAGGTGCCCACCCGGTGCAGGGAGTCGACGACCTCGCGGCTGGGCACGCCGAAGTGGAAGGACACCACCGGTACGGGGTTGTCCAGCAGGACGGCGAGTTTGGTGTCGTAGCCGTCGTCCCGGGCGCAGTCGGGGTCGCCCAGCTCCGTCTCGTACCAGGTGGCCTCACCGGCCAGCTGGTGGGCGTAGACGTCGACGGCGGCGGGGTCGGCCGCCTCGGCCTGCGGGAGGAAGATGTTGACGCCGAAGGGCCGGCTCGTCAGCCCCCGCAGGTGCTTGATCTCCTGGTACATCCCGTCCGCGGTCTTGTACCCGGCGGCCAGGAAGCCCAGCCCGCCCGCCTCGGACACCGCGGCCGCGAGCCGTGGCACGGAGACGCCGCCCGCCATGGGCGCCTGCACGATCGGGTAGGGGAAGAGATCGGTCAGTGCGGAGGACATGACGGCATGTTGTCACGTCCTCCACACAAGTCCGAATCCGGGCTTCCGTTGGCATACGCCAGAAGCATCCGCATCGCGGCGTACGGCGTCAGCGCCCGTTGAACGCGTCCTTCAGCCGCGAGAACAACCCCTGCTGCCCCGACTGACTGTGTCTGCCCGGGGGACGACCCCCGGACCCCCGGCAGGCTTCGGCCACCGCCCGCACCCCCGCGGCACACCGACACCTGCCGGGCTCTACGTCAGCGCCCGTTGAACGCGTCCTTCAGCCGCGAGAACAACCCCTGCTGCCCCGGCTGGAACTGTCCCTGCGGGCGTTCCTCTCCCCGGAGCTTGGCCAGCTCGCGCAGGAGGCGTTCCTGTTCGGGGTCGAGCTTGCCCGGGGTGGTGACCTCGACGTGGACGATGAGGTCGCCCCGGCCGCCGCCGCGCAGGTGGGTGACGCCCCGGCCGTGCTTGGGGATCGACTGGCCGGACTGGGTGCCCGGGCGGATGTCGACCTCCTCCATGCCGTCGAGGGTCTCCAGCGGCACCTTGGTGCCGAGGGCGGCCGCGGTCATCGGGATGGTGACCGTGCAGTGCAGGTCGTCGCCGCGGCGCTGGAAGGTCGCGTGCGGCAGCTCGTGGATCTCGACGTACAGGTCGCCGGCCGGACCGCCGCCGGGGCCGACCTCGCCCTCGCCCGCGAGCTGGATCCGGGTGCCGTTGTCGACACCGGCCGGGATCTTCACGGTCAGGGTGCGCCGGGAGCGGACCCGGCCGTCGCCCGCGCACTCGGGGCACGGGGTCGGGACCACGGTGCCGAAGCCCTGGCACTGGGGGCAGGGCCGGGAGGTCATGACCTGGCCCAGGAAGGACCGGGTGACCTGCGAGACCTCACCGCGCCCGCGGCACATGTCGCACGTCTGGGCCGACGTGCCGGGCGCCGCGCCCTCGCCGTTGCAGGTGTTGCAGACGACGGCCGTGTCGACCTGGATGTCCTTGGTCGTGCCGAACGCGGCCTCGTCCAGCTCGACCTCGATGCGGATCATCGCGTCCTGGCCGCGCCGGGTGCGCGAGCGCGGCCCGCGCTGCGACGCCGTACCGAAGAACGCGTCCATGATGTCCGAGAAGTTCCCGAAGCCACCCGCGCCGAAGCCGCCGGCGCCACCGCCGCCCCCGGCCTGCGAGAGGGGGTCGCCGCCGAGGTCGTAGACCTGCTTCTTCTGCGGGTCCGACAGCACCTCGTAGGCGGCGTTGATCTCCTTGAACCGCTCCTGGGTCTTCGGATCGGGGTTGACGTCCGGGTGCAGCTCGCGGGCGAGCCTCCGGAACGCCTTCTTGATCTCGTCCTGGGAGGCGTCGCGGCGCACGCCGAGTACGGCGTAGTAGTCCGTGGCCACCTACGACTCCGCCAGGATCTGTCCGACGTACCGTGCCACTGCGCGTACCGCTCCCATCGTTCCCGGGTAGTCCATGCGGGTCGGTCCGACCACGCCGAGCTTGGCAACCGCCTCGCCGCCCGAACCGTAGCCGACCGACACGACGGACGTTGAGTTGAGTCCCTCGTGGGCGTTCTCATGACCGATCCGTACGGTCACGCCCGGATCCTTCGCCTCGCCGAGCAGCTTGAGGAGCACGACCTGCTCCTCCAGCGCCTCCAGCACCGGCCGGATCACCAGGGGGAAGTCGTGCCCGAAGCGGGTCAGATTGGCGGTGCCGCCGATCATCAGCCGCTCCTCGTTCTCCTCGACCAGCGTCTCCAGGAGGGTGGAGAGCACGGTGGAGACCGTACCGCGATCCTCGGCCTCGAAGGGCTCCGCCAGATCTTCCACCAGAGACGGCACATCCGTGAAACGGCGCCCCGCGACCCGGCTGTTGAGCCGCGCCCGCAGATCGGCCAGCGAGGCCTCGCCGAACGGCGCCGGGCAGTCGACCATCCGCTGCTCGACCCGGCCGGTGTCCGTGATCAGCACCAGCATCAGGCGGGCGGGCGCGAGCGAGAGCAGCTCCACGTGCCGCACGGTCGAGCGGGTCAGCGAGGGGTACTGCACGACCGCGACCTGCCGGGTGAGCTGCGCGAGCAGCCGCACCGTGCGGGCCACCACGTCGTCGAGGTCGACGGCGCCCTCCAGGAAGTTCTGGATGGCACGCCGCTCGGGCGCGGTCATCGGCTTGACGCCGGCCAGCTTGTCGACGAAGAGCCGGTAGCCCTTGTCGGTCGGGATGCGCCCGGCGCTGGTGTGCGGCTGGGCGATGAACCCCTCGTCCTCCAGGGCCGCCATGTCGTTGCGCACGGTGGCCGGGGAGACGCCGAGGTTGTGCCGCTCGGTGAGGGCCTTGGAACCGACCGGTTCCTCGGTGCCGACGTAGTCCTGGACGATGGCGCGCAGCACCTTCAGCCTGCGTTCACTCAGCATTCTGCGCGCACCTCCAGCTGTCGTCCGCCCGTTTCGGCCTGTCCGGCCTGCCCTGACCTGTCTGCCCTGGCACTCATGGCTCGCGAGTGCCAGACTTCCCCGGCCCAGTGTACGGCCGTGGGGTACGCCCCCGGCAAGGCCGGGACCAAGCCGTTAGCGTCGTCGCCGTGACGGTGACTTGGGAAGAGCTGGGCTGGGAGCGGCTGGCGGACGGGGTGGGGCGGCGCCGGCTGCCGGGCTGGGACTGCACGGCGGGGCTGGTGCTCGGCGCGGAGGCGGCGCTGATGGTGGACGCGGGGTCGAGCCTGGACGAGGGCGCCCGGTTGCGCGAGGGGGCGCGGCGACTCGCCGGCCGCCGTGTGACACATCTCGCGCTGACCCACCCGCACTTCGACCACGTCTTCGGCGCGGCGGCGTTCGCGGACGCGGAGGTGTACGGCGCGTACGGCGCCGGGGGCACGGACGCGTTGTTCGCGCCGGGCGGACAGGGCCGGGAGGCGCTGCGCGCGGACGCGGTGGCGGAGGGCCTGGACGCGGGGGCGGCGCGGGCGGCGGCCGACGCGCTCGCCCCCGTCCGGCACGAGGTCCGCGGCGAGCGGTGGCTCGACCTGGGCGGCGGCCGTCAGGTGCTGCTGGCCGACGTCGGCCCGGGCCACACCGGGCACGACCTCGCGGTGCTGGTGCCGGGCGCCCCGGCGGTCGTCTTCTGCGGCGACCTGGTCGAGGAGTCCGGCGAGCCGCAGGCGGGCCCCGACGCCGCACCGGGGCGCTGGCCGGACGCCCTGGACCGGCTGCTGGGCCTGGGCGGCGACGACGCGCTGTACGTCCCCGGTCACGGAGCGGTGGTGGACGCGGCGTTCGTCCGGGCCCAACGGGACGCGCTGGCCGCCCGGTTCGGCGTGTCGCACTGATCACGGCGCACCGTCTCCTCGTATCGTCATCAGAATGCGCCAGTACTCCGCCGACCTGACCCCTCCGTGGAAGAAGCCGCAGCCCGTTCCCGAGGTACCGGCCGATCCCGGCCTGGTGGTCGAGGAGCCCGGCACCGGTTTCTGCGGCGCGGTGATCCGCTGCGAGGCGGGCACGGTGACCCTGGAGGACCGCTTCGGCAAGCACCGGGTGTTCCCGCTGGAGCCCCGCGGTTTCCTCCTGGAGGGCCGGGTGGTGACCCTGGTCCGCCCGTCCTCCTCCGGCCCGGCGCGGTCCGCCCCCTCCCGCACGGCGTCCGGTTCGGTCGCCGTCCCCGGCGCCCGCGCACGGGTGGCGCGCGCCGGGCGCATCTACGTCGAGGGGCGGCACGACGCCGAGCTGGTCGAGAAGGTGTGGGGCGACGACCTGCGCATCGAGGGCGTCGTCGTGGAGTACCTGGGCGGCGTGGACGACCTCCCGTCGATCGTCGCCGACTTCACCCCCGGCCCCGACGCGCGGCTGGGCGTCCTGGTGGACCACCTGGTGCCGGGTTCGAAGGAGTGGCGCATCGCGGAGGCGGTGACGAGCGAGCACGCGCTGGTGGTGGGCCACCCGTACATCGACATCTGGGAGGCGGTGAAGCCGTCGTCGGTGGGGATTGAGGGCTGGCCCCGGGTGCCTCGCGGTCAGGACTGGAAGACGGGGGTGTGCCGGGCACTGGGCTGGCCGTCGGACAACACCGGCGCGGTGTGGCAGGCGATCCTGGCGCGGGTGTCCTCGTACAAGGACCTGGAGCCCGAGCTGCTGGGGCGGGTGGAGGAACTGATCGACTTCGTTACGGCGTGAGTGAACCCAGCCCCTCCGGCGTTTGAGGAGCGGGGGTCCGGGGGCAGCGCCCCCGGGGTCGGGACGGGAAGGGGCGGCGGGGGCGAGGAAAGCCCGGTCAGTCCACCAGGTCCCGTACCACCGCGTCCGCCAGCAGCCGCCCGCGCAGCGTCAGCACCGCGCTCCCCGCCTCGTACGGCCCCTCCTCCAGCAGCCCCTCCGACAGCGCCCGCCGGGCCGCCGCGAGTCCCGCCTCCCGCAGGAGTGACAGCGGGACGCCCTCCCGCAGCCGCAGCTCCAGCAGGATGCGCTCCACCCGCCGGTCCTCGTCCGTCAGCACCTCACGCCCGGCGCCCGGCGACTTCCCCGCCGCCAGCGCGCCCGCGTACGCCCCGGGGTGCTTCACGTTCCACCAGCGCACGCCGCCCACGTGGGAGTGCGCGCCCGGCCCCGCGCCCCACCAGTCGGCGCCCCGCCAGTACAGCTCGTTGTGCAGGCAGCGCCCGGCGTCGGAGGTGGCCCAGTTCGACACCTCGTACCAGTCGAAGCCCGCCGCCGCGAGGGTCTCCTCGGCGATCAGATACCGGTCGGCGTGCACGTCGTCGTCGGTCATCGGCACCTCGCCGCGCCTGATGCGCCGGGCCAGCTGGGTGCCCTCCTCGACGATCAGGGCGTACGCCGAGACGTGGTCGGGTCCGGCGCCGAGCGCGGCGTCCAGCGAGGCCCGCCAGTCGTCGTCGGACTCCCCCGGGGTGCCGTAGATCAGGTCGAGGTTGACGTGGTCGAAGCCGGCCGCGCGGGCCTCGGCGACGCAGGCCTCGGGGCGGCCGGGGGTGTGGGTGCGGTCCAGGATCTTCAGGACGTGCTGCTTCGCGCTCTGCATGCCGAAGGAGATCCGGTTGAAGCCGCCCTCGCGGAGGGTGGCGAGGTACGCCGGGTCGACCGACTCCGGGTTGGCCTCCGTGGTGATCTCCGCGTCCGGCGCCAGGCCGAACTCGTCGCGGATCGCGCCCAGCATCCGCACCAGGTCACCGGCGGCCAGCAGGGTGGGCGTGCCGCCGCCGACGAAGACCGTGCGGACCTCGCGGGGGTCGTCGCCGAGCACCTTGCGGGCCAGGCGGACCTCGTCGACGAGCGTGTCGGCGTAGTTGTCGCGGGAGGCGAGGACGCCGCCGGTGCCGCGCAGCTCGGTCGCGGTGTAGGTGTTGAAGTCGCAGTAGCCGCAGCGGGTCGCGCAGTACGGCACGTGCAGGTAGAAGCCGAGGGGGCGGTCGGCGGCCCCGGCGAGCGCGGACGCGGGCAGGGCGCCGTCGGCGGGGACGGGTTCGCCGTCGGGGAGTGCGGAGGGCATGCGTTCCATTGTCCCGTACCCGCGCGGATCCCCCGCCCGCTCACTCGGCCTGGAGCACCAGCAGGGCCAGGTCGTCCTCCGGGGGCCGGGGTCCGAACTCGTGCACCAGCCGCCGGATCCGCTCGGCGACCAGCTCGGCGTCCAGGCCCGTGCACCCGGCCAGCGCGGCGGCGAGCCCGTCGCCGTCGTCGAACTGCCGGGAGCCGCTGCGCCGCTCCGTGATCCCGTCCGTGACGCACAGCAGGGTGTCGCCGGAGCGCAGCTCGAAGGTCTCGCTGACGTACGTCGCGTCCTCGACGACACCGAGCAGGGTCTGCGGGCACGCGACCGCGCTCACCGTGCCGTCGGGCCCGAGCAGCAGCGGCAGCGGGTGTCCGGCGGAGGCGACGGTGCAGCGGACGCCGCCGTCGAAGGGGACCAGCTCGCCGTAGAGGAGGGAGAGGAACCGGGTCTGCGGTCCGTCGCCCGGGGCAACCGGTGGGCCTCCGGCGGCGACCAGGGCGCGGGCGGCGGCGTCGGCGGCCTCGGTGGCGTCGTCGAGGAGGAGCTGGTTGAGGCGGTCGAGGACGTCGGGGACGCCGTACTGCTCGCGGGCCAGCAGCCGCAGCCAGGGCCGGGCGAGGCCGATGACGACGGCGGCCTCGGGGCCCTTGCCCTGGACGTCGCCCACGGCGAAGCACCAGCGGCCGTCGCCGGCCGGGAAGAGGTCGTAGAAGTCGCCGCTGGGGCCGCCCTTGTCGCGCGGTTCGTAGACGAGGGCGCTGCGCACGCCGGGGATCTCGGCGACGGCGCCGGGCAGCAGACCGCGCTGGAGCACGGCGCTGATGGTGGCCTGCCGGGCGTACTGGCGGGCGGCGCCGATGGCGAGCGCCACCCGGCGGCTGAGGTCCTCGACCAGGCCCGTGATCTCGTCCGGGAAACCGGGGGAACCGGGCCGGCCGTCGGCGTCGGGCCGACCGTCGGTGTCGGGGGCGCCCGCGCCGTCCGGGCCGCCGGAGGCGTCCGGCGGGTCGGTCCGGCCGATGACCAGGGTGCCCAGGGGCCGGCCGCCGGCCACCAGGCGGTAGGCGAGCGCGCTGCCGTGCGTGCCGAGCGCCTCGGCGGGCCAGGGGTGGCCGACGGGACCGGAGCGCCACGGGTCGCGGGGGCGGGGCGGCTCCTTCTCCAGGGCCGCGCGCAGTGCGTCGAGGTGTCCCTCGCCCGCGTGCCACACCCGGGCCAGCCGGGCGCCGACGGCGGCCCCGGTGTCGTCGCTCCAGGCGGCCCGGCCCAGGGACTCGTCCTCCAGCCACACCCCGCACCAGTCGGCGAGCCGGGGCACGATCAGCTGGCCGGTGAGGGAGGCGACCAGGTCCTCGTCGAGCTGTCCGGCCAGCAGGTCGGAGGCCTCGGCGAGGAAGGACAGGGCGCCGCGGCCCAGCCACTCCCGGTCGCGGGGACGGCGCCGGCCGGACCTTCCGGACGCGCGGTCCGGGCGGTCGGGGACTGCCGGCTCCCCCGCGCCCGCGGCCGGTGCTCCGTGCGGGCCCCCGGCGTGCGCCCCGGTCCGCGCCCGGTGCCCGGACGACTCGACGGCCACGGCCTCGACGGCGCCCTCCGCCGGTTCGGCGCCCCCGGCCGGCAGTCGCGCCCACACCGTCTTGCAGCCCGGGCGGTAGGTGACGCCCCAGGCCTCCGCGAGGGCGGCGACGAGTCGCAGGCCGCGCCCGTACTCGGGGGGCTCGTGCGGCGTCTCGGGCTCGCCGCCCCTCGGGGCGCGGGAGGGGTGGTGGTCCGCGACCTCGACGACGAGGGTGCCGGTCTCCTCCACCTGGAGGACCACCTCCACGTCGGTACCGGCGTGCACGACGGCGTTGGTGACCAGCTCACTGACGACGACCAGGGCGTCGGCGGCGAGGTGCTCGGTCAGGTGTTCCGTGCCGGGCAGGCCGAGCGCGGACCAGTCGGCGAGCGCGGCCCGCGTCATCGCACGGGCCGCGCCGGGCGCCAGGGAGCTGCCGAGCAGGGTCACGCGCGCCCGCGCGCACTCCTCGAAGCCCTCGCCGAAGCCCTCGGCGGTGCGCGCGGCCGCGGCGCCGGCGCGGGAGGCGGTCTCCCGCTGCGTCGGAATGGCCCCCATGGACGTCTCCCCGGGCAGTGCGTGCGAATTCCTCGCAGTCGATGCCGACAGAGTGACAGACCGGACCCGCCCATAAGCGCGGAGTTACCGAAGTGGGCCGCGATGGGTGAGAACCGTGCTAGGCGAACGTTCGAAGACGGCCGGAAGGCGACCGAAACCGGCCGCCTTCGGACATCCGCCGTGCGGACAGTGACACCGGGCGCGGCCGTGGCCCCCGCCGTGGCTCCGGCCGGGGCCTGCCGTGTCCCGGGCCGCCCCGGGACTACGCCTCGCGCGAGCCCGCGTACATCTCCTCGATCAGGTTCTTGTACTCCCGCTCCACCACCGGCCGCTTCAGCTTCAGGCTCGGGGTGATCTCGCCGTGCTCGACGTCGAGGTCGCGGGGCAGCAGGCGGAACTTCTTGATGGTCTGCCAGCGCTGCAGGCCCTCGTTGAGCTGCTTGACGTAGCCGTCGACCATCTCGACGGTCGCGGGGGCCGCGACGATCTCCGCGTACGGCTTGCCCTCCAGGCCGTTCTCCTTGGCCCACTCGGTGATGGCGATCTCGTCGAGGGCGATGAGCGCGGTGCAGAAGTTCCGGTCGGCGCCGTGGACGAGGATGTTGGAGACGTAGGGGCAGACCGCCTTGAACTGGCCCTCGACCTCGGCGGGCGCGATGTACTTGCCGCCGGAGGTCTTGATCAGGTCCTTCTTGCGGTCGGTGATGCGCAGATAGCCGTCGGGCGACAGCTCGCCGATGTCGCCGGTGTGGAACCAGCCGTCGGCCTCCAGCACCTCGGCGGTCTTCTCGGGCAGCTTGTGGTAGCCCTCCATGATGCCGGGGCCGCGCAGCAGGATCTCGCCGTCGTCGGCGATGCGCACCTCGGTGCCGGGCAGCGGCTTGCCGACGGTGCCGGTGCGGTAGGCCTCGCCCGGGTTGACGAAGGAGGCGGCGGAGGACTCGGTGAGGCCGTAGCCCTCCAGGATGTGGATGCCGGCCCCGGCGAAGAAGTAGCCGATCTCCGGCGCGAGGGCGGCCGAGCCGGACACGCAGGCGCGCAGGCGGCCGCCGAAGGCCTCGCGGATCTTGGCGTAGACGAGCTTGTCGGCGACGGCGTGCTTGGTGCGCAGGCCGGCGGGGGCGCTCGCGGTGCCGGTGCGCTTGAAGTTGTCCTGGGTGACCTTGGCGTACTCGCGGGCGACACCGGCGGCCCACTGGAAGATCTTGTACTTGGCCCCGCCGCCCGCGCGGGCCTTGGCGGCGACGCCGTTGTAGACCTTCTCGAAGATGCGGGGGACGGCCGCCATGTAGGTCGGCTGGACGACCGGCAGGTTCTCGATGATCTTGTCGACGCGGCCGTCGACGGCGGTCACGTGCCCGGCCTCGATCTGGCCGGAGGTCAGCACCTTGCCGAAGACGTGCGCGAGCGGCAGCCACAGGTACTGCACGTCGTCCTTGGTGACCAGGCCGGTCGCCGCGATCGCCTTCGCCATGTACGACCAGCAGTCGTGCGGGAGGCGGACGCCCTTGGGCCGGCCGGTGGTGCCGGAGGTGTAGATGAGGGTGGCGAGCTGGTCCTTGGTGAGCGCGCCGACCCGCTCCTTGATCAGTTGCGGGTCCTTCTCCAGCCGGGCCGCGCCCCTGCGCTCCAGGTCGTCGAGGGTGAGGATCCACTCCTCCGCGATGTCCGCACCGGCCGCGTCGATCACGACCACGTGGGTGAGGTCGGGCAGCTCCGCCCGCTTCTCCCTCGCCTTGGCCAGCTGCGCGGCGTCCTCCGCGATCAGCACCCGGCTCTCGGAGTCGGAGAGGATGTACGCCGATTCGTCGGCGTTGGTCTGCGGGTAGACGGTGGTGGTCGCCGCGCCCGCGCACATGATGCCGAGGTCGGCGAGGATCCACTCGATCCGGGTGGCGGAGGCCAGCGCCACGCGCTGCTCGGGCTGCACGCCCAGCTCGATCAGGCCGGCCGCGATCGCGTAGACCCGCTCGGCGGCCTGCGCCCAGGTCAGCGACTTCCAGTCGTCGGGGCCCTCGCCCGCGGCCGGCGGCACCGGGTAGCGGTACGCCTCGGCGTCCGGCGTGGCGGCCACCCGCTCCAGGAAGAGTCCCGCCACGGAGGGCGGACGGTTCTCGATCAGTGTCTGTGTGTCGCTCACGACATCCTCCGGGCCCGCGACGGTGCGGCTGGCTCGTTGCGGCTGGCTCAGGTGCGGCTGGTTCACTCTCGGGCGGTGTTCGGGCGGTGACTCGGACTGTTGCCCGATCACTTGTTTAACTCACGAGTAACTACGCGGCAGGCATCAGGGTAAAGGGCGACCGGCCCCGGCGTAAGACTCCGCGCCCTGTCACTTCCTACAGATGCGCCCCCGTGACATGCGAAGGGACCCGCCGCACTTTCGTACGACGAGCCCCTCCGTGTCCGTTTCGCCCGGACTCGGTGTGTGCCGTGGCGGTTACTTCTTGCCCTTGCCCGACCCCGCGCTGTCATCGCTGGACAGGACCGCGATGAAGGCCTCCTGCGGAACCTCCACGGAACCCACCATCTTCATCCGCTTCTTGCCTTCCTTCTGCTTCTCCAGCAGCTTCCGCTTGCGGGAGATGTCACCGCCGTAGCACTTGGCGAGGACGTCCTTGCGGATCGCGCGGATGGTCTCGCGGGCGATCACCCGGGAGCCGATGGCGGCCTGCACCGGCACCTCGAAGGCCTGCCGCGGGATCAGCTCCTTGAGCTTGGCGACGAGCCGGACGCCGTACGCGTACGCCTGGTCCTTGTGGGTGATCGCCGAGAAGGCGTCCACCTTGTCGCCGTGCAGCAGGATGTCGACCTTGACCAGACTGGAGGTCTGCTCGCCGGTGGGCTCGTAGTCCAGCGAGGCGTAGCCGCGGGTCTTCGACTTCAGCTGGTCGAAGAAGTCGAAGACGATCTCCGCGAGGGGGAGGGTGTAGCGGATCTCCACCCGGTCCTCGGAGAGGTAGTCCATGCCGAGCAGGGTGCCGCGCCGGGTCTGGCACAGCTCCATGATCGCGCCGATGAACTCGGTCGGCGCCAGGATCGTGGCGCGCACGACCGGCTCGTAGACCTCGTCGATCTTGCCCTCGGGGAACTCGCTCGGGTTGGTGACGGTGTGCTCGCTGCCGTCCTCCATGACCACGCGGTAGACCACGTTGGGCGCGGTGGCGATCAGGTCGAGGTTGAACTCGCGCTCCAGCCGCTCGCGGATCACGTCGAGGTGGAGCAGGCCGAGGAAGCCGACGCGGAAGCCGAAGCCGAGGGCGGCGGAGGTCTCCGGCTCGTAGACCAGGGCGGCGTCGTTGAGCTGGAGCTTGTCCAGGGCCTCGCGCAGCAGCGGGTAGTCGGAGCCGTCCAGGGGGTACAGGCCGGAGAAGACCATGGGCCTGGGGTCCTTGTAGCCGCCGAGCGCCTCCTCGGCGCCCTTGTGCTGGCTGGTGACGGTGTCGCCGACCTTGGACTGGCGGACGTCCTTCACACCGGTGATCAGGTACCCCACCTCGCCGACGCCGAGGCCGTCGGCGGCGAGCATCTCGGGCGAGTTGGTGCCGATCTCCAGCAGCTCGTGGGTGGCGCCGGTGGACATCATCCGGATCCGCTCGCGCTTGTTGAGCTGGCCGTCGATGACCCGGACGTACGTCACGACGCCGCGGTAGGAGTCGTAGACCGAGTCGAAGATCATCGCGCGGGCGGGGGCGTCCTTGACGCCGACCGGGGCCGGGATGTCGGCGACGACCTTGTCCAGCAGCGCGTCGACGCCGAGGCCGGTCTTGGCGGAGACCTTGAGCACGTCGTCGGGGTCGCAGCCGACCAGGTTGGCCAGCTCCTCGGCGAACTTCTCGGGCTGCGCGGCCGGCAGGTCGATCTTGTTCAGCACGGGGATGATCGTGAGGTCGTTCTCCATCGCCAGGTACAGGTTGGCGAGGGTCTGGGCCTCGATGCCCTGGGCGGCGTCGACGAGGAGGATGGTGCCCTCGCACGCGGCCAGCGACCGCGACACCTCGTAGGTGAAGTCGACGTGCCCCGGGGTGTCGATCATGTTGAGGATGTGCGTGGTGCCCTCGTCGTGGGACGGGGCCCACGGCAACCGCACCGCCTGGGACTTGATCGTGATGCCGCGCTCGCGCTCGATGTCCATGCGGTCGAGGTACTGGGCGCGCATCTGCCGCTGCTCGACCACACCGGTCAGCTGGAGCATCCGGTCGGCGAGCGTGGACTTGCCGTGGTCGATGTGCGCGATGATGCAGAAGTTGCGGATCAGCGCCGGGTCGGTACGGCTCGGCTCGGGCACATGGCTGGGGATCGCGGGCACGCAGGGTCCTGATTCTTGAGGCGTCCGCAGTGTCTGCGGTCTCGGGTCTCGGGTCGGATCGATACGTAGCCTCCATGGTCCCACGGGTGGGGAGCCGGTATGGGTTTGGGACCCTCGATGACCCGCTGGTAGTGTGGGTGGCTGTGTCTCATGCCCTCTCAGCGCGAGGCACTCCAACAAGAAATCACCGGCACGGGACCCTCGCGGCCTCGTGCCTGAACCTGCAAAGGCTCATTCGTGGCGAACATCAAGTCCCAGATCAAGCGGAACAAGACCAACGAGAAGGCCCGGCTGCGCAACAAGGCCGTCAAGTCCTCTCTGAAGACCGCGATCCGCAAGGCCCGTGAGGCCGCCGCCGCGGGTGACGTCGAGAAGGCCACCGAGTACCAGCGCGCCGCTTCGCGCCAGCTCGACAAGGCCGTCTCCAAGGGCGTCATCCACAAGAACCAGGCCGCCAACAAGAAGTCGGCCCTGGCCCAGAAGGTCGGCGCCCTCAAGGGCTGAACCCCTTATCTGGATTCATCTGGTGTGATCGCCGGAGGGACCCAGAGCGGGCCCTCTCTCATCCGCTCCCGTCCGGCACCCAAGGATCCATGCGCGGCCTGCGTTCGCCACGCGGGCATGGATCCGCGAGTTTGATCCAAAGGCCCCGGTGGGCCGTCCTTCCCCAGGACGGACGCCGGGGCCTTCGGTGTGCGCCGCTGTGCGACCCGGGTCACGCGCGCCGCGACCCGGGTTACGCGCGTCCCCGGGAACGCGCCGCCCGCGCGATGGTCACCACGGCCTTCTCCAGGGCGTACTCGGGGTCGTCCCCGCCGCCCTTCACCCCCGCGTCGGCCTCGGCCACGGCGCGCAGGGCCACGGATACGCCGTCCGGGGTCCAGCCGCGCATCTGCTGCCGGACGCGGTCGATCTTCCAGGGCGGCATCCCCAGCTCGCGGGCGAGGTCGGCGGGGCGTCCGCCGCGGGCGGAGGACAGCTTGCCGATGGCCCGTACGCCCTGCGCGAGCGCGCTGGTGATCAGCACCGGTGCCACCCCGGTCGCCAGCGACCAGCGCAGCGCCTCCAGCGCCTCCGCCGCGCGGCCCTCGACCGCGCGGTCGGCGACCGTGAAGCTGGAGGCCTCCGCCCGGCCGGTGTAGTACCGCCCGACGACCGCTTCGTCGACGGTCCCCTCGACGTCGGCGGTCAGCTGGGAGACCGCGGAGGCCAGCTCCCGCAGGTCGCTGCCGATCGCGTCGACCAGTGCCTGGCACGCCTCGGGCGTGGCCGACCGGCCGGCCGTACGGAACTCGGAGCGCACGAAGGCCAGCCGGTCGGCGGGCTTCGTCATCTTGGCGCAGGCCACCTCGCGCGCGCCCGCCTTGCGGCCGGCGTCGAGCACGCCCTTGCCCTTGGCGCCGCCCGCGTGCAGCAGGACGAGGGTGATCTCCTCGGCGGGTGCGCCGAGGTAGGCCTTGACGTCCTTGACCGTGTCGGCGGACAGGTCCTGCGCATTGCGTACGACCACGACTTTGCGCTCGGCGAAGAGCGAGGGGCTGGTCAGCTCGGCGAGGGTGCCGGGCTGCAGCTGGTCGGGGGTGAGGTCGCGTACGTCCGTGTCGGCGTCGGCGGCCTTGGCGGCGGCCACCACCTCCTGCACGGCACGGTCGAGCAGGAGGTCCTCCTGGCCCACGGCGAGGGTCACCGGGGCGAGAGGGTCGTCGTTCGCAGTCTTCCTGGCCATCGCGACAAGCATCGCACGCACCACTGACAACGCCGGTCGGGTACTGCCGGTCGGGTACTGCCGGTCGGGTACTGCCGGTCGGGTACTGCCGGTCGGGCGGCGCTACGGCTCCTCGCGCCAGCCCTCCCACTCCGCGGCGAACGCGTCCAGCTCACCGGGGTCCAGCGCTTCCCGCTCGTCGTGCAGGACGACCAGCCACTGGGCGTCCTCGGCGTCGTCCTCACCGGCCAGGGCGTCCCGGAGGATGCGCGGTTCCTCGTCGGTCCCGAACCGCTCCCCGAGCGCCTGGGCGGCCTCCTCCGCGGCATCGCGGTCCGGCAGCACCAGTACATGTCTCACGTCGCTCACGGGAGCCATTGTCGGTCAGCCCCTGGGCCGGTCAGACCCTGGGCCGGTCAGCTCCTGGGCCGATCAGCCCTTGGGCACGATCTGCACGTCGAGGTCGATGCGGATGCTGGGGCCGACCACGGCGATGCCGCGGGCCAGCATCGTCTGCCAGCTCACCGTGAAGTCGTCGCGGTGCAGCTCGGTGGTGGCGCGGCAGGCCGCTCGCGTCTCGCCCTCCATGCCGTTGCCGAGCCCGAGGTACTCGGTGTCCAGCGTGACCGTGCGCGTCACACCGTGCAGGGACAGCGCGCCGGTGACAGCCCACCGGTTGCCGCCGCGGTGCGTGAACCGGTCGCTGTAGAACTCCAGGGTCGGAAACCGCTCCACGTCCAGGAAGTCGGCCGAGCGCAGGTGGTCGTCGCGCATCTTCACATTGGTGTCGATGGAGGCCGCGTCGATCACGACGTGCATCGCGGACTGCTGCATGTCGTCGGCGATGCGCACCGCGCCGGCGAAGGAGTTGAACCGGCCGTGGATCCGGGCCAGCCCGATGTGCCGCGCGGTGAACGCGATCGAGGAGTGCGCGGGCTCGATCTCCCAGTCGCCCGACGCGGGCAGCTCCGGCGGCTGGGCCACCTGCAGCGTCACGTCCCCGAGCGAGGCCAGCGAGTCCTCGACGACCGTCGCGGAGGCGCGGTACGGGGTGTACCCCTCGGCGGACACGGCGAGCCGGTACTCGCCCGCCGGGACCGTCGCCACGAACGATCCGAAGGGGTCCGTACCGCCCCCGACCACCTTGCGCCCCATGGCGTCGCTGACCGTGAACTCGGCGCCCGGCACCGGATCGTTGACGGGGTCGAGGACGCGGCAGCTCAGCACTCCCGCGGCCGGCGGGGTGCGTACCGCCGCCAGGGGACCCGTCCGTTGCATCCGCTTAGTTCGGCTTCCCAGCAAGCGGCCGATCATTTGCGACACCCTCTGCACGACATGAGAAAACTAGTTGACGGAGAAACATTCGATCACCGATGTGGCATTCGAGGCAACACGGGACCACATCGCGGGAAACCGTCACATGTGCTGGGAGTGGACAGAAGCGGCCCCGTGGGGTGAGCACGAGGGGCATGACGGTCCTCACTCCCCTGCCACCCGCAGCTCCTTCCCCGTACCGGCGACCGCCACCGCCCCGTCCCGGTCCGTGCGCAGCAGCGTCGCCCCCTGGGCGCGCAGGGCCGCGAGCGTGCCGGATGCCGGGTGGCCATAGGTGTTGTCCTCACCGCAGCTGATGAGCGCCAGCCGGGGGGCGAGTCGGCGGAGGAACGCGAAGTCCTGGTGGGCCGAGCCGTGGTGGGCCACCTTCAGCACGTCGACGCCCTCCAGCGCCGCTGCCGCCGGGGAGCGGGCCAGCTCCCGCTGGGCCGGGGGCTCCAGGTCGCCGAGGAGGAGCAGACGCAGGCCCGCCGTCCGGACGAGGAGGGTGACGCTGGCGTCGTTGGGGCCGCCTTCCGTGCCCGGTGCGGGGGTGGCCGGCGGGCTCGGCGGGGGCCAGACCACCTGCCAGGACAGCGGCCCGGAGCGCCGCCGCTCACCGGCGGCGGCGTGGCGCAGGGGGATCCGCCCGGCCGCCGCCTGCCTGCGGACGAACTCGGCCTGGTCCGCCGGTTCTTCGAGGCCGGTCGTCTCGATCGCGCCGACCGAGCGGCCCCGCAGCACCCCGGGCAGCCCGGCCACGTGGTCGGCGTGGAAGTGGGTCAGCAGCACGAGCGGGACGCGGGTGACGCCGAGCGAGCGCAGGCAGTGGTCGACCAGGTGCGGGTCGGGGCCCGCGTCCACGACCACGGCAGTCCCCTGTCCCGCCGCCAGGACCAGCGCGTCGCCCTGGCCCACGTCGCACATCACCATCCGCCAGCCCGGCGGGGGCCAGCCCTTGATCACCCGGGCCAGCGGGGGCGGCTGCGTCACCACGAGGACCAGCAGCAGGGCGCAGAGCCCGCACCACCAGGGGTGCCGCACCAGTCGTCGGCCGGCCAGCAGCACGCCCACCGTGACGAGGGCGAGCAGCGCCGCACCGGCCCAGCCGCCCGGCCAGTCCAGGCCCGCACCGGGCAGCGCCGCCCCGGTGCGCGCGATGCCCGCGATCCACTCGGCCGGCCAGCCCCCGCACCAGGCCAGGCTCTTGGCCGGCGGCATCGCCACCGGCGCCGTCGCCAGGGCCGCGAAGCCGAGCACCGTGGCCGGGGCCACCGCGAACTCCGCCAACAGGTTGCACGGCACCCCCACCAGACTCACCCGCTGCGACAGCACGACGACGACCGGTGCGCACACGGCCTGCGCGGCACCCGCGGCGGCCAGCGCCTCCGCGAGCCGGGGCGGCACCCGGCGCCGGCGCAACGCCGCGCTCCACCGTGGAGCGATGGTCAGCAGGGCGCCCGTGGCCAGGACGGAGAGCAGGAAGCCGTAACTGCGGGCCAGCCAGGGGTCGTAGAGGACCAGCAGCAGGACCGCCGTCGCCAGAGCGGGCAGGAGTGATCTGCGGCGGCCGGTGGCCAGCGCGAGCAGGGCGACGGAACCGAACGCCGCCGCCCGCAGCACGCTCGGGTCGGGGCGGCACACGACGACGAAGGCGAGCGCGAGCACCGCGCCGAGCAGCGCGGTCGTCCGCAGACGCAGGCCGAGGCGGGGTGCCAGGCCTCGGCGCTCGGCCCGCGGGGCCAGGCCCGGCGGGCCGAGGAGCAGCGCGAGCACGATGGTGAAGTTGGCGCCGGACACGGCCAGCGTGTGGGTCAGATCGGTCTCCTTGAACGCCTCCTCCAGCTCCGGCGTGACGCGCGCGGTGTCGCCGACGACCAGTCCGGGCAGCAGCGCCCTCGCGTCCGCCGACAGGTCCTCGGTCGCCGCGCGCAGGCCGGCCCGCAACCTCCCCGCCAGCCGTTGCGCCGCCGAGGGCCCGGCGAGCGACTCCGGCGGCCGTGGGCCCGCCCGTACCCGCAGCACCGCGGCGATCCGGTCCCCGCCCTTCCTCGGGGGTGACAGCCGGGCGGTGACCCGGAGCCTCGTGGTCGGCAGCAGCTTCAGCCAGCGGGCGGCGGGTGCGGGCCCCGTGCGGGACCGCGCGCCCTGCTCGCCGACGTCCACGAGTACGAGGACCGGCGTCCGGGTCGTCACCGCCGTCCCGCCCGCCTCCGTCACCCGCCGCACGTCGGCCTCGATCAGCACGGTGGGCGGCACCGCACGGTTGCCCCGGACCCGCGGCCGGGTGAGGCGGGGGTCGCCCGTGACCTCCACCTCCGCGGTGACCGTGGCGTACCTCCGCGCCAGCTCCGGCACCGGCCCCCTCCGCGGGTCCGCGCCGTACAGCGCGGCCGAGGCGGCGGACGCGGCGACGCACAGCAGCAGGGCGACGGCCACCGGTGCCCGGGGCCGTCCGCGCCTCGGCGCCGACAGCAGGGCCCCGGCCAGGAGCAGGGCGCCCGTCACCACGCCCACCGCCCAGCCGGTCGGCACGTCCAGCACCAGTGCCGCCGTCGCCCAGGCAGCGAGGGCCGGCGGCACCAGGCGCAGGTCCGCGGGGCCCTCCTGCCGGGGGCGGGCCGCGCCCAGCCGGTGGCCGGACGCGGCGTGCACGCCGGCGCGCGGGCGCCTCGTACGGGGCTCCCCCGGCCCGCCGCGCCCCTCCGGCCGGTCGTCCCCGCCCGGCCGGTCCTCCGCGCCCGCGCCCGGCCCACTTGGCCCGCCCGGCCCGCGCAGTCCGTCGGGCCGGTCCGCGTGCCTCACGTCCGCGCTCATGGCCGCACGAGGTCCCGCAGGTCGGCGAACCGGCGCTCGCCGATGCCGTTGACCTCGCGCAGCTCGTCCACCGAGCGGAAGCCGCCGTGCTCGGTGCGGTAGTCGATGATGTGCTGGGCGAGGACCGGGCCGACGCCCGGGAGGGTGTCGAGCTGGTCGGCGGTCGCCGTGCCGAGGGAGACCGGTGCCGCTGGGCCCACCGCTCCCGGTGCCCCCGCCGGGGCAGGGCCCGCGCCCGGCGCGGGCGCCGGGGCCGGGGCCGTCGCTCCGACGATCACCTGCTCGCCGTCCACCAGGAAGCGGGCGCGGTTCAGCCCGTCGGTCTTCGTGCCGGGTCGCACGCCCCCGGCGGCTCGCAGGGCGTCCGCGACGCGGGACCCGGCCGGGAGGCTGTGGACGCCGGGTTTGCGGACCTTGCCGCCGACGTCCACCACGATCTCGGGCCCGGCCGTGGCCGTCGGCGCGGCCTTGGCCCCGGGCTCGTCCCCCGCCTCGCGGTCTCCGGCCGTCGGCCCCGGTGTCCCGGCCCCGTACGCCCCCGCCTCCCGCACCACCTCGGGTGCCGCCACCGGCTGGGTGCGGCCGGACCAGAAGTGCTGCACCGCGAAGACCGCCGCCACGAGGAGCAGCATCGAGAGCGCGGCCACGCTGCGCCGCTCCAGCCCGCACCGGGTCTGCAGCCACAGCGGCATCCGCTCCCGCAGTGCCTGCCCGGTCCGCTCCCGCCAGGCCGTCGTGGTGCCGTCGGACGGACCCGTGCCGGTGTCCGTGTCGCCGAGACCGTCGGGACCGCCGAGGCCGTCGGGGCCGGGCGACGGCGGGCCCTTCCCCGGCCCGTCCGGCAGCTCGTCGGGGCCGGCCCGCCCGGCGCGCTCGCCGAACAGGGCCTCCGCCCTGCGCCGCAGCTCCTCCGGCGGCGCGGACCGGCGTCCGTGCCGGGCATGGGAGCGGGGGCGGGCGTGGGAGCCGGGTGCGCGGCGGTGGGCGAGGCGGCCGTCGGAGGCCGGGGCGCGGCCCGGGCCACTGGTCGCGGACGTGCTGCGTGAGCGTGATCGAAGAGCCATGCGACGAGGATCGGGCAGCCCGGCACCCTCGCGATGATCATGGTCAATTCCCGGGGACTACCCACGGGTTGTGGAAAACTCCGCCCCTCCAACGAGTGACCCGGCACGGCGACGCGGCGCGGCGAACCCGGCACGCCCTCATCGCGTCGAGACCACAACCCCCAGCAGCCCCGGCCCCGTGTGTGCGCCGATCACCGCGCCGACCTCGCTCACATGCAGGTCGGCCAGCCCGGGCACCCGCTCGCGCAGGCGGTCCGCGAGGGCCGTGGCCCGGTCGGGGGCGGCGAGGTGGTGGACGGCGATGTCGACGGGCGCGCCGCCCGCCCGGTCGGCGGCGATCTCCTCCAGCCGCGCGATGGCCTTGGACGCCGTCCGGACCTTCTCCAGGGGTTCGATGCGGCCGCCCGCCAGCTGCAGCAGCGGCTTCACGGCGAGCGCGGAGCCGAACAGCGCCTGGGCAGCCCCGATCCGGCCGCCCCGGCGCAGATAGTCGAGGGTGTCGACGTAGAAGTAGGCGGAGGTGGCCGCGGCGCGCTTCTCCGCGGCCGTGACCGCCTCGTCCACCGTGCCGCCGGCCTCCGCCGCCTCCGCGGCGGCGAGCGCGCAGAATCCGAGGGCCATCGCGATCATCCCGGTGTCCACCACCCTGACCGGTACGGCGGCCTCACGCGCCGCGACGACGGCCGCGTCGTGGGTGCCGGAGAGCTCGGCGGACAGGTGCAGGGAGACGATGCCGTCGGCGCCGGACTCGGCGATCCGGCGGTAGGTCTCGGCGAAGAGCCGGGGACTGGGGCGGGAGGTGGTGACCGGCCGGCGTTTCTGCAGGGCCTGGGCCAGCGACCGGGTCGAGATCTCGGTCCCCTCCTCCAGGGCCCGGTCGCCCAGGACGACGGTCAGGGGTACCGCGGTGATGCCGTGCCGCTCCATCGTCCGGGCCGGAAGGTAGGCCGTTGAATCCGTGACGATAGCGACATGGCGGGACATGAGCTGGAGGTTACCTGGCGTAGTGCCCGTACGGCAGTCCGGCCCCGGCGACCGGGCGTTCACAGCGCCCCGGCCGGGCGGCCGAGCGGCCGGACCGGGCGGCTCGGGTGGGGCCGGTCAGGTCAAGTCGTGCTCTCCGGACGGGCCTTCTTCTGCCAGGGGTACACGGGGCGCGCCGCGGGCGGGGTGATGGCGGGGCGCGTGGCGTCCGCCTCCGCCGGGTCCTGGGCGGGCGGATCCGGCCAGGTCTGCCGGCTGGACGGGGCGTCGGCGGAGGGGGCCTCGGGCCAGGACGGCGGTGCGGCGGCGGGCTCCGTTTCCGTCCAGTGCCGCAGCGCACCGGCCTCCACGTCGATCTGCGCGCTGAGCGAGTCCAGGTCGTCGTCCGCGAAGCGGCGGGCGCGGTCGCGGGCCGCCCAGCGCAGGGCGTCCGCCGACCGGGTGATGCGCTCGGTGCGCTCGCGCAGTGCGGGCAGGCGCTCGGCGAGGGTGGCCCGGTCCGGCTCGGACTCCAGCCGCCGCAGCTCGGCGTCCAGCTCGAAGCCGTGCGCGCTGAGCCGCTCGAAGAGGGCGAGCGACTCCTTGAGGGACTCGTCCTCGGCCACGCGCGCGTGCAGCGCGTCCTGCGTGGCCCGCATGGAGGTGCGCAGGGTCAGCCGCAGCTGCGCCAGCTCGGCCGCCGGGCCCACCTGGACGAGGGACTTGGCCCGCAGGGTGTGGTCCTCGACGGTGCGGCGGGCCTGGGTGATGCCGCGGTCCACACTGCGCTTGGCGGCGCCGACGGCCTTCACCGTGGCGTAGACGCCGAGCACCACGGCGAGCAGGAAGAGCAGGGCGAACACGGTGAGCGCTGCTTCCACGAGGCTCCTCCTTCGGACGTCCGGTCCGCGCACCGGCGGTCCACGGCGCTGGTCGCGCCGCTCTTCCACGGTAAACGCAGCGGGCAGGCCCAGGGTTCCGCAAGAACCCCGAACCTGCCCGTACCGGACCCGGGGCCGGCCCCTAGGGGACGCCCCGAAGCGCCTCCCGCCCGGCCCCGGTCACCGGCTACGCCGGCACGATGTTCACCAGCTTCGGCGCCCGCACGATCACCTTGCGGATCCCCGCCCCGCCCAGTGCGGCGACGACCTTCTCGTCGGCCAGCGCGGCCTTCTCCAGGTCGTCCTCGGAGATGCCGGGTGCGACCTCCAGCCGCGCCTTGACCTTGCCCTTGATCTGGACGACGCAGGTCACGGTCTCGTCCACGACGTAGGCCGGGTCGGCGACCGGGAAGTCCTCGTGGACCACCGAGGTCTCGTGCCCCAGCTTGCGCCACAGCTCCTCGGCGACGTGCGGGGCCAGCGGCGCGACCAGCAGCACCAGCCGCTCGGCGACCGACCGCGGGACCGGGCCCCCGACCTTGGTCAGGTGGTTGTTCAGCTCGGTGACCTTGGCGATGGCGGTGTTGAACCGCATGCCCTCCAGGTCCTGCCGTACGCCGTCGACGGCCTTGTGCAGGGCGCGCAGGGTGTCGGTGTCGATGTCGGCCTCCGCGACGTCGGCCACGGACAGCTCGCCGGTGTTCTCGTCGACGACGTTGCGCCACAGCCGCTGCAGCAGCCGGAACTGGCCGACCACCGCGCGGGTGTCCCACGGCCGGGAGACGTCCAGCGGGCCCATCGCCATCTCGTACAGGCGCAGGGTGTCGGCGCCGTACTCGGCGCAGATCTCGTCGGGGGTGACCGCGTTCTTCAGGGACTTGCCCATCTTGCCCAGCAGCCGGGAGACCTTCTCGCCCTGGTAGTAGTAGGCGCCGTCGCGCTCCTCCACCTCGGCGGCGGGCACCGCGATGCCCCGGCTGTCCCGGTAGACGTAGGCCTGGATCATGCCCTGGTTGAACAGCTTGTGGAACGGCTCGGCCGAGGACACGTGCCCCAGGTCGAACAGCACCTTGGACCAGAAGCGCGCGTACAGCAGGTGCAGCACGGCGTGCTCGGCGCCGCCGACGTACAGGTCGACGCCGCCGTGCGGCAGGCCCTCGCGCGGGCCCATCCAGTACTGCTCGATCTCGGGGTCGACCAGCCGCTCGCCGTTGTGCGGGTCCAGGTAGCGCAGCTCGTACCAGCAGGAACCGGCCCAGTTGGGCATGGTGTTGGTCTCGCGGCGGTACTTCTTCGGCCCGTCGCCCAGGTCCAGGGTGACGTTGACCCAGTCCTCGTTGCGGGACAGCGGGGTCTCGGGCTCGGTGTCGGCGTCGTCCGGGTCGAAGGTGCGCGGGGAGTAGTCCTCGACCTCGGGCAGCTCCAGCGGCAGCATCGACTCGGGCAGGGGGTGGGCGATGCCGTCCTCGTCGTAGACGATCGGGAAGGGCTCGCCCCAGTAGCGCTGGCGGCTGAACAGCCAGTCGCGCAGGCGGAAGTTGACGGTGCCCTCACCGGCGCCGGTGCGCTCCAGCCACTCGGTGACGCGCTCCTTGGCCTCGACGACGCCCAGACCGTCCAGGGAGACGTCCGCACCGGAGGAGTTCACGATCTTGGCATCGTAGGAGGCGAACGCCTCGTCCCACGTCGACGTGTCGGTGCCGCGGCCGTCCGTCGGCTCGACGACGCACCGGACGGGCAGCTCGAAGGCGCGCGCGAACTCGAAGTCGCGGGTGTCGTGCGCCGGGACGGCCATGATCGCGCCGGTGCCGTAGCCCATCAGTACGTAGTCGGCGATGAAGACCGGGACCTGCTCGCCGTTGACCGGGTTGGTGGCGTACGCGCCGATGAAGACGCCGGTCTTGTCCTTGGCCTCGGCCTGCCGCTCGACGTCGGACTTGGCCGCGGCCTGCGCGCGGTACGCGGCGACGGCCTCGGTCGGGGTGGCGTGGCCGCCGGTCCACGCGTCGCGCGTGCCCTCGGGCCAGGCGTCCGCGGTGAACTTCTCGACCAGCGGGTGCTCGGGCGCCAGCACCATGTAGGTCGCGCCGAACAGGGTGTCGGGGCGGGTGGTGAAGACGGTGATGCGCTCGCCGTCGACGGGGAAGTCGACGCGGGCGCCCTCGGAGCGGCCGATCCAGTTGCGCTGCTGCAGCTTGATGGCCTCGGGCCAGTCCAGCTGGTCCAGGTCGTCCAGCAGCCGGTCGGCGTAGGCGGTGATGCGCATGTTCCACTGGCGCAGCTTGGCCTTGAAGACGGGGAAGTTGCCGCGCTCGGAGCGGCCGTCGGCGGTGACCTCCTCGTTGGCCAGCACGGTGCCCAGTCCGGGGCACCAGTTGACCGGCGCGTCGGAGGCGTAGGCCAGGCGGAACTCGCCCAGCACGTCGGCGCGCTCGGTCTCGCTCAGGGTGTTCCAGGCGCGCCCGGGGTGGCCCGGGACCGCCCGCTCACCGGAGGCGAACTGCGCGACCAGCTCGGCGATCGGGCGGGCCTTCTTCGCCTCGTCGTCGTACCAGGAGTCGAAGATCTGCAGGAAGATCCACTGGGTCCACTTGTAGTACTCGGGGTCGATCGTGGCGAACGACCGGCGCTTGTCGTGGCCCAGGCCCAGCCGGCGCAGCTGGCTCTGCATGTTCTTGATGTTGGCTTCGGTGGACACGCGCGGGTGCGTGCCGGTCTGCACGGCGTACTGCTCGGCGGGCAGGCCGAAGGCGTCGAAGCCCAGGGTGTGCAGGACGTTGTGGCCGGTCATCCGCTGGAAGCGGGCGAAGACGTCGGTGGCGATGTAGCCCAGGGGGTGACCGACGTGCAGGCCCGCACCGGAGGGGTACGGGAACATGTCCATGATGAACTTCTTGGGCTTGGCGACCAGCTCCGGGTCGCCCGCCAGGTCGCCCTTGGGGTTCGGCGCGGCGTACGTCCCCTCGGCGTCCCAGAAGTCCTGCCAGCGTGCCTCGATCTCGGCGGCCATGGCAGCCGTGTAGCGGTGCGGCGCGGTGTCCGCCGACACAGGGGCGGTCGCCGCGGGGTTCGTCTCGCTCATGATCCTCAAAGCTCCATCGATCGTCTCTGCCAGCGGCTGCGACATTCAAGACCAGCGGCTGCGATTGCCGGGAAATGAAAAATCCCCTCGCACAGGAGGGGACGCCGCGCCGATTCCGGCCACCGGACTACGACCGGGGTCGGGACTGATCAGCGCGGCTCGCTAAGCAGAAGGCGTACGGCACGCATGGCGTCAGGGTACCGCAGTCGCCGATCGGGCCGCGACGGGCTCCCGGCCCACCTCCGCACGACCGGAATCCGGGGCCCGGGATCCGGAAACCGGGACCGCTCCTGAACCAAGGTCAAAGGTTACTTCGCGTAACGACCGCTAAGGGACACCAGCACGAGCGCGCTGTCATTTGATAACAACGCAATAACTCAAACCTCCTACCCACGGGTATGGCGCCACTTAGAGTGCGGCAGCGGGACCGCTTTCCCGAACCGCTCGGAGTCGCCCCCATGAACCCTCCCCCGATCCACCCCCGCCACGCCGGCTCGCCGCCTCCCCTCACGTCCCTGACGTGGGGAGGTCCGTCGTCATGACGAACGACAGCACGGTGGACGACACCTTCGCCCAGTTCCTGAACTTCGGCGCCGGCGTCCTCTCCCTCGTCTTCCTCAGCTGCTCGGTGATCTGGGGCCTGCTCGCCCAGGACCGGATCGTCCTCGACACCCGGCAGCGGATCCTGGCCCAGGCGGTGCACCGGACCACCGCGGTCGCCTCGGTCGTCTTCCTGCTGGTGCACATCGTGGTCAAGCTGGTCCTGGACCACACCACCTGGGTCGCCGCGGTCCTCCCGTTCGGGCTCCTGGCCACCGAGGACGAGGCGTTCGGCGGCCGGGCCGTCCTCATCGGCTTCGGCACCCTGGCCAGCATGCTCATGATCTTCGTGGGGGTCACCGGAGCCCTGCGCAACCGCTTCGCCTCCCCCGCTCCCGTGGCGGCCCGCTGGCGGGCCATGCACATGCTGGCCTACCCGGCGTGGTGCCTGGCCCTGCTGCACGGGCTCTACGCGGGTCGCGCGGCGAAGCCGGTCTTCGTGGTCCTGTACGCCCTCTCCGTGGTCGGCGTGATGGCGGCCCTGGCCCTGCGCGCGGCGCCCCGTCCGGTCAAGCGCAGGGTCGCCGACCGGATCGCCGGTCTCCTCGGGTCCGGGGAGCGGCCCGCCCGCGAGGAGCAGGCGGCGGGCCCCGAGCGGGACACCGCGGCGGCCCTGCCGGGCTACGGACGCGCCGGGGCGCCGCCCTCGCGCGGCACCGCCCGGTCCGCCCCGCTGTACGAGTCCGCGGAGCGGCTCACTCCCCCGGAGCCCGCGAGCGGCTTCGCGGCGGCCTACCGCGCCGTCTCCGGCCCCTCGGGCAGGCGCCGGCCGCCGCTGACCGCCGACCCGGGCACGTCCGCCCCGCCGCCGGACCTGCGGCCCACCGAGGCGATGCCGGTCGTGGACGGCGGCGGCAGCACCTCGGGCAGCTGGCCCGTACCGTCGCCGCCCCCGGTCGGTGAGGCGCCGCCGTCGGCCTACGACCCGCTCAACGACACCGGCCACACCATCCCCGTCTACGGCACCGCGGACGCACAGGACCACTCCGCGCCGTACTCCTCGGGCTACGGCTCGAGTGACGTGTACGACACCCGTGAGACGAACGCGGTCTACGACACGTACTACCCCAGCGACACGTACAACAGCGGTCCCGCCCCTGAACCAACCCCCGGTGTGCCGTCGTCCCACGACTTCGACGCACCGGGTTCCGGTGAACCTTGGAACACGCCTTCCGGAGGCCTGAAGTGAACGAGGCCCTGCCCGACGTCCCAGAGGTCCGCGTGGTCGGGCTTCCCCAGCTCACGTCGGGTTTCGACCTTGTCGAGCGCCTGGATCTGCCGATGCACCTCAAGGTGCACGGTCCGCTCGAACCGATGGGCGGGGAGCAGCTCGCGCAGCTCTCCGAACGCATCAACCTGAAGGGCCGCGGCGGCGCGGGCTTCCCCTTCCACAAGAAGCTGCGTTCGGTCGCCGAGGCGGCGATCAAACGCGGCGTACGGCCGGTGGTGGTCGTCAACGGCAGCGAGGACGAACCCGCCTGCCGCAAGGACACGGTGCTGATCAACCGCGCCCCGCACCTGATCCTGGACGGCGCGCTGCTGTGCGCCGAGGCCATGGGTGCCCGCACGCTCGTGATCGGGGTCACCCGCGAGTCCACCCAGCGCTCCATGGAGGCCGCCCTCGCCGAACGCGGCCTGAGCAACGGCCGCCGGTCCGCCCTCCGCGCGCGCGTGCAGCGCAACCCGGTGCGCATGGTCACCGGTGCGGCGGCCTCGCTGATCCGCTCCATCGACGGCGGCCCGGCGATCCCGCCCGGCCGCAAGGTGAGCGCCTCCAGAAGCGGCGTCGGCGGCGCCCCGACCCTGCTGTCCAACGCCGAGACCTTCGCCCAGCTGGCCATCGCCGCCCGCATCGGCCCGGAGCGCTACGGCAACACCGGCCTGTACGACGAGCCGGGCACCGTGATGCTCACCGTCTCCGGCGCGGTGGCCCGGCCGATGGTGATCGAGGTGCCGACGGGCGTGCCGCTGCGCTACGTCCTCCAGCTGGCCGGCGCGCCACCGGTGCCGCAGGGCGTGCTGACCGGCGGCTACCACGGCAAGTGGATCGACGCGGCGACCGTCGACGAGGCGATCGTCTCCCGCAACTCGCTGCAGCAGGTGGGCGGCTCGCTCGGCGCGGGCGCGATCCTGCCGATCAGTCAGGACACCTGCCCGCTGGGCGAGTCGCTGCGGGTGGCGCAGTGGCTGGCCGAGGAGAGCGCGGGCCAGTGCGGGCCCTGCTACCTGGGCCTGCCGGCCGCCGCGCGGGGCCTTGAGGACATTCTCAACGGCGGCGGCCCGGCCGCCCTGGAGGCGGTCAAGCAGGTCGCGCGGAACGTCAAGCGGCGCGGCGCGTGCTCGCACCCGGACGGCTCGGCGATGTTCCTGGAGTCGACCGTCACGGCGTTCACGGACGACCTGGCCGCCCATGTCCTCGGCAACGGCTGCGGCCGGCCGGTGGCGGGCGTCCTGCCGCTCTTCGAGGGCGGCAGGGCCCCGACCGGCGTCCCGGGCGGCGGGGAGGAGAACGGTCCCAGCCGCCAGAAGATCTACGTCGACTGGACGCTGTGCCGGGGGCACGGGCTGTGCGCGGACATCCTCCCGGAGGTCTTCCAGCTCGGCGCCGACGGCTTCCCGACCGTCGCGCAGGCCGAGGTGCCGCGCTTCGCGGAGGCCAAGGCGGTGCGGGCGGTGCGCCGCTGCCCGGCGCTGGCGCTGCGCATCGAGGAGGACACCCGCGGGCAGGCGCCGTCCTCGCGCGGCAACCTGCCGGTGCTGTCCCAGGGCCGCGGCCGCCGGGCGCTCGGCCGCTGAGCCATGAACGGCGAAACCCCCCGGATCGGAGATCCGGGGGGTTTCGGTGAATTGTGGAGCTAAGGAGAATTGAACTCCTGACCTCCTGCATGCCATGCAGGCGCTCTACCAACTGAGCTATAGCCCCTTGCTTCGCTCCGCCCGGTTTCCCCGGCGGCGACGCCAACATTACACGGTCCACCGGGCACAACACCAAATCGTTTCCGCTTTGCCCGTTTTGCCCTCTTGTGGGACCGTCACCCGCTGACCGCGTCAGGCCGTCACGAACGAGTAGAAGCGTTTGAGCGTGCAGTGCTCCTCCAGCAGCCGGCCGTAGATCGGCTCGCCCTCGAGTTCGCGGTACGTCTCGATGGGGTCGCCTTTTATGATCAGCGCCCGCGCGCATTCCTCGCACCAGTACTGGTAGTCCGGGTTGACCGGCTCCATGTCGCGCACGATGGGCGTGCCGCTGCCGCACCAGTCGCACTTCCGCCTGTGTGCACCCATCGATCAGCTCCAGCTGTGGCCGCAGGCCGTGCACACGTAAGAGATTCCGCCGTTGTCGCCGAGGACTTGGGCCACATGACCGGAACCGCAGGAAGGGCAGCTGAGGCGGGTGACCGTGTTCCGTGCCACCGCTCCGCCGAGGAGGTGACCGACCTCCTCGAGGATGCTCCCAGGCATCACCACTCCCTCCCGTCGGGCCGCGGTCCCCTTCCGGCCGTTTGATTCTGCCACGGCCGGGCCGACCCGGTCAGCGACGCCTCAGTACCGTTCCGGACACGGAGTTCCACCGACGTATACGCCTGTGGGACGCGGGTTGCTCAAGCGGACGCAGACGAAAAATCCCGCCCCCCGAAGGGGACGGGATTCGTCCGTGGGCTGTGGAGCTAAGGAGAATTGAACTCCTGACCTCCTGCATGCCATGCAGGCGCTCTACCAACTGAGCTATAGCCCCTGGTGCCACGCGACCCGGGCCGCATGGTCCTTCTTCTCGTCCGCTCCGCTCGGCGGGGCGAACAAGAAGAACTTTAGCCTGCGACCTGCCGGAAAGTGAAATCGTCGGTCAGACGTCGTCGCCGAGCACCGGTTCCGGCAGGGTGCCGGCGTTGTGCTCCAGCAGGCGCCAGCCGCGGGCGCCCTCGCCCAGGACCGACCAGCAGCAGTTGGTCAGGCCGCCGAGGCTCTCCCAGCTGTGCGGCTCCAGGCCCAGCAGGCGGCCGATGGTGGTGCGGATCGTGCCGCCGTGGCTGACCACGACGAGGGTGCCGTCCTCGGGAAGCTTCTCGGCGTGCCGGAGCACCACGGGGGCGGCGCGGTCGGCCACCTCGGTCTCCAGCTCGCCGCCGCCGCGGCGCACGGGCTCGCCGCGCTTCCAGGCCGCGTACTCGTCGCCGTGCCGGGCGATGATCTCCTCGTGGGTCAGGCCCTGCCAGACACCCGCGTAGGTCTCCCGCAGGCCCTCCTCCAGGGTCACCTCGAGACCGGTGAGCACGGACAGCTCGGCGGCCGTGTTCGCGGCGCGCGCGAGGTCGGAGGCGACGATCGCGTCGGGCCGCAGGTGCACGAGCAGCCCGGCCGCACGGCGGGCCTGGGCGACGCCGGTCTCGGTCAGCTCGACGTCCGTGCTGCCCTGGAAGCGGCGCTCCACGTTCCACGCGGTCTGGCCGTGCCGCCACAGGATGACCCGGCGGCCGCGGCCCGGCCTGCCCGCCGTCACCTCGCCGGTGGCGCTCACCGCCAGTCCTCGTCGGTCCGGGTCGCCTCCTCGGCGGCCTGGAGCCGGGCGTGCTCCTCCGCCTTGCCGCGGGTCTCCTTGGCGTCGGCGGGCAGCTCCAGCTCGGGGCAGTCCTTCCACAGGCGCTCCAGCGCGTAGAAGACGCGCTCCTCGCTGTGCTGGACGTGGACGACGATGTCGACGTAGTCGAGCAGGACCCAGCGGGCCTCGCGGTCGCCCTCGCGGCGCACCGGCTTGGCGCCCAGCTCCTTGTTCAGCCGCTCCTCGATCTCGTCGACGATCGACTTGACCTGGCGGTCGTTGGGCGCGGAGGCCAGCAGGAAGGCGTCCGTGATCGACAGCACGTCGCTGACGTCGTAGGCGATGATGTCGTGCGCGAGCTTGTCGGCCGCCGCCTGGGCGGCGGCGTTGATGAGTTCGATGGAGCGGTCGGTCGCGGTCACTGCCTGGCTTTCGGGTCGGCGGTCGGTTGACCTCAAGGGTCTCACGACCGCCGACACGGGCCCATGTGAAAAACGTCCGCCCCCGCGGCCCCTACGACGCCGGCTTGTAGTCCTGGCCGAGCACGACCGACACCCGCGCGTTCGCGGAGACCTTCCCCTGGGAGACGGCGTCGGTGGACAGGCCCAGGGTCTTGGCGACCTGGACGGCGTTCTCCTTGTCGGCGGCCTCGGCGTAGACGACCTTCGACGCGGCCTCGGTGCCGGAGGCGGTGCCGCCGGACACGAAGGTGAAGCCGCCGTTGAGGAGGACGACGCGGGCCTTGCCGGCGCGGTCCTCGACGCCGGTGGCGTTGCGGACCCAGACGCTGACGGCCGCGTCCTTGTCGGGGCTCTTGGCGGTGCCGCCGAGGACGTCCTTGACGACGCTGTCACTGGCCTCGGCGCTCAGCCCGCCGTCGTCCTGGACGGGCAGCAGCGCGGTCTTGAAGTCGCCGCCCTTGGCGCGGTCGGAGAGCCCGGCGAGGAAGGTGCCGAGGTCCTTCTCGGTCAGCGGCGGGTCGAGGATCAGCCCGAGGGTCTGGACGGTGGTCGTCGCGCCCTGCGGGTCGGAGGACAGCTTGCGCAGCACGCCCTGCATGACCTGCCCGAACCGCTGCAGCGGGGCGTTGGCGTCCTCGCCCTTGCCGCGGTAGGTGGCGTAGGCGACGGCCATCTTGCCGCTGAGGGTCTGGCTCTCGCCCTTGTGCACGAGGGGGGCGGCGCCCTTGTCCTTGGACTCCGGGTCGGGCACGTCGGCGTCGGTGTCGACGTCGATGTTGCCGACCAGGTCGACGAGGATCTGGAGGTAGGGCGTGTCCAGCCGCCAGGTGCCCTCGATCTCAGTGCCGAGGGCGGAGTCCAGGGCGGTGCGGGTGGCGTCGGGGCCCGCGTCGTCGACGGACTTGGCGAGCGTGGTGGTGCTGCCGTCGTCGCCGGTCAGCGCGAGCGCGTTGGGCACCAGCACGGCGGTGCCCTGCTTGGTGGTGGTGTTGTTCACCAGCAGCGCCGTGGAGGTGCCGCCGCCCTTGGTGTCGTGCAGGTGGACGGCGATCACGTCGCGCTTCTGGGCGCCCGCCGCCGTCGTACCGCCGCTCTTGTCGTCGGAGGAGGACAGGCCGGGCAGCTTCCCGGCGTACCAGAGGTAGCAGACGCCGCCGACCGCGACCAGCGCCAGGACGACGACCAGGGCGACGACACGTGTGCGGGCGCGCCGCCGGGCCTCCTCGCGGCGTTCGGTGCGGTTCTCCGTGAACTTCATCCAGTCGATGACGTCCTCGGAGTCGCCGGTCGGCTCCTCGACGAAGGCGAACTGCTCGGTCCGGTAGTCCCCGCCGGGTCCGGCGGCCTCGGCGGGGTCGGTGCGCTCCCGCTCCTCGGGCGGGCCCGCCTGCTGCGGGATGTGCGCGGTCTGCTCGGCGACCCGGGGCTGCGGACCGCTGGTCGCGGCCCGGCCGTAGGGGTCGTACGCCGGCTGCGCCGGCTGCTGCCCGGTGTCGTAGCCGCCCTGGGTGCCGTAGGGGTCGTAGGGCTGCTGGACGGGCTGCCCGCTGCCGGTGGCGTACGGGTCGTAGCCGTAGCCCTGCTGCCCGTACTCCTGCTGGGTGTACTCCTGCTGCCCGTACTGCTGCCCCGGCTGCCCGTACTGCTGCGCCTGCTGTCCGTACTGCTGCCCCTGCTGCTGCGCGTACGGGTCGTACTGCTGCGGGTGGCCGGGCTGGGCGTGGCCCGGTCCCTGGGCCTGGCGGTACACCGGGCGGCCGTACTCGTCGTAGCCCACGAGTTCGTACTGGTCGTCGCCGTGTCCCGCGTCGTATCCGTCGTTCACCGGTGCCCCTCTCGGCTCACTCGCCGCGGTACAGGTGGCGTTTGTCGATATAGCGCACGACGCCGTCGGGCACCAGGTACCAGACGGGATCGCCCTTGGCGACTCTCGCACGGCAGTCCGTGGAGGAGATGGCGAGGGCGGGGACCTCGACGAGCGAGACGCCGCCCTTGGGGAGCCCGGCGTCCGTGAGGGTGTGGCCCGGCCGGGTGACGCCGATGAAGTGGGCGAGCGAGAACAGCTCCTCGCTGTCGCGCCAGGTGAGGATCTGGGCGAGGGCGTCGGCGCCGGTGATGAAGAACAGGTCCGCGTCCGGGTTGAGGGCGCGCAGGTCGCGCAGGGTGTCCACGGTGTAGGTGGGGCCGCCGCGGTCGATGTCGATGCGGCTGACGGAGAACTGCGGGTTCTCGACGGTCGCGACGACCGTCATCAGATAGCGGTCCTCGGCGGCGGAGACCGCGCGGTGGCTCTTCTGCCACGGCTGCCCGGTCGGCACGAACACCACCTCGTCGAGCTGGAACTGCGCGGCGACCTCGCTGGCGGCCACGAGGTGGCCGTGGTGGATCGGGTCGAAGGTGCCGCCCATGACGCCCAGGCGTCGCTTGCCCGGCGACGGGCCGTCGCCCGGACCGTTGACCGGGCCGGTGGCGCGGGCGGGCACCGCGTTCTGCGTGCCGCGCGCCGGCGCGTGCGCCGGGCCGGTAGGCGTCTCGTGCTCTCCCATGCGAGCAGACCCTACCGGCCCGCCCGGAGCGACCCGGTCGCGCCCACTCGGCGGTGCGCTCAGCGGTCGCGGTTGAACCGGGTGGTGATCCACAGCAGGAGCATCAGGATGACGAACGCGCCGATGCCGGTGACGTAGGGGCTGAGGCTCTCGTGGTTGCCGCCGTGCTCCTCGCCGCCCTCGGCGGCGAGGGTGGCGAACTGGGCGGCGCTGAGGGGAAGGCTCATCTTCGGCAGGACCTATCCGGTGTGGGCGGGACAAGACGTCCGCTCATCGTATGCGGGCGCCCCGCGGGCGATCACGCCGACTCCGCCGTTGGGGCCGGGACGGCGCCGGGGCGTGGCGGGTCCGGGGAACCTTCGGATCGCCTCAGTCGTCCTTCTGCTTGTACCCCCGCAGCAGGAACCACGCGGTCAGCACGCAGCCCACCACCATGACGATCAGGACGATCCGGAGCAGATTCCCCGGCCCCTGCTGCTCGGCGGCGGTCGCGGCCCCGGCGAGCCAGTCGGCGTGGGGGATGTGCTGCATGGCGTGGACTCCTTAGACGTACTGCCCGTCCACGGTATCTCCGCCTAGGCTGGGCCCGGCTCGGGGGGCGCAAAGGACCGCACAAGGGTTCGCAAAAACCATACGTACGTCCAGGTCACACATACGCGCATGGGGGAAGAGATGTCCGACGGCCACCACAACGGGCACGAGCACGTGCCGAGCAGGCAGCGCAGGCGCTTCCCGGGAATCTCCTCGCGTGCGTACGAGCATCCGGCCGACCGCAGCGCGCTGGTGGCGCTGCGCAAGCTGAGCGGCTTCGACACGGTCTTCAAGGCGCTCAGCGGCCTGCTGCCCGAGCGGAGCCTGAGGCTGCTGTTCCTGTCCGACTCGGTGCGCGTCTCGGACCGGCAGTTCGCCCATCTGAACGTCATGCTGCGCGACGCCTGCTACATCCTGGACCTGGAGAAGGTCCCGCCGATGTACGTCAACCAGGACCCGGTGCCGAACGCGATGTGCATCGGCCTGGACGAGCCGATCATCGTCGTCACCACGGGCCTGGTCGAGCTGCTCGACGAGGAGGAGATGCGGGCGGTCGTCGGGCACGAGGTGGGGCACGCCCTGTCCGGGCACGCGGTCTACCGGACCATCCTGCTCTTCCTGACCTCCCTCGCCGTCCGGGTCGCCTGGATCCCCCTGGGGAACGTGGCGATCATGGCGATCGTGACCGCGCTGCGCGAGTGGTTCCGCAAGTCGGAGCTGTCCGCCGACCGCGCCGGTCTGCTGGTCGGCCAGGACCTCCAGGCCTCCATGCGGGGCCTGATGAAGATCGCGGGCGGCAACCACCTGCACGAGATGAACGTGGACGCGTTCCTGGAGCAGGCCGAGGAGTACGAGGCGGGCGGCGACCTGCGCGACTCGGTGCTGAAGATCCTGAACGTGCTGCCCCGCTCGCACCCGTTCACCACGGTGCGGGCCGCCGAGCTGAAGAAGTGGGCGGCCTCCCGGGACTACCAGCGGATCATGGACGGCCACTACCCGCGGCGGGACGAGGACAAGGACACCTCGGTGCGGGACTCCTTCCGGGAGTCGGCGTCCCACTACGCCACGCATGTGCGCAGCTCCAAGGACCCGCTGATGAAGCTGGTCAACGACATCGCGGGCGGCGCCGGCGACCTCGGTGACCGGATGCGCCGGGGCTTCGGCGGCTTCACGGGCTCCCAGCCGAGGCCGCCCAAGGACGGGGGCGGGTCGGCGGAGGGCTCCGAGGGGCCCGAGGGGCCTCGGGGGTCCGGTGACGGCGGCCCGGACTCCCCGCGGGACGGCTCACCCCGCGACGGCGCCTGACCCCGCCGCTCCGCTGCGCTCACGCCTTCGGCTGGGCGTTCTCCGCGAGGCTGCCGCACAGGGCCGTGGCGTTGTCCGAGGTGTACGGGTCGGTACCGGCGGGGACGCCGGCCCCGGCCTGCTGTCCGGCCAGCAGCGGGCGGAGGTGGTCCGCCGCGTCGTCGGCGCAGGACAGCGGCCCGGCCTGGACGTACGAGGCGACCAGGTGGGTCTGGTGCAGCCGCAGGTCGTCCCGGTCGAAGCGGAAGTGCAGCTCGCGCCGGACGGTGAACAGCGACGTCTCGGCCCGGGCGTCGCCGGCCGGCCGCAGCGCGTACACCATGGTGTGGTCGGCGGTGACCTCCAGCGTGGACGCGTCGCCCTCCACGACGCGCAGGCTGCCGTCCACCCGGATCCCGGGGTCGGCCAGCTCGGCGCGGGCCGGGTCGAAGCGGATCAGCCACCCGGTGGGGGCGTGCCGGCCGTCCGCGGCGGGCCGCTCGAAGCTCTCGTCGAACTGGTGGAGCTGGTCCGGGTCGAGCAGCACCCGCACCGAGCGGACCTCCCCGCCGCTGAGCACGCCCGGGTCGAGCGCCGAGCGGAGGATGTAGTTCTTGGCGGTGGTGAGGGCGCTCATCACCTGGTCCTCGGAGAAGTGCGCCGTGCGCCGGGCTCCCGGCAGCGGGACGCCCTGGGCGGCGGTCCTGAAGTGCGCGGCGGGGCTGCGCTCGTACAGGAGGGCGGCGTCGGCGGCGCCGGGCACCGTCTCCCGCGGGGCGAGCGGGACGACGGTCATCCGTGCCGGCTCGGCGGCCCGCTGCCCGGCGGGGCTCTGGTAGGGGTGCCGTACGCCCATGTAGACGGCGGTGCCGAAGGCGACGGCGATCAGCAGGACGAGGATCAGCGCCTGCCGGGACAGTCCGGCCCGGCGCAGCGGCGGGCGGCGGCGCACGGCGGGAGCGTGGTCGGTGATGCGCTCCTGGGCGGAGAACTCCTGGAGCCGGGCAGCGCGCACGAACGACTCGTCGAAGACGACGGATCGGTATTCGTCCTCGCCGCCTCCGGGAGCACCGTCGGGCGTACCTCCGGGCGGACCGCCAAGCCCTGCCATACCTTCAGAGTGAGTCTGCGGAAGGTCGCGTAAACGCTCCGCCACAGGTCAAGTTGGGACAGCTTGCCGCCGGTGCCGGTAGCGGTCAGGGGCTGCGCGGAATCACCGAGACGGCGGGCCGGGAGTAGTCGGCGGAGGCGGAGGGCGTCGCGGTGCCGCCCTGCTCCGGGCCGGTGGAGGCGGGGGGCGGCACCCGCTGCGTGCCGCCGCCCGAGGACGCTCCCCGGTAGACGGCCACGAAGGCCAGCGCGACCATGCCGATGCCCATCGCCAGGGCGAGCAGCCAGGCGACGGGGCGGTGCCAGCGGACCTGCTTGCCGTAGGCCGCGGGAGCGCCGTAGGGGCGGTCGAGGAGGTCGCGGTCGTCGTCCGGGTCGTCGAAGTCGGGATCGTCGGGATCATGGCCGAAATCGCCGTACCCGTCGTCGTAGCGCTCGGCTCTGCTGCGGCCCCGGCGGGCCGCTTCCGCCTCGGTGGCCTCGGCTCTGGCCTGCGCGGCGGCCAGGAGGCGCTCGACGGCGGTCGGCTCGTGCACCTCGGCCGCCCGTACGAAGGCCTCGTCGAAGACCACGGAGGCGAACTCTTCGTCCGACACCCCGCGGTCGTGGTCGTCGTCGGGCTCCCAGCCGTCCGGGAACGGCGTGCCCCCCACGTCCTCCGGCACGGCTCCAGAGTAGACCTGGGGGGTCGTTTTGGGCAGACGGCGGGGAAATTCATCCGGTGGGTGAGATGCCCCGATCGGTGCGCCCCCGGTGGTCCCGCGGGGTTCCCGCGGTGCGCCCGCCGTCAGCGCCGTACGTGTCCGTCGCCGGTGACGATGTACTTGGTGCTGGTCAGCTCCGGCAGTCCCATGGGGCCGCGGGCGTGCAGCTTCTGCGTGGAGATGCCGATCTCGGCGCCGAAGCCGAACTGGCCGCCGTCGGTGAAGCGGGTCGAGGTGTTGACGGCGACCGTGGTGGAGTCGACCAGCTGGGTGAAGCGCCGGGCGGCCTGCTGCGAGGTGGTCACGATGGCCTCGGTGTGGCCGGAGGTCCACAGCCGGATGTGCTCGACGGCCTTGTCGAGGGAGTCGACGACGGCCGCGGCGATGTCGTACGACAGGTACTCGGTCTCCCAGTCCTCCGGCGTGGCCTCGACGGCCGTCACCTCGGAGTCCTTGGCATACGCCATGACCCGCTCGTCGGCGTGCACGGTCACCCCGGCCTCGGCGAGCGCGGCCAGCGCGCGGGGCAGGAACTCGGCGGCGACGTCCTGGTGGACCAGGAGGGTCTCGGCGGCGTTGCAGACGCTGACGCGCTGCGCCTTGGAGTTGATCAGGATGTCGACGGCCATGTCGAGGTCGGCCTGCGCGTCGACGTAGACGTGGCAGTTGCCGGTGCCGGTCTCGATGACGGGGACGGTGGACTCCTGGACGACCGTGTTGATCAGCGAGGCCCCGCCGCGCGGGATGAGCACGTCGACCAGGCCGCGGGCCCGCATCAGCTCGCGCACGCTCTCCCGGCTCTCGCCGGGCACCAGCTGCACCGCGTCGGCGGGCAGCCCGGCCCCGCCCACGGCGTCGCGGACCACTCGGACCAGGGCGGTGTTCGACTGGTAGGCGGAGGAGGAGCCGCGCAGCAGCACCGCGTTGCCGGACTTCAGGCAGAGGGCGGCGGCGTCGACCGTGACGTTGGGCCGGCCCTCGTAGATGATGCCGACGACGCCGAGCGGGACCCGGACCTGACGCAGGTCGATGCCGTTGGGAAGGGTGGAGCCGCGCACCACCTCGCCGACCGGGTCGGGCAGCGCGACGACGTCGCGCACGTCGGAGGCGATGGCGCGGACCCGCTCGGGGGTCAGGGTGAGCCGGTCGATGATGGCCTCGCTGGTCCCGGCGGCGCGGGCCTTGGCCACGTCCTGGGCGTTGGCCTCGACGATCTCGCTCGTGCGGACCTCCAGCGCGTCCGCGACGGCGAGCAGCGCGTCGTCCTTGGCGGCCCGCGGCAGCGGCGCGAGGTCGGCCGCGGCGGACTTGGCCCGGTAGGCGGCCCGGGTGACGGGTGACATCGAGTCGTACGGCGAGAGCGTGGTCATGGGGGAAGGGTAATGGGCCGGACGGGAGCGCCCACGGCTTGTTCCGAACCCCGAGACACGAGCTTTTCGTCGAATCCGACACCGGCGAAACCGGCAAGCTCTGCCTCTGCAAAGGCACCGGCAACGGCGGCCTCACCACCCGCACCGAATCGGCACCGGCGGCTGGTAACGGCTAGAACGGGTGGACGCCGACGGGTGTCGCCGGTGCGGGGCCGTACCCCGCGGCGATGCGCTGGTGGTAGGTGGCCCGGTCGATGACCTCCAGGCCGACGATCTCCCACGGCGGCAGCCCCGCGGTCTGCCGGTGCTCGCCCCACAGGCGCAGGGCGACGGCGGCCGCGTCGTGCAGGTCGCGGGCCTCCTCCCAGTACCGGATCTCCGCGTGGTCGTCGGCGTACCGGCTGGTCAGCAGGAAGGGGTGGTCGTGCGCGAGCTGTTCGAGCGCCCGGCGCACCTCGGTGAGCGGGGCCCGGGCGCCGGAGACGCTGAGGGTGACGTGCCACAGGCGCGGGGTGTGCTCGGGCTCCTCGCCGTGGAAGCGGTCGCCGGCCGCGACGCTGGTCAGGGCGCGCTCCTCGCCGCCCGCGCGGTTCGCGCCCCGGGCGCCGCCGGAGCGCGCGCCCGTGCCGCCTCGGGAGGCGGTTCCACCGCGGGGCGCCGCCGTCCCAGGGCGTACTCCGCTCACGACGGCCTCCTTCACGCACACGGCTCGGCCCGGTGGTCGGCCGGGCTTGTCCCTGAGGAAAGTTGAGCAGGCCGCGCGAGATCGCGGGGCGGTTTTGCGGAACGTCCACCGCCGATTCGGGGACGTTTCGACCCATTACGGGTGCAGGATCACCAGATCGTCCCTGTGTACGACCTCACGTTCGTACGCGGGTCCGAGTTCGCGCGCCAGCTCCCGGGTGGAGCGGCCGATCAGCCGGGGCATCTCCTTGGCGTCGAAGTTGACCACTCCCCGGGCCACCGCCCGGCCCGTGCCGTCCCGCAGCTCGACGGGGTCGCCCGCGGCGAACTCGCCCTCGACGCCCGCGATCCCGGCCGGCAGCAGCGACTTGCGGCCCTCGACGACCGCGCGTACCGCCCCGTCGTCGAGGACGAGCGCGCCCCGCGGGGTGGAGGCGTGCTGGAGCCACAGCAGCCGGTCGGCGGAGCGGCGGCCGGTGGCGTGGAAGTAGGTGCCGGTGTCGCCGCCGGCCAGGGCGTCGGCCGCGTGCACCGCGCTGGTCAGCACCACCGGGATGCCGGCGGCGGCGGCGATCCGGGCCGCCTCGACCTTGGTGACCATGCCTCCGGTGCCGACCCCGGCCTTGCCCGCGCTGCCGATGTCGACGCCCGCGAGGTCGGCCATGTCCCGCACCTCGGCCAGCCGCGAGGTGCCGGGCCGGCTCGGGTCGCCGTCGTACACGCCGTCCACGTCGGACAGCAGCACCAGCAGGTCGGCGCGGACCAGGTGGGCGACGAGGGCGGCGAGGCGGTCGTTGTCGCCGAAGCGGATCTCGTCGGTGGCGACGGTGTCGTTCTCGTTGACGATCGGGAAGGCGCCCATCGCCAGCAGCTTGTCCAGGGTGCGCGAGGCGTTGCGGTGGTGGGCGCGGCGGCTCATGTCGTCGCTGGTCAGCAGCACCTGGCCGACACGGACGCCGTAGCGGGCGAAGGACGCGGTGTAGCGGGCGACCAGCAGGCCCTGGCCGACGCTGGCGGCGGCCTGCTGGCGGGCCAGGTCCCGCGGGCGGCGGCGCAGGCCCAGCGGGGCGAGCCCGGCGGCGATGGCGCCGGAGGAGACGAGGACGATCTCCCGGTCCGCGCCCCGCACCTTGGCGAGCACGTCGACGAGCGCGTCGACCCGGTCGGCGTCCAGGCCGCCCGCCGCGGTGGTCAGCGAGGAGGAACCGACCTTGACGACGATCCTGCGGGCCTCGCCCACGGCGTGCCTCGCCCCCGGCGCCGCTACCGGTCGCGACTCCGGCGCCGCTCCCGGTCCAGGCTCCGGCACCGCTCCGGGCCCCGTCTCCGGCGCTGCTCCCGGTCCCGTCCCCGGCCTTGCCCCTGCCACGGCCCCGTCCGCCTCTCCCGTCGACACGCGCCGATCCCTGCGCTCGCCAGGCAATCTACGCGAAGGCGAACGCACGCCGCACCGGAGTTCACGCTGCGGACGGAGCACTCGGACCCCGGTCGGCTCCGAGCCGTGCGGGGCCCGGTGGGCAACACGCGCGTGTCGTCCGGCGGTCACCGGGCGTTAACCCGGTTGTCCGATGCGCGACGAGCCTGGAGCGACCGCAGTGCCCCTACCCCTGCCCCGCCGCCGTCTCCCCCGCCCGCCCGGGCGGCGGACCGCCGTGAAGCTGCTCGTCCTGGGCGGGCTGGCGACCGCCTTCGCCGCCCAGGCCCTCGGCGCACTGCTGCCGCACGTGCCGCTGCTGCTCGCGGCGAGTGCCGCCTCGCTGGCCGCCGAGGGGGTGCTGTACCGGTGGCAGCGGGGCATGGTGTCGCTGTTCGCCAAGTCGCACGCCGACGTCACCGTCCGTCACGTGCTGCGCGACCTGCTGCTGGTGGTGGGCCTGCTGCGCCTGGGCGAGCAGCACCGCGAGGGGGCGTACGCGCCGCTGGTCGCCGGGCTGCTCGTCTTCTACGCGCTGCACTGGGCGATCCAGGCGGTCTCCGTCCTGGTCCGGCGCACCCGGACGCTGCCCGTGGTGACTCGGAACATCGACGCCTCGGCGCTGCGGCTGTCCCCGGCGCCCCCGGTGCTGCTGCGCCGCCCCGGGCACCGGCTGGCGGTCTTCGGGCTGCCCGCGACGGCCGGGCTGCTGGCGACGGCGGCGACCGACGCGCCGGTGTACGGGGCGGGCGGGCTCGCGCTGTCCCTGGCGCTGGCGCTGACGGGTCTGGGCGCGCTGCTGCTGCGGCTGCTGCCGGGGCGCCGGCCCGCGGGCGAGCAGGAGGTGCTCGACTGGTTCGAGGCGTGGCTGACCCGGTACCGGCCCACCGTCGGCCTCTACTTCTCGGGCGGGGCGTCCTCGGCGTACCAGGCGAACATGTGGCTGGAGCCGCTGGCGCGGCTGGACGGGCGGCCGGTGATCGTGCTGCGGGAGCGGCACATGGTGCAGCGGATCGCGGCGACCGACATCCCGGTGGTGTGCCTGCCCAAGGTGTCGACGCTGATGCGCCTGGAGCACTCGACGCTCCGTGTCCTCCTCCACCCCTCCAACTCCGGGAAGACCTCCCAGGTCCTGCGGATCCCGACCATCAAGCACGCCTTCGTCAACCACGGCGAGAGCGACAAGCTGTCCTCCTGCAACCCGTACGCGAAGGCCTACGACGAGGTGTGGGTGGCGGGCCCGGCGGCGCGCGAGCGGTACGCGCTGGCGGAGGTCGGCGTCGAGGACAAGGACGTGGTGGAGATCGGCCGCCCGCAGCTGGACGCCGTACGGCCGTACGCGGGGCCGCCCGCGCCCGGGGCGTTCACGACCGTCCTGTACGCGCCGACCTGGGAGGGCTGGGACGGCAACCCGGGCAACACCTCGGTGGTCGAGGCCGGGGAGAACCTGGTGCGGGCACTGCTCGCCGACCCGGGCGTACGGCTGCTGTACAAGCCGCATCCGCTGACCGGGTCGGTGGACCCGCGGGCCCGGGCCGCCGATCTGCGCATCCGCGAGCTGGTGCGGACGGCGAACCGGGCCCGGGGCGGGCCCCGCCCCGACGCGTCGGCGGCCGCCGGCCTGGCCCGGCGGGCGGCGGAGCTGGACCGGCTCACCGCGGCCGGTTTCCGCCCGGCGGCGGACCAGGCGGAGCGGATGCTGCGGCAGCCGGACCCGGAACCCGGGCGGGCGGCGGCGGTACGGCGGGCCCAGGACGCGTGGGAGGAGGCGTACTGGGCGTCGCTGCCCGAGTGGGAGCACCAGGTCGTCACGGACGCCCGGCCCGCGCTGTACGCCTGCTTCAACCGGGCCGACCTGCTGATCAGCGATGTGTCGAGCGTGATCAGCGACTTCCTGGCGAGCGGCAAGCCGTACGCGGTCGCCAACACCAGCACGCTGGCCGAGGACGTGTTCCGCAAGTCCTTCCCGACGGTGGCGGCGGCGACCGTGCTGGCTCCGGACGCGTCCGGGGTGCCGGCCCTGCTGACGGCGGTGCGCCATCCGGAGCGGGACGAACTGGCCGGGGAGCGTGCCGCGTTGGCCCTGCGGCTGCTGGGCCCGGCCGAACCGGCGTCCCAGGAGCGCTTCGCCGCCGCGGTGCGGGACCTGTGCGCGGCCGCGGTGCGGCACCGGGCCAGGATGGCGGAGCGGGTCGCCGCGGAGCTGCCCGTCCCCGGCCCGCGGCAGCAGCCCGCGCCGCTGCCCGAGGACAGCCGCGGCAGGCCCCGCGCCGGGGCCTGATCCGGCCGGGCTCGGGGTGGCCGCGCCCGCGACGTACAAGTAGCGCGGGGCGCGGCGCGGGCTGCGATGTGCACCACACCTGTCACAGCATGGTCACGAATCGCGCCCTCCAGCGCCGCCCGGTCCAGCACGCTGCCGACGACCAGCGCCGCCCCGTCGGGCACGCGGTCGGCGCTGCCGGTCGACAGGTCGTCGCACCCGACCACGCGTTCACCTCCGGCGGCCAGGGCGCGCACCGCATGCGCTCCGATGTACCGGGCTCCGCCCGTGACCAGCCAGCTCGTCCTCATGTCTCCCAGGTCTTCGGCACCGGGGGCCGGCTCGTCCCCGCGTGCCGGAAATTCGAGTCGGGCACATGGCGCAGAAACCGACAGAAGCCAAGGTAGGGGACAAGCAAGGCGAATGTGAGGAAGTTCTCCAGTTACTTCACAACCATGGATTCGGGCGTCTCGCTCCGGGCATTTCCCGCGGTGACAGCACACAGACGGGCCGACTACCGTGCCAGCGGAAACTCCGCGTGAATCCTTTACGCTGATGCGGCGGCGCACTCCAGGCCCCACGGCGGCTCACGGCCCCAACGACGCCCGGAGTGCGACCGGCCCCAGCCCGCGGTCCCGTGGTCGGTTCTCGGAACAGGTTGTAAGGATGCCCAAGCTCTCTCTCGTTGTCCCCGTGTACAAGGTGCAGGGCTATCTACCCGAGTGCCTTGACTCCGTACTCGGGCAGGACTGCACGGACTTCGAGATCATCGCGGTCGACGACTGCTCGCCGGACGGGTCAGGGGCAATTCTCGACGAGTACGCGAAACGGGACACCCGGATTCATGTGATTCACCTCACGGAAAACGTGGGCCTGGGGCGTGCGCGCAACGCGGGGCTGGAAAAGGCCACGGGTGACTACGTGTTGTTCCTGGACAGTGACGACACGTTGTCCGACGGTGCCTTGTCGGCCATTTGCAACCGGCTCGAGGCGACGGACAATCCCGAGATCCTCATCTTCGACTACGTGCGTACCTACTGGGACGGCAGGGTGCGCCCGAATCTGCGGGCCGACCTGCTCAAGGAGGAGGGCCCGGACGTCTTCTCCCTGGCCGAGCGCCCCCAGTTGCTCGACCTGCTGCAGATCGTCTGGAACAAGGCCTACCGGCGCGACTTCGTCACCCGGACCGGACTCACCTTCCCGCCCGGGTACTACGAGGACGCCCCCTGGACGTTCTGCTCCCTGATCAGCGCCGAGCGGATCGCCCTGCTGGACCGGGTCTGTGTGCGCTACCGGCAGCGCCGCGAGGGCGGCAACATCCTCAAGACGGTCAGCCGCAAGCACTTCGACGTCTTCGACCAGTACCAGCGAGTGTTCGACTACCTCGACGCGCACGAGGAACTGGCCGAGTGGCGCGGCCCGTTGTTCCGCAAGATGGTGGACCACTACCTGACCGTCCTGGAGCGGCCGGGCCGCCTGCCGCAGGACGCGCGGGCGGAGTTCTTCCACCGTGCCTCCAGGGACTACCGCGCCCGCCTGCCCAAGGGCTTCACCCGGCCGGCCGGGGGCCGCGGCCGCAAGTACGGGATGCTGGAGCGCGACGCGTACACGACCATGGTCAGCGCCCTGACGGCCGTGAAGGTCCGCCAGCGGGTCAAGAGCCGTGCCCGCACCGCGATCAACCGGTCCAAGCGCGGCGCGATGGGCGCCTTCTACCAGTCCCAGCTCAGGCTGCCGCTGGACGACAACCTGGTGCTGTTCTCCGCCTACTGGAGCCGCAGCGTCTCCTGCAACCCTGCCGCCATCGACGCCGAACTGGCCCGGCTGGCTCCGCACATGCGCCGTGTGTGGGCGGTCCGCGCGGAGAACGCGGGCCAGGTACCCAAGGGCGTGCGGGTCGTGCGGGTGGGCTCGCGCGAGTACTGGGCGGCCGTGGCCCGCGCCAAGTACCTGGTGAACAACGTGAACTTCGCGGACTCCGTGGTGAAGCGGGAGGGCCAGGTCCATCTGCAGACCCACCACGGCACCCCGCTGAAGACCATGGGCCTGGACCAGCAGAAGTTCCCGGCCTCCACCGACATGGACTTCGCGAAGCTCCTTGAGCGGTGCGACCGCTGGGACTACAGCATCAGCGCCAACCATTTCTCGACCGTGATCTGGGAGCGGGTCTACCCCTGCTCGTACACCACGCTGGAGACCGGCTACCCGCGCAACGACGTCCTCGTCAACGCCGGCTCCGAGGAGGTGCGCGCGGCCCGCGCCGCGCTCGGCCTGGCCGACGGCACCAAGGCGTTCCTGTACATGCCGACGCACCGCGAGTACCAGCCGGGCTTCACCCCGCCCCTGGACCTGGGCAGGTTCGCCCGCGAACTGGGGCCCGACGTGACCCTGCTGGTGCGCGGCCACTACTTCTACGGCAACTCCCCGCACGTGAACGAACTGCGCCGCACCGGCCGCATCGTCGACGTCTCCGGCCACCCCCGGGTCGAGGAGCTGTACCTCGCGGCCGACGCCCTGATCACGGACTACTCCTCGGCGATGTTCGACTACGCCGTCCTGGACCGCCCGATCATCAGCTACGTCCCCGACTGGGACGTCTACTCGGCGGTGCGCGGCACCTACTTCGACCTGCTCCAGGAACCGCCCGGTGCGGTGGCCACCAGGCAGACGGAGCTGCTGCAACTGCTCGCCTCCGGCGCGTACGACAGCCCGGAGACGACCGAGCGCCGGGACACCTTCCGCCGGCGTTTCTGCGAATTCGACGACGGACACGCAGCCGAACGGGTGGTGCGACGCGTCTTCCTCGGTGAAACGAGCCTGCCGCCCATCGTCCCGTTCGACGAACGCCACCATGCCCCGACCCCTGCCCAGGCGCTCGAACTGGTCGAGCGGGCCTGACCCCGAAAGGAGATCACCAAGCCATGGCCCCTCGGCTCAGTGTCATCGTCCCCATCTACAACGTGGAGCAGTACCTCCCCGCCTGTCTGGACTCCTTGGCGGCGCAGACCTTCCGCGACCTCGAAGTCCTGATGGTGGACGACGGTTCGCCGGACAGCTCGGCCTCGATCGCGGCGGATTACCAGGCCCGCGACCCGCGTTTCAAGCTCATCCGCAAGGAGAACGCGGGGCTGGGTGCCGCGCGGAACACCGGACTGACGCGGCTGGCGCCCGAGTCCGAGTACATCGCTTTCGTGGACAGCGATGACATGATCCCTCCGAACGCCTACCGGCTCATGGTGGACAGCCTCGACGAGAGCGGTTCGGACTTCGTCACGGGCAATGTCCAGCACATCAACAGCACCAAGATCTGGCAGTCGCCCATGCACCGGATCCTCGCGGGCGGCGCGGTCAAGGGGACCCACGTCTCGCGGAACCGGAAACTGCTGACGGACCGAATAGCCTGCAACAAGGTGTTCCGCCGCTCGTTCTGGGAGAAGCACGGGCTCTCCTTCCCCGAGGGCGTGCTCTACGAGGACGTCCCGGTGATCCTCCCGGCGCAGTTCCTCGCCGAAGGCGTGGACATCATCAGCGAGCCCACGTACTACTGGCGGCTGCGGGAAGGCGAGGCCGCGCCGTCCATCACCCAGCGCCGGACCGAGCCGAAGGCCGTGCGGGACCGTGCCGCGGCCGTGGAGTCGGTCAGCCGCTTCTTCGCCTCCCAGCCGGGTGAGGTGAGCGCCGAGCTGAAGCGCGCCTACGACCGCACCGCCCTCACCGGCGACCTGCGGATCTTCCTGAACGTCCTGCCGGACGGCGACGAGGAGTTCCGCGCCGAATTCCTGCGGGTCATCAACAAGTACCTGGACCAGGTCGACCCCCAGGTAGTCATGGACCTGCCGACGGCCGCCCGCATCAAGTGGCTGCTCGTCCGCAAGCACGCGGTGGACGAGATCGTGGACATGCTCAGGGCGGAGCGGCGCGGCGACCCGGTGGAGATCGACGGGTTCATCCGCAAGTACGTCACCTACCCGGTCCTGGAGTCGGCCTCCGCCCACCTGCCGAAGAAGGCCCGCCGCATCGACCCCGACCTCAAACTGCAGGCGCCGCTCCAGGACCTGCGCTGGGACAACGGCAAGCTGCACCTGGCCGGGCACGCCTGGATCAGCCAGATCGACCAGTCGCACAAGCGCAGCGCGGTCAAGATCCTCGTGCTGAAGAAGGACGGCTCCCGCAGGATGACCGTGCTTCCGCTGCGCAACACCCATGTCCCGGAAGCCACGTCGCTGTCCGGCCGGCGGCACACCAACTTCGACTGGTCGGGCTGGGAGGTCGATCTCGATCCGGCCAAGCTGCGCAGAGGCTCTCAGTGGGAAGAGGGCACCTGGCGCGTCGGCATCGGCATCACCACCGCGGGGCTCGTCCGCAAGCGCTCGGTCCAGGTGAAGGGACCGACGCGTGCCAACCACCCCCCGTACCAGTGGCTGGACGACAACTACCGTCTGCTGCCCACGCCGGAGAAGGGTGCGCTGCGGCTCACCATCGAGCGGGTCCGCGCGCTGATCACCGACCACCGCGCCATCGGCACGGACATCGAGATCGACGGTGAGATACGCGTACCCCTCGACGCGGGCGAGAACGTCCTGCTGCGCGTCACCAACCGCAAGAGCGGCGAGCGGCTGCACTACCCCGTCGTCCTCAGCGCGGCCACCGGTGCGCACACGCCGTTCACGGTGCGGGTGCCCATGCGCGACATCGCGCTGCTGCCCGAGCACCAGGACGTCGTGAAGGAGGAGAACGCCGCCGGCGGTGCCAACCCCGCGGCGGCCTCGCGCCGCAACTGGAGCACGCAGCTGGTGGCGGTGTCCCCCGACGGAAGCGAGCGCCGCTTCTCTACCGTCTCCCGCGAGGGCCTGGCGGACCGCCAGGTGCGGCTGCCGGCATCCCTCGCCGAGGGCGCCGACCGCAACGAGATCGCCCTGGTCTCGGGACACAACGGCTATCTCAAGTTCTCCGGCCGTCCGCTGCAGGCGAAGATCACCGATGTGCAGTGGGCCGGGGACCGTTACGTCGTGCACGGCACGACCCTCGCCGACATCGACGGTGCGGCATTCGTGGTCAAGGCCCGGGACCGGTTCGACGAGAAGACCGTGCCCCTGCACGCCTCGCCGGACGGGTCGTTCCGCGCCGAGTTCACCCCGGCGACCATGTCCGGCCCCAACGGGACGCTGCCTCTCAAGAGCGGACGCTGGAACTTCTTCCTGCGCCTCGCCGACGGTGAGGACGTGCCGTTCGTCATCGACCGGCTGGCCGTGGACAAGTTCCCCGTGCGCGGCGCCGCCAAGGACCGGGAGTACGAGTTCGAGGCCCGCTGGCACGACTTCCCGCAGCTGCACTGCCCGTCCGACCTGTCCATTCTGGAGCGTGGTGCCTACCGCCAGGAGCGGCTGCGCAGGGACGTGTACGAGGCGGGCCGGAGCAAGCCGCTGCGCGACGCGGTGCTGTTCATCAGCTACAACGGCAAGCAGTACTCGGACTCCCCGCGCGCCATGCACGAGGAGCTGCTGCGCCGGGGCGCCGACCTCGAGTACCTGTGGCTGGTCCGGGACGGTCAGGTGGACCTGCCCGACACGGCGCAGAAGGTCCGGTTCTGGAGCACGGAGTGGTACGAGGCCCTGGCCCGCTGCCGCTACATCGTCACCAACGCCCACCTGCCGCACTGGATGGAGCGCCGTCCCGGCCAGGTGATCGTGCAGACGTGGCACGGAACCATGCTCAAGAAGATCGGCCTGGACATCGAGGCGCCGAAGTTCGACCCCCAGTACCACGAGCGGCTCATCCAGGAGGCCCGCAACTGGACGATGCTGGTGTCCTCCAACCGCTTCAGCACGCCGATCCTCAAGCGCGCCATGGGATTCGACGGGAAGATCATCGAGACCGGCTACCCGCGCAACGACTACCTCTACGCGCCCGATCTCGCCCAGCGGGCCAAGGAGATCAAGGAGCGCCTCGGTCTGCCGTCGGACAAGCGGGTGATCCTCTACGCACCGACGTGGCGGGACGACCTGTCGCACCGGCGGGGGCAGTTCAAGTTCGATCTCCGCCTCGACGTGGAAGACGCCCGCGCACGGCTCGGTGACGACCACGTGCTGCTGATCCGCCGGCACTCCAACGTCGTGGACAGCATCCCCGGCTCGGGCAACGGCTTCGTCCACGACGTCTCGGAGTACCCCGACATCGCGGATCTGTACCTGATCGCCGACGTGATGGTGACGGACTACTCGTCGGTGATGTTCGACTACGCGCACCTGAAGCGCCCCATGCTGTTCTTCACGTACGACCTGGAGCACTACCGGGACAAGCTGCGCGGCTTCTACTTCGACTTCGAGAAGGACGCGCCGGGCCCGCTGATCCGGACGTCGGAAGAGCTGGTCAGCGCCCTGTGCGACATCGACAAGGTCTCCGCCGACTACGCGGACCGCTACCAGCGCTTCCATGAGCTGTTCTGCGATCTCGACGACGGCCACGCCGCGGCCCGGGTCGTGGACCGGATGCTGGAGCAGGCCCGCGAGGTCTGATCCCGCCGACACGGCGGTGTCACAGGGGTGAGCCCCGGAGGACGTCTCCTCCGGGGCTCACCCCTGTGACCCGTGGGCGGGGGTCAGAGCGTGACCGTCTTGAAGGCCAGTTGCGCGGTGGTCGTGTAGTAGGGCCGGATCTCCACCCTGGTGGGCGTGGCGAGGGTTCGCGTACCGCGGTCGCCCAGCAGGAACCTCCGACCGGTGCGAGGTCCGCTCACCACCGCGGAGGGGACGCGCTCTCGCACGGGACGCGGGTAGCGGAAGACCTTCTGCGGCTCCAGGACGTCGGTCACCAGCTTTCCGATCTGGGCCGGGTCTCCTCCTGCGTGCTGTATCCAGAAGTCCCAGACCTCCTCCTTCTCCTCGCCGTGCGCGGCGACGAGTGCCTCCAGCGCGATCTCGCAGCGGAAACGCACCCCGTCCGTCCATACGACGGGGAAGGACAGCACCCGGTGCTTGTCGCTCCGGTGGACGGCCGTGACGGCGTCGTCCGTGCTGACGGCCTCGCCGCCCCACAGCTCACCCTCCACGAGGATCTGGTGCTCGCCCGCCTCGATCCGGCGCACCTCGGCGTGCTCCACGCGCACCCGGCTGCGCACCCGGAGCCGGCCGTCGTCCTCCTTGTACGGCAGCAGCACCTCCAGGCCCGCCGTCTCCGCCTCCCAGCCCGGAGCGACCAGGCTGCCCGAGTCGCAGTGCTCGGCGTGCAGCGGCTTCTCCCGGCCTTCCGCCGAGACGACGAACTCCCAGAGCCCTTCGACGAGGGTGCCGCGGCGCGGTACGACCGCCGTGCCTCCCGTGAAGGGGAGCACTACGGGCTTCTCCTTGCCGCGTACGTCGCGGCACAGGAGCGACAGCCCGTCCGGGACCCGGTCCTCGCCCTCCGGCGGACGGAGGTCCAGCTGGATGTCCCCGTCGGCGAGGACGGCGCAGTCGACCGTGCCGGGCAGCTCGCGGATGGCCGCCGCCTCCGACAGGATCTTCTCGAACCGCTCGGCGCTCGGGCCCGGACCGAACCGCTCCGAGGTCAGCCTGGCCTGCCGGCCCATGCCGAGGCGCCGGCCGTCGTCCTCGATCAGGTCGATGATCGCCGCCGCCATGGCCTCGGTGTCCCCGAGCGGCACGAGCAGACCGTCCGTTCCGTGGGTGAGGATGTTCCGCGGCCCGTGATCGCAGTCCATGCTGACCACCGGCAGCCCCCGGGTCATCGCCTCCACCGTCACGTTGCCGAACGGCTCGCGCAGGGACGGCAGTACGAAGATCGACCCCTTGGCGAACTCGGCGGTCACCGGGAAGGCCGGACCCATCAGGTGGACGTGGTTGTACAGTCCCTGCTCCTGGATCCTGCGCCGCATGGCCGCTTCCTCCGGTCCGCTGCCGTAGATCCGCAGTTGCCAGTCGGAGTGGCGTTCCGCCACCGTCGCGAAGGCGTCGATGAGACCGAGGAAGTTCTTGTGCGGCTTGAAGACACCCGCGGTCACGACCACCTTGTTCCTGCCGTCGGACTGCCGGCCGCCGGGGTCCGGAATGCAGTTCGGCATGACGTGGATCCGGTCGCGGACATCCGGCACCAGATCGCCGAGCCCCGCCTGCTCCTCGGGCGAGAGCACGGTCACCGCGTCCAGTCGCCGATAGGCCTCCTGGAACAGGAGCCGGCGTATTGACGCCGTATAGATCCCGGGCATGGAATGCTCCTGGGCGACCTTCAGATAACCGCCCGGCGCCGCGGCCAGCAGCACGGTGATGCGCGGGTTGGAACTGACCACCACGTCGGCGTCCGTGTCGGCGAGATAGGAGAAGAGCCGTTTCTCCGCGAGCCTGCTGACCACCGGCTTCTTCTCGCTCTCCGGATACGGGTAACGCACCGGGAACTCGTGCACCAGCGGATCGTCGCCGTCGTACGCCGGCGAATGCGCCCGCAGGTCGGTGAGGGCCCGCACGTTCACGCGGTGGTCGAGCGCGAAATGCGACGTGTCGCGCACCTTGCGCAGGGCAACGATCTCCACGTCGTGCTTGTCGGCAAGCGCCCCAGCAAGATTCTGGGTGGCACTGACCACGCCCCCCATATGACACAGGTCACGAACCAGAAATGCGATCCTCACTGGCGTGGGTCCTCTCACAGGGCGCCGTCTGCCGCCATCGCCCCCTAGATGACAATGCACCCGGTTTGACTGACAGCGGCAGACGAAGGTTGCCCGTGCGCGTCACCCAGTCGAGGACCCCCGGACCCGTCCCGTCCCTCAGAACGGCTCGAAGCCGTCGAACTCCTGCTGGGCCTCGTCCCGTTCGGCCTCCCGGTCCCGGCGGCGCTGGGCGGCCGGGCGGGGTGCCTCGAAGCGGTGGTCCTCGCCGCGGCGGCCGAGCATCTCGGCGCCCGCCGTGACCGAGGGCTCCCAGTCGAAGACGACCGCGTTGTCCTCGGGGCCGATGGCGACGCCGTCGCCGCCGCGGGCGCCCGCCTTCACCAACCGCTCCTCGACACCGAGGCGGTTGAGCCGGTCGGCGAGGTACCCGACGGCCTCGTCGTTGTTGAAGTCGGTCTGGCGCACCCAGCGTTCGGGCTTCTCGCCGCGCACCCGGAACAGGCCGTCCTCCTCGCGGGTGACGGTGAAGCCCGCGTCGTCCACGGCCTTGGGCCGGATGACGATCCGCGTCGCCTCCTCCTTCGGACGGGCGGCGCGCGCCTTGGCGACCAGCTCGGCCAGCGCGAAGGACAGCTCCTTGAGGCCGGTGTGGGCCACGGCGGAGACCTCGAAGACCCGGTAGCCGCGCGCCTCCAGGTCCGGCCGGACCATCTCGGCGAGGTCCTTGCCGTCGGGCACGTCGATCTTGTTGAGGACGACGATCCGGGGCCGGTTGTCCAGGCCGCCGTACTCGCGCAGTTCGGCCTCGATGACGTCCAGGTCGGAGAGCGGGTCGCGCTCGGACTCCAGCGTCGCCGTGTCCAGGACGTGCACCAGCACGCTGCACCGCTCCACGTGCCGCAGGAACTCCAGGCCGAGGCCCTTGCCCTGGCTGGCGCCCGGGATGAGCCCGGGGACGTCGGCGACCGTGTACACGGTCGATCCGGCCGTCACCACGCCGAGGTTGGGGACGAGCGTCGTGAAGGGGTAGTCGGCGATCTTCGGCTTGGCCGCGCTCAGCACGGAGATCAGCGAGGACTTGCCGGCGCTCGGGTAGCCGACCAGTGCCACGTCGGCGACGGTCTTCAGCTCCAGCTGGACGTCCTGGAGGTCGCCGGGCTCGCCGAGCAGCGCGAAACCGGGCGCCTTGCGCCGCGCGGAGGCCAGCGCCGCGTTGCCGAGGCCGCCCCGGCCGCCCTGGGCGGCGACGTAGGAGGTGCCGTGGCCGACGAGGTCGGCGAGCACGTTGCCCGCCTTGTCGAGGACGACGGTGCCGTCGGGCACCGGCAGCACCAGGTCCTGGCCGTCCTTGCCGGAGCGGTTGCCGCCCTCGCCGGGCTTGCCGTTGGTGGCCTTGCGGTGCGGGGAGTGGTGGTATTCGAGGAGCGTGGTCACCGACTGGTCCACGGTGAGGATCACGTCGCCGCCCCGGCCGCCGTTGCCGCCGTCCGGGCCGCCCAGCGGCTTGAACTTCTCCCGGTGGACGGAGGCACAGCCGTGGCCTCCGTTACCCGCGGCGACGTGCAGCTCGACGCGGTCCACGAAGGTGGTCATGGGATGTGCCTCCAGTTACTACTTACTGCGGGAATGTCTCTTGGGTAACACGCGAAAGGCGGACCCGCTTCCCCTGGGGGAAGTGAGGCCCGCCTCGCGAAAGTGTCCGGTCAGGCGACCGGGACGATGTTCACGACCTTGCGGCCACGGTGGGTGCCGAACTGCACCGCACCGGCCTGCAGGGCGAACAGCGTGTCGTCGCCGCCCCGGCCGACGCCGGCGCCCGGGTGGAAGTGGGTGCCGCGCTGGCGGACCAGGATCTCACCCGCGTTGACGGCCTGACCGCCGAAGCGCTTCACGCCGAGCCGCTGGGCGTTCGAGTCGCGACCGTTCCGGGTGGACGATGCGCCCTTCTTGTGTGCCATGTCTCCTCAGTCCCTTACTTCGCAGCCGCGGGGATCTCAGTGACCTTGATCGCCGTGTACTGCTGGCGGTGGCCCTGACGACGGCGGTAGCCGGTCTTGTTCTTGTAGCGCAGAATGTCGATCTTCTGGCCCTTGTGGTGGTCCACGACCTCGGCCTGGACCTTGATGCCGGCCAGCACCCACGGGTCGCTGGTCACAGCGTCGCCGTCGACGACGAGCAGGGTCGAGAGCTCGACCGTGTCGCCGACCTTGGCGGTGGAAATCTTGTCAACCTCAACGATGTCGCCGACAGCAACCTTGTGCTGGCGACCACCGCTGCGCACGATGGCGTACACGCGGATCTCACTCTCTCGCTCGGGAACGGCACCCCCGCAGTCCAGCCGCCCGGTGACACACGGACGGCCTCTCCCGGCCGCAGCCCGCGAGGGCACACCCGGAAGGAAAGAGGTTTACGGGGATGTGACGCGCCAGTCGACACGCCGACGGTCAAGATTACGGGGCCGCACGACAGGGGTCAAACCGGTCCCCCGGCGTCAGACGCAGACCGTCGCGACGTACTCGGCGTACGCCTCCCCCGCCCGCGCGGGCGACAGGTCCAGGTGCTCCAGGATCGTGTACCGGCCGGGCCGGGTCTGCGGCGCGAACCCCACGGCCCGCACGAACTCCTCGTCGCCGAACCCGATCTCCCCGGCCGTCACCGGCAGCCCGTGCCGGCGCAGCGTGTCCGCCATCAGCAGGGCACCCTCCCGGTCGCCGCGCAGGTACGTCGCGAAGGCCGCGCCGATGCCCACCTGCTCGCCATGGCTGGCCGCCCGCCGGGGGTACAGCAGGTCGAGGGCGTGGCTGATCTCGTGGCAGGCACCGGACGAGGGTCGGGTGTGCCCGGCGATGGTCATGGCGATCCCGGACAGCACCAGGCCCTCGGTCAGCACGGTCAGGAACCCGTCGTCGCCGCAGCCTCCCGGGTGGCGCAGCACGGCCTCCCCAGCCTGCCGGGCCAGGGCGGCGGCGAGACCGTCGACCTTCTCGCCGTTCACCCGGTGGGACAGCTCCCAGTCGGCGACCGCGGAGACGTTGGAGACGGCGTCGCCGATCCCGGAGCGCACGAACCGGATCGGTGCCTCGCGGATCACCGCGAGGTCGACGACGAGCGCGATGGGCGTGGGCACGCCGTAGGAGCCGCGGCCGGCGTCGTTGTCGAGGATCGAGACCGGCGAGCAGATGCCGTCGTGGGACAGGTTGGTGGCCACGGCGACCATCGGCAGGCCCACCCGGGCCGCGGCGAACTTGGCGCAGTCGATGACCTTGCCGCCGCCGAGGCCCACGACCGCGTCGTAGCGCCCCGACTTCATGCCGTCGGCCAGCCGCACCGCGTCGTCGATCGTGCCGCCGCCGACCTCGAACCAGTCGGCACCCGGCAGGGACGGCTCGAGGCGTCTGCGCAGCCGGGCACCCGAGCCGTCGCTGATCGCCACGGCCAGCTTCCCGGACTGCGAGATCCGCTGGTCCGCGAGGACACTCGCCAGGTCGTCCAGGGCGCCCGGCCGGACGTCCACGACGAGCGGCGAGGGGATGAGCCTGGTCAGTACCGGCACGCGATCTTCCCTCCTCGCGGGTGGGGGCCTGTCGTTGATGATGCGCCCGGGAACGTCCGGGGAAACGTGCGGCCCCGTCCGAACGGAATCCGAACGGACGGGGCCACACGTGGGGCGACAGGCGCCGGATCAGCCCTCGTCGGTGGCGGCCGTGACCGAGGACGGCGCCTGCTGGGCGGCCGCCGCGGTCTTCTTCGACGCCGTCTTCTTGGCCGTGGTCTTCGCCGTGGCCTTCTTGGCGGTCGTCGTCTTGGCCGCCTTCTTGGCGGTGGTCTTCTTCGCGGTCGTCGTCTTCTTGGTCGCCGTCTTCTTGGTGGCGGCCTTCTTCGCCGTCGCCTTCTTGGCCGTCTTGCGGGCCGCCGCCTTCTTGGCCGGGGCGGCCTCCTCGGTCTCCGGCCGGGCCTCGGGCGCCTCCTCCGCCGTGGCCGACGGGACGACCACGACGGCCGCCTCCTCGGACGCGGTGGACGTGGTGGGCTTGCGCACCGCACGGCGCCGCGGCCGGGCCGGGGCGGCGCTCTCGGCCGCCTCGGCGGCGGCCGGGGCCACCTCCGGTGCCTGCTCCGGCTCGGGCGCGGGCTGCTCGGACACCGTGGCCGCGGTCTCCGGGACCGTCAGCACGGCGGCCTCGGCGCCCTCGGGCGAACCGGCGGGCGCGGACACCTTACGGGTGGCCCGGCGGCGGGTACGGCCCTTGGGCGCCGCCTCCTCCGGCCCGGGGGCCTCGGCCGGGGCCGGTGCCGGGGCGCCGGAGACGGCGTCCTCGACGGCGGCGGGCTCGGCCAGCACCTCGGCGGCGGGCTCGCGCCGCACGGGACGCTCGACCTCCTCCTGCACCGTGACGTCCTGCGCCGTCGGCACCTCGGCGGGCGCGGTCTCGGCGGGCGCGGCCTCGGCGGGCGCGGCCTCGGCCTTCGCCGCCTCGCCCTTCGCGGCCCTGGGGGCACCTGCGGGGGCGGACGCCCGACGGCTGGCGCGACGCCGGCCGCGACCGCGGGTGGCGGCGGCCTCGGCCTCGGCGGCGCTGCTGTACAGCTCCTCGTCCGGGGTGAACTCGGGCGCCGGGAGGGCTACCGGCTCGGCCACCTCGGCGGCGACCTCGGACTCGGACTCGGCCTCCTGCTCCGCCGTGGGACCGGTCTCGACCCCGGCGACCGCCTCGTGCTCGTGCGGCTGCTCGGCCCCGGCCCGCGCCCGCTTGCGGCGCTTGCCACCGCCGCCGCCCGCGGCGGACGTCGGCTGGTCGAGGTGGACGATGACACCGCGGCCGTTGCAGTGGACGCAGGTCTCCGAGAACGACTCCAGCAGGCCCTGGCCGACCCGCTTGCGGGTCATCTGGACCAGACCCAGCGAGGTCACCTCGGCGACCTGGTGCTTGGTGCGGTCCCGGCCCAGGCACTCCAGCAGGCGCCGCAGCACCAGGTCCCGGTTGGACTCCAGCACCATGTCGATGAAGTCGATGACGATGATGCCGCCGAGGTCGCGCAGCCTGAGCTGGCGCACGATCTCCTCGGCCGCCTCCAGGTTGTTCCTGGTGACCGTCTCTTCCAGGTTGCCGCCCTGACCGGTGAACTTGCCGGTGTTGACGTCGATGACGACCATCGCCTCGGTCCGGTCGATCACCAGCGAACCGCCGCTGGGCAGCCAGACCTTGCGGTCCAGCGCCTTGGCGAGCTGCTCGTCGATCCGGTACGTGGCGAAGACGTCGACCTCGCTGGTCCACTTGGACAGCCGCTCGGCGAGGTCCGGCGCCACGTGGGAGACGTAGCCGTGGATGGTCTGCCAGGCGTCGTCGCCGCTGACGACGACCTTGGAGAAGTCCTCGTTGAAGATGTCCCGCACCACCCGGACGGTCATGTCCGGCTCGCCGTACAGCAGCGTGGGGGCGCTGGAGCTGCCGCTCTTGGCCTTCTTCTGGATGTCCTCCCACTGCGCCTGGAGCCGCTCGACGTCGCGGCGCAGCTCCTCCTCGCTGGCGCCCTCGGCGGCGGTGCGCACGATGACGCCCGCGTCCTCGGGGACGATCTTCTTCAGGATCGTCTTGAGGCGGGAGCGCTCGGTGTCGGGCAGCTTGCGGCTGATGCCGGTCATCGAGCCCTCGGGCACGTACACCAGGTAGCGGCCGGGCAGCGAGACCTGGCTGGTCAGGCGGGCGCCCTTGTGGCCGATCGGGTCCTTGGTGACCTGCACGAGGACGGACTGGCCGGACTTGAGCGCGGACTCGATGCGGCGCGGGCCGTTCGCCATGCCCAGCGCCTCGAAGTTGACCTCACCGGCGTACAGGACGGCGTTGCGGCCCTTGCCGATGTCGATGAAGGCGGCCTCCATCGACGGCAGCACGTTCTGCACCTTGCCGAGGTAGACGTTGCCGACGTACGAGGTGGCCTGCTCCTTGTTGACGTAGTGCTCGACGAGCACCCCGTCCTCCAGGACGCCGATCTGGGTGCGCTCGCCGTGCTGGCGGACGACCATGACGCGCTCGACGGCCTCGCGGCGGGCCAGGAACTCGGCCTCGGTGATGATCGGCACCCGGCGGCGGCCCTGCTCGCGGCCCTCGCGGCGGCGCTGCTTCTTGGCCTCCAGACGGGTCGAGCCCTTGATGGACTGCACCTCGTCGGACGGCTCGGGCTTCGGGCGGGGCTCGCGGACCTTGACGACGGTGCGCTCGGGGTCGTCGGAGGAGGACTCGGCCTCCCCGGAGCCGTCCCCGGCCCGGCGGCGACGGCGACGGCGGCGCCGGCTGCTGCTGGAACCGCCGCTCTCGCCGGCGGCCTCCTCGCCGCTCTCCTCGGCGTCCTCCTCCGCCTGCTCGGCGGTGTCCGAGGCGTCCTGGTCGGCACGGTCGGCCCGGTCGTCCTGCTCGGCGCCGGTGTGCTCGCCCTCGCCGTCCGACAGCTCGCCGTCGGCGGCGTCACCCCGGCGACGGCGACGGCCGCCCCGGCGACGGCGGCGGCGCGAGCCGGACTCCTCATAGCCCTCGGCGTCGTCGTGCTCCTCGCCCGACTCGTCGGACTCGGACTCGGTGTCGGTGTCGGTGTCGGCGGCCTCGGCCCGGGGCTCGTCCCGGGTGACGGCGGCGGTGGCCCGCTCCTCGGCGGCCTCCTCGGCGGCGCCCCGGCGCTTGCGGCGGCGGCGCGCTCCGGCGGACTGCTCCTCCGCGCCCTCCGCCTCCTCGACCGGCTTGGACGCCTCGGCACCGGCCGCCTCAGCGGCGGCCTCGGCCGCGGCCCGCTCGGGCGTCTGGAACTGCGGCTCGGCGAACACGGGCGCCTGGAACACGGCGACCGCGGGACGCGACGGGCGCTTGGGCGCCTCCGCCTCCTCGGCTGCCGCGGCGGCGGTCTGCGCCGGGGCGGCGAAGCCGGTGGCGGCCTTGCGGGTGGACCGGCGGCGCGCACGACGCGGCGCGGCGTCCTCACCGGACTCGGCGGCCTCGCCGGACTCGGCGGTCTCCACGGACGCGGCGGCCTCGGTGGTCTTCGCCGGCTTCGCGGCCTCGGGAGCCGCGGCGGCCTCGGGCGCGCTCACCTCGGCGGCGGCCTCGGCGGCCGACTCGGCCGGGGCGGACACGCGGCGGGTGGCACGACGACGGGTCCGGCCCTTGGGCGCGGCGCTCTCGTCCGCCGCCTCGGCCTGCGTCGCCTGAGCGGGCGCCTCGGCGGCCTGGGGGGCCGCTTCCGCGGCCGGCTCGGCGGCGGACTCCGCGGCGGCCGACTCTCCGGCCGAGGTCACGCTGCGCGTGGCCCGACGGCGGGTGCGCCCCTTGGGCGCGGCGCTCTCGGTGGCCTCGACGGACTCGACGGGCTCCTCGGCCCGCTCCGGTGC
>NZ_JAIOJZ010000025.1 GCF_020404845.1 Streptomyces hyderabadensis | reverse complement strand
CGGCGCGGCCATCGGCCTCGTGGTCATCGGCGGCGCGGTCCTCCTCTTCATCCGCCGAAGGAACGAACAGTGACCCCGGCCACGCCCTAACCGCCCCCGCCAAGCGTCTCGCCCCACCGCCAACACGGCGGCACGGTGCCCCGCCCCACGAAGCCCCAGGTCAGAGCCCCCGCAAACGGGTTTCCACCCAGGGGTGGCGGTGCGGCAAGATGAGGAGAAACCCACATTTCAGCGTCCCGCCAGCTCAGCCCGGATCCGGGTACGCGATCTTCCAAACCAGGGGTCGCTCCCTACGCCCGCGGCGCGAGTGTCAGCGCTCGGGCCTACCATCCTCGGCATGGCGATCAGCCCACCCGAGAACTGGCGTGCCCTCGTAGCCCAGGAGGCGCGCGAACTGGCTGCCGGGACGCTGGCCCCGGAATGCGCCGCCATGGCGGAGCTCTTCCCGGAGTCTCTGCTGAAGGCGACGGACGACGCCTTGCAGGCGTTCGAGGAGGACATACGTGCGCTGAGGGAGCCCTCTGACGAGGAGGTCCTCGGCGCGGTTGAGCGGGTCGTTCTGGATCTCAACGCGATCAACGAGGACGACGAGCACGGCGGTGCCGGGTTCTGCACAGACGAGCGTGAGCAGCTGTGCGAGTGCATCGACCAGACCTTGAGCGAACACGGCATCGACGTGGCTGCCTTGGCGGCACGAAGGGGCATCGACCGTGCCGAGATCACCGACTCCTGGCGGGACTGGTAGCTGGTCTCAAAGCGGCGAGCCACTGCGCACCACAAGCGCACCAGATCGAGCGGGGAACAGCGGGGAATCACGGTTGAACCGAGCGACGCTGGCGAGGCCGCAGGCCAGACGTTCGCCCAGTTCAGCGCCCTGATCAACCGCGAATGATCGCAGCTTCTCAAGCTGAGGTCTCACCGGTGTCTGCGCCTGTCAGTCCAGCCAGACGAGCATCGCGTCGTCCACCCTGGCAGCAGCCTCGAAGAACTGTGTAAGCCCGTCGTACCAGGGACGCCCCCACTCCAGCGAGCCAGACTCACTCCATCCGAGCGGATACACCTCGGCACCGGTCAGTTCAGCAGGATCCACGCCACTGACGAGCTGGTCATAGCTGGTGCCACGCAGAGCTTTCGCCGCAAGCCGGACCCGCTCAGGCCGCAGGTACTTCGGAGGCCCATACCCCCAGTCCTCGTCCTCGGCGAACGGCTCTTCACCGTGGATCACGTTCACGGGAAACCCAGCACGCGACAGAAGGAAGCGAAGCATGTCCCAGGCCTTGTACGTGCTGAAGTGACGCGCCTCGGCCGGCGCGGGCTCCGTCTCCTCCTCGGCGTCCTGGACCTCTTCGACGAAGTCCAAAGCCCAGTCGGGGTCCTGGATCGCTCGGTCAAGCTCAGCAGCCGTGACACGCAGGTACTCACCGATCATGCTCATGGCCGGAGACTAGGCGAGGCCACTGACAACGACCGCCGGACGGGCAGTCCCAGTTTCCTTCTCATTCAGCCTGATTCACCGACGTTCAGCCAAGGCTGGGAGCCGGCCTCAGCCTGGTGACGAGCCCTCAATGAACGCAGGTGAACGACCCTGCACCCCATCCAGCCACCTCATCACGGCTTCGGATCCCGCGTGGATATCCCCGTTCAGCGAGCTGAGCCCAAGGCAATTCGGCAAGCTGATCACCTCGCTCCGGCGCGAGGGCGCCGATCCGGTCCGCAGGGGCCGGCCGTGGGGCCTGCCGCTGGAGGACCGGGTGCTGCTGGTCGCCGCCTACTGGCGCACCAACCTCACCCTGCGCCAACTAGCACCGCTGTTCGGGGTGTCCAAGTCTGCGGCCGACCGCATCACCGACCACCTCGGACCAGCACTCGCACCCCAGCAGCGCAAGCGGTTCCGCACGAACACCGTCCTGATCGTGGACGGCACCCTGGTCCCCACCCGCGACCACAGCATCGCCGAGCAGTCCAAGACATCTCATGTCATCGGAGGTCAACTCAGTGCGTGGCAGTCTCACCTCCGACCCCAGGGGTCAGAGGTGAGGTGCCTCGTCTGTCGGAGCCACCCGATAACATCGCGGCGCGTCGTAAGGCGGACACCAGAGAGGGTCGAATATGCAGGTCGCCGGCGTGGAGATTCGGGTGAATCATCCTGTTCTGGCGTTGGGGTCGACCGACTGGCTGCCGGTGTTGGAGCTGAGAGGCGAGGCCGCGGTCGGGTGTGACACTCATGTGGCCATCCGGGTTCAGGCTCAGGTTCGACTCGTCAAGATCCGGATCTTCACCGATCCGCTCGACGAGGCGCCAGGGCCGGATCCTTCCTTCGCGACCGTCTTCGAGGGGCCGATCTCGTTGGCTGACGGACGGTTGGTCATCGGTGATGTCATGGGTGTGACGCGCTTCGTGAGCCTCATCGGTGAAGGGGGCAGGCGGCAAATCCGTGTTGCTGTTGACGAGCCTGGCTGGAGCGCGGCCGCAGTCGACATCTTCGTGGGCCCGCGGCTTTAGGCAGTGAGCGCGACGGGTGCGCCGAAGGCCCGTTCGGGGTCGTAGGGCATGCGGTTTCGCAGGCAGTGGTAGAGGCAGCCGAGCCGGAGCCGAGGCAGGCGACCGCCGAGGAGGCGTCGCTACTCGGTATCCAGAAAGCCGCACTCGTTACGCACATCCGGCGGACCTACTACAGCGACGACGGCCAGCCCGTAGAGACGGCGGACATTGGGGTGCCCGCGGCTCACTGCGAGATCGTTTACGAGATCCCGATCACTCGGTGAAGGAGTTCCGCTGGGACTCAGCAGAAGAAACTTGATCGAGTCAAGGGCCTGGCCGCTCGATCAGTGCGCCGTCAGGTCCCAGGGTGTAGAAGCGTGGCGGATCCATGGCTGCCGCGGCCGTGCGTAGTTCTGCTTCCTGTCCGGCGGAGTCGGGCCCATTCGGCTCTCTCACATGGAAGCCATGCAGTCTGATGGCATCCGCGTTGACGTCGTCAGGTTCGGGTCGGCCCTCCTGGACGAAGCCGCAGAGCGCGCGCAACGCGTCCTCGCCCAACTCCAAGGGGTGAAAGGGCAGGGCGTACGGCTCTTCCTCCTCGCCGGGCCAGGGGACGATGTCCGCCGGACGGTCTCCGGCCCAGTAAGGCAGTTCGAAGGGGAGCGGTTCGCCGATGTTCTCGGTGATGCCGCTGTCCGGCGAGAGGCTCAGCGAGCGGACGAGGCGTCCGTCCTTCCACACCGCGAACGCCAGCCAGTCGACGGCGCTGTGCATGGCGTGAAGGACGAGCCGTCGGCCGGCGCTTGCCGCCACCAGGTGTTCCGGAAGCCCGGAAGGGGATGTCGATCATCAGACTCTGGTCGCCCACGACCTCCACGCCGGGCCAGCTGGCCGCGTACACCGTCCCCTTCGGCGGGGTACACGCCGTCAGAGAGATTCGAACCCTCGCACTCATCGATCTCAGCCCGGATAGAGCCGCCGCAGCATGGCCGTCGTCCGTACAAGGTCAGCCGCCCCCACTTGACGCAGCATTCCCGCGGCGTCTCCGTCGGCGCACACCAGCAGTCCCATTTTGGCTCCCACAGCCCCTCCCCCAGAGCGTCGCCCTCGTTGGCGGACGCACCATAGCCCCAGGTACTGACACTGGAGCGGCCTCGGCCACGCGGCTCGGACGCCATCCAGGAATGGCCAGGTCAGAGCCCCCGCAGAGAACGCGTTTCCGCCCAGGGGTGGCGGTGCGGCAAGATGGGATGTTACTTACCGCGAGCGGGCATGGAAAGGCCCCTCACCAGCAGGTTTCCCGCCGATGAGGGGCCGTCTCAGGCAGCCTGGGCCGTCTCTGGGCCGTCGTGAGCGTGACCGGCGGCCCGGTACATCGCGGAGATGGCTTTCCGGGTCCGCGTCTCGCTGGACGGCATGAGGTGCGTGTAGACCCGGAGGGTGAACCCCGGGTCGCTGTGACCGAGGTACAGACTCAGGGCCTTGATGCTCTGCCCAGCGTCCAGGAGGACCGAGGCGTAGAAGTGCCGGAGCGCGTGCATGCCGTGTTCGCGAGCGGCGGCGTAGCGCTTGCCCTTCTCGGGGGCCGGGATGATGCCGGCGGAGGCGAGAGCGGGCTTCCAGGACTGGTCGTTAAACGCCTGGCTCCAGATGGCTGCGCCGATACCGCTGGTGAAGAGGAGCTGGTGAGTGACCTTAGAGCTGGTAACACGATCATGGTGAGAGGCGGCCTACCCTTGCCCGTGTGTCGTCCCTTGCTATCTCCGCGTCCTCGCACTCATCGGCCTCTGCCGCCCTCGTGTACGAGGCGCTCCTGGAGGCGGAATCCTGGCCGGCGTGGTCGGCCTACGCCGACGTCGGGTGGGACGTGCCTGCGGGAGTCGACCGACCGGCACGCGTTGGTGACGTCCGCACCATCCGTTCTCGCACTGGGCGTGTGTGCTTCCGCGAGCGCGTCGTCGAGATGATTCCCGACCAGCGGTTCAGTTACGAGCAGGCTGCAGGGCTGTTCACGTCTCATCGGGGGGCCGTGGACTTGGACCCTGCCCTCCACGGCGGCACCAATATCACCTGGTCAGCGACCTATCGGCACACCCTTCCCCTCTTGGATGCGCTCAGGAGACGGCGCCTGCAGATATGGGTCCACGATCTCGCGTCATACGCCAACTCAATCGTGAGCCGGAACTCCTAGAAGTGCGGCGCAAGCTCATGCTCCGGTCTTCTTGAGGCGCCTCCAGCAGATGAGGCTGCAGCCCAATGAGACCAGTGCGTCGTGGAGTTCGAGGCAGCGCTCCCATCGGACGGCGAGGCGTTTGAACTGGTGGAGCAAGGCGAAGGTCTGCTCGACGACATAGCGGAGCTTGCCTAGGCCCTTGATGTTCGGGGCACCCTTGCGGGAGATGACGGGCATGATCCGGCGCTTGCGCAGTTCGCGGCGGACGGCCCGGGAGTCGTACGCCTTGTCGCCGAGCACAGCCTCTGGCCGTTGGCGGGGAGCGCCGACTCGTCCGGCCACCGGCGGGATGCCGTCGATCAGGGCGAGGGGCTGAGTGATGTCGTTGACGTTTGCCGCGGTCGTGATGACGTGGAGTGGGGTGCCCTTCCCGTCGCAGACCAGGTGGTGCTTGCTGCCCGTCTTCCGCCGGTCGACCGGCGACGGACCGGTTGCGGCTCCCCCCTTTTCGCACGGACGTAGGAACCGTCCATGCATGCGCGAGACCAGCCGAGTTCGCCGGCCGTGTTCAGTCTCGCGAGCAGGATGCGGTGCAGCTGCTTGAAGACGCCCGCCTGTTGCCAGCGGTTCAGGCGCCGCCAGCAGGTCTGTCCGGAGCCGAACCCCAACTCCAGGGGCAACAGTTGCCAGGCGATGTCCTGGTGCAGGACGTACAGGATGCCCTGCAGGCATAACCGGTCGTCCACCGGCTTCGGTCCCGGCGACCGCTCAGGCCAGGGCGGCAGCAGCGGCTTGATCACTGCCCACAGGGCATCGTCCACGATCCACGGCCGAGTACTCACACGAGCAACAACGGCCAGATCATCACACCGGACACGCTCGACCAGCACACCCACTCAAGATCGCGTTACGAGCTCTTTGGGGCGAGCCTCTAAGATCTTGGCCCCAACGTCGTGCTTTAACGGGCAGGTCCACAGACTGCCCGACTCGCCGGAAGCTTACGGGGCCAAGATCACTCGCCCCAAAGCAGCTCCAGCCCAAAGCCGCTCCGCCGACCTAAACGCCGTGCAAGCCTCTCCGACCAGGCCCTTAACCGACCAGAACTATCAGCGCAACTCGCCACCTTCTAGCGAATATCAACGAGCCCCAGCAACACTTCCTTCCCCCTTGCGCTCGCATTCTGAGATCTCAAAAGATCCGGGTTCTCGTACAACTTACGCATCGCTTTCACAGCGACCGCAAGCGCTCTGTCACCGTCCGCGAAAATCACTTCAGCGCTCGGCTCTCTTGCGTTCCCATGAACGATGGCGCTTCGAGTCGAATAAATGTCGGTCAATTCTTTGACTAGTGCCCTCCGCCTGCCCCGATCAACAGGTTCCAGCAAAAGGGAAAGGGACCCGCATACGCGAAGCGAGGTCTCCGGCGAGTCACTGAACATGTTCTCCCAGGCTAGGACGGCATCCACCAGAGCATCTGAGGGATCCGTGCGTGAGCTCGCAGCTGACAGAATCCGGCGCATTGCTACTCGCAGTGAACGCGGATGCAGAGCTGTTACGTTCTCAACCCAACCACGGATACCATCCACCCTTCCGGCATCGATGTTAACCGTCGTGGCAGACGTTTGCACTCTGCCATCACTCCACGACATAAAGGCGGATCCCTGAAGAGGGTTGATGACGGCTTGCAAAACCTGAATTGCGCCAGCACGGTGACTGTCGCTGTCGGCAAGCATGAAAGCCAAACGATGGCAGTCTGTTTTCCACTGCAGGGAATTACGCCAATTCTGGAATGAACTCTGAGCGCGATTCCACACTTCGTCACCGTGTTCCTCATCATTCCTCGGATGCTTGGCTTTGACGGCAAGCTTCACCGGCACATCGAGTACAAGCAGCGCATCGATAGATGGTTGGGTCGGGAGGAAGCATGCATCCAGGGACGAGACTCTCCTCAGATGACCTGAAGGGAGTTCGATCCGATCAATATCAGAAATCGAAACATTAGAGAAACCCAATATTACGGGAACCTTCGCCGTCCGCCCAGCCGCCATGCCTCGAGCATCAGCCAGGTTTTGGGCGATAGTAGCCATGTATGCGTCGAAACTGTCGTCACCCGCAACGGCGCATCGCATATAGGCCGAGTTGATAAGGTGTGAAGCCAAAAGTGGTAGTTGATAGCTACCGCCTTGACCAGATTCAAAGTAAAGCAATGAGTCGACGTTACGCAATGTGGAGTAGTCGAGCTCATCCGGATTCTTGTCCACATACTCAGGGAATAGGTATTTCAGCTGGGCATCCTTGAGTACACCTCTGTAAAACTCGACCTCCTCTCGATCATCGGGATGATAGAAGAACCCACCCATGGCCCATTCTTCATCCGGACGTTTGATAAGAAACGCAGGATAGGCGTCTCTAGCGTAGCCGGACAGAATACGATGAACCTCATCCCCTTCATCGCCTTGCGGAATTTCCAGGTCGCCGCCGCATATCTCTCTAAGCGCCGATGCGTTAGATATGTCCGCGCGCATCAGTCGCCTAGTGGAAAAAGATGCCAGATTTATCCATCGATTCGGCGCATCCATGTGCTGAAAAGCCTGCAGCCAGCTGTACAAAGCGATCGCCGCATCAGTTTGCTCGGTCGAGAGTCCGTCCCCCTCCTCCCATGAATCGGGCAGAGCTAGCACGAAGTGTAGAAAACGAATTCCGTAGGCTCCGCTGAGAGTCGGAATAAGTTCATTCGCATCGGAGTTCTCGACGTTGCTACTCGCGTCTTTTTGCATACCCTCCCCCTTGCCGCGTCAAGGATACGCCCGTAGACGCCGACGGCCTGAGTCTTTGCCGCAGGGTATGAACGAGAGTGCCCTCCCGGGCCGTCCTAGGGCCGTGGAAGGGCGCTCAGTGTTGACCAACGTCGACAGCTACCGACAGCTCAGCAGCAGGTCAGGACGTTGATCGATAAGGCGGCCGGCAGGTCACGGCCGTCGGTGATCAGTTGCGGCTGTACAAGGCGTGTATCAGCGAGCGGCCCCATGCTGCACAAGCTACCGACGGCTGCGGGGCGAAGCTGCAGGGGCAGCTACTGCAGGGGCAGCTAGGCCTGGAGTCTCTCAGTCGTACGGCTCAGGCTGAGCTTGCCGGAGCCGGCAAGCCGTCTGTACTACTCCTTTAATTGCCCAAGCGGGCGGCAGGAGGCGCTAACTGGAGCAGCGTCCCTGCAACCGTGCGCCTGGGAGGTGCTCTTGCGCCCCTGAGCCTAGCAACTTACCGTCAGGATCCCTAGAGGGCGCAACTGCATTGGGGGTAATGCGCGTGGACTTCAGTTCATTGGTGCAAGATTTGGGAACTCCTGCCAACCTCGTCGTGAACTCTGAGCCGGGACTCGCGGAAGAAGTCGAGAGAGAAGCTCGCGAAAGAATCGGCCCCAAACGCGGAGCTTCCTATTTGTATCGAAAGCCGGTATACCCAATCGAGCCTTCCCTGTTGAACGGGATCGTATCTAGCCCGGCAGAAGTACTACGTGAGTTGGGGTTAGCGACCACTTTCGTTACAGCCTCGCCGTTTGCGGACATAGCCCGTCACTGGGCTCATGTGCGTTACTGTGCAACCCTGAGGAGCAATCAGAAGAGAATCCTGGCCTTAACTAAGAGCGGCTCTGACGTAGTTCACCATCACAAGGTAGCCCAATCGGAGCAATTGGGTATTGGTTTGGCGTTGGTGGTCGCCAAACGGATACTTGAGCGTCAATACCCGGGCTGGCTGTTCTCTAGTGTCGATGTGGACGTGGCCTTGCACTCGGGTTTCATCGATGGAGTAGGGCCAGTCCGGCAGAAGAATAAGGCAACAATGCGCCCGGACTACTTTCTGGTTGGGCAGCGTGCTGGAGGTGGAACATCAGGCTGCAAAGTGTATGCGCTAGAATGTAAAGGAACGCATGGAAGTGCATATCATGCCAGGCAGCAACTAGCCACGGCTTCTTTGCAGGTGGGTTCCATTGAGTTGGGCTCGCGAACCTTGCCAAGTCTTATAGTGGCCTCCCGCCTCTCCATGGCGGGAATATCGGTTAATGTTTTTGATCCACCTGGTGATGATGATCTGTGGGCTGGCGAGTATGACCAGTTCGATGAACTGGTATCAGAGGATCCAGGGCCGCAGCAGTGGACGTCAGGCAGGCCGACTTTCGAGCAATTTATGGCGCGGCGAAGAGAATTATCCGGTGTAGGGAGTGATGCAAGCGAGGAGGAGCTTCGATCCGCTCGTGCCGGCTATGAAGCGAACGTGGATGATCTGCCAGTCGTTTTCCGGATACCTGAGGACGGTAGGAAATGGCTATTCCGCACTCTTGCGAGAAATGCCGCTCATTCCATCTTGAGATTCGCTGGTGACAATAGCTCGGCTTCGCAGTTCGCCACCACAAGAGCCAGCGAGTGCGAACGTCTTCCGATAGATGGTTTGACGCCGGACTGGCAAGACTTCACGGTAAGTTCCGACTTCAGGATTCACTCGCATAAGTTTATCGGTGTTGAGTACTCGATGCCGCTCCCCAATGGTGCATCTCTAGAAATATTCAGAGGCGTCGAGAAGGGGATGTACGAAAGTCTTCGGGAGGGCAAGATCAGTTCCTATCTGAGACGGGCTCATCGACTACGCGACGCATGGCAATCCATCTCCGACAGAGCGGCTGGGAGTCGCATCGCGCATCATGCGGTCTCAGTCGGGAACGACGGGACAGGTCTGCGGGTTCGAGTGGTTCGGCGATCCACAAGCTAACCAGCGGAGGGCACCGCAGTTCATGAGCTGATCAAGAGAAGATGCGCGTGACGGCGCGTGCCACAGCCATGCCGCCCGGTGCGGTCAAACTGCGGTTCTGACCAGCGCCAGAGCCTACTCAGCTTCCCAAGTTGCGGTCTCGTTGCTGCGATCGAAGGGGCCCAAAGTCTGCGGCTAGTGGTACGCAAAAACGGGATGTATCCGACGGGAGGATGGCAGTAAGGTAGCGCCAAGCAGCGGGAGTTAGGGCGCAAAGTGGATTTCTCGGACCAAATTAGCCGACTGGCGCGAGCACACCAACTTGGAGCGGGGTTGTCGGCCGACATCCAAGCTTGGGCCGGCAGCAACCCCTTTGGTGTACGAGCGCGCATGGCCGAGGATCGGCTTAGCTGGGAGCTACAGCTCCAGGTGTCTCACCCTCCGCCACTCGCCGATTGGGGCTTCCGCTTCGGAGAAGCGATCAACCACCTCCGGGCCACCCTCAACAATCTGATCGTGGCCATCGCGCGGCAATCTGGTGTAACGGATGAGAAGCGACTCAAAGCGCTCATGTTCCCCATCAGCGGGACACCCAAGGAGTGGAAGAGCCGGCAGAAGGCGTTGGCTTGCATGGCCGACTGGTGCCGCGACGCTCTGGAGGAGGTGCAGCCGTTCCAGCGGCTCCAGCGCGGCGGCACCCTGGATGAAGACCTGCTGTTGTTCTGCGCGACCTAGACAACAGCACCAAGCACCATCTACAGGTCAAGCCTGACTTGGCACCGCAGACCGTCGAGCACGCGCCATCAGTCGAGTTTGAAACTGAGGAGGGGGCAGCCGCTAGCGTGCCGCCCGACACTGAGGTGATTGTTGCTCTCTTTGAAGATGGGGCCGTCCTGCTCCGGCATCGGACCAATGGCCGCATCAAGTCCGTCCAGGGACGGTACAGCATTACGGCTCAGGTCCAAGTCGTCTTGCCCGATGGCCGTGCCTTCGGCGTCACGGACCTGCTGGCAGCCCTGTGGGAGTACACGCGAGTAGTGATGGACTATGTAATCGGCACGGCCGAGCGGGCCGAAGGTAAGTCCGTGGCCTAGCTGGGCGGCAGTTCGTCTCGGTTTCCGTCTCATGGCGACTTGCGACAGAAGCCCACGGAATCTGAACTTGACAGAGCCGTGGGCTTAGTCAGGCGAGTGGATCTTGATCAGTAGACGGGCTTCTCTGCCTGCGCGTCAAGGAGTGTCTGCCGCGGACAGCCGCTCTTGGTGGTCTCAGGGGCGCGGTTCGCCGACCGCCAGGAGATGACCGCGGCTGGTGGCAACGCGGAGGACCTCTCGGAGAGCCCCGCTCAGCTCGTTTGCCAAGTGCCGCATCTCGTCAAGGGGCACGTCGCGGTCGTTGAGGGTTTCATCGGCTTCCTCCAGGAGCTCAGCCGCCGTGCCGAGTTGGATCGCCTCGACGTTGTCCGCCAGGCGGGACATGTAGCCGCCGCGTTCATCGGTGCTCAGGTAGCAGGGCTTGCCTTCCGGGCCCGACCACGGGAGGAGCCGCAGTTCGTTCGGTGTTGTCGTCCCTTGCCCTGCCTTTCGTCGACTACGTGGTGGGTGGTGAAGACGGCGTCGACTCGATCCCCCGGGAAGGCCAGGAGCGTGGCCTCGACGACGCGGCCGGTGGAGTCGGTGGCGATGCGAGTGATGGAGAGGACGACGGACGCGTTGCCGATCCGGAGGACCGATGCTTCGTCCGGTGTCGGGAGGCGAGCACTCACCGTTTCTCGAACAGCAGTCGGAGGCGGGCCGAGGAAGGCGAACCTTGTGGCTGCCTCTCTGTATGTGGAGGCGTCGTCGAGCGCTCCGGGCGAGACCAGGTCGTGCGGCATGTAGGCGCGCGCCAGGCCGTGGGGCGACTCGCCTTCAACGCTGAGGCAGGTGAACTCCACGACAGGGCTGCCCGTAGGCACCTTCAACAAGGTCGCCAAGTGCTCTTGGGCCTGAACTGCGGTGCTGCGGATGGTGACGCGCAAGTCCGGCTCGGCGGCGGTCCACGGGTCCAGGGTGCCCCAGCCGCCGACGTACATGATCTTGCGGTGAGGGCGGCGGACGAAGTTGCCTTTGCCGTGGATCTTCTCGACGAGGCCTTCCATCTGGAGCACAGAGAGTGCTCTTCGCAGCGTCACCGTGCTGACCCTGTACCGGTCGGCGAGGGCAGCCTCGGACGGAAGGCGTTCGCTCGGCAGGATGCGGCCGGCCGTGATCTGCTGGCGGAGGTCGTCGGCGATGTCGTGGTGGCGTGAGCGCATGGAGCCGGTCACCGCCTTCTCCGCATTCGCACGGCGACGAGTCGGGTACGCGCATGTATGGTCAGCAGTTCGCCCGACTCGAAGACCAGTTGCTTCATTCCCTGGGGGAGTTGGAAGAGGTCTCTGACTCGGAAGGCATGACCGCCGAGTTGGATGATGTCGCCGCGCTGCACGGTGGTCGCGGTGACCTCGATGTTGGAGACCAGCGCGCCGCCGGGCACATACGCCCTCACCGCGTCACGCCCAAGGACGCGGACGGGTCAACGTCCGAGTGGCACGGGCAGTCGCACGCTTCGCAGATCACCGGGATGTCGGCCGGGACCGGCATCGGGGAGGCGTCGGCGCAGACGTGGTGCGTTCCGATCCGGCATGCGGTCGAGCGGTAGGGGACGGACGAGGCGTCCGGGATGTGAGGCTGTCGACGCTGCAGCATCAGTAAGCCTCCGTCAGCGCTGACCAGGCGTCCGCCGAGAGGTGAGGGGCGATGACCATCGCACGTGTCCGGACGCGTCCTTCCATCGCCAGGACGTATGGGCGGACCAGGGCCACGTCCTCTCCTCTGAGCAGGTTTTGGTGAGATGCCGCGTCGTCGGCTGCACGACCCAAGACGGAGGCCGACGTGCCATCGGGCCTATGAGAGACGGGAAGAGGCAGAGGAGGAAAAGCGGGCACTAACGGCCGGCGATGCCTGCCTCTTGGGGAGTTCCGCGCCCTGGTGAGGGAGAAGGCGCGGCGGATACGGTTGAGCACGCTGGTCAGCTCCTATCGTTGATGGCTCGGTCCCCCGACATCGCCCGTCGTGGGGGCCGCTTTGCGTACGACCGCCCATAAGGTGCGGTCGTTCAAGCTGGTGGCGAGGAGCCCGAAGCGGTCGGCCTCAGCCACCACGTCCAGGACCTCCCGCCATGACTCGGCGGAGAGCGCGTCCGGCACCTCCGCTTCCACCGACGTGTGCTGGTGGTGTTCCTCCACTCGCGTGGAAAGCCCGAGGGCGGACAGCCGGGCGGCGATGGCCGCCGCTCTAACTCCCGAAGCGGGCACAGGGCAGCCTCCGTCATCCAGCGATCACTTTGAGTGAAGCTAGTTAACTAGGCTAGGGCTAGTGGACTAGATTTTCCATATGCCTGAGCAGCCGCCCTATCTCCGCATCGCCGACGAACTCCGGCGGCGGATTGCGGAGCACGTATGGGAGCCGGGAGACCGCTTGCCCTCCCGCGCTCAGATCGGCCAGGAGTGCGGCGTCGGCGAGAACGTGGTCCGCAGGGCGCAGGAGCTGCTGATCTCCCAAGGCGTGCTGGAGGGGCGCGCCGGGTCGGGTACCTACGTGGCCGAGCCCCGGCAGAGGGTCCGCGTGGTGCGGTCCTCGGCGCGCGAGCAGCCGAGCGGGTCGCCCTTCCGGGCCGATATGAAGGCCGTGGGCAGACAAGGGGATTGGGAGAGCCGGACGGACGCCAAGGTGCCGGCCCCCGCAGACATCGCGGTGCGACTCGGGATCGACGAGAGTGAACTGTGCGTGCGGACCGCGTACGAGTTCCTGGCGGACGGCAGGCCGGTGCAGCTGTCGACGAGTTGGGAGCCGTACGAACTCACCGCCGGCACTCTCGTCGTTCTCCCCGAGGGCGGCCCGCATGCTGGAGCGGGCGTCGTGAACCGTATGGCCGCGATCGGTATCACGGTCAGCCATGCAGTGGAGCAGCCAGAGCCGAGGCAGGCGACCGCCGAGGAGGCGTCGCTACTCGGTATCCAGAAAGCCGCACTCGTTACGCACATCCGGCGGACCTACTACAGCGCCGACGGTCGGCCCGTAGAGACAGCGGACATTGTGGTGCCCGCGGCTCACTGCGAGATCGTCTACGAGATCCCGATCAGCCGTTAGTCGCGTAGCGCGGTGCCGGGCTTGCTTGGCTCAGGGGAGGGGCCGAGTTGGCGACCTCAGTCGAGGGCGGCCCAGGGCCCGTTGGTCTCGGCCTTCGAGATCCACAGCTGAGGCTGACTCGTGCGGCAGTAGTCCTGTGCCTGGTCGTCCCAGGGGAACCGGCCTTCCTTGTCAGGCCAGAACAGTTGCATGACCGGAAGCGGGGGTGCCTGGTAGAAATCGAGCCCGGCGCCGAAGAAGTCTCGGTACCAGCTCGGGTGCACCCGCCGGACGGCTACCGAGAAGCCGTTCAGAATGTCGTCGCGCCGCTGGTCGGGTTGCAGAGGGTGGCCGCTGCGGATCTCTCGTCCCGCGACGTTGACGACGGACATCATCGTCTCGACCCGCAGGCCGAAGATGCAGACCTCAGGGCTGCGCAAGGTGTGCCACAGGCCGATCGAGTAGGCCCAGTCCGCCGGTGCCTCGTCCCCGGCTCCGACGCCCATCACGTGCCAGCCGTGGTCGGTGACGTTCGCGGCTATGCGTCCGTCGCGTTCGTCCAAGGCCGGGGCTTCGGCAGGGGGCGCGCACAGGAGGCAGGAGCAAGGGGAGTCGTTCACCCGAGGAAGGTTACGACGTCCTTGATCACGGCCAGTGAGGGTCAGGCGGCATTCAGGAAACCCCAGGTCAGGGCCCCCGCGCCAAACGGGTTTCCGCCCAGGGGTGGCCGTGCGGCAAGATGGGGTGTATCTGACCACTGCCTGATCAAGCTGCCGGACGGTTTCTCTTGGCTGAGTACATTTACACCATGCGCAAGGCGCGCAAGGCGCACGGCGACAAGGTGATCCTTGATGACGTCACCCTGAGCTTCCTGCCCGGCGCGAAGATCGGTGTGGTCGGTCCGAACGGCGCCGGCAAGTCGACCGTTCTGAAGATCATGGCCGGGCTGGAGCAGCCCTCGAACGGGGACGCCTTCCTGTCGCCCGGTTACACCGTCGGCATCCTGCTCCAGGAGCCCCCGCTCAACGAGGACAAGACCGTCCTGGAGAACGTCCAGGAGGGTGTCGCCGAGGTCAAGGGCAAGCTCGACCGGTTCAACGAGATCGCCGAGCAGATGGCGACCGACTACTCCGACGCGCTGCTGGAGGAGATGGGCAAGCTCCAGGAGGAACTGGACCACGCCAACGCCTGGGACCTCGACGCCCAGCTGGAGCAGGCCATGGACGCTCTGGGCTGCCCGCCCGGCGACTGGCCCGTGGTCAATCTGTCCGGTGGTGAGAAGCGGCGTGTGGCGCTGTGCAAGCTGCTGCTGGAGGCGCCCGACCTGCTGCTGCTCGACGAGCCCACCAACCACCTCGACGCCGAGTCCGTCAACTGGCTGGAGCAGCACCTCGCCAAGTACGAGGGCACCGTCGTGGCCGTCACCCACGACCGGTACTTCCTGGACAACGTCGCCGGCTGGATCTGCGAGGTAGACCGCGGCCGCCTGCACGGCTACGAGGGCAACTACTCCAAGTACCTGGAGACCAAGGCCACCCGCCTCAAGGTCGAGGGCCAGAAGGACGCCAAGCGGCAGAAGCGCCTCAAGGACGAGCTGGAGTGGGTGCGCTCCAACGCCAAGGGGCGGCAGGCCAAGTCCAAGGCCCGCCTCGCGCGGTACGAGGAGATGGCCGCCGAGGCCGACAAGATGCGGAAGCTGGACTTCGAGGAGATCCAGATCCCGCCGGGCCCGCGGCTGGGCAACGTCGTCGTCGAGGTGAACAACCTCAGCAAGGCCTTCGGGGAGAAGGTTCTCATCGACGATCTGTCCTTCACGCTGCCGCGCAACGGCATCGTCGGGGTCATCGGGCCCAACGGCGCGGGCAAGACCACGCTGTTCAAGATGATCCAGGGTCTCGAGGAGCCGGACTCCGGCGACATCAAGGTCGGCGACACCGTCAAGATCTCCTACGTCGACCAGAGCCGCGAGAACATCGACCCGAAGAAGTCGCTGTGGGCGGTCGTCTCCGACGAGCTGGACTACATCAACGTCGGTCAGGTGGAGATGCCCTCGCGCGCGTACGTCTCTGCCTTCGGGTTCAAGGGGCCGGACCAGCAGAAGGCGGCCGGGGTCCTCTCGGGCGGTGAGCGCAACCGGCTGAACCTCGCGCTCACCCTCAAGCAGGGCGGCAACCTGCTCCTCCTCGACGAGCCGACCAACGACCTCGACGTCGAGACCCTGAGCAGCCTGGAGAACGCGCTGCTCGAGTTCCCCGGCTGTGCCGTGGTCGTCTCCCACGACCGGTGGTTCCTGGACCGGGTCGCCACGCACATCCTCGCCTACGAGGGTGAGTCCAAGTGGTTCTGGTTCGAGGGCAACTTCGAGTCGTACGAGAAGAACAAGGTCGAGCGGCTCGGACCGGACGCCGCCCGTCCGCACCGCGCCACCTACAAGAAGCTGACCCGGGGCTGATCTTGCGGCACATCTACCGCTGCCCGCTGCGCTGGGCGGACATGGACGCGTACGGCCACGTCAACAACGTGGTCTTCCTCCGCTACCTGGAGGAGGCCCGTATCGACTTCCTGTTCCGCCCGGAGAAGGACTTCAAGCAGGGGTCCGTGGTGGCACGCCATGAGATCGACTACAAGCGGCAGCTCGTCCACCGGCACCACCCGGTCGACATCGAGCTGTGGGTCACGGAGATCAGGGCCGCGTCCTTCACCCTCGCCTACGAGGTCAAGGACGGCGACGAGATCTACGTCCGCGCCTCCACGGTGATCGTGCCGTTCGACTTCGAGGCCCAGCGGCCCCGGCGGATCACCGCCGGGGAGCGCGAGTTCCTCCAGGAGTACACGGACGCGGACTCGGACACCAAGGAGGAGGCCGTCGCCGCATGACGGTGCTCCACCTGGCCGACGAGGGGGAGGCCGCGGATCTCGCGGCCTTCCTCTCCCGGCTGCTCCACTACGACCGTTCCGCCGCGGTGCGGCTCCAGGCGGCCGGCACGGCCCTGGCCGTCTTCGGGCGGCCGCCCTCCTTCGAGGTGCTGGCCGTGCGCGCGGTCCGGCTGGCCAAGCCGTACGAGAACGGGCTCGACGTCACGCTCGACGTGACCGTCTCCGCCGGTGAACTGCTGGAGGGCGTGGACGAGCAGGCGGCCACCGCCGGCGTGCCGGACGCGGTGACCGGGCCGCCCTGGGCCGGGGTGCTGCCCCCGCGCGGCGGCTGGCGGACCGAGCCGGGGCTGCCCGCCCCGGACGCCCTGCGCGCGCTGGTCGCCGCGGCGGTGGCGGAGTTCCGGGCGCGTACCGAGGAGCTGGCGGCCGAGGACCGTACACGGGCCGAACTCGACCGCATCGGGCGGGACATCTGGTCCCGGACGGTCGGGGAGACCGGGCTGCCGGTGCGGGCCGTGCACGCGGCCCAGTCCCTCGGTTTCCTGCGGAAGTCCGCGGCGCCGGGCTCCGGCGAGGGCGCGCCGACGCTGTTCTCGTCCGGCGCGTGGCTGCGGCTGCGCACGCCCTTCGGCTCCGTCGCGCTGCGGCGGGCGGGGACCGGGGCGCTGGGCATCAGCGTGCGCTGACGCCGCTCGGGCCGTCCGGGCCGCCGCCCCGGTCCCTCCCGCCGCTCACGGCTGATGGCCGCTGTCGTCCGGGCGTACGGCGATGTGGTCCGACTCCAGTTCCAGGGCGACGCGGTCGCGCATGCCGAGGGCCGCGGTGTAGTCGGCGGGCAGCTGGAGCCGGCCGGCCCGGTCGAGCATGGCGTACTCGCGGGCCACCACCGTCTCGCGGCCCGTCTCGGCGTCCACCTCGCTGCGGCGCAGCACCTCCGTGGAGGTGCGGCCGTCGCGGATGGCGACGGTGCGGCGGACCTCGTCGGCCACCGCCTGGTCGTGGGTGACGATGACGACCGTGGTGCCCAGCTGCTCGTTCGCCCTGCGGAACGCGGCGAAGATCTGTTCCGCGGTGTGCGAGTCCAGCTCGCCCGTCGGCTCGTCCGCGAGCAGCACCGACGGATCGCCCGCGAGGGCCACCGCGATGGCGACCCGCTGCTGCTGCCCGCCGGACATCTGCTGCGGGCGGCGGTCGCGGCACTCCGCGACGCCCATCAGGTCCAGCAGCTCCAGCGCCCGATCGGCGCGCGCCGCCCGGCGCCCGCCGGTGCCGGCCAGCTGCATGGGCAGCGCGACGTTCTGCGCGGCGGTCAGGTACGGCATGAGGTTGCGGGCCGTCTGCTGCCACACGAAGCCGACCACCGTGCGGCGGTAGGCCAGGCGGTCCTTGGCCGTCATCGCGAGCAGGTCGCGCCCCGCGACCCGGGCCGCCCCGGCGGTCGGCGTGTCCAGGCCGGCCAGGATGTTCATCAGCGTGGACTTGCCGCTGCCCGAGGCACCGACCAGCGCCATCAGCTCGCCCTCCCGGACCAGCAGGTCGAGCCCCTGCAGCGCCTGCACCTCCACCCCGTCCGCGCTGAAGATCCGCACCAGGCGGTCGCAGGTGATCAGGGCGTCGTGTCCGTACGCGGGCCGGTCCCGGGACGCGGTGGCGCGGTCGGCCAGCTCCGCGAGGGTGGGATTGGTCGTCATCGGGTCTCCTCCGTGTCCGCGTCCGTGGTCCGCCCTGTCTCCGGTCGGCCGTGTCTGGGCCGGGCCCTCATCGCGCGTCCCCCGCCCGTAGCTCCGCCACCGCACCGCGCCGACCCGACCACCACGCCTGCAGCGCCGCCACCCCCACCGACAGGACCAGCACCGCCACCGCCGGGACGGCCAGCGACCACGGGTCGGCGCTCAGCTCCGCGCGTCCCGCCGGGGACGCCGCCGAGGACATCGCGATGGTCGTCAGGTCGATGCCGGGGGAGAGGAGCCGTACGGCGGCCCAGCCGGTCAGGACCCCGCCCAGGGCCGCGGGCAGGGCCTGCGGGAGGGACTCCAGGACGAGCAGGCGGCGGCCCTGCGCACGGGTGAGGCCCATGGTGCGCAACCGGGCGAGGAGGGCGGCGCGTTCGGGCGCGGCGCTCGCCAGGGACAGCAGCAGGGCCAGCGCGGCATAGCCGGCGCCGGCGGCCACGGCGGCCGTGTAGATGCGTTCCGCGCCGGACTGCAGCGGGGAGTCCACGAACGTGCCGCGCTCCTCGGACCGCAGGTGGACGGTGCCGGCGCCGTCCACCGCCCGGCGCACCGCGCCCGCGTCCAGGTCGTCGCCGGTCAGCAGCAGCACGTTCGGCCGGGCGGCCGCGGCCGGCAGTCCGGCACGGTCCACGATCAGGAACTCGTCGCCGTTTACGGCGGGGGTGCGGTCGCGGACCAGGACGATCCGCAGCGTGGCGGAGCCGCCGTCGGCCAGGCGCACCTGGAAGGTGCCGTCGCCGAACCGTTCGGCGACGGCGGGGGAGGCCAGCGCGGGCAGCACGGCGTCCTCGGAGCCGCCCTCGGCCCCGTCCGGCCGGCCCAGCTCGCCCGCGGGGAACGCGCCGAGGCCCGTACGCCCGGCCAGCGCCGCGTAGTCGCCCGGGTCCACCGCCGCGAGCGGCAGGGTCTGGCGGCCGTCGTTGGTCCTGGCCTGGTGGTCGAGGCCGACCTCGGTGACCTTCCGCACCCCGGGTGCCTGCCCGAGGCGGCCGGTCAGCCCGGCGGGCAGCGCGGCCTCCGCCTCCACCCGGCCGTCGGCACCGACGGAGGTCAGCGCCGCCCGGTCGCGGGCGTCGGCGACGCCGCTGAGGACCGAGCCGCCGAACGCCGCCACGGTGAACGCGGTCAGCAGCGCGAGCAGCGGCAGCACGGCGGAGGCGGAGGTGCGGCCGGCCCGGGCCAGGGCCAGCGGCCCGACGGCGCCCCGCAGCCGCCGGGCCGGGCGGGCCAGTGCGCGCAGCGGCAGCGGGTACAGGCGCACCAGGACCAGCGCGGCGATCACCCCGACCAGGACCGGGGCCAGCGCCACCAGGCCCCCGGCGCCGTCCGCGGCCCCGCGCCGGCGCAGCAGCTCCACCGCGCCGAGGGCGAGGACCACGACGGTCAGTTCGGCGACCGTACGGCGCCGGGAGACGCGCGGGGACGCCGCGTCCCGGCGGCCGTCGTGGATCCGTACGGCGTGGTGCGCGGCGACGGCCCGCAGCGGCAGCGCGAGGCCGGCCACGGCGGTGACCGCGACGGCGGCCCAGAGCGCGGGGAGCAGCCGGGCGCCGGGCAGCGCGAGCAGCGCCGCGCCGAAGCCGAGGGCGCCCGCGGGCACGGCGACGACGGCCGTCTCGGCCAGCAGCCGCCCCGCCATGCCCCGCACCGAGGCGCCGCGGGCCCGCAGCAGGGCCAGCTCGGCGCGGCGGCGGTCGGCGGCCAGGCCGCCCGCCATCAGCAGGACGACGGCGGCGACCGTGCCCGCGCCGGACGCGGCCACGACGACCAGCGGGCCGATGTCGCCGCGGAGTTCCTCGTACGTGGTGAAGGCGGCGTCGAGCCCGGTCGTGACGTCCGTGAGGGGGCTGATGGTCGCGCGCAGCTGCTCCAGGCCGGGACCGGACTCCACGGCGGCCACGGCGGACGCGAGCGCGTCGAGGTCGCGGCCGTGCAGGGCGTCCGGGTCGGGGGTCAGGTGCCAGTAGCGGACCGTGGTGGTCACGTCCAGCAGCGCGGGAGCGGCCTCGGGGGCGAGCAGCAGGCCGCCGACCCAGTAGCTGGGGTTGGAGGCCCCCATCGGGCCCGGCACCCGGCGCAGGGAGGGGGCGCGCAGCAGGGACTCGACGGTCCAGTAGGGGCTGTCGGCCGCCTGGGGCGCGACGATGCCGGTGACGCGGACGGTGAGGTCGCTGCTGCCCGACAGGTGGATGAGCGAGCCCACCTCGATGTGCAGCGTGCGGGCGGTCTCCTCGGTCACCGCCGCCTGCACCTCGTCGGTCTTGAAGCTCGCCTCCCCGCCGGGGACCTCGGGCAGCCGGCCGGAGCGCAGCCGGGCGTGGTCGGCGAGACCGTGCGGGGCGGCGAGGAGCATCTCCGCGGGGAGGCCGTCGGGCCGGGGCAGCCACGTGTCCGGCGAGGGCAGGGTCTCGGTGGTGCGGACGCCGTAGGAGGACCGCTGCTCGTCGATGACGAGGGGACGCTGCACCACGCCGAGGGCGGAGTCGTAGAGGTCGCCGAGGCGTTCGGGCCGGACGCTCTCCTCCGTGTGGGCCACCCCGCCGTCGAGGTCGGGCCCGGCGGTCACCAGGATGCTGCTCTCGTCGACCGGGGCCCGCCCGACGGTCTGGCGCAGCCCGGCGTCCGTGTACCGGTCCAGCGCCCGGGGGAACGCGGCGGCCAGGCACGCGGTCAGCGCCACCAGCACCGCCAGCGCGACGGCGGCGCCGGGCGCGGCCCGCAGCCGGGTACGCACCCAGGGCGCGGTCACGGGGTTCACCTTCCGGTACCTCCGTCCTTGAGGGTCACCGTGGTGTCGGTGCGGCGCGGTGCGGGGACGGTCGTCGGCGGGGTGGCGCTCCGTTGGTCCGGCGGAACGGGGTCGCGGTGGTTGGCCGGGGTCCGGGGTGCGGTCGGTGGGTTCATCGGCCGGTGCCTCCCGGGTCCTTGGGGGTCACCGTCGTGTGGGTGCGGTGGGTGGTCGGGAGCGGTGACCCGGGGCGCGGGTGTGGGTGGGGCGGTGCGGTGGTACGGCCGGGTGGGGTCGTGCGGATGGGTGGGGTGGTCCGGCGGGGTGGGGGCGTGCGGACGGGTGCGGTGGTCCTGCCGGGTGCGGTCGTGCGGATGGGTGCGGTGGTCCGGCCGGGTGTGGGCGTGCGGACGGGTCGGGGTCCGGGGTGCGGTCGGTGGGTTCATCGGCCGGTGCCTCCCGGGTCCTTGAGGGTCACCGTCGTGTCGGTGCGGCGCAGCGCCAGGGCCGCGGTGACCAGGAGCGGGACGACGGCCATGCCGGCCAGCAGCAGGGCGATGCGGTCCCCCGGCAGCGCCACGTGGACGTCCGGCACGGGGCGGGTGGCCTGCGGGGTCAGTACGGTCAGCGGGATCACCGCCCGGGTCAGGACCGCGCCCAGGGCGGCGCCGGTCAGCAGGGCCAGGCCGGTCAGCACGCCCTGCTCGGCGGCGACCGTGCCGGCCAGCCGGCGGCGCGAGGCGCCCAGGGCGCGCAGCACGGAGAACTCGGTGCCGCGCTCGCGCAGCGACCCGGCCGCGCTCACCGCGAAACCGACCGCGGCCAGCGCCGCCGCCACCAGGGTCGCCGCGGCGAACGCCGCCCCGGGGCCGGCGCCGAACGGGTCGTCGCGCAGCCGCTCGGCGACCTCGTCGCGCACCAGGACCTGGGCCGGTGCGGTGTCCGGGAACGCCCGCAGCCCCGCCGCCGCCTCGTCGGTCTTCCCCGGCCCGGCCCGCAGCCACCACTCGGTGGGCGCGACGGCGGCGCCGTACTTGTCCTGCAGCCGCCGGTTGACCGCCGGCAGGTCGACCAGCAGGGCGCCGCCGAACTGCGCCGAGGGGGTCTCGGGACCGGTGCCCGGCAGCTCGCGCACGGAGCGCACGATCCGCACCGGCACGTCGTGGCCGCCGATCAGCACCGTGACGCGCTGCCCGGTGCGGGCCCCGGAGGAGTCGAGGAAGCGGTCGGTGGCCACGGCGGTCACCTCGGCCGGCTTCGGCTGCGCGGCCCGCAGCCGCACGGTCAGCGTGGTGATCTTCCAGCCGTCGTCCGAGCGGCCCGTGGAGTACTCGACGGCGAGCGGGTCCGAGCCCAGCAGGCGCGGCTTGGACGGGGCGCCGCCCGCGGCCGGTCCGACCGCCGGGGGCGACAGCTCCGACCCGGCCGTCCACGCGTCGGGCAGCGCCACCGGGCGTACGGTCCCGTCGGCGGCCGTCGCCGTCACCTGCCGTACCGTCAGGCGGTGCCGCTCGCCCCGGCCGGCGGGCTGGACCACCGTGAAGTCGACGCCGGTCAGGGTGAGCGGCCCGGCGTCGACGTCCAGGCCGAGGGTGTGTTCCCGGCCGTCGGCGGCCAGCGAACCGGCCTCCAGCCGGTACGGCGTGCCCCAGCGGTCCTCGACGGTGACCGTCACGTCCGCCGACCGGGAGCCGGCCGCACCGGGTCCGGCGTCCGGACCCGCGCCCGATTCGGCGCCCGGTTCGGCGTCCGGTTCGGCGTCCGGGACGGTGAGGGTCGCCGCCAGCGCGAGCCGGGCCGTGCCCGCCGGGATCGCCGCGCCCTTGGAGGGCTGCCCCGGCGCCATCCCGGCCAGCAGCCCGCGCGGCGACTCGTCGGCCAGGTCCGGCCGCATCAGCATCAGGTCCGCCGCGTGCGAGGTGTCCAGGGCGAGCACCGTCGCCGTCCGGTCGCCGGACAGCGCGACCTCGGAGCGGGCCGCGGGGGCCACCCCCGCCACCCCCGCCACCCCCGGGACGCCCGCGATCCGATCGGTGCGGCCCGGGCCCGGCGTGCCCGAGGCCTGCACCCGGATCGGCGCCCCCGTGCGGAAGTCGGCCTGGTCGTCCTGCGAACGGGACCAGGAGGCGCCCTGCCCGATCGCCATCGTGCCCAGCGCCACGGCCAGCACCAGCAGCAGCACCGGGCCCGCCCCGCGCATCGGGCGGCGGCTCAGCTGCCAGCCCGCCAGCGCCGCCGCGAGCCCGCGCCCGCTCGCCGCCCGGCGCTCCGCGAGCCGCGCCACCAGCGGCAGCAGCCGCAGCGCCAGCACCGTCCCGGCCAGCAGCGCCAGCGTGGGCGTCGCCACGAACAGCGGATCGACCCCCAGGGTGCCCGCGTCGTCGGCCTCGCCCGTCCCGGAGGCGGAGGTCTGCCGGTCCAGCTGCCAGTAGGCGACACCGGCGATCACCAGCAGGCCCACGTCCGCGCCGGCCCGCAGCCAGCCCGGCAGCGCCCGGGGCCGTCCGCCCGCCTCCGGCGCCAGGGTCAGCGCGGGCAGGGTCACGGCCAGCGTGCACCCGAGGGCCGCCACCGCCGCCACCAGCCATACCGTGCCGCTGCCGCCCGCCGACGGCTCCCAGCCCAGCCCGATCCGGGCCAGCGCCCCCTGCCCGGCCAGCAGCCGGACCAGCGGCCCGGCCAGCAGCGGCGCGCAGACCAGCGCGGGCACCGCCAGCAGCAGCGCCTCCAGCGCCGAGCCCGCCGCCAGCCTGCCCCGGGAGGCGCCGCGCGCCCGCAGCAGCCGCAGCTCGCCCGCCCGCTCCACGCTCAGCAGCCGCGCCACCAGCAGCAGCGCGCCGCCCGCGAGCAGCACCAGTTGCAGGGCGATGACCAGGAGGGTGGAACGGGACACCTCCAGCGAACGGTCGAGCCGCTCCAGGATCGCGGGCAGCTCGGTCGTCGCCGCGGTGGTGCCGCTGAGCACCTGCTGCTCGCGCAGCCACGCCAGGCCGCCCCGGGCCGCGTCCGCCAGCTCCTCGGTCCGCCCGGTCGTCAGCGACGAGTAGTCCGCCGTCACCAGCCACCCGGACGAGCCCGCGCTGACCCGGCCGCCGCTCAGCGCCCCGGGCGGGGCGAGCAGCGGCCCGTACGTCGTGAAGCCGCCCTGCTGGAGGCCGCGCCCGGCCAGGTCGTCGAGGCGCCAGTACGGCGACCCGGCGTCGACCGGCCGGTACAGGCCGCTCACCACGACGCGGACGGCGGGGCCGTCGAGCCGGTCGGTGAGGGTGAGCCGGTCGCCCGCGGAGAGGCCGATGCGCTCGGCGGCGGCCACCGGCACCGCCACCTCGACGGTGCCGCCAGCGCCCCCGCCCGCCTGCGCGGGCATCCGGCCCTCGTCGATGCGGACCTGCGTCGGGTCGAGCGCCGCGAAGTACGTCAGGTCGGGGTCGCCGGACCGCTCGGTGGGCGGCCGCAGGGAGCCGGGCAGCGCGTACGGGCCCGAGCGCACCAGGGTCCGTACCGTGCGCGGCAGCCCCTCGAAGGTTCTCGCGGCGCCCTCGCGCACGGCGGCGTCGGCGGCCTGCCGCCGCTCGGCCGGTACGTCCGCCTTCACGATCAGCGCGGCGTCGGACCCGGTGCCGGCGTCGGCGAGGGCGTGCCGCAGGGCCGCGTCGCCGATGGCGCCGGAGTAGGCGGTCAGGGTGGCCAGCACCGTGGTGGTCAGCAGGACCGTGAGCAGGGCCGCGGCCAGCAGCAGGCGGTGCGCCCGCGCCCGCAGCAGCACGAAACCCGCGAGCCCCCCGTACCCCGCCACCCGGCCCCCCGCCGTTGTTGTCCAGACCTCTTCGGGATGTTGTCAGAGGGGGAGGGGCAGAAGTAAGCGCTTGGGATGTGGACTTGACCGGATTGTGACCGGAATCCGGCGTCGGCTGACCGGAATACGCGCGTCAGGCGGTCGGTCGCCCGTCAGCCCGGGGTGTTGATCATCGAGGCCGCCGCGTACGTCAGGTACTTCCACAGCGTCTGCTCGTGCTCCTCGGACAGGCCCAGTTCGTCCAGCGCGACCCGCATGTGCTTGAGCCAGGCGTCGTGCGCGGCCCGGTCGACGGCGAAGGGCGCGTGCCGCATCCGCAGCCGCGGATGGCCGCGGTTGTCGCTGTACGTCGTCGGGCCGCCCCAGTACTGCATGAGGAACAGCGCGAAACGGTCCTCCGCCGGACCCAGGTCCTCCTCGGGGTACATCGGCCGCAGGATCGGGTCCTCGGCGACCCCCTCGTAGAAACGGTGGACGAGCCGGCGGAAGGTCTCCTCCCCGCCGACCTGCTCGTAGAAGGTCTGCTCCTGAAGCGTGCCGCGCCGAATCTCATTCACGCCGTCCATGGTCTCAGACACGGGGACATAGGACCCGGGACCTAGGACCGCTCCGGGACCCTGCCCGCCGTGCGCCCGGCCCGTACTGTGGAGGCATGGGCGGGTACGAGGACCTGGACAGCCTCGCCGCCTCCGCGCGGGCGGAGCTGGTCCGGGAGATCGAGCTGAGCGGCGCGTGGGCGGCCGACCCGGTGTGGCGGGAGGCCTTCCGGGCGGTCCCGCGCCACCTCTTCGTGCCGTACTACTACGTCGGCGTCCGGGGCGGCTACGAACGCCGGTGGGGCGAGCACCCCGACCCCGGCGCCCGCGAGCGCTGGGTGCGCGGCGCCTACGCCGACGCCCCGCTGGCGACCCGGCTGCGCGACGGCGAACTGCTCTCCTCCAGCAGCCAGCCCTCGCTGATGGCGATGATGCTGGTGGAGCTGGACGTGGGCGAGGGTCACCGGGTCCTGGAGATCGGCGCCGGCACCGGCTACAACGCCGCCCTGCTCGCCCATCGCCTGGGCGACGACGACCTGGTCACCACCGTCGACCTGGACCCCGAGATCACCGAGTCGGCCCGCCGGCACCTGGACACCGCCGGGTACCACCCGGCCGTCGTCACGGGCGACGGCGCCCGCGGCGTCCCCGAGCGCGCCCCCTACGACCGGATCCTCGCCACCTGCACACTGCCCTCGGTGCCGCGCGCCTGGCTGGCCCAGTGCCGTCCCGGCGGCCGGATCCTGACCCCGCTGGCCACCGGCCTCGTCGTGCTCACCGTCCGCGACGCCGAGCACGCCGAGGGACGCTTCCTGCACACGCCCGCGTACTTCGTGCCGCTGCGCGGCGCGGACCGCGCGGAGCCCGAGACGCCGGGCCTGGGCGGCGTACCGCGCCGGGCCCGGGAGGACGACCTGTTCCGCTTCCTGCTGGCGCTGAGCCGGGGCCGGCTCGACCCGCAGGAGGCGTACGCGCTGTGGGACCGCGAGGACGCCCCGCGCCGCGAGCGCTACGGCATCACCGTCAGCGGCGAACGGGCCTGGGCGTGGCTGGACGACCCCGAGGGGCCGTACGCCTGGCCGTTCGCCTGACGCGGCCCCCCGGGTCCAGCGCCGCGGCTATCCGCGGCGGATCGTGATCGTCGTCCAGGCGCCCACGTGCACCCGGTCGCCGTCCTGGAGCGGCACCGGCACGAAGGGCTGGATCGGCTCCTCGCCGCCGTTGACCGTGGTGCCGTTCGTCGAGTTCTGGTCGACGACCGCCCAGCTGCCGTCCGGCTGCTGCACCAGCACCGCGTGCTGGTGCGAGACGCCCGGGTCCTCCGGCGGCACGGCCAGATCGATGTCCGGGGTGTCGCCGGTGGAGTGCCTGCGGCGGCCGATGGTGATCTGGTTGCCGGTGAGCGTGCGCTGCTGCTCGGGCGAGTACGCGGGCAGGTTCAGGCCCGCGGCCTCGGGGCCGGAGCGCTGCATCATCGCCATGAAGTACTCGCGGTCCGGGCCGATCGTCGCCGACCAGGTCGTGGGCTGCTGGGGCCGCTGCGGCTGCTGCGGGAAGCCCTGGCCGGGCGGGGCCTGGGTGGCGCCGGGCTGCGGGTAGCCGTAGCCGCCCTGGGCCGGGCCGCGGCCGTTCGGCCCGCCGGGGCCAGCCGGACCGCCAGGACCGCCCGGGCCGGTCGACGACGGCGGGGAGAGCACCCAGTCGTCGTCACCGCCGCCGAAGGACGGGCCGCCCTGCTGCGGGCGGTTGGTCTCCTGCGGGAAGGCGGGCGGGGCCGGGGGACCGGACTGGAACCCCTGCGGAGCGCCACCGGGGCCGCCGGGCCCGCCGGGCGGGGGCGGGACGGGGCCGGGCGGAGGCGGGACCGGACGCGAGGGATCGCTGCCGAAACCGGGCGGGGCCGGAGGGCCGGAGGGGCCGTTCGGACCGCCGGGGCCGCCCGGACCGTTGAAGCCACCCGGGCCACCGGGACCGCCCGCGGGGCCACCGGGACCGTTGGGGCCGCCCGGACCGCCCGGGCCGTTGGGGCCGCCGAAACCGCCGGGCCCGTCAGGGCCGCCCGGACCGCCGGGACCGCCCGGGCCGTTGGGACCGCCCGGACCATTGGGCCCGCCGGGCCCACCGAACCCGCCGGGCCGGCTGGGCCCGTCGGGGCCGCCGAAACCACCAGGCCCACCAGGCCCACCAGGCCCACCAGGCCCACCAGGCCCACCGGGACCCCCAGGCCTGTCGGCGCCCCCGGGTCCGCCAGAGCCGAAGGGGCCGCCGGGACCGCCCGCGGGGCCACCGGGTCCGCCCGGGCCGCCGCGGCCCGACGGGTCGGCGCCGAAGGGCGGCGGGCCCGGCGGGATCGGTTCTGCGGGACGGTTCACCTGGGACGGGCGGGAGCCCTGGTAGTCGTACGAGTCACCGCCGCCGTACGACGGACCGGCCGGCGGCTGCCCGAAGTGCGGCGCCGGGCCGCCGGAGGCCGGCGGGCGCGGCGCGGCCGGGGTGTACGAGGTGGCGGTGTTGGTCAGGAAGTTCCACCGGCACTCCTCGCAGAACGGCGCACCGCCCTCGCGCGGCGTGCGGCACTGCGGGCACAACTGCGGCTCGCCGCCGGGACCGCCCGGACCGCCACCGGGACCGCCGCCCGGCCCGCCCTGACCGGCGGGCGGCGGGAAGCCGTAGCCGCCGCCGGGCGGCGGTGGCGGCGGAGGGGGCGGCACGGCACCGGCCATGCGGTGACCGCAGACCTCGCACCAGTCGTCGGAACCCGACTGGTGTCCGTTCGGGCAGGTCGGCATGTCGGAGCTTCCCTCTCTTGCGGGCGTGTCGCGCGGTTGTTGTGCGTCACTTCTTTACACGAACAGTCTTTGTCGACCGGGTCTCGAGAGTCATCTCGTCGGCCTCCTCGACCTTCGCTTTCAGTCGCACAGTACCTGCCGCCGCGTCCACCACGTCCACCACCTTCGCAAGCAGTTTCGCCGTATCGGCGTTTCCGGAGGCTCCGGCGAGCTGAACCGCGCGGCCCAGTTTGGCCGTTGCTCCGTCGATGTCTCCCGCTTTGCGAAGATCCAGCCCTTGCTGGATGGCTTGTGCCAGTTCGGCCTGCCCGGTGTAGTGGGCGACTTGCGGGTTGATCGACGTCGAGGCCGTCATGTCGTCCGTCCACACGGCCCGTACGAGACCCTGCGCGCCGAGGTTCTGCACGCTGCCGCCGGGCTCCGGGATGACCAGGGAGACGCGGGCGGCCAGCATCTCCTGGCCGATGCCCGCGGCCGGTACCTCCACGCAGATGTGGTAGTCACGGGACTCGTCGCCCCAGGAACCGGTGGGGTAGTCACCGGCCCGCGGCCCCGCCTCGCTGCGGCGGCCGGTCAGTTCCTCGACCGTCGGGGCGACCTGCTTGACGAACTTCACCGTGGTGCCGAGCGGGGTCCACAGCCGCAGCGCCACGTCCGCGACCTCCTTGCCCATGGCCGTCTCCATCATCTGCGTGAAGTCGGCGGCCAGGCCCGCCGGATCGGCGACGATGTCGGCGGTGCCGAGCAGGGCGGAGGCGATCCCTGTGACTTCTTTCACTTCCCAGTCGGTGCCCACGCCACGGGCGTCGCAGGTGAAACGCCCGGCGCAGGCGTCCAGCGCCGCCTTGAGGTCCTCGGGTGACTCGTGCTCGTTGCGGCCGTCGGTGAGCAGGATGCCGTGCCGGATGGCGACGTCCGCGGTGGACAGCAGCCGGTCGGCCAGCCGCAGCCAGGTGCCGATGGCGGTGCCGCCGCCCGCGCTCAGGCTGCGCAGCGCCTGCTTGGCCTGCGCCCGGGTGGTGGCGTCGGCGACCGCGAGCCGGCCGCCGCCCGGGTAGACCTCCTTGGCCACGTGTGTGCCGCCGACCACGGCGAAGTGCACGCCGTCGCGCAGGGTGTCGATCGCCGCGGACGTGGCGTCGCGGGCGTTGCGCATCTTGGTCGGCGGGTAGTCCATCGAGCCCGAGCAGTCGACCATCAGCGCCACGGCTGCGGACGGCCCCTGTCCGGGCGAGTACAGGTGGGGCGCGGTGACCGCGCTCCCGACCGTGCCGCCGCCGGTCGCGGTGACCGTCACGATGGCGTTGACCTCACGGCCGCCTTCGGGCAGGTACTCGTTCTGGTAGACGTCCACCGCGAACTGCGGCACGTTCGACTTCGAGAAATTGGCCATGCCGGATCGCATCCCCCTCTACGTCCCCCCAGTGGCGGGGGTCTTGGCTCTGCTGGTGCGGACCGCCCCCTGCGGTCCGTGAGGCCGCCCCGCCACCCGTGTCCGTGCGGGGGGCCTCAGGCCGATCCTGCCCCCTGGGACGGGGCCGGGAACGGCAGGAGGGCCACTGTTACGTTGTCGTGGCCCCCGCCGTCCAGGGCGTGGCCGACCAGAACGCGGGCGCCATGCAGCGGACGGGCGGCGGCGTCCGGGGGCATGGCCTCGGCCATCTCCTCGGCGGACTCCGCGTAGTTCCACAGGCCGTCCGTGCAGACCACGACCACACCGGCGCGGTCCGGTTTGAACGACGCGGTGTGCGGCTCCAGTTCGTAGGCGTCGGCGCCCAGCCACCCGGTGATCGCGTGGGCGCGCTCGTCGGCGTAGGCCTCCGCCTCGCTCATCAGGCCGGCGGCGACCATCTGGGCGGCCCACGAGTCGTCCTCGGTGAGCCGGGCGGGCGGGGTGGTGCGGTCGGCCGGGACCCAGTAGACGCGGCTGTCGCCGACCCAGCCGACGACCAGCAGGCCCGCGGTGACCACGGCGCCGACCAGGGTGCAGGCGGGCGCGTTCTGGTGCGGGGCCTGCTCGCGGGCGGTGGCGGGCTCCTCGGCCAGCGCGTTGACGGCCTGCGAGGCGGCGAGGATGGCGTCGTGCATGGCCTGCTGCGGGTGCGTGCCGCGCGGCAGGGCGCCCAGCAGCGACTCGCCGGCCGCCCGGGACGCGGCCAGGGAGGCGTCGTCGGGGCGGGTCGCCGAGGACACGCCGTCGCAGACGATCGCCACGGAGGCGGGGGCGCCGTCGGGCAGCGCGGTGCAGCCCACCGAGAACGCGTCCTCGTTGCGGTGGTGGCGCAGGCCGCGGTCGCTGACGGCGGCGACCGGTCCCGACTCCTGCTCCATGTGGTCGCGTTCGCGGGGCTGGGCGTGGCCGCAGTTCTCGCAGTAGCCGTCGTCGTCGACCCGGCCCGCGCGGCAGGCCACGCACACCTTCTCGGCCGCGGCCGGCCCGGCGGGAGCAAACTGCCCGGCAGCCGCGGCCGGTCCGGGTGCCGGGGGCTGTCCGGGGACCGGGGCCGGTTCGGCGGTCAGCCGCGGGTCGGGCGCCTGCAAGGGGTACTCGTCGGGCTCGCCGGGCCGGTCGAACCGCACCCCGGACGCCGGTGCCCCGGCCGCGACCGCCGGAGCCGCGGGCGGGGGCGGCGGCAGCGGGGAGCCGCCCGAGTCGGTGCCCGGCAGTTCGGCCGCCGCGTGGACCGGGGCGGGGTGGCCGTGGCCGTCCGAGTCCCGGGCCACGGGCCAGTCCACGCCCTCCGGCGCGGGCACCACGCCGTGGATGGCGAGGGTCGGGCTGTCCACGGGCCGCGCGGGCACGGCGGACAGGTCGTATCCGCAGGCACCGCAGAAACGGTCACCCGACTCGAGGGGTTCCTCGCAGCTCGGGCACTTCGACACAGCGGCCTGCTGGGGCATCTGCGACATCAACTACACCCACGTCCGGGGGCGGTAACGATTGGCACGTTCCACCAGGTCGATCCTCTCCTCGCCGCCCCGCGCCAGCCGGGCCAGCGTGCGGTACGAACGCTCCAGGCCGAAGCGCAGGCCGCGTTCGTCCAGGCCGCTGCCGAGCAGCGTCCGTCCCCCGGCGGCGGGAGGGACGGAACCCCGACCTCCGGAGAGTACCCAGTCCAGCGCGCAACCGAGGACCTCGGCCGACAGCTGCTCGCGTCGCGCCGGATCCAGACCGTACACGTCCAGCGCCTCGACCTGCCGCGCGGCGGCGATCAGGTCGTCCAGGAACTCCAGGTCGCCCGCGGCCGCGGTGCGCTGCCGCAGCCGCGCCCGTACGGCCGCCACCCGCGCCGCGGTGCAGTGGACGGACGACTCCGGCACCGACTCCAACGTCCGTACGGCGCCGGTCCGGTCGCCCGCGGCCAGCTGGACCCGGGCGAGACCGAACGCGGCGCTGACGTGGCTCGGGTCGGAGGACCACACCAGCCGGTAGTACTCGGCGGCGTTGTCGAGCTGCCCCAGCACCTCCGCGCACAGGGCGAGCGCCAGCTTCGGCGCGATCTCGCCGGGGAAGGCGTCGTAGATCGCGTCGAAGGCCAGCGCGGCGTCCTCGTGGGCGCCGGTCACCAGCGCGGCAAGACCGCGGTACCAGACCACCCGCCAGTCGTCGGGACGCTCGGCCTCCAGGGTGCCCAGCGCCTCAAGAGCGCCGGACGCGTCGCCGTTCTCCAGCCGGGCCCGGATCTGCCGCAGCCGGGTCTCGGTCGACGGCGCCGGGGCGGCGGCCAGCGCGGTCAGCAGCTCGGCCGGGGCGGAGGCCATCAGGCCTGCCAGGAAGCCCGCGTTGGGGTCGCCGGCGTCGACCCGGGGGACCGGCAGCGCCAGCGAGGCGGTGGGCGCGTCGGCGCCCTTGACCAGGCCGCCCGGCCCGGTGCCGGGCCCGCCGACCGCACCGACCGCGCCCGGCAGCGAGGCGCTCGCGCCCCCGGGCCCGGCCACCGCCGCGCCCGCAGACCCCGGTCCCGCACCGGCACCCGCACCCGCGCCGACCGGCGGGGCGTGCGCGACGGTCCCGCCCGGCGCGCCCACGGCGGGTCCTGACCCGCCCGGCAGCCCGGGCCCGGCCCCGCCCGGCAGGGCCGCCGTACCGGAGCCGCCCCGCCGCCCTCGCGCAGCGGGCACCCTGGCCCCCAGCCGTGACACCTCGCCGTCCAGACGCGGGAACAACTCCGTGTCCGTGACCCGGACCTCGGGCCCGAACAGCGTGGAGACGGCGGGCCTGGCACGGCCCGTCTGCAGCGAGACCACCTCGCGCAGCACACCCGTCAACTGCTCCGCCATCTCCTGCGCGGAGGCGAACCTGCGGGCCGGGTCCGGGTCGGTGGCCCGCACCAGCAGCCGGTAGAACGACTCGTACTGCCGGAAGACCTCGATGCCGTCCGGGTCGGGCAGCGAGTCCGCGTAGACGGTGGTGTAGCCCTGGAAGCCGAACGTCAGCACGGCGAGGGTCCGTCCGACCGTGTACAGGTCGGACGCCACCGACGGGCCGACCTCGGCGACCTCCGGGGCCTGGTAGCCCACCGTGCCGTAGATGGCCGACTCGTCGTCGTCCATGCGGCGCACCGCGCCCATGTCGATGAGCTTGAGCTGGTCCTCGGTCTGGATGGCGTTGTCGACCTTGAAGTCGCAGTACAGCAGCTTGCGGCTGTGCAGGTGGCCGAGCGCCTCCAGCGCCTCGATGCCGTACGCGCAGGCCTGCTCGACCGGCAGCGGGTCGCGGCGGCCCTCGGGGGAGCGGCGGGCGTTGGCGATCTCCTTGAGCGACTTGCCGCCGACGTACTCCATGACGATGTAGCCGTCGAGGGAGCCGGTGCGCTGGTCGAGGTGCTCGACGAAGTTGTAGATCCGCACGATGTTGGCGTGCTCGATCTCGGCGAGGAAGCGCCGCTCGGAGATCGCCGCCGCCATCGCGTCCTGGTCGCCGGTGTCCAGCAGGCCCTTGAGGACCACCCAGCGGTCGGAGACCGCCTTGTCCACGGCGAGGTAGATCCAGCCGAGGCCGCCGTGCGCGAGGCAGCCCACCACCTCGTACTGGCCGTGCACCACGTCCCCGGCCTTCAGCTTGGGCACGAACGAGTACGGGTGGCCGCACTTGGTGCAGAAGCCCTCCGTACGGCCCGGCCGCTCGCCGCGCGACCGCCCCACCGGCGCCCCGCAGTCCGAGCGGGAGCAGAACCGCTTGCGCTCGGGCACCTCCGGGCGGTCCATCACCATCACGCGCGGGTCCGGCCGCGGCACCGCCGGCACCTCGACCAGACCGACGCCCAGCCGTCCGCGCCCCGTGGAACCGGCGCCCGAACCGGAGCTGCGCACCGACACCGAACGCCCCGTGGAGCGGCCCGAGACCGCCCGGGAGAGCCGGCCGGACACCGAGCGCCGGGACTTCGACGAGCGCGACGACTGGGACGACGTACGCGAACTGCGGGCGCTGGAGCGGGAGCCGCCACTGCCCGACGAACCGCGCGAACCCGGGCCCGCGCCGCCGCCCGCGGTGATGCCGGTCGGTGTCGAGCCGAGCGCGCCGCCCGCCGCGACGACCGGTGCGAGACCGCACGTGTCGCAGTACAGCTCGCCGCCGCCCATGTCCTCGTAGGTCCCGTCGCAGCCGGGACGCTGACACGTCCGCCCTGCCTCGCTCATGACGCTGCCTCCCCCTTCTCGTTCACGCGCCGGGTCCCGTCCGGTCCACCGGCCCGCCCTGGCCGGGCACGCGCCGCGCGGCGCCGAGCAGTTCGGCCGCCGCCTGCTGGTAGCGCAGCACGGCCTGCTCGGCGACGCGCAGGTCGCAGGGCGCGCTCCACAGCATGCGGCGCGCCTTCTCGTACTTCTCGGCCAGCTCGGGATCCTCGGCGTGGCCCAACCGGGCCATCTTGGCCTTGTACGCGTCGAGCCGGCCGCGCAGCTCGGCACGGACCGCGAGCGGCGCGGTGACCGCGGTCAACGACTCGCGGGCCCGCAGCAGTTCGTCCTCGGCCTTCTCCTCCAGGGACTCCAGGAGCGGCGACAGCCGGTGCCACTGGGCGTGCCTGCGGTACTCGGCGGCCGCCGCCAGCTGCTCCTGGAGCACGATCGGCGGTCCGCCGACCACCGGCACCTCGGTCGCGGCGATCTTCGCCAGCACCTCGCCGCGCGCGGTACGGGCCTCGGCGAGGGTGCGGTCCGCGCGCGAGAGCACGTCCCGCAGCCGCACGATCCGCTGCTCGGCGTCCTGGCGCACCGCCAGCACCGCGTCGATCTCGCGGCGCACCTCCTCCAGGGCGCGCGCCTCCCGGTCGTACACCGTGGTGTCGGGACGGCCGCCGCCCGGCGCCGAACTCCCCTGGGCGGGCGTCCAGAAGGCCAGCGGATCGGAGATCACCTGTTCCCGCAGCCGGGTCAGGGTGCGGGTGATCCGCTCCAGGTCGTCGCCGGCCGGGTGCTCGCCGGGGCGCACGCCCACGGAGTGGGCCAGCTTGCGGGTGCGCTGCAGCTCGGCGGCGAGCAGATCGATCCGGGCGGGCAGCGCCGACCACACCGCGTCGGCGGCGACCACCATGTCCAGGGAGGTGGCGTAGAGCTGGTTCATCCGGTCCACCAGTGCCGCCAGCGAGTACCGCTCGCTGAGCCGGCCCGGACCGCCGTTCAGGGTGGGCGCGTTGGCGGTGGCGGCGGCCGAGCCGGCCACCGTGACGGCCTCGCCGCGCAGCAGCTCCGTCAGCTCCGCCAGGTCCTCGCGGCTGGACCAGCGGCGCCGGGCGCGGATCTCGCGGGCGGTGCGCAGCGCGCCGGTGTACGCGTCGAAGTAGGTCCACAGCAGCGTGATCGACGCCTCGGCGGCGCTCCAGCGTTCGGCGGTGACGCCGGTCAGTTCGGCGCCCTCCAGGAGTCTGCGGCCCGCGTGGTCCTGGAGGGCGAGGAGCGAGGTCTCGATCGCCTCGTGCTCCGCGCCGAGCCGCGCCAGCGCACGGTCCACCTCGTCCCGGTCCATCACCGGCCCGGTGGGTCCCGTGTCGCCCATCGATCACCTCTCGCCGTCGCGGACTTGCGTGTGCCGTGCGTGTGCTCTGTCTTCTCCTGCGCCGCCGCCGGTCAGCTGCGGCGCAGGTACTGCGGGGTCGGCGGCAGCGACTTCGCCGCGTCGTCCATGGTCTCCGACAGCCACTCGTCGTACGAGTGCTGCCAGCCGCCGGCCCGGTCCGCGCGCCACTCCTCGAGGACCCGGTTGACCCGGCGTACCAGATCGTCGGCGTCCTTCTTCATCGCCACGCCGTAGTACTCGGTGGTGAAGGCGTCGCCCTTCAGCTCGACCGTCGGGTCCTGCGCGGCCTGGCTCGCGGCGAGCGCGCCGTCGGTGACCACCGCGTCCACCTCGCCGAGCTGGAGCCGCACCAGGCAGTCCAGCTGGTTGGGGACGGTGGTGCGCAGGTCGACGCCCTCGGCGAGCCTGCCGTCCTGCTGGTCCTGCTCCAGCGTGCTCAGCGCCGTCGAACCCGCCGCCGTGCAGATCTCCTTGCCGGCCAGCGTGCTGTTGTACCCGGTGATCTTCGAGGACTTGGGGGCCAGCACCTGCTGGCCGGTCCTGAAGTAGGGGGCGGAGAACGCGACGTCCTGGAGCCGGTCGCAGTTGATGGTCATCGTGCGCACCACCATGTCGACCCGGCCGTCCTGGATCGCGGGGACGCGCTGGTCGGTGGGGATCGCCTTGAACTGCACGGCGTCCTCGTCGCCGAGGATGTCCTTCGCGATCCGGTGCGCCAGGTCGATGTCGAAGCCCTCCAGCTCGGCGTCGCCGCCGCTGTTCGGGTCGCGGTAGCCCCAGCGGTAGCTGTTCTGGTCGACGCCGACGACCAGCTTGCGCTTCTCGCCCTTGCGGGCGCGGATCTCATCGATGGTGGGCCCGTCGTCCCCGGACGGGGCGAGGGTCTGCTTCTCCGGGGCCGTGCACTCCTCGGCGGCCCGCGCCTGGCTGCCGCGGGCCACGCCGTGGCCGTCGTCGTCCGCACCGCCGCCACCGCCCGAGCCGTGCCAGGGCACCATCGGCAGGAGCAGCGCCGCCAGCACCGCGAGGACGCAGGCGAAGGCCATCGCCCCCACGCCGCCCCAGCCCTTCAGACCGGTCCGCAACCGTCCCGCACGCATCCTCACGCCCCCTCTCACGGGTCCTGCCCCGACGGGCTCGCCGGGCTCGACCGACTCAACGGGCTCCACGGTCACCCCTTCCCACCGGCCCGCCGGGCCCGCACCCCGCCTCACCGGTACTCCGACAGCCTGCGGCCGATGCCTATGAGCGCGCCGGCCGCCCCCAGCGCGGCGAGCACGCCCGCGCCCTGGGGCAGGTAGCCCATCGCGTCCAGACCGTCGCCCGCCGCCTGCTCGAACTCCGCCTTCTCGTGCTTCAGGGCGGTGGCGAGCGCCTCGTCGACGCCGTCGAAGCACTCCACCGTGGCGCCTTCACCGCCGATGACCAGGTTCAGCGCCTGCTGGTAGTTGCCGTTCTCGTCCTGCGTACGGGCCGAGGTGTGGCGCTTCTTCCACTCCGCCATGTTGCCGTTCGCCGTGGCGACCGGCTGTTCGCCGGACGTGTCGTCGGCGAGCCGCCCGGCCTCGGCCAGTGCCGTGCCGAGGCTGTCCATGTTCTTGCCGAAGGCCAGGTCGTAGGAGTCGTACGTGGTGTCGCCCACCTTGGTGGTCTCCGCGCCGCGGGAGACCAGGGTCAGGTTTTCGTTGCCCCGCGCCTTGAGGGAGGCGATGCGGGCCTCGTTCAGCGCGTTCAGGGAGCGTACGCCGTGTTCGTAGGAGTCGGTCAGGTTCGACCGGGCGACGCTGTGGCCGACGACCAGCCAGAGCAGCACCACCGCGGAGGCGGCGGTCGCGGCGACCAGGCCGTGGTTCAGGACCCGGTTGGTGCGCCGGTAGTTGCGGTGCTGGGCCCAGGCCAGCGCGGCGAGCAGGACGACGCCGAGGGCGATCGCCGCCCAGGGGTAGGGCTTGGCGTCGCCGTAGTCGGCGCTCAGCCGCTGGTTCTCCTTGGTGTAGAGGTCCTCCGCCGCCGGGAGCATCTCCTTCTGCATCTTCTCGTTGGCGTAGCGCAAATAGGCACCGCCGACCGGGAAGCCCTGCCGGTTGTAGGTGCGGGCGCGCTCGACCAGGCCCTTGTACTCGGGCAGCAGGCGGTTGAGCTTCGCGATGGTCGTCGCCGCCGGTGACTTCGGTTCGGAGTTGGCGGCGGCCGTCACCAGTCCCTCGGCGGCCGTGCGGATCCCGTTGTCGTAGCGGGTGCGGGAGTCCTCCGTCTCCTGGCCGCCGGCCAGGAAGCCGCTGGAGGCCGCGGTGTTGGCCTCGGCCAGGGAGCGGTAGATGTCGGCCGCGGCGGAGCTGAGCGGCTGGCTGCGGGTGAGCACGTCGTCGGCGGCCGTGGCCCGCGCGTTCATCTGCCAGGCGGTGACGGTACCGAAGGCGACGACGAGCAGGGCGAGCACCGCGCCGATGATGCGCAGCCGCCCCGGCTCGGTGACCGCCGCCGCGCGCAGCCGGTCCACGCCCTCGGCGAAGGCGGTACGGCGCGGCGCCGTGTCCGGCGGCGGTGCCGCGCTGCCCTTCGGCGGTTGAGTCACTGCTGACCTCCCCCATGGTCATCCGTCGCCGCAAGTATCGCTGTCCGCACCGACATTCGCACCGGCCTTCACCCGATCTTGATGTGGTCCCGGTGCAACGCACCACCCCTGCCCATGAATACGCCACGGGAACCGGTTCGGTTCCCGTGGCGGCTCGGGCAGCTCAGGCGGTTGCGGGCGATTCAGGCGGCCCGGGCAGGCTCGGGCGGTTCAGGCGGCGAAGTGCGCGCGGGCCCGCTCCCCGGCTCCGGGCCCGGCGCCCAGGTGGTCGAGGCCCAGCAGCACCGCGCCCAGCACGGGCCGGGCCGTCACCACCCGGGGCACGGCCTTGGGGGCGCGGGCCGCCAGCAGTTCCCGTATCCGCCCGTCCAGCTGCGGATGCCGGGCCGCCAGCACGCTGCCGCCGAGCAGGACCGGCGCGGGTTCGGACAGCAGGTCGAGGCGGGTCAGCGCGACCACCGCCATGGCCACCACCTCGTCGGCCTGCCGGTCCACGATCGACCGGGCGAGCGGGTCGCCGCCCGCCGCCGTGGCGAACAGCACGGGGGTCAGCTCGTGCCGCCGTGCGGGCTCGACGTGCCGCAGGTGCAGGGCCTCGATGAGGGCGTACATCGAGCCGAGGCCGAAGTGCGCCGGCAGGGTGCGGGCCAGTTCCGTCGGCTCGCCCCGGCCGTCCTCCGCGCGCGCGGCGTGCCACAGCGCCTCCTCGGCCAGCCCCCAGCCGCCGCCCCAGTCGCCGGAGATGCGGCCGATGGCCGGGAAGCGGGCGGTGCGGCCGTCGGGACGCATGCCGACGCAGTTCACGCCCGCCCCGCAGACGACGGCGACGCCCAACGGCTCGGCGACCCCCGCGCGCAGGATCGCGAACGTGTCGTTGCGGACCTCGACGCTCGGGCCCCACGCCCGCGCGTGCAGCGCGGCCGCCAGCTGCTCCTCCTCCACGGGCAGATCGGCGTTGGCCAGGCACGCCGACACATGGCCGACGGAGGCCACCCCGGCCGCGGCGAAGGCCCGCGCCACCGCGTCCGCCAGGGCGTCCACGGCCCGCTCGACACCGACCGCGGGCGGCCGGAAGGCCCCGCCGCGGGCCGTGCCGAGAACCTCCCCGTCCGCGGCCACCACGGCCACGTCGGTCTTGCTGTTGCCCGCGTCGACGGCGAGGACGCTCGCGCTCAGGCCCACGCCAGGTGCTCCCGGTTGTGCGCGATCAGCCGGTCGGTGAGCTGCTCGGCGTACGCGTACTGGCCGACGAGCGGGTGGGCCAGCAGCGCCCGGAAGACCCGGTCCCGCCCGCCGCGCAGGGCCGCGTCCAGGGCCAGGTCCTCGTACGCGGTCACGTGCGCCATCAGCCCCGCGTACAGCGGGTCCACGTCCGCCACCGGCAGCGGGGAGGCGCCCTTGCCTCCCACGGCCGCCGGGACCTCGATCACCGCGTCGTCGGGGAGGAAGGGCAGCGTGCCCCGGTTGTAGGTGTTCACCACCTGGTACGGGGAACCCGCGCCGCCGAGCAGGGCGGCGGCCAGGTCGACGGCCGCCTCGGAGTAGTAGGCGCCGCCGCGCTTGGCGAGCAGCGCGGGCTTCTCGTCCAGGGCCGGGTCGCCGTACATCTCCAGCAACTGCCGCTCCATCTCCGCCACCTCGGCGGCCCGGGACGGCTTGCTGCGCAGCTCGTCGACGACCTCGTCGTGGGCGTAGTAGTAGCGCAGGTAGTAGGAGGGGACGACGCCCAGGCGGTCCAGGAGCGGCCGGGGCAGGCGCAGGTCGGCGGCGACCGTGTCCCCGTGCTCGGCCAGCAGCCGGGGCAGCACGTCCTCGCCCTCGGGCCCGCCGAGCCGTACGCCGGTCTCCCAGGTGAGGTGGTTGAGGCCGACGTGGTCCAGGTGGACGTCGGTGGGCGCCACCCCGAGCAGCGCGGCGAACTTGCGCTGCAGTCCGATCGCCACGTTGCACAGCCCGACCGCCCGGTGCCCGGCCTGGAGCAGGGCGCGGGTGACGATGCCGACCGGGTTGGTGAAGTCGATGATCCAGGCGTCCGGGTTGGCGCGCCGGACCCGCTCGGCGATGTCCAGCACCACCGGCACCGTGCGCAGCGCCTTGGCGAGGCCGCCCGCGCCGGTCGTCTCCTGGCCGACGCAGCCGCACTCCAGCGGCCAGGTCTCGTCCTGCTGCCTGGCGGCCTGGCCGCCGACCCGCAGCTGGAGCAGGACGGCGTCGGCGCCGTCGACGGCCGCGTCCAGGTCGGAGGTGGTGACCACGCGGCCGGTGTGCCCCTGCCTGGCGAAGATGCGCCGGGCGAGGCCGCCCACCAGCTCCAGCCGGTCCGCCGCCGGGTCGACGAGCACCAGCTCCGCCACCGGGAGTGTGTCCCGCAACCGGGCGAAGCCGTCGATCAGTTCGGGCGTGTAGGTCGAACCGCCGCCGACCACGGTGAGTTTCATGAAGTCATCAACCCTTTACTCCGGTCAGTGTGACGCCCTCGACGAACGCCTTCTGCGCGAAGAAGAACACGAGGATCACGGGGGCCATGACCAGCACGGTGGCGGCCATGGTGAGGTTCCAGTCGGTGTGGTGGGCGCCCTTGAAGGACTCCAGGCCGTAGGAGAGGGTCCAGGCGCCGGGGTTCTCGGAGGCGTAGATCTGGGGGCCGAAGTAGTCGTTCCAGGCGTAGAAGAACTGGAAGAGGGCCACCGCGGCGATCCCCGGCTTCGCCATCGGCAGGACGACCTTGAGCAGGGTGCGCAGCTCCCCGCAGCCGTCGACCTTCGCCGCGTCCAGGTACTCGTCCGGGATGGTCAGCAGGAACTGGCGCAGCAGGAAGATGGAGAACGCGTCGCCGAAGGCCATCGGGATGATCAGCGGCCACAGCGTGCCGGACAGGTCCAGCTGCTTCGCCCAGAACAGGTACATCGGGATGATGATCACCTGCGGGGGCAGCATCATCATCGAGATCACCAGCATCAGGGACAGGTGCCGCCCCCGGAAGCGGAACTTGGCCAGTGCGTACGCCACCGGGATCGACGACGCCACGGTCAGCACGGTGCCGAGCCCCGCGTACAGCAGCGTGTTCTTCCACCAGGTCAGGAAGCCGGGCGTGTCCAGGACCGCGCGGTAGTTGCCCCACTCCCAGGTGTGCGGCCACAGGTCGCGGGTGAGCGCCTGCTGGTCGCTCATCAGCGAGGTGAGCACCACGAAGACGAACGGCAGCGTGAAGAAGAGCGCGGCGGCCACGCCGAGCGAGTGGACGGCGATCCAGTGCAGCAGCACGCGCCGGCGGGCGGTGCGCTCCTCGGTGGGCGGCGGGCCGGCGGCCGCGGCGGGCCGGGCCGGCACCTGGGCCGTCGGTACCTGGGTGGTCATCGGTCACCTGCCTGGATCAGACCGCCCCGGCGGCGCATCAGCAGCGCGGTGAACGCCATGGCCAGCGCGAACAGCACGAGCGCGACCACACAGGCCGAGCCGTAGTCGAAGCGCTGGAAGCCGAGGTTGTAGACGAGCTGGGGGAGGGTGAGGGTCGACTTGTCGGGATAGCCGGGCTCGAAGGACTGTCCGGAGCCGCCGATGATCCCGGAGGCGACCTTCCCGGCGACCAGCGGCTGCGTGTAGTACTGCATGGTCTGGATCACGCCCGTGACCACGGCGAACAGCACGATCGGCGAGATGTTCGGCAGCGTCACGAACCGGAACCGCTGCCAGGCCGACGCCCCGTCCAGCTCGGCCGCCTCGTACTGCTCCTTCGGCACGTCGAGCAGCGCGGCCATGAAGATCACCATCAGGTCGCCCACGCCCCACACCGCGAGCGCGGTCAGCGCGGGCTTGGACCAGGCGGCGTCCGTGAACCAGCCGGGCGCCGGTACGCCCAGGCCCTCCAGGACCGAGTTGACCGGTCCGGTACCGGGGTTGAGCAGGAAGACGAAGGCGAGCGTCGCGGCGACGGGCGGGGCGAGGTAGGGCAGGTAGAAGAGGGTGCGGAAGACCCCCGCGCCCGTCTTGATCTTCGTGATCAGCAGCCCGACCCCGAGCCCGAACACCACCCGGCAGGTCACCATCACCAGGACCAGCCAGAGCGTGTTGCGCAGCGCTGGCCAGAACAGCGGGTAGTCCTGGAAGACGTACGCCCAGTTCTCCAGGCCCCGGAACTCCGGGACGCCGAAGCCGTCGTACTTCATCAGCGAGAAGTACACGGTGGACACCAGGGGATAGGCGAAGAAGACGCCGAACCCGACGAGCCACGGCGACATGAAGGCCGCCGTCCGAAGCGCCGAGGAACGGCGCTTGGCGCGGAGCGTGTTGGCGGACATGGACGTGGTCATGTCCGCTACTTCGCCTGTGCGATGTCGCGGTCGATCTGCGCGGCGGTCTTCTCCAGACCGGCCTTGAGGTCCGTCGCCTTGCCCGACTCGTACTGGTAGCCGAAGTCCTGGAGGGTCAGCTGGTAGGTGGCGCCGTTGACGGAGGCCGGCGGGGAGTTCGACTCGGGGTGCTGGGCGATGTCCAGGAAGGTCTTGAACGCCGGGTCGGTCTTCAGGTCGGGCGACTTGAGGGCCGGGAAGGTGGAGGGCACGTTGCGGATGGCGTTGGCGAAGGCGACGACGGCGTCGGTGTCGGTCGTCATGTACTTCACCAGCTCCCACGCGGCGTTCTGCTTCTTGCTCTGCGGGGCGATGCCCATGACGGTGCCGGACAGGAAGCCCTTGCCGTACTCGTCCGCCTCGTCGTCGGCGACGGGCATCGGCGCGGTGCCGATCTCGAAGTCGACACCCGCGTCCTTCGCCATGCCGAGCCGCCACTCGCCGTCCAGCTGCATGGCGACCTGACCGGTCTGGAAGGGGTGCTTGGCGCCCCACTCGTCGCCGAAGGTGTTGCGGTACTTCTCCAGCTTCTCGAAGCCGCCGAGGTCGTCGACGAGCTTCTTCTGGTACGTGAACATCTCGGCGAACGCCGGGTCCTTGGCGACGTTGGACTTGCCGTCCGCGTCGAAGTAGGCGTGGTCCCACTGGGACATGTAGTGGTCGACGACGGTCTCGTAGCCGTGGTAGTTCGGCATGAAGCCCAGCTGCTGGTACCCGTCGCCCTTGGTCTTCGTCAGCTTCTTCGCCACCTGGGCGAACTCGGACCAGGTCTTGGGCGGGGCCTTGATCCCGGCCGCCTCGAAGGCGTCCTTGTTGTAGTAGAGGCCGTAGGCGTCGCCGAGCAGCGGCAGGGCGCAGCGCGTCCCCTCGAACTGGGTGTAGTCCAGCATCGGCTTCGGGATGAGGGCGTCGAGGTCGAGCTTGGACTTCTCGATGAACGGCTTCAGGTCGAGGAAGGCGCCCGAGGAGCAGAACTTGCCGATGTTGGAGGTGGTGAACGAGGACACCACGTCGGGGCCGTTCGAACCGCCCGCGCGCAGGGCCTGGTTGAGCTTGTCGTCGTTGATGTTGCCGACGACCTTCACCTTGATGTTGGGGTGCGCCTTCTCGAAGCGGTCCACGTTGGCCTGGACGGCCTTCACCTCGGCGGGCGCGCTCCAGCCGTGCCAGAAGGTGATGGTGGTCTCGGCGTTCGGGTCGTCGGAGGCGCCGGATTCGGACTGGCCGGTACAGGCGGTGGCGAGCAGGGCGAGGGAGGCGGAGGCGGCGACCGCGAGGGCCGCTTTCCTGGATATTCCGGGCATGGCGAAGCTCCCAGGGGCAGGGTGGGGACAGGTGGTGGGTGGGGCGGGGTCAAGCCAGTGGGGTGGCGCGGGGGTCGGCGGGCGGCGCGGGGGTCAGCGCGAGGTGTCGAAGACCTCGTCGCGGGTGGTCGCGAGCGCGCTCTCCAGCGCGCCGCGCAGGACGGGGTCCTCGGTCACGTCACCGACGGCGAGCCGGGGCCGGGAGGCGGCCAGTTCCTCCAGCTCGTCCCGCACCAGGTCGCGCAGCACCTCGCCGCCCGCGGTGAGGGAGGTGCCGCTGAGGACCACCAGCTCGGGGTCCAGGACCGAGACGAGGGAGGCGAGACCGGTGGCCAGCCGGGTGGCGTAGGTCCGCAGCAGCCTGCGGTGCGGATCGTCGTCGGCGCCGGTCCGCGCCGCGCGGGCCACCAGGGCGGCGGCGACCTCGGTGTACGCCCCCGAGGGCACGTCGGCGACGCCCAGCTCCCGGGCCAGTCCCGGCAGGGCCTGCGAACCGGCCAGCTCCTGGAAGCCGCCGCTGCCGGTGCGGCTGACCTTGCGGACCAGCGGGGCGCCCGGCACCGGCAGGAACCCGACCTCCCCGGCGCCGCCGGTCCAGCCGCGGTGCAGCCGGCCGCCGAGGACCAGGGCGGCGCCCAGGCCCTCCTGGTTCCACAGCAGGACGAAGTCCTCGTGCCCCCGGGCCGCGCCGAGCCGCTGTTCGGCCACGGCGGCCAGGTTCACGTCGTTCTCGTACTCCACCGGCATCGGCAGGGCGGCGGCGAGTTCGTCCAGGAGGGCGGGGGAGTGCCAGCCGGGCAGGTGGGAGGCGTAGCGCAGCCGGCCGGTGCCCGGGTCGAAGGCGCCCGGGGTGCCGATGACGAGCCGGTGCACGGCGCCGCGGTCCAGCCCCGCCGCCTTCACCGCGCCGTCGAGCGCGTCGGTGACCTGCTGGACGACGGGGGTGGCGGGGCGCCGGCCCGGGGTGGGCAGCTCGTACCGGCCGACCGTGCGCCCGGTGACGTCGGCGACCGCGGCCAGGATGCGGTCCGGGGTGACGTCGAGGCCCGCGGCGTGCGCGGCGGCCGGGTTCACCTCGTAGAGCTGGGCGCCGGGGCCCGGACGCCCCTCGGTGGTGCCGCCCGCCAGGACCAGCCCCGCCGCCTCCAGCCGGGCCAGCAACTGCGAGGCGGTCGGCTTCGACAGACCGGTCAGCTTGCCGATCCGGGTCCGGGACAGCGGCCCGTGCTCCAGCAGGAGGTCGAGTGCGGCCCGGTCGTTCATGGCGCGCAGGACGCGCGGGGTGCCCGGCGTACCGGCGGTTCCTGCCATGCGTGTCCACACCTGCCTCTCGACCGCTCAGCTTTTCAGGGGGCGGTGGGGAAGTCCACCGCGCGGATCACGGGAAACGCCTGCCAGAGGGTCTGTTAGGAAAGTTTCCTGTTGGCTGGAGAACGTAGGCCCGCCCGCAAGGAGCCGTCAAGAGACCGCCCCCGAGGCAACGCAGTCGTTACCTCGGGGGCGGGAAGCGCACGGGCCGGGTGGCTACTTGCTGGTGCTGGGCGGCGGGATCGGGGAGGCCGCCATGGACTGCGGCGACACGGTGCTCGCGTACGCCGACGGCGCGGCGACGCCCGCCGTCGGGTCAGCGGCGGCCGGGGCGCCCTCCAGCGGGACGGTGGCGCCGCCGACGATGGCGATGCCGGCCGCGTCGAAGGCCCGCTTGATGCGCCAGCGCAGTTCGCGCTCGACGGTGAGCGACTTGCCGGGCATGGTCTTCGCGGAGACCCGCACCACCATCGAGTCCAGCAGGACGGAATCCAGCCCGAGGGTCTCGATCGGCCCCCAGAGCATCTCGTTCCAGGGCTCTTCCTTGCTCATCCGCTCGCCGACCGCGGCAAGGGTCTCCTTCACCTTGTCCAGGTCCTCGTCGGAGCGGACGGTGACGTCGACGCCGGCCGTGGACCAGCCCTGGGAGAGGTTGCCGATGCGCTTGACCTCGCCGTTGCGGACGTACCAGATCTCGCCGTCGACGCCGCGCAGCTTGGTCACCCGCAGCCCGACCTCGATCACCTCGCCGGAGGCCACGCCCGCGTCGATGCTGTCGCCGACGCCGTACTGGTCCTCCAGGATCATGAAGACGCCGGACAGGAAGTCGGTGACCAGGTTGCGGGCGCCGAAGCCGATCGCGACACCGGCGACACCGGCGGAGGCCAGCAGCGGGGCCAGGTTGATCTGGAAGGTGCCGAGCACCATCAGGGCGGCGGTGCCGAGGATGAGGAAGCTGGCCACCGAGCGCAGCACGGAGCCGATCGCCTCCGACCGCTGCCGGCGCCGCTCGGCGTTGACCAGCAGGCCGCTCAGCGCGGTGGCGGTCGACGACCCGGTCCTGCGGTTCATCCGCTCTATCAGCTTGGTGATCGCCCGCCGCACCACGGCGCGCAGCACCAGCGCGATCACCACGATCAGCAGCACCCGCAGCCCGATCGCGAGCCACGTCGACCAGTTCTCCTCGACCCAGCCCGCGGCGTTGGTGGCGCTCTCGTGGGCCTCCTTCAGCGAGGGCACGGTCGGCGCCGTCGGCGTCGGCGACGGACCGGCGGCCAGCAGGGGCAGGACGGCGGCGGACAGGGACACGGCGGAAACCTCCAGGTGCGGCGGCCCGTCCTGCGCGGTCCGGTCCGAGGTCCGGTCCAAGGTCACGGAAAGGTCACCGGACGGGCAGATGCACCACACTAACGGGGCACCGGACGCGGTTCGGCCCGAAACGGGCGGGCGAGACGCTGCTCACCCACGCCTGAACTGGTCACGCCCGCGACCGCGGACACCGTGTGGTCGAAAACACTCCCAGCCCGTTACCGGGACATGGTGGCGCTACGACCAGGCATGAGGGGAGACTGAACCAGATCGTCCCGGCGCGAGCCACGCGCCGCCGACGCCCAAGGAGGCACCCGTGCCGCATGTCCTGGTCCTCAACGCGTCGTACGAGCCACTCGGCGTCGTACCGCTCCGCCGCGCGCTCGTCCTCGTCCTGGAGAACAAGGCCGTGTGCCTCGAGGAGTCCGGCGCCTACCTGCACAGCGCGACCGTCACCGTGCCCGCACCCAGCGTGGTCCGGCTCAAGCGGTTCGTACGGGTGCCCTACCGGGGCCCCGTCCCGCTCACGCGCCGTGCCCTGTTCGCCCGCGACGGGGGCCGCTGCATGTACTGCGGCGCCGTCGCCACCAGCGTCGACCACGTCATCCCGCGCAGTCGCGGGGGTCTGCACGCGTGGGACAACGTGGTGGCGTCCTGCCGCCGCTGCAACCACGTCAAGGCCGACCGCCACCTGGTCGAGCTGGGCTGGCGCCTGCGCCACAAACCGGCCCCGCCCACCGGTCTGGCCTGGCGCATCATCGGCACCGGGCACCGGGACCCGCGCTGGCTGCCGTACTTGCAGCCGTACGGCGCGGAGGACGCCATGGCCCGGATCGACGGCATCTCCGCCTGACGTCCGGGCCTCCGCTTGCTCCTGCTCCGGCCCGCGCCGGTCGGCGTCCGAGTCGTACGAGGTGACCTCGACGCACTCCTCCGGATCTGCGGGGGTCCTCGGCCTCGGTGCAGGGAAACCGGGGTGGTCAGGGACGGCGCCAGACAAGGGTGTAGCGCCAGAAGAGACGGCGGCGCACCCGGCGCCGGGCAGAAGCGTGTGGGCCTTCGCGGTGATGTCGGAGAAGGACATGTCGGCCGGCCGGGTCCGGGCGGTCATCGAGGTGGGCGGGGCGGCGGCGGGCCGGCCCCTGTTCTTGAGCCACCCGATGACGGCGTTGGGGAGGACGGCGGCCGCGCCCAGCAGGTGGTCCGTGGCGGTCCGCGGCCGGTAGAGGCCGACGACGACCAGGGTGCCGCCGGGAGCCAGGTGCCGACGGAAGGCGTCGAGGGCATCGGCGAACGGCAGGTGGTGGATCGTGGCGACGCAGGTGATGACGTCGTGGGGCCCGGCGGGAAGGTCGGTCAGGGCGTCGGCGACGGTGAAGGAGGCCGCCGTCGGCGCGGCAGTCAGCGCGCGCGCCCGTGCGGTGATCACCGGATCCGAATCGACGCCGTGGACCGCGTCGGCGCGGGTGGCGAGCAGGCGGGCCAGGTCACCGGCGCCGGAACCGACGTCCAGCGCGCTCCCGAACCGGCGGGGGAGCTGCCGCAGGATCCAGCGGTGGTAGTGGGCGTTGTGGTCCCAGGGGTGAACGGCGTTGAACCGGTCGAGTGCCTGGAGGAGCCGATGCGGCGGTGACGTCATGTGTTCCTTCGACGATCGGCCCCCGGGGCGCAGTTCCCGAGACGGTGAGTGTCCGTGCTGGGCCGGGACCGGTGGTCGGTTTGGGTGGTCTGTGGGTGGGATAGGGGATTTTCTGGCCGGGTCTGTAGGTGTTCGGAAGGGGGTGGGTGTGACCAGGGTCACGTTGTCCGTGTCGGGGCGTCTGTCCTCGCGTGGACTGGGTAGGGGCTGGCGTAACTCGCCACGAGCGTGCTCGGTACGACGCCTTACCCAGAGCCCGATCCAGAGCCCCATCCAGAGCCCGAACCACCGTCCGACCCAGAGCCTGATCCAAAGGAGACCCCCGTGGCTGCACTGGCGCCCCTTCTGCTGCCGGCCCCCTCCAAACCCGTGGCGGAGCCGTCCACCCCCTGGGCGGAGCCCTCCGCCGCCTCCGAGACCCCGCACTACTGCGTCTTCGGCGCCACCGGCAGCTGCGCCGAGACGCCCCTGACCAGCGAACCGCCGCTGCCCGACGCCGAGCCCCTCACCAGCGAGTCGCCGTTCACCGACGCGGTACCGCTGACCAGCGAGTCCTCGCCCGAACTCACGGCCGACGTGCCGGAGCAGGGCGGCCCCTCCTTCGCCGTTCCCGTCCCGGAACCCACGAGGTCGTAGAGGAAGCAGATGCCCGCAGCCCAGCCGGCCGAGCCGCCCACCGAGGACCTTCCCGAGGATCTGACCAGGCTCGCCGCCCTGCACGGCGTCGCCACCTCCTACCGCCCCTCCCCGGACCGCACCGTCCCGGCCTCGGCCACCGCCGTCACCCTCGCGCTGGCCGCGCTCGGCGTGGACACGAGCGGCCCCGGGGCCGTACGGGCCGCGCTCGCCGCCCGCGAGGCCGAGCTGCGCGAACGGCTGCTGCCGCCCACCGTCGTCCGCTGGGACGGCGGCGGCACCCCGGCCGCACTGACCGCCCTGCCCGCCGGCACCCGCCTGCGCGTCGAGACCGAGCAGGGCGAGCGCCGCGACGGAGTCGAAGGGCTGGCGCACGGGGTCCACCGGCTGACCGCCGACGCGCCCGACGGCCGTACCGCCGAGGCGCACCTGATCGTCGCGCCCGCCCGGCTGCCCGCCCCCGCCGCCCGCTGCCACGGCCTCCTCGTCCAGCTCTACTCCCTCCTCTCCCGCCGCTCCTGGGGCATGGGCGACCTCGGCGACCTCGGCGAGCTGGCCGCCTGGGCCGGGCGCGCCCTCGGCGCCGGATTCGTCCAGGTCAACCCGCTGCACGCGGCGGTGCCCGGCGCCCCGACCGACCCGTCCCCGTACCGGCCGTCCTCGCGCCGCTTCCCCGACCCGGTGCACCTGCGGATCGAGGACGTGCCCGAGTTCGCGTACGTCACCGACCCCGAGCGCGCCCGCACACTGCGGGAACGGGCCGGGCGGCTGCGCGAGGGCGTGCTGGAGAAGGGCGCCCTGATCGACCGGGACGCCGTGTGGGAGCTGAAGCGCGAGGCGCTGGAACTGCTCCGCGAGGTCCCCCTCGGCCCCGGCCGCCGCGCCGCCTACTGCGACTACCTCGCCGAACAGGGCACCGCCCTGGAGGACCACGCCACCTGGTGCGCGCTCGCCGAGGTGCACGGCTCCGACTGGCACCGCTGGCCCGCGGGCCTGCGCGACCCCCGCTCGGCCGAGACCGACCGGGCCCGCCGCGAACTGATGGACCGCGTCGACTTCCACTCCCGCCTCACCTGGCTCACCGACACCCAGCTCACCGCCGCCCAGCGCACCGCCCGCGAGGCCGGCATGCCGGTCGGGATCGTCCACGACCTCGCCGTCGGCGTGCACCCGCACGGCGCCGACTCCTGGGCCCAGCAGGAGTACTTCGCCGCCGGCATGTCGGCGGGCGCACCGCCGGACGCCTTCAACTCCCGCGGCCAAGACTGGGGGCTGCCGCCCTGGCGCCCGGACCGCCTCGCCGGGTCCGGGTACGCGCCGTTCCGGGGGCTGCTGCGGGGCCTCTTCCGGTACGCCGGCGCCCTGCGCGTCGACCACGTCATGGGCCTGTTCCGGCTCTGGTGGGTGCCCGAGGGACGGCCGCCCACCGAGGGCACCTACGTCCACTACGACGCCGAGGCCATGCTCGCCGTCCTCGTCCTGGAGGCCCACCGGGCCGGTGCCGTCGTCATCGGCGAGGACCTGGGCACCGTGGAGCCCGGGGTGCGCGAGGCGCTGCGCGAACGCGGGGTGCTGGGCACCTCGGTGCTGTGGTTCGAACGGGACTGGACCGGCGACGGCCGCCCCCTGCCGCCCGAGCGCTGGCGGGCCGACTGCCTGGCCACCGCCACCACCCACGACCTGCCGTCCACCGCCGCCCGCCTCACCGGCGAGCACGTCGAACTGCGCGACCGGCTCGGCCTGCTCACCCGCCCGCTGGAGGAGGAACGGGCCGAGGCCGCCGCGGACACGGCGGAGTGGCTCGACGTACTGGCCCGGCTCGGGCTGCTGCACGGCACCGGCGGCGACACCGGAACGCCCGCCGAGGAGGCGGAGATCCAGGCCGTGCACCGCTTCCTGCTGCGCACCCCCGCCCGGATGGTCGGCATCTGGCTCCCGGACGCCGTCGGCGACCGCCGCCCGCAGAACCTGCCCGGCACCTGGGACCAGTACCCGAACTGGCGGCTGCCCGTCGCCGACGCCGAGGGCCGTCCGGTGACGCTGGAGGACCTGGCCGCCTCGCCCCGGCTGCACGCACTGATCGACGTCGTACGCGACCGGGACGGCTGAACGGGGCGGCCCCGCCGGACGCCCGCGGGCCCCGTACGGGCACCCCGGACGCGCGGTCGCCCGGACCGTTCGCTAACTTTGCACCGTGGACAAGAAGAACGCCCTGCGCGCCGGCGCCCTGGCAGCCGGTACGACGCTGATGATGCTGCTCATGTCGTCCCCCGCGCTCGCGCTGACGCGCGACGACGGCGACGACCCCGGCACCGGCCTGAGCGTCGTCGAGACGCTGGGTCTCTACGTCCTGGCCCCGATCGCCCTGTTCGCAATCATCGCGGGTCTGGTCATGGTCCTGGACCGGTCCCACCCGGACCACCGGGTGTCGACTCCCGGCACGAAGGCCAAGGCCAAGGCGAAGGTCGGCGCCAAGGCCTGACCTCCCCCCCCCCACTTCACCGAGGGCGCCGGCCCCACCGCACGCACGCGGAGGGGACGGCGCCCTTCGGCGCTCGTGCGGGCGGCCCCTACTCCTCCGTGCCGGCGAGGAGGTCCCGCAGCAGGTCGGCCAGCTGACCGGCCCGTTCCGCGTCGAGCGAGGCCAGCGCCTCGGTCTGGACGGCGAGGCCCGCGCCGACCGCCTCGTCGATCAGCTCAAGACCCCGTTCGGTGAGCGTGACCTGCAGTCCCCGGCGGTCGTGCGGGTCGGGCGAGCGGCGCAGCAGTCCCGCCCGCTCCAGCTTGTCCAGCCGGCCGGTCATGCCGCCGGTGGTGAGCATCAGCGTCGCCGAGAGCTGCCGCGGGGAGAGCGTGTACGGCTCGCCGGAGCGGCGCAGGGTGGCCAGCGCGTCGAACTCCCCGCGCGAGATGCCGAAGCGCGCGTACGCCTGCTCCATCCGGTCGCCCATCGCACGCGCCAGCCGGAAGATCCGGCCGAAGACCTCCATGCCGGCCGTGTCCAGGTCGGGCCGCACCGCCGCCCACTGGTCGATGATCACGTCGACGGGGTCCTTGCGCGGTCCGGGCTGCGAGGGGCGTTCAGTCATGCGACGAGTATCTTCCGTCGGCCTCCTCTCGACCCCGCAAGGCCCGACCCTTCACTCCTCCCTTCACCTCTCCCTTCCCTTCTCCCTTCACTTCTCTCTTTCGGTTGTCCCTTCAGTTCTGCTTCAAGGAATGGTCGAAAAGATTCGATGGACCTGACGGATCCGGCCCTGCGACGGTAAGTGGACCCCGCCAGACCGCCGACCGGAAAAGGACCTTCGTGGCCACAGCCGCCCACCGCAGCACCGCCCAGGGAAAGTCCGCTCACCAGGCCACCGCTCCGGCGCGGTCGACGGCGCCGGTCGCCCTCGGGCTCGGGCTCGCCGTCCTCGCCACCCTCGTCTGGTCCGGCAGCTTCGTCACCTCGCGCGCCCTCGGCGACAGCGTCCCGCCCGTCCAGCACGCGTTCTGGCGCTGGGTGGTGGCCCTCGCCGTCGTCGCCCCCTTCGGCGCCCGGCGGGCCTGGCGGCAGCGCGCCCTGATCCGGCGCCACCTCGGCTTCGTGGTCCTCGCCTCCCTGCTCGGCGTGACCGTCTACAACACCCTCGTCAACCAGGCCGGCGTCACCACCCCCGCCGCCAACATGGGCATGATCATGGCGGCGTCCCCGGTGCTCATGGCCCTCTACGAACGCGCGGGCGGGGTGCGGCTCGGCGCCCGCCGGATCGCCGGGCTGGCCGTCGCCTGCGCGGGCGTCCTGCTGCTCGTCGGAGGGGACGGGGCGGCCTTCTCGGCCGGTGACCTGTGGATGATCGCCGCCGCCTGCTGCTTCGGCTCGTACAGCGCGCTGCTGCGCCGCAGGCCCGCGGGGCTGGACGGGGTGGCGTTCCTGTTCACCACGTTCCTGTTCGGCACGGTCCTGCTGCTGCCCGCCCAGGCCGTCAGCCTCGCCGTCCAGGGCGGCTTCCACCCGGCACCGGGCACCGTCTGGCCGCTGCTGTACGTCGGCGTCGCCTCGTCCGCCGTCGCCTTCTTCGCCTGGAACAAGGCGATCTCCCTGATCGGACCGACCCGCGCCGGGGTCGTCTACTACCTCCAGCCGGTGTGCGTCGCCCTGCTGTCCTGGGCCCTGCTCGCCGAGCCGACCGGCTGGGCGCAGGCGGGCTGCATGGCGCTGATCCTCGGTGGTGTCGTCCTGGGCGCGGGGGCCCGCCGGTAGGTCGCGGGGTCCGCCGGTAGGTTGCCGCCATGGCCGACTGGGACATCCGCAAGCTGCACATCCTGCGGACGCTGCGCGAGAGGGGCACGGTGACCGCGACGGCCGAGGCGCTGCACATGACGCCGTCCGCCGTCTCCCAGCAGCTGACGAACCTCTCCAAGCAACTCGGGGTGGAACTGCTCCGGGCCCACGGCCGGAGGGTCCGGCTGACGGACGCGGCGCGCCTGGTGCTGCGGCACGCCGAGGCCGTGTTCGAGCAACTGGAGCGCGCCGACGCCGAGTTGGCGGCACATGTCCGGGGAGAGGCGGGCGAGGTCCGGGTCGGCGCCTTCTCCACCGCCGTACCCGCCCTCGTCGTTCCGGCCGTCACCGCGCTGCGCGGCACGCACCCGGCGATCGCGGTGCGGGTGCGGGAAGCCGAGGCGCAGGAGGCGTACGAGCTGCTGGCCACCGGGGAGGTGGACCTCGCGCTGTCGCTGGCCGCGCAGGCGCCGAGCGTCGTCGACCCGCGCTTCACCCGCGTCCCGCTGCTCGCCGACCCGCTGGACGTCGCCCTCCCCGGCGACCACCCGCTGGCCCGCGCGGAGCGGCTGCGGCTGGCCGACCTCGCCGCCGAGCCGTGGATCTTCGGCGCCAGCGGGCCCTGGTCCGACATCACGCGCGGCGCCTGCGAGGCCGCCGGGTTCCGGCCACACCAGGGGCACGCGGCGGCCGGCTGGCCGGCCATCCTCGCCATGGTCGAGGCGGGCATGGGCGTCGCCCTGGTCCCGCGCATGGCGGCCGTCCCCCGGGACGGGGTGGTGATGCGCGAACTCCGCGAGGACCGCCCCGTCCGGCACGTGGTCGCGGCCGTGCGCAAGGGCGCGGAGCAGGGCGCCGCCGTCGCGACCGTACTCACGGCCCTGCACACGGCGGCGGACGCGCGCCCCTGAACACCGGACGCCGCACCGGCACGGGCAAGGGGCGCCCGGTGCGACACCGGACGCCCCGCCTGCTCGGCGACCGCCTACTCGGCCGCCGCCGCGTCCGCCGCCTGCGCCTTCAGTGCGCGCTCGATGCCGGAGCGGGACTCCGAGACCAGTCGGCGCAGGGCCGCGTTCGGCTCGGCGGAGGCCAGCCACGCGTCCGTGCGGTCCAGGGTCTCCTGGGACACCTGCACCGCCGGGTACAGGCCGACCGCGATCTGCTGGGCCATCTCGTGGGACCGGGACTCCCAGACGCCCTTCAGCGCCTCGAAGTACCGCTCCGCGTACGCCGCCAGCAGCTCGCGCTGGTCGGTCTGGACGAAACCGGCGATGACCGCCTCCTGGACGGCGTTCGGCAGCTTGTCGGACTCCACTACCGACTCCCAGGCCTCCGCCTTGGCCGCCTCGGTCGGGCGGGCGGCCCGCGCGGTGGCCGCGTGGCGCTCACCGGCGGCGGTCTTGTCCCGCTCGTACTCGGCGGCGATCTCCGAACTGCCGAACCGGCCCACGGCCGCCAGCCGCTGCACGAACGCCCAGCGCAGCTCGGTGTCGACGGCCAGGCCCTCGATCGTCTGCGTGCCGTCGAGCAGCGCGTCGAGCAGGTCCAGCTGCTCCGGCGTCCTGGCCGTCGCCGCGAACGCCCGCGCCCACGCCAGCTGGTGGTCGCTGCCCGCCTCGGCGGCGCGCAGGTGGGCCAGCGTGGCCTCGGTCCAGCGGGTGAGCAGCGCCTCGCGGGCGGTCGGGGCGGCGTACTGGTCGATGGCCAGCTTCACCTGGCGCTGCAGCGACTGCACCACGCCGATGTCGGACTCCTTGCCGATGCCGGACAGCACCAGCGACAGGTAGTCGCGGGTGGCCAGCTCCGCGTCCCGGGTCATGTCCCAGGCCGACGCCCAGCACAGGGCGCGCGGCAGCGACTCGGTGAAGTCGCCGAGGTGCTCGGTGACCACGGCGAGCGACTGCTCGTCCAGGCGGACCTTGGCGTACGACAGGTCGTCGTCGTTGAGCAGGAGCACCGCCGGGCGGGCCTTGCCGACCAGCTGCGGTACGTCCGTCAGCTCGCCGTCGACGTCCAGCTCGACGCGGTCGCCGCGCACCAGCCTGCCGTCGCCGTCGAGGTCGTAGGCGCCGATCGCGATGCGGTGCGGGCGCAGGGTCGGCTCGCCCTTCGCCCCGGCGGGCAGCGCGGGGGCCTCCTGGCGGATGGCGAAGGAGGTGATGACACCCTCGGCGTCCGTCTCGATCTCCGGGCGCAGCACGTTGATGCCGGCCGTCTCCAGCCACGCCTTCGACCAGGTCTTGAGGTCGCGCCCCGAGGTCTCCTCCAGCGCGCCCAGCAGGTCGGACAGGCGGGTGTTGCCGAACGCGTGCCGCTTGAAGTACGCCTGCACGCCCCGGAAGAACGCGTCCTCACCGACGTACGCGACGAGCTGCTTGAGCACGCTGGCGCCCTTGGCGTACGTGATGCCGTCGAAGTTGACCAGCACGTCGTCCAGGTCGTTGATGTCCGCCATGATCGGGTGGGTGGACGGCAGCTGGTCCTGCCGGTACGCCCAGGTCTTCATCTGGTTGGCGAACGTCGTCCAGGAGTGCGGCCACTTCGAGCCGGGCGCGGCGGCCTGGCAGGCGGCCTCGGAGTAGGTGGCGAACGACTCGTTCAGCCACAGGTCGTTCCACCACTCCATGGTGACCAGGTCGCCGAACCACATGTGCGCCAGCTCGTGCAGGATCGTGGCCGCCCGGCCCTCGTACGCGGCGTCCGTCACCTTGGAACGGAACACGTACTGGTCCCGGATGGTCACCGCGCCCGCGTTCTCCATCGCGCCCGCGTTGAACTCCGGCACGAAGAGCTGGTCGTACTTCTTGAACGGGTAGGCGTAGTCGAACTTCTCCTGGAACCAGTCGAAGCCCTGCCGGGTGACCTCGAAGATGGCGTCCGCGTCCAGGTGCTCGGCGAGCGAGGGACGGCAGTAGATGCCGAGCGGCACGGACTGGCCGTCCTTCTCGTACACGCTGTGCACCGAGTGGTACGGGCCGACGATCAGCGCCGTGATGTACGACGAGATGCGCGGGGTCGGCTCGAACTCCCAGACGTTGTCCTTCGGTTCGGGGGTCGGGGAGTTGGAGACGACCGTCCAGCCCTCGGGGGCCTTCACGGTGAACCGGAACGTCGCCTTCAGGTCCGGCTGCTCGAAGCTCGCGAAGACCCGGCGCGCGTCCGGCACCTCGAACTGGGTGTACAGGTACGCCTGGTCGTCCACCGGGTCGACGAAGCGGTGCAGGCCCTCGCCGGTGTTGGTGTACGCGCAGTCCGCGACCACGCGCAGCACGTTGCGGCCCGGCAGCAGCCCCGGCAGGGCGATGCGGGAGTCCTGGAACACCTCGGCGGGGTCGAGGGCGTCGCCGTTCAGCGTCACCTCGTGGACCGTCGGCGCGACCAGGTCGATGAAGGACTCGCCGCCGCCCTCGGCGACGTCGAAGCGCACCGTGGTCACGGACCGGTAGGTGCCGCCCTCCTGCGCGCCGGTGAGGTCGAGATCGATCTCGTACGAGTCAACGGTCAGCAGCGTCGCCCGCTGCCGCGCCTCTTCGCGAGTCAGGTTTGTGCCAGGCACGCGGTCATCTCCTCGTTATGTGTGGGTTGCGCCATCCTTCCACGTGGCCGGGACGGAACGCGATGTCCATTTCCCGCCGGTGCGCGGCGCGCCTACGCGCGAGCCTGGTCCCATGAAAGGCCACACCGCACACCCCGTCCCGCCGGACGTGCTCAAGGAACTCCGCGCCGCCGACGACGCGGGCCGCGTCCCCGCTCCCGTGACCGACCACGAGGGCGGCGCCCCGCTGCGCTGCTGCCTGCGCCACAGCCGCGCCGGCGAGCGGATCGCGCTCGTCTCCTACGCCCCGCTGCGCCGCTGGGCGGCGGCCACGGGCGCCGATCCGGGCCCCTACGACGAGCAGGGGCCGGTCTTCGTCCACGCCGAGGAGTGCGCGGGGCCGGAGACGGACCGCCTCCCCTTCACCAACTCGCACCGCGTCCTGCGCCGCTACTCCGCCCACGGGCACATCCTGGGCGGGCGGCTGATCGGGGACCCCGGCGCCTTCGCGTACGCCCTCCGGGAAGCGTTCGACGACCCGGCCGTGGCGTTCGTCCACGTCCGGGCCGTCGAGTACGGCTGCTTCCTCTACGAGGTCAGGCGGGGCTGAGGGCCCAGCTCGTCAGCCCTTCAGCTCCGCCGCCACCAGCTCCGCGATCTGCACCGCGTTCAGGGCCGCGCCCTTGCGCAGGTTGTCGTTGGAGACGAACAGGGCGAGGCCGTTGTCCACGGTCTCGTCCTGGCGGATCCGGCCCACGTAGGACGGGTCCTGGCCGGCCGCCTGGAGCGGGGTCGGCACCTCGGTGAGCGCCACGCCGGGGGCGCCGGCCAGCAGCTCCTTGGCGCGCTCCACGCTGATCGGGCGGGCGAAACGGGCGTTGATCTGCAGGGAGTGGCCGCTGAAGACGGGCACGCGCACACAGGTGCCGGACACCTTCAGCTCCGGGATCTCCAGGATCTTGCGGGACTCGTTGCGGAGCTTCTGCTCCTCGTCCGTCTCGTGCAGACCGTCGTCGACGATGGACCCGGCCAGCGGCAGCACGTTGTACGCGATCGGCGCCACGTACTTCTCGGGCTTCGGGAACTCGGCGGCCGAACCGTCGTGGGTCAGCTTGGGGGCGTCCGCGCCGACCTTCTGGACCTGCTCGAACAGCTCGTCCACGCCGGCCAGGCCGGAGCCGGACACCGCCTGGTAGGTGGCGACGACGAGGGCCTCCAGGCCCGCCTCCGCGTGCAGCGGACGCAGCACCGGCATCGCGGCCATCGTGGTGCAGTTCGGGTTGGCGATGATGCCCTTGGGGCGGTCGGCGATCGCGTGCGGGTTCACCTCGGACACCACCAGCGGGACCTCGGGGTCGCGGCGCCAGGCGGAGGAGTTGTCGATCACGACGGGGCCCTGCGAGGCGACCTTTTCGGCCAGCGCCTTGGAGGTGGCGCCGCCCGCCGAGAACAGCACGATGTCGAGCCCGGAGTAGTCGGCGGTGGCCGCGTCCTCCACCGTCACGCCGTCCAGCTCCTTGCCCGCGCTGCGCGCCGAGGCGAACAGGCGCAGCTCGGTGACCGGGAAGTCGCGCTCCGTGAGGATCCTGCGCATGACCGTGCCCACCTGACCGGTGGCTCCGACGATTCCGACCCTCACGGTGACTCCTTCTCCGTTCGTGCGCGTGTCTTCACGCGCGCTTTGCTCGGCCGAGACTTTTCCATCATGGGGCGAAGCCCGGCCCGCCTGTCCAATCCTTTGCGCGGTGTTCCCGCACCTTGGGACGCCAGGGCTCGGTCCGCCCCTGCCCATCCCTTCCCGCGCCACACGACGATGTGACGTACGCCTCGCGCCGAAAGGCGACCGGGCGGGCGAACGTTTCGGACCGCTGCCGCGTCATAGGGGAGACGCGAGAAGAGGGCCGAGGGGGAGGGGTGCGGTGCTGCGCAGACGGACCCGCCGCGGCCAGGGGGACGACGTACGCGACGACCCCCTGGACGCGGCACAGGAACGCCGGGTGCGGGCGGTGCTCGCGCTGGGCGGGGTGCCGCAGGCGGACCTGCCGGACGGGGTGCAGCAGGTCCGCCTGCGGCTGCTGGAGCGGACGGCCAGTGGCCGCGAGGCGCCGCGCGACGTGTCCGCCTGGGCGGCGGTCGTCGCCTCCAACCTGGCCATGGACTGGCACCGGGCCAGGCGCCGCCAGGACCGCCTCGGGGAACGCCTGGCCGCGCTGCGCCAGACGGAGCACCCCGGCGACGAGGACGCCAGCGTCCTGTCCCTCGCCGTCGCGCAGGGCCTGGACGAGCTGCCCGACGCCCAGCGCCAGGTCCTCGTCCTGCGCTTCTACGCCGATCTGCCGGTGCGCGGCATCGCCGAGGAGCTGGGCATCCCCGAGGGCACGGTCAAGAGCAGGCTGCACACGGCGGTACGGGCCCTGCGCGCCCGCCTGCACGAGGACGAGGTGGTGTGAGATGGCCGCCGAACGGCACCCCGGTGGGTACGACGCGCTGATGGCCGCGATCACGGGCGAGCCGCTGCCGCCCGACGCGGGGCCGGACGCCCGGGGCGAGCACCGGTCGGCGACGGCCGACGTGGCGCTGCTGCGGGAGCAGCTGAACCTGCTCGGCGACGCCCTGGCCGAGGACGTACCGGCACAGGACCCGGCTTTGGAACCCGTCCGGGCCCCGGCGCCGCGCCGCCGCCCCTTCCGCCTCGCGTTCGGCGTCCTCGCGGCGGCCTGCGCGGGGGTCGTGGTCGCGGGCCTGGGCTGGCTGGTGGTGCAGAGCGGCAGCGGTGCCTCCGAGGACGCGGCGAGCGGCAGCGCGGCCGACAAGTCCGCCGTGCGGCCGAGCAGCCCCTCCGCGGGCCAGGAGGCCGCCGTCGTCTTCGGCACCCCCCGCTACCTCGCCTGCGCCCGGCTGGTCGCCGAGGGCACGGTGACCGCCGCCGATCCGGTGCCGGGCAGCGCACGGCACCGGATCACGCTGCGGGTGACGCAGTCCTACGCACCCGGGGGGAGCACCGGCCCGGCGCCGACGTTCGTGCTGGACGACGGCCTCGCCACCCTGCGCCCCGGCGACCGGGTGCTGGTCGGCGCCCTGCGGGACCGGCCCACCGCGGACACGGTGATCACCGGCGAGCGGAACATCGCCACCGCCCGCGCCTGGATCACCGCCTCCCTCCCGGAGTCGCGCACCCTCACCTGCGACTGACCCACCCGGGGCAAGCGAAAGGGGCGGGCGCCCGACACGAGGCGCGCCCGCCCCTTCCCCGTACCGCACCGGACTACGGCACGACCTTCCCGATCCGCACGCTGCCCAGGCCCGCGACCGTGCCGTGGGCGTTGACCAGCTGGACCCGGCCGAAGAACTCGCGGCCCTCGGGGGCGGCGGCCAGGGCCGTGACGCTGCCGGAGACCGTCGCCGAGTCGCCCGTGCCGAGCTTCACCGCCGCCGCGTCCACGGTGACCGAGCCGAGGGTGTCGGCGAAGTACACGTCCCGGTAGTCGTACTCCGTGCTGCCCGAGGGCACCGAGTAGCCCGCGACCTCGACGGTGTACGTACCGGCGGCCGGCTTGGCCAGGGAGACCGACTCCTCCGAGTCGCCGTCGGCGGACTGGGCGACGACGGAGCCGTCCTCGCCGTAGACCGTCAGGTCCAGGTCGGCGGCCGCGTCGGAGACGCCCCCGATGGCGACGTCCAGCGACTCGGCGCCCTCGGGCACCTCGACCGTGGAGGTGGCCGTCTCGCCCTGCTTGATCGTCGGGCGGGAGGTCTCGGACGAGCCGAGCGGGCCGCCGACCAGCTTGCCGTCGAGCGGGGCGTACTGGTTGGTCACCGTCCAGGAGGCGTCGGCCGGGGTGCCGGCCTTCGCCTCGGGCACCGTGACGACCTCCGGGTCGAAGGCCGCGCCGAGCACGGTGACGTCCAGCTCGTAGGGGTTGTCGAGCAGCGGCGAGGTGCGCCGGGCCTCGACCTCGACCTCCCAGACGCCGGGCTGCGGGTCGGCGTACGCGCGCACGTCGGGTCGGCAGCCGTTGCCGTCGAGGTAGTTGTTGTAGCAGTACGGCGTGGAGGTGTTGTCGGACGGGACGCCGTACGGGTGGATGGAGATGAACCGGGTCTGGCTCCCGCCCTTGAGCCCGCCGATCGCCACCTCCAGCGACTTCGCGCCCTCGGGGACGGTCACGAAGTACGACGTGGTGTCGTTGCGCTGCACCGAGCCCTTCGCGGAGAAGTCGTACTTCAGCGGGGCGGAGACCACGACCGTGGTCAGGACCTGCTGGTCGACGCCCTCGGTGCGCGGGTCGTCGACCTCCAGGATCGCGCTCTTGAGACCGGCGGAACCGGGCCGCGCCTCGACCTTGACGGTGACCGGCTCGTTCAGCGGCAGGTACACCGAGTCCCGTCCGGCGATCCGGAAGGTGTGCCCCGCGTTGTTCTCGAAGTCCAGCTCGTGCCGGACCGGCCGGTCGGCGCCGGTGGTGCGGGTGAGTGTGATCTCGTACGTCTTCTTCTGCCCGGCCTTCAGGCCGCCCTCGCGGTCGTACAGGCCGGTGCCGTAGCCCGGGGTCTCGAGGAACTGGTCGATCGCGGTGTCGACCGGTGCCTTGACCGTGTACTCGTGGGCGGTGGCGCCGCGCCGGATCGACTTCCAGGCGGCGGGAATGTCGATCAGGCCCGCGCCCTCCTCGTACGCCTGCACGCCCTTGATGTGGTCGGCGGTGGAGGTCAGCGCGGTGCGCAGCTTCGCCGGGGTGAGGTCGATGCGGGCCTGCTTGGCCGCCGACAGCAGCAGCGCCGAGGCGCCCGCGGCCTGCGGGGAGGCCATCGAGGTGCCCTGGAGCATGCCGTAACCGGCGGGCAGGTCGTAGCCCGCCTCCGGGACCGGGGCGCCGGGCATCCAGGTCTGGATGGAGTTGACCGCCGCGCCGGGCGCGGTCAGCGTCGGCGTGAAGCCGCCGTCCTCACGCGGGCCGCGCGAGGAGAACGGCATCATCTGGTACTCGGTCCGCACCTGGGAGCCGTAGTTGGCGGCCCAGGTCTCGCGCGAGATGGACGCGCCGACCGAGATCACCTTGTCGGCGAGGCCGGGGTCGCCGATGGTGTTGGCGCCGGGGCCCGAGTTGCCCGCGGAGATGACCAGCTGCACGCCGTAGGTGTCGATGAGCCGCGTGTACAGCTCGGCGCGGGCGTTGTTGCCGTCGTTGAGGGCGGGCAGTCCGCCGATCGACATGTTGACGATGTCGACGCCGCGGTTGACCACGAGGTCGATCATGCCCTCGGTGAGCGCGACGTTGGTGCAGCCGCCGCTCCAGGTGCACGCGCGGGAGGAGACGATCTGCGCGCCGGGCGCGGCGCCGTCCATCCGGCCGCCGAACAGCCCGTTGGCGGCGGCGAGTCCGGCGACGTGCGTGCCGTGCTCGGACTCGATGACGCCGATGTTGACGAAGTCGGCCTTGGTGCCGGAGGAGTTGTAGACGACGTCCTTGCGGACCTCGACGACGAAGGGCTGGCGCTCGGCCACGTCCGTCTTCGGGTCGTCGGTGCCGAAGTACCCGACCTGGAAGCCGTTCTTGTAGGGCTTCATCGGGGTGTCGTCGGAGAAGTCGTGGTTGTTGTTCAGGTCGACGCGGACCGTGCCGGCCTCGGCGTCGTACAGGACGCCCCAGGAGTCGGTGGTGTCGCCGTCCCGGTTGGCGTCGCCCGCGGCGTCACCGCCGGTGGTGTACGACTCCAGGAAGGTGCTGACCCGGTACGAGCCCGCGGGCGCCGTCCAGGTCTGCCCGCCGTAGGTGAAGGTGGGCCCGGAGACGGAGGTGGTCATCGGGCGCCAGGTGCGGTCGCCGTCGACGACCGGGTCGGTGGCGGTGACCCAGTCCACGATCTTGCGCTCGCCGGTGGTGGTCTTCTGCAGCGCCGGGTGGCCGAGGTCGACGCCGGAGTCGAGGATGCCGATGGTGACGCCCCGGCCGTCCGACTTCGGGTTCTTCTTCACGAAGTCGACGGCGCCGGTCTCGAAGGACGGGTTGTACGGGTTCTTCGCGGGCGTCCAGCGGTCCGGGGCCGGGTAGGAACGGCCCTGGTGCGAGGCGCCCTTCGCCATGTCCGCGCTCGGCGTCGGGTCGTCCAGCGGGATCTCCTCGCGCAGGTCGATGCCGTGCACGGAGGAGAGCTTCGCGGCGGCCGCGATGGCCGAGTCCGCCTTGGCTGTGGGGACGGTGGCGCGTACGTAGCCCAGCTCGTCGTAGGTGCGGCCGACGGTGCCGCCGGCCACCCCGTCCAGCTCCTTCGCCACCTGCTCGGTCCGGCCCGGCGCGGTGGCGACCATCATCGTGATGTTCTTCTCGCCGTCGGCCTTCGCCTCGGTGAGCCGGTCCGCGTCGTCGGAACCGAGCTTGTCGTGGGCGGACTTGACGGAGGCGTCGACGGGCGGCGCGGTCGCAGCGGGTCCGTCGGCGGCGAGCGCCGCGGGCACGGGCCCGACCGCGGCCAGCGCGGCGGCGAGGCCCGTGGCCACGGCCAGGCGGGCCGCGCGTCTCGCGCCCGGTATCGGTTCGCGCTGGGGGGTGTTGGTCATCGGCATCCCTTGGGGTGGAGGAGCGAGCGGCACGACCAAGGCCGACCGGCCCTGGCCGAGGCAGTCCGGAATCCGATCCCGGACGACCGCTCAGCTTTACTCAAGGGATCACTGATTGGGGAGAGTTGTCCGGGACGGGAAGAAGCCATGGCGTACTTCCGCCATACGCCATCGAGGACACATGGGACGGGTCATGACAATCCCGGTGGGGTCCTCCGGCACCCTCCGGCGCCTCCCGTACCGCCCGCCCTGCCCGCGGCGCACCGCACGCCACCGGTGCGGGTGAAAAGGGGCCGAATCACGTTCAACCGTCGCGGACCACGGCAACCCTCTTGCGGTCGGTGCGGTCTCTCCCGGGACCGAGCAGCACCGAGGATGGGGGAAGACATGACCGTACGCGTTCGAACCGCCCTGCTCGCGGCCGCCGCCGTGGCCCTGTCGGCGGCCCTCGCGGGTCCCGCCGTGGCCGCGCCCGACGCCACCGGCGGCCACGACGCGACCCGCCGGGCCCTGCAGGCCGCCGTCGAGGACGGCGTGCCCGGCGTCACGGCGACCGCCCGCGACGGCCGCGGCACCTGGTCCGAGACGGCCGGGGTGGGCGATCTGCGCACCGGCGAGCCGCGCTCCGAGCGGGACCGCTACCGGGTCGGCAGCATCACCAAGACCTTCGTCGCCACCGTGCTGCTCCAGCTGGAGGCCGAGGGCCGGCTCTCACTGGACGACTCGGTGGACCGGTGGCTGCCGGGCGTGGTCGCGGGCCACGGCCACGACGGTGCCCGGATCACCCTGCGCCAGCTCCTCAACCACACCAGCGGCGTCTACAACTACACCGAGGACGAGGGGTTCGCCCGCGACTACTTCCTCAAGGACGGCTTCTTCGAGCACCGCTACGACACGGTGACCCCGCGCGAGCTGGTCGCGATCGCCATGGCCCACGAACCGTACTTCGCACCCGGCACCTCCTGGACCTACTCCAACACCAACTACGTCCTGGCCGGCCTGGTGATCGAGGAGGCCACCGGCCGCCCGTACGCCGAGGAGGTGCGCCGCCGGATCACCGAGCCGCTGCACCTGCGCGCCACCTCCTTCCCGGGCACCCGCACCGGCCTGCCCCGCCCCAGCAGCCGCGCCTACTCCAAGCTGGCCGAGACCGCGACCGGCCCGACGTACGACGTCACCCGGCTCAACCCGTCCATCGCCGGCGCGTCGGGCGAGGCGGTCTCCAGCTCGGCCGATCTGAACCGCTTCTACACCGCCCTGCTCCGCGGCAGGCTGCTGCCCGCCAAGCAGCTCGCCGAGATGACCACCACCGTCCCCGCGATGGACGGCGCCGAGTACGGACTCGGTCTGATCAAGCGGGAACTGGACTGCGGGGTGACGGTCTGGGGGCACGCCGGCGGCATCCACGGCTCCTCGTCGGAGGCGGTGGCGACCCGGGACGGCCGGCACGCGCTCGCCTTCAACTTCAACGGCGACTGGTCCGGCGACGGCGAGGCGGTGATCGAGGCCGAGTTCTGCACCGGGTGACCGCGACCTAGCGCGGCAGCACCACGACGTACGCCGCGGGCTCCCGGTCCCCGGCCGCCATCAGTGCCGTACGCACGACGGCCGCCTGGTGCTCCGGGCAGTCCCGCAGCTTGCGCGGGGTCAGGTGCACGACGGTGATCCCCAGCCGTTCCAGGTGCTCGCGCTTGCGGGCGTGCTCCGCCCGGGCGGCGTCCTCCTCCTGCTGCCGGTGCGCCCGGGTGTCCAGCTCCAGGGCCACCGCGTGCTCGGGCCAGAAGGCGTCCACGCCGCCCAGGTGGGGCCCGCCGGGCAGGCGCAGGTCGACGTTCCAGACCGGCTCGGGCAGGGCGTGCTCGCGCACCATCCGGTACAGCCGCTGCTCGGCCAGCGCCCGCCCCTCGGCGACCAGCGAGTCCACGGCGTCCACCACGTGCGGGCGGCTGAGCAGCCGGGCCCGGTTCAGCTCCCCTACCACCGCGGCCGGTTCGCAGTGCCCGCCGCGCACCGCCTCCGTCAGCAGCCGGCGCACCGTGCCCGGGTCGGTCAGCTCCGCCACCGCGTCCGCCAGGGCCCGCGCCACCGGTGCCACCGGCACGCCGGTCAGCTCCACCGCGGTCGGCAGCGCGGCGGTGCGGACGACGCGCGCACAGCCCGTCGTGCGCAGCCGACGCAGTCGCGGCACCAGGACGTCGATGACGTCCAGGGAGGGCAGCGGGGGAGCGGCGGAGAAGCCGTGCAGCGTCAGCGCGGCCAGGCCGGTGATCATCGCCTCGGCGTAGGCCGGCCCGGGCGGGTGCTCCCCGCCCGGCTGCACCGGCACGGAGGCGCTCACGCCGGATGCGGTGCCCGAGGCGCGGTCCCGTGCCGCGTACAGCAGCACCGCGTGCAGGCGCTCCTCGCTGGTCGGCGGGCCCGGGTGCAGCAGGACCACGTTCGGCAGCAGCTGCTGCCAGGGGCCGCCGGGCCGGCACTGCTCACTGGACTGAGCGGCGGAGACACCGTGCGCCCGCAGCTGCGCGGCCGTCATCAGCCGACGCCTGCCGTCGGCCAGTTCGTGCAGCGGGCGGGGGCGGGGGGAGAGCGGGGTGTTGTGCGTCATGACCGGCAATTTCCCGCGCCCGATCCGCCCCTTAACCCCTGTTACACGCCCATCGCCGAACCGGGACAAGGCCGGACTAAAGGACGGGTGTTCGGATGCCGAAACCCCTGGTCCGAAAGGGTGGGACCAGGGGTTACGGCTGCTGTTGACCGAATTCCGTAACAACGACGGAACGCTCAATCATTGGCCAAAGGGGCGGTGTTCATGTCGCGCCGGGCAGGACGGCGCGCCCCTCAGGGGCGCGGGGCTGTATCGATGTGCGGCTCCGCTGCGTGGGCGCGATCAACCACAACGAACCCGCACCCGACGACCGACAGAACCCTCACGCACCCCCGTCGCAAGCCTGCGCCCGCAACGCCCGCGCCAGATCGTCCCGAGCCTCCAGCACCAGACGGCGCAGCGCCGGCGCCGCCCCCTCGTGCGCGGACAGCCACGCGTCGGTCGCGTCCAGCGTGTCCCGGGAGTCCCGCAGCGACGGGAACAGGCCCCGGACCACGTCCATCCCGATCTGGATGGACCGCTCGGCCCACACCCGCTCGATCGCCGCGAAGTACTTCTCGGTGTACGGCGCCAGCAGCTCCCGCTGGGAGGGCTGCGCGAACCCGGCGATGGTCGCCTCCACCAACGCGTTCGACAGCGCGTCCGACTCCACGACCTGGGCCCAGGCCTGCGCCTTCACCGCGGCCGAGGGGCGCGAGGCGAGGCAGCGCACCTGGTGGCGCTTGCCGGAGGCGGTGTCGTCGCGGGCCAGCTCGGCGGCCAGGGCGGTTTCGTCGGCCGCGCCGTGGGCCGCGAGCGGGGCCAGGAACACCCAGCGCAGCTCCTGGTCCACGTCCAGCCCGTCGATCTTCTCGGTGCCCTCCAGCAGCCCCCCGAGCAGCGCCAGGTCCGCCTCCTCGGACGCCACCGACGCGAAGAACCGCGCCCACGCCAGCTGCTGCTCGCTGCCCGGCGCCGCGTCCCGCAGCTCGCGCAGCGCGCCCTCGGCGAGCAGCCGCCCGCCCGTCTCCCGCCAGTCGGGGGCGGCGTAGTGCACCAGCGCCGAGTCGGTCCAGGCGTGCAGCATCTGCAGCACGCCGATGTCGGACTCGCGCCCGGCGAACCGCAGCACCAGCGCCGCGAAGTCCCGCGCCGGCAGCAGCGCGTCCCGCGTCATGTTCCACAGCGCCGACCAGCACAGCGCACGGGCCAGCGGGTCGGTCACGGCGCCCAGGTGCTCGCGCAGCGTGGCCAGCGAGGTGTCGTCGAAGCGGGTCTTGCAGTACGTGAGGTCGTCGTCGTTGACCAGGACCAGCTCGGGCGCCTCGGCACCGGCCAGCTCCGCGACCACCGTGCGCGGCCCCTCCACGTCCACCTCGGCGCGCGCGTACCGCTCCAGGGCGCCCTCGGCCGTACGCCGGTACAGGCCGACCGCGATCCGGTGCGGGCGCAGTTCGGGGTGGGATTCCGCCGCCTCCTGCACCACGGCCAGCTCGTCGACCGTGCCGTCCGCGCCCAGCAGCACCTGCGGGGTCAGCGAGTTGACGCCGGCCGTCTGCAGCCAGGAGCGCGACCAGGCCGCCATGTCCCGCCCGCTGGTCTCCTCCAGGACCGACAGCAGGTCGCCCAGCCGGGTGTTGCCGTACGCGTGCCGCTTGAAGTAGCGCCGTGCGCCCTCCAGGAAGGCGTCCTGCCCGACGTACGCCACCAGCTGCTTGAGCGCGGAGGCGCCCTTGGCGTAGGTGATGCCGTCGAAGTTCAGCTTGGCGTCCTCCAGGTCACGGATGTCGGCCGTGATCGGGTGGGTGGAGGGGAGCTGGTCGGCGCGGTAGGCCCACGCCTTGCGGCGGTTGGCGAAGGTGATCCAGGCGTCCTTGAAGCGGGTCGCGTTGACGTTGGCGAAGGCGCCCATGAAGTCGGCGAAGGACTCCTTCAGCCACAGGTCGTCCCACCACTCCATGGTGACCAGGTCGCCGAACCACATGTGCGCCATCTCGTGCAGGATCGTGTTGGCACGGCCCTCGTACGACGCCCGCGTCACCTTCCCGCGGAAGATGTACTCCTCCCGGAAGGTCACCATCCCCGGGTTCTCCATCGCGCCGAGGTTGTACTCGGGCACGAACGCCTGGTCGTACTTCCCGAAGGGGTACGGGTAGTCGAAGTGGTCGTGGAAGAAGTCCAGGCCCTGCTTGGTGATCAGGAAGACGTCGTCGGCGTCGAAGTGCGGGGCGAGCCCCTTGCGGCACAGGGCGCCGAGCGGGATCTCCAGCCGGGTGCCGTCCTCGAAGGTCCGCTCGTAGGAGTCCGTCACGTAGTGGTACGGACCGGCGACCACGCACGTGATGTACGTCGAGATCGGCTTCGTCTCCGCGAACCGCCAGACCCCGTCGGCGCACTCGCCCGCGCCGTTGGACCACACCGTCCACTCCTCGGGCGCGCGCACCTCGAAGCGGAAGGGGGCCTTGAGGTCCGGCTGCTCGAAGTTGGCGAAGACCCGGCGGGAGTCGGCCGGCTCGTACTGGGTGTACAGGTACACCTCGCCGTCCTCGGGGTCGACGAAGCGGTGCAGTCCCTCGCCGGTGCGGGAGTAGGCGCACTGGGCGTCGACCACCAGCTCGTTGTCGGCGGCCAGGTCCTCCAGGGCGATCCGGGAGCCGTCGAAGACCTCGCTCGGGTCGAGGTCGCGGCCGTTGAGGGACACCGCGGTCACGCTCGGCGCGACCAGGTCGGCGAAGCTGCTCGCGCCGGGCTCGTTGCAGCGGAAGCGGATCGTGGTGACGGACCGGAAGGTGCGCGGCCCCTCGCCCCGCGCGTCGCCGACGGCCGAGCGCACGTCGAGGGACACCTCGTACCCGTCGACGGACAGCAGGGCGGCCCGCTCCCGGGCCTCGTCGCGGGACAGATTCTCACCGGGCACGGGCGGCACTCCCTCGGATGGTGTTCGGTATCGGTATACGTGGTGTCACGTGGTGTTCAGTATGCGGACAGCACCGATCCTGCCATGCGCCCCTGACGCACGGCAGCCGGGAATGGGTGGACCGGACGGCCGGTTGCCCCCACGAACGACCCATCGCGCAGCCTCATGAGGAGAGACATGTCGGAGAAGACGCCCGTCGACTTCTGGTTCGACCCCCTGTGCCCCTGGGCCTGGATGACCTCACGCTGGGTCCTGGAGGTGGAGAAGGTCAGGGACATCGAGGTCCGCTGGCACGTGATGAGCCTGGCCGTCCTCAACGAGGACAAGCTCGACGAGCTGCCCGCGGAGTACCGCGAGATGCTGGAGGTCAAGGCCTGGGGCCCGGTCCGCGTCGTCATCGCGGCCCAGCAGGAGCACGGCGCCGAGGTGCTCGGTGACCTCTACACCGCGCTCGGCACCCGCATCCACAACCGGGAGGAGGGCCCGGGCCGGGAGACGGTCGCCGCGGCCCTGAAGGACGTCGGCCTGCCCGAGTCCCTCATGGACCACTGGGACGGCACCCCCTACGAGCCCCAGCTGCGCGCCTCCCACAAGGAGGGCATCGACAAGGTCGGCCAGGAGGTCGGCACCCCGGTCATCGCCGTGCCCGGCGCCGACGGCGAGCAGCTCGCCTTCTTCGGCCCGGTCGTCACCCCCGCCCCCAAGGGCGAGGACGCCGCCAAGCTCTGGGACGGCACCCTGGCCGTGGCCTCCGTGCCGGGCTTCTACGAGATCAAGCGCACCCGCACCAAGGGCCCCGACTTCAGCAACCTCTGAGCCGGGCACGCGTGTCCCCGCGTCCCTGCCCAGGGACGCGGGGAGACGGAACCGGCGGTCAGTCCTCCGCCGGCAGCGTCGCGCCAACGCGCCACCGGTCCTTGCGCTGGATCCGGCGGCAGCCGTTGTACGTGCAGCGGTGATAGGCCTTGGCGACGAAGACCTCCCCGTCCGCCAGCAGCTCCGCGAGCGCCCGCCGCGCCGCCGCCTTCTCCTCGTCCCCCTCCAGGTCGCGGAACTCGTGCATCGTGTCGCCGCAGTTCGGACACCGTACGTACGCCATGAGCGCCTCCTCGGGTGAACGGTGGGACATTTCCCCCGCGGGAGGCGCCCTACCCCTGCGCCCGGGGCCGGGTCCGCGCCGCCGTTACGCGGCGACCGGGGTGTAGTGCGAGGCGTCGCCCTCAATGGAGTAGCTCTCCTTGCCCTCGATGCCCACCGGCACGGGGCCGGCCAGCGTCACCCGGTGCAGCCGGCGCGGCCGGCCGTCGTAGTTGTCGACGGCGTAGTGCTGGGTGATGCGGTTGTCGAACAGCACCAGCTGGTTCTCCGACCAGCGGTGCCGCAGCACGTTCTCCGGACGGGTGACGTAGGACTGGAGCAGTTCGAGCAGCTTGCGCGACTCGCCCACCGACAGGCCCACGATCCGCTGCGCGAACCCGCCGATGAACAGTCCGCGCTCACCGGTCAGCGGGTGGACCCGCACCACCGGGTGGGCCGTGCGGTACTTGATCGAGGTGAACCGGGACCGGTGCGCGGCCTTCTCCGCGTCGATGTCCTCGTCCGGGACCGCGTAGTCGTAGTCGTTGGTGTGCTCCGCCCACAGGCCGTCGGCCAGCCGCCGCAGCGGCTCGGGCAGGTCCCGGTAGGCGCCCGCCGAGGACGCGATCAGCGTCTCGCCGCCGTACGGCGGGACCGTCAGGCTGCGCAGCGAGGTGGCCTGCGGCGGGTTGAGGACGAAGGTGACGTCGGTGTGCCAGTGGTTGGCCCGGCCCCGCTCGCTGTCCACCGGCAGCACGTTCGGGGCGCCGTCCACGGCGCCGACCGTCGGGTGGGCGGTGGTGAGGTCCCCGAAGGCGCGCACGAAGGCCTGCTGGCCCTCGTCGTCGAGGTGCACGTCGTCGAAGACCAGCGCCTTGTGCTCGGCCAGGGCGGCACCCAGCGCGGTGACGGTGGCCGCGTCCAGCGGCCGGGCGATGTCGACGCCGGACACCTTCGCGCCGATACGGGAGGTGATCTTGGTGATCCGCAGTTCGCTCATGGCGGGTTCCTCTCTCAGATACGGGTGAGTGCGGCCGGCGCCCCGGCCGTGGCCGGGCCGGGGTCGCCGGCGGCGTCGCTGACGTACTGGTTGCGGGGCCGGGGCAGCCCGTAGCGCTCGCGCAGGGTCTGCCGGGGTCCGTACGCGGTGCGCAGCAGGCCGCGCTCGCGCAGGACCGGGACGACGTGGTCCACGAAGGTCTCCAGGCCCGAGGGCAGCACCGGCGGCATGATGTTGAAGCCGTCGGCCGCACCCCGCGTGAACCACGTCTCGATCTCGTCGGCCACCTGCTCCGGGGTCCCGGTGAAGGTGAGGTGGCCGCGCCCGCCGCCGAGCCGCCCGATCAGCTGCCGCACGGTCAGGCGCTCGCGCCGGGCCAGCTCCACGACCAGCGTGTAGCGGCTCCTGGCCCCCTCGATGGCGCTCTCCGGCGGCAGGTCGTCCGGCAGCGGACCGTCCAGGTCCAGGGTGCCGGGCGCCAGCCGCAGCAGGTCCTCCAGGCGCCGCACGCCGTGCGTGTGCACGATGTGGTCCTCCAGGACCTGCTCCGCGGCGCGTGCCTCCGCCTCGGTGGACCCGATCACCGGGACGATGCCCGGCAGCACCTTGAGGTGCTCCGGATCACGCCCCGCGAGCCGGGTGCGGCTCTTGATGTCGGCGTAGAAGGACCGCGCGTCCTCGAGCGTCTGCTGCGCGGTGAACACCGCCTCCGCGTACCGGGCCGCGAAGACCTTGCCGTCGGTCGAGGACCCGGCCTGCACCAGCAGCGGGTAGCCCTGCGGGGTGCGGGGCACGTTGAGCGCGCCCTCGACGCTGAAGTACGTCCCCCGGTGGCGCGGCGGGTGGATGCGGCTGTCGTCGCCCCACACGCCGGCCGCCTTGTCGGCGAGGACCGCGTCGTCCTCCCAGCTGTCCCACAGCTTCAGCGCCACGTCCACGAACTCGGCGGCGCGGGCGTACCGCTCGGCGTGCGCGGGCTCGGCGTCCAGACCGAAGTTGCGGGCCGCCTCGGCCCCCGCGGTGGTGACGATGTTCCAGCCCGCCCGGCCGCCGCTGACGATGTCCAGCGAGGCGAACCTGCGGGCCAGGTTGTAGGGCGAGTTGTAGGAGGTGGAGGCCGTGGCGATCAGCCCGATGTGCTCGGTCGCGGTGGCCAGCGCGGTCAGCAGGGTGAGCGGTTCCAGCGCGCCGGCCGGCCGCTGCGCGAGGTTGTTCCACAGCTGCGGACCGTCGGCGAGGAACAGCGAGTCGAAGGTGCCGCGCTCGGCGGTCCGGGCCAGGTCCACGTAGTGCGCGAGGCTCACATGGGCGTACGGGTCGCTCTCCGGCAGCCGCCAGGACGCCTCGTGGTGACCGGTGTTCATCAGGAACGCGTTCAGGTGCAGCCGGCGGGTCATCAGTGGTCCTCCGTCACGCCCAGGGCGGCCAGCAGCCGCTCCCGGTACTCGCCCAGCTTCGGCTCCCGGTAGGAGCGCGGATGGGGGTGGTCGATGGTCAGGTCGAGGCCGATACGGCCGTTCTCCAGCACCAGCACCCGGTCGGCGAGCACGATCGCCTCGTCGACGTCGTGGGTGACCAGCAGCACCGAGGGCCGGTGGCGCTCCCACAGCTCCCGCAGCAGGTTGTGCATCCGGATCCGGGTCAGGGCGTCCAGCGCGCCGAACGGCTCGTCGGCGAGGAGCAGTTGCGGCTCCCGCACCAGGGCCCGGGCGAGTGCCGCCCGCTGCGCCTCGCCGCCGGACAGCTCCCCGGGCCAGGCCCGTTCGCGTCCCGCCAGACCCACCTCGGCCAGGGCGGCCCGGCCGCGCTCGGCGGCCTCCTTGCCCTCCGCGCCGAGCAGCACGTTGTCCAGCACCCGGGACCAGGGCAGCAGCCGGGAGTCCTGGAAGACCACCGACACCCGCTCCGGCGCCGACAGCCGCCCCTCGCCCTCGACGCCGTGGTCCAGTCCGGCCACGGCCCGCAGCAGCGTGCTCTTGCCGGACCCGCTGTGCCCCAGCAGCGCGGTGAACTGGCCCGCGGGCAGTTCGAGGTCGATGCCGTCGAGCACCGTACGGCCCTTGAAGGACCTGGTCAGGCCGTGCAGCCGGACGGCCGGACGGGTCAGCTGCTCAGTGTGCGTCGCCATGACAGCACCCTCCGCTCGATCAGCCGGACCACGCTGTCGGAGACCAGACCGAAGACGCCGTAGATCAGCAGGCCGACGAGGATCACGTCCGTCTGGCCGTAGTTCTGGGCCTGGAACATCATGTAGCCGAGGCCGCTGGTGGCGTTGATCTGCTCCAGCACCACCAGGCCCAGCCAGGAACCGGTGACACTGAGCCGGAGCCCCACGAAGAAGCCGGGCAGCGAGCCGGGGATCACCACCTGGCGGATGAACCGCAGCCGGGACAGCCCCTGGACCTCGGCCAGTTCGACGTAGCGGCTGTCGATGCCGGACAGCGCGGCGTGCGTGTTCAGGTACATCGGGATGTACACGACGATCGCGATGATGGCGATCTTGAAGGTCTCCCCGATGCCCAGCCACAGGATGAACAGCGGGATCAGGCCCAGCGTCGGAACGGCCCGGTTGAGCTGTACCGTCCCGTCGATCAGGGCGTCGCCCACCCGGCTGAGCCCGGCGGCCAGCGCCAGCAGCACCCCGGCGCCCAGCCCGATCGAGAACCCGGTCGCGGCGCGGCGCAGCGAGGTGACGACGTCGGTGGCGAGCGTCCCGTCCGACCACAGCCGGCCGGCCGTCTCGGCCACCGTCCAGGGCGCCGGGATCGCGCCGGGATCCAGCGTGCCGGCGGCGGAGGCGGCCGTCCACAGGACGACCACCAGCAGCGGTCCGGTGAGCCGGGCGGCCGGCCACCGCTTCCCGGGCGAGAGGCGGCGGCGCCTGCGCACCTGGTGGGCGTCCTCGGCGACGGTGACCGCGCTCTCGGCGGTCGCGAGGGTGGTCACGGCGCTCACCTCCGGTACTCCGCCGTCGCGGCCCGTGCCGCGATGGCCTCGAAGCGGCGGTCGAAGAGCTGCGTCACGTCGAACTCCTTCACGAAGCCGCCCTCCGCGAGCAGGTCAGCCGTCTCCTGCTCCCAGGCGATCGCCTCGTCCCAGCTCGGCGGGAACAGCGGCTTGTTGGCCAGTTCGGTGACGGCCTGCGCCTGCGCGAGGGTCAGGTTCTGCGTCTTGACGTAGTACTCCCTGTTCCACTGGTCCGGGTGCTCCCACGTCCAGACGAGCCCCTTGACCCACTGCGGGATGTAGGCGGCGACGGCGGCGGCCTTCGCGCGGTCGTTCAGTACGGACTGCGGTGCCCACAGCAGGCTGAGCAGGTCGACCACGTCGGTCTCGATGGTGCGCGCGCCCTTGGACCCGTACTGGTTCAGATAGGCGGGCGCCTGGCTGTTGGCGAGCGGGGCGATGTCCACCTGGCCGGACTGGAGCGCGGTCAGGAACTGGTTGCTGGTCAGCGGCACCAGCTCCACCTGGTCGTAGCCGAGCCCGGCCTTCTTCAGCGCCCGCAGCAGTACGACGCCCTGCGCCTGCCCCTGGGAGAAGGCCAGCTTCCGGCCCTCGAAGTCGGCCGGGGTGCGGATGTCGCTGCCGGGTTTCGTGGCGAACAGGTAGTTCGGTTTCCGAGTGAGGTTGATCGCGACGATCTTCGCCTTGAAGCCTTGGTAGTAGGCCTGGATCGGCGGTATTCCCGCGTTGTTGGCGAGGTCCAGGGAGTTCGCCCGGAAGGCGTTGATGACGTCGGGTCCCGCCCCGATGTTCAGCCAGTCCGACACCTCGAACGGAACCTTCAGTCCGGCTAGTTCGAACTGGATCTGCTGGGTGTTCTGATAAGAGGAGATCTTCAGACTGGTGCCCTCGGGCACCTTGTCGGCGAGCGGAGCGGTGGAGGCGCCCTTCGTCTCGGCGGCGGCACTGCCGTCGGCGCAGCCGCCGAGCCCGGCGACGGCTGCCGAGGCACCGATCAGCGAGGTGAGGAAGAGGCGGCGGTCGAGGCCTGTGGCAGGCGGAGGGGGCATGGAAGGACTCCCTGATTCATCCGGACCGGGCACGGCGGCGGCCGGGAAGACGGAAAACGGCACAGCAACGGGGTGCCGGGCAGTGAGGCATGCGGAATTCCGGCGACGGAAAAGGGAATTCACGCGGTGGGATACGCGCTCCGGGCGCGCCGGGGCGTCAGCAACAGAGGGTGCGACAGCTCATGGGGTGAATGCTTCCGGTCCTCGGTGATCGGTGTCAACATTCCGCGTTTCTGAATTAATTGGCCTCGGCCGAAACGCCCAGCGGATCCCGGTACAGCACGTCCAGAACGACCGAGCCGCCGGCGACGGCCAGCACGGAGCCGGGAAAACTGGTGGGGAAGACGTCCGCCGCGCGTTCCGCGCCGACCGCCTCCCGCAACGCGGCCAGGCAGTCCTCCCGGTGCATGGCGCCGATCTCGGTCACCACCACCGTCTCCGGGTTGAGGACATCCGCCAGCAGCCCCGCCGCCCGCCCGGTGGCCCGCGACCGCTCCAGCAGCAGCGCGGCGGCCACCGGGTCGCCCGCGTTCGCCGCGGCGAGCACGTGCCGCGGATCGGCCCCGTCGGTGATCCCGGCCGCGCGGGCCCGGTGGCACAGGGTCCGCTCGCCCAGCTCCGCCTGGAGGCAGCCGGTACGACCGCACGGGCACGGCTCGTCGCCGCCCGGCACCGGCAGGTGCGCGATCGTGCCCGCCTGTGAACGCGGCCCGTGGTGCACCTCGTCGTGGGTGGCGAACGCCGCGTCCACCACGTTGCCGACGAAGAGGTGCAGCACGCTCCCGCTGCCCCGGGCCCGCCCGAAGAGCCGCTCGCCGTTGACCAACGCCCGTGCGTGGCCGTCGACATGGACCGGCAGCCCGGTGCGCGCGCCGAGCATCTCCCGCACCGGCACGTCGCGCCAGCCCAGCAGTCCGTGCTCGACGATCACGCCGGAGTCCCGGTCGACCCAGCCGCCGGCCGCCATCCCGACCCCGAGCGGGCGGACGTCCCGGACCTCGGCCAGCAGCTCCGCCAGTGCCCGCGCCGCGCGGTCCAGCACCCCCGGCGGGTCGGTCCGCTCGTGCTTCAGTTCCCGCCGCCGCACCACCCGGCCGCGCAGATCGAGCAGCGCGACCGTGGTGTACGGGACGGCCACATGCACCCCGCCCACCACGAACCGCGAGTCGTCGAGGTCCAGCGGCACGTGCGGGCGGCCCACTGCCTTCGCGCGGCGGGGCGGCTCGGCCTCGCGGACCAGCCCGAGCCGGGTGAAGTGCGCGCAGTAGTCCGTCACGGACGCCGGGGACAGCCCGGTCAGCCGGGCGATGGTGCTGCGCGCCACCGGCCCGTGCTCCAGCACGGAGCGCAGGACGACGCCGGCGGTGGCCCGGCGCCGGCCGTGGCCTGCGCCGCGCGGTACGGGGGAAGCGGTCAGGGCTGCCGCGGTACGGGGCATGGGTGGTCTCCTCCGGAACGGTCCGACACTGCGCCGTCTGAACGGACGGAGGCGCGCCGGTGCCACCCCGCCCGCCTCACGGATCTGCTGACTCGTGCGACGGGTGCACCCGGGTGTGGTGCCCCGTCAGCTCACGCGAGGACGGCGACAGGTGGCGGTGCCCTGGCGTCGCAGGTCGACATAGCGACGCGACGTGAAGTTCCGGGCCTGGGCAACCATGCGCTCGAAGCTAGCAAAGCGGCACCGCCCTGCCCAGACGGCGACCGACGGGCGAGACGGGAAGGACCGCCGGGGGAGACGGCAAGGACCGCCGGGGAGACGGAGAGCCCCCGCGAGTCACGTCCTCGCGGGGGCTCTCCTCATTCCGCCCGCCCGGTGAAGGTTGAGAAGACGATCACGAGGCGGGACGACCGGGGCCGGCTCTCAGGGGGCCAGCAGCAGCGTGTTGGTGCGGGACTTGGCGGCCTCGTAACGCGCGGCCACGTCCTGCCAGTTGACGACCGCCCACATGGCGTCGATGAAGTCGACCTTCTGGTTCTTGTACTGCAGGTAGAAGGCGTGCTCCCAGGCGTCGAAGACCAGGATCGGGGTGGAGCCCTGGCCGACGTTGCCCTGGTGGTCGTAGACCTGCTCGACGATCAGGCGCCCGCTCAGCGGCTCGTAGGCCAGGACGCCCCAGCCCGAGCCCTGGGTGGTCGCGGCGGCCTTGGTGAGCTGCGCCTTGAAACCGGCGAAGGAGCCGAAGGACTCGGCGATCGCGTCGGCCAGCTCGCCCACGCCGTCCTTGTCCAGGGGCTCGCCGCCGCCGTCGCCGGTCATGTTGTGCCAGTAGATCGAGTGCAGGATGTGGCCGGAGAGGTGGAAGGCCAGGTTCTTCTCCAGGCCGTTGATCGAGCCCCACGTCTCCTTGTCCCGCGCCTCGGCGAGCTGCTCCAGCGTGTCGTTGGCGCCCTTGACGTACGCGGCGTGGTGCTTGTCGTGGTGCAGCTCGATGATCTCGGGGCTGATCACGGGAGCCAGCGCCGAGTAGTCGTACGGCAGTTCAGGAAGCGTGTAGACGGACATGGCGGATCCCCTCCGACCTCTTATTGCAAAAGGCTTGCAAGTGCACGCTAGCAGCAAGAGACTCCGGAGGCATGGAGGGGCGGGCCGGGTGCACACGAAAAAGGCCCCCGCACGCGTCCGTGCGAGGGCCCTCGGGGTGTCCGGGTGCCGGGCTAGCGGCGGGCGGCTCCCCGCCGCTGCCGGGCGTAGCCGACGGCCGCCAGGGCCAGCGTCATTCCGCCCGTCGAGTACAGCTGCACCCGGGTGTCCGGCTCACGGGCCATCAGCACGAACACCGCGGCCATGCCCGCCAGCGCCACCCAGGTCAGCCACGGGAAGCCCCACATGCGCACGACCAGCTTCTCGGGCGTCTCCCGCTCCAGCCGGCGGCGCAGCCGCAGCTGCGAGGCGGCGATGAAGATCCAGACGACCAGGATGACCGCGCCGATCATGTTCAGCAGCCAGGAGAAGACGTCGTCCGGCCGCCAGTAGCTGAGCAGCACGCATCCGAAGCCGAAGAGGGAGGAGACCAGCACCGCGATCCGCGGCACCCCGCCCGACACCCGGCCCAGCACCTTCGGGCCCTGGCCGCGCTCGACCAGCGAGTAGCCGATGCGCGAGGCCCCGTAGATGTTGGCGTTCATCGCGCTCAGCAGCGCGACCAGGACCACGACGTTCATGAGCTGGCCCGCGCCCGGGATGCCCAGCTCGTCGAGAGCCGCGACGTACGGGCCCTTCTCGACGACCTCGGGGGAGTCCCAGGGGACCAGGGTCACGATGACCGCCATCGAGCCGACGTAGAACAGCGCGATGCGCCACATCGCCGTCCGCACGGCGCTCGCCACGCCCTTGACCGGGTTCTCCGACTCGGCCGCCGCGATGGTGACCGTCTCCAGGCCGCCGTAGGCGAACACCGAGGCGAGCAGGCCGATGATCAGGCCGTTGCCGCCGTTCGGCAGGAAGTCGCCCAGGTGGGAGGTGCCGGGGGAGTCGGTGCCGGGCAGCACGCCGCAGATCGCCAGCACGCCCAGCACCAGGAACAGCGAGATCGCGCCGACCTTGAGGGCGGCGAACCAGAACTCGAACTCGCCGAAGTTCCGCACGGCGGCCAGGTTGGTGCCGCAGAACACCACCATGAACAGCGCCACCCACGCCCACTCGGGTGTGCCCGGCAGCCAGCCGTGCACGATCTGCGCGGCACCGATGCCCTCCAGTCCGACGGCCGTGCACAGCAGGACCCAGAAGGCCCAGCCCGCCGTGAAGCCGGCCCACGGGCCGATCGCCCGCTCGGCATGGGCGGAGAAGGAACCGGAGGACGGGTACGCGGCCGACATCTCGCCCAGCATCCGCATCACCAGCATCACGAGGAGACCGGAGAGGGCGTAGGCGACGACGATCGAGGGCCCGGCGGCGGCGATACCGGCGCCCGAGCCGACGAACAGCCCGGCGCCGATCACCCCGCCGAGGGCGATCATCGACAGATGGCGCTGCTTGAGGCCGTGGGAGAGGGGGGAGTCCACCGGCTGCCGGGGCGCGTCGGTGGCGGTGCTGTTGGACATGGAGCGGCTCGTCCAATGCGTGGGGGGCTCGGGACAGGGGCAAAAGCGCCCACAGTTTCGGGTCTCGTGCCGCCCGGCGACAGCGGCTGCCCACGATACGGACGACCCGGATACGGAATGTGATCATCCGAATGCAATATTCCGCTTACTGGTGACGCCCGCCTCACCCCCTCGGTGACCGGTGTCACCCGAGTCCAGGTGTATCCCGCAGCCTTTGTCGGGAGCCCACCAAGCCGACGAGCGGGCCTTTGTCGGGCGCTGCTGGTGATCGGCCCCCGGGCGCTGGGATAGCGTCGCGGTGTCCCGACATGTCCACACCACCGCGGAGTCCCCATGAGCACCGCTGCCGTTTCCGCCCGCCGCTCCGGGCAGGTCCTCGCCGACCTCATCCCCTCCTCCCGAGTCCGGGACGTCGCGCTGGTGGCGGGCGGCGCCGTGCTCACCGGCGTCGCGGCCCAGATCGCGGTGCCGGTGCCCGGCTCCCCGGTGCCGGTGACCGGCCAGACCTTCGCGGCACTGCTCGTCGGCACCACGCTCGGCGCCCGCCGCGGCCTGCTCTCCCTCGCGCTGTACGCCCTGGTCGGCATGGCGGGCGTGCCGTGGTTCGCGGAGGGCGGCTCCGGTACCGCCGCCCCCTCCCTCGGCTACGTCTTCGGCATGCTGCTCGCCGTCACGGCCGTGGGCGCCCTGGCCCGCCGCGGCGCCGACCGCTCGATGCTGCGCACGGCCGGCACGATGGTGCTCGGCGAGGCGATCATCTACGCCGTCGGCGTGCCCTACCTGGCCCTCGCCGCCGACATGTCCCTCACCGCGGCGATCGCGGCCGGCCTCACCCCGTTCCTGATCGGCGACGCGCTCAAGGCCGCGCTGGCGATGGGTGTCCTGCCCACCGCGTGGAAGCTGGTCGACAAGCGGTAGTACGCCGCAGGCCCACGAGAGGGGCCCGCCGGAGCGCAGCAGCGATCCGGCGGGCCCCTCTCGTGGGCCGGTCAGCCCTTCTCGGCGGCGGTGGCCCCGCGCCCGGCGATCCGCTGCTTGACGAAGGCGACCACGAGGACGAGCGCGGCGACGAGCAGGGAGAGCAGCACGGTGGTGCGCCCGTCGTGCTCGGTGTCGGTCAGCATGTAGCCCAGCACGAAGACGATCAGGGCGGCGGCGGCCCAGGTCAGGTACGGGAACAGCCACATCCGCACCACCAGCTTCTCCGGCGCCTCGGCCTGGATGATCCGGCGCATCCGCAGCTGGGAGAAGCAGATCACCAGCCACACGAAGAGGGCCACGGCGCCGGAGGAGTTGACCAGGAAGAGGAAGACGGAGTCCGGGAACTCGTAGTTGAAGAAGACGGCGACGAAGCCGAACACCACGGACACCAGGATCGCCGTCCGCGGCACCCCGCGCCGGGTGGTCCGGGAGAAGGCCCGCGGCGCGTCACCCCGCTCACCCAGCGAGAAGGCCATGCGGGAGGCGGTGTAGAGCCCGGAGTTCAGGCAGGACAGCACGGACGTCAGCACGATGAAGTTCATGATCTGACCGGCGTTCGCGATGCCGAGCGAGTCCAGCGCGGCGACGTACGAGCCCTTGTCGACGATCGACTGCGCGTCCCAGGGCAGCAGCGCGACCACCACGAAGATGGACCCGAGGTAGAAGACGGCGATGCGCCAGATGATGCTGTTGGTCGCCTTGGTGACGGCCCGCTGCGGGTCCTCGGACTCGCCGGCGGCGAGGGTGGGGATCTCGCTGCCCATGAACGAGAACACCACGAGCAGCACACCGGTGAGGATGGCCCCGGCCCCGTTCGGCAGGAATCCGCCGTGCTCGGTCAGATTCCCCAGCCCCGCCTGCTCGCTGTCCACGCCGGGCAGCACGCCGAACACGGCCAGCCCGCCGACGACGATGAACGCGGCGATGGCGACGACCTTGATCCCGGCGAACCAGAACTCGAACTCGCCGTAGGAGCCGACGGAGGCGAGGTTGGTGGCGGTCAGCACGACCATCACGATCAGCGCCCACCCCCACTGCGGCACGGCGGGGATCCACCCCTCCAGGATCTTCGCCCCGGCCGTCGCCTCCACGGCCAGCACCACGACCCAGAAGAACCAGTACAGCCAGCCGATGGAGAACCCGGCCCAGGGCCCGAGCGCCCGGTCGGCATGGGCGGAGAACGACCCGGAGGTCGGATTGGCGGCCGACATCTCCCCGAGCATCCGCATCACCAGCACCACGAGCGTGCCGACGAGCGCGTACGACAGGAGGATGCCGGGACCCGCGGTGGCGATACCGCTGCTGGAGCCCACGAACAGCCCGGCCCCGATGACGCCGCCGATGGCGATCATCGAGAGATGGCGGTTCTTGAGCCCGGCCTGAAGCCCGGATCCGGGTCCCGAGGGGCCCGCGGGCCCCTCCTCGGGCTTGGTCAAGGTCGGCTGCGAAGTCATGGGGGGAGGGTTTCCTTTGCGCCGGTCGAGCACTTTCCCGTACGAGCGGTGTACGAGCCGGACCAGTGAAACGGAGGTGAACGGATTCGGGAACCTTTGATTCCGGATCGTTACTTGAGCTTTCCCTGAGCTTCCGAAGTTTCACCAGCCTTTCTCAGGGCCGCCACCCGAAGCGTCCGCCACTGGGCCCGCGTGTCACACTCGTCGCATGCGCGTGTATCTCGGCTCGGACCATGCGGGCTTCGAACTCAAGAACCACCTCGTCGAATGGCTCAAGACGGCGGGTCACGAGCCCGTCGACTGCGGCCCGCACATCTACGACGCCCAGGACGACTACCCGCCCTTCTGCCTGCGCGCCGCCGAGCGCACGGCCGCGGACCCCGACGCCCTCGGCATCGTGATCGGCGGCTCCGGCAACGGCGAGCAGATCGCGGCGAACAAGGTGAAGGGCGTGCGCGCGGCGCTGGCCTGGAGCGAGGAGACGGCGTCGCTGGGCCGCCAGCACAACAACGCCAACGTGGTCGCGGTCGGCGCCCGCATGCACACCCAGGACGAGGCGACGAAGTTCGTCGAGACCTTCCTCGCCACCCCGTTCTCCGGCGACGAACGCCACGTCCGCCGCATCGACATGCTCACGTCCTACGAAACCACGGGCGACCTCCCCCCGATCCCGCCCCACCACCCTCAGCAGTAACAGCCCCGACCCACCTCACCGCCCCCGGCGCACCACCACCGGGGGCACCCCGACGTGAACTCACCGGGCGGGGAAGCGGGCCGGCAGGGGTGCGGGGGACGGAGTCCCCGCCGGGGGCGGGGCGGAGCCCCGTGGGGAGTCGGGCCTCTTGGCCCACCGAGTCGGGTGGGCGGGTTGGCCCACCGAGTCGGTGGGCGGGTGGGCGAAGGACGTAGAAAGGACAGACCTGTGCCAGAGGGGCACACCATCCACCGGCTGGCCCAGGACTACACCGCCGCCTTCGCCCGGACGGCAGTCCACGTCACCAGCCCCCAGGGCAAGTTCGCCGACTCCGCCGCCCTCCTCGACGGCACCGTCCTGACCACCGCCGACGCCCACGGCAAACACCTCTTCCTGGGCTTCGGCACAGCCGAGCACGCAGCCGACAGCCCCGCCTGGGTCCACATCCACCTCGGCCTCTTCGGCAAGGTCGCCTTCGGTCCGGCCCCCGCGCCCCCGCCCACGGACACCGTCCGCCTCCGCCTCGTGAACGACACCGCGTACGTCGACCTCCGCGGCCCCACCACCTGCGCCCTGATCACCGACCCGGAGAAGCAGGCGATACACGACCGCCTCGGCCCGGACCCGCTGCGCCCGGACGCCGACCCCGAGGCCGCCCACCGCCGGATCTCCCGCAGCCGCACCACCGTCGCCGCCCTGCTCATGGACCAGAAGGTCATCGCAGGCGTCGGCAACGTCTACCGCGCCGAGGTCCTCTTCCGGCACGGCATCGACCCGTACCGCCCCGGCAAGGACCTCACCCGCGCCGAGTGGGACGCGATCTGGCAGGACCTCACCGCCCTCATGCGCGAGGGCGTGCGGAACAACCGCATCGACACCGTCCGCCCCGAGCACACCCCGGAGGCGATGGGCCGCCCGCCCCGCGTCGACGACCACGGCGGCGAGGTGTACGTCTACCGCCGGGCGAACCAGCCCTGCCACCTCTGCGGCAGCCCGGTCCGCACCGCCGACCTCGCCGCCCGCAACCTCTTCTGGTGCCCGACCTGCCAGCGGCGCTAGCGCCCCGCGCTCAGAACCCGTGCGGCAGCCACGGCGCCACGTCCGACCCGAACCCCACCGACGCCGCCGCCAGCGCCCCGGCCCGCACCTCGCGCACCCGCCCGGCCGCACCCAGCGAACCGAGGCTCACGCCCCCGAGGTACGCCGACCCCAACTCCCGTACGGACAGGGCGAGATCGGCCGCGTCCGACGTACGCTCGCACGACGCGCCCTTCGCGTCGCCGCTCAGCCGCCAACGCCCCGCGTTCCAGGGGCAGAAGGCGTCCTCGACCTCGAACACCACGTCCACCGGCGCCTGGTAGGTCCGCGCCGCGAGCGCCGCCCCCACGTCCACCAGCCGTACGTACAACGCGTCCCGCAGCTCCGGCCGGCACCGCCGGATGTCCGACACCTGGTACTGCCAGGCCTCGTCGACCGGCCGCCCCCGCACCGTCAGCGTGGAGGTCAGGTCGACGTCGTACAGGAAGCGCCACAGCGCCGCCTCGGTCGCCGCATCGAGCCCGGCCAGGTCGTCGAGGACCACCGTGCCCTTGGGCCCCTCGGGCCCCCAGGTGGGCCGCACCCGGAACCGCGCGTACCCGGTGACCTCGCCGTCCCGCCGGGCGACCACGCACTGCAGCGGCGAGGCACCGTCCCGCCCGCTCTCCGGGTCCAGCAGCGCCAGCCGCTCCCAGCCGGGCCGCCGGGCCAGCATCCCGGGCCGCCCCGGTACCAGCCGTGCGTACACCGCCTCGCAGGCGTCGATGACGTCCGCGGGCTCCGCGTACCGCAGCCGTACGTCGTCCGTACCGGCCGGCAGCGACAGCCGGACCCGGCTCGTGTCGATCTCCGCGTTGAGCGCGAAGGTCGCGGCGCCGTACCCGAACCGGCCGTAGATCGCCGGCTCGGAGGCCGTCAGCACCGCCAGCGGCTCGCCCCAGGCCCGTACGTCGTCCAGTTGCCGCCGCATCATCGACGTCAGTACGCCCCGGCGCCGGTGCGTCGCGGCGACGCTCACCATCGTCACGCCCGCGGCGGGCACCGGCGTGCCGCCCGGCACGGTCATCCGGAAGGCGAACGCCCCCGCCGTGCCGACGCAGCGCTCGTCCTCCCCGTCGCCCTCCCAGACGCCGATCGACCGGTCGACCTGCGTCAGCTCCCGGAACAGCTCCAGCTCCTCGGCCGGCTCCGGAACCCCGCCGAAGGCGCGGATCAGCGTCCCGTACCACCTGTCCCACTCGTCCCGCCGCAGGACCCTCGGCTCCGCCGTCACACCGCTGTCATCACTCGTCGACCGTTCCATGCTGCATGCGTACCAGGGCCGGGCGAGCGGAGCGAGACAATTTCCACGGGGTGGCGGCGCGGGAGCCGTTCGTGAAGTTCACTGTGAAGTCCGGCCTCGGACGGGGGACAAGTAGGACCTCCCGTGCCAAGCGGCCGGTTCGATGGATAGGGTCCCGAACTAATGGCAGCAGGACGACAGCGGCGCGCGGAGGCCGAGACGTTCGCGGCCCGGTGGAAGAAGCAGTGGCACCGGGCCCGCGTCGGCGTGCGCCGAGCCGCCGTCGACTACTTCCGCGGCGACGGCTCGGACTGGATCGCGCTCGCCGGACTGCTGCTGACGATCCCCGTCATCGCGGCCACCACGATGGCCAATTCGGTGTGGTGCTCGCCCTCCGCACTGGTCATCCCGATCGTCGCGGGCGGCCTGCTGCTGCGCCCGGCGAGCCTGCTCGGCCTGTACGCCGCGGCGGCCACCGCGCTGATCGTGGAGTCGGTGCAGCTCGGCCCCTACACCGAGGGCCCCTCCCGGGTCACGCCCGGTGTGGTCCTGGTGGTCGCGGCCTGCGGTTTCTTCGGACTCCTGGTCGCCCAGTTCCGCAGCCGGGTCGGCGTGCCCTGGCGGCGCGGCGGCACCATGCTCTTCGACCTGCGCGAACGCATCCGCGTCCAGAGCAAGCTGCCCCAGCTGCCCAAGGGCTGGCACCGCGAGATGGCGCTGCGCCCGGCGGGCGGGCAGTCCTTCTCCGGCGACTTCGTCGTCGCGGCCCGCACCAACGGCGGCCGCACCCTGGAGGTCGTCCTCACCGACGTCTCCGGCAAGGGCATGGACGCGGCCTCGCGCGCCCTGCTGCTGTCCGGGGCCTTCGGCGGACTGCTGGGCAGCCTGCCCCCGCACGCCTTCCTGCCGGCCGCCAACGGCTATCTGCTCCGCCAGGACTGGGACGAGGGCTTCGCCACCTCCATCCACCTCGTCCTGGACCTCGACTCCGGCGACTACGAGCTGTACTCGGCCGGACATCCGCCGGGCCTCCAGCTCAGCGCGGGCACCGGCCGCTGGGAGGAGAAGTCGGCCGAGGGACCGCTGCTCGGCGTGTACGACGGCGCCCAGTTCGACCAGGTGAAGGGCTCGCTGCGGCCCGGTGACGTGCTGATGCTGTTCACGGACGGCCTGGTGGAGACCTCCGACCGGGACATCGCCGAGGGCATCGACCGCCTCACCGGCGAGGCCGACCGCTATGTCGCGGGCGGCTTCCACGGCGCGGCCTGGCACCTGATCGAGGCGGTGGCCAAGGACGTCAACGACGACCGGGCGCTGCTGCTGATCTGCCGGGAGGGCCCCACGGCCCAGTCCGCGCCGACGGCAAACTGAACACCCCCTCCGCCGACGGACCGGGGCCCGCACCGACATACTGGGCCCATGCCGCCCGTGTCCCCCGACTCCGGACCGCCCGGACCGCCCGCCCCACCGCTCTCCCTCGCCCAGGTCGAGGCCACCGCCCGCGCCGCCCACGCCGGACAGACCGACAAGGCGGGCCGGCCGTACGCCGAGCACCTGTGGGCCGTCGCCGAGGGCGTGCGGCGCCGCGGCGGCGACGACGAGCAGATCGCGGCCGCCTGGCTGCACGACGCCGTCGAGGACGACGCGCTGACCGAGCGCTGGCTGGACGAGGCACCGCTGAGCCGCCGCACCAAGGACATCGTCCTGGCCCTCACCAAGCGGGCGGGGGAGTTGCCCGAGGCGTACGCCGCGCGGATCCTGGCCACCCCCGGCGCACGGCTGGTCAAGGAGGCGGACCTGGCGCACAACGCCGACCCCGCGCGGCTGGCCGTCCTCGACGAGGCCACCCGCACGCGACTGGCCGAGAAGTACACGCGCATGCGCGCACTCCTCGGCCAGGAATGACCCACCGGTCCTAGACGGAGACCTTCTGGCCGCTGCCGTTCGGCGCGGCGGGCGCGGTCTCCCGGTCGCGCGCTCCGGACCGCGTCTCGGACGTCGCCCCGGACCGGTCCCGCTGCGCACGGTCCCGGGCGGCGGCACCGGGATCCCGTTTGAAGGCCCAGTCCATCCTCGGCTCGACCACGTACCGCAGCACCCGCTGGACGGGCTTGGTGCACAGCAGGGTGACGACGGTGGCGCCGAGGACGGTGAGCCCGATCTCACCGAGCGGCGTGTCCAGGAAGGAGTGCTGGAACCAGCCGGTGTAGAGGCCCTCCTTCACCAGGAAGCCGTGCAGCAGATAGCCGTAGATCGTGCCGGCGCCGAGTGCCGTGAACCACATGCGGCGCCCCGGCACCCAGGCGAAGAAGCACGCGGTCAGCACCACGGAGCAGCCGAAGAGCGCGAGCGTCAGGACGGGCCCGGACCACCAGGGGGCGCCCGTGCCCTGCACGGCGGCGTTGCGGTAGAACCAGCCGGTCTCCATCCGCGGCACCGACCACCAGCCGATCACCAGTGCCGCCGCGACCACCGGCACCGACAGGATCCGCACCGAGCGGCGCCGCACCAGCTGGAAGTGCTCGGGGCGCAGGACCAGGCCCAGCACGAAGCACGGCAGGAACTGCAGCACCCGCTGCATGTTCAGGTCGTTGCCGACGCTGGGCGTCACGGAGGCCAGCGCGGCGATGCCGAGGGCGATCGGGAGCGGCCACCGGACCGTCTGCCAGATCGGGGTGGTCAGCCGCCACACGAACAGCGCGCACAGGAACCACAGGAGGTAGGTGGGGTCCAGCAGGCTGAAGTCGCTCTGCGGGTCCTCGCTGACGCGGCGGTGCAGCGTGTAGGCGACCTCGAAGACGAGGTACGGGACGGCGACACCGGTGATCAGTCGTTTGACGCGCTTGGGGCTCAGGTCGAAACTGCGCGAGAAGTAGCCGGAGATGACGATGAACGCCGGCATGTGGAACGTGTACAGGACCCGGTAGAGGGTCTCCACGGTCCGGTTGCCGTCCAGGATCTGGCCCCAGGCGTGGCCCACGCCGACCAGCACGATCGCCAGGTACTTGGCGTTGTCGAAGAACGCGTCGCGCTGCCGGCTCGGCGGGGAGGGCGGGGACGGCGACTTCCGGTCGCCGTGAGGTAGCAGCGAGCTAGTCATGCAACCCCCCGCCGAGAACTCGGCGAGTGACCACAGGACCTCGCTGCTCTGGTGGGGGACGAGGCAGCGTAGAACATCTGAGGCACCCTAGCGTTCTCCGTGTGATTCCGTAAAACCCTCGACGTCATTCCCGCATTTCGCGTCTTGAGTACCGTGTGAGTGCGGCGTGAGTACCGTTCGAGTACCCCGCTATTCCGGGAACTCGGCCTCTTCGGGCGCGTGACGGCCCCCACACCATGGGGCGCGGCCGGGCGGCCAAGCTCCGCCGGGCGCACCCCACTTGTCATGACACATCACGACTAAACAGCGCATAAGGCCAGGAGGCGACTCCGCTGGAATGTCCGCTTCAATGCGCTTACGGGCTCCGAGGGTGATCCTGTGATCTCCCTGTGATGAACCTGTCGACGCGTCCTGCGATGTTCCGTCGAAGCTCCCGCCGATGTGTCCGCCGCGACAATTCGAATTACCTGCGAACGCGTTGTGTGGACATGGAAACGAAGCGCGTCGAATTCCCCGTACGGGTGATATATCGAAATTCTGTACGGGGCGTGACGGCGGCGTGTGCCCGCGTGCGCCGGGGAGCGCGCCGCCCACGGAACCGGCCGGACGATGTGTCACCTGCCGCATGACGGGGCCCGGTTGGTGGCACGATGGTTCTGGCGGGGGTGTGCGGTGCCGCACCTCCGGGCGGGAGTGCGGACCGACCGAGGGTGTGATCAGTTGTGGCCATTTCACTGTCAGTGGTGCTGCTCTTGGGGATCATCCTGGTGGTGCTGCTGCGGGGAGGCTCGATCAAGGCGGGGCCGGCGGTCGTCGCGGTCCTCTTCGGCTTCTTCCTGGCCTCGACCGGCATGGCCGACGACATCCAGCGCTTCCTGGACTCGATAGCCGAGACGATCAACTCGATCCAGTTCTAGGCCCGCGCGGCTCCGGACCGGCCCGCGCCCCGGGCCCGGACCGGTCCCGGACCGCACAAAGGCCTCCGGCCCGATCCCCTGGGGGACCGGGCCGGAGGCCTCTCGGAGCGGGCGACGGGAATCGAACCCGCGTAGCCAGTTTGGAAGACTGGGGCTCTACCATTGAGCTACGCCCGCACGGCTGGCGCCGCGGGTCGGTGACCGCGGCACTGCACGCATCGTAGCGGGTCGCCCCGCCTCGCCGCACACCCCTTCCGGTCCGCGCCGGACCTTCCCGGACGCCCGCGAAACTCCGCGGTCCCCGGCGCCCGGCGGCATGTACCCTACGTGTCGCACCAGACGGGGTGTGGCGCAGCTTGGTAGCGCGTCCGCTTTGGGAGCGGAAGGCCGTGGGTTCAAATCCCGCCACCCCGACCATCGACCGACCACCGAGTGATCGCCTTTTGGGCCGTGTAGTCGCTGCCGTTACTATGCAAGCTGCACGCCCGTGTGTCTCAGCGTCTGAAGTCTCCGGGCGGCGAAATTTGCCGGACACACTCTGGTTCCGGCAGAACCCAAGAAGTCAGCCACCAAGGAGACCGAACCGTGAAGAGCGCCGTGGAGACCCTGAACCCGACCCGGGTTCGGCTCACTGTCGAGGTGCCCTTCGAGGAGCTCAAGGACAGCCTCGACGCGGCGTACAAGAAGATCAACCAGCAGGTCACGGTGAAGGGCTTCCGCAAGGGCAAGATCCCGGCCCGGGTCATCGACCAGCGGTTCGGCCGCGGTGCGGTTCTGGAGGAGGCGGTCAACGACGCGCTTCCCAAGTTCTACACCGACGCGGTCAACGAGGCCGAGCTGAACCCGCTCGGCCAGCCCGAGGTCGACATCACGGAGCTGAAGGACGGCGAGACGCTGAACTTCACCGCCGAGGTCGACGTCCGTCCGACCGTCGAGATCCCGGACTACTCCGGCATCGAGGTCGAGGTCGACGCCGTCGAGGTCACCGACGAGGACGTCGAGAAGTCGGTGGAGCAGCTGCGCGACCGCTTCGCCTCCACCTCCCCGGTCGAGCGCGCCGCCGCCGACGGCGACGTGATCACCATCGACCTGCGGGCCAAGGTCGACGGCGAGGTCCTCGAGGACGGCGTCGCCGACGGCGTGTCCTACACCATCGGCTCCGGCGAGCTGCTGGACGGCATCGACGACGCCGTGACGGGCCTGGAGGCCGGTGGCGAGGCCACCTTCACCTCCGAGCTGAAGGGCGGCTCGGCGGCCGGCAAGGAGGCCGAGGTCACCGTCAAGGTCACCCAGGTCGCCGCGCGCGAGCTGCCCGAGCTGGACGACGACTTCGCCCAGCTCGCGTCGGAGTTCGACACGCTGGAGGAGCTGCGGGCCGACAGCCGCAAGCGCCTGGCCAACATGAAGCAGTACGACCAGGCCACGCAGGCCCAGGAGCGCGTGCTGGACAAGCTGCTCGAGCTGGTCGAGGTCCCGGTCCCCGAGAAGCTCCTCGAGGACGAGATCAACACCCGCAAGCACAACCTGGAGCACCACCAGCTCGGCCAGATGGGCCTCGACCTCGCGAAGTACCTGGAGCTCCAGGGCAAGACGGCCGAGGAGTTCGAGACCGAGACCCGCGAGGCCGCGGTCAAGGGCATCAAGACCCAGTTCGTCCTCGACGAGCTGGTCAAGCAGGAGAAGCTCAACGTCAGCCAGGAAGAGCTGACCGAGCACCTCATGCGCCGCGCCGCCTCCTCCGGCATGTCCCCCGACCAGTTCGCCCAGGCCGTCGTCGAGCAGGGCCAGGTCCCGCTCCTGGTCGGCGAGGTCGCCCGCGGCAAGGCCCTGGCCGCCGTGGTCGAGAAGGCCACGGTCAAGGACACCAACGGCGAGATCGTCGACCTGGACGACGAGGAGGACGAGGAGACGGAGGCCACCGAGGCCGCCGCCGAGTCCGCCGACGCCGAGCAGGCCGACGACAAGGCCGAGGAGAAGACCGAGGGCTGATCCCCTCGCGTCTGCCCAGACGGACGCAGAAAGGGCCCCGGACATCAGTGCCGGGGCCCTTTCGTCATACGGCCGGGTACCTCCGCCAGCGGCGCGGGGAACTGCGCGAGCAACCACGACGGGCCCCGCACCCGGCGACGAACGCGCACCGCGACGGCGGGAACCCGCCCCGCACCCCGCGGAGCACTACGCCCGAGGCGAACACCCGCAGAACCGGGATGGCACCGGAGGGCCACCGCGTTAGGGTCCATGAATACGAGGGCAGGGGAGTCCCCGAAAGCGGCTCCAGCCCCGCAGGGAAACGTGAGACGGCCCGGCGCCGTCGTAAGACGAGCAGGTGGATACGTGACGAATCTGATGCCCTCAGCCGCCGGCGAGCCCTCCATCGGTGGCGGCCTCGGCGACCAGGTCTACAACCGGCTGCTCGGCGAGCGGATCATCTTCCTCGGCCAGCCGGTCGACGACGACATCGCCAACAAGATCACCGCACAGCTGCTGCTCCTTGCCTCCGACCCGGACAAGGACATCTTCCTGTACATCAACAGCCCGGGCGGTTCGATCACGGCCGGTATGGCGATCTACGACACCATGCAGTACATCAAGAACGACGTGGTGACGATCGCGATGGGTCTCGCGGCCTCCATGGGACAGTTCCTGCTCAGCGCGGGCACCCCCGGCAAGCGCTTCGCGCTGCCGAACGCCGAGATCCTGATCCACCAGCCCTCCGCCGGCCTGGCCGGCTCGGCCTCGGACATCAAGATCCACGCCGAGCGGCTGCTGCACACCAAGAAGCGCATGGCCGAGCTGACCTCCCAGCACACCGGCCAGACGGTCGAGCAGATCACCCGCGACTCGGACCGCGACCGCTGGTTCGACGCCTTCGAGGCCAAGGAGTACGGCCTCATCGACGACGTGATCGCCACGGCCGCCGGCATGCCGGGCGGCGGCGGCACGGGCGCCTGAGCCATCCACCGCCCCGAGCCGACCGCCTCAGCCCCTTTACAGGAGACACTGTGAACGACTTCCCCGGCAGCGGCCTGTACGACCGCATGCACGCCACCCAGGACATGCGCGCCGCCGCCTCCCAGGGCCGCTACACCGGCCCGCAGGCCGAGTCCCGCTACGTCATCCCGCGTTTCGTCGAGCGCACCTCGCAGGGCGTGCGCGAGTACGACCCGTACGCGAAGCTCTTCGAGGAGCGGGTGATCTTCCTCGGCGTCCAGATCGACGACGCCTCCGCCAACGACGTCATGGCGCAGCTGCTGTGCCTGGAGTCGATGGACCCGGACCGCGACATCTCGGTCTACATCAACAGCCCCGGCGGCTCCTTCACCGCGCTCACGGCCATCTACGACACGATGCAGTACGTGAAGCCGGACATCCAGACGGTCTGCATGGGCCAGGCCGCCTCCGCCGCCGCCGTCCTGCTGGCCGCCGGCACCCCGGGCAAGCGCATGGCGCTGCCGAACGCGCGCGTGCTGATCCACCAGCCGTACAGCGAGACCGGCCGCGGTCAGGTCTCCGACCTGGAGATCGCCGCCAACGAGATCCTCCGGATGCGCTCGCAGCTGGAGGAGATGCTGGCCAAGCACTCCACCACGCCGGTCGAGAAGATCCGCGAGGACATCGAGCGCGACAAGATCCTCACGGCCGAGGACGCGCTGAGCTACGGCCTGATCGACCAGATCATCACCACCCGGAAGATGGACAACTCCTCTCTCCGCTAGGCGGGAGGCTGTATCGTCTGCCGCTCCTTGGCACGGTTTGACGCGATTCACGTCAAAGCGAACCGTGCCAAGGGGGGCCCGGACGAGGGGCCCGGCAAGGTACCGTCGGACATAAGGCAGCACCAGGAGTCCGCCCGCCGTTGACGTGACGTCGACGTCCGGGAGTCTCCCAGGCGAAGGGGAAGCACACCGTGGCACGCATCGGTGACGGCGGCGATCTGCTCAAGTGCTCGTTCTGCGGGAAGAGCCAGAAGCAGGTCAAGAAGCTCATCGCAGGGCCCGGTGTGTACATCTGCGACGAGTGCATCGACCTCTGCAACGAGATCATCGAGGAGGAGCTGGCCGAGACCAGCGAGGTGCGCTGGGAGGAGCTCCCGAAGCCCCGCGAGATCTACGAGTTCCTCGAGAGCTACGTGGTCGGCCAGGAAGCGGCCAAGAAGGCCCTCTCCGTCGCGGTGTACAACCACTACAAGCGGGTCCAGGCCGGCGAGAACGGCGGCGCCCAAGGCCGCGAGGACGCCATCGAGTTGGCGAAGTCCAACATCCTCCTGCTGGGCCCCACGGGCTCCGGCAAGACCCTCCTCGCCCAGACCCTCGCCCGCATGCTGAACGTCCCCTTCGCGATCGCCGACGCCACGGCGCTCACCGAGGCGGGGTACGTCGGCGAGGACGTCGAGAACATCCTGCTGAAGCTGATCCAGGCCGCCGACTACGACGTCAAGAAGGCCGAGACCGGGATCATCTACATCGACGAGATCGACAAGGTCGCGCGGAAGAGTGAGAACCCCTCCATCACCCGCGACGTGTCCGGCGAGGGCGTCCAGCAGGCCCTGCTGAAGATCCTGGAGGGCACCACCGCCTCGGTCCCGCCGCAGGGCGGCCGCAAGCATCCGCACCAGGAGTTCATCCAGATCGACACGACGAACGTGCTGTTCATCGTGGGCGGTGCCTTCGCGGGCCTGGAGAAGATCATCGAGGGCCGGGCCGGCGCCAAGGGCATCGGCTTCGGCGCGCAGATCCGCTCCAAGCGGGAGATCGAGTCCAAGGACCAGTTCGAGCAGGTCATGCCGGAGGACCTGGTCAAGTTCGGCATGATCCCCGAGTTCATCGGCCGGCTGCCCGTCATCACCTCCGTCCACAACCTGGACCGCGAAGCGCTCCTCCAGATCCTGGTCGAGCCGCGCAACGCCCTCGTCAAGCAGTACGAGCGCCTCTTCGAACTCGACGGCGTCGAGCTGGACTTCGAGCGCGAGGCCCTGGAGGCCATCGCCGACCAGGCCATCCTCCGCCAGACCGGAGCCCGCGGCCTGCGCGCCATCATGGAGGAGGTCCTCCAGGGCGTGATGTACGAGGTCCCGTCCCGCAAGGACGTCGCCCGCGTCGTCATCACCGCCGACGTGGTCCTCTCCAACGTCAACCCGACCCTGATCCCCCGCGATTCGCGGGGCCGCGGCCCGGGCGAGCAGAAGACGGCGTAGCCGTCACACAGCACGCGTACGCGGGAGGGGCCCGGTCGGTTCGACCGGGCCCCTCCCGCATTGCCGTCGGCGGCGCGTCAGGACTTGACGCGGACCTCGTCCCGCAGCTTCGTCGTGATGTCGATCGCGGTGTCCTTGCCGACCCCGGTACCGGTGTTGTCGCCGGGAGACACCATGGCGATGGTGCTGTAGTCGGCCCAGGCGCAGAACCAGTCGGTCGACTCCTTCTTGGTGAGCGCGTTGGTGGCCTTGGTCGACTGGCACTTGGCGACGGTGCCGTCGATGTCGACCTCCTCGGGCTCGCCGACCAGCTCGGCGTTCTGCATGCCGCCGGTGTCGCTGGTGGAGCTCTCCTCGACTTCCTTCTGGATGTTGGCGAAGAACTTGTCCAGGGTCGCCTGGGGGTCGTCGATCTTGCCGTAACCGCCCACCATCGTGAAGCCCTTGGCGGTCAGCAGCTCCGACTGGTCGGGGATGGTGGAGGGGTCCTCGGGGTCGTAGCCGCTGAAGTCGGCGGTCGACCACTGCCCGATGACGGCGGTGCCTTCCTTGACGCCGCTCTTCTCCATGTCCTTGGCGGTGTCGGAGTCGCCGCTCTCCTGCCCCTGGACCTTGGTGTACTCACCGAGCGCCTTCGTCGGCGTCGTCAGCTTGTGGGCGCCGTCGTCCTCCAGGCCGCCGCCGGCGCCACCGCCGCCGCCGAACACGAAGTACGCGCCCACGCCGATCGCCGCCACGACGGCGACCGCGCCGATGATCAGGCCGGTCTTCTTCTTGCCGCCGCCCGGCGCCGGGGGCTGGGGCATGCCGTAGGGCTGCTGGCCGTACGGGGGCTGCTGACCGTAAGGGGGCTGCTGGCCGTAGCCGGGCTGCTGGCCGTACGGCGGGGTCTGCGGCGGGACGCCGCCTTGCTGGGGCTGCGGGTAGCCGTAGCCCGGCTGCGGGGGAGGGGCCTGCTGGGGGTAGCCGTAGCCGGGCTGGGGGGCCTGCGGGGGCTGCTGGCCGTACGGGCCCGGCTGGCCGTACGGTCCGGGCTGCTGGGGCTGCCCGCCGTACGGGCCCGGCTGGTTGTGACTCATTTCTGGGTTCCCCCTCGGATGCTTTACGTGGTGCTGACATCCTGACTCAGACCTGGCGTGCGCAGGTCACCGGGGGCCGCACCGTTACAAACGAAACGCGTTTCGGGACAGGGCCGTGACGCCCGTAAACTGACCCCCGTGACCGAGAACTCTCAGCAGCCGCAGCCCGCACCCAGCACCGAACTGCCGACCCAGTACACGCCGGCCGAGGTAGAGGGGCAGCTGTACGAGCGCTGGGTAGAACGGGGTTACTTCGAGGCCGACGCGAAGAGCGACAAGCCGCCGTACACCGTCGTCATCCCGCCGCCGAACGTCACGGGCAGCCTGCACCTCGGGCACGCCTTCGAGCACACGCTCATCGACGCCCTGACCCGCCGCAAGCGCATGCAGGGCTACGAGACGCTGTGGCAGCCCGGCATGGACCACGCCGGCATCGCCACGCAGAACGTCGTCGAGCGCGAGCTGGCCAAGGAGGGCAAGTCCCGGCACGACCTCGGCCGGGAGGCCTTCGTCGAGCGCGTCTGGCGGTGGAAGAGCGAGTCCGGCGGGCAGATTTCCGGCCAGATGCGCCGCCTCGGCGACGCCGTCGCCTGGTCCCGTGAGCGCTTCACGATGGACGAGGGCCTGTCCCAGGCCGTCCAGACCATCTTCAAGCGGCTCTACGACGACGAGCTGATCTACCGCGCCGAGCGCATCATCAACTGGTGCCCGAGGTGCCTCACGGCCATCTCCGACATCGAGGTCGAGTACCAGGACGACGACGGCGAGCTGGTCTCCATGAAGTACGGGGAGGGCGACGAGACCATCGTCGTCGCCACCACCCGCGCGGAGACGATGCTCGGCGACACCGCCGTCGCCGTCCACCCCGAGGACGAGCGCTACAAGCACCTGGTCGGCAAGCAGATCAAGCTGCCGCTGACCGACCGCTCCATCCCGGTCGTCGCCGACGAGCACGTCGACCCCGAGTTCGGCACCGGCGCCGTCAAGGTGACGCCCGCCCACGACCCGAACGACTTCGAGATCGGCCAGCGGCACGACCTGCCCGCCATCGCCGTGATGGACGAGCACGCCGTCATCACCGCCCACGGCCCCTTCCAGGGCCTGGACCGCCTGGAGGCCCGCTCCGCCATCGTCGCCGCGCTGCGCGCCGAGGGCCGGATCGTCGCCGAGAAGCGGCCCTACGTCCACTCCGTCGGCCACTGCTCGCGCTGCAAGACCACCATCGAGCCGCGCCTGTCCATGCAGTGGTGGGTCAAGGTCGGCCCGCTGGCCAAGGCCGCCGGTGACGCGGTCCGCGACGGCAAGGTCAAGATCCACCCGCAGGAGATGGAGAAGCGGTACTTCGACTGGGTCGACAACCTCCACGACTGGTGCATCTCCCGCCAGCTGTGGTGGGGCCACCGCATCCCGGTCTGGTACGGGCCGAACGGCGAGGTCGTCTGCGTCGGCCCCGACGAGGAGCCGCCGGCCGGCGAGGGCTGGTACCAGGACTCCGACGTCCTGGACACCTGGTTCTCCTCCGGTCTGTGGCCCTTCTCCACCCTCGGCTGGCCCGAGCAGACCGAGTCGCTCGCGAAGTTCTACCCGAACTCCGTCCTGGTCACCGGCTACGACATCCTCTTCTTCTGGGTCGCCCGGATGATGATGTTCGGCCTCTACGCGATGGACGGCACCCCGCCGTTCCACACCATCGCCCTGCACGGCATGGTCCGTGACCAGAACGGCAAGAAGATGTCCAAGTCCTTCGGGAACGTCGTGAACCCGCTGGACTGGATGGACAAGTACGGCTCCGACGCGCTCCGCTTCACCCTCGCGCGCGGCGCCAACCCGGGCGTCGACGTCCCGATCGGCGAGGACTGGGTCCAGGGCTCCCGGAACTTCGCCAACAAGATCTGGAACGCCACCCGCTTCGCGCTGATGAACGGCGCGACGGTCAAGGGCCCGCTGCCGGACGCGTCGAAGATGTCGTCCACCGACCGCTGGATCCTCTCCCGGCTCAACTCGGTCGTCGCCGAGGTCGACGCGTACTACGAGGACTACCAGTTCGCGAAGCTCTCCGACGCGCTGTTCCACTTCGCCTGGGACGAGGTCTTCGACTGGTACGTCGAACTGTCCAAGACCACCTTCCAGGCGGGCGGCGAGGCGGCCGAGGTCTCCCAGCGCGTCCTGGGCGAGGTCCTGGACGTGACCCTGCGGCTGCTGCACCCGGTCGTCCCCTTCGTCACCGAGACGCTGTGGACGACGCTCACGGGCGGCGAGTCGGTCGTCATCGCCGACTGGCCGCAGGACTCGGGCTTCCGGGACGCGGACGCCGAGCGGGAGATCGAGACCGTCCAGTCCGTCATCACCGAGGTCCGCCGCTTCCGTGCCGACCAGGGGCTCCAGCCAGGCCAGCGGGTCCCGGCCCGGCTGACGCTGGCGGGCAGTCCTCTGGCGGCCCACGAGGCGGCCGTCCGGCAGCTGCTGCGGCTCCAGCCGGAGGGCGGCGGTTTCGCCGCGACGGCGACGCTGCCGGTCGCGGGGGTCGAGGTCGCCCTCGACCTCTCCGGCGTCATCGACTTCGCCGCGGAGCGCAAGCGGCTGGCGAAGGATCTCGCCGCGGCGGAGAAGGAGAAGGCCCAGGCGAACGCCAAGCTCGGCAACGAGGCGTTCCTGGCGAAGGCGCCGGACCAGGTGGTGGACAAGATCCGCGGCCGCCTCGCCAAGGCGGACGAGGACATCACCCGCATCACCGCCCAGCTGGAGAAGCTGCCGGAGGCGTAGTCGCCGATACCTGAGGAAGGCACCCGGAGCCCTTGCAGGCGCCGGGTGCCTTCGCGTCCTCAGGGGCGCGGGGAACTGCGCGACCAGCCACGACGGCGCCGCACTCGCCCGGGACCCAAGTCGCCCCCCTCCGTTGGCGCCCCGCAGGGCATCGCGCAGCCCGGCGTTCACGGGGTGCCGCTGCGCCCACCCGTGCCGCCCCAGCGGCACGACTGCCCGCAGCTGCGGCGGCGTGACTGCCCGCGGCTGCGGCGGCGCGACTGCCCGCGGCTGCGGCGGCACGACTGCCCGCGGTTACGGGGGACCGGGTACGTAGACTGGTCCCCGTGAGTGACAACCCCGGCGAGAACGGCCAGCCCGACCCCTCCGACCCCCTCGACTCCTTCGACGAGATCATCGACGCGGAGACCACCCGCGACCCCGACCTCGCCGTCATCGAGGCCGGCAGCCGCACCCTGCGCACCCAGGGCGGCCCCCCGCAGGCCGACATCCCCGGTCGCCCGGAGGACCCCGAGGTGGACGCGGCCCTGCGCGCCGTCGAGACGGAGCTGGCCACCCGCTGGGGCGAGACCAAGCTGGAGCCGTCCGTCACCAGGATCGCCGCCCTGATGGACGTACTGGGCGAGCCGCAGCGCTCGTACCCCTCCATCCACATCACCGGGACCAACGGCAAGACCTCCACCGCCCGCATGATCGAGGCCCTGCTCGGCGCCTTCGAACTGCGCACCGGGCGGTACACCTCGCCGCACGTGCAGTCGATCACCGAGCGGATCAGCCTGGACGGGGCGCCGATCTCCGCCGAGCGGTTCGTCGAGACGTACGAGGACGTCAAGCCGTACGTCGAGATGGTCGACGCGCAGCAGGAGTACCGGCTCTCCTTCTTCGAGGTGCTGACCGGCATGGCGTACGCCGCCTTCGCCGACGCGCCCGTGGACGTGGCCGTCGTCGAGGTCGGGATGGGCGGCTCCTGGGACGCCACCAACGTCATCGACGGGGACGTCGCCGTCGTCACCCCCATCGACCTGGACCACACCGACCGGCTCGGCGGGACGCCCGGCGAGATCGCGGTCGAGAAGTCCGGCATCATCAAGCAGGACGCCACCGTCATCCTGGCCCAGCAGCCGGTGGACGCGGCGCAGGTCATGCTGAAGAAGGCCGTGGACGTCAACGCCACCGTGGCCCGCGAGGGGCTGGAGTTCGGCGTCGTCGCCCGCGAGGTCGCCGTCGGCGGGCAGCTGGTGACCCTGCGCGGGCTCGGCGGCGAGTACACCGAGGTCTACCTGCCGCTGCACGGCGCCCACCAGGCGCACAACGCGGCGGTCGCGCTGGCCGCCGTCGAGGCGTTCTTCGGCGTCGGCGCGCAGCGACCCGAGCCGCTGGACGTCGACACCGTGCGCAAGGCCTTCGCCTCCGTCGCCTCGCCGGGACGCATGGAGGTGGTCCGGCGCTCGCCGACCGTGGTCCTGGACGCCGCGCACAATCCGGCCGGGGCCCGGGTCACCGCCGAGGCGGTGGGGGAGGCCTTCCAGTTCAGCCGGCTCATCGGGGTGGTCGGCGCCAGCGGCGACAAGAACGTGCGGGGGCTGCTCGAAGCCTTCGAGCCGGTCTTCGCCGAGGTCGTCGTCACTCAGAACTCCAGCCACCGCGCCATGGACGCCGACGAGCTGGCCGCGATCGCCGTGGAGGTCTTCGGCGACGACCGCGTCCAGGTCGAGCCGCGGCTGCCGGACGCCCTGGAGGCCGCGATCACGCTGGCCGAGGAGGAGGGCGAGTTCGCGGGCGGCGGTGTGCTCGTCACCGGTTCCGTCATCACCGTCGGCGAGGCCCGACTGCTCCTGAGGAGGGGCTGAGTAACCGTGCGTACGCTCTGTGCTTCGACGCTGATCGGCGAGTTCTTCGTGATCGGCTTCGCCGGACTGGTCGCCATGAAGGACCCGGACCTGTCGGTGGGGACGGTGTGGACGGTCAGCGGCATCGCCATGGTCCTCAGCGTGCTGCTGTGCGGGGTCATCACCCGGCCCGGCGGGGTCGCCCTCGGCTGGGCGCTGCAGGTCGCGCTGATCGCCTCCGGCTTCGTCGTGCCGACCATGTTCTTCCTCGGCGCGATCTTCGCCGCCCTGTGGTGGGCCTCCGTGCACTACGGGCGGAAGATCGACGAGGCCAAGGCGAGGTTCGCCGCCCAGGCCGAGGCCGCCGCGCCCGACCCCGCCTGACACGCTCCCGACCTCGTGCGGCGTGGTCGTCGGCGCTGACGGGCCCGGTATGCCTGACGCTGCGTGACGGGGGCCGCGACACGCCCGGTAACCTCATTCATCACCCGCACGACCGCACATCTCGAACCTCTCCAAGGGAGCCCCCGTGACCCAGCGCAGCCTCGTCCTCCTCAAGCCCGACGCCGTCCGTCGTGGCCTGACCGGCGAGATCATCAGCCGTATCGAGCGCAAGGCCGGCTGGCAGATCACCGCGCTGGAACTGCGCACCCTGGACACCGACACGCTGGAGCAGCACTACGGCGAGCACAAGGGCAAGCCGTTCTACGAGCCGCTGGTCGAGTTCATGGCGTCCGGCCCGGTCGTGGCCATGATTGTCGAGGGCGAGCGGGTTATCGAGGGCGTGCGCGCGCTGGCCGGGCCCACCGACCCGATCGCCGCCGCGCCCGGCTCCATCCGCGGGGACTACGGTGTGATCGTCCGCGAGAACCTGATCCACGCCTCCGACTCCGAGGAGTCCGCCGAGCGTGAACTGAAGATCTTCTTCCCGGGCCGGGTCTGATCCTCCTTCGGGACACGCCGGGAGCACCTTTTTTCTGACGCCACGTCAGCCGAATGGACCGGGCGGAGCCGGGGCGGTCGCGCGAAAGCGACCGCCCTGTGGCATATGCGCGCCTGATCGGGGGAACGGATCCCACCGTTGGCCCGTCTCCACAAGCGAGGCGGTGCGCCATCTGCTGACAATGGCGAAGACCCTCGCGCAGTGTTCGCGAAAGCGCGTCTACGATGGATACCTCCACGCGTCACTGCACCCACTTCGCCTACCTGAAAAGCCCTCAAAAGCTCCTGGGAAGGCCAGTCGAATCCTGATGGGGAACTCAATGTCGTTCATCGGCCGTGACATGGCTGTCGACCTCGGGACCGCCAACACGCTGGTGTACGTCAGGGGTCGCGGGATCGTACTCAACGAGCCGTCCGTCGTCGCGATCAACACCAACACCGGTGGCATCCTCGCGGTCGGCGCCGAAGCGAAGAAGATGATCGGGCGCACGCCGGGCAACATCGTCGCCGTGCGCCCGCTGAAGGACGGCGTCATCGCCGACTTCGAGATCACCGAGCGGATGCTCCGCTACTTCATCCTGAAGATCCACAAGCGGCGGTATCTGGCTCGGCCGCGGGTCGTCGTCTGTGTGCCCTCGGGCATCACCGGCGTCGAGCGCCGCGCCGTCATCGAGGCGTCGTCCCAGGCCGGCGCCCGTCAGGTGCACATCATCGAGGAGCCCATGGCCGCGGCCATCGGCTCCGGCCTGCCGGTCCACGAGGCCACGGGCAACATGGTGGTGGACATCGGCGGCGGCACCACGGAGGTCGCGGTCATCTCGCTCGGCGGCATCGTCACGGCCCAGTCCATCCGCGTCGCGGGTGACGAGCTGGACAACGCGATCATCCAGCACGTGAAGAAGGAGTACAGCCTTCTGCTGGGTGAGCGCACGGCCGAACAGATCAAGATCACGATCGGTTCGGCGTACGACCTCGACTCCGACGAGCACACCGAAATCCGCGGCCGGGACCTCGTCTCCGGGCTGCCCAAGACCGTCGTCATCTCCGCCGCCGAAGTGCGCAAGGCGATCGAGGAGCCGGTCAACGCCATCGTCGACGCCGTCAAGACGACCCTCGACAAGTGTCCGCCGGAGCTGTCCGGCGACATCATGGACCGGGGCATCGTGCTGACCGGCGGCGGCGCGCTGCTGCGCGGGCTCGACGAACGGCTGCGCCGGGAGACCGGGATGCCGATCCACATCGCCGAGGACCCGCTGGACAGCGTGGCGCTCGGCAGCGGTAAGTGCGTCGAGGAGTTCGAGGCACTCCAGCAGGTGCTGGACGCCTCGCCGCGCAGATGACGTAACACTTCGGTTCCGCCGTACGAGACGATCTCCTCTCGTGCGGCGGATCGTTGATATAGAGGGTTCCGGTACCGGATGCGCGTGAAGTGCCCGACGTACCGAATCAGCTGCATTCCTGAACACCGCCACGTACATTCCGAGATTCCCGAATTCGACGAGGAAGGCACGGCCGCCGCACGTGAGGGACACGAAAGAGAGCCGGCTGCTCCTGGTGCTGCTGATCGCCATCGCGTTCGCACTGATCACGGTGGACATCCGCGGCGGGGAGGACTCACCGGTCGACGGTGCCCGGCAGGCCGCGGCGAGCGTCTTCGGTCCGATCGAGAACGGGGTCTCCTCCGCGGTCGACCCCGTCGGCAACGCCGTCTCCGCGATCCGCGACTCCGGCGACCGGCACGACCGGCTCGCGCAGCTGGAGACGGAGAACGCCGCCCTGAAGGCCAAGCTGGGCAGCGACGAGCGCGGCCGCAGCCGGCTGAAGCAGTTCGACAAGATGCTGGGGCTGGCCGGAGCCGGGCAGTACGGCATCAAGGGCGCCCAGGTCATCGCCATAGGAGCCGCCCAGGGCTTCTCCTGGACCATCACCATCGACGTCGGCGCCAACGACGGCGTCAAGCGCGACATGACCGTCCTCAACGGCGACGGCCTCGTCGGACGCGTGACCACCGTCGGCCCGAACACCGCGACCGTGCTGCTCGCCAACGACCCGGACTTCACCGTCGGCACCCGGATGGAGTCCGGCGACGAACTCGGCTTCGCCTCCGGCCAGGGCAGCCGCCCCCTGCGTGTCGAACTCCTCAACGGCAAGGCCGACGTCAAGAAGGGCGACCGCCTCGTCACCTTCGGCTCCCAGGCCGACAAGCCGTTCGTGCCCGGCGTGCCCGTCGGCACCATCACCCGCGTCGACCCCAACGGCGGCGACCTCACCCGCATCCTCGACGTCACGCCGTTCGTCAGCTTCACCAAGCTCGACATCGTCGGCGTCGTCGTGCAGGCCCCGGCGAAGGACCCGCGCGACACGGTGCTCCCGGAGAAGAAGCAGCCCAAGCCCACGCCGACCGTGACCGTCACCGTCACCCCCGGGGCCGACCCCGAGGGCCAGGCCCAGAACGACGAGGCCGGACAGGACGAGGCGACCGGGCAGGGCGATGCGACCGGCCAGGGCGACGCCACCGGCCAGAACGACCAGACAGAGCAGCAGAACGAGCAGCCCGAGCCGTAGGAGCCTTCACCCCATGCGCGTCAACCGGATCCTGCTGTCCGTCGCCCTGGTCGTCGTCGCCCTGGTGATCCAGGTCAGCGTCCTCGCCCGCCTGCACCTGCCCGGCGCCGTCCCCGACCTACTGCTGCTCACCGTCCTCGGCCTCGCCCTGGTCTACGGCCACGTCGGCGGCGCCCTCGTCGGCTTCGGCGCCGGACTCCTCGCCGACCTCGCCCCGCCCGCCGACCACGCCGCCGGCCGCTACGCCCTCGTCCTGTGCGTCATCGGCTACCTCGCCGGACTCGCCAAGCCGGACAACGGACGGCTCCGCTCGGCCACCGGCCCCATGGTCGTCGTGGCCGCCGCCGCCGTCGGCACCACCCTGCTCTACGCGGGCGTCGGCGCGCTCGTCGGCGACACCGCCGCCCGCCACGTCGGCCTGCCCAGCCTGCTGTTCACGGCCGCCCTGTACGACCTGCTGCTCGCGCCCTTCGTCGTCCCCGGCATCATGGCGCTCGCCCGGCGCGCCGAACACGACCCGCTGGCCGACACCAACTCCGCCGCCCAGAGCCCCGACATCTCCTCCGGCTGGCTCTCCTCGGGCACCGGACTGCGCATCGGCAGACAGCGCAACGCCCTGCGGGTGAAGACGGCCCGCGCCCGGGTGGCCCGTGCCGGACGCATCAAGGGGGTCAAGCGGCTGTGACGACGCGGCAGCACACCCGTACCTACTTCTTCAGGGGGAGGCACCAGCAGTGACCAATATCCCCGAGACCGGCCGCAGCACCCGCGTCCAGACCCGGCTCGTCGTCATCCAGATCCTCGTCCTCTCGCTCCTCGCCACCCTCGGCGGCCGCCTCTGGTACCTCCAGATCCGCCAGGGCGACGAGTACGCCGAGGAGGCCTCCGGCAACCACGTCCAGCAGGTCGTCCAGCCCGCCACCCGCGGCTCGATCCTGGACGCCCGCGGCGTCGCCCTCGCCGACAACGAGACCCGGCTCGTCGTCTCCGCCTCCCGCACCGAGCTGCTCAAGATGAAGGACGACGGCAAGGCCGTCCTCACCAAGCTGGCCGGCGTCCTCGGCATGAAGCCCCAGGACGTCATGGACAAAGTCCGGCTCTGCGACGCCAAGACCCCGCAGCCCTGCTGGAACGGCTCGCCCTACCAGCCGATCCCGGTCACCGACGAGGCCACCGTCAAGCAGGCCCTGCAGATCCGCGAGCGCGCCGAGGACTTCCCCGGCATCACCGCCGAACCCATGGCCGTACGCCGCTACGCCGCCCCCGGCAAGTCCAACACCGCCCAGGTCCTCGGCTACCTCTCGCCGGTCACCGACGAGGAGCTGCAGAAGGCCCAGGACACCGACTCGCCCTACCTGCGCTCCGACCAGGTCGGCCGCTCCGGCCTGGAGCGCCAGTACGACAAGGCGCTGCGCGGCAAGGCCGGCGTCACCCGCTACGAGGTCGACAACCTCGGCCGCGTCATCGGCGAGGCCGAGTCCGACCCCGGCACCCCCGGCTCCAACCTCGTCACCAGCATCGACGCCCGCGTCCAGCGGGTCGCCGAGTACGAGCTGAACGAGGCGATGAAGGCCGCCCGCAAGGAGATGGACCGCAACACCAACCGGACCTACGAGGCCGACGCCGGCGCCGTCGTGGTGATGGAGGCCAAGACCGGCCGCGTCGTCGCCATGGCCTCCAACCCCGACTACGACCCCAACGCCTGGGTCGGCGGCATCTCCGCCAAGGACTACAAGAAGCTCACCGGCAAGGAGTCCAACTACCCGCTGCTCAACCGCGCCACCCAGGGCCAGGCGGCGCCCGGCTCCATCTTCAAGGTGGTCTCCTCGGCCGCCGCGGTCGAGGCCGGCTACGACTTCGACGGCAACTACGACTGCTCCAGCGCCTACAACGTCGGCGGCCAGGTCTTCAAGAACTTCGAGTCGGCCAACGAAGGCATGATCACCATCGGCCGCGCCCTGGAACTCTCCTGCGACACCGTCTTCTACCGCCTGGCCCACGAGGAGTGGAAGAAGGACGGCGGGATGAACCCCAAGGACCCCAACGACTACTTCTACAAGGCCGCCCACCAGTTCGGCCTCGGCGCCAAGACCGGCATCGACCTCCCCAACGAGGTCACCGGCCGCGTCCCCGACCGCCAGTGGAAGCAGGACTACTGGGAGGCCAACAAGGACGCCTGGTGCAAGTCCGGCAAGAAGGACGGCTCCTACGTCGAGAAGATCGCGTACGAGAACTGCCTCGAGGGCAACAAGATGCGCGCCGGTGACTCCATCAACTACTCCATCGGCCAGGGCGACACCCTCGTCACCCCCATCCAGATGGCCACCATCTACGCGGCCATCTCCAACGGCGGCACCATGTACGACCCGACCATCGGCAAGGCGATCGTCAGCCCCGACGGCAAGACCGTCCGCGAGATCGAGCCCACCGCGCACGGCAAGCTGCCCATAAGCAAGACCACGCTGGCCAAGATGGACGAGGCCCTCGCCGGCGTCGCCAGCCGAGGCACCGCCGCCTGGCGGTTCGCCCAGGTCGGCTGGCCGCAGGACAAGATCCCGATGCACGCCAAGACCGGTACCGCCGAGGTCTACGGCAAGCAGACCACGTCCTGGTTCGCCACGTACACCAAGGACTACTCGATCGTCATGACGATCTCCCAGGGCGGCACCGGCTCCGGCGCCTCGGGACCCGCCGTCCGCAACATCTACGACGCGCTGTACGGCGTCTCCGACGACGGCGACGTCGACCCGAAGAAGGCCCTGCTGCCCAAGCCCCAGGCGAGCCTCCCGAAGATCAAGACGGACGGCACCATCCTGTCCCCGAAGATGCCGAAGGACGTCGTCAAGGAACTCCTGCCCGACGAGAAGGCATCCCCGGACGAGGAGTACGCCCCCGTCGAGGAGGGCGGCCAGCCCGCGACCACCCCCAACCAGAACGGGGAGAACCGCGACACCCGCCGCCACCGGCGGCGCGGCGGCGCACGCGGCGCCCGGCGCGGCAGCCGACCGGTCGCCAGGGGCAGAAGCCGGAGGGCACGCGCATGACCGGCAACAGCTTCCAGGTCTCCGGGTACGGCCCCGAGAAGGCCGGCTGGACCCGCCTCTTCGCCCGGGACTCCATGGCCCGGCGGCTCGACTGGCCGATACTGCTGGCCGCCGTGGCCCTGTCCCTGCTGGGCTCGCTGCTCGTCTACTCCGCGACCCGCAACCGCACCGAACTCAACCAGGGCGACCAGTACTACTTCCTCACCCGGCACCTCCTGAACACCGGCATCGGCCTCGCCCTGATGGTCGGCGTCGTCTGGCTCGGCCACCGCGCCCTGCGCACCGCCGTGCCGGTCCTCTACGGCGCCTCCGTCTTCCTGATCCTGCTGGTGCTCACCCCGCTCGGCTCGACCATCAACGGCGCCCACTCCTGGATCAAGCTCCCCGGCGGCTTCTCCCTGCAGCCCTCGGAGTTCGTGAAGATCACCATCATCCTGGGCATGGCGATGCTGCTGGCCGCACGCGTCGACGCCGGGGACCGGCCGTACCCCGACCACCGCACCGTGCTCCAGGCCCTGGGCCTGGCCACCGTGCCGATGCTCATCGTGATGCTCATGCCCGACCTCGGGTCGGTCATGGTCATGGTCATCATCGTGCTCGGCATCCTGCTCGCCTCCGGCGCCAGCAACCGCTGGGTCTTCGGACTGCTCGGCGCCGGCACCGCCGGTGCGCTCGCGGTCTGGCAGCTCGGGATCCTGGACGACTACCAGATCGCTCGCTTCGCCGCCTTCGCCAACCCGGCCCTGGACCCCGCGGGCGTCGGCTACAACACCAACCAGGCCCGCATCGCCATCGGCTCCGGCGGGCTCACCGGCTCCGGCCTCTTCCACGGCTCCCAGACCACCGGCCGGTTCGTCCCCGAACAGCAGACCGACTTCGTCTTCACCGTCGCCGGTGAGGAACTGGGCTTCCTCGGCGCCGGTCTCATCATCGCGCTGCTCGGCGTGGTCCTGTGGCGCGCCTGCAAGATCGCCCGCAGCACCCCCGACCTGTACGGCACGGTCGTCGCCGCCGGGATCGTCGCCTGGTTCGCCTTCCAGACCTTCGAGAACGTCGGCATGACCCTCGGCATCATGCCGGTCACCGGCCTGCCCCTGCCCTTCGTCTCCTACGGCGGCTCCTCCATGTTCGCCGTGTGGATGGCGGTCGGCCTGCTCCAGTCGATCACCGTGCAGAGACCGATGTCGGCGTAGCCCGGCACCCGGGGCGTGAGCGGTGGGGCTCCCGGGGGCCGAGCGCGGTCGAGCGGTAAGGGGGACCGGTCCGGCCGGGTTAGGCTGGATGGTCCCCCTTGTCAGCACACGAAGGTCCCGTGAGATGCCTGCCGAAGCCTCCCCGGCCGCCGAGTCCGTGTTTCCGCAGCTGGAAGCCCTGCTCCCGCACGTGCAGAAGCCGATCCAGTACGTCGGCGGAGAGCTGAACTCCACGGTCAAGGACTGGGAGTCCTGCGACGTCCGCTGGGCCCTGATGTACCCGGACGCCTACGAGGTCGGCCTGCCCAACCAGGGCGTCATGATCCTCTACGAGGTGCTGAACGAGCAGGAGGGCGTCCTCGCCGAGCGCACCTACAGCGTCTGGCCGGACCTGGAGGAGCTGATGCGGGAGCACTCCGTCCCGCAGTTCACCGTCGACAGCCACCGCCCGGTCGGCGCCTTCGACGTGTTCGGCCTCTCCTTCTCCACGGAGCTGGGCTACACCAACATGCTCACCGCCCTGGACCTGGCGGGCATCCCGCTGGAGGCGAAGGACCGCGGCATCGACGACCCGATCGTCCTGGCCGGCGGCCACGCGGCCTTCAACCCCGAGCCGATCGCGGACTTCATCGACTGCGCGGTCATCGGCGACGGCGAGCAGGCCGTCCTGGAGGTCACCGCGATCATCCGCGCCTGGAAGGCCGAGGGCCGCCCGGGCGGCCGCGAGGAGCTGCTGCTCCGCCTGTCCAAGACCGGCGGCGTCTACGTCCCCGCCTTCTACGACGTCGAGTACCTCCCCGACGGCCGTATCGCCCGCGTCGTACCCAACCGCTCCGGCGTCCCGTGGCGGGTCTCGAAGCACACCGTCATGGACCTCGACGAGTGGCCCTACCCCAAGCAGCCCCTCGTCCCGCTCGCCGAGACCGTTCACGAGCGCATGTCGGTGGAGATCTTCCGCGGCTGCACCCGCGGCTGCCGCTTCTGCCAGGCCGGCATGATCACCCGCCCGGTGCGCGAGCGCTCGATCACCGGCATCGGCGAGATGGTCGACAAGGGTCTGAAGGCGACCGGCTTCGAGGAGGTCGGCCTGCTCTCCCTCTCCTCCGCCGACCACTCGGAGATCGCCGACGTCGCCAAGGGCCTCGCCGACCGCTACGAGGACGACAAGATCGGCCTGTCCCTGCCCTCCACCCGCGTCGACGCCTTCAACATCGACCTGGCCAACGAGCTGACCCGCAACGGCCGCCGCTCCGGTCTCACCTTCGCCCCCGAGGGCGGCTCCGAGCGGATCCGCAAGGTGATCAACAAGATGGTCTCGGAGGAGGACCTCATCCGGACCGTCGCGACCGCCTACGGCAACGGCTGGCGCCAGGTGAAGCTGTACTTCATGTGCGGCCTGCCCACCGAGACCGACGACGACGTCCTGCAGATCGCCGACATGGCCACCCGGGTCATCGCCAAGGGCCGCGAGGTCTCCGGCTCCGGCGACATCCGCTGCACGGTCTCCATCGGCGGCTTCGTCCCCAAGCCCCACACCCCCTTCCAGTGGGCCCCGCAGCTCTCCGCCGAGGAGACGGACGCCCGCCTGCAGAAGCTCCGCGACAAGATCCGCGGCGACAAGAAGTACGGCCGCTCCATCGGCTTCCGCTACCACGACGGCAAGCCCGGCATCGTCGAGGGCCTGCTCTCCCGCGGCGACCGCCGCCTGGGCGCCGTCATCCGCGCCGTCTACGACGACGGCGGCCGCTTCGACGGCTGGCGCGAGCACTTCTCCTACGACCGCTGGATGGCCTGCGCCGACAAGGCCCTGGAGCCGGCCGGCGTCGACGTCGACTGGTACACCACCCGCGAGCGCGGCTACGAGGAGGTCCTGCCCTGGGACCACCTCGACTCCGGCCTCGACAAGGAGTGGCTCTGGGAGGACTGGCAGGACGCCCTCGACGAGACCGAGGTCGACGACTGCCGCTGGACCCCGTGCTTCGACTGCGGCGTCTGCCCGGCGATGGACACCGAGATCCAGGTCGGCCCGACCGGCAAGAAGCTGCTGCCGCTGACGGTCAAGAACACCGCGCCGGCCGGCTGAACCGAGGGGACGGGGGCCGTCCGGGTCGCTGCGTGGCGGCGGTCTCCGCGAGCGGACCGCACCGTCGGCCGGGGTGCCCGGCGGCACCCCCGGCCGACGGTGGGTGTCACCCGGCCGGAGTCTGTGCCGTTACCGGGGCGGCGGGGGCGGGCATGCGCCAGGCCACGGCCGCGCCGGCGGCGAGTCCCAGGGTGGCCAGCACGGTGGTGACCAGGAACGGATCGAGGGAGTGCAGGGCCGGGGCGAACCCGAGCCCGACGCAGACGGCCACCCCGGTCGCGCCGCCGAGCTGGTCGGCCGCGCGCTGGACGCCCGAGGCGATCCCGGCGTCGTCCTCGGTGACGCCGCTGACCGCGAGGTACTGCAGGCCCACGATGCCGAACGCCATCCCGGCCGAGATCAGGAGCATGGCCGGGACGAGCGCCGCCGCCCCTGCCTCCAGGGCCGAGACGAGCGCGATCGCGGCCATCGCGGCGGCGGTGAACCCGATGCCGGCCAGCACGCACGCGCGTGCTCCCCAGCGGTCCAGCAGGCGCGGCACGAGCGCGGAGAACACGAGCAGCGACACCGCCAGCGGCAGCATCGTCAGGCCCGAGCCGAGCGGGCCGACGCCCAACCGGTCCTGCAGGTAGTAGGTGAACAGCAGGAACGAGGTCGACAGGCCGCCGCTCAGCAGCATCGTGGTCAGGTTGGCCGTCACCCGCGTGCGGTCGGCGAAGAAGCGGAGCGGCAGCAGCGGGTCCCGCGAGCGTGCCTCGACCCGGAGGAACCCGGCTCCGGCGGCCGCCGCCCCGGCCAGCGACACCGGGGCCACCCACGCGGGCGAGGCGGGTTCACCGGCCTCGACCACCCCGAGGACGAACAGCAGCGGGCAGGCGGTCAGCAGCAGCGCGCCGGGAAGGTCCGGCGCCGGCCCGTCCCCGGCCACGGGCCGGTCGCCCTCGACCAGGAAGACGGCCGCCAGCAGCACGACCAGCAGGAACGGGACCGAGACCAGGAAGACCCACCGCCACCCCAGGTGAGCGGTGATGATCCCGGACACGACGAACCCGAGTACGAGGCCGCAGCTCGCCACCGCCGCCCACACGCTCAGGGCCCGCGTCCGGCGCGGCCCCTCGGGGAACATCAGGACGATGGTGGCCATCGCGGCGGGCAGCGCGACCGCCTCACCGGCACCCTGGAGCAGACGCGCGACCACCAGCAGGGCGAACGTGGGGGCCAGCCCGGCCAGCAGCGACGCGGCGCCGAACAGACCGGTGCCGAGCAGCAGTACGCGCCGCCGCCCGAGCAGGTCGCCGAGGCGGCCACCGAGCATCAGCATCCCGCCGCCGGTGACCGTGTAGCCGACCACCACCCAGGTCAGGGTGTGTCCGTCGACGCCGAAGCCGGCGCCGATCGAGGGCAGGGCGATGTTGACCACGGTCACGTCGACCGCGATGAAGAACTGCAGCATGGACATCGCGCACAGCACCAGCCACGCGCGCGCGGGAGACGGGCCGTGCCCGCCGGAGGAAGGGATGCCTGGAAGCATCGAGGGGCTCCGTTGCTCAGAGGAATACCCGAGCAGCACGAGCGTGCCGCTCCGGTCCGATCACGAAGCGGCTGGACGTCCAGGAAGGATGTGTGAGCCGAACGCCCCGCCGCTAGCGGGACGTCCTGGTCACCGCGGCGCAAGCGGCCGCGCACGAGGCAGCAGACATGCCGCGAACGCTACCAGGGGCGGGTACGGTCGGGTCCATGGGTTTGGGGGCGGACGCCGGGTCGGGCGGGGTCGACGTACTGATCATCACGGCGCTCAAGGAGGAGTACGAGGCGGCCCGGTCGGCCGGCTCGGCGGGGTACGCGGGGCATCCCGGGGTCGCGGCCTGGGAGGAGCACGAGTCGGAGTCCCTGATCCCTTTCCTCGTCGGCACGTACGTCCTGGCCGACGGCAGGAGCATGACCGTGGCCCTGGCCCGGCCCACCCGGATGGGGGCCACCGCGACCGCGCCGGTGGTGTCCACGCTCGTGGAACGCCTGCGGCCCCGCTGCCTCGCCATGTGCGGGGTGTGCGCGGGCAACCCGGCGCACGTGGCGCTCGGCGACGTCGTGGTGGCCGAGCTGGCGTACGCCTACGACGAGGGGAAGCGGACCCAGGACGGCTTCGAGGGGGACCATCGCCAGATCCCCGCCCCGGAGGGCTGGCTGCGGGCCGCGCAGGACCTCGGGACGTCCGACCTGCCCAGTTTCGGCGAGGCCTCCCCGCACGAGGCGCGGATCTGGCTGATGGAGCGCCTCTACGCCGGTGAGGACCCCCGGCGGCACCCCGCCAGGTCGCGCTTCCTCTCCCAGGCCTCGTGGACCGACCAGATCCAGAGCCTGCAGGCCGACGGTCTGGTGACCCGGAAGGGCGCCGCCCTGTCGCTGACGGACGCGGGGTACGCGCACATCGAGCAACTCGTCTACGACGACCTGGACGGCCCCCGCAAGCTGCCGTACGCCGTCGTCGTCGGGCCGATGGCCAGTGGCAACGTCGTGGTGAAGGACGGGCTCACCTGGGCGCGGCTCAAGCAGTGGGGCGTGCGCTCCGTCGCCGGTCTGGAGATGGAGTCCGCCGTCATCGCGCAGGTCGCCCACCGGCTGGGGCTGTCCGACTGGGTGGTCGCCAAAGGGGTGATGGACCACGCGGATCCGCGCAAGGACGACCGGTACAAGCAGTTCGCGGCGCGCTCCTCCGCGGAGGTGCTGTTCAAGCTGCTGGGCCGGCGCCTGGCCGCGCCGCAGGTCGCCGCGCCGTCCGCCGCCCTGTCGCGGATCAGGTCCGTCTACGTCCTCGGCGGTGTGACGGGCGAGACGACCTACCCGGACTACGAGCAGTCCCAGCTCGCGCACGTCTGCGAGCAGCTGGGGCAGGCCGTCGCGAAGGCCGGTGCGGAACTCGTCGTGTGCAGTCCCTTCCCGGACTCCGCCGACCTCCACGCGGTGATCGGTTACGTCCAGTCGGGTGCAGGCCGCATCGTGCACCTGCACAGTCCGCGGCACCCGGAGGTCGCCGAGCGGCAGACGGAGATGCTCGCGATGCTGGGGTCCGGTCACGACACGGAGATCAAGAACTGGTACTACCCGGGGCCCGAGGACGACGAATCCCGGGAGCAGGCATGGCTGCTGTGCCAGATCCAGGCCATGGAGGAGGCCGATGTCGTGATCGCGGTCGGGGGCCGGGTCTCCAAGACGGCGAACACGGTGCTCCACCTGGCCGAGGCGCGCCGGAAGCCGATCGTGCCGTTCGCGTTCCTCGGCGGCGCGTCCCGGCGTGCGTACCAGCGGCGGGACTGGGCCGCGGTCTACCCCGCGCTCGAACACCGCCGGCTCATGGACCGGGACGCGGTGCCGGACGCCATGAAGATCGCGGACCAGCTGGTGACCGCCCGCATGCGCACGCCGCACAACTACCGGTGGCCGCCGCGTCGGGTCTTCATCAGCCGTGCGAGGCCCGACGCCGAATTCGCCCAGGCCCTGGAGACGTACCTCTCCGGCGCGGGGATCACCGCGTTGGTCGGTGAGAAGGAGCTGCGGCCGGACCGCATGGTCAACCCCACGATCGAGGACGCGGTCCTGTCCGCCGACCTGTTCGTCGTCCTGTGGAGCAGGTCGTACGCCCTGAGCAGGTTCTGCTACGACGAGATCGAGCTGGCCCTGCGCAGGCACGCGGTGGGCGAACTCCAGCTCTGGATCATCAACCTGGACGGCTCGGACATCGTGCCGCCCGAGGCCCGTGCCCTGCCGCAGGCCCTGGCCAGAACGCCGCACGCCCTCGTCGCCCTCGTCCGCGAACTGCTGGAACACGCCGAACCCGCACCCGCCGCACCCGCACCCGCCGTCCCAGGCGGCGAGTAGCCGCGGGACGGGACGTCGCGGGATCCGAACCGGGTCGAGCGGCGTCCTCATGTGCATGGTGGATCTGGAGAAGGCGCCCGGTGTGCAGCCGCGGGCGGGACAGGGCGAGCCGGTGCGCCGGTCGGACGCCGAGGGATGCCTCGCCGTGGCGATCCGGATTCCGGTGCGGATCGTGGTGCTGGTGCTGGTCGTGCCGGTGCGCATGGTGTGGGACGCGCTGGTCGTGGCGGGGCGGTTCCTGCGGGACGCGGTGCTGCGTCCCGTCGGGCGGGCGCTGGCGTGGCTCGGGCGGGCCGTCTTCGTGTGGCCGCTGGTCGCGTTGTGGCGGTACGTCGTCGTGCCGCTCGCCAAGGGCGTGGGGTGGCTGGGGCGCGTGCTGCTCGTGGTGCCCGCGGTGTGGCTGTACCGGTGGGTCCTGACGCCGGTCGGGCACGGGCTCGCCTGGTTCTTCACCCGGGTGGGCGCGGGGCTCGCGGCGGTCGGGCGGGGGCTGTACGCCGCTCTGGCGTGGCTCGGGCGGTACCTGGCCGTCGTACCGGCGATGTGGCTGTACCGGTGGGTGCTCACCCCGGTCGGGCACGCGCTCGCCTGGTGCGGCCGGCAGGTGGCGCGGGGGGTGGGGCTGGTCGTCACCGGTGTCGGGTTCGTCCTGTACTGGACCGTCCGGGTGCTGCTGGTGCTGCCGGCCCTCGCCGTGTGGCGGTGGGTGCTCGCCCCGGTCGGCCGGGTCCTCGCGGTCGTCGCACGGGAGGTGGCGGACGCCCTCGGGCACGCCTGGCGGATCGCCGGGCACCTCTCGCGCGCCGTCGGGCGGTTCCTCGGCACCGTCCTGCGCTGGACCGTGGCCGAACCGGCGCGCTGGGTGTACCGGAGTGTGCTGACCCCGGTGGGGCATGCCGCGCGGGACGCCGTCCTGCGGCCCCTCGCCGAGGCGGGGCGCAGCGCGGGGCGGGCGACCCGGCAGGCGCTGGCCTCGGCCCGGCTCTCGGTGCGGCAGGCCCGCGCCGACGTGCGCCGGATGCTGTTCGGGGAGCCCGCGGGTCGGCGGCCGGTGGACCGGCGGGAACCTATGCCTGCGCCAGCGCGTACTCTAGAAAAGAGGACCGGGCGCGAAACCTCCCCGCCGACGCGGGGATGATCCCGACTGCACGACGCTGGGAAAGCGTCAGCCGGTGTGCTCCCCGCCACCGCGGGGCTGCGTCCCGGTCCTGACCGCCGTACACAAGGAGAAGTCCCCTGGGCAAGCGACAGCCCGTAGGCCCGCCGCCCGTTCCCGCGGTGCAGCGCATCCGACTGCGCTACACCAAGCGCGGCCGCCTCCGGTTCACCAGCCACCGTGACTTCCAGCGCGCCTTCGAGCGTGCGCTGCGCCGCGCCGAGGTGCCGATGGCGTACTCGGCGGGGTTCACCCCGCACCCGAAGGTGTCGTACGCCAATGCCGCACCCACCGGCACGGGCAGTGAGGCGGAGTACCTGGAGATCGCGCTCACCGAGGCGCGCGACCCGGAGCGGCTGCGGCTGCTCCTCGACGAGTCGCTGCCCGCCGGGCTCGACGTCGTCGAGGCGGTCGAGGCCCGGACCTCGGGGCTCGCCGACCGGCTGACGGCCTCCGTGTGGGAGCTGCGGCTGGACGGAGTGGAGTCCGCCGAGGCCGACGCCGCCGTCGCGGCGTTCAACGCGGCCCCGGCGGTGGAGGTCCAGCGCCGTACGAAGAACGGCGTCCGTACCTTCGACACCCGCTCCGCCGTCGCGCACCTGGAGAGCGTCACCACGCACGGTTCACCGGCTGATAGGCCGACCGACCGGCCCTGTGCGATACTGCGGCTGGTTGTTCGGCACGTGACGCCTGCCGTACGACCCGACGACGTCCTGTCCGGTCTTCGCGCCGTGGCCGACCTGGCGCCGCCGGTCCCCGCAGCGGTGACCAGGCTGGCGCAGGGGCTGTTCGATGAAGAGACCGGTGCGGTGACCGACCCGCTCGCGCCCGACCGCGAGGCAGAAGCGCCCGCGCCGCATCCGGCCGCCGCTTCCGCCGCCGCGAAGGCGCCGGCGTAAGGAAGGTTCCGCTCAGGGACGGACGTCGTAGCGCCGCCCTCGAACTCGGGAGCCACCTGGGTCGGGCAGCGCACCGACCACAAGACTTTCGCCAGGCCGTGCACGACAAGGGGTACGGAACCGGCGAGACAAGACACGGAGAGCTTCCGAGCGGCGCCCGCGCCCCGGACGGCGGCGACCGCGCACCGCGCGAGCCGCGGACGTCACCGGCGGTCGACATGTCGATGCCGGACCAGGCGCGGCGCCCGGGAGCCTGACGGGAGAAACCCCCGCATGCTCGAACCGACCGAACCCACCGGGTCCGCGACCAGCTCGACGGACACCGAGTCGAACACCCCCAGCGACACCCTGCCGCCGCGCCGTCGGCGCAGGGCCGCGTCCCGCCCCGCGGGCCCGCCGTCCGGTGCCTCCGAGGCGCCGGCGGAGACCGTCGCGCCGGCCGAGGCCCCCGCCGCGGTGGCGGTCTCCTCGTCGTAGCGCTCGAAGGC
>NZ_JAIOJZ010000024.1 GCF_020404845.1 Streptomyces hyderabadensis | reverse complement strand
CGCCGACCGCGTTGGTGGCGGCCAGGACCCAGCTGTTGGCCACCAGCTTCAGCCGGGTCGCGCTGCCGGCCGCGCCGTCCTGCCCGGTCCACACGGTGCGCGAGCCCACGGCGTCGAACACGGGCGCGACGGTGTCCCGCGCCTCGGCGGGACCGGCCGCCAGCACCAGCAGCTGACCGGCCTCGGCGGGCTGCCTGGTGCCGAGGACGGGGGCGTCGAAGAAGACGAGGCGGTGCTCGCCGGCGAAGGCGGCCAGGTCGGCGACCGCGTCGACGCCCGCGGTGGTGGACTGCGCCCACACGGCGCCGGGACGCAGACCGGGCGCCGCCCGGCGCATGACGTCGAGGGCGGCCGGGCCGTCGTACAGCATGGTGAGGACGACGTCGGCGTCGCGTACCGCCTCCTCCGGGCTGTCCGCGACGTGCGCGCCGTCGGCGGCCAGCGGCTCGGCCTTGTCCCGGCTGCGGTTCCAGACGCGCACGGTGTGTCCGGCGCGGGCGATGTTGCGGGCCATCGCGGCACCCATGATGCCGGTGCCCAGGACGCTCACGGTGAGCTGGTCGGTCATGACGTCGCCTTCTGACTCGTACGGTCGTGCCGGGGCCAGCCTGCCACCGGACGCGGGTCCCCGCGCGTCCGCGTGGCCCCGTCCCGTACGGTACGGCCGTGAGCACCTTCACCCACGACACCGACAGCAACGGCGAGGGAGTCCCCGGCCGTTACGGCCCCTTCGCCACCACCGAGGCCGACCCGCGGGAGGTGGGCCGGGTGCGGACCGAGTACTCCCCCGCGCACGACGGCGACCCCGATCCCGGCGAGATCGTCTGGACCTGGGTGCCCTACGAGGAGGCGGACGGCCGGGGCAAGGACCGGCCCGTGCTCGTGGTGGCCCGGGAGGCGGCCGGGACCGTGCTCGCGGTGCAGCTGTCCAGCAAGCGGCATGACGGCGACCGGGAGTGGGTGCCGATCGGCAGCGGGCCCTGGGACCGCTCGGGGCGTGACTCCTGGGTCGACGTGGACCGGGTGCTGCGGCTGCACGACGCCGGGATGCGCCGCGAGGCGTGCGCCCTGGACCGGATGCGCTTCGGCCTGGTGCGGCAGCGGCTGCGGGAGCGCTACGGCTGGAGCTGACCGGGGCGCCCGGCGCCCTCCGGGAAGGCGCGCTCGAAGGCCGCCCGGACGGCGGCGCCCGGGCTGTGCGATGCCCCGCAGGCGCGCGCTCACGGCGTCACCCCCGTGGACGCCGTGACCGCGCGCGGTGCGCTCTCCCCGTCGTGCTCATGCGGGAATCCTGGGTGATGCTGGGATGCGGTGCAACGGAGTTTCCCGACCGGCGAACGATGCGGAAAGCCCCTGCAAACAGGCGGATCGCGGAGATTACCGAGCGGGAACGTCCCGAAATGCATCCTTGTGCGGAGCGGCACGAGGGTCTTGGGTGGGACGAGTGTGCCGGCCCGGCCCACCACAGAAGGGCCGGCGACATGGTGGAATCTCAGGAGGATCCCGACATGTCCGATTCGGTTGGTGGCTGTATCCGGCCGCGTACCGCCGTCAGTGAGGCCGAGGTCGAGGCGCTGGTCCACGGCATCTGCTTCAAGACCGGTCCGCCCAGGCTCCTCGGCGTCGAGGTGGAATGGCTCGTCCACGAGCTGCGCGCGCCGCGGCTCCCCGTGTCACCCGAACGGCTCCGGGCGGTGTACACCGCGCTGCGGGCCGTGCCCCTGAGGTCGGCGCTGACCGTCGAGCCCGGCGGCCAGCTGGAGCTGAGTTCGCTCCCCGCCGCCTCGCTCATGGAGTGCGTCCGCTCCGTCTCCGCCGACCTCGACGCCGTCCGCGCCGTACTGCGCGAGGACGGCCTCGCCCTGGTCGGCCTCGGCCACGACCCCTGGCAGGCGCCGCGCCGCTACCTGCGGCAGCCGCGCTACGACGCCATGGAGTCCTGTCTCGACCGCACCGGCCCCGGTGGCCGCTTCATGATGTGTGCCTCCGCCTCCGTGCAGGTGTGCGTGGACGCGGGGCACGAGGAGCCGGGGCCGATGGGTCACGTACGCCGGTGGTGGCTGGCCCACCACTTGGGCGCCGTGCTGCTGGCCGCGTTCGCCAACTCCCCGCTGTCCGGCGGCCGGCCCACCGGCTGGCGGTCCACCCGGCAACTGCGGTGGACGCAGATCGGCGCCGGCCGGGCGGGCGGTCCCCCGCTCGACGGCGACCCGCGCGGCGCCTGGTCCCGGCACGTGCTGGACGCCCCGGTGATGTGCGTGCGCCGCGACGGCGGCCCCTGGGACGTGCCGGAGGGCCTGACCCTGCGGGAGTGGACCCGCGAGCTGGTGCCTCGGCCGCCGACCCGGGAGGACCTGGACTACCACCTCACCACGCTCTTCCCGCCGGTACGGCCGCGTGGTCATCTGGAGCTGCGCATGATCGACGCGCAGCCCGGGGACGACGGCTGGATCGTGCCGCTGGCGGTGACCGCCGCGCTGTTCGACGACCCCGAGGCCACCGAGACCGCCTACCGGGCCGTCAAGCCGCTGGCCGAGCGCACGCTCGGGCGGCCCGCGCCGCACAACCCGCTGTACGAGGACGCGGCCCGGGCCGCGCTGACCGATCCCGAACTGCGCGAGGCGGCCGTCACCTGCTTCACCGCGGCGCTCGCCGCGCTGCCCCGGCTCGGCGCGGACACCGAGGTGACGGACGCCGTCGCCGGGTACCTGGAGCGCTACGTCCGCAGGGGCCGCTGCCCCGCCGACGACCTGCTGGACATGCCGGGCGGCGCGGACCGTGGCCCGCACGGGAGGGAGACCCGCTGATGACCGACCCCACTGACGCGCCCACGACCACCACCGCCGAGGCCCTGCGGGAGCGGGCCCTGGCCACGCTGGTCACCGCCCGCGAGCGCACCACGCTGCTGACCAGCTGCGTGGAGGGCCCCGACCTGACCGCCCAGGTCTCGCCGCTGATGTCCCCGCTGGTGTGGGACCTGGCGCACATCGGCAACCAGGAGGAGCAGTGGCTGCTGCGCGCGGTCGCCGGGCAGGAGGCGATACGCCCGGAGATCGACAGCCTCTACGACGCCTTCGAGCATCCCCGCTCCGAGCGGCCGAGCCTGCCGCTGCTGTCGCCCGCCGAGGCCCGCCGGTACGCGGCGGACGTGCGCGGGCGGGCCCTGGACGTGCTGGAGCGCACCGCGTTCGACGGGACGCGGCTGACGGAGGCGGGCTTCGCCTTCGGGATGATCGCCCAGCACGAGCAGCAGCACGACGAGACCATGCTGATCACGCACCAGTTGCGCAAGGGGCCGCAGGCCCTGACCGCGCCCGACCCGGAGCCGGCACCGCTGTTCACCGGACCGGCCGAAGTCCTGGTGCCGGGCGGCCCGTTCACCATGGGCACCTCGACCGAGCCGTGGGCGCTGGACAACGAACGCCCCGCCCACCGGCGCGAGGTGGCGCCGTTCTTCATCGACACCGTCCCGGTGACCAACGGCGCCTACCGGGCGTTCATCGAGGACGGCGGCTACCACGATCCGCGCTGGTGGACCCCCGAGGGCTGGGACCACATCCGCCGGCACACCATCACCGCCCCGCTGTTCTGGCGCCGGGACGGCGGGCAGTGGCTGCGCCGCCGCTTCGGGGTGACCGAGGCGGTGCCGGCCGACGAGCCGGTGCTGCACGTGTGCTGGTACGAGGCCGACGCGTACGCCCGCTGGGCCGGGCGACGGCTGCCCACCGAGGCCGAGTGGGAGAAGGCCGCCCGGTACGACCCGGCCGGGGACCGCGCGATGCGCTACCCGTGGGGCGACGCCGACCCGGGCCCGGAGCACGCCAACCTCGGCCAGCGGCACCTGCGTCCGGCGCCCGCGGGCAGCTACCCGGCCGGTGAGTCCCCGCTCGGCGTACGGCAGCTGATCGGCGACGTGTGGGAGTGGACGTCGAGCGACTTCGCCCCGTACCCGGGCTTCAGGGCGTTCCCGTACAGGGAGTACTCGGAGGTCTTCTTCGGCCCCGACTACAAGGTGCTGCGCGGCGGTTCCTTCGCCGTGGACGCGGTGGCCTGCCGGGGCACGTTCCGCAACTGGGACTATCCGATCCGGCGGCAGATCTTCTCCGGGTTCCGCACGGCCCGGTCGGCGGAGGCCGCCTGATGTGCCGGCACCTGGCCTATACGGGCCCCGCGGAGCCGCTCGGGGAACTGCTGGTGACGCCGCCGCACGGCCTGTACCGGCAGTCCTGGGCGCCGCGGCACCAGCGGTACGGCACGGTGAACGCCGACGGGTTCGGCGTCGGCTGGTACGCCGAGGGGGACCCGGTGCCGGCCCGGTACCGCCGGGCCGGGCCGATCTGGGCGGACCAGTCCTTCGCCGACCTGGCCCGGGTGGTGCGCACCGGCGCCCTGCTCGCGGCGGTACGGGACGCGACGCTGGCCGGTGCCGACGCGGAGGCGGCCGCCGCGCCGTTCGCCGCGGGGACCTGGCTGTTCAGCCACAACGGTGCCGTGGCGGGCTGGCCGGGGTCGCTGGCCCCGGTGGCCGCGACGCTGCCGCCCGGGGAGCTGCTGTCGCTGGAGGCGCGCAACGACTCGGCGCTCGTGTGGGCGCTGGTCCTGGCCCGGCTGCGGGCCGGGGACGACGAGGGCCGGGCGCTGGCCGAGACGGTCCTGGAGGTCGCCGCGGCGGCCCCCGCCTCCCGGCTCAACCTGCTGCTCGCCAACGGCTCCGCCGTCACCGCCACCACCTGGGGCGACACCTTGTGGTACCTGTCCCGTCCCGGTGGCGGCACGGTCGTCGCCTCGGAGCCCTACGACGACGACCCGCGCTGGCAGGAGGTCCCCGACCGCACCCTGCTCGCGGCGAGCGGCACGGACGTGCGGCTCACCCCGCTCAAGGTCCCGGGGGAAACCGCCCCGGCAGACGCTTACGCCCCCGTGAAGGAGCCCCGCACGTGAGCCAGTTCCGTCTGACCCGGACACTGCCCGAGGACGCCACGGACGCCGCCCTGCGCGCCGACGTCCTGGCGGGCCTGACGAGCACGCCCAAGTGGCTGCCGCCGAAGTGGTTCTACGACGCGCGGGGCAGCGAGCTGTTCGAGGCGATCACCGCGCTGCCCGAGTACTACCCGACCCGGGCCGAGCGGGAGATCCTCGTCGACCGGGCCGGCGAGATCGCGGAGGCGACCGGCGCCCGCACCCTGGTCGAGCTGGGTTCCGGCTCCTCGGAGAAGACGCGGGTCCTCCTGGACGCGCTGACGGACCGGAACGGGCTACGCGGCTATGTGCCGGTGGACGTGAGCGAGAGCGCCCTCGTCCAGGCCGGGCAGGCGCTGGTCGCCGAGCGGCCCGGCCTCCAGGTGCACGCGCTGATCGCCGACTTCACGGGTGGTCTGACGCTGCCCGGGACGCCGGGACCCCGGCTGGTGGCGTTCCTCGGCGGCACCATCGGCAACCTGCTGCCGGAGGAACGCGCCGTGTTCCTGTCCTCCGTCCGCGCCCTGCTCTCCCCGGGCGACGGCTTGTTGCTGGGCACGGACCTGGTCAAGGACGAGGGGGTGCTGGTCCGCGCCTACGACGACGCGGCCGGGGTGACGGCCGCGTTCAACAAGAACGTGCTGTCCGTGGTGAACCGCGAGCTGGAGGCCGACTTCGCGCCCGCGGCCTTCGACCATGTGGCGCTCTGGAACGCCGAACGGGAGTGGATCGAGATGCGGCTGCGTTCGCGCACCGCGCAGACCGTCAAGATCCAGGCCCTCGACCTGGCCGTGGACTTCGCGGACGGGGAGGAGCTGCGCACCGAGGTGTCGGCGAAGTTCCGGCGGGAGGGGGTGCGGGCCGAGCTGGCGGCGGCCGGGCTCGACCTGACCCACTGGTGGACGGACGGCGGGGGCCGGTTCGCGCTGTCGCTGAGCGTGGCGCGCTGAGCCCCGGGCGTCGGGGCCCGGGCATCGGGCCCGGGGCATTGAGCCCGGGGCGCCGGCCCGCGGCCCACCGCCCGCCGGTCAGCGCGCGTTGGCGTCCAGCAGTGCGGTGATGCGGTCGGAGGCCTTCCGGGCCTCCGACTTCGCGTCCGCGCCGGAGAGCACCTTCGTCATGTACGCCTTGATCGGGTTGTCCGCCTCCACCGCGCCCCACCGGGGCGTACCCGGGGTCGCCCGGCCCTGTGCGGCACCGGTCGCCATGGCCTCGATCCCCTCCTCGCCGGAGACCTCCTCGGCGAGCGACTTCTTGTTCGGGACGTAGTTCATGGTGCGGGCCAGGTCGGTGTTCCACTTCTCGCCCGCGAGCGCCTCGATCACGGCGAGGGCGCCCTCCTCCTGGTCGGTGTTCTTCGGCACCACGAGGTCGGAGCCGCCGGTGAAGACGGCGCCGGGCTTGCCGGCGCTCTTGCCGGGCACCGGGAAGAAGCCGATCTTGCCCTTGAGGTCGGGGTTCTCGCGCACGATGGACTGGGCCAGGCCCGGCACCGCGACGATCTGCGCGACCTGCCCCTTGGCGAAGACCCCGGACTGCGGCGGGTGTTCCTCGTCAGCGTCGACCGGGCCGTCGCCCAGGGCCTGCAGTTCGCGGTAGAAGTCCATGCCGCGCAGGGCCGCCGCGGAGTCCAGGGCGCCGGTCCAGACGCCGCCCTCGCCGTCCTGGGTGGCCAGTTCGCCGCCCTCGTCCCAGATGAAGCCGGAGAGCGTGTACCAGTCCTGGCCGGCCAGGTAGATGCCCTGGTCGCCGTTCTTGTCGAGCTTCTCCGTGGCGTCGAGCCATTCCTCGCGGGTGCGGGGCGGCTCGTTGACGCCGGCCTGCTCGAAGAGGTCCTTGCGGTAGATGACGACGCGGTTGGCGGCGTACCAGGGGATGCCGAACTGCTGGGACATCCACTGCCCCGGCTCCGCGAGGCCCGGGAGCCAGTCGCGGATGCCCCAGTCGCGCATCGACTCCAGGGTCAGGTCCTGCAGCCTGCCGCCCTCCGCGTACTGCGGCACCTGGGTGTTGCCGACCTCGATGACGTCGGGGCCGTCCGTGCCGTCGGCCTTCAGCGCGGCCTGCACCTTGTCGCCGATGCCGGTCCACTCCTGGATGCGGATGTCCAGGTCGAGGTCGGGGTGGTCGGCCTCGAAGCCCTCGGTGAACCGCTTCAGGAAGTCCTGGGAGGCGCTGTCCTTCATCAGCCACACGGTGACGGTGTGGCGCTCGCTCCCGCCGTCCTGCGAGATCAGGCCACAGCCGCTGAGGACGGAGGCGGACACACAGACAAGGGCGAGGAGGCGACGTCTCACGAGGGGTCCTTCTGACTGACGAACAGAGGGTGGCGGGCAGGTGTGTCCTGCGCACGCGAAGGGAGACCCGACGTGGGGGACGAGCCCGAGGCTCGAACGGGTGTCTGGGATTTTGGTATGGACCATTACAAAGGTCAAGGGGCAGGGGGAGGTACCGGACGGTTTCCGCCCCGAACGGCGATGTTTCGCGCTCCGTCCCGACTTGGGGCACGGTGGAGTGACGCAGGGCACATCACTGTCCCGCGGAAGGGAGCACCCGCATGTCGAACCACACCTACCGGGTCACCGAGGTCGTGGGCACCTCGCCCGACGGCGTCGACCAGGCCGTCCGCAACGCCATCACGCGCGCCTCGCAGACCCTGCGCAAGCTGGACTGGTTCGAGGTGACCCAGGTGCGCGGCCAGATCGAGGACGGGCAGGTCGCGCACTGGCAGGTCGGCCTCAAGCTCGGCTTCCGCCTGGAGGAGTCCGGCTGACACCCCTGGAGCACCCTGCCGACGAGCGCCCCTGGAGCGTCCTGCGGACGGGCGCGTCCCTCAGGTGCGGCCCTCGCGCTCCTGCGCCGCGCGCAGCTCGGCCGACCGGGCCGCCCAGCCCGCCCTGAGCACCGGGAATCCGGCCCGTTCGGCGTCGTCGCAGACCAACTCGTCGTCGTCCACCAGGACCCGGACCTCACGGGTCCGCGCGAGGCGCCGCAGGATCTCCAGCTTGGTGCGCCGGGCGGGCCTGCGGTCGGCGTTGCCGCGCATGTGCACGGTCCCGTCCGGCAGGCCGTGCGCGGCCAGCCAGTCGAGCGTGTCGCGCCGGCAGCGCTCGGGCCGCCCGGTCAGGTAGACGATCTCGCACTCCTTCGCGCTCTCCCGGACCAGCGCGATGCCCTCCGCGAGCGGCGGATCGTGCGGCGCGGCGGCGAAGAAGGCGTCCCAGTCGCGGGGCCTGCGCTCCAGGAACCGCTGCCGGTGCGCGGTGTCGGCGAGGGTGTTGTCCAGGTCGAACACGGCCACCGGGGGCCTGCTGCTGTCGCTCACCCGCCCACCCTAGAGCGCGCCGCCGCGCAAGGGGGCCGGGAATCTGTGCGGCGTGCGGGCGTTGAACACCGTGTGACCTCCGTACTCGCCACCACCCGCTTCTCCGTCCTCGACCGCTCCCGCATCCGGGCGGGCCGCAGCGCCGGGGAGGCGCTGCGCGACACCCTCGGCCTGGCCCGGGAGGCGGAGCGGCTCGGCTACCACCGGTTCTGGGTGGCGGAGCACCACGGTGTGCCCGGGGTGGCCGGCTCGGCGCCGACCGTGCTGGCGGCCGCCGTCGCCGGGGCCACGAGCCGGATCCGCGTCGGCACCGGGGGCGTGATGCTGCCCAACCACCGGCCGCTGGTCGTCGCCGAGCAGTTCGGCGTGCTGGAGTCGCTCTTCCCCGGCCGGATCGACATGGGGCTCGGCCGCTCGGTGGGCTTCACCGACGGGGTCCGCAAGGCTCTGGGCCGGGAGAAGGACGACGCCGAGGACTTCGACGCGCAACTGGCCGAGCTGCTCGGCTGGTTCCGGGGCACCTCGCCCACGGGCGTGCACGCCCGCCCCGCGGAGGGCCTGACCGTGCCGCCGTTCGTGCTGGCCATGGGCGAGGGCGCGGCCGTCGCCGCCCGTGCGGGACTGCCGATGGTCATCGGGGACCTGCGCGACCGGGACCGGATGCGCCGCGGCATCGACCGCTACCGCGCCGGGTTCCGCCCCTCCGAGTGGAGCCGGGAGCCGTACGTCGTCGTCTCCGGCACCGTCGCGGTGGCCGCCACGCCCGCGGCGGCCCGGCGGCTCCTGGTCCCGGAGGCGTGGTCCATGGCGCACGCCCGCACCCGCGGCTCCTTCCCGCCGCTGCCGCCGGCCGAGGAGGTGGAGGCGCGCACGATGACGGCCAAGGAACGCGACCTGTACGAGGCCGGTCTCGCGGGCCACGTCGCCGGTACGGAGGAGCAGGTCGCCGACGAGCTGGAGAGGCTGGTGAAGGAGACCGGCGCGCAGGAGGTGCTCGTCACCACCAGCACCTACGACCGCGAGGCCCTGCTCGACTCCTACCGGCGGCTCGCCCGTGTCACCGGTACGGGGACCTTCGGCGCCCCGGCGTAGAATCGCGGGGTTTGTCCCGCCCACCGTACGGAGCCCTCCGCGATGCACAGCCCCCACGACCCGTACGTCCGGGTGCGCGACGCCCGCGAGCACAATCTGAAGGGCGTGGACGTGGACGTCCCCCGGGACGTGGTGGCGGTGTTCACCGGCGTCTCCGGATCGGGGAAGTCGTCGCTGGCGTTCGGGACGGTGTACGCGGAGGCGCAGCGGCGCTACTTCGAGTCGGTCGCGCCGTACGCCCGGCGGCTGATCCACCAGGTCGGCGCCCCCAAGGTGGGCGAGATCAGCGGGCTGCCGCCCGCCGTGTCGCTCCAGCAGCGGCGGGCGACCCCGACGTCCCGCTCCTCGGTGGGGACGGTCACCAACCTCTCCAACTCCCTGCGGATGCTCTTCTCCCGGGCCGGCGACTACCCGCCGGGTGCCGAGCGGCTGGACTCCGACGCCTTCTCGCCGAACACCGCGGCCGGGGCCTGCCCCCGGTGCCACGGGCTCGGCCGGGTGCACCACACCACCGAGGAACTGCTGGTCCCCGACCCCTCGCTGTCGATCCGGGACGGGGCGATCGCCGCGTGGCCGGGCGCCTGGCAGGGCAAGAACCTGCGGGACGTCCTCGACGCCCTCGGACACGACGTGGACCGGCCCTGGCGCGAGCTGCCCGCCGAGGCGCGGGAGTGGATCCTGTTCACCGACGAGCAGCCGGTGGTCACGGTGCACCCGGTGCGGGAGGCGGGCCGCATCCAGCGGCCGTACCAGGGCACGTACATGAGCGCCCGGCGGTATGTGATGAAGACCTTCGCGGACTCCAAGAGCGCCACCCTGCGGGCGAAGGCGGAGCGGTTCCTGACCAGCGCGCCCTGCCCGGTGTGCGGCGGCGCCCGGCTGCGGGCCGAGTCGCTCGCGGTCACCGTCGGCGGCCGCACCGTCGCCGAGCTGGCCGCCCTGCCGCTCACCGAGCTGGCCGCGCTGCTGCCGACCGAGGGCGAGACGGCCAGGGTGCTGACCGAGGACCTCACCTCCCGGATCGCACCCGTGGTCGAGCTGGGGCTCGGCTATCTGAGCCTCGACCGTCCCACGCCCACCCTGTCCGCGGGCGAGCTGCAGCGGCTGCGGCTCGCCACCCAGCTGCGCTCCGGGCTGTTCGGTGTCGTGTACGTCCTCGACGAGCCCTCGGCGGGTCTGCACCCGGCGGACACCGAGGCGCTCCTGACGGTCCTCGAACGGCTGAAGGCGGGCGGGAACTCGGTGTTCGTGGTCGAGCACCACCTGGGCGTGATGCGCGGCGCCGACTGGATCGTGGACGTCGGTCCGCTGGCCGGCGAGCACGGCGGGCGGGTGCTGTACAGCGGCCCGGTCGACGGACTGGCCCGCGTCGCGGAGTCGGCCACCGCCCGTCACCTCTTCGACCGCTCCCCCGCACCCGTCCGCGAGGTGCGCGTCCCGCGCGGCACGGTGACGGTGGGCCCGGTGACCCGGCACAACCTGCACGGGGTGACCGCGCAGTTCCCGCTCGGTGTGCTCACCGCGGTGACCGGCGTGTCCGGCTCCGGCAAGTCGACCCTGGTCGGCGAGATCACCGAGGAGCTGGCGGGGGTGGACCGGCTGGTCTCCGTGGACCAGCGGCCGATCGGCCGCACCCCGCGCTCCAACCTGGCCACGTACACGGGCCTGTTCGACGTGGTGCGCAAGGTCTTCGCGGCCACCGACCAGGCCAAGGAGCGCGGTTACGGCGTGGGCCGGTTCTCCTTCAACGTGCCGGGCGGGCGCTGCGAGACCTGCCAGGGCGAGGGCTTCGTCGGCGTCGAGCTGCTGTTCCTGCCCAGCACCTACGCGCCGTGCCCGGACTGCGGCGGGGCGCGCTACAACCCCCAGACGCTCGAAGTGGCGTACCGGGGACGGAACATCGCCGAGGTGCTGGACCTGACGGTGGAGGGGGCGGCGGAGTTCTTCGCGGACGCCCCGGCGGCGGCCCGCAGCCTGGCGGCGCTCCTGGACGTCGGTCTGGGGTACCTGCGCCTCGGCCAGCCCGCGACCGAGCTGTCCGGCGGGGAGGCGCAGCGGATCAAGCTGGCGAGCGAGCTGCAGCGGGGGCGGCGCGGGCACACCCTGTACCTGCTCGACGAGCCGACGACCGGTCTGCACCCGGCGGACGTCGAAGTGTTGATGCGCCAGTTGCACGGCCTGGTCGACGCCGGGCACACGGTGGTCGTGGTCGAGCACGACATGAGTGTGGTCGCGGGGGCCGATCATGTGATCGACCTGGGGCCGGGCGGCGGTGACGCGGGCGGCCGGATCGTCGCCGCGGGGACGCCCGTCGAGGTGGCGCGCGCCCCGGGCAGCGCCACCGCGCCCTATCTGGCCCGGGCCCTGGACGGCGGGGAGCGCCGGTGAAGTCCGTTCACCGGCGCACGGTCCGTACTGACGACCGGGTGACGGTCACTCGCGGCCCCGCCGCTTGCCGCCCCGGCCGGTCTCGTCCTCCGTGAAGGTCTCGGTCTCGGCCTCGATGCGCTCCTTGCGGACCTGGCCGCGCACCGTCTCGTTCTCCGTGATCTCCTCCGTGGTCATGCGGACCCGCTCCACGGGCACCGTCTCCGTCCTCACCACGGGGCGTTCCGCGTGCAGCGTGACCTCGTGCTCGGCCTCGCTGATCTCCGGCCCGGCCAGGGCCTCGTCACGGTTGGCGTCCGTGATGGGCTCGCGCACCACGCGCACTTCCTCGTGGGTCACCGGAACGGTCTGCTGGGTCTCTTCCGTGACCACGTACTTGTGCAGCCTGGCCCGGCCCGACTCGTGCCGTTCGACGCCGACGTGCAACTGCTCCTCGGAGCGGGTCATGGCCTCGTCCCCGCGCATGGCCTCGCGGTCCATGGCGTCCTGGCGACCGGTCATGCCGCCGGTACCGGCCGTACCGCGCATGTCCTTGCCGCCGGTCTCGCCGGTGCGGCCGGCCATGCCCGCCGCACCCGCCGCTCCGGCGGCTCCGGCCGCGCCCGCCGTGCCCGGTCCCGCGGCGAAGCGGCCGTCGTCGGTGCGTTCGGCCTCAGACAGCACGCTGTCCCAGTTGATGCCGTAGTAGTCGTAGAGCCGGTGCTCCTCGGACTCCGACAGATGGCCGCCCGCGTCGACGTCGACCGAGGGCGCGCCCTTGACCTGCTCCTTGCCGTAGGGAACCTCGAGGTGGTCCTGCACCAGTGCGGCGTCGCGGATGGGCACGAAGGACTCGGTGGAGCCGAACATGCCCGTCTTGACGCTCACCCACTCGGGGCGCCCGGTCATGTCGTCGAAGAAGACATGCTTCGCGTCGCCGATCTTGTTGCCGTCCCCGTCGTAGACCGGCTGGTCCAGGACGTTGGCGATCTCTTCACGGGTGATCATCTGCCATCACCCTCCTTTCGGGTGCCTGCCTTCCGGTTGTCCGCATCCAGCGGTAAGGAAACGGCACAAACCTCACAAAGCACACATACTTTTCGAAGGTGCTTTCCCCGGGTCACCGTGGACCGCGTCCTCGGTGACCCGGGCCAGCGAACGACGGTCACGGTGGCGGCCGGGCGGTACCACCGGTCGCACCGACACCTCGGCGGTCAGGCCGCGCGCCGACGCCACCCGCCACAGGGAGGCGAGCAGCGTGTCCGCGCCGACGAACGCCGGCGTCGTGCTCACCGCCCGCTCCCCGGCCCGGTAGTGGATCCGGACCGGCTGCACCGGCACCCCGGCGTCCAGGGCGGCCTGGAACACCGCCCGGCGGAAGGTCCCGTGGGCCCGCCCGCACCAGGTGCTGCCCTCGGGGAAGGCGGCCACCGCGGCACCCGCGCGCAGCGCCCGCGCGATCGTGTCGACGGTGCCCGGCAGGGCCCGCGGCCGGTCCCGTTCGATGAACAGCACCCCGGCGCGCGCCGTCGGGCCGCCCGCCACCGGCCAGCCCCTGATCTCGCTCTTGGCCAGCATCCTGGCGGGACGCACGGCGGCCAGCAGCGGGATGTCGAGCCAGGAGACGTGGTTGGCGACCAGGAGCAGCCCGCCCCCGGGGACGGCGGCGCCGGTGACCCGGACCCGGACCCCCGCGGCCCGCACCACCCACCGGCACCAGCGCCGCACCAGGGCCGCCGGCAGCCTGCGCCTGAGCACGGACGGCGCCAGCACGACGGCGATCCCGGCGAGGAGCAGCACGGCGACCGCGGTGAGCCGCAGCACGGCCCGCGGGACGGCCGCCGCGGCTCCGGACGGCTCCACGCAGGCGGCGGGGGTGCAGGGCGCGAACGGCAGCCAGCCGCTCATCAGGCCGGGGCCAGCGAGAGGAAGTGCCGCAGGTAGCGCGGGTCGACCCGGCTCATCGGCAGCAGCACGTACAGGTCCGCCACGCCGAAGTCCACGTCGTGCGCGGGCTCCCCGCAGACCCAGGCACCGAGCCGGAGGTAGCCGCGCAGCAGCGCCGGCAGCTCGGTGCGGGCGGCGGGCGCCGCCGGGCGCGGCAGCCACGGCAGCAGCGGCCGGACCCGGTACTCCTCGGGCGCCAGGTGCCTGGTCCGCACCCGGTCCCAGGCGCCGGCGGCGAGCGCCCCGCCGTCGGCGAGCGGGAGGGAGCAGCAGCCCGCCAGCCAGGCGTGGCCGCGGTCGGTCATGTAGCGGGCTATGCCGGCCCAGACGAGCCCGATGACGGCGCCGTCGCGGTGGTCGGGATGCACACAGGACCGGCCTACCTCGACCAGGGAGGGGCGGATCGCCTCCAGCGCGGCCAGGTCGAACTCGCTCTCCGCGTAAAGCCGTCCGGCGACCGCGGCGCGCTCCGGCGGCAGCAGCCGGTAGGTCCCGACGACCTGCCCGGTCGTCTCCTCGCGCACCAGCAGGTGGTCGCAGTACGCGTCGAAGGGGTCGATGTCGTACCCGGGTTGCGGGCTTTCCAGCAGCGCGCCCATCTCCCCGGCGAAGACGTCGTGCCGCAGCCGCTGCGCGGCCCGCACGTCGTCCTCGTCACGGGCGAGGGCGACGGTGTAGCGGCGGTCGGCGGCGGGCTTCGGGGGGCGGTCAGCGGTCAGTACGCCGGTCATGGGTGCTCTCCTGGTCATGAGAACGCAGGGACGTTTCCGCCCCAGTTCTTCCGACGCCGGCTGTACTGCGCATGACGACTGCCGGGAGCGCGGATGTGCGCTTCCTGAATGCCGGGCTCCCGGACACCGGCCCGCTCAAGCGAAACGGGGCCGGGAGGAGCACCTCTCCCGGCCCCGTCCGTCCGCACCTGTCGGCGAACGTCGTGGGGGCTACTTCTTGGCCACCTTGCGCGTGGCCCGCAGCCATTCCTTGTTCATGCTGGTGATGGAGACCAGCGGGATGCCCTTCGGGCAGGCGGTCGCGCACTCGCCGGTGAGCGTGCAGCCGCCGAACCCCTCCGCGTCCATCTGGCCGACCATGTCCAGCACCCGCGTCTCCCGCTCGGGCGCGCCCTGCGGCAGCACGTTCAGATGGTTCACCTTCGCGGACGTGAACAGCATCGCCGCACCGTTCGGGCAGGCCGCCACGCACGCGCCGCAGCCGATGCACTCGGCGTGCTCGAAGGCGAGGTCGGCGTCCGGCTTCGGTACCGGCGTGGCGTGTGCCTCGGGGGCGGCCCCGGTGGGCGCGGTGATGTAGCCGCCGGCCTGGATGATCCGGTCGAAGGCCGAGCGGTCGACGACCAGGTCCTTGACGACCGGGAAGGCGGCGGCGCGCCACGGCTCGATGTCGATGGTGTCGCCGTCCTTGAAGGACCGCATGTGCAGCTGGCAGGTGGTGGTGCGCTCGGGCCCGTGGGCGTCGCCGTTGATGACCAGCGAGCAGGCGCCGCAGATGCCCTCGCGGCAGTCGTGGTCGAAGGCGACCGGGTCCTCGCCCTTGAGGATGAGTTCCTCGTTGAGGGTGTCGAGCATCTCCAGGAAGGACATGTCGCTGGAGATTCCGTCCACCTCGTACGTGGACATGGCGCCGTCGGCGTCGGCGTTCTTCTGCCGCCAGACGCGCAGGGTGAGCTTCATGCGTAGCTCCGCTGGGTGGGGTGGACGTACTCGAAGACCAGGTCTTCCTTGTGCAGGGCGGGGGCCTCGCCGGTGCCGGTGAACTCCCAGGCGGCGGCGTAAGCGAACTCGTCGTCCTTGCGCGCGGCCTCGCCGTCCGGGGTCTGGGACTCCTCGCGGAAGTGGCCGCCGCAGGACTCGGAGCGGTGCAGCGCGTCGAGGCACATCAGCTCGGCCAGCTCCAGGTAGTCGACGATGCGGTTGGCCTTCTCCAGCGACTGGTTGAACTCCTCGCCGGTGCCGGGGACCTTGATGCGCCGCCAGAACTCCTCGCGGATCTGCGGGATGCGCTCCAGCGCCTTGCGCAGTCCGGAGTCGGTGCGGGCCATGCCGCAGAACTCCCACATCAGCTCGCCCAGTTCCCGGTGGAAGGAGTCCGGTGTGCGGTCGCCGTCGACGGACAGCAGCAGGTTCAGCCGGTCCTCGGTCTCGGCCAGCACCTCCTGCACCACGGGGTGGTCGTCGTCCACGTCGTCCTGGCGGGGGTTGCGGGCGAGGTAGTCGTTGATGGTGGCCGGCAGCACGAAGTAGCCGTCGGCCAGGCCCTGCATCAGCGCGGAGGCGCCGAGCCGGTTGGCGCCGTGGTCGGAGAAGTTGGCCTCGCCGATCGCGAACAGGCCGGGCACGGTGGTCTGGAGGTCGTAGTCGACCCACAGGCCGCCCATCGTGTAGTGCACGGCGGGGTAGATCCGCATCGGTACCCGGTACGGGTCCTCGTCGGTGATCCGCTGGTACATGTCGAAGAGGTTGCCGTACTTGGCCTCGACCGCCTTGCGCCCCATGCGCTTGATGGCGTCGGCGAAGTCCAGGTAGACGCCCTGGCCGCCGGGGCCCACTCCCCTGCCCTCGTCGCAGACGTTCTTCGCGGCGCGGGAGGCGATGTCGCGGGGGACGAGGTTGCCGAAGGACGGGTAGATGCGCTCCAGGTAGTAGTCGCGCTCGTCCTCGGGGATCTTGTTGGGCGGCCGGTCGTCGCCCTTGGCCTTCGGCACCCAGATCCGGCCGTCGTTGCGCAGCGACTCGCTCATCAGCGTCAGCTTGGACTGGTGGTCGCCGGTGCGCGGGATGCAGGTGGGGTGGATCTGCGTGAAGCAGGGGTTGGCGAAGTAGGCGCCGCGCCGGTGCGCCCGCCACACGGCGGTCGCGTTGGAGTTCATGGCGTTGGTGGAGAGGTAGAAGACGTTGCCGTAGCCGCCGCTGGCCAGGACGACGGCGTCCGCGTAGTAGGTGTCGATCTTCCCGGTGATCAGGTCGCGGGCGACGATGCCGCGGGCCCGGCCGTCCACGACGATCAGGTCCAGCATCTCGGTGCGCGCGTGCATCTCGATGTTGCCGGCCGCGATCTGCCGGCTGAGCGCCTGGTAGGCGCCGAGCAGCAGCTGCTGGCCGGTCTGGCCGCGGGCGTAGAAGGTGCGGGAGACCTGGACGCCGCCGAAGGAGCGGGTGTCGAGCAGTCCGCCGTACTCGCGGGCGAAGGGCACGCCCTGGGCCACGCACTGGTCGATGATCTCGACGGAGATCTGCGCGAGCCGGTGCACGTTGGACTCGCGGGAGCGGAAGTCGCCGCCCTTGACGGTGTCGTAGAACAGGCGGTGGATCGAGTCGCCGTCGTTGCGGTAGTTCTTGGCGGCGTTGATGCCGCCCTGCGCGGCGATGGAGTGGGCCCGGCGCGGGGAGTCCTGGTAGCAGAACTGGACGACGTGGTAGCCCTGTTCGGCGAGGGTGGCACCGGCGGAGCCGCCCGCGAGGCCGGTGCCGACGACGATGACGGTCTTGCCGCGCCGGTTGGCGGGGTTGACCAGCTTCGCCTCGAAACGGCGGGTGTCCCAGCGCTCGTTGACGGGTCCGGCGGGGGCCTTGGTGTCGGCGACCGGCTCGCCGGTCGTGTAGTCGGCGTAGGTTGTCATGTCAGCTCACCACTCCGGTCATGACGCCCACGGGTACGGCGACGAAGCCGATCGTGAGCAGCAGCGCGAGGACGTTCGCGGTCGTCTTCAGGGCCCGGTCGCGGGTGCGGCTGCCGGCGCCGAGGGTCTGGGCGGCGCTCCAGAAGCCGTGCCGGATGTGCAGGCCGAGGGCGAGCATCGCGACGATGTAGATGACGTTGCCGTACCAGGTGGAGAAGGTGTCCACGACGTTCTGGTAGGGCTTGCCGGACTCGAAGCCGCCGGAGTGCACGGTGCCGGTGGTCAGGTCCAGGAGGTGCCAGACGATGAACAGGCCGAGGATGATCCCGCCCCAGCGCATGGTGCGCGTCGCGTAGCTGGAACGGGGCTTCTTGTGCACGTACTTGCTGGGCCGCGCCTTGATGTCGCGGCGGCTGAGCTGGTACGCGGAGACGGCGTGGGCGACGACGGCGACCACCAGCACGACCCGGATCAGCCAGAGCGTCCACTCGTAGTGCATGAACGGCTCGCCGACCGTGCGCAGCCAGTGGGCGTAGTGGTTGAACTCCTCGGTCCCGAAGAAGATCTTCAGGTTCCCGATCATGTGGGCGACCAGGTAGAGCAGCATGACGAGACCGCTGACCGCCATCACTGTCTTCTTGCCGACGGTCGAGTCCCACACGGTGCGCGCCATGGACGGCCGTCGGTCCGTCCGCGTTGCCAGAGCCATGTCACAGGACGTTACGGGGCGGAGACCTCATCGGTCCAAGACATGGAATGCCTCGTTTCCATAGGCGCTGCCTATCGCTCACGTATGCTCGCGGTATGCAGTTGCAACAGCTCCAGTACTTCGTGGCGGTCGCCGAGACCCGGCACTTCACCCGGGCCGCCGAGGCGGTCCACGTGGCGCAGCCCTCGCTGTCGCAGCAGATCAAGGCGCTGGAGCGGGAGCTGGGCGCCGACCTGTTCCTGCGGGCGCGCGGGAACATCACCCTCACCGACGCCGGGGAGGCGCTGCTGCCGCTGGCCCGGCGCATCCTGGCCGACGCGGACACCGCCCGGCACGAGGTGCTGGAGCTGGCGCAGCTGCGCCGGGGCCGGGTCCGGCTGGGCGCCACCCCGAGCCTGTGCACCGGCCTGCTCCCCGACGTGCTGCGCGCCTTCCACGACCGCTATCCCGGCATCCAGCTGCTGATCGAGGAGGGCGGCTCGCACGACCTGGTGCGGGAGCTGGCGCGCGGCGCGCTCGACCTCGCCCTGGTCGTGCTGCCGCTGCCCACCGCCTCTCCGGCGCTGACCACGGTGGAGCTGCTGCGGGAGGACCTGGTGGTGGTGTCGTCCCCGGAGTCGCCCCGGCCGGGCGGCGGGCGCCGCGCCGTGCGCATCACCGACCTGGAGGGCGAGCGGCTGGTGATGTTCCGGCACGGCTACGACCTGCGGGAGCTGACCGTGGCCGCGTGCCGCTCGGCCGGGTTCGAGCCGGACTTCGCCGTGGAGGGCGGGGAGATGGACGCGGTGCTGGGCTTCGTGCGGGCCGGGCTCGGCATGGCGGTCGTGCCGCGGATGGTGGCCGCCCGTTCCGGGCGCGGACTGCGGGTGACCCCGCTGGCCCGGCCCGGTCTGCACCGGACCATCGCCCTGGCCCACCGCAGCGACGTGGCTCCGCCGCGGGCTGCGCGGGAGCTGCAGCGGATGCTGCTGGAGCGGTGAGGGCGCCCGGTTCCGTGGCCCGCAGCCGCCGTCAGGCGAGCGCGGCCGGCCGGAGGGTCTCCTCGCACCAGCGGCGGAAGCTCGTGGGCGCGGTGTCCGGCGTGCTCGGCTGGACCGCGCCGTAGAAGCCCTGGGCGTCCATCGCCGCGGCCATGTCGGCCAGGCCCTGGGCGCCCGCTTCGCTCGCCCCGAAGCGGAGGGCGGACGCCCGGTACGCCTCGGGCGTCGTCTCCAGCACGCGTACCGGACGGCCCAGTACGTCGGACAGCACCTCGGCCATGCCTTCCGGGGTGAGGTCGTCGGGGCCGACTAGCGGGACGTCGGCGCGGCCGGTCCAGGAGTCGTCGAGGAGCAGGCGGGCGGCCGTGGCGGCGATGTCGGCGGTGGCGCAGGTCCGCAGGACGCGGTCGGGGGCGCAGGCCATGCGGAACTCGCCCGTCTCGCGCAGGGCGGCGGCCTGCCCGAGCAGGTTCTCCATCAGGAAGGGCGGGCACAGGGCCCGGTAGTGCACGCCCGTGGCGGCGATCCGGTCGTCCATGGCGAGCGAGGCGGAGATCGGTCCGGCGTCCTTCGCCACGCCGCGTCCCAGGGTGGAGACGGCGACGACCCGGGCGACGCCCTGCCGCGCGACCACCTCGCACAGCGACCGCGTGAAGTCGCGGAAGTGGCCCTCGACGCTGTCGGCGCCGGGTGCGGGCGGCACCAGCCAGAACACCTGGCCGGCACCTTCGCAGGCGGCGCCCAGCACCTCGGGGTCGGCGTGCGAGCCCTGGAACACCTCGGCCCGCTCCCGGGCCCGGTCGGTGAGCCGGCCGGGGTCGCGGGCGATCACCCGGACCGTGGTCCGGGCGCCCTGGGCGTCGAGGAGGTCCAGGACGTCGTCGAGGACCTGTCGGCCGATGCCGCCGGTCGGGGTGGTGATGACGATCACGAGCACAACTCCGGTTCGGGGAGGGAGAAGAGAGTGGGTGCGCGCCGGGCGGGGAGACTGCTGCCGTCCGCTCTCCGGCGCACTCCCATCCTGTTCGCCGGGCGGCCGGAACTGAAGGATCGGTCGGGTCCCGCTTGTTACCCTGAGGGCAATACCAGGCGTCACCGGAGGGAGGCGGGCCATGGAGTCGCGGTCCCTGCGCTACTTCGTCGCGGTCGCCGAGGAGCTGAACTTCGCGCGGGCCGCCGAGCGGCTGGGCATCTCCCCGCCTCCCCTGTCCCGGGCGATCCGGCGGCTGGAGGCGGAGCTGGGCGTCACCCTGTTCGAGCGGACCACCCACAAGGTCACCCGGACCCCGGCGGGGGACGTGCTGCTCGCCGAGGCGCGGGTCGCGCTGGACGCGCTGGAGGCCGCCGGGCGTCGGGCCAGACGGGCGGCCGAGGGTCCGAAGCTGGTGCTGGCCGTGAAGGCCGACGGGGACGCGGGACTGCTGGAACCGATCCTCGCCCGCTACGCGTCGGAGCCCGGGTCCGTGCCGGTCGCCGTCCGGCTGTGCGGGTGGCAGGAACAGCCGCGGCTGCTGCGCGCCGGTGAGGCGGACGTCGCCCTGGTCCACGCGCCGTTCGACGCGACCGGTCTCGACACGGAGACGCTGGCCGCCGAACCGCGCGTCGCCGTGCTGGCCGCGGACCACCCGCTCGCGGACCGCGACCGGCTGGAGCTGGCCGACCTCGGCCTCGACGCGGGCAGTGTGGCGCGGCACATCGACGACGCCCGGCGCGGCCACGACGACCTGGCCCAGGTGCTCACGGCCGTCTCCCTCGGGAAGGTCGTCACCCTGCTGCCCGCCTCGGTGACCGCCCGCTACCCGCGCCCCGGCGTCGCCTACCGCCCGGTCCTGGACGCGCCGCCGGTCGTCCTGTCCCTCGCCTGGCCCCGGCAGTCGCGTTCGACGGCGACCGCGGCCCTGGTCCGCGCGGCGACCGAGGCCGCCGAAGCCGCCCGCGACGGGGCGTGAGCCGGACAGCACCCCGCCCGGCACCCCCACCCCGCGCCCCATCCAGCAACCGTGCCCCGCCCGCGCCCACCACCGGGTCCGAGCCGGGCCGCACCCGCGACCGCAGTCACCCGGCCCCGCCCGGCAGCCACGCCCCTACGGCCACTGCCCACCTCCTCCGCGCGGCGCCCCGGACCGCCGAAGCCGCCCGCAACACGACGCAAGCCGGACGACACCCCCGCCCGGCTCCCTCACCGCGCCCGATCCGGCGGCGAGCACCACCCGCGCCCCGCACTCGCCCGCCACCGGGTCCGAACCGGGCCGCGGCGTATCCGCGACCGCGGCTCACCCGGCCCGGGCGGCGGCCGGGGTCAGCCCGTGGCGTCCACCAGGGCGAGGTCGTGCAGCCGCTCCGGCGGGCCCGGGCGGGCGTAGTACCAGCCCTGGGCCGTGTCGCAGCCGAGTATGCGCAGCTGCTCGGCCTGGGCGCCGGTCTCCACGCCCTCCACGGTGACCGCGAGGTCCAGGCTGTGGGCGAGGGCGACGATCCCCTCGACGATCTTCAGGTCGACGGGGTCCGCCGGGAAGCGCTGCATGCTCTGGGTGAACGAGCGGTCCAGCTTGAGGACGCTCACCGGCAGCCGGCGCAGGTTGGCCAGGTTGGAGTAGCCGGTGCCGAAGTCGTCCAGGGCGATGTCGACGCCCATCTCGGCCAGCCGGCGCAGCGGCTTCAGCAGGTCGTCATCCGCGCCGATCAGCGCGGACTCGGTGACCTCCAGGCACAGCGCGTCCGGCGTGACGCCGGTCCGCTCCAGGATCTCCACGGTGTCCTGGACCAGCCCCGGGTGGGTGAGCTGGCAGGGCGAGAGGTTGACGTTGATCCGCAGCGGGCCCGCGGCGCCGCCCTGGCCGTACCGCTCCCGCCAGACGCGGGCCTGCCGTACGGACTGCTCCAGGACCCAGCGGCCCAGCGGCACGATCAGGCCGGTGTGTTCGGCGAGCGGGATGAAGCGGTCGGGTCCGAGCACCCCGTGCTGCGGGTGCAGCCAGCGCACCAGCGCCTCGGCGCCGCGCACACTGCCGTCGCCGAGGTGGACCAGCGGCTGGTACTCGATGAAGAACTCGCCGCGCTCCAGGGCGGCGGGCAGCGCGGTGGTCAGCCCGTGCCGGGTGATGACGCGGGCGTCGGCCTCCGGGTCGGCCAGCTCGAAGCGGTTGCCGCCCGCCGACTTGGCCCGGTACATGGTGATGTCCGCGCTGCGCAGCACCTCCGCCGGACTGCGCTCGCCAGCCGGGCCCTCGACGACACCGATGCTGCCGCGCACGGTCAGTTCGCGGCCGTCGACGCTGACCGGGGCGAGCAGCGCGTTCATGATGCGCCCGGCCAGTTCGTCGACCTCGCGGCGGGTGTCGGGCCCGGTGGTCAGCGCCACGAACTCGTCGCCGCCGAGCCTCGCGACCATCTCGCCGGGCGCGGTGGCGCAGGCCTGGAGCCGGTCGGCGACCTCGACGAGCAGCCGGTCGCCGGCCGCGTGGCCGAGGCTGTCGTTGACGGTCTTGAAGCCGTCGAGGTCGAGGTAGCACAGGCCGAAGCGCTGGCCGGGGCCCGCGTTCAGGGCCTTCTCCAGGCGTTCGAAGAAGAAGCTGCGGTTGGGCAGGCCGGTGAGCGCGTCGTGGGTGGCCTCGTAGCGCAGCCGCAGGTTGAGCAGCCGCCGCTCGGTGGTGTCCTCCATCAGGGCGAGCTGGTACTGCGGGGTGCCGTCGGCGTCGCGCAGCAGGGAGACGGTGAGGTTGGTCCACAGCACCGTCCCGTCGGGCCGGTAGAAGGCCTTCTCCACGTGGTAGTGCTCGCGCTCGCCGCGCACCAGCTCCTCGTAGAGCCGCCAGGTCTGCGGCGCGTCGTCGGGGTGCGTCCACTCCGTCGCCCGGCGGCCGCCCAGCGTGGGGTCGGCGATGCCGAACATCCGCATCAACGCGTCGTTGACCTGGAGGACGTTGCCGTCCAGGTCGGCGATGCCGATGCCTATGGCGGCGCCCTCGAAGACCGCGCGGAAGCGCGCCTCGCTGGCGTGCAGTGCCTCGGCCACCACGCCCTGCGCCTTGAGCGCGGCCTGGGCGATGGCCTCCTGCTCGGCGAGGGTCCGGGCCCGCAGCGCCCCGGCGAACCCGGCCGCCATCGCGTGCTGGAGCCGTGCTGAGCGGGCCCGCAGGTCCTCCGGGTCGCCGTCCTCGCCGCAGTAGAGCACCAGGTAGGCGTCGACGCAGTCCAGCGTCCGGGAGAGCGCCTCCGGGTCGGTGCAGTGCGCGTCGACGAGCGCCGCGCCGACCGCCCTGGCCTCTTCGGCGTCGAAGCCGCGGGCGCGCAGCACCTCGCTCAGCCGGCGGGCCAGCGGCAGCAGGTGCGCCTCGAACTCGGGCCGGGTGGACGACGTCGAGGTCACCGGGAACACCGCCCGGCTCCAGATCGTCGCGAACCGGCGCAGCCTGTCCTCCGGCCCGTCCGGCTCCGCGCTCACGCCGTACGCCCCACGCCGGCGAATCCGGAGAACGCGTACGGGTCCTCTTCCTCCGGCTCCCCCTCCGGCCGCCAGCGCGGCATCGGAACCAGTCCGGGTTCCACCATGTCGTACCCCTCGAAGAACCGCGCGATGTCGTCGCGCGAACGCATGATCAGCGGATTGCGGATGTCCTTGTACACGTCCACCGCGCCCCCGGCCCGCTCGGCGGGCAGCGGGATTCCCTCGTACGAGGCGTGCGTGAGGACGAGCAGGCTGCCGGGCGCGAGCGCGTCGCGCAACTCGGCCACCGCGGCGTACGGGTCGTCCTCGTCTTCCACGAAGTGCAGTATGGCAACCAGCAGCAGGGCGACCGGCCGGTTCAGGTCGATCAGCCGCTCCACCTGAGGACTGGCCAGGATCTCCCGCGGCTTGAGCAGGTCGCCGGCCACGACGTCCGCGTCGTCGTGGCCCGCCAGGACGGCCTCGCTGTGCGCGACCGCGACCGGGTCGTGGTCGACGTACACCACGCGGGCGCCGGGACGGTCCCGTCCGGCCACCTCGTGGACGTTGCCGAAGGTGGGGATGCCGGAGCCGATGTCGAGGAACTGGTCGATGCCCTGGTCGGCGGCGAAGCGCACGGCCCGGCGCATGAACGCCCGGTTCGCCTGCATGATCTTGGGAAGTCCCGGCATGAACTCCATGGCCCTGCGGGCCGCTTCCCGGTCGACCTCGAAGTTGTGCGAACCGCCCAGGTAGAAGTCGTAGATCCGGGACACGCTGGGCACCGAGATGTCGATGCTGCGAGGGGCCCAGGCGGGACGCTCCATCTAGCTCTCCAAGGCATAGGCGATCCGGTGTTCGAGCTGAGGCTACTGATCGCCCGCCAAAGGAGCGAGCCCAACCGGAAATTGACCGTCCGTTCCCGGTCACTGCCCGCGGCACGTGCCGTGGGCGAAGGCGTGCCAAAGCACACGAACGGGGCCGTCCCCTCCGTCTGGGTACGGAGGGGACGGCCCGTGGCCGGGCGCCGAAGACCGGCAGGCGGGAGGTCGCTACTTCTTCGGCGCGCCGACCGGCTTTCCGTCGGGCTTGACGGCGTACCACGTGCCGCCCACGCCCTGACCGTTGGTGTCCCCGGCCTTCTTGTCGCCGGCGAAGGTGTAGATGGGCCAGCAGTCGATCGTCTGCTGGGCGGCGCCGTCGGGCCGGGTGAAGCTCATCAGTCCCTTCTTCTCCACGCCCTTGGTGTCGTTCGCCTCGACGGGCGCCACGACCGGCCACTTCTCCAGGCACGCTCCGGTGCAGGCCGAGACCGGCTTCGGCCAGGCCTCGTCCTTCATGAAGCGGTAGACGGTCATGCCGTTCTTGTCGACGACGATCTCGCCCAGTTCCGGGTCCTCGCGGGTGGACAGCCCGGCGGCCGGCGCGGCCTGGGCCTTCTTGCCGTCCGCCGCCAGCGCGTACCACTTCTTGCCGACGCCCTGGCCGTTGACGTCCCCGGCGGCGGTGTCCTTGGCGTAGCGGTACGCGGGCCAGCCGCCGATGGTCAGCTGCTTGGTGCCGTCGGGCCGGGTGACCTCGCCGAGCAGGTCCTTGTCGATGCCCTCGCCGGCGAGGGCGTCGTCGGCGGCCACCGGCGGCCACGTGGTGGCGCAGTCGTTCTCGCAGGTCGTCTTGGGCGGCTCGGCGGTGTCGGCGTCGAAGCGGTAGAGGGTACGTCCGGCGCCGTCGGTCACCAGGTCGCCGATCTCGGCGTTCGTCGAGACGGACAGCTTGCCCGCGGGCTCCGGCGCGCTCGCCGAGGGCTGCCCGGCGCCCGCGCCGGTGCCGAGTCCGTCCCCGGCGCCGGTGCCGAGGTCGCCGACGTCGCCGGGCGCGGCCGTCGCGCCCACGTTCTGACTGCCGGTGGCGCCGCCGCCGTCCTGGCCGCACGCCGTCGTCAGCGCCAGCAGCGCCGCGGCGCCCGCCGCGAGTGAGGCGCTCCGCCAGGAGGTCTTCATCGTCAATCCCCGATCGTCACGAAGGTGTTGGGGCGCCCTGCTGGGCCGCCGCACGACACTGGGTACGCACGGGGGAGCCGGTTGTGTTCAACCGGTCGCGGGTTTTCTCGGGCGGGCGGATCCGCCGTTGTCAAATCCCTGGTGGGGCCGTGTCCCTCCTTCGGGGCAATCGCCGGGCACTCGGGCGTGGGACGGTGCGCCAGGCTTCATGATCTGCGTCGTGCATGGACCCGAACCGACCCGATCCGCCGCTGCCGGACGGGTGTTGGCCCTGGTGACGCTGACGTTCACCCTCGTCGGCATACCGGTCGGCGCGGCGCAGGCCGACGCCTGTGCGTACGCGTCGACGGGGCCGGAGGGCACCGACGCGGTGGCGGTCGCCGGGAGCGTTTCCACCTGGCCCACCTTCCCGCCCTGTCCCAGGCCCACCCCGACGCCGACCCCCACTCCGACGCCCCCGCCCCCTCCCCCTCCTCCGCCCGAGCCCACTCCCCCGCCCGCCCCGAAACCTCCGTCGCCGAAGCCACCGGCGCCGGAGCCCGAGCCGCCGCCTCCCGCCCCGCGGCCGGCGCCGCCGCGGCCGGCTCCCGAGCCGAGCCCGACGCGGACGCCCGCTCCCACCGTGCCGCCGGTCCGTCCGGCGGTTCCCGCGCCCGTTCCCCCCGTCACGCACCGGCCCACGCCCCGTCCGTCGCTCAGCCCGGTGCACTACCCGCGCCACCGCGCCGCCCGGGCACCGCAGCGGTCCTCGCGCGGGGCCACGTCGCCGCTCGTCTTCGTCCTGCTCATCACGGTGCCCGCGGTGGTCGCCGTCGCCGCGCTCCGTGCCCGCTGATCCTGGAGGCCTCTCTTGCCGGAATGGCTTGTTCTCACCCTCGCGATGCTGGCCGCCTGTGTCGTGGTCGTCATCGTCACCCTCCTGCGGCACCGCGCCGCGTCCGACGACGAGGACATCACCGAGACCCCGGATGTCATCGAGTACATGACGATGTGGATCGGCGTGGTGTACGCCATCGTCCTGGGCCTGGCCATCGCCGGTGTCTGGGAGGCGCGCAGCGCGGCCCAGGCCGACGTGCAGACCGAGGCCGTCGCGCTGCACGAGATCTCGGAACGGGCCCGGGTCTACCCGCCCGACGTCCGTGACCGCATCCGGGAGGATGTCAACGCCTATGTCGGACACGTCGTCACCACCGAGTGGAAGGCGATGGCCGACCACGGGGAGGTGACCGAGCGCGGCACCGAACTGCTCGACCGGGTCCGCGCCGACGTCACCGACTACGAGCCGAGGTCGGACTTCGAGGCGCAGGCGTACCAGCCCCTCGTCGACCAGGTGGCCCTCGCGGACCAGGCGCGCAACTCCAGGGCTCAGTCGACCGGGGCGACCATGCCGGGGGTGGTGTGGTTCGGGCTGATCGCGGGGGCCGTCATCACCATCGGGATGGTCTTCGCCCTGCAGATCCGGCGCACCACCCGCGAACTGGTCCTCGCGGGTCTGTTCTCCGCGCTGATCGCCTTCCTGCTCTTCCTGATCTGGGACTTCGACGCGCCCTTCAGCCGGGGCGTGGCGGCGTCGACCGACCCGTTCCTGAGCCTCTTCCCCGGCGCCGGGGACTGACCCGGCACTGACACGACACCGGGGGCGGTGACGGCCGACACGCCGTCACCGTCCCCTGTGCGGCCCACACTCTTGCCCCATTCGCGCGACTGCGATCGCGGTGACGTGCACGGCTTCCTAGCGTTTCGGACATCGAGGTGCATTCCTGGCGCGAGCGGAACAGGTCCGCCGCTGCTCCTCGGGGACCCGGAGGATTCACCATGCGCGCGATACCCGTCGCCTCGGTCGCACTGCTGGGCGGCGTCGCCCTCTCCGCCTGTGTACCGGCCGGGGCCGTGGGCTCGAACACGTTCGGCTTCACCGTCAGCCCCGCCACCGTGGCGCCCGGCGGCGAGGTCACGCTGGGGGTGGGCCGTACCGCCGCGGGCTGCCACGGGCGGGTCACGGTGACCTCGCCGGTCTTCGACACGGTCACCATCCCCCGGGACGAGTCCTCGGCGACGGCGCGGGTCGACCGGGACGCCCGGCGCGGGGCGGTCTACCAGGTGACGTTCGCCTGCCGGGACAAGACCGGCACGGTGGACCTGACCATCGCCGGCGGCGGCTCGCACCACCCGTCCGACGAGCCCTGGCACGACAAGGGCGTGCACGCCGGTGAGGGCGGCAGCATCGCCGGTCTCGACCTGAAGCAGCTCGGGCTCGGCGCGGCGCTCGTCGCGGGGGCCGTCGGCGCCGCGTACCACCTCTCCCGCCGCCGCGGCGAGGACCGCGCCTGATCCCGCCTTTTTCCGAGTGCGGCGCCCCCGGCGCAGCACTTCGCCCCGGATCCCGAGGAGGGTCCGGGGCGCAGTGCTGCGGTCGTGCTCCGGTCGGGGCCGCTCAGATCCGCCGCTCGGACCGGCGGCGCATCCAGAACAGACCGCCACCGGCGACGGCCGCGGCGACGAGCCCGCCGCCGATCGCGATGTCGGTCGCGGTCGCCCCGCTGGTGCTGCTGCCGCCGAGGCCGCCGCGGACACCGCCGATGACGGTGAAGGCCGCCGGCCGGGTCAGCCGCCGGCCGGAGCAGTTGACGGTGATGTCGTACGAGCCCGGCCTGGCGTCCTGCTTGATGGTGGCGGTGCCCCTGGACGTCTCGTTGGCTCCCCTGACCGGGGTCAGGTGGGTGGTCCGGAAGGCGTCCGAGGTCATGGTGCCGCCCTGGGGGCAGCCGTCGACCGTGACGGTCATCTGGCCGCCGCGGGCGATCACGCTGGGCAGGGCGACGATGTTGCTCGGCTGGTTGTGGTCGCCTCCCGCGGTGGCCGCGGGGGCGGCCAGTCCGAGGACAGCGACGGCGGCGCCGGCTGCCGCGAGGGCACGAGTGTTGCGCATGTGATCCTCCGCGGAAGACGCCCCGGGTCCCGTCCCCGGTCGATCGGCGAGAAAGCGCCTCCCAGAAAGACCCTCAGTTGCCCTGCTCGCAGCCGCATTTCGACGATGGTCCGTCCTGGTGAGGGGGGTGCCGGGCGGAAACCGCGCGAGCGGATATCGCCGCAGGTCACACACCGTCAGAAAATCTCCGCCGGCCGCCTCCCGGATGGCGCACCCGGGACCGCGCGCACCACCCGTTCGCCGCCGCCCCGTCGCCGGTGTCCCGCACGGCGCTTAGCGTGCTCGTATGCGCGGATGATCCGGCGACGGCCGGGTCGAGAGGGGATGGAGAATGTACGACTCCGAGTTGGCCGAAGAGGAGGAGCGGCGGAGGAAGCGCGCTCCCTGGGGCGTGATAGCGCTTGTTCTGCTGACCGGTCTCGCGCTCATCCGCAACGGCTCCGGTGAGTTCGACGTGGGCCCCCCGCAGCCCGCGTCGGCCGCTGCCTCGGACACCCGCGCGGCCGCCGACGACGGCGCCGCCTCCGGCGTCACGCCGCTGCCGTACTCGGTGCCCGACCGGGTGTCCGTCCCCGCCATCCAGGTCGACGCCCCGGTCATGGGGGTCGGCCTCGACGCGGACGGCTGGGTCGACGCGCCGCCCCCCGAGGACCCGAACCTGGCCGGCTGGTTCACCGGTGCGGTGTCCCCGGGGGAGAAGGGCACCGCGGTCGTGGTCGGCCATGTCGACAACGAGCAGGGCCCCGCCGTCTTCTACGGGCTCGGCGCCCTCAAGAAGGGGAACAAGGTGGAAGTGCACCGCCAGGACGGAAAGACGGCGGTCTTCGAGATCTACGGCATCGAGGTCTTCGAGAAGAACAACTTCCCCGGCGACCGGGTCTACGGCTCCAAGGGAAGCGCGGAACTGCGGGTCATCACCTGCGGCGGCGGTTTCACCAAGCAGAACGGCTACGACGGCAACGTCGTCGCCTTCGCCCGCCTGGCCGAGGTCCGCTGAGCGTGCCCCGGCCCGGCGGGCGCGGCGGCGGTCAGATCAGGCGCCGCCGGGGAACGGTGAGGTGGTACCCGGAGTCGAGCAGTTCCGGCAGGTAGCGCCGCAGGGCGCGGACACTCTGCGAACGGTCGCCCCCGGCGTCGTGCGAGAGCACCACGACACCGGGGGCCGCGCCTTCCTCGACCCGGTCGACGATGGTGCCGGTGCCGGGTGTCGTCCAGTCCAGGGTGTCCACGGTCCAGGCGAGCGGCTCCATGCCGAGTTCCGCGCCCAGCTGGAAGGCGGCGCGGTTCCAGGCGCCGTAGGGGGCCCGGAACCAGCGCGGCGCCTCGCCGCAGGCCTGCTCGACGACCTCGCTGGTGCGCTCCATCTCGGAGCGGATGCGGCGCCGGGAGAGCTTCGTCAGCAGCGGGTGGGACCAGGTGTGGTTGCCGACCACGTGCCCCTCGTCGGCCATCCGGGTCAGCAGGTCGCGGTTGTAGTCCGCCATCTCCCCGCACACGAAGAACGTCGCGCGCACCTCGTGCTTCGCGAGGGTGTCCAGGATCTGCGGGGTGTACTCGGGGTGGGGCCCGTCGTCGAAGGTGAGCATCATGGTGCGACCCCGGCCCGTCATGCGCAGGATGGGCTCGCTGCGCACCGGGGGCCGGGCGGGCGCGGCCCGTGGGGCGCCGTATCCGGTCAGCGGCTGGAGGCGGTAGGCGGAGGGCTTGAGCGGGCTGCGCTGCGGGGGTCCGGGCGCCGGGACGGGGGCGGGCGGCCGGGACGGTCCGTGTCCCAGGCCCGCCGAGAGGGCGCCCCCGGCGCCGGCCGCGCCCAGGGCCGCGGCACCGGTGAGCAGGGTGCGGCGGGAGAGCAACTGGTCCTTCTTCATGACTCATCAGTCGCCCGGTCGCGGTGTGCCGCACCTGAGCAACACCGGGGCGGCGGCACGAAACCACCCGCCCGGCTCAAGATCACCCGGGTCTCCGATAACCTCGCCGCGTGACGGAACAGCACTCCCATCAGTTCGAACGCGGCACGGACGGGCCGAAGGTCATCGTCGTCGGTGTGGACGGCTCCGACTCCTCCCTGCGGGCCGCGGCCTACGCCGGTGGGCTGGCCAGGCGGCAGGGCGCCCTGCTCGCCGTGGTGTACGTGCAGCCGGTGCTGGCGGGCGGTGCGGCGCTCGGGGCGTCGGTGGCGGAGACGACCGACGAGATCGCCGAGGACCTGGTCGCCCACATCCGGGAGGCGACGGAGCGGGCGAAGGGGATATTCGACGTCCGCTGGGAGTTCCACACGTTCCGCGGCGATCCGTACAGCGGTCTGGTGCAGACGGCCGACGAGCTGAAGGCGGACGCGGTGGTGGTGGGCGCCTCCGAGCAGGCGGGCCACCGGTTCGTCGGCTCGGTCGCGGTGCGGCTGGTGAAGGCGGGACGCTGGCCGGTGACGGTGGTGCCGTAGCCCCGGTCGGGCCGGTGGTGTGCGTCTCGGGTCCTTTGTGCGTCGGTGGTGTGCGTCGTGGTCCTTGTGCGTCGTGGCTTCCGTCACGGACGTGCGTGCGTCATCATGATCCACCGTCAGCCGTTTGCCGATCACAAAGAGGTGAGGCGCATGGCCAGGTTCCGCGCAGGTGAGGGTGTTCTCCGCCGCAAACCCATCGAGCACATCGAGGAGACGGAGAGCGGCGGCGGCCTGACCCGCTCGCTGGGGCTGTGGCAGCTGACCGCGATCGGCGTCGGCGGCATCATCGGGGCCGGGATCTTCACGCTGGCCGGCACGGTCGCCAACGGCACGGCGGGCCCCGCGGTGCTCATCTCCTTCCTCATCGCCGGTGTGGCGAGCGCGGCGGCCGCCCTGTCGTACGCCGAGTTCGCCGGGCTGATCCCGAAGGCGGGCTCCGCCTACACCTACGGGTACGCGGTCCTGGGCGAGCTGGTGGGCTGGTTCATCGGCTGGGACCTGCTCCTGGAGTACACGGCGATCGTGGCGGTGGTCGCGATCGGCATCTCGGGCTACTTCAGCTTCCTGGTCGGCGAGATGGGCGCCGACCTGCCGAACTGGATGCTGGGGGCGCCCGGCACCGGCGACGGGCACAAGGTCGACCTGTTCGCGGCCGTGCTGTGCCTGCTGATCGCGTACCTGCTGACGCTGGGCATCAAGAACGCGGCCCGCTTCGAGATGGTCGTGGTCGTGCTGAAGGTGCTCGTGGTGCTGCTGGTGATCGGGGTCGGCGTCTTCCACATCAACAGCTCGAACTACCACCCGTTCTTCCCGTTCGGGGTCGGCGGGGCGTTCACCGGCGCGGCGACGGTGTTCTTTGCGGTCTTCGGCTACGACGCCATGTCGACGGCGGCCGAGGAGTCGAAGGACGCCCAGCGGCACATGCCGAAGGCGATCATCTACTCGCTGATCATCTCGATGGTGCTGTACGTCGCGGCCTGTCTGGTGCTGACCGGCATGCAGAACTACAAGGACATCGACCCGGAGAGCGGCTTCTCGACGGCGTTCAAGTCGGTGGGGCTCGGTTCGCTGGCCGACATCATCGCGGTGGGCGCCATCATCGGCATCCTCACGGTGATGTTCACCTTCATGCTGGGCGTCACCCGCGTGTGGTTCTCCATGTCGCGCGACGGGCTGCTGCCCAAGTGGTTCGCCAAGACCCACCCGACGCGGCACGTGCCGACGCGGGTCACCTGGATCGTCGGGGTCGCCTCGGCCGTGATCGCGGGCTTCCTGCCGATCGGCGAGGCGGCGGAGCTGACCAACATCGGCATCCTGCTGGCGTTCGTGGTGGTGTGCGCGGCGGTGATCGTGCTGCGCTACCGGCAGCCGGACCTGCCGCGCACCTTCCGCACCCCGTGGATGCCGTTCGTGCCGGCCCTGGGCATCGTCTTCTCGATCTGGCTGATCACGTTCCTGCAGTGGCAGACGTGGGTGCGGTTCGCCGTGTGGTTCCTGGTCGGTCTGGTGATCTACTTCGCGTACTCGTACCGGAAGTCGGAGCTGGCGCGGCGTTAGAGGGTGCGCAGGAAGTCCAGCAGGATCTTGTTGAACTCCGCCGGCCGCTCCAGGTTCGTGTAGTGGCCTGCGCCGTCGACGGTCACGGACCGGCCGTCACGGACGGTGCGGACCAGCCGCTCGGCAGCGCCGGTGAGGTCGTCCGGTTCGAGCGAGCCGTTGACGGCGAGGACCGGCACGTCGATCTCCGGCACCCGGGCCCACGTGTCGGTCATCGGCGTGTGCAGGACGGGTTCGCCGGGACTGTGCTTGGACATCGTGTGGAGGGCCATCTCGCCCAGCCGGCGCAGGATGCCGGGATCGATGTCGTCCGCCGTCCGGGCCGGCCCGGGGACCACGCGCAGGAACGCGGCGAGCCAGCCGTCGAGGTCGCCCGCCGCCAGGGTGCGGGCGTATTCCGCCTGGATCTCCCGGTACCAGGGATCGGTGTACTCGAAGTCGCTGGTCGCGGCGCCGCAGGCGACCACCGCCCGGACCAGCTCCGGGTATTCGAGGGCGGTGTCGGTGGCGATCCCGCCGCCCATGGACAGACCGACGAGCACGGCGGGACCGGCGTCCAGGTGGCGCAGCAGCCCGGCCAGGTCGTCCGCCCAGCGGAAGGGCTCCGTGGCGTTGGCCGAGAAGCCGTGGCCGCGCACGTCGGGAGCGATCACGCGGTGACCGGCGGCCAGGGCCGGGATCTGGGCGTCGTACAGACGGTGGTCGACGAACCCCGAGTGGAGCAGCACCACGAGGTCCCCGGATCCGGTGTCGCGGTATGCGAGGTCCCCGTCCGAGGAGGTGAAGAAGCGGAGATCCGAAGCAGCATTCATGACAACCAAGGTGTCATGCTGTTCCCAAGTTTGGCAACTGAGGTGTCATGATGGCGGGGTGAACGACATCGACGCGCCCCTCCCCCCGGACGCCCTCGCCCGGCGGCTCACCGAGGTGTACGACCTGGTCGGCCCGCTCTACCGGCGCGCGCAGCGCGGCGTCGAGCAGGGCCTGGCCGCCGACGGCCTGTCCGTGGGCGTCCGCGCCGTGCTGACGATGCTGCGGCGCGGCGGGCCGATGACCGTGCCGCAGATGGGCCGGGCCCAGGCGATCAGCCGTCAGTTCGTCCAGCGGATGGTCAACGACGCCGCGGCGCAGGGCCTGGTGGAAAGCATCCCGAACCCGGCGCACCGCCGGTCCTCGCTGATCCGGCTGACCGACCGCGGCCGGGACGCGATCGACGCGGTCCTCGACCGGGAGCACCGACTGCTGCGCGAGGTCGGCCAGGGCCTCACGGACGCCGACGTCACCACCTGCCTGCGGGTACTGGGGGCCATGCTGACGGCCCTGGACCACGTGGCGGACGCCTGAGCTACTTGCCCATCACCAGCCCGTCCCCGGCGGCGCCCCGGCTGAGCACCACGTCGCGGATGCGGTCGCGCACGGCGCGTACGTCGGCGCCCTCGTCGATCGCCCGGTTGAGGTTCACCACCCGGCCGGCGTCCACGTCGAACAGCTGCGGGACGAACTCTGCCTTCGTCACCTTCCAGCGTTCGCCGGCCCGGTCGGGCGGGGCGAAGGTGAAGCGGCCGATGGTCGACTGGTTGCCGCGCGGGTCCCGGACCCCCTGGTCGTTGACCATCTCGCCCGCGATCTGGTCCCCCATGCCGTAGACCACCCAGGTGCCGTTGACCTTCTCGTAGGCCTGCGGGACGTGGGCGTGGGTGCCGAGGATCAGGTCGATGTCGGGGCGGTCGCCGGTGCGGGCCGCGGTCAGGCTCCGGGCCAGGGCCACCTGGTCCCCGTCGGGCTCGTCCTGCCACTCGGTGCCCCAGTGCAGCGACACGACGACGACGTCAGCCCCGGCCCCGCGGGCGGCCCGCGCGTCCGCGACGACACGCGCCTCGTCGATCAGTCCGACCGCCCAGGGCTGGTCCGCGGGCAGCGGGTGTCCGTTGGTGTGCAGGGTGTAGGCGAGGTGGGCCACCTGGGCCCGGCCCGCGCGCAGCACCGTCGCGATGTCCGCCTCGGCCTCGGTGCGGGCCGTACCGGCGTGCCGTACGCCCGCGCGGTCGAGGGCGTCCAGGGTGCGGCGGATGCCGTCCGCGCCGTCGTCGACGCTGTGGTTGGAGGCGGTGGAGCAGCCGTCGTAGCCGGTGGCGGCGAGCGCCTTGGCCACCTCGGGCGGGGACTTGAAGAGCGGGTAGCCGCTGTAGTCGCCGTTCGCGCCGTAGACGGTCTCCATGTGGCACAGGGCGAGGTCGGCCGGTGCGACGACGGGCCGGGCGCCGGCGAGCATGGGGCGGAAGTCGTGGCCGCGGCCGCCCGCGTCGAAGCGGGCCCGCTCGATGATCGAGTCGTGCGGGAGCACGTCCCCGGAGGCGACCAGGGTGAAGGCACCGGTGTCCGCGGCGGACGGTGCGGGCGCCGGCGGCTTCGGGGGTTCGTGGTCGCGGGCCTGGCAGGCCGCGCCCGCGGTGAGGAGGGCGGTCAGGGCCAGGGCCACCTGGCGGCTGCGTGTGATCATCCGTTCACTCCGCTGGGTCGCACACACCGATGAAAAGTCACATTTACTTACAAACAGGTAAAGAGGTGCTGCCTGCGCCGGGCGGCTCCGACACGCCCATTAGCCCGTCCGGGATGCGCGGACGGCACGCGGTCCGCACGCCCGCCGCACGCGGTCCGCACGCCGACCGTTCGTCGAACCGTTCGTCGACGCGATCGACCGTCCGCCGCACACCCGTGCGTGCGCCCTGTCCCCGCGCCGCCCCCTGCGGTGCCATACGGCCATGACGGCCGGAATCACCCTGACGGACACAGCGAACGGGACGACCGCCGAGCACGAGCTCGCCGCACTGCAGCGCGAGCACGGCCGGCCGCTCTTCGCGCTGCTGCTGCGGCTCAGCGACGGCGACCGGCAGCGTGCCGAGGACCTGGTGCAGGAGACCCTGGTCCGCGCCTGGCAGCATCCCGAGGCCCTGCGCGCCGACGACTTCGACTCCGTACGGCCGTGGCTGCTCACCGTGGCCCGGCGGCTCGCGATCGACGCGCGCCGCGCCCGCCAGGCGCGCCCCGCGGAGGTCGGCGACGCGGTGCTGGAGAACGCGCGCGTCTGCGCGGACCACGCCGAACGGGCCGCCGCGGCCCTCGATGTGCGCGAGGCTGTGAAGACACTCACTCCGGAGCACCGTGAAGTCCTGGTGCTGGTGTACTTCCAGGGGGCGAGCGTGGCGGAAGCGGCGGCCGCGCTCGGCATCCCACCCGGTACCGTGAAGTCCCGCGCATACTACGCGCTGCGCGCCATGCGCAGGGTGCTACCGGGATACGCCGCCGACCTGCGGTGAAACCGGCCCTATGGTCAAACCTCCGTAAAGCGCCTTGCCCAGGACCCCGGTTGAGCAGTCGGCTGTCCTCATCCGTGTTCCGGACGGGGGCCCATGACCCGGGTCGGGCGACGCGCACGCACCGGAGGAAGGCAGGAAGGGATGCTGCACAGAGGTCAAGAGAGCACGGACGGCACCGGCGGGGGCGAACTGAGCGTTCCCATGGCGTGGTTGTACGCCGAGTACATCGCCGACGAGCTGCTGCGGACCGGCGACCTGATGCCGCCGACGTCCTTCGAGTTCCGCGCCGGCCGCGACGCGCTGGCGCTCACCGTCTTCCTGTCCGACACGGAGAACGAACTGAGCGGCATCCGGGTCGTCACCCACCTGGAGACCTGGCTGTCCCTGACCGCCTACGACCAGCCCTGGCACGAGTGGGTGCACGGACGGCTGGCCGAGGCCACGGCCGACGCGGTCGCCGCCGGACGCCACTCGCCGGACCTGGAGCTGGCCCGGGCCGCCTGGCGCTGGCTCCAGGAGACCGAACTGCTCGCCCCGGACCTGAACGCGGTCCCCGGCGGAGCACCGGTGACCGGGGAGGACGAGGGGCCGAAGGTGTGGACGCCGGCCTGGCAGCTCGGGCTGCCGCTGGGGCACCTCGCCATCCACCTGTTCTAGCCTCCGGCCGGCCTCGCGGAACTTTCCTCGGCAGGGACCAATCCGCGCCCCGGGCCGCTCCGAACACCTTGGTCGCGATTGCGCGGTGGCTTGAGTGATTCGGCGGTCCGGTGCGTACGGGTGGGAGCAAGGAGTAACCCCACCCGCACCCAACGGTACGAGGATTCGGCATGAGGTCCCTGGAAAGGCATCGTGACGTCGGCGCCTACGCGCTCGGCGTGCTGGACGAGGCGGAGGCCTTCCGCTTCGAGGACCACCTCATGGATTGCCCCCGGTGCGCGGCCCAGGTGACCGAATTCGGCCCAGCGGCCCGCCAGTTGATGCTGTACCGGCAGGCGACACCGCGTATCGTCCACCCGCTGACCAGGCCGGGACCCGGGCTGCTCGACCGGCTGCTGTCCGCGGTGGCCGCCCGTCGGCGGGCCGGCCGCAGGCGGGTGCTGTACGCCGTGGCCGCCGCCGTCGTGTGCGCGGTGGCCGGACCCGGCGCCCTGCTGTACGCGAGCCAGGGCGACCCGGCGCCGCAGCTCACCGCGACCGACGCCAGGACCGGGGTGTGGGCACGGATCACGGCCGAGGACGAGGCCTGGGGCACGGACGTGCGACTCGAGGTCGAGGACGGGGCCGGGCCCCGTTCGTGCCGGCTCGTCGCCGTCGGCCGCGACGGGTCGGAGCAGACGGTCACCAGCTGGATGGTCCCCGAGCACGACGCCCGGCCGCACACCATGCGCGGCGGGGCCGCCCTGCACCCCGGCCAGATCGACCGCTACGAGGTGCGCACTGCGGACGGCGAGCACCTGGTGACCCTGCCGGCCGGCTGACCGCGCCGCTGCGTCCGTCCTCGCGGCGGCGCCGCCGTCACTTCAGCAGCCGGGACATCCTGCGGTCCGCCAGCGGTTTGCCGCCGGTCTGGCAGGTCGGGCAGTACTGGAGCGAGGAGTCGCTGAAAAAGACCTCGCGGACGGTGTCGCCGCACACCGGGCAGGGTTCGCCGGTGCGGCCGTGGACCCGCAGCCCGCTCTTCTTCTCGGCCTTCAGGCGTCCCGCGGCGATGCCCCGGGAGCGTTCCACGGCCTCGGTGAGCGTGCCGCGCAGGGCCGCGTACAGCCGGGCGGTCTCCTCGTCGGTGAGGGAGGCGGCCAGTTTGAACGGGGACATCTTCGCGGCGTGCAGGATCTCGTCGCTGTACGCGTTGCCCACGCCCGCGATCAGGCTCTGGTCGCGCAGGGCGCCCTTGAGCTGCCGCCGCTCGCCGTCGAGGAGGGCGGCGAAACGCGCCTGGTCGAAGTCGTCGGCGAGCGGGTCGGGGCCGAGCCGGGCCACGCCCGGCACCTGCCGCGGGTCGGTCACGACGTACACCGCGAGCCGCTTCTGCGTGCCCGCCTCCGTCAGGTCGAAGCCCGCGCCGGTCTCCAGCGCGAGGCGCAGCGCGAGCGGGCCCCTGCCCGGCTTGGGCAGGCCGCTGGGCAGGCTGTCCTTCCACTGCAGCCAGCCGGCCCGGGCCAAGTGGGTCACCAGGTGCGGTCCGCCGGCGGTCTCGACGTCGAGGAACTTGCCGTGGCGGTGCACGGCCGCCACCCGGTGGCCCTCCAACGCCGTGAGCGGGGGGTCGTACGTCTTCAGGACGCTGACCGCCACCGGCAGGACGCGGACGATCTCGTGGCCGGTGAGGTGTTCGGTCAGGAAGTCGCGGAGCGCCTCGACCTCGGGCAGTTCTGGCATACGTCCAGAGTGCCACCGGTCACCGGTGGTGCCAGTGGGGTCAGCCCGCGCCGGGCGCCACCACGAACTCCGCCCACACCACCTTGCCGCCGCCGCGTGCCTCCACTCCCCAGGCGTCGGCGAGCGCGTCGACCAGGAGCAGGCCCCGTCCGGAGACCCCGTCGTCCCCGGCCTCGCGGCGGCGCGGCAGGGCGCTGGAGGAGTCCTCGACCTCGACCCGCAGCCGCCGGTCGGTTCCGGTGAGCAGCCGCAGGGTCACGATCGCGGAGCCCTCGGTGTGCATGAGGGCGTTGGTGGTCAGCTCGTCGGCGACCAGTTCGATCTCGTCGCTCTGGGCCTTGGCTCCCCAGGACCGGACGGCGGCCCGGATCATGTGCCGGGCCTCGGTGAGGCCCTCGGGGTCGCCGGGCGAGACGTGCTGCTGGACCCGGCCGAAGGTCCTGGGTGCGCCCAGGCCGTGGCGGCGCAGCACCAGCAGCGCGACGTCGTCGTCGCCGCGCCGCTCGTCGACCACGTCGATCAGCCGGTCCGCCAGGTCCCGTACGTCCTCGGGACCGGAGCTGATCAGCGCCGTCAGGACGGCCATGCCCTCGTCGAGGTCGGCGCCCGGCTGCTCGACCAGGCCGTCGGTGCACAGCAGCAGGGTGTTGCCCGGGTCCAGCTCCAGGGTGGCGACCGGGTAGGCGAGGCGCCCGAACTCGGCGGACAGGCCGAGCGGCAGCCCGCCCTCGACGCGCACCAGGCGGCAGGTGCCGTCGCCGAAGCGCAGCAGCGGGTCGATGTGTCCGGCGCGGACCACCTGGACCACTCCGGTGCCCAGGTCGGCCTCCGCGTACAGGCAGGTCGCGAAGCGGTCGGTGTCCAGTTCGTGCAGGAAGACCGAGGCCCGTGCCATCACCGTGGCGGGCGGGTGGCCCTCGGCGGCGTAGGCGCGCAGCACGATGCGCAGCTGGCCCATGACGGCGGCGGCGTGCGTGTCGTGGCCCTGGACGTCGCCGATGACGGCGCCGACGCGGCCGCCGGGCAGCGGGATCAGGTCGTACCAGTCGCCGCCGATGTCCCGGCCGAGGGCGCCCCCGATGGAGGCCGCGCGGTAGCGGACGGCGACGTCGCAGCCGGGGACGCTGGGGATGGTGCGCGGCAGCATGGCCTGCTGGAGGCCCTCGGCGAGGTCCATCTCCTGCTCGTAGAGCATGGCCCGCTGCAGGCTCTGCGCGATGCCGCTGCCGAGCGCGACCAGGACGTTGCGGTCCTCCGCGGAGAAGCCGTGCCGGTCGCTGTAGAGCAGCCCGATGGCGCCGATGGGCCGGGCCTGGGCGATCAGCGGGAGGTAGGCGGCGGCGGTGATGCTGAGGTGGGTGATCTCCCGCCACAGCATCGGGTAGCGCTCCGCGAACTCCTCCGGCGACTCGATGAAGCGGGGGCTGAGGGTCCGTACCGCCTCGCTCATCGGGTACGGCTCGTCGATCCGGGTGATCCGGGTGCCGGGGATGAAGCTGTTCTCGGGCCCGTCGGCGACCAGCCGGATGCGGCCGGCCTCGACCAGGCCCATCACCAGGCTGGTGGCGCCCAGCCGGGTGAGCCCGTGGGTGTCGCGCAGCACGTCGATGACGTCGTCCACCGTGCGGGCGTGCGCGAGGGCGGCCGTGGCGAGCTGCACGACGTTGGTCAGCCGGCGGCGCGCCTCGTCCTGCGCCGCCTGCTCCCGGTTGGCCGCGCTGTCGGCCATCTCCTGGGTGGCGTCGCGGACGATGCCGATGATCCGGCGGGGGCGGCCGGTCTCGTCGCGGCGGATGTAGCCCTGCGTATGGGTCCAGCGCAGGGTGCCGTCGCGGCGGCGCAGCCGGAAGTAGGTGCCGTAGTTCTCGCTGCCGTCCTTCATGGCCCGGGCGACGATGGTGTCCATCCGGCGGCTCTCCGCCGTGGGCACGCGCAGCGCCAGTGACTCGGGGCGCCCGTCGTACTCCTCCGGGCGCAGGTCGAAGACCTCCAGGGCCTGGGCGTCCATGTGGAACAGCCCGGCGTCCAGGTCCCAGTCGAAGCTGCCCATGCGGTTGAGCGCCAGGATCGGGTCCGGGTGGGCGGGCCAGTCGTCCGGGAGTGACGGGGCGCTCGCTCCCCGATCAGACATGAACCCCACCTTGCCAGGATTTGTCGGAATCTTCGACTCCTGGTCCACCGGACCGGGGCCGGGGAAAGCCGGTGGCCGGGCGGGGTACCCGGAGCGGGTCACGAGAGGAGCCCGGCCGTGGAGTGGTTCACCGCACCCGACTACTGGCTCGCCCGGCTGGTCTTCCAGCGGGCCCTGGCCGTCGTGTACCTGGTCGCGTTCCTGACGGCCGCCCTGCAGTTCCGGGCGCTGCTCGGCGAGCGGGGTCTGACCCCGGTCCCCCGCTTCGTCGAGCGGGTGCCGTTCCGGCGGGCGCCGAGCCTGTTCCAGTGGCGCTACTCGGACCGGCTCTTCGCGGGCTGCGCCTGGGCGGGCTGCGCGGTGTCGGCGGCGCTGGCGGCCGGGCTGGACTCACTGCTGCCGCTGTGGGGCGCGATGCTGCTGTGGCTGGTGCCGTGGGCGCTGTACCTCTCGATCGTCAACGTCGGACAGACCTGGTACTCGTTCGGCTGGGAGTCGCTGCTGCTGGAGACCGGCTTCGTCGCCGTGTTCCTGGGCAACGACGAGGTGGCGCCGCCGGTCGTGGTGCTGTTCCTGCTGCGCTGGCTGCTGTTCCGGGTGGAGTTCGGGGCGGGCCTGATCAAGATGCGCGGCGACGAGTGCTGGCGGAAGCTGACCTGTCTGGACCACCACCACGAGACCCAGCCGATGCCGGGGCCGCTGAGCTGGTTCTTCCACCACCTGCCCCGGCCGCTGCACCGCGTCGAGGTCGCCGCGAACCACGTCACGCAGCTTCTGGTGCCCTTCTTGCTGTTCGCCCCGCACCCCGTGTCGACGGCCGCCGCGGCGCTGATGATCGCGACCCAGCTGTGGCTGGTGCTCTCGGGCAACTTCTCCTGGCTGAACTGGATCACCATCGTGCTGGCCCTGTCGGTGGTCCGGTTCCCGTCCGATCCGCCGTCCGTGGCCGCCGCGCCGCTCTGGTACGAGGTCGTGGTCCTGGCGGTGGCGGCGCTGCTGGTGTTCCTGAGCCACCGGCCGGTGCGCAACATGATCTCCCGGCGCCAGGTGATGAACCGCTCGTTCGACTCGCTCCACCTGGTCAACACCTACGGCGCCTTCGGCACCGTCAGCCGGGTGCGGTACGAGGTGGTGGTCGAGGGCACCGCCGACGAGGCGGCCAGGGAGGACGGGGACTGGCGGGAGTACGAGTTCAAGGGCAAGCCCGGTGATCCACACCGCTGGCCGCGCCAGTTCGCGCCGTACCACCTGCGCCTGGACTGGCTGATGTGGTTCGCCGCGCTGTCGCCCTCCTACGCCGGGCCGTGGTTCGGCACCTTCGTGGAACGGCTGCTGGAGAACGACCGCGCCACGCTGCGGCTGCTGCGCCGCTCCCCGTTCCCGCCCGGCGCGCCGCCGCGCTTCGTGCGCGCCCGGCTGTTCCGGTACCGGTACACCACCTGGCGCGAGCTGCGGGAGACGGGCGCGTGCTGGGAGCGGACGTACGTGCGGGAGTACCTGCCGCCGACCCGGCTCACCGGGGAGCGGTGAGCCGGGTCGGTCCCAGGCGCTAGGCGCGCTTCAGTCGCAGGGTCGTCAGCTGGAACGGGCGCAGGCGCACGGCGATCCGGTCGCCGTCGAGCCGGGGGGCCTCCGCGTCCGCCAGCGGACGTTCCAGCAGGTCGGTCACCTGTACGTCGGTGACCGCGAACCCGGCGGTGAGCGTGGCGCGGGCCCGGCCGCCGTGGGCCTCGTGGAAGCGGACCACGACGTCGCCGCTGCCGTCGTCGGCGAGCTTGACGGCGGTGACGACGACCGCGTCCCGGTCCACCGTGACGAGCGGCGCGACCTTGGCGGCGCCGCCGGTGACGCGCCGTTCGGGCAGGTTGATCCGCCAGCCCTCGCGCACCGCGTCGCCGATGCCCGCGCCCGGCACCAGGGCGTGCCGGAAGCGGTGCACGCCCTGGTCGGTCTCGGGGTCGGGGAAGCGCGGGGCGCGCAGCAGGGAGACCCGCACGGTGGTGGTCGTACCGGCGTCGCCGTCGGTGCGGACGGTGCGGGTGACGTCGTGGCCGTACGTCGAGTCGTTGACGACGGCGACGCCCCAGCCGGGCTCCTCCAGGTGGACGAAGCGGTGGTTGCAGGCCTCGAACTTGGCGGCCTCCCAGCTGGTGTTGGTGTGGGTGGGCCGGTGGAAGTGCCCGAACTGGGTCTCCGAGGCATACCGTTCGGCGTGCACGTCGAGCGGGAAGGCGAGCTTGAGGAACTTCTCCGTCTCGTGCCAGTCGACCTCGGTGTCCAGCTCGAGGCGCCGCTGACCCGGCGCCAGGGTCAGCACCTGGGTGACGCGGGAGGAGCCGAAGGAGCGGACGATCCGCACCGAAGCGCCGTCGTCGCCGGGGACGACCTCGTCCGCGTCGGTGAGGTCGGTGACCGTGTGCCGGTAGAACTCGTCGACGTCCCAGGCGTCCCACATGTTCGGGAAGTCCGGGTGCAGCTGGAGCAGGTTGCCCGCTCCGCCCGGCGCGATCGTCTCGCGGTCGGCGGCGATGTCGTACGCCGACACCACCAGGCCCCGGCCGTCGATCTCGACGCGCAGCAGGCCGTTGTCCAGGACGTGGCCGCCGCCGGGGCGGGAGCCGAGGTCCGTGCGGCCCTCGCTCGCGGGGGACGCGGCGGCGCCCGCCGGGACCCCGGCCCGGGCGTGCGGGGCGGAGTTGAAGACCAGCGGGGTGTCGCCCTCGCCGGCCAGGGCGCGCTGGGCGGCGTCGATGATGGTGTTCAGCTCGTCGGCGACCTTGTCGTAGGTGGCGCGGGCCTCACGGTGCACCCAGGCGATGGAGGAGCCGGGCAGGATGTCGTGGAACTGGTGCAGCAGCACCGTCTTCCAGATCCGGTCCAGGTCGTCGTACGGGTAGGGGAACCCGGCGCGCACGGCCGCCGTCGCCGCCCACAGCTCGGCCTCGCGCAGCAGGTGTTCGCTGCGGCGGTTGCCCTGCTTGGTCTTGGCCTGGCTGGTGAGGGTGGCGCGGTGCAGTTCCAGGTACAGCTCGCCGACCCAGACCGGGGGCTCGGGGTTCTCGGCCTCGGCCTTCTCGAAGAAGGCCTGGGGGGTCTCCCACTCGACGGTGGCCGAGCCTTCGAGGTTCCGCAGCCGGGCCGCCTTGGCGACCATCTCGCGGGTGGTGCCGCCGCCCCCGTCGCCCCAGCCGGTGGGGGCCAGGGAGTGCCGGGCTACACCCTTGTCCTTGAAGTTCTTCGCCGCGTGGGCGATCTCGCTGCCCTTCATCGAGCAGTTGTAGGTGTCGACGGGCGGGAAGTGGGTGAAGATCCGGGTGCCGTCGATGCCCTCCCAGCGGAAGGTGTGGTGCGGGAACTTGTTCGTCTGGGACCAGGAGATCTTCTGCGTCAGCAGGTACTTGGCCCCGGCCGCCTTGATGATCTGCGGGAGCCCGGCCGCGAAGCCGAAGGTGTCCGGCAGCCACGCCTCGTCGTTCTCGACGCCGAACTCGTCGAGGAAGAAGCGCTTGCCGTGCACGAACTGCCGGGCCATCGCCTCCGAGCCGGGCATGTTGGTGTCCGACTCCACCCACATGCCGCCGGCCGGCACGAACCGCCCGTCGGCCACGGCCTTCTTCACCCGGGCCCACACCTCGGGCCGGTGGTCGCGCACCCACGCCCACTGCTGGGCCTGCGACATGGCGAAGACGAAGTCCGGCTCGTCCTCCAGCAGGGCGGTCATGTTGGAGGTGGTGCGCGCCACCTTGCGCACGGTCTCGCGCAGCGGCCACAGCCAGGCCGAGTCGATGTGCGCGTGGCCGACCGCGCTGATGCGGTGCGCGGAGGGGACGGCGGGGGCGGAGAGCACCTCGGTGAGGCGGGACCGCGCCTGCTCGGCCGTGCCGCCCACGTCCTGGAGGTCGATGGCGTCCAGCGCCCGGTCGACGGCGCGCAGGATCTCCCAGCGGCGCGGCGAGTCCACCGGCAGCTCGGCCATCAGCTCGCCGAGCACCTCCAGGTCGAGCACCAGGTTCCACACCGTCTCGTCGAGGACGGCGAGGTCCATGCGGGTGAGGGTGTACTGCGGCTCGCTGCCCGCGGTGTCCTTGTCGCCGAGCTGGGTGGGCACGAAGGGGTGGTAGTCGAGGATGACCGGGTTGGAGGCCGCCTCGATGTGCAGGCGCACCTGCTCGCCGCCCTCGACGGGGGCGCCGATCCGCACCCACTGGTTGCGCGGGTTGAGGCCCTTCACCGGGGTGCCGTCGGGGCGGTAGACCAGGCCCTCGCACTGGAAGCCGGGCATGTTCTCGTCGAAGCCGAGGTCGAGGACCGCCTCCACGGTCTTGCCGGCCCACTCCTTCGGCACGGTGCCGGTGACGCGGAACCAGCTGGTGCCCCAGGGCGCGCCCCAGCGGGCGCCGACCTCGATGGGGCGCGGTTCGGCAGCGAGCCCCTCCTCGACCGGGACGGGCTCGCCGGGCGCGTTCCAGACCGCCACCTCCAGCGGCACGGACTCGGGGTAGAGGGCGGGGCGGACACGCTCGTCGAGGACGCGCTTGAGGCGGGCTTCGACCAGGTTGCGGTCGTCATGCATGCGGGTGCTCCGGGGTCGGGGGCGGGTGATTACCAGGGGTCGGGCGGAGGGTGGCGGGGGCCGATGTCAGGTACAGCTCCCCAGCGGCACGCACTTCGAATCGTGCGGCGCCCTCGTTCTGCTTGGCGGCGGGGGTCAGGGGACGGGTACCTGGTCGGGCGTGACGACCTCGGTGATGCCGCGGGCCGCGAGGTGTGCGCCGTCGGCGGCGCGGGTGTCGAGGACGGTGGTGGGCCGGGCCCCGTCGGCGACCAGCCGGAAGAAGGCGTCGAAGACGGCGCCGCCGGGGGCGCAGGCCGAGCGCGCGGCGGGGTCGGCCGGCACGGCGAGGGCCGTGGTGCGCGGGGCGGGGGCGGGGCGCCCGCCGTCCCGGGCCGCACGCGCCGCGCTCGCCAGGACCCGGGCCGTGTCCTTGGGACGGCGGTCGTTGGTCAGGAGCCCGAGCCCGTACTCCAGCTCCGGGAAGTCGGCCAGCTCCCGGGACACATCGTGGGAACACCACCAGGTGACGCCCCACAGGCCGGGGCAGTCCAGGGCGTTCTCGACGGTCGCCTCGGTGAAGGCGGCGGCGTGCTCGGCGGGGACCAGGGGCGCGGGGGCGCCGACCTCCTGGAGCCAGACCGGGCGGTGCGGGTCCTCGGCCCAGGCCTTGCTCAGCTCGATCAGGTAGGCGGCGTGGTGCTCGCTGGGCACGGAGGTGCGGCCGTGGCGCTGCGCGGTGCCGTTGAAGACCCAGGAGTGCACGGCCGTGACGGCGCCCCGCCGGGCGGCCTGGGCCGGGGTGAAGGGCTGGTCGTCCTGGTACCAGGTGGCGTCGTACTCGGCGTGCAGGTGCATCCGGCCCGGGGCGCCCTCCTCGCAGGCGGCCAGCATCCGCTCCAGCCAGGCGTCGATCTGGGCGCTGGTGGCGCGGTCCGGGTCGGGGTGGGGCCCGGCGGAGAACTGGTTGACCTCGTTGCCGAGGGTCATGCCGAGGAAGTTGGTCCGCCCGGACAGCGCGGCGGCGAGGGTGCGCAGGTAGGCGGCCTGGCCCTCGACGACGTCGGGGTCGGTGAACAGGTTGCGCCGGTGCCAGGTGCGGGTCCAGGCCGGCACGTAGTCGAAGCTGCTCAGGTGGCCCTGGAGGCCGTCCACGTTGACGTCGAGGCCGCGTTCGCCGGCCGCGTCGACCAGCGCCACCAGGTGCTCGACCGCGCGCTCCCGGATCAGGGCGCGGTTGGGCTGGAAGTAGGGCCACAGCGGGAAGACGCGGACGTGGTCCACGTCCAGCGCGGCGATGGAGTCCAGGTCGGCGCGCACGGAGTCGAGGTCGAAGTCGAGCCAGTGGTGGAACCACCCCACGCTCGGGGTGTAGTTGACGCCGAAGCGCACGGCAGAAGGCATGCGGTGTCCTTGAGAGGGGGGAAGCGGGTGGTTCAGCCCTTGACGGCGCCCTCGCCCACCCCGCGGAAGAAGTACCGCTGGAGACAGGCGAAGAGGACGATGAGCGGCGCCACGGCGATGATCGTGCCGGCGGCGACGAGGCGTTCGTCGTTGGCGAAGGTGCCGTGCAGGTAGTTGAGGCCGATGGTGAGGGTGAACTTGGACGGGTCGCTGAGCACGATCAGCGGCCACAGGAAGTCGTCCCAGGCGCCCATGAAGGCGAAGATCGCGACGACGGCGAGGGTGCCCTTCACCGCGGGCAGCGCGATCCGGTAGAACCGCTGCCAGACGTTGGCGCCGTCGACGAAGGCGGCCTCCTCGATCTCGTAGGGGACGTTGAGGAAGGCGTTGCGCATCAGCAGCACGTTCAGGGAGCTGATGCAGCCCGGCAGCACCACGCCGATCAGGGTGTTGTTGAGGCCCAGCTCCCGCATGGTGGTGAACTGGGCGATGATGATGCCCTCCACCGGCACGAGCATGGCCAGGATGAACACCAGCGTGGCGACGCGCCGGCCGCGGTAGCGCAGCCGGGCCAGGGCGTACCCGGCGAGGGCGGCGCCGACGCAGTTGGTGACGACGTTGGCCGCGGCCACCTTCAGCGAGTTCAGGGCGTAGTCCCACACGGGGATGGTGTCGGCGACCCGCTCGTAGTTGTGCAGGGTGGGATCGGAGGGCAGGAACTTCGGCGGGGAGCTGAAGATGTCCTCGGTGGGGCCCTTGAGCGAGGTCGACAGCTGCCACAGGAACGGACCGATGGTCAGGGCCAGGACGCCGAGCAGCAGCAGGTAGCGCAGGACCAGTTCCCACCCGCTCACCCGGCGGCCGTGTTCGTCGGTGATGCGCGGTTCGCGCTCGCGCGGGCGGGCGGTGGCCCGGGGCTTGCCGGCGGGCCGCGTCTTCTCGGCGACGCTCACGACTCCTCCTTCCGGTCGGCGCGCAGGACGAGCAGCATGAGCACGACGGTGACGACGAAGACGACGACGGAGATGGCGGAGGCGTAGCCGACCCGGCCGGTGAGGCCGGTGCCGGTGCGCTGGACCAGCATCACGAGGGTGGTGTCCTCGCCGGCCGGACCGCCGTTGGGGCCCGCCATCAGGTACACCTCGGAGAACACCTTGAAGGCGGCGACCGAGGAGAGCGCCGCGACCAGGACCATGGTGGAGCGGACCGCGGGCACCGTGACGGTGAGGAAGCGGCGGACCGCGCCCGCGCCGTCCACGGCGGCCGCCTCGTGCAGCTCGCGGGGCACGTTGGCCAGCGCGGCCAGGTAAATGATCATGTAGTACCCGAGGCCTTTCCAGACCGTGACGCCCATCGCGCTGAGCAGGATCAGCCACTGGTCGCTGAGGAAGCCGACCGGGCTGGCGCCGAGCGTCTCCAGCAGGGAGTTGACCAGGCCGCGCTCGTCCAGGAGCCAGACCCAGATCAGCCCGACGACGACGATCGAGGCGACGACCGGGGTGTAGAAGGCCGAGCGGAAGAAGGTGATGCCGGGGATGTTCTTCTGCACCAGCAGCGCGAGCAGCAGCGGCAGCAGGACCAGCGCGGGGACGACCCCGAGGACGTACAGACAGCTGTTGCGCAGGCCGATCCAGAACATGTCGTCGTGGAGCAGCTCGCGGAAGTTGGCGAGGCCCACGAACTCCCCGGGGACCAGCGTGCGGCGGTCGGTGAGGGAGTTGACCAGGGTGGAGACGAAGGGATAGAGGATGAACGCGCCGGTGATCAGCAGACCCGGTGCGGCGAACAGCCACGGGCTGCCGGGCAGTTGGCGCCGCACCCGCCGGACGCCGCCCTTGCGGGCGTCCGGGGTGCCGGTGGTGAGGGTGGGACTCGCCATGATGTCTCAGCCCTGCTGCTGGAGGAGCCGGTCGCACGCCTTGACAGCGTTGTCGAGGGCTTCCTCGGGGCTCTGCTTGCCCTGGAGCGCCTTGGCGACCTCGTTGCGCAGCTCGGTCTTCATCTGCTCGCTGAACAGCACGGGCGTGTAGTTGACGGCCGTCTTCAGCGACTTGGCGGCGGCGACCCGGACGCGGGTCTCGTCGGTGCCGTCCTCCTTGGTGAAGTACGGGTCGTCCAGCGAGCCGGCGGTGCTCGGGAAGATGGCGACCTGCTTGGCGAAGGACATCTGGTGCGCCGCGTCGGTGACGTAGTGCGCGAAGGCGACCGCGGCGGGCTTGCGCTGGCTCTGCGCGTTCACCATCAGGCCCATCACGTACATGTTGACGTGGCCGGTGCTGGTGATCTGGTCGGTGATGCCGATGTTCTTGTACAGACTCGGGGCCTGCTTCTTGAAGTTGGTGAGGTCGAGCGCGCTGCCCGGGTTCATCGCGACGGCGCCGGTGAGGAACTTCTTCCCGGTGGACTCGGGGGTGGCGGTCAGCGCCTGCGGGTCGAGGGCCTTGGCGTCGAACAGTTCCTTGTAGCGGGTGAGCAGTTCGACCCCCTTGGCGTCGTTGAACGCGAAGGCGGTGCCCTCCTTGTTCATGAGCGACGCGCCGTAACGGCCGAAGTCCTCGATGGTGGGCACGTTGGCGAGGGTGGCGACCTCGCCGTCGGTCTTGTCGGCGATCTTCAGGGCGGCGTCGAAGAGGTCGTCGTAGGTCTTCGGCGGCTGCTCGGGGTCGAGCCCGGCCTTCTTGAAGAGGGACTTGTTGTAGAAGAGCGGGCCGGTGTTGAGGTACCAGGGGAAGGCGTACGTGCCGTCCATGCCCGGTATCCGGTGGCTGGCCCAGGCCCCTTCCAGGTACTCCTTCTGGTACTGGCCGGCCGCCTTGTCCAGGTCGAGTGCCAGGCCCGCCTTGGCGAGCGGGGCGACCAGGTCCGGGGAGACGTTGACGACGTCGGGCAGGGTGCCGCCCGCGGCGTCGGCGCTGATCTTGTCGGCGTAGCCCTCGCCGGGCTGGTCGACCCACTTGACATGGGTGCCGGGGTACTTCTTCTCGAAGTCGGTGATCAGGCCCTCGAAGTAGTCCTTGAAGTTGGCCCGCAGGTTCCAGGTCTGGAAGGTGATGTCGCCCTCGACCTTGCCCGAGGCGTCGGTCGAGCCACCGCCGTCACCCCCGGAGCCGCAGGCGCTGAGCGGCAGGACGAGGGCGGCGACGGCGGCGACGGCGAATGTTCTGCGCGAGGTGGACACGGTGACACGTCTCCCTGAAGGACGTCGGCGGTGGGATGCCAGCGACCATGCACGGCGATTCCGCGGAAAGTCAATGGATTCTCGCCAACTAAAGCAGAAGCTCTAACATTAGTCCAGGTCAGAGCGGTTTGAGTGCGCACTTGCCAGGAACTACTAATGCGCTTTAGGATCTCCGCACTCAAGCGCTTTAGCTCTCACCGCACTCACCGCTCGCACCGAGGAAAGGAGCGCGCATGCCGGCCAAGCGGCCCGCCGCGCGCCGGCCGACGATGAAGGACATCGCGCGCCGGGCCGGAGTCTCCGAGAGCGCGGTGTCGTTCGCGCTGAACGACCGGCCGGGGGTCTCCGAGATCACCCGGGACCGGGTGCGCCGGGTGGCCGAGCAGCTCGGCTGGCGGCCCAGTACGGCGGCGCGCGCGCTGTCCGGGGAGGGCGCGGCGACGGTCGGCTTCGTGCTGGCGCGGCCCGCGCACACCCTCGGCGTCGACTCCTTCTTCCTGCAACTGGTCTCGGGCATCCAGGAGGTGCTGGCCGGGCGGCACCTGGGGCTGCTGTTCCAGGTGGCCCGGGACGTCGAGGAGGAGTGCGAGGTGTACCGGCGCTGGTGGGCCGAGCACCGGGTGGACGGCGTCCTCGTGGTCGACCCGCGCACCGACGATCCGCGCCCCGACCTGCTCGACGAACTGGGCCTGCCCGCCGTGGTGATCGGCGGTGCGCCCGACGAGCGCCATCCGGGGCTGTCGACGGTGTGGGCGGACGACGCGGGTGCGATGGCCGCGCTGGTGGACGGGCTGCACGCGCTCGGGCACCGGCGCATCGTGCACATCGCCGGGCTGCCGGACCTCGCCCACACCGAGCGCCGCATCCGCGCACTGCGCGCCGAGGCCGGGCGGCGCGGCCTCGGCGAGGTCGAGTCGGTGACCACCGACTACTCGGACGCCGAGGGCGCGGCCGTCACCCGCCGGGTCCTGGAGGCGCCCGCTCCCCCGACCGCCCTGATCTACGACAACGACGTGATGGCCGTCGCCGGGGTCGCCGTGGCGGCCGAACTCGGCTTCTCGGTACCGGCGGACGTGTCCGTGGTGGCCTGGGAGGACTCGGCGCTGTGCCGCATGGTCAAGCCGTGGCTGTCCGCGCTGTCCCGGGACAGCGTGGAGTTCGGCCGCACGGCGGCGACGGAGCTGACCGCCCTGCTGGACGGCGGCCCGGCCCGGACGGTGCGGGTACCGGTGCCACGGCTGATCGAGCGGGACAGCACGGGCCCGGCGCGACCGCCGGCCTGAGAGCCGGGGCCGGGCCGAAGTGTCCGGGGACCGGCCGTGGGGCGCCCCGGCGCACAGGCGGCGCTACCGGAGCCGGCGGAACGGATCGAGGCACTGCGGCCCTGGCGGCGGGCGGCGCCGCTGGGCTGAGGGAGGTCACAGGGCGCGGTGCATGATGTGCAGGCCGACCCGCCCGTGCCGCGGGTGGTCGAACGCGTCCGGCACCGTGCCCAGGATCGTGAAGCCGAGGGAGGTCCACAGCCGCACGGCGGGGTTGGTCTCGACGACGGCGTTGAAGACCATGCCCCGGTATCCCTCGGCCCGGGCGGCCTCGACGACGTACTCCGCGAGGGCCCGGCCGGTGCCGCGGCCCGCCCGGGCGGGGTCGACCATGAAACCGGCGTTGGCGATGCGGGCGGCGGGACCGCCGTAGTTGGCGGTGAGGTAGGCGGAGCCGAGGACGGCACCAGTGTCGTCCTCGGCGACGTAGACGCGCTTGGCGGGGTTCATCCACAGGACCCGGGCGTCCTCCTCGGAGGTGTCCGGGTCCCAGGCGTAGGTCTCGCCGGCGGCGACGATGCGGTGCCAGAAGGGCCAGATGTGCGGCCAGTCGCCGGCCGTGGCTTCCCTGATCAGCATGGGCGTGAGTCTCGCACGACCGTGCGCGCGGCGAACTCTGCGGGTGGCGGGCGGGTCAGTCCACGCTCGGCAGGATGTGCGGCTCGGCGAGGTCCTCCTCGTAGCCCGCGAGGCGGATGGGGGCGGAGCGCGCCCACACGTCGAGACTGCCGATCTCTCCGGGCCGGCGCCCGGCGCGCCCGGTGCGTTCCTCGGTGCGTTGTTCTGGGTTCGTCGTTTCCGGTGTCACCGCGCACTCCTTATGTGTCGGGTCACCCTCAAAGGCCTGTCGGCGCCAGTCTCCCGTCCGGCACCCGGGGCCCGCTGGGGTGTGAGTCGAATGCAGTTCGGACGCGGTGGCGTCGGCAACTCGTGCGGAGGCGAACCGTTGTGAACCGGCTCGTCCCATGACGGACCTCGGGTGGTGGGACCCTGTGCTGCCGTCCGTCCGGTCCAGATTAACCAAATGAGCGGGGGTGCGCTCTATGGGGCTCAAAAGATGGGAGAACCATTGCCCTTCACCCCGCGCACAGTTGACCCGATTCTGCCCCGGTTTCTTGGCATTCGCACCGTGCGCAACTCACCCGTTCGGCCTACATGGGCGTCCGCATCTTCGATGGCCCGGGGTGACGGGTCGCGCAGTTAAGTTGCCGTTGGCTGGGCCGCAAGCTCGCCATGGTCTGCTGCTCGTCGGCAACGGCTGTCTCGTGGGAGGACCGAGGCATGGAACTGCGCAGCGTCGAGGAGCTGATGGACCTGTTGTACGCCTGCCGGGGCGAGCGGCCCGCCGCCGGGCACGGAGGTGGGCCCGGCGGAGCGCCCGGGGATCCGCACGGGCACGCGCTGCGCACGGCGGCGCTGCTGCGCCGTCGCCGCCCCGCCGACAAGGAGCTGCAGGTCGCGGGGCTGGTGTCGCCGGTGGGGCGGCTGCTGTGGCCCGGCGACCCGGCCGCCAGGACCGCCGACGCGGTGCGGCCGCTGCTCGGCACGCGCGTCGCCCGCCTGGTGCGCCGTCAGGCCCACCCGGAGAGCTGGGCCCAAGACGACGACGACCTGGTCAGCCTGCGTCAGGCGGACGAGGAGGCCCGCACCGCCGACTTCGACGCGGGGGTGCTGGAGGACTGGCGCACGGTGCTGGAGCTGACGGCGGCGCGGAACTCGCGGCTGGGCGCGGTCGACTGAGGCACCGTCCGGTGCGGACGGGGCGCCTGCGGCGGTCCGCAGGGCCCGGTCACCACTTGCCGGGCGCGTAGTCCTTGAGGAAGACGCCGTACAGGTCCTCGCCCGCCTCGCCGCGCACGACGGGGTCGTAGACGCGGGCGGCGCCGTCGATCAGGTCGAGCGGGGCGTGGAAGCCGGCCTCGGCCAGCCGCAGCTTGTCGTAGTGGGGCCGCTCGTCGGTGATCCAGCCGGTGTCGACGGAGGTCATCAGGATCTTGTCGGTGTCGAACATCTCCTGGGCGCTGGTCCGCGTCACCATGTTCATCGCGGCCTTGGCCGCGTTGGTGTTCGGGTGCCCGGCGCCCTTGTACCCGCGGGCGAACACGCCCTCCATCGCCGAGACGTTGACGACGTAGGCGCGGCCCGAGGGCGCCTTGCGCGCGGCCTCGGCCATGGCCGGGCGCAGCGCGCTGATGAGGATGAACGGCGAGGTGTAGTTGCACAGCTGGGTCTCCAGCAGTTCCACCGGCGAGATCTGCTCGATGGTCTGCACCCAGGTGTTGGAGTCGACGACGTCGGGGACCAGGCCGCCCGCGTCGATGGCGGTGCCCTCGCGGTGCCGGACCACGCTGGCGTTGCCCGCGACCAGGGCGAGGTCGGCGACCTTCTGCGCGTCGAGCCCGGAGGCGCCCAGCGGCAGCGCCGCCAGACCGTCCACCGCACCGGAGTTGAAGGCGCCGATGACGTGGTGGGCGGGCAGCTCCCCGGCGGGCAGCGGGGCGCTCTCGCCCTCGACCAGCGCGGCGTAGGCGGAGGGCAGGCGCCGCACGGTCTGGGTGGCGTTGTTGATCAGGATGTCGAGCGGTCCCTGCTCCGCGACCTGCTCGGCGAGGGCGACGGCCTGGGCGGGATCGCGCAGGTCGATGCCGACCACCTCCAGGCGGTGCAGCCAGTCGGCGGAGTCGTCCATCGCCTTGAAGCGGCGGATGGCGTCCTTGGGGAAGCGGGTGGTGATCGTGGTGTGCGCGCCGTCGCGCAGCAGCCGCAGCGCGATGTACATGCCGATCTTGGCCCGGCCGCCGGTGAGCAGCGCGCGTTTGCCGGTGAGGTCGGCGCGGGCGTCGCGGCGGGCCCGGTTCTCGGCGGCGCAGTCCTGGCAGAGCTGGTGGTAGAAGTAGTCGACCTCGACGTAGCGCTGCTTGCAGATGTAGCAGGAGCGGGGGCGCTGGAGTATGCCCGCGATCGTGCCCTCCTCGGTGCGCGAGGAGGGCAGCAGGCCCTCGGTCTCGTCGTCGATGCGCTCGGCGGAGCCGGTGGCGGTGGCCTCGGTGACCGCCTTGTCGTGGGCGGTCTTGGCGGCGCGGCGCTCCTGGCGGCGGCGCTGCTTGACCATGCGGTAGATGTGCGAGGTGGCCCGGCGGACCGTGATCGCGTCGGGGTGGTCGACGTCCAGTGCGTCGAGTTCCTTGAGCACGTCGAGGCAGACGGCGAGCCGCTCCGGGTCGATGCCGGGACCGTACGCGGGGGCGGTCGTCCCTTCCGGGGCCGCCTCCCGCGCGGGCGTCCCGTCCGCGGGCGCCGCGTCCCTGGTCGCCGAGCCGTCCTGTGTCACCGTCATCGCCGCTGCCGTTCCCTGGTCGCCGTTGCGGCGCTTTCGGGGCGACCGCTGTCGAACAGCGGATTTTATTCAGCGCGCGGCGCGGATCCAAACCCGCCGGGGTCAGGGACGGCAGGCCGTGAGCAACGTCTCCACCTCCTCGGCCATCGCCCGGGCGAGGCGGTCGAGGTCCGGCACCGCCTTCGCGTCGGCGACCAGCCCGTAGTGGACCTGTCCGCGGTACGTCGAGACGGCCACCGCGAGGGAGTGGCCGCGGGCCAGCGGCGCCAGCGGATAGACCTCGGTGAGCGGGTGTCCGCCGAGCCGCAGCCCGAGGCTGGGCAGGGGCACGCTGGTGACCAGGAGGTCGAACCAGAGCCGGGCGGCGCCGGAGACCAGCGGGCCGCCGAGGCGGTGGCCGAGGGCCGGCACGTGGTCGGCGAGCAGGGCGACGGCACCGGCGCCGCGGCCGGGCCCGGCGTCCTTGTTGCGGTCCATGGCGGCGCGGACCGCGCCGAGGCGGGAGAGCGGGTCCGGGTCGCCGACCGGGAGCCTCATCAGGTACCCGGAGAGCCGGTTGCCCTGGGGGTGGGCGGTGCGCGGGCGGCGCTTGGAGACGGGGATCAGGGCCCGGGGCGCGACGCCCTCGCTGCCGTCGCCGCGCTCATCAAGCCAGCGGCGCAGGGCGCCGGCGACGACCGCGATCAGTACGTCGTTGACGGTGCCGCCGGTGGTCTTGCGGACGTGGTGCACGTCGTCGAGCTCGACGGCCACGCCCGCGATCCGGCGGGTGCCGGAGGAGGCGGCGGTGAGCGCGGGCGAGGAGCGCACGTCGAGGGTGGACAGGGCCGCCGCGGCACCGATGTCCAGGGCGCGTCCCGCGTCGGACAGGGCGCCGCGGAGCCGGTCCGGCAGGGCGCGCACGTCCGGCAGCAGGCCGCGGGGCGGCTGCTCGGGGCGGGGCCTGGGGGCCGGCAGGTCCAGCGGGTCGAGGACGCCGGCCGCGAGGGTCAGGGCGCGCAGGCCGTCGGCCAGGGCGTGGTGGAACTTGAACAGCACGGCGAAGGAGCCGCCGTCCGCTCCCGGCAGCACGTGCGCCTCCCACGGCGGACGCCCGCGCTCCAGCGGGCGCTCCATGAGACGTCCGGCCCGGGCGTGGAAGTCGGTGGTGGGGGCGTGCAGCCGCACGTGGTCGAGCGGGTCGAAACGGGGGTCGGGCTCGCGGGTGGCGCCGCCGAAGGCGAACGGCCGGCGCAGGGCCAGCGGCGGCTGCCAGGTGTCCCGGATCCTCATCCGCAGTCCGGGCACCGCGGGGGCGCGGGCCGCGAGCAGGTCCGCCGCGTGGGCGCCCGCGGTGGGCGAGTCCGCCTCGAAGACGCCGAGTGCGCCCAGGTGCATGGGGTGCTCGGCGGACTCGATGTTCCAGAACGCCAGGTCGAGGGGAGCGAGTGGATCGGGAGTCAAGGCTTGCCTCGCAAGGACGACGCAGGGGCGGCGGATGGGCGGCGCATGGCCGGCGGAGGGGCAACGGGTGAACAAGCAGTCAATCGCTCTCCGACGATTACGGTCAAGTACGATCAAGCTACACACAGTTAACAGCAGATTAAAGTCCCGCCCCTGCGCGCAGGGGCGGGACTGCCGTGGCTCATGGTGCGCCTGTGCTCGGCTCACCTCACGTCAGGGGCGGCGGCACCGCCTCGGCCGAGGTTCCCCACCCGGACGGCTGCGGGCCGACCGTGAACGCGAGCGACCTGACCGAGCGCAGGGTGTCGGTCGTCAGCCAGGTGCGGGCGTAGGCCGAGCCGTCGGTGCGGGCCGACTGGACGTAGCGGTCGGTGTCCGAGGTGCCGGGCGCGGTGATCGTCAGAGCACCGCGCGGGTAGTACCGGCGGTCCAGGGTGAGGTCGACGCGGTCGAAGACCGGGGTGGACAGGCCCCAGGTGTCGTAGCCGGGCTGGATCGGGAAGATCCCGATCGAGGACAGCACGTTCCAGGCGGACATAGTCCCGAGGTCGTCGTTCCCGGTCATGCCGGTCGGCGTGTCCGTGAACAGGGTGAGCGCCGCGTGCACCACGTCGGTGGTCTTCCAGGGCTGCCCGGTCGACAGGTAGGTGTACGGGGCGATGAGGTCGGGCTCGTTCTGCGGGTTGTACTTGTCGGCGTTGTAGTAGTCGTACGGCCCGTTCACCCAGACCTCGCGGGCGGTCTTCGCCGGGTCGGCGAGGAGCTGGTCGTAGGCGAAGAAGGAGTCGAGCCGCTCGTTCGCGGCCTCGGTCCCGCCGATGAGGTCGATCATGCCGGGCAGGTCCTGCGGCACCAGCCACTGGTACTGCCAGGACGTGCCCTCGTGGAAGCCCTCGCTCTGCGCCGGGTCGGCCGGTCCGGTGAAGGCGCCCTCGGCGTCGCGGGCGCGGAAGAAGCCGGTCGACGGGTCGAAGACGTTGCGGTAGCTCTGGGCGCGCTCGGCATATCGCTTCGCGTCCGCGTCGTGGCCGAGGTCGCGGGCCATGCGGGAGAGCATGGCGTCGGACAGGGCGTACTCCAGGGTGGCGGAGGCGCCGTGGTCGTAGTCGGAGTCGCCCGGCTTGGCGTGCGGGCGGCCCTTGACGTACGGCGCGAAGCCGTCGGCGAGGTACTCCCGGTTGGCCTCCCGGCCGACGGCCGGGGACTCGGTGGGCGGGACGCCGTCGGCGTTCTTCTTCAGCGCCCGGTAGGCCTTCTCCTCCCAGCCGTGCAGCAGGCCCTGCTGGTAGGCGTTGGTGAGGAAGGGGGTCACCGGGTCGCCCGTCATGATGTTGGTCTCGACGGTGCCGTAGCCCCACTTGGGCAGCCAGCCGCTCTCCTCGTCGATCTTGATGACGGAGATCGCCATGTCTCGGGCCTCGCGGGGCGCGAGCAGGGCGAGGAGCTGGGACTGGGTGCGGTAGGTGTCCCACAGGGACCAGTTCTGGTAGTACGTGAAGCCCTTGGCGCGGTGGATCTCCTGGTCCCAGCCGGTGTAGCGGCCGTCGGCGTCGCTGCCGATGTTCGGCGCGAGGAAGGACCGGTACAGGGACGAGTAGAAGGTGCGGCGCAGGGTGTCGTCGCCGCCGCGGACCCTGACGTCGTCCAGCCGCTTCTCCCAGGTGCGCTCGGCGCCGCGGCGCACGGCGTCGAAGGAGTGGCCGCCCTCCGCGCGCAGGTTGAGCGCGGCACCGCGCGCGTCCACGTAGGACAGCGCGGTGGTGGCCTCGACGGTGCGGTCCTTCGTGGTGTCGAAGCGGACGTAGGCGCCGTCGCCGCCGGTCTTCGCGCCCGCTCTCACGGTGCCCTCGTCCCAGGTGCCGTAGGAGGCGAAGGGCCGGTCGAAGCGGGTGATCGTGTAGACGGTGTACGGCTTCGTGTCCTGGCAGAAGCCGCTGCCGGTGATCGCGGTGCGCACGGTGCGGCTGTCCAGCACCTCGACCTTGGTCGAGATGTTCTTGTGCAGCGACTGGCCCGCGTTGAGCAGCACGTTGGCCTTGTCGGTGGCCGGGAAGGTGTAGCGCTGCACTCCGGTGCGTTCGGTGGCGGTCAGCTCCGCCTCGACGCCGGAGTCGAGGCCCACCCGGTAGTAGCCGGGGCTCGCCTCCTCGTCGTCGTGGCTGAAGGACGCGGCGTACTTCGCGTAGTCCGTCTCGGTGACCTCGCCGGTGGTCGGCAGGACGGGGAGGTCGCCGCCGAGTCCGCAGCCCACACCGGAGAGGTGGACGAGGGAGAAGCCCCGGATGTGGTCGTTGGAGTAGTCGTAGCCGACGTTGTGGCCGGTGTCCGGCGAGAACTGCACCATGCCGAAGGGCACGGCCGCGCCGGGGTAGGTGTTGCCCTCGTTCTCGGTCCCGATGAACGGGTTCACGAGGTCGGTCAGGTTCTGGTCGGTCGTCGGGGCGGCCTGCGCCGCCGGGGCGGTGAGCAGCGCGGACGCTGCCACCACCCCGGCCACGCACAGCCGCAGACGCCGGGTGCCTCTCATGTGCGGGGACCTCCGGAAGGTCTTGCGGTGTCGTGCGGTTCTTCTCCGGGTGCGGGTGATCAGGCGGTGCAGCCCGCCGGAGTGGGCTGGGACGCGTCGTGGATGAGGGCCTCCTGGGCGGCCTTCACCCGTTCGACGTCCGGCTTGAGCACCTTGCGGTCGTACGTCGTCAGGCCGTTCAGCTCGCCCTCGACGTCCGAGATCTGGGTGTAGACGGCGCCGTTGCTGCCCCGGCAGACCAGGGCGCGCACCTCGTCGAGCTTGGTGAGGTAGTCGTCCGTGTACGTCTGCGGGTCGACGTCGACGTACGACTGCTGCACGGACCAGGCGTGGCCGGGCACCGCGAGGCCGAGGCCGCCGTACTCGCCCGAGACCAGGGCGCGTTCGCCGTCCGGGGACGGCGGCAGGGCGGGGCTCGGGTAGCCGTGCTCGTCCATGATGTCGCCGGCGCCGCCGTCGGCCCCGAGGTTCAGGCCCGACTGGTTGTTGACGAGCCGGGTCGGGTCCCAGGCCTTGGCCTGCTCGGCGACGCGGCCGATGTCGTACTGGCCCCAGCCCTCGTTGAAGGTGACCCACATGATGATCGACGGGTGGCTGACGTGTTCGTCGATCATCTCCTTCATCTCGCGCTCGTACTCGGCGCGGGCGGCGGTGGACGGGTTCTTCCCGGCGGTCATCGCGGGCATGTCCTGCCACACCAGCAGACCCAGCTTGTCCGCCCAGTAGAACCAGCGGTCGGGCTCGACCTTGATGTGCTTGCGCACGGAGTTGAAGCCAAGCTGCTTGTGCAGCTTCAGGTCGTAGGCGAGGGCCTCGTCGGTGGGCGCGGTGTGCAGTCCGTCCGGCCAGAAGCCCTGGTCGAGGGTGGCCATCAGGAAGGTGGGCTTCCCGTTGAGCATGGTGCGCGGGACGCCGTTCACCTTCTCGACGGCGATGGAGCGCATCCCGAAGTAGCTGTCGACCCGGTCGTGTCCCACGGTGACCTTCAGGTCGTACAGGAACGGGTCGTCGGGCGACCACAGGCGCGGGTCGCGGATCTTCAGGGTCAGCGGCTCGCCGGTGCGGCCGCTCACGGTGGCGACCTTGCGGTGCCCGGCGTACGCCGTGGCCTTGACGCGGACGCCGTCGCGCACGCCCTTGGGCTCGACGGTCAGGGTGCTCGCCGCACCGTCGACGTGCGGGGTGAGCTTCAGGGACTCCACGTGGTCCCGGGCGACCGGCTCCATCCAGACGGTCTGCCAGATGCCGGAGCTGGGCGTGTACCAGATGCCGCTCGGGTCCAGGCGCTGCTTGCCGAGCGGCGGGTTCTCGCCGTTCGCCGCGTCGGTCGGGTCGTAGACGCCGACGATCAGCTCCTGGGTGCGGCCGGGCTTGAGGGCGTCGGTGACGTCGGCGCTGAACTTGTCGTACCCGCCCTTGTGGTCGGCGACCTTGACGCCGTTCACGTACACCTCGGACTGCCAGTCGACGGCACCGAAGTTGAGCTTCAGCCGCTGGGCGGAGCCGATGTGCCAGTCGCGGGGCACGGTGAAGGTGCGGCGGTACCACATGCGGTCCTCGTGCCGCTGGATGCCGGAGAGCTGGGACTCCACCGGGTACGGGACGAGGATGCGCTCCTTGAGGTTCTGGCCCACCGGGGGCTGCTCGCCCGCCTCGGCGGCGGCGAACTGCCAGCGGCCGTTGAGGTTCTGCCAGTCGTCGCGGGTCAGCTGCGGGCGCGGGTACTCCGGCAGGGCGTTGTCCGGCCCGACCTCGTCGGCCCAGTCGGTGCGCAGCTCGTAGGTGGACTTGTTGCCGCCGCTGCTCCAGAAGGCGTTGACAACGTTGCCTTCGGCGTCGGTGAGGCCGCCTTCGCCGTCGTAGCGGACGTCGGCGGTGCCGGGGGCGTCGCCGTTCTTGTTGCCGACGACGGGCTGGCCGAGGGCGACGAGCAGGGCGCTGGGGTCGGCGGGGTCGACCTTGGTCTCGCCGAGCGGCCAGGTGGCGCCGCCGATCACCGCTTCCAGGTGGTCGGTGAGACCGGCCGGGGGCGCGGCCAGCGGGCTCGCGAAGTCGAGCTTGAGGGTGCGGCCGGTGGACTGGACGGTGGTCGCCGTCGCGCCGTTGTAGTCGAAGCCGTCGGGCAGGCGGAACGCCGACTGCGGGATCGCCTCCTTGCTGCCGCCGGGCTCGGTCCAGCGCAGGTGGAGGTTGGAGCCGCCGTAGTGCTCGAAGTACTCCAGCTTGATGTCGTAGGACTGGCCGGCCGTCAGCTCGATGGGCTGGGCGGTCTGTTCGCGGTCCCAGTCGTCGACCCAGTGATCGATGGCGAGCTGTCCGCCGATCCAGAGGCGGAAGCCGTTGTCCCCGATGATCGAGAAGGTGTGGGCGCCGGTCTTCTCCGGGACCAGCTTGCCGGTCCAGCGGACGCTCACGTCGTCCGACTGCCCGGTGGCGAAGGCGAGTCGCGGCTCCAGGGTGTCGAAGTCGACCTGCTGGTCGAAGCCGGTGGCCTTCAGCTCGTGGAAGTCGAAGGCGCCGGGGGCGGACTGGGTGTAGTACTCGCCCTTCAGGCCGTGGACCTCCGCGGTGCCTTCGCCGTCGGCGGCGTTGGCCGCCGGTACGGCGGCGAGTCCCGCGACGCCGAGCGCGGCTGCCAGCAACAGGGCGAGTTTGTCTCTGAGTCGTTTGGTGCGCACTGACCCTCTCCTCGAGAACGGGTGGTGGCTGATGGCTCAGGACATCGATGTCATACATCGATGTAACAGCAGCGGTGCAGAGGCATGACAACACGGATTCCGCTTGACGTCCAGGGACATGACAACGGCCCCGGGCTCAACGCGCGTATCACGCGCGCCCGGAGCCGTCGTCCGTCCCCTCGCCCGTCCGGGCGGCCGTCCGTCACGGCACCCGCTGTCCCTTGCCCAGCGCGATCACACCGCCCTTGGAGACGGTGTACAACTCGCCGTCCCGCTCCGGGTTGACGCCGATCGTGGCGCCCGGCGGCACCTCCACGTTCTTGTCGAGGACCGCCCCGCGCACCACCGCGCCGCGGCCGATGTGCACGTTGTCGTGCAGCACCGAGCCCTGCACGACCGCGCCCGGGTCGACCACAACGCCCGGGGAGAGCACGGACCGGGTGACCTGGCCCCGGATGAGGCAACCGGCGCTGATGATCGACTCGCTGGCGATGCCGCCGGCGTTGAAGCGGGCGGGCGAGAGCTGGGTCGAGTGGGTGTAGATCGGCCAGTTGCGGTTGTAGAGGTTGAAGGCGGGCCGCTCGGCGATCAGGTCCATGTGGGCGTCGTAGTAGGCGTCCAGGGTGCCCACGTCCCGCCAGTAGCCCTGGTCCCGGGAGGTCTCCCCCGGCACGTGGTTGGCGCTGAAGTCGTACAGCGCGGCCTCGCCGCGGTCGGTGAGCTGGGGCAGGATCGAGCCGCCCATGTCGTGCACGGACTCCCGGTCCTCGGCGTCCCGGTGCAGGGCCTCGACGAGGGCCTTGGTGGTGAAGACGTAGTTGCCCATCGAGGCGAAGACGCACCCGGGGTCGTCGGCGAGGCCGGGCGGGTCGGCCGGCTTCTCCAGGAAGCCGGTGACGGTCTGCCCGTCGGAGCCCGGGGTGATCACGCCGAAGGACGGCGACTCGGCGCGCGGGACCCGGATCCCGGCCACGGTGACGCCCGCGCCGGACTCGATGTGCTGGGCGAGCATCTGGCGCGGGTCCATCCGGTACACGTGGTCGGCGCCGAACACCGCGACGTACTCCGGCTGTTCGTCGTGCACCAGGTTCAGGGACTGCAGGATGGCGTCGGCGCTGCCGAGGAACCAGCGCGGGCCCAGGCGCTGCTGGGCGGGGACCGGGGTGACGTAGTTGCCGAGCAGGCTCGACATCCGCCAGGTGGTGGTGATGTGCCGGTCCAGGGAGTGCGACTTGTACTGGGTGAGGACGCAGATGCGCAGGATGTCGCCGTTGACCAGGTTGGACAGCACGAAGTCGACCAGGCGGTAGGTGCCGCCGAAGGTGACCGCGGGTTTGGCGCGGTCCGCGGTCAGGGGCATCAGGCGTTTGCCCTCTCCGCCCGCCAGCACGATGCCGAGCACCGAAGGACCTCCACGACGCATGGCCGCTCCCCTCACCCTCGTTCACCCTCGGCCGCCCCGGGCGGGGCAGCTCAAGCCTGCTTGAGGATCTCCTCGTAGAGCCGGACCGTGCGGCGCGCGATCGCGTCCCAGCCGAACTCCGCCACCGCGCGGGCCCGCCCCGCCTCGCCCATCCGCCGGGCGGCGTCCGGGTCCGCGAGCACGGAGTCCAGCGCACGCGCGAGACCGGCCTCGAAGTCCGCGTCCCCGACGCCCTCCCGCGGTACGAGTACCCCCGTTTCGCCGTCGGCCACGACCTCGGGGATACCGCCCACCCGGGAGGCCACCACGGGGGTGGCGCAGGCCATCGCCTCCAGGTTGACGATGCCCAGGGGCTCGTAGACGGACGGGCAGACGAAGACGGCGGCGTGGGTCAGCAGCTGGACCACCTCCGGGCGCGGCAGCATCCGCGGGATCCAGTGCACGCCCTCGCGGGTGCGGCTCAGCTCGGCGAAGAGGCCGCGGAACTCCTGGTCGATCTCGGGGGTGTCCGGGGCGCCCGCGCACAGCACGACCTGTGCGGCCGAGTCGATGTCCCGCACCGCGCGCAGCAGGTGGGGCACGCCCTTCTGGCGGGTGATGCGGCCGACGAACAGGACGTAGGGGCGGGAGCGGTCCAGGCCGATCCGGTCCAGCGCGTCGGTGCCGTGGTCGGGCCGGTAGAGCCTGGAGTCGATGCCGTTGTGCACGACGTGGACCCTGGCGGGGTCGAGCGCCGGGTAGCAGCCGAGGATGTCGGAACGCATCGCCCCGGAGACGGCGATCACCGCGTCGGCCGCCTCGATCGCGGTGCGCTCGGCCCAGCCGGACAGGGTGTAGCCGCCGCCGAGCTGCTCGGCCTTCCAGGGGCGCAGAGGCTCCAGGGAGTGGGCGGTCATCACGTGCGGGACGCCGTGCAGGAGCTTGGCGAGGTGGCCGCCGAGGTTGGCGTACCAGGTGTGGGAGTGCACCAGTTCGCGCCCTTCGAGGGCGGCGGTCATGGCGAGGTCCACGGAGAAGGTGCGCAACGCGTCGTTGGCGCCGTCGAGCACGGACCAGGGCCGGTGGCGCAGCACGCCGTCGCTGCGGCCCTCGCCCCAGCTGTGCACGTCCAGGTCCACGAGACGGGCGAGTTCCCGGGCGAGGAACTCGACGTGGACCCCGGCGCCGCCGTAGACGTCCGGCGGGAACTCACGGGTCAGCAGTCCCACGCGCACCCGGAACCTCCCGTCTCGGCGGCTGGTTCCCTCATGGTCACCCAGAGCGGGCTCCCGGGGAAGAGCGCGGAGGGCGGCCGCTGTCCGGCGGGCGCGGGGAACGGGCGGGTTCCGGGGAGCGTACGGGGCCCGGTTGGCGCCGGGAACGGCCGGGGCCCGGCGGGCTCGGGAAGCAGCAGTCGCCGCAGACGCCGCCGCCCGGCACCCGGTAGTACAGGCAGCAACTGCGGCGCCGGAAGGAGGTACCGGTGAGCGTCCCGGTCCCGGCGAGCAGGGGGTGGGCCAGCAGGCCGGCGGTGAGGGACCGGGCGCGGGCGGCGGTGTCCGCATGGCCCTGGCGGCGGGCCCAGCGGTCCAGTTCGCGTCCGGCGCCCGCCAGGGCGGAGGCCGCGTTGCCGCGCAGCAGTCCCCTCGCGACGCCGTAGCGGGCGTGCACGGCCTCGGTGAGGGGAGCCAGGTGGGTGTTCAGGACGACGTCCGCGAGGGTGTCGGTGTCCGCGGGACGGGCGCGCACCTCGGTGAGCCACAGGTCGTCGGGAGCGGTGGCCTCGGGGTCCCAGTGCAGCAGGCGCGGATCGAGGTCCGGGACGTGGCCGTACCGGGCGGCGCAGGCCAGGGCCACCGACCACAGGCGGGCCGCGAGCCCCTGCTGGGCCACGGAGGCGGCAACCCGGGTCTCCGGGGCACCGAGGGCGGCGGCGACCTTGCGGACCCGGTGTCCCAGCGGATCGGCGCGCTGCACCGGAACCTGAACGTCCGCCGCCGCGTTTCCGTACCCGGGTGCGTAGGCGTGTACGAGGGGCGCGGCGTCGGCGGTCCGCCCCGGGGGCACCGGACACGAGGCGTGCAGGACGAAGAAGCCGCCGAGCGGGCGGAGGGCGGAGAGGTCGGGGTCGAGGTCCACGGAGAGCAGTAGTATCAGTGCCCCTGAGGGGCCGGGCCAGGGGTCGGGGGCTCGAGTCGCCCACCCTGGGGAGGACGGCGGCGCCGTCGTACTCCATCGGTAGTAGGACCCAATGAATGCTCAGGGACGACGACGGGAAGACCCTGAGACGGCATCGTGTTGTCCATGGATGACGACCGTTCGCCGCGCCGGGCCCAGCGCCCCCGCCTCACGCAGAGGAGCAGCCGATGAGCGCCCTCGCGTTGTCCGTGCTGCTGTCGCTCGTCTCCGCCGTGGCCTACGCGGGCGGGGCGATCGTGCAGGAGCAGGTCGCGGCGTCGTCCCCGGGCGCGCAGTACGCCCCCTTGCGCCGGCCCGCGTGGTGGGCGGCGGTGTCGCTCAACGGCCTGGGCGGTCTGCTGCACGTGGTCGCCCTGGCGCTCGGTCCGCTGAGCCTGGTGCAGCCGCTGGGAGCGCTCACCATCGTGTTCGCGCTGCCCATGGCGGCGCTCTTCGTGGGTCGAAGGGCCGGTGCGACGGCCTGGCGGGGTGCGTTGATGGCCACGGTGGGTCTCGCCGGTCTGCTGTCCCTGGTCGGCGCCTCCGACGCGCAGTCGCTGGACACGGCGCAGCGGGTCGCGGCGGCCCTGGTCACCGGCGGTGCGGTGGTGGCGCTGATGATCGCGGGCCGGGCCGCGCACCGGCACCCGGCGGTCCGCAGCATCCTGCTGGCGACGGCGTCCGGCATAGCCTTCGGCATGTCCTCGGTCTTCACCAAGACGGTCGCGGTCGACTGGACCGGCGGGGTGTCCGTCGGCGACCTGCCGTCGCTGGCCGTGATCGGCGTACTCGCCACGGCCGGCATGGTGCTGTCCCAGGCCTCCTACCGGGGCGCCGGTCTCGCGGCCCCGCTGGCCACCCTGACGGTCGTGAACCCGGTGGTGGCCGCCGTCGTCGGCATCACGATGTTCGGCGAGACGTTCCGGTACGGCACGACCGGCACCGTGCTCGCGCTGAGCTGCGGAGTGGTGGCCGCCGGTGGGCTGATCATGCTGACGACGGAGCGGATCGCGCGGGAGGGCGCCGATTCCGGCAGCGACACGGACACCGACATTGGTAGCGGTGGGGCTCCGGCCCCGGCCGAGGACACGGTGGCGCTTCCGGACGCCGGGGTGGCTGCGGGGGCCGGGGCCGGGGCGCTCGGGCCGGTGGCCGTGCCGGTGCCGACGGCTGTGGCCGTGCCGGTGCCGCCACCGGCGGCGGTGGCCGTGCTGACGCCGGTGCCGGTCGAGGAGGCCCGGGTCCGGGAGCCGGTTGCTCCGGTGGCCCGGCTCGCCGACAAGGTCGTCGTGCCTTCCCCGGTGGCGCCGCCGCTTGCGGAGACCGCCCCCGCCGAGGAGGCCTACGAGGCCCGGGCGCCGGTGGGAGGCGACGGCACGACGCTGTCGTACGGCCCCTTCTACGGCGGTCCGTTCGTCCCGCCGCCCCTGCTCAGCCGCCGACGGGTCCGGATCAGATCCTGACGCCGCCGGCCCGCAGGTACGCCAGCGGGTCGATGTCGGAACCGAAGCCGGGCCCCGTCCGCACCTCGAAGTGCAGATGCGGGCCCGTGACGTTGCCCGTGGAGCCGGAGCGTCCCAGGCGCTGGCCGACGCCCACGGACTGACCGCTCTTCACGGAGATCGCCGACAGGTGCGCGTACTGGGAGTAGCGGCCGTCGGCGTGCCGGACCACCACCTGGTAGCCGTAGGAACCGCCCCACCCCGCGCTGACCACCCGGCCCGCCGCGACCGACTTGACGGAGGTGCCGGTGGGGACGGGGAAGTCGACACCGGTGTGGTAGCCCTTGGACCAGGAGGAGCCCGCCTGGTGGTAGGGCGTGCCGGTGGCGGCGTCGACGGGGGCCACGACGGCCTGGTGGGTGGTGGCCTTGCCCGCCTTGGCCTTGCCGCTGCCGGAGGAGGACTTCTGCTGCGCCTTCCGCTGCTCCTGCCGCTTGTCTTCCTTCGGCGCGCGCTTGTGCTCCTTCTCCTGCTGCTGGGCCTGCTGCTTCTGCTGCTCCTGCTGCTTCGGCTTCTGCTGCGTCTGCCGCTGTTCGTCCTGCTTCCGCGTCCCGGCGCCGGATGCCGCGGTGGTCCCTTCGCCGCGCAGCGACAGGCGCTGGCCGGGCAGGATCAGGTCGGGGTCGGATCCGATCGCGCCGCGGTTGGCCTCGTACAGGCGCTGCCAGCCGCCGCGAACCTCGTGGGTGTCGGCGATGCCTGAGAGGGTGTCCCCGGTGACGACCGTGTACATCCGGGCCTTGCCCGCCCGGGACTGCGGGGTGGTCTGCGGCTGGACGTCCTTCACCGAACCCGACTTCTTCGCGGACGCCGCTCCCCCGGCCGGCCGGGTGTCGGGCGGGTCACCGCCCCGGGTCAGTCCGGCCCGCTGCGAGCACACCGGCCAGGCGCCCGGGCCCTGTGCGTCGAGCACCTTCTCGGCGACGGCGATCTGCTGGTCCTTGGTGGCCAGGTCGGCGCGCGGGGCGTACCGCGCGCCGCCGAAGGCCTCCCAGGTGGACTGGGTGAACTGCAGCCCGCCGTAGTAGCCGTTGCCGGTGTTGATGTCCCAGTCGTCGGTGGACTCGCAGGCGGCGACCTTGTCCCAGGTCTCCACGTCGGCGGCGTGGGCCGTGCCGGTGCCGACGAGGGGGAGGGCCAGACCCGCGCCCGAGGCGGTGACGGTCAGTGAGGCGCGGTTGATCCTGTTCGGCTGATACCGGCGGTGCCGGCCGCGTACGGCCATGGAGGTCCCCCTCGACATTGCGTCAGGAGGGGCAAAAGTAAGCGCCGCGAACCGGCCATGACAAGACGGCAACCGGCCGGTCGGTCACCCCGAGTGGCCGGGAACGCGCGGCCGTTGACCGGTGGCAGGCCGGCCCACTGAGGCACCCGGCCCCTCCCGCCCGTACTGAAGTCCCGACAGCCGGACCGGCCGGCGGAAGATGCGGCGGGTGTCCCGGCACGTCAGCGTGGTCGAGCGGCGAAACCGGCGATACTGGCGAACACCGGCACAGGCACCACCGACACAGGGCACGACAGTCTCAGGGCACGACAGACACAGAGCACGACAGTCACCAAGGTCACTAGGAGCCAACCCAATGAGCACTACAGCGCAGATCGGCGTCACGGGTCTCGCGGTCATGGGCCGCAACCTCGCCCGCAACTTCGCCCGCAACGGCTACACGGTCGCGGTGCACAACCGGACCGCGTCGCGCACGCACGCGCTGGTGGAGGAGTTCGGCAGCGAGGGCGACTTCGTCGCGACCGAGACCGCCAAGGAGTTCGTGGCCGCGCTGGAGCGGCCGCGGCGCCTGGTGATCATGGTGAAGGCCGGTGACCCGACGGACGCGGTGATCCGGGAGTTCGCCCCGCTCCTGGAGCCCGGCGACATGATCATCGACGGCGGCAACGCACACTTCGCGGACACCCGGCGCCGGGAGCGCGAACTGCGCGAACAGGGCATCCACTTCGTGGGCACCGGCATCTCCGGCGGTGAGGAGGGCGCGCTGCACGGGCCGAGCATCATGCCGGGCGGCTCGAAGGAGTCGTACGCGTCGCTGGGCCCGATGCTGGAGAAGATCTCGGCGAAGGCCGCGGACGAGGCACCGTGCGTCACGCACGTCGGTCCGGACGGTGCCGGGCACTTCGTCAAGATGGTGCACAACGGCATCGAGTACGCCGACATGCAGCTGATCGGCGAGGCGTACCAACTGCTGCGCGACGTCGCCGGGTACTCCCCCGCGCAGATTGCGGAGATCTTCCGCACCTGGAACACCGGCCGCCTGGACTCGTACCTGATCGAGATCACGGCGGAGGTGCTGTCGCACGTGGACGCGGCGACGGGCCGGCCGTTCGTGGACGTGGTGGTCGACCAGGCGGAACAGAAGGGCACCGGTCGCTGGACCGTGCAGATCGCGCTGGACCTGGGCGTGCCGGTGTCCGGCATCGCGGAGGCGGTGTTCGCCCGCTCACTGTCCGGTCACGCGGCGCTGCGGGAGGCCTCGCGCGGCCTGGCGGGCCCGAAGGCGTCGCCGCTCGGCGAGTCGGAGGCGGCCGCCTTCGCCGACCGCGTCGAGCAGGCGCTGTACGCGTCGAAGATCGTGTCGTACACGCAGGGCTTCCACGAGATCGCCGCGGGCAGCGAGGAGTACGGCTGGGACATCGACCTGGGTGCCGTCTCCGCGATCTGGCGCGGCGGCTGCATCATCCGGGCCGCCTTCCTGGACCGCATCCGGGCCGCGTACGACGCCAGGCCGGACCTGCCGAGTCTGCTGTCGGACGAGACCTTCGCCCAGGAGATCGCCGCCGCGCAGGACGACTGGCGCGAGGTTCTGGTCGCCGCGACCCGGCAGGGCGTACCGACGCCGGGGTTCGCCGCCGCCCTCGCCTACTACGACGCCCTGCGCGCCGAGCGGCTGCCCGCCGCGCTGACCCAGGGGCAGCGGGACTTCTTCGGGGCGCACACCTACCGCAGGACGGATCGGGACGGCGCCTTCCACACGCTCTGGGGCGGGGACCGGTCGGAGGTCACGGCGTAGCCCCTTCCCCGCCCTCTGCCTCCCCCTCGCTCAGGTGAGCGGCGGCCCCGGCTCGGGGTCGGGCACGGGCTCGGGCCCCGGCGGGATCGGCGACGGCGAGGGCCCGGGAGGCCCCGGCGGCTCCGGTGGCGGCTGCGGGCCGGGGCCCGGGGGCGGAGGGGTGGGCTGCGGGCCGGGTCCGGGAGGCTGCGGGCCGGGCCCCGGAGGCTGGGGCGTGGGCTGCGGCCCGGGACCGGGGGGCGGAGGCGGAGGGGTCGGCTCCGGACCCGGGACAGGGGGCGAGGCCGGGTCCGGGTGCGGATGCGGGGGCTCCGGGTCCGGACCGGGGGTGGGCCCCGGCGTGGGACCAGGCGGAACGGGATCCGGATACGGGTTCGTCATGGCGCTGTCCTCCGGCCAGTCGGTCGACGTCGGCTCTGGACTTGTCCCCCGCCTACCCGAGGGCCGCCGCCCCACTCACTCAGCCGTATGAACCGCCGGGCCCGAGTGGCTCAGCCGGCCCTGGCGTGCCGCAGCCGCCCCGGCCGCCAGTCCCGGCGCGGGGCTGGCCAGCACGGGGACCCGGGCGTTCGCCGACTCCGCGGCGGGCGCCATGGACGCCTGGGCCAGGACGATCACGTCCGCGCCGGTCACGGAGTCGGCCGCCTCGGCGACCCGGCGCAGGTAGCCCGCGCCGTCACCGGCCTCGAACAGCGGCCAGGCACCCTCCACCAGCCGGGTCCGCACCGCCACGGGGCGGTCCGCGCGCCGGGCCTCCTCCTCGATCAGGGCCACCGTCGGCGCGAGCGTGCTCTCCAGCGCGGCGAGGACGAGGACCCGCGGGCCGACGGCCACCGCGGCGGCGGCCATGGGCCGGTCCACCCGGAGCACCGGCACCCCGACCCCGGCGGCGGCCGCCTCGGCGACACCGCCGATGGTCGAGCAGGTGCACAGCACGGCGCACGCCCCTTCCGCCACCGCCCGGCCCAGCACGGCCGCGACGGAGTCGGCCACCGCCCCGGGCCCGTCCCGCCGCGCCCGCTCCAGCAGGGAGGCGTCGACGTGGTGCCGCAGCTCCAGACCGGGATGCCCGGCGTCACGCAGCGCGTCGAAGACCGGCACGTGAACGGGCGAGGTGTGCAGGAGCGCAAGCACGCGTGTCTCCGCCCTTCCCTCTTGCTTGTTCTCCCGGTACCCGCTCAGAACAGCCCGGGATGCGCCACGAGCCACTCCTTCGCGGCGCGCAGCAGCTCCGGATCGGCGGCGGGCGCCTCGTCCGGGTGGCGCTCGGCCCACTTCACGACGTAGGGGCACAGCGGGGCGACCGCGACGCCCTCCCGGCGCGCGAGCCCGTACAGCTCACGCGCCAGGGAACCGGCGATGCCCCGGCCCTCGTGGGCCGGCTCGACGATGGTGTGGACCGGGACGACGGCCCGCCCGGGAGCGTCGAGGACGAAGTACTCGATACGCCCGACGACCTCTCCGGCCGCGACCGCCTCCAGCCGTCCGGCCGCCCGGTCGTCACGGATCTCGATGTCACTCACGGCCACACTCCTCGTCCCCGCGGGGTCAGCAGGTCAGTACACCGGTAGGTCAGGCCGAGACGGCCTGGGGGCTGCGCTCCTGATCGGAGCCGGGCACCGGCTCGGACGCGTCGGCGCCCAGGGCGACGATACGGTTGTCGCCGTCCACGTGCACGACCCGGGGCCGCAGGGAGCGCGCCTCGGCGTCGGTGACCTGGGCGTAGCTGATGAGGATCACGAGGTCACCGGGGTGGACGAGGTGGGCCGCGGCCCCGTTGATCCCGATCACGCCGGATCCCCGCTCGCCCTCGATGACGTAGGTCTCCAGCCGGGCCCCGTTGGTGATGTCCACGATGTGCACCAGCTCACCGGGCAACAGATCGGCGGCGTCCAGCAGATCGGCGTCGATGGTCACCGAGCCGACGTAGTGCAGGTCGGCCTGGGTGACGGTGGCACGGTGGATCTTGGACTTGAACATGGTGCGCAGCATGTCGGCTCCCGAAAGACGGCTCCCTGCCTGCTTGGTGCAGGTCAAGGGCGTCCTCGAGCTTACACCGACGGGTCCGGTCTCACGGGCGCCACAGATTGGTGAACGGCACCGGCCAGGCACTCCGCGCTCGGACGAGCATGCCGGCTGCGTGGGCCGCCGCCGTCGTGGCGGGGCGACCCACGCGACCCCCGGGGGCGTCCTTGTGCCGGCCGGTCAGGCGCGGGCCCAGCGCTGGTTGGTGCCGTTCGAGCAGGAGTAGAGCTGGATCAGGGTGCCGTTGGCGGTGCCGCCTCCGACGGCGTCGAGGCAGAGGCCGGACTGGACGCCGACGACGGATCCGTCGGAGTTCAGGCGCCACTTCTGGTTGTCGCCGCCCCAGCAGGCGTAGATCTGGACCTTGGCGCCGTTGCCGGTGCCGGCGGCGTCCAGGCACTTGTCGCCGTAGACCCTGAGTTCGCCGGCGTCGGTGTACGTCCACTGCTGGTTGGTGCCGCCGTGGCAGTCCCACAGCTGGAGCTGGGTGCCGTCGGTGGTGCTCGCGCTGGGCACGTCCAGGCAGCGGCCCGAACCGACGCCCTTGATCTGTCCGCCCTCCGCGGGGGGCGTGGTGGAGTCGCCGCCGTTGAGCGCGTTGAGGACGGCGGTGTAGGCGGGCTTCTTGCTGCCGTCGTTGTTGAACAGCAGCGGCGTCTGCTCCGATCGCCACGAGTCGCTGTCGCGCACACCCCAGACGGTGATGCCGAGGCAGCGTTCGACGGCCAGGCAGTCGTTGACCACGTTGGCGTACGTCGCGGCCGGGGCGCCCTGGATGTCGAGTTCGGTGACGGCCACGTCGACGCCGAGGGCGGCGAAGTTCTGGAGCGTGGTGCGGAAGTTGCTGTCGTAGGGGCTGCCGCTGTTGAAGTGCGACTGGAAGCCGACGCAGTCGATCGGCACGCCGCGCGACTTGAAGTCCCGCACCATGTTGTACATGGCCTGGGTCTTGGCCCAGTTCCAGTTCTCGACGTTGTAGTCGTTGTAGCAGAGCTTGGCGTTCGGGTCGGCGGCGCGCGCGGTGCGGAAGGCGACCTCGATCCAGTCGTTGCCGGTGCGTTGCAGGTTGGAATCGCGCCGGGCGCCCGAACTGCCGTCGGCGAACGCCTCGTTCACGACGTCCCACTGGGCGATCTTGCCCTTGTAGTGGGCCATCACGCCGTTGATGTGGTCGATCATGGCCTGACGCAGCGCGCTGCCGCTGAGGCTCTGCATCCAGCCGGGCTGCTGGGAGTGCCAGGCCAGGGTGTGGCCGCGCACCTCCTTGCCGTTCTGCACCGCCCAGTTGTAGACGCGGTCGGCGGCCGTGAAGTTGAACTGGCCGCGCTGCGGTTCGGTGGCGTCGATCTTCATCTCGTTCTCGGCCGTCACCGAGTCGAACTCACGTGCCGCGATCGTCGCGTACGTCGAGTCGCTCAGCCTGTTCGCTGCGATGGCGGTGCCGAAGTAGCGGCCGCTCTGCGCAGCCGCGGCGCCGAGCGTGCTCTCGGCGGCCTGCGCGGACGGCGGCGCGACCAGCGCGGCGAGCACACCGAGGACGCCGGCGACCAGCGCCGGCAACAGAGCGCGGATCTTGCGCCGGGCAACGGGTCTGTGCAGGGCATAGGAGCCCATGGCTGTGCCTCCAAGGCAGGAATGACGGGATCACCGGACACCGCTGTCTTCCGGCGCAGGCACGGGGGCACTCCGTCGCGGCTCGGCCGGGAGGCCGTCACGCGGCCCCGCCCGCCTCTCCCGCTGCGCGAAGAGCCGTGTGCGTCGGTGCAAGCCTCACCCGGACGAGACAGGCCCGGGACCAGCAGGGTTCGAAATCTCGTCCAACGGTCGGGGTAGCAGACACGATGATTGAGGGGTTGACGGTGGCTCGTCAACCCTCGCGGCAGCAGCAATTTCGGATTGGAATGCGAAACTTTCGATCGCTCCTCCAGGAGGAGTGAGCCGTAGGGGCAGGGAGTCCTACCGCGCGCCACCTGCGGTTCCACGGCCAGAATGCGAGTGCGCCGCGCCCGCCGAGGCGGATGTTTATGGACAGATCAGTGACAGACCTTGACCGCGCTGCCCGGCCTTCCTAGCTTGTGGCGTCACAGAGCCGGGATCTCATCGAAACTTTCGACCTCGTTTCCCCGACCCCGGCGCGGCCGTCGCCCCCGCGATGCATCGGCGGCACCTGACCCCCGCCCCCAAGGAGCCCTTTGATGCGGTTTCGTCACCTGTCCCCGGTCCGTCCAAGACGCCTGCTCGGCGTCCTTGCGCCCTTGCTGCTGGTGGCCGCCTTCCTCGGTGCCCAGCCCGCCGAGGCCGCGACCGTGGACCCCAACGCCTCGTACGTGCTGGTCAACCGCAACAGCGGCAAAGCCCTGGACGTGTACAACATGGCGACCGGCGACGGCGCCCGCATCACCCAGTGGACCAGGAACGACCAGAACCAGCAGCAGTGGCAGTTCGTCGACTCCGGGGACGGCTACTACCGCATCAAGTCCCGTCACTCGGGCAAGGTGCTGGACGTCTACAACTGGTCCACCGCGAACGGCGGTTCGATCGTCCAGTGGTCCGACCTGAACGGCACCAACCAGCAGTGGCGGCTGGCCGACAGCTCGGACGGCTACGTGAGGATCGTCTCGCGCCACAGCAACAAGGCCCTCGAAGTGCAGGGCGGCTCCACCGCCGACAACGCGAACATCGTCCAGTACGACGACTGGGGCGGCGCCAACCAGCAGTGGCGGCTCGTCAAGGCCGGGGCCGACACCCCCGGCTCGTGCGATCTTCCCTCGAGCTACAACTGGTCGTCGACGGGTGCGCTGGCACAGCCCAAGCAGGGTTGGGTCTCGCTCAAGGACTTCACCGTCGCCCCCTACAACGGCAGACAACTCGTCTACGCGACCACGCACGACACCGGGACGAGGTGGGGGTCGATGAACTTCGGCCCGTTCACCGACTGGTCGGAGATGGCCTCGGCCGGCCAGAACACGATGTCCAACTCGACCGTCGCACCCACCCTCTTCTACTTCGCGCCGAAGAACATCTGGGTGCTCGCCTACCAGTGGGGCGGGACCGCCTTCTCCTACCGGACGTCGAGCGACCCCACCGACCCGAACGGCTGGTCGTCCGAGCAGGCGCTCTTCTCCGGAAGCATCTCCGGCTCCGGAACCGGACCCATCGACCAGACACTCATCGGTGACGGCACGAACATGTACCTGTTCTTCGCCGGCGACAACGGCAAGATCTACCGGGCGAGCATGCCGATCGGGAACTTCCCGGGCAGCTTCGGCTCCACCTCGACAGTGATCATGAGCGATACGACGAACAACCTGTTCGAAGCCCCGCAGGTCTACAAGCTGCAGGGCCAGAACCGCTACCTCATGATCGTCGAGGCGATCGGCTCGCAGGGCCGGTACTTCCGCTCGTTCACGGCCACCAGTCTGAACGGCTCGTGGACGCCCCAGGCCGCGACCGAGGGCAATCCCTTCGCCGGCAAGGCCAACAGCGGCGCCACCTGGACCGACGACATCAGCCACGGCGAGCTGATCCGCACCAGCCCCGATCAGACCATGACCGTCGATCCCTGCAATCTGCAGTTGCTCTACCAGGGACGCGACCCACGCTCCGGCGGCGACTACGGCCTTCTGCCCTATCGCCCGGGTCTGCTGACACTGCGGCGCTGACGGCAGGACACGGGTCCGGCTCCGAGGGGGAGCCGCGGGGCCGGACCCGACCGGGACCGCACGTCGCGGACCGCGGCTACGTGTAGCCGCCGCGACGGGGCATGTAGTGCTCGTCCCGCAACTGGTCCTCCGTCGTGACGCGCAGCCCCTTGCCCATGTGCAGCAGCTTCGACGACTCCGTGCCGGAGACGGTCGCGGTCTCCTCGTCGTCGAAGGCGGCGACATTGATGCCGTGCTTGTTGTGCTGGGCGTGGATCAGCTCGTGGCCGTAGAGCAGGAAGAAGGGGGAGACGGCCTCACCCGGCTTGGCGCCCTCGCTGTCCTTGAAGTCGTGCGGCGCGGACACGGTGGTGCTGGAACCGGCGCTCGGCTGGGAGGCGGAGACGGCGCGCCCGTCGGGCACCGAGTTGGAGTCCGCCTGTGCCGCGAGATCGGTCTTCCCCATGGCGTCGACGACCTCGGGGTGGAAGGGAACGACCTTCACCATGGGCGAGTGGGCGTTCGACGGCGAGGCCAGATCGCTCACCAGGGCGCGGCCGCGCTGCCGGGAGAGCAGCCGGGCGTGCGCGGAGAGTATCTGGGTGTCGTACCCGGGCAGCGCGGCGGGATCCTTGTCGTCGCCCACCGGGTTGGGCTTGTTCGACGTCTCGATGCCCTGCCCGCGAACCACCCGGGACCAGGTCTGGGAGAGCTCGCCCTGGGCCTCGGTGTCGTCGGCGTCGATGTCCATCCCGACGGGCCGCAGGCCGCTGTTGTTCCGCAGAATCTCGACGTAGGTGAGGTGCCGCCGCTGGACGGCGTCGAGGAGTTCCTTCAGGCCGGTGTTCTTCGCGTTGTCCTCCCTGCCCCCGGGATCGTCGCGGAACTGCCGGTACACCATGTGTTCGGCGTTGTCGAGCATCTGGCCGAGCTTGTCGAGGTGCGCCTGCCGGGCCGGAGCCGACTTGAAGCGCCAGGCCAAGCCCTTGGCCTCGCCGATGAGCTTGTCGGCCGCGCCGAGCATCTCCCGTACGAAGTCGTGGATGTGCTTCACCTCCTCGGCCGGCTCGGTCGCCGTCGTCACGCGCTGCACCGGCGTGAGGGTCCGGGCGACGGCGTCGTTGCCCGCCGTCCGTTGCATGGCGAGCACTCCCTGGGGGCTCCGGTTCCGCGGGGACAGGTGGTTCACCCTCGGAATCGGCCCCTGCCCTGGGGCGGCCTTCGTGGCCCGCTCGGACTGCTTCTGCGCACGCATGTCACTCCCATGACGATGAGACGGGCGTCTACGCCGAAAGTTCTAGAACACCAGGGGCGCCCGGCGGCCGGAAGGACCGCAGGGGTACACCCCGGGGCAACGACCCTGGGCCGAGCGTCGGCCGCACCATGATCCGGCCACTCCGCGTGAGAACTTTTTTCAGTGGCTCTGAGGAGCAACGGTGTCATCGCTGCGGGCCGGCTCCCGGGCGTGCCGCCGCGGTGACGGGGTCGGTGAGGCGCAGCAGCAGGGCGGCGGCGATGTAGCGCATCCTGCCGACGTTGCTGCGCGGGTCGTAGCCGAGGGTGTGGGTCAGTGCTTCATGACGGGCCTGCACGGTCGAGTGGTGCATGCCCAGCTCGGCCGCCGCGGAGCGGACGCTGTCGGCCTCCACCAGCGTGCGGAGCACGTCCGCGGAGCGCCGGTCGAGGCGGGCGAGGGTGCGCACGTCCTCGTGCGGGTGCTCCGGGTCGTAGGTCTGGGCGAGCAGGAGCATCGCGCCCAGGTCCGCGGCGTCGACGGCCGGCGTGGAAGCATCCGTCAGCCGGAGCGCGACGATCGCCGCCTCCTAGGATTCGGGGGCCCGGTCGGCTCTTACCCGGATTCCGAACCCGACCGGTTCCGGCGGGCGCCGGATGGTGCCCGAGAGGTCGAGGGTGGCTCTCAGGAGTCCGTACCGGGTCGGCACGATCGCGGAGGGAGCCTCGCCGATCTCGGCGGCGTCCGCCGCGGTGGCCAGGACGCGCACCGGGGTCGCCGGGTCGATCCGCCGCCTGGCCAGGAGCGCGGTGCGTTCGGCGACGGAGCGGGCCTGATCGACGATGGCGTCGAGACCGCGTTCGGGACTGCGGCGCGCGTCGAGGAGCTCCACCCCCAGCGCGAGCCGCTCCACGATCATCTCGTCGTCGGGCTCCGGCTCCCCGTCCCGCTCGAGCCACACCGCCCAGTCGGCGTGGGACCTGCGGGAGCCCTGCCGCCGACGGCCGAGGTCGTCGGTGACCGGGTGTCCGTCCGGGTCGCGGCGGGTCACGCGCCCCCGGATCTGTGCGCCGGCGACGGTGCCGGAGAGGACCGCGGCACCGCGCAGGAGCCCGTCGAGTCCGGCACCCCGCGTGATGAGGACGTCGAAGTACGACACGATCCGCAGCGTTTCGCCCGCCTGCGGGTCGAGGGAGTTCAGCCGTCCGACCAACTGGTGCACCTGCGCTCCTTCGCGCCTTTCCCTCAGCTTACCGAGGACCGGGGACGTCGCCTCAGGACCCGAGGGCGCGGGCGACCCAGGCGTTTCGCGCGCCCGTCATGGCGTGCGCGAGAGCGGTGTGGGGTGCGGTCAGGTCGAACCCGTGGAATCCACCGGGCCAGACGTGGAGTTCGGCCTGTACGCCCGCGTGCCACAGGGCCGTCGCGTAGGCGACGTCCTCGTCCCGGAAGACCTCGGCCGAGCCGCAGTCGATGAACGCGGGCGGCAGTCCCGTGAGATCGGTGGCCCGGGCGGGGGCGGCGTAGATCGACACGTCGTCGGTTCCGCGTCGCTCGCCGAGGAGCGCGGTCCAGCCCATGCGGTTGCTCCCGCGGTCCCACACACCGACGGCGTCGAACTGGGCCGTGGAGACCGTCCGGTCCCTGTCGTCGAGCATCGGGTAGATGAGCACCTGGCCCGCGAGGCGCGGTCCCCGCCGGTCGCGTGCCAGCAGCGTGACGCCCGCGGCGATTCCGCCCCCGGCGCTCTGTCCGGCGATGATCAGCCTGTCCGGGTCCATCCCCAGTTCCCGGGCGTGCTCGGCGGTCCACAGCAGCCCGGCGTAACAGTCCTCGACCGGGTAGGGGTCGGGATGCTCGGGCGCCAGCCGGTAGTCGACCGTGACCAGTACGGCATCGTGCTCGACGACCCACGCAAGGACCTGGCTCAGACCGGAGAACCGGTTGCCGGCGACCATGCCGCCGCCGTGCGTGTGGTAGACGCCCGGGCCGAGTCCCCGGTGGTCCTCGCGGGCGATCACCGAGACGGTGATCTCGTCACCCTCGTACCCCGGGACCGCGACGTCGCGCCGGGTCAGGCCGTCGGCCTCCAGCACCTCGTCGGTGACCTCGGCCGGCGACGACCGCCGCATGTCCGCGATCATCTCCGCGGTCAGGGTCGGCGGGATCTGGTCGGCGAGGGCCGCGAGGACGGCCTCGAGCTCCGGGTCGAACGGCGGTCGCGGAAGGGTTGCGGACATCAGGCCTCCATGATCTGTACTGCTTGCTCTGTCGCCTGAACTCGGCGCGAGCCCATCGTCCTGTGCGGGGCTCCGCCCGAGGAACCGCCGAACGCTGCGGTCCGGGACGGTATCCCCCGCCGTTCGCGCACCCGCCCGCCACCATCCGCGGTCCGGTCCGGACGCCCCCGCGGGCCGCGGGCCGTCCGGACCGGACCGTTTCGAGAAAGGTCAGCCGACCTTCAGCAGGACCTTCCCGCCGACGCCGCCGCGCAGCGAGTGGAGGGCGTCGATGATGCCCTCCAGCGGCAGCTCCTGCACCCAGCCGGTGGTGCCGTACACACCGTCGGCCATGGCCGCGATGACCGCGTCGAACTCCTCGGGCCGGTATCCGACCGCTCCGACGATCTCCGTCTCGCCCATCATGAGCTGCGTCGGCTGGAAGTCCGTCGGATGCTCGTGCAGCGCGGCGATCACCAGACGGCCACCGGGGACCAGACCCGCCAGCGCGGAGGTGATCGCCGGGCCCGCTCCCGCGGCGTCCACCGCGATGTCCACTCCGTCGCCGCCGGTGAGCGCGGCGACGGCGGCCGCGAGGTCCTCGTTCACGGGATCGACGACCCGGGCGCCCAGTGCGGCCATGAGGGCGCGACGGTCCGCGCTCGGCTCGGACACCAGCACCTTGTCCACACCGCGGGCCTTGAGCGCGAACCAGGTGCCGATCCCGACCGGTCCGGCCCCGGCGACGAGCGCGGTGCCGCCGGCCTGCACGCCGCTGCGTGACACGGCGTGCCAGCCCACCGCCATCGGTTCGACGAGCGCCCCCATGCGCAGGTCCACACCGTCCGGCAGTACGTGCAGCTTCGACGCGTCGACGAGGGTGAACTCCGACAGGCCACCACCCTCGACGTTCGACCCGAGCGAGCCCATCAGCCGGCAGGAGAAGGGCAACCCCTTCCGGCAGGCCCCGCACTCGCCGCAGGAGACCGCCAGAGGATAGACGGCACCGAGGTCGCCGACGTTCACGTCCGTCACGCCCTCGCCCACCTCGACGACGGTGCCGGAGAACTCGTGGCCGAGAATCTGCGGCAGCGTGGCACCGGTAAGAGGATGCGGCTGGTCCAGGTCGAACGGCAGCGACTCCGGATAGAAGTAGAAGTGGAGATCGGAACCGCAGATGCCGGCGAAGGCGTTGCGGAGCTTCACCTGCCCGGGTCCGGGACTGGGTTCCGGCACCTCCTCGATGCGAAGGTCTTCCTTGCCGTAGAACCGTGCGGCCTTCATGCTCCAACTCCTTCTCAGAGGCGGCCGGGACCACCGGTCGCCGTCGCTGCGGGCGCCAACCGCGTGTGACGTCCGGCGGCCGAGGACGTCTTCGTTGCATGCCGCCGTACCGCGGCACCCACTTCAGTGTCAGACGGCTCTGCTTGCGCAGGTCACCGCCATGCGTGGCGGATTTTGAGGTGTCGTCCCGCCATGCGCGCGCCGCCTCGGCAGCGGCGCGCGCACGGCGTGCGGCCCGGCCTCGTGGCGTGTACCGGCCGAAGGGGAAGCCCGGCTACGACAGCTGCTGGGACCGGGGCGCCGCGGAATCGAGATGTCCAGGCGGGGTGCGGTCGGGTACTGTGCGGCGCATGTCGAGTCCCGAGTCGGACAGGGTGGGGGCTTTCGGTCACCCCGTCAGCCCCCTGGATCCCTGAGTTCCCAGCCCCGCGCCGTACCGCGTTCCGCGGGCGCACGGGTGCGTGCCGGAGGGCCGGCCGTGGTGACGAGATGACCTCTCTCGTGCTTCTCCTCACCCCGGAGCCACTCGATGCCTCTCCCCTTGTATCTGCTTGCCGTGGCGGTCTGCGCCATGGGCACCTCGGAGTTCATGCTCGCCGGACTCCTGCCGGACATCGCCTCGGACCTCGGTGTCACCGTCGGGACCGCGGGCGCGCTCACGTCGGCCTTCGCGACCGGCATGGTGGTCGGCGCTCCCCTGGTGGCCGCGCTCGCCCGCGCCTGGCCCAGGCGCTCCAGCCTCCTCGCGTTCGTCCTCGCCTTCGCGGCGGCTCACGCCGTGGGAGCCCTCACCACGAGCTTCCCGGTCCTGGTGGCCACCCGGGTCGTGGCCGCGCTAGCGAACGCCGGTTTCCTGGCGGTCGCCCTGACGGCCGCCGCGGCACTGGTCCCGGCCGACCGGAAGGGGCGTGCGCTGGCCGTGCTGCTGTCCGGCACCACCGTGGCCACGGTCGCCGGCGTCCCCGGTGGGGCGCTCATGGGCACCCTGCTCGGCTGGCGGGCCACGTTCTGGGCCGTCGCCCTGCTCTGCCTGCCCGCGGCCCTCGGAGTGATGGCGGGAATCCCGGCGGGCCGGGTGCGGGCGGCGGCGGCCGAGGGGCCCTCACTCTCCGTCGAACTGGCACAGCTCAGGTCGCCCCGGTTGCTCCTGGTCATGCTGCTCGGCGCCCTGGTGAACGCGGCGACCTTCGCCGGCTTCACCTTCCTCGCCCCCGTCGTGACCGACACCGCCGGGCTGGGCGAACTGTGGGTATCCGTCGCCCTGGTGCTCTTCGGCGCCGGTTCGTTCCTGGGCGTCACCGTCGCCGGCCGGCTGTCCGACCGGCGCCCCGCCGCCGTCCTCGCGGTCGGGGGTCCGCTGCTGCTGGTCGGCTGGCCCGCGCTGGCGGTGCTGGCCGACCGGCCGGTCGCGCTGCTGGCCGTGGTGTTCGTGCAGGGCGCGCTGTCGTTCGCGCTGGGCAGCACGCTGATCGCGCGGGTCCTCCACGAGGCGGCGGGAGCGCCGACCATGGCCGGCTCGTACGCGACCGCCGCCCTCAACGTGGGTGCCGTCCTCGGGCCACTGGTCGCCGCGAGCACCCTGGGCGGCACGACCGGCGACCTCGGCCCGCTCTGGGCGAGCGGGCTCCTGGTCGCCGTCGCGCTGCTCATCGCGTTCCCCTTCCGCCGCGCGGTGAGCAACCGCCCAGCGGATTCGGGCCGTTGACAAGTGCGGCACCCTGCCGAATTCTGGCATGAGCACATCCAGCACCACACAACTCGCACCACGCACCACGCACCACGCACCACGCACCTCGCGACAGGTACCACGCACCACCCTCACGGTCACACCGGCTGCAACGGAAGGACGCGGCATGGCGCAGAAGATCGAGATCCGCCCGCTGGACAAGAAGGAGACCACCGGCGACAGCAACAGTCAGGGCGCCTGAAGCAGGGGGCGTGGTCCGGCGCCGTCGTGGCGCCAGACCATGCTCTGCCCGGCCTCCGCCGCGGTCTGCGGCTCGTCCGGTTCTACGCGCAGCAGCCGGTAACCGATCCGGGGCGGGATCTCGGCGCTTCGGACGTTGGCCCGGTCGCAGTGGATCTCCATGGCCTCGACACCGGGCAGACCGAGGCCCTCCTCGGTCAGCGCGGCCGCGGCCCGGGTGGCCAGACCCCGGCCGGTGGCCGGGGAACAGACCCAGTAGCCGATCTCCAGGACGCCGTCCTCGCCGTTCGGGAACATCGCGCCCCCGCCGAGCACCTTGTCGAAACGGTCCGCCGGGGTCAGGACGTAGACGAACGACCGGCCCGCGTCCCAGTCCGCGTCCTGTTCGGCGCGGAAGCCCTCGGTCTCCTCCCGGGTGGGCGGATGCTGGGCCCAGCGGAGCCACTCACCGAGGTGCTCGACGTCGGCGGCGACCGCGTCGATGAACGCGTCGTCGGAGACCAGTGAGCGCCGTCGCAACACGGCGGCGCCGCCCGGCAGTTCGATGTTCTCTCGCGGAAGCCTGGAAAGAGATCCTTCTGTCATGTCTGCATCTTGGCGTACCCGAACGCCCGCTTGAAGAGGGCTACACCGGCCCGGTGCACGGTGCGAGAAGCTCCGGAACCTGTCGGAAGTCGTCGAGGGCCGCGTCGAACTCCTTGACGGCGGTGCGGAAGCAGGCCCGGTCCGTCAGGGCCACGGCCAGCGCCCCGCTCCCGGCGGCCGGGTCCGCGCGGCGCAGCCGCCGGGCCAGCGCGACGCCCTCGTCGAACAACCCGCGCACGCGTTCCGCGAACAGGTGCGTGCGCAACTCCCAGTGGACCGCCGAGCGTACGGTGAGCACCCGTTGCAGCCGGACCAGCTCCGCCAGGTGGTCCGGGTCGTCCGCCGCGCGGAGCGCGAGCCGGTCCACGTCGGCCCGCAGGGCTTCGCGGCTGTCGAAGTACCGCTCTCTGACGTCGGGCGACCAGTGCTGGGGCGCGGTGCCGACGGGCGGGCGCGGTCGTCCCGGCACCGGTCGCTCGCTCTCGGCCGCGGACATGGAGAACAGGACGGACCAGAACGTGGTCTGGTATCCGCTCCACGACTTCCGCTCCCCGTGCGCGGCCAGTTCGCCGAGCAGGGCGAGCGCCTCTTGCCGCGCCGCCGCCGCCTCGCCGTGCCGCAGCGCGGCGTCGAGCATCTGGGCGTACCGGATCAGGGCGTAGAGGTGACAGGCCTGTGGCCCACGGTCGTTCGCGGCCTCCGTCGCCTCCATGCCGACCAGTTCCGCCATGACGGCCAGCGCTTGCCCGGGCCGGCCGGCCGCGTCCAGGGCGGCGATCCACTCCAGCAGTGACCAGGCGAAGGCACCGCTCGCCGGACCGTGCGGCCGTGCCCGGGCCACCGACTCCGCGAGCACCTCCGCGGCCTCGGCGTAACGGCCCTCCTCCAGGAGGCCGGTGGCCCAGGCCGACAGCCCGAGCACCGTCCCGCTGCCGGACGCCTCGGCCCGCGCCCGCCCGACGGCGAGCATCTCGGCCCGCACGGCGAGCCCCTCCGCGCGCCGGCCGATGTCGTAAAGCGCCCACTGGCAGGAGTCGAGCGCCTCGTAGAGGACGTCCGCGTACTTGGCGTCGGCGGGATCGACGGCGCGTGCGGCGGCCACCGCCTCCTGGCGCAGCGCGAGGCGGTCCAGTGGACGGTCCGCGTAGACCCGGTCGTGACTGAGCTGCCGCAGGGCGCGGGCCAGCGGCGGCAGGTACGCCGCGGGGCTGACCCGGGCAAGCACCCGGTAGGCGTCGACCTCCTCCCGCGGTGTCCGTCGTCCGGAGGCGAGGAGGGTGTTCCGCGCGCGTACGACGCTGTCCTGGTCGACCTCTGTGGGTTCGGGCATGACGAGGATTCTCGGCCTCGTCGGCGCGCCGGGGAAGCCCGGCGGGCTGTGCCGTCCGTCCTACGCGACGGGCCCCTGAGCTGTCATGATGGGTGTGGTGTCGCCGCGTGGCGCCCGGCCCTCAGGAGGACTGCCCGGGGGACCGGCCGGCCCGCCGGGTGAAGCGCCGCAGACCGCGCCGGGTGGGCTTGAGGGGCTTGTCCTCGGGGGCGACCGGTGCCGGGACCTGGCCGGGACCCGCGGGCAGGGCCGCCGCCGCGGGCGCGGGCCCCTGCGGTACGGCACGGCCGGCTTGGGCGAGGCGGCCCCGCACGGCCTGGGCCATGGCGTGGTGGGCCGGTTCCTGCAGCAGGCCCGCCGAGGACAGCCGCTCCCACATGTGCAGCAGTTCCTGCCCGCGGGTGGCCACCTGGCCCTCGTCCCACAGCCGCTGCCAGGCCGCGGTGGCGCGGGCCACGTCGGGGGCGGCCCGGTTCAGGTCGGTGCGGCAGCGGATGCGGGCCACGGTCAGCGCGAGCACGGTGGAGAGCATGTAGTCGCCGCGCAGATAGGCGAGGTACGCCTCGATCGCCCTCGCCTCCAGGGACAGTTCGTCCTCGGCGCCCCGGCGCAGCGTGAGGTGTTCCCGCAGCGCGCTGGCGAGGACGAACGCGGCGTGCAGCTCCTCGCGCTGCGCGTGCTGGATGATCCGCTCGACGCGGGCCAGCGGCGGGAACGCCTCCTCCTCGGCGGCGGTCCGCTCGCGCCCGGGCGGCAGGTCCTCGTCCTCGCCGATGGTCCGGCTGGAGCCGTCGGGGTGCACCCGCAGCCGCGCCACCTGCTGCGCGGTGCGGTCGATGACGGTGGCCGCGACCGGCGCCCCCAGGGTGCGGGCGAACATGGCGACGGCGTCGAGGATGGCCTCGTTGGGCGGCCGCACGCCGCCCATGTCCAGCAGGTGGCCGTTGACCACCGTCGACCCGTCCTCGGCCACGTAGGCGTCGAGGCGGATCAGCGGCGGGGCGCCGCGTGCGGGCAGGTTCTGCTGGTCACGGGGCGTCAGGGAGTGGCTCATCCGTTCAGGCTCCGGGGCGTACGACGCCGAGGACGGGCATGGAGGCGGCCGGCGCGGTGGTGATGCTGCGGCCGGGCCGCGGGGCGTGGACGATCTGTCCGCCTCCGATGTACATGCCCACGTGGGTGGCGTCGTTGTAGTAGATGATCAGGTCTCCGGGGCGGGCCGAGGACAGGCTGACGCGGGTGAGTCCGCCCCACTGGGCCTGCGAGGTGCGGGGAATGGGGTGCCCGGCCGCCGCCCAGGCCGCGGAGGTGAGGCCGGAGCAGTCGTACGACGACGGGCCCACGGCGCCCCACACGTAGGGTTTGCCGATCTGGGCCATCGCGAAGCCGACGGCCTTCGCGGCCGCTCCGCTCGCCTGCGTCCCGCCGCCCGGCGCTCCCCCGCTGCCCTTCCCCTTGCCCGCCGAGCCGCCGGAGGAGCCGCCGCTCTGCGTCCACCTGGCCTCGGCCTCGCGGGCCCGCTGCCGCTCCAACGCGGCCAGCCTGCGGGTCTGTTCCGCTTCGAGGCCCGCCTCGATCCGCTCGGCCGTGGCGATCTTCTTCTCGATCTTCTGCTTCGCCGCGGCCTTGTCCGCTCGGCTGCTCTTCAGCTCCCGCAGTTCCTTCGTGGCGGCCTCGGTCTGCTCGCTCAGCTCCTGGCGGGCGGTCTTCTGGGTCTCGGAGACGTTGACCAGGCCGCGCATGGCCTGACGGGCCTGGGACGCCTCGTCGAGGGCCTGGTCGGGGTGGTCGCCGAGCAGCAACTGGATGCCGGTGGCGGCGAGGTCGCCCCCGCGGTACTGGGTGCGGGCGGCCGCACCGGCGAGGTCCCGCAGGTCCTTCACCCGCTTCTCGGCACGGGTCAGGTCCTTGCGCAGGGCCGTCAGCCGCTTCTCCTGTTTGGCCGCCTTCTCGTTGGCGGCGTTGTACGCCTCGGTGGCCACTTCCGCCTCGCGGTAGAGGCCGTCCAGTTCGGCACGGATGTCCTCGATCGACTTGTCGTCCTGGGGGCCGGGTTCGTCCGGCGCCGCGTAACCGGGGCCGGGCGACAGGAGGATCGCGCAGACGAGGGCTGCTGTGGCGCCCCGGCTCAGTAACCGTCTGCCGCCGGTCGACACGTTCATGAGCTCCACTTTCAGAGGTCGCGTGCGGGCGGCCCGGGCGGACGGCTGCCGCCGCGGTCGCCACCGCGGGTCACGCGGTGGGCCGTTCGAGCCTTGAACACACTACCTTCCCCCGAACGGCCCACCTCGGTCTCCCCGCGTGTGTCAGCTTGCTCACACGCAACGGTTCCTCGTGGTCACGACCCGTCGCAGGTGCGTGCGCCCACGTGGAGGGCCACGGCCGTACCGGCGCCCAGCGTGGCGGTGAACCGGCCTGCCCCGTCGACCGTGACGCCGTTGCCCGACTGGACGTCGCAGTAGTCCCCCGCGGGCAGCGAGGTCTGGAACGTACGGGTCAGCGGGGTGCCCTCGTGGTTGATGGCGACGTACGCCTTCGAGCCGCGGCCGAAGGCGATCCGGTCGCCGCCGTCGTCCCACCAGTCGGTCACGGCCTCGCCGCGGGCGGTGTTGCGGAACGCGACCATGGCGGAAATCTCGCGCCAGGCGTGCTGGCACTTCCAGCCGTCGCTGTAGCAGGCGTTGACCTGCCCGCCGTTGGGCGGGCCCGCGTCGCGGTCGGTGAACTCGTAGCCGGAGTGGACGTCGGGGCTGCCGTACGGCCAGGCCAGCATGAAGACGTGCGCCAGGGTGTAGGTGGCGCCGTCCTGGTAGGTGAGGGTCTCGCCGTTGCGTTCGGTGTCGTGGTTGGTGACGAAGACGGCGGCCCGGTCCGAGGGCAGGTAGCCCCAGGCCTCGCCGAAGTTCTTCAGGTAGGCGAGGTTCTCGTTGGTGAAGACGCGCTTGAGGTCGCGCGCGTACCGGAACTCCTGCACGTCGCCGCTGCCGAGGTACTCGGCCGGGGAGACCGCCTCGCCGGCGCCGTAGATCGCCTCGTGCTTCCAGTACACGTCGGGATCGCTGAGCCGGGACTTGATGTCGGCCAGGTCGGCGGCGGCCATGTGCTTGGCCGCGTCGATGCGGAAGCCGTCGACGCCGAGGGACAGCAGGTCGTTGAGATACCCGGCGATCCTCCCCCGTACGTAGTCCTCGCCGGTGTCCAGGTCCGCGAGGCCGACCAGTTCGCACTCCTGGACGTTGAAGCGGTCGCCGTAGTTGCTGATCTGCGCGGTGCAGTTGTCGAGGTCGTTCGAGGAGTAGGTGCCGGGATAGTCGTACTTGGTGTACGACGAGCCGCCGGTGCCCGTGCCGTTGCCGGCCGACATGTGGTTGACGACCGAGTCGGCGACGACCTTCACACCGGCCGCGTGGCAGGTGTCGACCATGCTCTTGAACTGGGCGCGGTCGCCGAGCCGGCCCGCGATCTTGTAGCTCACCGGCTGGTACGAGGTCCACCACTGCGCGCCCTGGATGTGCTCCTGCGGCGGCGAGACCTGGACGAAACCGTAACCGGCGGGGCCGAGCGTGTCGGTGCACGCCCGGGCGACGGAGGTGAACTTCCACTCGAACATCACCGCCGTGACGTCCTTGCCGCCGGGCGGAGCCGCCTGTGCCGGTGCCGCGGTGGCGAGGAGACTGCCGGCCACGCCCGCGGTGAGGGCGAGCGCGGTGGCCGTGACTCTTCGCGCCGTGCTGGTTTTCCCGTGCATGGAGCCTCCCGTGTGAGGATGCGGGTGTCCGGAGTGCGGTGCCGGGGGTGGTGTCAGGGGAGTCGGCACACGCTTGCAACACATTGCAGCAAGACGACTGCAAGAGGTTGCGGTCGTGACCGTAAGGGCGGGTTCAACCACGGTCAACCCTCTGGACACGCCCCTCCGGATCCCTTCACCAGACCGCTGCACACCGGCAACTCCGGCCGACCGCAAGAGATTTCTGCAAATTTCCCTCGAGGACGAGGAGATGGGGCGCGATGACCGACTGGGCCGCCTGGACACGAGGGCGGGGACGGGTGCTCGCCGGGGTCGCGGTGGTCACCGCCCTCCTGCTGTCCTTCCACGGATCGGTCCCCAACGGCGTGGGGGGCCTGGGGAGTCTGCTGGAGTCCTTCCTGCCGTGGCTCGGCGTGGTCGTGGTGGTGCTGCTCGTCCTGGCCCTGGTGCGCCGCTCGGCGCTCGCGCTGCTGGCCCTGCTCCTGCCCGTGGCCGCCTGGACACACCTCTTCGGCGCGCTGCTGCTGCCCGCTCCGGAGCCCGGCCCCGGGGACCTGGTCGTGGTGCAGCACAACGTCAGCGACGAGAACACCGACCCCGAGGGCACGGCACGCGCCCTGGCCCGTGCCGAGCCCGACCTGGTCGCGCTGGAGGAACTGGTGCCGCCGGCACTGGACGGCTACGCGAAGGCCCTCGCCCCCGACTACCCCCACCGGGTGGTCCGGGGCACCGTCGGGCTCTGGTCGAAGTATCCGCTCACCGGCTCCCGTCCCCTCGACATCAAGCCGCGGGGCATCGAGGAGGAGTGGGAGCGCGGACTGCGGGCCGTGGCGCACACACCGCGCGGGGCCGTCGCCGTCCTCGTGGCGCACCTGCCGTCGGTCCGGGTGGGGCCGAGCGGCCTCGCCTCGTCCCGGCGGGACGAGAGCGCCCGGCTGCTGGGCGACGCCCTCGCCGGGGAGGAGCTGCGCCGGGTGGTCCTGCTCGGCGACCTGAACGGCACGGTCGACGACCGGGCGCTGGCTCCCCTGACCGACTCGCTGAACGTGGCCGAGCGGGGCCTCGCCCTCAGTTTCCCGGCCGGATTCCCGCTGGCCCGGATCGACCAGGTGATGGCCCGCGGCGGGACCGTCGGCGCCCTCCGGACCCTGCCCGCCACCGGCAGCGATCACCTGCCGGTCGTCGCCCGGGTCATCTGGGATTGAAGCAAACCGCTTGCGGTGTTTGCGTTAGCCTTTCGGGCGTGACACGACGACTTGCTCAGGTGGCGAAGAAGGTTGGGGTCAGCGAGGCCACGGTCAGCCGGGTGCTCAACGGCAAGCCGGGGGTCTCGGAGGCGACCCGGCAGTCCGTGCTGAGCGCGCTGGACGTGCTGGGCTACGAGCGGCCCACCCAGCTGCGGGGCGAGCGCGCCCGGCTGGTCGGGCTGGTCCTGCCCGAGCTGCAGAACCCCATCTTCCCGGCGTTCGCCGAGGTCATCGGCGGCGCACTGGCCCAGCAGGGGCTGACGCCGGTGCTGTGCACCCAGACCAAGGGCGGCGTCTCGGAGGCCGACTACGTCGAGCTGCTCCTGCAGCAGCAGGTCTCCGGGGTGGTGTTCGCGGGCGGCCTGTTCGCGCAGGCGGACGCCCCGCACGACCACTACCGGCTGCTCGCCGAGCGCAACATCCCCGTGGTGCTGATCAACGCGTCGATCGAGAACCTGGACTTCCCGTGCATCGCCTGCGACGACGCCGTCGCCGTCGAGCAGTCCTGGCGGCACCTGGCCTCCCTCGGCCACGAGCGCATCGGCCTCGTCCTCGGCCCCTCCGACCACATCCCCTCCCGCCGGAAGCTGGCCGCCGCCCACGAAGCGGCCCGGTCCGCCGGCACGGAGCTGCCCGAGGAGTTCGTCGAGCGGGCCATGTTCTCCCTGGAGGGCGGCCAGGCCGCCGCCGCCCGCCTGCTCGACCGCGGCGTCACCGGCATCATCTGCGCCAGCGACCCCCTCGCCCTCGGCGCCGTCCGCGCCGCCCGCCGCCGCGGCCACCACGTCCCCCACGACGTCTCCGTCGTCGGATACGACGACAGCGCCTTCATGACCTGCACCGAACCACCCCTCACCACCGTCCGCCAGCCCATCGAAGCCATGGGACGCGCCGCCGTCGACCTCCTCTGCGCCCAGATCCAGGGCACCGAAGTCCCGCACGGCGAGCTGCTCTTCGAACCGGAACTCGTGGTCCGCGGCTCCACCGCGCAGCCGTCCGGCGACTAGCCGGCCCCTCACCTCCTCTCGACCGCAAGTTCCTTGCGGGAAATGACAGCGACTTGCGGCTGCTCGACGTAGCCCGTGAAAGTCGCTGATCCGAGGCGTGCCCGGACGTCCGCCCGGTTCTCACCGACCCCACCCGACGCTGTCGCGCGCCGACTTTCCGCTGCTCACCCTGTAGACGACTCAACATTTCTCTGCAACTCTGCGAGCGCTCAACGTAAATGTCAGCGAACTTTGAGTGTCTACCTGATGTGGGGACAGATGAGAAACCGGAACTGGAGATCACGGGCCCTGTGCACCGTGGTCGCGACCAGTCTCCTGGCGTTGGGAGGACCGCTGCTGTCGGCCACGGCAGCCGGTGGACCCAACATCGCCGTGGGGGACGCCACGGCGGCGAGCAGCTCGCACGGCGAGTACGGCGCCGCCAACATCACCGACGGCAACCAGGGCACGTACTGGCAGAGCGGCGGCAGCAGCCTGCCCCAGTGGGTACAGACCGACCTCGGTGCCACCGAGCGGATCGACGAGGTCGTCCTGAGACTGCCCGCGGGCTGGGAGAGCCGCAAGCAGACTCTCTCCGTCCAGGGCAGCGCCGACGGCACCAGCTTCAGCACGCTGAAGACGTCCGCCACCTACGCCTTCGACCCGGGTTCGGGCAACACGGTCACCGTGTCCTTCCCCGCCACCCAGACCCGGTTCGTGCGGGTGAACATCACGGCGAACACCGGGTGGCAGGCGGCCCAGCTCTCCGAGCTGGAGGTGCACGCCGCCGGGGAGTCGTCCGCCAACCTCGCCGCCGGCCGGCAGCTGACGGCGAGCAGCTCCACGGGCGCGTACACCCCGGGCAACGGCAACGACGGCAACAAGGCCACCTACTGGGAGAGCGCCAACAACGCCCTGCCGCAGTGGCTCCAGGCGGACCTCGGGTCCTCGCGCCGGGTGAACCGCGTCGTCCTGCGGCTGCCCGACGGCTGGCCGAACCGCACCCAGACGCTGAAGGTCCAGGCCAGTGAGAACGGCTCGGACTTCACGGACCTGACCGCCGCCAAGGCGTACGCCTTCGACGCGGCCGGCGGTCAGTCGGCCACCGTCACCTTCGACGCGGCCACCGCGCGCTACGTGCGGGTCCTGGTGACGGCCAACACCGGTCAGCCCGCCGCCCAGGTCTCCGAGCTGGAGATCTACGGCCCCGAGACGGGCGACACCCAGGCTCCCACCGCGCCCGCGAACCTCGCGTTCACCGAACCGGCCACCGGGCAGATCAGGCTCACCTGGAACGCTTCCTCGGACGACACGGCGGTCACGGGGTACGACATCTACGCCAACGGCGATCTGCTCACCTCGGTCGCCGGGGACGTCACCACGTACACCGACACCCGGCCGGCCGGCACCACGGTCACCTACTACGTGCGCGCCAAGGACGCGGCAGGCAACCAGTCGGGCAACAGTAACTCGGTCACCCGCCGCGCCGACACCGGCGACACCCAGGCACCCACCGCGCCCGCGAACCTGGCCCTCACCGAACCGGCCGCCGGCCAGGTCAAGCTGACCTGGGACGCCTCGACCGACAACGAGGGCGTCACCGGGTACGACGTCTACGCCGACAACAAGCTCCGCAAGAGCGTCGCCGGGGACGTCACCACGTACACCGACACCCAGCCGGCGTCGGCGACCGTGACCTACTTCGTGCGGGCCAGGGACGCGGCCGGCAACGAGTCGGGCAACAGCAACTCCGTGACCCGCACCGGCACCGGCACCGGCGGGTCGAACCTGTCCGTCGGCAAGCCGATCAGCGCCTCGTCCTACATCCACACCTACGTCGCCGAGAACGCCAACGACAACAGCACCTCCACCTACTGGGAGGGGGCGGCGGGCAGCTACCCGAACACGCTGACCCTGAAGCTGGGCGCGAACGCGGACGTCGACAGCGTCGTCCTCAAGCTCAACCCGGACACCAGCTGGTCCAAGCGCACCCAGAACGTCCAGGTGCTCGGCCGCGCCCAGGACGCCTCGGGCTTCACCTCCCTGGTGGCCGCGAAGGACTACGTCTTCGACCCGGCCAGCGGCGGCAACAGCGTGACGATACCCGTCGGCGAACGGACCGCGGACGTCCAGCTGAAGTTCACCTCCAACACCGGGGCGACGGCCGGGCAGGTCGCCGAGTTCCAGGTCATCGGCACTCCGGCACCCAACCCCGACCTCGAGGTGACGAACCTGACCACGTCGCCCGACTCCCCCGTCGAGTCGGACGAGATCACGGTGTCCGCCACCGTCCGCAACAGCGGCGCCGCGGACGCCCCGGCCGGCAAGGTCGCCCTGCGGCTGGGCGGCACCAAGGTCGCCACCGCCGACGTTCCCGCCCTGAAGGCGGGGGCGCAGAGCACGGTCAGCGCGTCCGTCGGGGCACGCGAGGCCGGTTCGTACGAACTGAGCGCGGTCGCCGACGAGGCGAACGAGATCATCGAGCAGAACGAGACCAACAACACCTATACGCGGCCCGATCCGCTGGTGGTCAAGCCGGTGCAGAGCTCCGACCTGGTCGCCGCCGCCGTCACCACGTCGCCGTCCAGTCCGGCCGCCGGTGACGACGTGACCTTCAAGGTCGCGCTGAAGAACCAGGGCACCCAGGACTCGGCGGACGGCGGCCACGCGGTGACGCTCGCCCTGCTGGACGCCAAGGGCGCCACGGTCAAGACCCTGACCGGCGAGCACTCCGGCGTCATCGCCGCGGGCAAGACGGCCCCGGCCGTGAGCCTCGGCACCTGGAAGGCGGCCAACGGCTCGTACTCGCTGAAGGTCACGGTCGCCGACGACGCGAACGAACTGCCGGTCAAGCGGGAGAACAACACCTCCACGCAGCCGCTGTTCGTCGGGCGCGGCGCGAACATGCCGTACGACATGTACGAGGCGGAGGACGGCACGGTGGGCGGCGGTGCCACCGTGGTCGGCCCCAACCGCACCATCGGCGACATCGCGGGCGAGGCGTCCGGCCGCAAGGCCGTCCACTTGGACAAGACCGGCGAGTACGTCGAGTTCACCACGAAGGCGGACACCAACACCCTGGTGACCCGCTTCTCGATCCCGGACGCGCCGGGCGGCGGCGGCATCGACGCCACGCTCAACGTGTACGTCGACGGCGTCATGAAGAAGGCCCTGCCGCTGACGTCGAAGTACGCCTGGCTGTACGGTGCCGAGGCCTCGCCGGGCAACTCCCCGGGCGCGGGCGCCCCGCGGCACATCTACGACGAGGCGCACCTCATGCTGGGCGAGACCGTCCCGGCGGGCAGCACGATCCGGCTGCAGAAGGACGCGGCGAACACCACCGACTACGCGATCGACTTCGTCAACCTGGAGCAGGTCTCCGCGCTGCCCAACCCCGACCCGGCGGCGTACGCGGTGCCGGCCGGCTTCACGCACCAGGACGTGCAGAACGCGCTCGACAAGGTCCGCATGGACACCACGGGCAAGCTGGTGGGTGTGTACCTGCCGCCCGGCGACTACCAGACGTCGAGCAAGTTCCAGGTGTACGGCAAGGCGGTGAAGGTCATCGGCGCCGGTCCCTGGTTCACCCAGTTCCACGCGCCGACCACGCAGGACAACACCGACATCGGCTTCCGTGCCGAGGCGAGTGCGAAGGGCTCGACGTTCGCGAACTTCGCCTACTTCGGCAACTACACGTCCCGTATCGACGGGCCGGGCAAGGTGTTCGACTTCTCCAACACCTCGGACATCGTGATCGACAACATCTGGAACGAGCACATGGTGTGCCTGTACTGGGGCGCCAACACCGACCGGATGACGATCAAGAACTCCCGGATCCGCAACATGTTCGCCGACGGCATCAACATGACCAACGGCTCGACCGACAACCTGGTGTCCAACAACGACGCCCGGGCGACCGGCGACGACAGCTTCGCGCTGTTCTCGGCGATCGACGCGGGCGGCTCGGACATGAAGAACAACCTGTACGAGAACCTCACGACGACGCTGACCTGGCGGGCCGCGGGTCTGGCCGTCTACGGCGGTTACAACAACACCTTCCGGAACATCCACATCGCGGACACCCTGGTCTACTCGGGCATCACCATCAGCTCGCTGGACTTCGGCTACCCGATGAACGGCTTCGGCACCGATCCGACGACCTTCGAGAACGTGTCGATCGTCCGGGCCGGCGGACACTTCTGGAACGGGCAGACCTTCCCCGGCATCTGGGTGTTCTCGGCGTCCAAGGTGTTCCAGGGGATCAGGGTCAACAACGTCGACATCGTCGATCCGACCTACAGCGGCATCATGTTCCAGACGAACTACGTGGGAGGCCAGCCGCAGTACCCGATCAAGGACACGGTCTTCACCGACGTCTCCGTCACGGGGGCGCACAAGAGCGGTGACGAGTTCGACGCCAAGTCCGGCTTCGGCCTGTGGGCCAACGAGATGCCCGAGGCAGGGCAGGGACCGGCGGTCGGTGAGGTCACCTTCAACGGGCTGAAGCTCAGCGACAACGCCGTCGACATCCGCAACACCACGTCCACCTTCAAGATCATTCGCAATCCGTAGGACCGGCCTGCAACGGGGATCGGCAACGATTGTTGTCGGACAGGTCACTGACTGGCGCAAGTCTCTTGCGAGACTTGCGCTAGTCTTGCGTTTGTGACACGACGACTTGCTCAGGTGGCGAAGAAGGTTGGCGTCAGCGAGGCCACGGTCAGCCGGGTGCTCAACGGCAAGCCGGGGGTCTCGGAGGCGACCCGGCAGTCCGTGCTGAGCGCGCTGGACGTGCTGGGCTACGAGCGGCCCACCCAGCTGCGGGGCGAGCGCGCCCGGCTGGTCGGGCTGGTCCTGCCCGAGCTGCAGAACCCGATCTTCCCGGCGTTCGCCGAGGTCATCGGCGGCGCACTGGCCCAGCAGGGGCTGACGCCGGTGCTGTGCACCCAGACCAAGGGCGGTGTCTCGGAGGCCGACTACGTCGAGCTGCTGCTGCAGCAACAGGTCTCCGGGGTCGTCTTCGCAGGCGGCGGCCTGTTCGCGCAGGCCGACGCCCCGCACGACCACTACCGGCTGCTCGCCGAACGCAACATCCCCGTGGTGCTCGTCAACGCCTCCATACCCGATCTCGGCTTCCCCTGCGTCGCGTGCGACGACGCGGTCGCCGTGGGGCAGTCCTGGCGGCACCTGGCGTCGCTGGGGCACGAGCGCATCGGCCTCGTGCTCGGCCCCTCCGACCACATCCCCTCCCGCCGGAAGCTGGCCGCCGCGCAGCAGGCCGCCGAGGCGGCGAACGGCGCCCTGCCCGACGCCCACGTGGAACGGGCCATGTTCTCCCTGGAGGGCGGCCAGGCCGCCGCCGCCCGCCTGCTCGACCGCGGCGTCACCGGCATCATCTGCGCCAGCGACCCCCTCGCCCTCGGCGCCGTCCGCGCCGCCCGCCGCCGCGGCCACCACGTCCCCCACGACGTCTCCGTCGTCGGATACGACGACAGCGCCTTCATGACCTGCACCGAACCACCCCTCACCACCGTCCGCCAGCCCATCGAAGCCATGGGACGCGCCGCCGTCGACCTCCTCTGCGCCCAGATCCAGGGCACCGAAGTCCCCCACCGGGAGCTGCTCTTCGAACCGGAACTCGTCGTCCGCGGCTCCACGGCACAGGTGGCCGCCCGGTAAGAGGCCGCAGTATCTGCGGCTCACTGTCAAATAATTACAGAATTGACGCGAGATACTGCGTTCACTTGTCCATGGTGATTGAGGACCGTTCATGAGCCCGGCCGCTGCAGGGGGGTACCGCCGTCGCCGGGCGACTCGTGGCAGGGCAGAATCAGGACAGGAGGCCGTGGGAGGAGGCGACACGTGCGGGAACGAGCGTGGCTGGGCGGCCTGCGCCGCCCCCCGAATCCCCTCGTGAGCGGACACCGGGCGGCGCGGGGTGCGCTGCGGTCGATGACCGAGGCGCTGGGCGCGCGACGCCGGCTGGCCTGGTTGAACGCGGCGGACCTGAGCATCGGCACCACGCTCGACGTGCGGCGCACGGCGGAGGAGCTGGCCGGCTTCACCGTGCCGGAGCTGGCCGACGGCGCCGCGGTGGACCTGCTGGACTCGGTGCTGCGGTTCCAGGACGGCGACCGGGCCACGGGCGGGGAGGCGCCGCGGCTGAGGGCCATGGCGGTGTCCGAGGTCGAGGGCCTGAACCTGGCGCCCGATCCGGTGGGCGAGCTGTCGGTGCACACCGCGGACCGGCTGGGGCAGCGGGTCCTGACCACCCGGCGGCCGGTGCTGGTGTCCCGGATGACGCGCGCGGACTTCGCCGTGATCGCCCCCTCGCGCGAGTCCTCGGACATCATGCGCCGGGCGGGCGTCCACTCCTACCTGGCGGTGCCGCTGATCGCCCGCGGGGTGCTGCTGGGGCTGGCCGACTTCGTCCGGGCCGGCCACCGGGCGCCGTTCAACCGGACCGACGTGGCGCTCGCCATGGAGCTGGCGTCCAAGGCCGCCGTGTACATCGACAACGCCCGGCTCTACGGGCGCGAGCGCGACCACGTGGTGACCCTGCAGCGGGCACTGCTCCCCCGGTCCAGCCCGAGCACCCCCGGTCTGGAGGTGTCCTCGTGCTACGACCCGGCCGCCGATCCGGCCGCCGTGGGCGGCGACTGGTTCGACGTGGTAGCGCTGCCCAGCGGCCGTACCGCGCTGATGGTCGGCGACGTGATGGGGCGCGGCCTGGCCGCCGCCGCGACCATGGGCCGGCTGCGCACGGTGGCCCGGACCCTGATGGCGCTGGACATCGCGCCCGAGCGGCTGCTGGCCCGGCTCGACCTGGCCGCCCGCGACCTGGAGGAGGACCAGGTCGCCACCTGTCTGTGCGCGGTCTACGACCCCTGCGGCGGCACCTTCCGCATCGCCAGCGCCGGGCACCCGCCGCCCCTGCTGACCGGGCCGGACGGCGCCGTCTCGTTCCTGGACGTGCCCGCGGGCGCGCCGCTGGGAGCGGGAGTGATCCCCTACGACCCCGTCGAGCGGCCGGTGCCCGAGCGGAGCCGGCTGACCCTGTACACGGACGGGCTGATCCGGTCGCGCACGGCCGACCTCGGCACCCAGTTGGAGCGGCTGCGCGAGGCGGTCGGCGACGGTCTGCCCGAGGACGCCACCGAGTGCCGCACGGTGGCCGAGCGGGTCGGCGACGACCGGTCGGACGACGCGATCGTGCTGGCCGCCCACACCCGGCCGCTCGGTCCGGAGTGCGACGTGTACGTGCGGACGCTGCCGCCGGACGGCAAGGCCGCGGGGCAGGCCCGTACGGCGGTGCGGGAGCAGTTGGCGCGGTGGGGGCTCGACGAGCTGGTGGACACCACGGAGCTGGTGGTCAGCGAGCTGGTGGGCAACGCCCTGCGGTACGGCAACGCCCCCGGCGAGCTGCGGCTGTTGCGGCACGAGCGGCTGTCCGTGGAGGTCTCCGACTCCGGTCCCGACCTGCCGCAGATCCAGCACGCGGACGTCAGCGACGAGAGCGGGCGCGGCCTTCAGCTGATCAACATGATGTGCCGGCGCTGGGGCTCGTGCCGCACGCCCGGCGGCAAGGTCGTCTGGGCCGAGCAGGACCTGCCCGTGCGGGCCGGGACGCCCGGGGCGCCGTAGCGGCCGAGCCGTCCTAGGCGGCCTTGTCCAGGGCCGGGCGTCCGAACTGGGTGCGGTGCAGCTGGGCGTAGCGGCCGTCGGCCGCGAGGAGTTCCTCGTGGGTGCCGCTCTCCACGATGCGGCCGGCCTCGACCACCAGGATGCGGTCGGCCGCCCGGATCGTGGACAGCCGGTGCGCGATCACCACGGCCGTCCGGTCCTGGAGGGCTTCGGCGAGGGCTTCCTGGACGGCCGCCTCGGAGGTGTTGTCGAGGTGGGCGGTGGCCTCGTCGAGGATGACGACGCGCTGGCGGGCCAGCAGCAGCCGGGCGATGGTCATGCGCTGGCGTTCGCCGCCGGAGAGCCGGTAGCCGCGCTCGCCGACCACGGTGTCGAGCCCGTCCGGCAGGGACCGCACGAGGTCGGCCAGGCGGGCGCGGCGCAGCGCCGCCCACAGCGCGTCCTCGGTGGCGTCCGGCCGGGCGAGGAGCAGATTGGCCCGGACGGTGTCGTGGAAGAGGTGGCCGTCCTGGGTGACCATGCCGACGGTGTCGCGCAGCGAACGCGCGCTCAGGTCGCGGACGTCGACGCCGCCGACGCGGACGGTGCCGCCGTCGGTGTCGTACAGGCGCGGCAGCAGTTGGGCGATGGTGGACTTGCCGGCGCCGGACGAGCCGACCAGCGCGATGGTCTGGCCCGGTTCGGCGCGGAAGGAGAGGCCGTGCAGCACCTCTTCGCCGCCGCGGGTGTCCAGGGAGGCGACCTCTTCGAGGGAGGCGAGGGAGACCTTGTCGGCGGACGGGTAGCCGAAGCGGACGTCGTCGAACTCGACGGCCACGGGGCCGTCGGGGACCGGGCGGGCGTCGGGCTTCTCGTCGATGAGCGGGGCCAGGTCCAGCACCTCGAAGACCCGCTCGAAGCTGACCAGGGCGCTCATGACCTCCACCCGGGCCCCGGCGAGCGCGGTCAGCGGCGCGTACAGGCGGGTCAGCAGCAGGGCCAGCGCGACGACGGCGCCCGGGTCCAGGGTGCCGCGCAGCGCGAGGAAGCCGCCGAGGCCGTAGACGAGGGCGAGGGCGAGCGCGGAGACGAGGGTGAGCGCGGTGATGAAGGCGGCCTGGGCGGTGGCGGTGCGTACGCCGATGTCGGCGACCCGGCGGGCCCGGTCGGCGAACTCGGCGGACTCCTCCTCGGGGCGGCCGAACAGCTTGATCAGGGTGGCGCCGGGCGCCGAGAAGCGCTCGGTCATCCGGGTGCCCATGGCGGCGTTGAGGGCGGCGGCCTCGCGCTGCATCCGGGCCATGCGGCGGCCCATCCGCCGCGCCGGGAGCACGAACACCGGGAGCAGCACCAGGGCGAGCAGGGTGATCTGCCAGGACAGGGTCAGCATGACGGCCAGGGTGAGCAGCAGGGTGACCACGTTGCTGACCACGCCGGACAGGGTGTTGCTGAAGGCGCGTTGGGCGCCGATGACGTCGTTGTTGAGACGGGAGACGAGCGCTCCCGTACGGGTGCGTGTGAAGAACGCGACCGGCATGCGCTGCACATGATCGAACACGGCCGTCCGCAGATCGAGGATGAGTCCCTCCCCGAGCGTCGCCGAGAGCCTGCGGGAGAGGATGCCGAGCACCGCCTCGGCCAGGGCGATGAGCGCGATGAGCAGGGCGAGGCGCACGACCGTGCCCTCGTCGCCGTCCGACACGATCGCGTCGACGACCTTTCCGGCGAGGACGGGGGTGGCGACGGCCAGCAGCGCGGTCGCCACCCCGAGCAGCAGGAAGCGGACGATGCGGCGGCGGTGCGGGCGGGCGAACGCGCCGATGCGGCGCAGCGTGGCGCGGGCGAAGGGGCGGCGCTCGGCTTCGGCGTGCATGACGCTGTACAGCTGCGTCCAGGCCGTGGTCTCCATACTCATGCGGGCGACGGTAGAACCTCGACCAACCTTGAGGTCAAGGCGGCGCCGCCCGCGGTCCGTAAGCCCGTGTCCGCGCGTCGGCCATCCGTAGTTGGCGCGGCTGGGGGAATGTCTTGTGCTGTGACGACTGCGGTTCGAGTCCCCGTGAAGCCACTTCTGCACCGCGTCCCGGTCCGCCGGGTCCTGTGCGTGCTTCTGCTGCTCCTGGTGGGTGTGGTCGCCGTCCGGCACCGGTCCGTGCTCGCGGAGGGCTTCGGCCAGCTCGCCACGGCGCGCTGGCCCTGGCTGCTGGCCGCGGCCGGGGCGACCTGTCTGACCTGGGTCGCAGCCGCCTGCACCCGGCAGGGCGCGGTGGTTCAGCGGCTGCCCGCGCGGCGGCTGCTGGCCACCCAGTTCGCGGCGGGCGCGGCCAATCACCTGCTGCCGACCGGCCTGGGCGCGAGCGCGGTGAACCTGCGGTTCATGACGGTGTGCGGGCTGCCGCTGGCCCGTTCCTCGGCCGCGCTCGCGCTGTACCTGCTGGCGGAGAGCGTCGGCCGCCTCGCCCTGCTCGGCGCCCTGCTGATCGCCTTCCCCGGCGCGCTGCGGCTCGGCACCCTGCTGCCCGAGTCGGCGGTGGGGCCGCTGCTGGTGGCCGCGGGTGCGGTCCCGGTCGTGGCGGCGGGGGCACTGGCGCTGCTGCCCCGGCTGCGCGGCGCGCTGGTCTCCTTCCTGCGGACGGCGCTGGGCGAGGCCCGCTCGGTGCACGCCCGGCCGGCACGCGCGCTGGCGTTGTGGGGCGGGGCGCTGGCCTTCCCCGCGTTGCAGGCCTCGGCGCTGGTCCTGGTGGGCCGGTCGCTGGGACTGGCGCTGCCGGTCGGGCACATGGCGGTGGCGTACCTGGCGGCGACGGTGGCGGTGGCACTGGTGCCCACGCCGGGCGGCATCGGCTCGGTCGAGGCGGCGCTGGTCGTGGCGCTGGTGGCGGCGGGCGGTCCGGCGGCGGTGGCCACCGCGGTGGTGCTGGCGTTCCGGCTGCTGACGGTGTGGCTGCCGCTGCTGCCGGGGGCACTGACGTTGGCGGCGCTGGTGCGGGCGCGGGTGATCTGAGGGGGCTTGCCGGGCGGACGGTCAGGTGACGGTCACGTGCACCGGTCCGCCGTCGGGATCGACCAGGTGCGTCCAGCGTGCCGTCAGGGTCAGCGGGCGGTGCGGTACGGCGGTGGCGCGGCGGCAGCGCTCGCGGTGCAGGGGGCGGCCGTCCTGGGTGACGTACAGGACGGGGCGGGGCAGCGGGAGCGCCGTGCGCAGGAGGTAGGGGAGGCGGTCGGCCGGGGTGACGCGGTTCGGGGCGATGCGCAGCAGCGGCGGCTCGGCGACCAGGGGGACGCCGCCGGGCCATTCCGGGTCCGTGGGATCCCCTCCCGTGCCGTCCGTGAGCCAGTCGCGTACGGCGGTTGCGGCGTGCGCGCCCTCGCGGGCCGCCGTGGCGGCGCTCTCGACGGCGTGCAGGACGCTGCCGACCGCGAAGACGCCGGGCCGCGAGGTGCGCAGGGCGCCGTCCACGGCGGGACCGCGGGTCCCGGGGTCCAGGACCAGTCCGCCGCGCCGGGCGAGTTCGTGCTCGGGGACGAAGTCGCCGGTGAACACGACGGTGTCGCAGGGCAGCGTGGCGGTGCGGCCGTCGCGGTGGCGTACCCGCACGCCCGACAGGCGCCCGCGGCCCAGGAGTTCGGTGACCGTGGTGCCGGTGAGCACGGGGGTGCGGTGCCGCAGGCGCGCGTCCAGTGTCCGCGCGGGGGCGGCGGGGGGCCGGGGCAGCTCCGTGACCAGGGCGACGACCCGGGCTCCGGCCGCCCGTACGGTGTCGGCGGCCGCGTGGGAGACCTGCTCGGCGCCGACGATCACCGCGCGGGTGCCGATGTGCTGCCCGTACAGGTGGACGGCCTGCTGGAGTTCGCCGGTGGTGTAGACGCCGGCGGGCCGGGTGCCGGGCACGAGGCGGGCGGCGCGGGGCCGTTCGCGGGCGCCGGTGGCCAGGACGACCGCGCGGGCGGCGAGGGTTTGCACGCCCTGCGGCCCGACGGTGGTGAGGGCGCGCGGGCCCGCCCAGTCGAGGGCGGTGACGCCGGTGCGCAGGCCGGCCCCGGCGTGGACGGCCGCCTCGGTGAGGAGGCGGGCGTAGGCGGGGCCGGTCCACGCGTGCGGCCGGTTCCCGAAGCCGCGGTGCGCGCAGTGCCTGGGCACTCCCCCGGGTGACTGCTCGCGCTCCAGGACCTCGACGCGGGCGCCCGTCGTCGCGAGCAGGGACGCGGCGGCGAGTCCGGCGGGACCGGCGCCCACCACGAGGACGTCGACGTGTCGACTTGTCACCGCTGCGCCTCCTCGAACAACGCGCGTACCGCCGCCCCGCAGTAGAAGCCCTGGCAGCGGCCCGCCCGGGCCCGGGTGCGGCGGCGCAGTCCGTCCAGGGAACGGGGCGGGACCGGCCCGGCGAGGGCGTCGCGGATCTCACCGCGGGAGACCCGTTCGCAGTGGCAGACCAGCACGCCGTACTCCGGGTCGGCGGCGACCAGCTCCGGCCGCTGGTGCGGGCGGGGGGATGCCTCGCCGAGCCTGGGCATGCGGACCGGTTCGAGCGGACGGCTCGGCCCGAGGTCGAGGCCGGTGCCGGCGAGCAGGCCGGTGACGTGCTCGGCGATGGCGAGGGAGGCGGTGAGGCCGGTGGAGCGGATGCCGCCGACGGTGACGTAGCCCTGGGCGGGGTGGGCGGCGATGCGGTAGTCGTCGTGTTCGGTGGCGGCGCGCAGGCCCGCGTAAACGGCGGTGACCTCCTCTTCCAGCAGTGCGGGGAGGATGCGGCGGCCCTGTTCGCGCAGCCGGTGCAGTCCCTCGGCGGTGGAGCCGGTGGCGCGTTTGTCGTCCAGGTCCTCGGCGGTGGGGCCGAGCAGCACGTTGCCGTGGACGGTGGGGGCGACCAGGACGCCCTTGCCGAGTGCGGTGGGGACGGGCAGCAGGATGTGGTTGACGAGGGCGCGGGCGAACTTGTCGTGGACGATGAGCTGGCCCCGGCGCGGGGTGACCGTGAAGTCGTCGTGGCCGAGGCTCCGGTCCAGGGTGTCGGCGTGCAGTCCGGCGGCGTTGACGAGCCGTCGGGCGTGCAGCGTGCCGCGCGGGGTGCCGAGCCGGTGCACGCCGTCCGTGCGGCCGGCGTGCGTCACGGGCGCGTTGAGGTGCAGGTCGACTCCGCCGCGGACCGCCTGGACGGCGTACGCCAGCGTCGTCGTCCACGGGCAGATGATGCTCTCGCCGGGTACGTGCAGGGCGCCGAGCGCACCGGGGCCGAGGTGGGGTTCACGGGCGTAGAGGTCGGCGGGGCCGAGGAGGCGGGTGTCGTGGTACTCGTTGCGCACGGCCTTCCCGGCGAGCCGGGGCAGCGCCACGAGCTGCTCCGTGTCCCAGGCGACGAGCAGGGCGCCGACGCGTTCGACGGGAATGTCCGACTCGGCGGCGTACGCGGCGAGTTCGCGGGCTCCCTCGCGCACGAGCCGGGCCTCCAGCGAGCCGGGCACGGCGTCGAACCCGGTGTGCAGGATGGCGGTGTTGGCCTTGGAGGTGCCCTGCCCGACGTCGTCCTGCGCCTCGACCAGGGCGACGCGCAGCTCCGGGTGGTGCGCGAGCCGCCGGGCGATCGCGCACCCGACGACCCCGGCACCGACGACCGCCACGTCGTACGGCCCGGCCGGCAGCGCCCCCGACGCGGTGACGGTCATGCCGGGCCCCCGGCGAGCAGGGCGGCGACGGCGGTACGGAAGCGGGTGCGGCGCTCGGTGGCCTCGTCGGCGGAGACGCGGGGCTCGTACACGGTGGTGGGCCCCGTGTCGGGGAGCGCGTCGGCCAGGGTGAGCGTCGGGTCCGCGCCGAGCCGGGCCAGGGCGCCGACGCCGAGCGCGGTGGCGTCCGGCAGGGCGGACACCTCGATGGGGCGTTGCAGCAGGTCGGCCTGGGTCTGCATGAGGAGCGCGGAGCGGGTGAGGCCGCCGTCGACGCGCAGTAAGGTCAGCGGATCGCCGAGGTCGGCCGCCGCCGCGTCGGCGAGTTCGGCGACCTGGGCGGCCAGCCCCTCGCACAGGGCGCGCGCCAGGTGCCCCGGGGCGGTGTCCAGGCCCAGGCCGGTGAGCGAGCCGCGCAGGTCGCCGCGCCACCAGGGTGCGGCGAGCCCGGCCAGCGCCGGGACGAAGGTGACGCCGCCCGCGTCCGGCACCGCGGCACCCACCGGGTCGAGGTCGGCGGCGCCGGTGATGACGCCGAGGTCGGTGAGCCAGCGCACCGCGGAGGCGGCCGTGTACACCTGGCCGTCCAGGCAGTGGTCGGTGCGTCCGCCGAGCCGCCAGGCGACGCAGGCGGCGAGTCCGGAGGTGCCCCGGCGCGGTGTGCCGCCGGTGTGGGCGAGGAGGAACGCGCCGGTGCCGTAGGTGCACTTGGCGGTGCCGGGCTCGGTGACGCGCTGGGCGAGCAGCGCGGCCTGCTGGTCGACGGCGAGGCCGGTGAGCGGGAGTTCGGGGCCGAAGGCACTGGTCGTGCCGGTGTGGGCGGCGTTGTCCACAATGTCCGGGAGTCGTTCGCCCTCCAGCCCGTACAGTTCCACGGCGCGAGGCGACCACTGGGCGCCGTCGAGGTCGAGGAGCCCGGTGCGCGAGGCGGTCGCGGCGTCCGTGACGTGGGCGCCGGTGAGGCGGTGGACCAGCCAGCTGTCGGAGGTGGTGACGTGGCCCGCGCGGGTGAGGTGGCGTCGGATCCAGGCCATTTTCGGCGCGGCGAAGTACGGGTCGAGGGGCAGGCCGGTCAGGTGGCGCAACTCGTCGGCGTGGTCGTCCAGTTCACCGCAGATCACCTCCGCCCGGCGGTCCTGCCAGACCAGCGCGTCGGTGAGCGGTCGGCCGGTGTCCGGGTCCCAGGCGAGCACGGTCTCGCCCTGGTTGGCCAGGCCCAGCGCGGCGACCGGCTCGCCCGCGTCGGCGAGCGCCCGGCGCCCGGCGTCGACCACCGAGTCGTACAGCTCCTCCGGGTCCGCCTCCACCCGGCCGCCGGACAGGTGACGGGGCCGGACCGCGGCGAAACCGGTGCCGATCACGCCCCGTTCGGGGCAGACCACCAGCGCCTTGGTGCCGGAGGTGCCCTGGTCGACGGCGAGTACCGAGTCCGGCACCAGCACCTCCCGGCTCCCGCGCCGACGGTCTCGGCGATCACTGGGCGCCAGCCTGCCCTCGCGGACACACCGCGTCAAGGGTGACTGACGGTCAGTCAGTTCCCGCTGGTGGCAATGGTTTTGCGCCGGTGCGGCAAAAGTGAACAGAGGCGGAACCTCCGCCTCTATAGTGTGCGCCGACCGCTCGACCACCGCACCGCCGCCCCCGGGGAGGGCTGTTTGTCACGCCATGCTGCCGTACGGTCCGTTCCGCTCCTCGCAGCGGGCGTGTGATGGCCAGGGACGGAGCACAGCCCGCCTACGACCCCGCCGGTCACGACACCGCGCTGCGCTCCGCCCTGCAGGAGGTGCGGGCCGGGCGCTGGATGTCGATGCGCATCCTGCTGGAGCAGACCGGCTCCTGGTCGCAGTGGACGCGCCGCACCCAGGTGCTGGCCGCCTCCGCGGCCGGTACGGACGTGGTGCGGGCCTGGCTCGCGGAGGAGCCGCACAGCGTGGCGGCCGCGGTGATGCACGCCCGGGTGGTCGTGGAGCGCGCGCTGCGGGCCCACCGCGAGGACCATCCCCGCACCCGCGAGCTGTGGCTCCAGGCCTGGCACGCCTGCGACGCGGCGACCCGGGCCGCGCCCCACGACCCGGTGCCGTGGGTGTGCCTGCTGGCGCTGGCCCGGCTGGACGAGGGGCAGCGCTGGGAGGAGCACCGGATGGCGCCGCCGGAGCCGATGCTGCCGCCGGGGCCGTGGGGGCTGCTGGCCGAGGCCGGCAAGCGCGACCCGTACAACCGGGAGGCCCACCACCGCATGCTGCAGTTCCTGTATCCGCACGGCGGCTCCGATCGCCTGGCCCGGGCGGCCGGGTTCGCGCACTGGGCGGCCGGTTCGGCGCCGCCCGGTTCGGCACTGCACGTACTGCCGCTGTACGTGCGGGTGGAGCGCTACCGCCGTTCGGGAGCCCGGGAGGCGGCGCTGGACCTGCACTGGGTGGCGGAGGACGCCACCCGTGAGGCACGGCAGGCGTACGACTCCTGGTTCACGCTCTGCCCGCGGGACGAGCGGTCCCTGCCGGACCTGAACCACCTGGCCCACGCGCTGTGGGGCGCCCTCCGGTTCCGGGAGGCGAACCAGGTGTTCGACGCGCTCGGCCCCTACTGGACGCCGCTGCCCTGGGCCTGCCGGGCCCCGGGCGACGGTTCCGCCGGGCGGGCCGTGGAGGTGTTCCTCCAGGCCCGCACCCGCAGCCGTACGGCCGCCCGCGGCCGTGGCCACGGCCGACGGCGCTCCTGACCCCCCCCACCCCCACCCTTCCGTCCCGGAGGTCTGCCATGTCCCGCCGCTCGCAACCATCCGCCACCGACGAGGAACAGCGCCTGCGCGAACTCGGCTACCGTCCGGTGCTGGCCCGCCGCATGGGCGGCTTCGGCAACTTCGCGATCAGCTTCTCGGTGATCTCGATCCTCTCCGGCTGCATGACCCTGTACGGCTTCGGCCTGGGCACCGGCGGCCCCGCCGTGATGCTGTGGGGCTGGGCGGGCGTCGGCCTGTTCGTGCTCTGCGTCGGGATGGCGCTGGCCGAGGTGACCAGCGCGTATCCGACGTCCGGCGCGCTGTACTACATGGCGGACCGGCTCGGCGGCCGCCGCTGGGGCTGGTACACGGGCTGGCTGAACCTGCTGGGGCTGCTCGGCGCGATCGCCGGGATCGACTACGGGGCGGCGCTGTTCACCGGCGCGTTCCTGAACCTCCAGTGGGGCTTCGAGCCGACGCCGGAGAAGACGATGCTGATCTTCGTCGTGATCCTGCTGCTGCACGCCACCCTCAACCTCTTCGGCGTGCGGCTGGTCAGCGTGCTGAACTCGGTCAGCGTGTGGTGGCACCTGGCGGGTGTCGCGCTGATCGTCGGCGCGCTGGTGATCGTCCCCGACCACCACCAGTCGCCGTCCTTCGTCTTCACCGAGTTCGTCAACGACACCGGCTGGGAGAACCCGCTGTACGTGGCGGCGATCGGCCTGCTGCTCGCGCAGTACACCTTCTCCGGCTACGACGCCTCCGCCCATCTGTCCGAGGAGACCTCCAACGCCTCGGTGTCGGCGGCGCGCGGCATCGTGCGGGCCATCTGGGTGTCCTGGCTGGCGGGTTTCGTGCTGCTGGCCGGGCTGACCTTCGCCATCCAGGACTACGACGCGACCCGCGACACCGCGACCGGGGTGCCGCCCGCGCAGATCCTCCTGGACGGTCTGGGCACGGACGGGGCGAGCGCGCTGCTCCTCGTGGTGATCGTGGCGCAGTTGTTCTGCGGCAACGCCGAGGTGGCCGCCGCCAGCCGGATGGTGTTCGCGTTCAGCCGGGACGGCGCCCTGCCCGGCTCGTCGCTGTGGCGCAAGGTCTCCGCGCGCACCCAGACCCCGGTCGCGGCGGTGTGGCTGTCGGTGGCGGTGGCCTGTCTGCTGGCGCTGCCGTCCCTGTACTCGGCGACCGCGTACGGCGCGGTGACCGCCATCAACGTCATCGGCATCACCCCGGCGTACGCCATCCCGGTGCTGCTGCGGCTGCGGGCCGGCGACCGGTTCACGCCGGGGCCCTGGAACCTGGGCCGGTGGAGCAGGCCGGTCGGGTGGGTCGCGGTGGTGTGGGTGGCGTTGGTCACCGTGCTGTTCTGCCTCCCGCAGTCGTCCCCGGTGACGGTGGACACGATGAACTACGCCGTCGTCGCCCTGGTCGTCGTCCTGGTATTGGCCACGGTGTGGTGGTTCGTCGCCCGCCGTTCGTACGGCACCCCGACGACCGCGGCCTACGGCGACGACCGTGAGCAGGCGGAACTCGCCGAGGGCATCGTCTGAAACGCCCCGTTCCGCGGCTGGGCACGGTACGGAACACCGCCCGGGATACGGCAGGATGAGCCCTCGCGCCGGTCGAACTGCCTTGCGGTCCGGCCGGGTCGCGCATCCCCGACATCCCGTAGTCATTCCGTTGGAGGCGGCCGGTGACCGAGGACCTGACCATGGACCATCTGCTGCCCGCCGGCATCGCGCTGGGGGCCGGTCTGCTGGGGGCGTTCCTGCTGCGGATGCTGCTGCGCTGGCTGGCGGGCCATGCCGGGCGCACCCGTTGGGGCGGCGACGACGTGATCGTGGCCGCGCTGCGCACGGTGGCGCCGTGGGCGGCGGTCGCGGGCGGGGTGGCCGGTGCGGCGGCGGCGCTGCCGCTGACCCGGGCGGTGCAGCACGGCGTCAACCAGGTGCTGACGGTGCTGCTGATCTTCGTGGCGACGGTGACGGCGGCACGGGTGGTCGCCGGACTGGTGCGGACGGTGACGTCCTCGCGCTCCGGGGTCGCCGGTTCGGCCACGATCTTCGTCAACATCACCCGGATCCTGGTGCTGGCCATCGGTTTCCTGGTGATGCTGCAGACGCTGGGCGTCTCCATCGCGCCGATGCTCACCGCCCTGGGCGTGGGCGGTCTAGCGGTGGCGCTGGCCCTCCAGGACACGCTGGCCAACCTCTTCGCGGGCATCCACATCCTCGCCTCCAAGACCGTGCAGCCGGGCGACTACATCCAGCTGAGCAGCGGCGAGGAGGGCTACGTCGAGGACATCAACTGGCGCCAGACCACCGTGCGCGAGCTGTCCAACAACCTGGTGGTGATCCCCAACGGGCAGCTCGCCAAGTCGAACATGACCAACTTCATGCGGCCCGAGCAGCAGCTCACGGTCCTGGTCCAGGTCGGCGTCTCCTACGACAGTGACCTGGACCACGTGGAGCGGGTGACGAGCGAGGTGATCGCCGAGGTGATGACCGAGGTCAGCGGCGCGGTGCCGGACCACGAGCCGGCGATCCGCTTCCACACCTTCGGCGACTCACGGATCGGCTTCACGGTGATCCTGGGTGTGGGCGAGTTCAGCGACCAGTACCGGATCAAGCACGAGTTCATCAAGCGGCTGCACCGGCGCTACCGCGCGGAGGGCATCCGGATCCCGTCGCCCGCGCGGACGGTCGCGCTCCAGCAGGGGGCCGTGGTCCTCCCGCAGCAGCGGGCGGGCGAGGACCCCGTCCCGCTCCCCTAAACGACGTGGCCGGAATCTCCGTGCGACCCCTGTCGAGCCGGGGTCGATCACGAGATATCTTGATGTCGAGCAATGTTGCAGACGTGGAGCGGAGCACCCGGTGACTGACTCGACCATCATCTATACACACACTGACGAGGCCCCGGCCCTGGCGACGTATTCGTTCCTGCCGGTGGTCCGGGCGTACGCCTCGCAGGCGGGTGTCGCGGTCGAGACCCGCGACATCTCGCTGGCCGGCCGCATCATCGCCCTGTTCCCGGAGTACCTCACCGAGGACCAGCGCATCCCGGACGCCCTCGCGGAGCTGGGCGAGCTGGCCAAGACGCCCGCCGCCAACATCATCAAGCTGCCGAACATCTCGGCGTCCATCCCGCAGCTCAAGGCCGCCATCGCCGAGCTGCAGGGCCAGGGCTACGCCCTGCCGGCCTACCCGGACGACCCGAAGACCGACGAGGAGCGCGACGTCCGCGCCCGCTACGACAAGGTCAAGGGCTCCGCGGTCAACCCGGTGCTGCGCGAGGGCAACTCCGACCGCCGGGCCCCGGCGTCGGTGAAGAACTACGCCAAGACCCACCCGCACCGCATGGGCGCCTGGACCGGCGAGTCCAAGACCAACGTGGCGACCATGGGCGTGGACGACTTCCGTTCCACCGAGAAGTCCGTGGTGATCGCCGAGGACGGTGCGCTGCGCATCGAGCTGAAGGGCGACGACGGCACCACCACCGTGCTGCGCGAGTCGGTGCCGGTGAAGCAGGGCGAGGTCGTCGACGCCTCCGTGATGCGCGTCGCCGCGCTGCGCGAGTTCCTCACCGCGCAGGTCGCCCGCGCCAAGGCCGAGGGCATCCTCTACTCGGTGCACCTGAAGGCCACGATGATGAAGGTCTCCGACCCGATCATCTTCGGCCACGTGGTCCGCGCCTTCTTCCCGAAGACCTTCGCGCAGTACGGCGAGACCCTCGCCAAGGCCGGTCTCACCCCGAACGACGGTCTGGGCGGCATCTACAAGGGCCTGGAGTCCCTGCCCGAGGGGGCCGAGATCAAGGCGTCCTTCGACGCCGAGCTGGCCGAGGGCCCGGAGCTGGCCATGGTCGACTCCGACAAGGGCATCACCAACCTGCACGTGCCCTCGGACGTCATCATCGACGCCTCCATGCCGGCCATGATCCGCACCTCGGGTCACATGTGGGGCCCGGACGGCGGCGAGCACGACGCCCTCGCCGTGATCCCGGACTCCTCCTACGCCGGTGTGTACCAGGCCGTCATCGAGGACTGCCGTGCCAACGGCGCCTACGACCCCGCCACCATGGGTTCGGTCCCGAACGTCGGCCTCATGGCGCAGAAGGCCGAGGAGTACGGCAGCCACGACAAGACCTTCGAGATCCCGGCCACGGGTACGGTCCGCCTGGTCGACCAGGCCGGCAACGCCGTCATCGAGCAGGCCGTGTCCGCCGGTGACATCTTCCGCGCCTGCCAGACCAAGGACGCGCCGATCCGCGACTGGGTCAAGCTGGCCGTCACCCGGGCCCGCGCCACCGGCGACCCGGCCGTCTTCTGGCTGGACGAGGGCCGCGCCCACGACGCCAACCTGATCGCCAAGGTGAAGCAGTACCTGCCGGAGCACGACACCGAGGGCCTGGACATCAGGATCCTGTCCCCGGTCGAGGCGACGAAGCTGTCGGTGGAGCGCATCCGCCGCGGCGAGAACACCATCTCGGTGACCGGCAACGTCCTGCGCGACTACCTCACCGACCTGTTCCCGATTCTGGAGCTGGGCACCAGCGCCAAGATGCTCTCGGTCGTCCCGCTGATGGCGGGCGGCGGCCTCTTCGAGACCGGGGCCGGCGGCTCGGCCCCGAAGCACGTGCAGCAGCTGGTCAAGGAGGACTACCTGCGCTGGGACTCGCTCGGCGAGTTCTTCGCCCTGGTGCCGTCCCTGGAGCAGTACGCCGAGGCCACCGGCAACACCCGCGCCAAGGTCCTCGCCGACACCCTCGACCGCGCCACGGCGACCTTCCTCAACGAGGACAAGTCCCCGACCCGTCGCGTCGGCGGCATCGACAACCGCGGCAGCCACTTCTACCTGTCCCTGTACTGGGCGCAGGAGCTGGCGAAGCAGACCGACGACGCGGACCTGGCCAAGGCCTTCGCCCCGCTCGCCGAGACGCTCACCGCGAACGAGCAGAAGATCGTCGACGAGCTGAACGCCGTCCAGGGCAAGCCCGCCGAGATCGGCGGCTACTACCAGCCCGACCCGGCCAAGGCCGCCGCGGTCATGCGCCCGTCGGCCACCTGGAACGAGGCACTGGCGTCCCTCGCCTGATCCTCCCCGGGCCCGCAGGGACCCCCGGCACCCCGTCTCCGTCCCCTCGGAGGCGGGGTGCCGCCGCTTCACCACTCCCGTGGCGCGATCAGCTCCTCCGGGTCCGCGTCCGCGAAGCCGTAGGCCTGGGCCACGAACCAGAATTCCTCGCCGATCTCCTCTCGGGCCGTGGTCTCGATCTCGCTGCCCGCCTCCTCGAAGGCCGCCTCCAGGGCGTTGAACTCCTCGGTGGCCGCGTGGGTCAGGGCGTAGAGCGCCGTCAGGTCGCCCGGACGGGCCGCCTCCACGCGGGCGCACAGCCGGAGCAGGATGTCGCGGCCCCGGTCCACCACCCGGTCCGGGAAGTAGTCGTCCTCGTACAGTCCCGCCAGAAACCGGTGTGCGGCCACCCGCTGGTTGCTGATCGGCATGAAGCCCCCGTCCTTGCTGCCCGGTACCGTCCCCGTGATCCTGCCGCACCCCACTGACAACGCCTCCGGAGCCGCCCCGTGACCGACGCCCCGCCCGTCTTCGAGCTGCTGCCGGGTGCCCCGCACTCCCCCGTGCTGCTGCACGTGCCGCACTCCTCCCGGGAGATCCCGGCCGACGTCCGGAGGGGCATCGTCCTGTCCGACGCCGAGCTGGAGCGGGAGCTGGACCACATGACCGACGCGCACACGGCGGAGATCGCCGGGCGGGCCGCCGGGCTGGCCGGTCTCACGCCCTGGCGGTTCGTGAACCGCACCTCGCGGCTGGTGGTCGACCCGGAGCGGTTCCCGGACGAGCGGGAGGAGATGGCCGCCGTCGGGATGGGCGCCGTGTACACGCGGACCTCGCACCGCGAGGTGCTGCGCCCGGCCGGCACGGACCCCGGACCGCTGGTCGAGCGGTACTTCCGCCCCTACGCGCGGGCCATGACCGAGGCGGTCGCCGACCGGCTCGCGGCCACCGGGCGGGCCGTGATCCTCGATGTGCACTCGTACCCGTCCCGGCCCCTCCCCTACGAACTGCACGGCGCGGGCCCGCGCCCGCCCGTGTGCCTGGGCACGGACGCCTTCCACACGTCGCCCGGGCTGCTCGCCGCGGCCCGGGAGGCGTTCGCCCCGTGCGGGGAGACCGGCCTGGACAGCCCGTTCGGCGGGACGTACGTGCCGCTGGACTTCTACCGGACGCGGGCCGAGGTGGGCGCGCTGATGGTGGAGATCCGCCGGGACACCTACATGACGGAGCCGGGCGGTCCGGCCGGGCCGGGGCTGTCCCGCCTCGCCGGGTCGCTCGCGGCCCTCGTGGACGCCGTGTCGGGCTGACGGCCGCCCGCGGACAGCCGACCACCGGCTGGAGCACTCCCGCGCGACAGCCGCACGGGTGCGCGGCGAGGGTGGGGGGATGACGCAGGAGACCACCACGCTCACCGGCCAGTCGCCGCCCCCCGTGCGGGACTGGCCCGCCCTCGACCTGGACGGCCCGGAGTTCGACCCGGTCCTCGCCGAGCTGATGCGCGAGGGGCCGCTGACCCGCGTCCGGCTCCCGCACGGCGAGGGCTGGGCCTGGCTGGCCACGCGGTACGACGACGTGAAGGCGATCACCAACGATCCGCGCTTCGGACGGGCCGAGGTGACACGGCGTCAGGTCACGCGCCTGGCCCCGCACTTCAAGCCGCGCCCCGGGTCGCTGGCCTTCGCCGACCAGCCCGACCACAACCGGCTGCGGCGCGCGGTCGCCGGCGCGTTCACCGTGGGCGCGACGAAGCGGCTGCGTCCCCGGGCACAGGAAATCCTGGACGGGCTGGTGGACGGCGTACTGGCCGAGGGACCGCCCGCCGACCTGGTCGAGCGGGTGCTGGAGCCGTTCCCGATCGCCGTCGTCAGCGAGGTGATGGGCGTACCGGCCGCCGACCGGGAGCGCGTGCACTCCTGGACCCGGCAGATCATCTCCACCTCCGGCGGCGCCGAGGCCGCCGAGCGGGCCAAGCAGGGCCTGTACGGGTGGATCACCGAGACCGTCCGCGCCCGGGCCGGCAGCGCGGACGGCGACGTGTACTCGATGCTCGGCGCCGCCGTGGGCCGCGGCGAGGTGGGCGAGACGGAGGCCGTCGGGCTCGCGGGGCCGCTGCAGATCGGCGGCGAGGCCGTCACGCACAACGTCGGCCAGATGCTGTACCTGCTGCTCACCCGTCCCGAGCTGATGGCGCGGATGCGCGAGCGGCCCGAGGCGCGCGGCACGGCGCTGGACGAGCTGCTGCGCTGGATCTCGCACCGCACCTCGGTGGGCCTGGCCCGCATCGCCCTGGAGGACGTCGAGGTGCACGGGGTGCGCATCGCCGCCGGTGACCCCGTGTACGTCTCGTACCTGGCCGCCAACCGCGACCCGGACGTCTTCCCCGACCCGGACCGCATCGACCTGGACCGCGACCCCAACCCGCACCTGGCGTACGGCAACGGGCACCACTTCTGCACGGGCGCCGTGCTCGCCCGGATGCAGACCGAGCTGCTGGTCGACACGCTGCTGGAGCGGCTGCCGGGGCTGCGGCTGGCGGTCCCGGCGGACCAGGTGGCCTGGCGCCGCAAGACCATGATCAGGGGCCCGCGCACACTGCCCTGCGCCTGGTAGGCCCCACGCACCTGGCGGGCGGCTCGGGTCAGGCCCGCAGCCACTCCGTCACGACCACCTCCCGGCCGGTCCGCAGCCGCAGCGCGAAGGGACCGGCGGGCGGGGCCGCGCCGGTGAAGCGGCCCATGTCGTCGGCCGTGAGCCGGGCGTGCGCCCGCGGGCCGCTCAGCACCTCGATCCCGGCCGGGCCCGGCGGCAGCAGCTGCCCGATCAGGCCGTCCGCGGTCACCTCGACGTCGACGGTCACCCCGTCCGACTCGAAGGTCAGCATGCGCGGCGGATCCGTCTCGCCCCTGACGGGGATGGCGTCCACCAGCGAGTCGAAGGTCAGCTCGGCGACGCGGACGTCCAGGTCGCGCAGGGCGAAGGCGTCCACGGCGATCCGCCGCAGCTCGGCCGGGACCGGGTCCAGGATCGTGGCGGCCTGCCGCAGCTCCTCCTCCAGGAGACCGTCGTACAGCTCCCCGTCGCGCTCGCCGTGCTCCTCGCGCTCTTCGTACTCGTCGCGCTCGTCGCGTCCGTCGTTGCGATCGTTCATCTCGTCCCCCGTGCCTCCAGCCGGGCCCGCAGCCGGCGCAGACAGCGCTGGCGCATCGGCCCGATGCTGCCCACCGCCATACCCAGCGCGGCGGACACCTCCTGATAACTGGGCGGCGGCGAGGAGATCAGCACCCGCAGCAACTGGCGGCACCGCTCGCCCAGTTCCTCGAACTCCTGCCACAGCAGCCGGACGCGCTCGGTCTGCGCGGCGGCCTCCTCGGAGTCGAGCACCGACTCCTCCGGCGTACGGTCCTCGCTCGGCCGGTCGAGCAACTGCGGATCGTCGGTCGGCGTCCACCGCCTGGAGGCCTTGAGCAGCTTCAGGCACTCGTGTCGTGCCGTGCTCGCCAGCCAGGAACCGGACTTCTCCGGTTCCCGGATCCGTCCCAGGTGCTGGGCGAAGCGGAACCACGCGGTCTGGTACACCTCGTGCGCGTCGGCGTCGGACAGCCCGTGCGACCTGGCCACGGACCACACGAGCGGGCCGAGTCCGTCCACCAGTGACTTCCAGGCCGCCGCGTCCCCGTCGGCCGCCGACTGGACGAGCGCCCCGACATCTGCACGGTCCACGGTCCCACCCCTCGTGTACGACATGCCATCGTACGCCGTGGAGTGGCAGGTTCCGACCGCCAGCAGCCCGTTCACGAGCCGCCTGCCGAGGGTTCGACGGCGACCGGGCGCCAGGTGGGCGGGAGCAGCGCGGGCACGTGCGCCCCGCGCACCTCCGCGTACTCGGTGTTGGCCGCGAGCAGTTGCCGCCCGGCCGCGCGCGGGTCGGTCTCCTTGTGCGCCGTCATGCGGGAGGCGACCAGCCCCGCGACCACGGGGGTGGCGAAGGAGGTGCCGCTCCACTGCGCGTGCCCCTCGAACATCACCTGGTCCGGCTTGGCCGGTGCCTCGCCCGGCTCGCTGAGCACCCCGTTGTGCCGGGGGTGCTGGCAGGTGCAGGCGTAGCCGAAGCCGAACCGGCAGGCGTCGTAGGTGGAGTGCTGGTAGACGTACGGCACGGGTGTCCGGAAGCCGGTGAGGGCACTGGTGAGCCGCTCACCGGGGGCGTAGGCCCGCACCCAGCCGCCGTGGTTGCTGAAGCAGGCGCCGAACTCGCCGTCCGAGCGCAGCGCCCCGATCGACAGCACCGAGTCCTCCCAGCCGGGCAGGGTGGCGTAGGCGGCGGGCCAGAAGGGCGTCGCGCTGGCGTTGTTGCCCGCGGCCGCTACCAACAGGGTGCGCTGACCGCGGAGTTCCTCCATGAAGGCGTGCACGCCGAGCAGGCCGTCGGTGCGGCCGTTGGAGGTGCCGGCGGAGAGGCTGAGGATCTCGGGCCAGCCGCCGCGGTCGACGGCCTCGAAGAGCTTCTCGCCCAGCTCGGACTCCAGGATCGCGCCCGCGTCGTTGAGGGTGTTGCGGACGGTCACGTCGGTGTTGGGCGCGACCGCGGCCACCAGCCCGGCGATGAAGGTGCCGTGCCCGACGTACTGGCACAGGACGCCGTCGTCGTCGCACTCCCGGATCTGGGCGTCGCCCTCGGTGTGGGCCAGCAGCGGGTAGGAGCGGTAGTCGTGCATGAGGCCGGTGTCGATGACGAGGACGCCGACGGCGCTCTCGGCGTCGTACGGCGTCCCGTCGGGGCCCGGGTTGGGCGGCTCGCTCAGCGGGACGGGGACGGGCTCGTCGCCGGGGCAGGCGTTGACGGCGATGGAGACGACGTGGTTGCGGCTGATCAGCCGGCGGCCCGCACGGCCCTCCATCGTCCTCAGGGAGCGCAGGGCGTGGGCGACGGTGGGGTCGCCGCCGCCGTCGCCCTCGCCCGGGTCGGCGACCCGGATGCGGGTGATGCCGGTGCGGTTGGTCTCGGGACTCGCCCGGCGCACGTGGTCCGGCGTCAGCCCGGCCATGGTGGTGAAGTGGTCCCGCACGGTGTCCTCGACGAGGCGGGCCTCCTCGCCGTCGCGGGCGAGGACGACGCCCTTCTCGTAGAGGAACTCGGCGGAGTCGTCCGGGCCCATCGCCAGCGGGACGTCCGGCATCGAGCGCTGGATCTGGTCGAACTGCTCGCGGAATCGCTGTGGTGCCATGCTGGTCCTCCACTGGGTCGGTGGCGGTGACGACGTTCGGGCCGCGGTCGTGACCGCGAACATGACCACGGTGGTGGCGGCGGTCGTCAATCAGAGTCCGCGGGCGGCCGATTGATACAGACTCGAACCTGTGTGGCGTGGTTCCGGAGCACTACCATCCGTGGGGTGACAGCGCGCGACGACTCGGTTCTCGAACTGCTGCCGATGGTGTTCGCCGCCCCGGGCGAGGCGCTGGCGCGGGCGGAGGAGGTTCTCGGCACCGATCCCTCGCCGCTGCACGCCTCGGTCGCCCATCAGGTGATCGGCATCTGGCAGCGGGACTTCGGGGACACCCGGCGGGCCCTGGCCCATCTGCGGCGCGCCCGCGACCTCGCCGCCCGTGCGGAGTCGGCCGAACGGGAGGCGGACGTCCTGGCCACGCTCGGGGTCGCGCTGGTGCACGCCGGGCGTACCCGGGCCGGGCTGGCCGCGTTCGAGCGGGGCGTGGCGCGCGGGAGCGGTCACACGCGCGCGCGGGTGCTGTACCGGCGGGCGTACGTGTGGTGGGTGCTCGGCCGGCACGGCGAGGCGCTGGAGGACGTACGGCGGGCGATCCCGGTGCTGCGGCAGGTGGAGGACGTGATCTGGACGGCGCGGGCGCTGACGCTGCGGGCGACCGTGCACCTGGCGCTGGGCTCGGTGGAGCGGGCGGACGCCGACTTCACCGCGGCGGAGGCGCTGTGGGACACCACGGGCCAGGAGCACGACAAGGCCGACGCGGTGGAGAGCCGGGGCCTCGCGGCGTTCCGGTCGGGGGATGTGCCGGCGGCGCTGCGGCTGCTGGACGAGGCGGCGGAGCGGTACGCGAAGCTGGGCACGCCGACGTTCATGCTCACCATCCGGCGCTGCGAGGTGCTGATGGCGGCGGGGCTCGCCACCGAGGCGCTGGCGGAGGCGGACGGGGCGGTCGCGGCGCTGGACGGGATCGGCGGTCAGTCCACCCGCAAGGCGGAGTTGCTGCTGGTGGCCGCGCGGGCGGCCCGGCTGGCGGGCGAGCCGCAGACCGCGCTGGCGCGGGCGGCCGTCGCGGTACGGCTGTTCGCCGGGCAGCGGCGCACCTGGTACGAGACGCACGCCCGGCTGGTGCTGATCGAGGCGCGGGTCGCCACGGGGCGCGGGTCGGGCCGGCTGGTCGCGGACGCGGCGGCGGTGGCGGAGCGGCTGGCGGCCTTCGGGGCGCCGGCCGCGCCGGAGGCCTCGCTGCTCGCGGGCCGGATCGCGCTGGACCTCGGCTGGACGGCGGACGCGGAGCGGCACTTGGCGGTGGCCGCGCGCAGCCGGCACGGCGGGCCGCCGCTGGCCCGGATGACGGGCTGGGCGGCGCAGGCGCTGCGGGCGCGGGCGGCGGGGTCGCCGCGGGGCGTGCTGGAGGCCTGCCGGCGCGGTCTGGACGTCCTGGACGACCACCGGATGACGCTGGGCGCCTCGGAGCTGCGGGCCCGGGCCACCGCGCAGGGCGCGGAGCTGGCGGCGCTGGCGCAGCGGGCGTCGCTGGTCTCGGGCGGGCCGCGGCGGCTGCTGGGGTGGAGCGAGCGCTGGCGGGCGACGGTGCTGTCGGCCCCGCCGACCCGGCCGCCGGCCGATCCGGTGCTGCAGACCGCCATGACGGCGTTCCGGGAACTCGCCGCCCGCGCGGAGGAGGCGCGCACGGACGGCGGGCGGCCCGCGCCCGCCCTGGAACGCGAACAGCGGCGCCTGGAGCGGGAGATCCGCTCCCGCACCCTGCACATGCGGGGCGAGGCGCCCGGCGACGGCGACCGGTTCGACGTGGGACGGCTGCTGCGGCGGCTGGGTGACGAGGTGCGGCTGGTGGAGCTGGCCGTGCTCGACGGGCGCGTGCACGTGCTGCTGTGCGGGCGCGGGCGGGTACGGCGGTTCGAGGCCGGGCTGCTGGCCGAGGCGGAGGTGGAGGCCGAGCACGTGCAGGCCGGGCTCAGGCGGCTGGCCCACCCGGGTGCCGAGGCGCGGCTGCCCCTGGTGGAGGCGGCGGGGGCGCGCCTCCAGCGACTGCTCCTGGGGCCCGCGGCGGCACATCTCGGCTCCGGCCCGGTCGTCGTGGTCCCGCCGGGCCGGCTGCACCGGGTGCCGTGGGCCCTGCTGCCCGCCCTGCGGGACCGGGTGCTCAGTGTGTCGCCGTCGGCGAGCAGCTGGCTGCGGGCCAGGGACACCGCTCCCCCGCCCGGCGGCCGCCAGGTCCTGGTCCGCGGCCCCGGCCTGGCCAGCGGCGGCGCCGAGGTCCCCGGACTCTCCGAGCGGTACGCCGGACGGCGGACGCCGGGCGACGCACCGGCCGGCAAGGAGCACCGGGACCCGTCCGGAGCGCGGGAGCGCGGGGAGGCCGTCGCGGCGGGTGGCGGGGAGTCCCCTCACCGCGAACGCGACGGTACGGGACGGCGTGGCAGCACCCGGCAGGGGCATGCGCACGTGCCCGGCGCTGCCGCCGTACGCGGTGCGACCGTGGTGCTGGAGGGCGCGGACGCGCGGGTGCCGAGGGTCCTGCGCGAGCTGGACGGGGCCGCCCTGGCGCACATCGCGGCGCACGGGACCTTCCGCGCGGACAGCCCGTTGTTCTCGTCGCTGCGGATGGCGGACGGGCCGCTCATCGTGCACGACTTCGAGCGGCTGGACCGCAGCCCGTACCGGATCATCCTGCCCTGCTGCGACACCGCGCGCTTCGCGTCGGTCGGCGCCGACGAGCTGCTGGGCCTGGTCACCGCGCTGCTGCCGCTGGGCACGGCCGGGGTGGTGGCGTGCACCGCGCCGGTCAACGACGCCGCGGTGGTGCCGCTGATGCTCGCGCTGCACAAGGGCCTGGACGCGGGCCTGTCCCTGGCGGAGGCCCTGCGCGACGCCCGCGCCGCCCTCCCCGGCGACGCGGTGCACCAGGCGACGGGTTGGGCCTTCTCCGCCTTCGGAGCAGCCTGAACCCACGCCCGCCACCGAGCGTCCCGCCCCGGACGCACTCCACCCCGGCCGGGGTCCGCCGCGGGCGGGCTCCACCCGGGCGGGGTCCGGACCGAACGGCTCCGCGCCAGGCGGACCCCGGGCCAGGTGGCCTCGCGCCGAGCCGGATCCAGACCGAGCGGGCCCCGACCTCCCCGAATCGCGCCAGACAGGCTCCGCGCCAGGCAGGCCCCGGACCAGATGGCCTCGCGCCGAGCCGGATCCAGACCGAGCGGGGCCCGGCCCCCGAATCGCGCCAGACAGGCTCTGGGCCAAGTGGCCTCGCGCCGAGCGGGATCGGGCCGCCCAGGCTCCGGACCGGTCGGGCTCCTAGCCACTCAGGCCCCGGGCCGGGCGGGCTCCCGAGCCACCCAGGGCCCGGGCCGGGCGGGCCCCAGGTCGCCCAGGGCCGGGGCCGGGTGGGCTTCAGGTCACACGGTTCAGGGCCGCCCGGGCCTCGGGGCGGGCGGGGTGCGGGGCACCTGCGGCTTGGGTCAGGCGGGTTGGGGTTCGGGGAGTTTCATGAGCCAGGGCAGGGCGGTGCGGTCGCCGGCGCCGAGGCGGGTGTAGGCGCCGTAGAGGTGGTTGCCGACGGTGCGTACGGACAGGGTCAGCCGCTCCGCGATCTGCCGGTTGCTCAGGCCCGCGGCGGCGAGGGTGACGATCTGCCGCTGCCGGGCGGTCAGTTCGCCCAGCACCAGGCCGGACAGCGCGGGGGTGCGGGCGCCCTGGCAGCGCCGGGCGAGGGCGGCGGCACGGGTCCGGGCGGTGCGGGCGGCCCGCGGGTCGCGGTGGGCGGACACCGCCTGCGCGCTCGCCTCGGCCGCGAACAGCAGGAATCCGCGCCGTTCCAGCTCCTCGGCGACCCGGTCGAGCGCGGGTCCGTCCTCCCGCCCGAGGGCGTCGGCGTGGGCGGCGAAGACGCCGGTCAGGCGGCCCGCCGCCCGCTCGGGCGCGCCGAGCCGCACGGCGTCGTACGGGTCGCCTCGGCCGGCCGTACGGACCGCCTCGTCGAGGTCGCCGTGCGCGGCGGCGGCCCAGGTGGCGGCGGCCGCCCCCGGGACGCCGCCCGTTCCGGCGCCGGACTGCGCGGTGGCCAGGGCGAGTTCGGTGAGGCAGTCCGGGTCGTCCGGACCGGTCCGCAGGCCCTCGCGGGCCCAGGCCGCGGCGTCGTGCAGCCGTCCGCGCAGCCGAGCGAACCGGGCCCGCAGCGCCGCGTACCGGGGCGGCAGTGGTGCCTCCTCGGCGACCAGCCAGTCCCCCACCGGGGCGTCGAGCGGCCGTACGTCGGCCTGTTCGATGCGCAGGGCGAGCGCGGCCCGCTCCGCCTCCAGGGCGGGGCCGGTCCGGTCCGGGGTGCGGGCGGCCAGGCGCCGGGCCCGCAACCGGCCCGCGGCGGCGCGCAGCACCGGGCCGTGCAGGGGGTGCGCGAGCCGGGTGGCGCCGCGGTCGTCGACGGTGACCAGGCCCTCGGTCTCCAGGTTCTCCAGGATCCGTACGTCGAGATCGTCCAGGTCCAGGTCCAGCGCCAAGGGCTCGGCGAAGGCGAGGCGTTCGAGCGTCTCCCGCTCCTCGGCGCGGGTGCGGTCGAGGACGTGGGCGGCGCGCTCGCGGACCGCCGGGGTGATCGGCACCGGGCCCCGCCACGCCCGCTGGTCCGTGTCCGGCACCGGCACGAGCCGGCCGCCCTCGCGCACGGCGGTCAGCAGTTCGCGCAGCAGCCGCAGGTCCCCCCGGGCCAGCCGGTGCAGCCGGTCGACGGTGAGCGGCTCCAGGACGGTGTCCGTCCCGGCCGTGAGGAGTTCGGCGGTCTCGTCGCGGGGCAGCGGTTCCAGGGCGAGGCGCGGCAGCAGCTCGCCGGACCACAGCCGGGACACCGCGCCGGGTACGGGGGCGCCGTCGGCGGCGACGACCAGCAGTCGGGTGCGGCCGTGCAGGGCGAGTTGGTGCACGAGGGCGGCCGAGGCCCCGTCGAGCAGGTGCGCGTCGTCGACGAGCAGCAGCCGCGCGTCGGACAGCAGTTGTACCGCGCGGTGCAGGGTGACCCGCTCGGGCAGCAGGTGGGCGAAGGCGGCGAAGGGGATGTCCCGGGTCTCGGGCGTCCCGGCGGCGCGCAGGCAGTCGGTGCCGCGCACGGCCTCCGTCACCAGCCGGGTCTTGCCCGCGCCCGCCGGGCCCGTCACCACGAGGCCGCCCCGCCCGGACGCCACGGATCTGCGCACCAGCTCCAGTTCGTCCGCCCGGCCGGTGAACGGCCAAGGGGTCTCCAGCGTCCTCGCGTCCCGCAGTGAAGTCGTCACGGCAACATGAGTCGGCATACTCACCCCTGATACAGGGTGACTTGAGTACCCCCCGACTCAGGCGCGGGGGCCGGGCCGGACGGCACCCTGATGACCATGACCGCACGCTACTGCTCGCTCGCGCGGCAGCCTTCCCCCGTGCTCACGCCGGGGCTGGCCGCCGAGCGCGTCGCCGCGCTCGTCGGCGGGCAGCGGATGTGGGTCAACGGGACCGTCCTGCACTACTGCTTCCTCGGTGGCGACACCGACGCCTCGGTGGTGCCGATGCCGGGCACCGGGCGGCCCCGGCGCGGGTCCTGGGTGGGCACCGAGGAGCAGCGGGACGTGGTGCGCGACTGCTTCCGGGAGTGGCGGGACCTCGGTGTCGGGCTCGGCCTCGTGGAGGTCCGCGACCGGTCGGAGGCGGAGCTGCGCATCGGCTTCGAGCCCGGTGACGGTTCCTGGTCCGCGGTGGGCAAGGACGCGCTGCGGGTCGGTCTCAACGACCGCACGATGAACTTCGGCTGGGACCTGACCGCACCCGGTGAGCGCGCCACCGCCCTGCACCAGATCGGGCACGCGCTCGGCATGCTGCACGAGCACCAGAGCCCGTTCGCGGGCATCCTCTGGGACGACGAGGCCGTCTACGCCGAGCTGGCGGGCCCGCCCAACCACTGGAGCCGGGAGCGGACCTTCGACAACATCCTGCGCCGGCTCGACGGCGACGAGGCCAACGGCCCGGTCTGGGACCCGCAGTCGATCATGGAGTACCCGTTCCCCTCGGGGCTGATCCTGGAACCGGAGCACTACCGCTCCGGTCTGCACCCGCCCGGTACCCTCTCCGCCGCCGACAAGGAGTTCGCCCTGCGCTGGTACCCGCCCACCGGCCGGCCGGGTCCGCTGGTGCCGTTCCGTTCGGTGCCCCTGGGGCTCGGGCCCGGCGAACAGGCCGACTTCCGGGTGGACCCGCCGGAGACCCGCGAGTACACCGTGGGCACCTTCGGTGACAGCGACGCCGTCGTCGTCGTCTTCGAGGAGCGGGACGGCGTGCCCCGCTACTTCGCCGGACAGGACGACGGGGGAACCCCCCGCAACGCCACGATCAGGGCCCGTTTCGTCAAGGGCCGCCGCTATGTCGTCCGGGTGCGCCTGTACTCCT
>NZ_JAIOJZ010000023.1 GCF_020404845.1 Streptomyces hyderabadensis | reverse complement strand
CTCCCCGGTGCACGGCGCCGGCGAGTGGAGGCCGAGGCGGCGGCGGCCGGCGCACGCGGCGGCGCTGTTACGCCGCCGCCCGGCGGCGCCCCGCGCGTCCCCGCGGAGAGCGCCTCGCGGTCCGGTAGCGTCGCCGGGACCCCCGCGAGGAGTGCCATGACCACGTCGGTCGTTTTGTTCACCCGCGATCTGCGGCTCCACGACCATCCGCCGCTGCGCGCGGCGCTCGACCGTTCCGCGGCCGTGGTGCCGCTGTTCGTCCGGGACCGGGCCGTGGACGCCGCCGGATTCGCCGCGCCCAACCGGCTCGCCCTCCTCGCCGACTGTCTGCGGGACCTGGACGCCGGGCTGCGGGACCGCGGCGGGCGGCTGGTCGTCCGCTCCGGCGACCTGGTCGAGCAGGTGTGCGCGGTGGCCGGGGAGGCGGCGGCCGACGAGGTGCACCTGGCGGCCGACGTCAGCGCGTACGCGCACCGCCGCGAGGAACTCCTGCGCTCCGCCCTCGCGGCGCGGGGCTGCCGGCTGCACGTCCACGACGCCGTGACCACCGTGCTGGCCCCGGGGGCCGTCACCCCGGCCGCCTCCGACCACTTCGCGGTGTTCACGCCGTACTTCCGGCGCTGGAGCGAGCGTTCCGTCCGCGAGCCGCTGGCCGCCCCGCGCCGGGTGCGCGTCCCGGACGGCGTCGGTTCGGAGCCGCTGCCCGCCCGCGGGGACCTGGTGGGGCTGTCCCCGGCGCTGCCGACCGGTGGGGAACGGGCCGCCAGGAAGCGCATGACGGCGTGGCTGCGCAACGGCCTCGCCGGCTACGCGGACCACCACGACGACCTGGCCGGCGACGCCACCTCCCGGCTCTCCCCCGACCTGCACCTCGGCGCCCTCTCCCCCGCCGAGCTGGTCCACCGGGCCCGGCGCGCGGGCGGTCCCGGCGCGGAGGCCTTCGTACGACAGCTGGCCTGGCGGGACTTCCACCACCAGGTGCTGGCCGCCCGCCCGCACGCCGCGGCCGCCGACTACCGCACCCGGCACGACCGCTGGCGCACCGGCGCCGCCGCCGAGGCGGACGTCGCCGCGTGGCGGGCGGGGCGCACGGGCTACCCGGTCGTGGACGCCGCGATGCGCCAGCTGCGGCACGAGGGCTGGATGCACAACCGGGGCCGCCTGCTGGTCGCCAGTTTCCTCACCAAGACGCTGTACGTGGACTGGCGGGTGGGCGCCCGGCACTTCCTGGAGCTGCTCGCGGACGGCGACGTGGCCGACAACCAGCTGAACTGGCAGTGGGCCGCGGGCACCGGCACCGACACCCGGCCGCACCGCGTCCTGAACCCGACCGCGCAGGCCCGGCGGTTCGACCCCGACGGTGCGTACGTCCGGCGCTGGGTGCCCGAACTGGCCGGGCTGAAGGGTCGCTCGGTGCACGAGCCCTGGCGGCTGCCCCGGGCGGAGCGCTCCGCGTACGGAGGCTATCCCGACCCGGTCGTCGACCTCGCCGAGGGCCTGGACCGCTTCCGGCGGGCGCGCGGACGCGACTGAGCCCCGGGCGGGCGGACCCGGGCGGCCGTCAGGGGCGGGGCCCGTCCGGACGGAACGTGTGGTCCGGGTGGTTCCGGGTCCTGCGGGCCTGCTTCAGCTCCGCCTCGTACAGGTGGCGGCGGCCCTCGGCCAGGTGCTCCACCGCCGCCTGCTCCAGGTCCCGGAACGGCTGGTAGTACGTCCGGTCGTAGGCGTCGACGATCTGGAACGTCCAGTGGCCGGGGATGACGTTGCGGCCGAGGATCTCGGTGCGTACGCGCTCCGCCCACTCCGGGTGCCCCGCGGCACGCAGCAGTGCGACCGCGCGGTCGAGTTCGAAGTCCGCCGCACCGGTGTGCTGGTGGAAGGCGAACAGGTGCCCGCGGGCGCACTCGGTGGTCTCCAGGGACTTGGACAGGGACCCGAGGGCCTCGACCGTCTCGTCGCTGACGCCGTCCGGGCGGCGGTGCCGGTCGTCGTCAGCCATGGCGTGCCAGGGGGTCGTGGCCCCAGTTCATCAGCGAGTGGCGCCACCGGGTGTCCGCGACGTCGCCCGACGGCCGCTGGGCCAGGTGCCGGCGGACGTAGCCGACGACCTTGCGCATGTGCTCGTAGTCCGCGTCCGAGAGGTCGCCCCGGTTCTTGTGCAGGATCTCGACGATCCGGCGGCCGGACGCGTGCCCGACGGACTCGCCCCCGTCCTGGTGGTGCCCGGCGTCCCGCGACTCGTCGGTGTCGAGCCACCGGTCCAGTTCGGCCGGTGTCATGTTCACCAGTTCGTGGAAGGCGTCCCGGGTCTCGTCCTGTTCGTCGCCGTCCATGGCGCCTCACTCCTCCTTCTTCAGCGCGGACGGCTTGTGCACCGCCGACCTGCCCGACCTGTCGCTGCGGACCCCCTTCCTCAGGTGCTCGCCGTCGTCGCGTTTCCTGGCCATCGCGGTACTCCTTCGCCTGCGCGCCGCCTTCGGCTTCCTGGACGGTCCCAGTTCCCAGCCGGGGCCGACCCACTCGGCCCGGCCCGATGCGCCGTACAACTATCCTGGTCGCGGTCCCGGCGGCGCCGTCGGCACCCGCCGCCGCCGCCGTACTCGTCACCGCCGTCGTTCCAGGAGCAGCCCGTTGAACACCAGCACAGCGACCCCGGACAGCTACTACGAGCGCATCGACGAGCACCGCTACAAGCCCACCCCGCACGCGGGCGGCGCGTGGAGCCCGGACGAACAGCACTTCAGTCCGCTCGGGGGTCTGATCGTCCACGCCGTCGACCGGCACCTGGCGGACCGGCCCGGTGCGGCGATGTCACTGAGCCGGATCAGCTTCGACATCCTGGGCCGGCCGGCGCTGGACGAGTGCGAGATACGGGTGGAGACCGTCCGGCCGGGGCGCACCATCGAGCTGGTGGAGGCGACCGTGCTGATCGCGGACCGCTCGGTGGCGCGGGCCAGGGCCTGGCTGCTGGCCGACGGGGACACGAGCGGCGTCGCCGGCGGCGGTGCCGACCGGCTCGCCGGGCCGGACACGCTCGTCCGCTGGCCGATGGAGACCGAGTGGCCCGGCGGGTACATCGCCTCCCTGGACGTGCGCCCGCTGGACCCGCCCCGGCCGGGTCGCGCCACCGCCTGGATCTCCACCGGCCTCGACCTGGTCGCCGGGGAGAGCGCGAGCCCGCTGGCCTCCTACGTCGCGCTGGTCGACACGGCCAACGGCATCGCGGTGCGGCAGTCGCCGCGAGAGTGGATGTTCCCGAACGTGGACCTCACCCTGCACCTGCACCGCGCGCCGCGGGGCCGGTGGACCGGGCTGGACACCACCGTGGTCTTCGGGCCGACCGGTCAGGGCATCACCAGCACCGTGCTGCACGACCTGGACGGCCCGGTCGGCCACGCCCAGCAGCTGCTGACCGTCCGCCCGCAGCCCTGAGCGGTCCCGCCGGACGCGTCAGCCCTGTCCCGCGGGCGGATCGGCGAAAATGCCCTCCAGCATCCCGGTGGCCTGACCGACCTCGATCAGGTAGCCGTCGGGGTCGCGCAGATAGCACCGCAGCTCGGCCTTCCGGTCGATCGGCGGGGTGAGGAACTCGGCACCGAGCGCGCTCCACTCGCGGTGGCAGCGCTCGATGTCGGCCACCCTGATGTTGAGGAAGCTCGTCGCCGTCCCCGGGTCGTCCGGCGGGCGCAAGGTGACGTCCGGCTTGTCCGGCGTCGGCCCCCCGCCCGGATTCATGATGAGCCAGCTGTTCGCCAGTCTGACGATGCACGGGTTCTCCGCGAGCACGACCTCGCCGCCTAGCACCTCGGAGTAGAAGGCACGCGAGCGCGGCACGTCGGCCACGGTGAGGAAGTGGGTGAGCAGCATTCCCGACTCCGGGGCCGGCAGGTCTTCACGGCGCATTCCTGTGCCTCCACGCACTGGCGACGGTTTCCCCGTTTTCTTCCACCGTGTCCATCATGGACCTGGCCCGCCGGGCCGGAAAGACGATCAGGGCGGCGTGAGGACCAGCCGTCCCCGCACCTCTCCGGCCTCCAGTCTGCGGTGGGCCTCGGCCGTCCGCGACAGCGGCAGCCGGTCGGCGATGCGCGGGCGCCACGGGGTGTGAGTGAGGACGCCCACCACGCCCCGTGCCGCCTCGGCGAGGTCGGCGGTGGTGGCGTTGCTGATGGCGAAGCCCACGATGCTCGCGTCCTTGGTGTAGAGCCGGCCCATGGGCAGTGCGGAGGGCCCGGTGCCCAGTCCCGCCATCGCGACCAGCCGCCCGCCCCGGGCCAGCGAGTCGACGGACTCGGCCAGCACCCCGTGGCCGGACGTGTCCAGGTGCACGTCGTAGCCGTCGGGGGCGGCCCGGCGCATGCGCGCGCCGAGGTCTGGCGCGCGGTGGTCGAGGACCTCCGCGGCGCCCAGGCCCCGCACCGCCTCGGCGTCCTCGGCACGTGCCGTGGCGATCACGCGGGCCCCGGCCCGGGCGGCCAGGGCGACGGCGGCGCCGCCCACGTTCCCGGCGCCGCCGCCGACGTAGACGGTCTCCCCCGCCCGCAGCCGCCCGTGCCGCAGCAGCGCGAGCCAGGCGGTGGCGGCCGGGTGGGCGGCCGCCACGAGGTGTTCCGCGTCGATGCCGGGCGGCACCGGGTAGAGGCGTTCGGCCGCGACCGTCGCGTACTGGGCGAAGGCACCCTGCCGGCCGGCGTGGCCCAGGCTGTTGCACCACACCCGCCGCCCGGCGGTCCAGCCCGCCGCGCCCGGTCCGGCCAGGACGACCTCGCCCACCAGGTCGCGGCCGACGACGAAGGGCGTGGGCAGGGGGGTGGCGTACGCCCCGGACCGTACGAAGGTGTCCACGGGGTCGGCCGCGACGGCCGTCACCCGCACCAGTACGTCCGTGGGGCCCACGGACGGCACGGGGAGTTCCCCGTACCGGATGGCGTCGGCCGGTCCGACGGCGTCGACGTACGCCGCCCGCATGGTGTCGGGGACTGTGCTGTTCATGACCTCATGCTAGGAACCGCCCGGGGACGGACGCTCGCGCAGCCGGCGGCCGCGCCGGGTGAGTCCCCAGGGTTTGAGGAGCGAGAGCACCGTCATGAAGACATAGGCGGACAGGGAGACCACCGGCCCGAAGAGCACGTCCCCCGCGTCGGGCAGCGGCTCACCGGCGGTCACGGCCGCGACCGCCGAGTTCACCCCGGGGCGCAGTGCGAAGAAGGTGGCGACGGTCGTGGCCAGGGTCAGCCAGAACTTCGTGTACACCCACCGGTGCCGGGCGAGCCCCCACGGCGTGCCCAGCGCCAGCAGCAGGCCGCTCGCCAGGGTGAGCAGGGCGAGCGGGAGCAGCAGCCAGTCGGCGAACAGCTTCATGCAGCGGACGGCGGCCTCCACCGCGGCCGGGGAGGCGCCGGCCGCCGCGGTGATGCCGAGCGCCAGCAGCCCGAGGGAGAGCCCGAGCCAGGCGGCGGAGGCGACGGCATGGACGACGAGGGAGGCCCGGCGTGCGGGGCGGCTGAGTTTCACACCGCCCACGCTGCCGGTCGGCGGCCACCGGGGCGTCCCACGGCGGGAGTAACCCCCCGTACTGAGCCGGGCGTACCCGCCGGGTCCCGTCGTGACCCGATCGGAGCAGGCTCGGGACCTACGCGCTGCGCGGGCGCACCGCGCGCCCTAGCCTGGGCGTGTCCTCGAGGAAACGCCCCTAGGAGTTCCCATGCGTCTGCCCGTCGAGCTCAGGCATGTCGCCCCGCGCCTTGCCACCGGGGCTTTCATTCTCAACTCCGGTCTGGCCAAGCGCGGAGCCGACGAAGAGACCGCCGCCATGATGCACGGAATGGCGAAGAACACCTATCCGTTCCTCGGCAAACTGCAGCCCACGACGTTTGTCCGGCTGCTCTCCGCCGGCGAGATCGCGCTCGGCACGGCACTGCTGCTGCCGGTTGTGCCGACGGCCCTGGCGGGCATCGGCCTGACCGCGTTCTCGGCGGGACTGGTGGGACTTTATCTGCGCACCCCGGGAATGCGCGAGGAGGGCAGCCTGCGTCCGACGCAGGAGGGAACGGCCCTGGCGAAGGACACCTGGATGCTCGGCATCGGGGTCGGATTCGTCGTCGACGCGGCCACGAGCAGGTCGCGCCGACCGCGCCCGGCCTGGAAATCGGCCGCCGCCGTAACGGCACGTTGCCGGTGAATTAACGGCGGACCACGGGATTCCTAATACCGCTCAATTCCGGTCCGGGATCGTCGAATTGAGAGCGGAACTGTGCCGGTTCGCGCTTCAACATCACTATGCTGAAAGTGCTTCGCCGAATCGGCGCAGCGGCCGCCGACGCACCCGGGGAGGGGTGCCGACCGCGGCCTGTGGGGGGTGCGGAGAAATTCGGGGGTGACGCCGTCATGTCTCGGTGCCGTTTCCCGCGGGATCGTCGTCCCGCCGCCCCGGTATCCGTGTGACGAAAGCCGAGGAATTCCCGTGCGACGTACGACCTCCGTCCTGCTGTCCCTGAGCGCCCTGCTCGCGGCGTCCGCGCTGACCGTTCCGACCGCCGTCGCCGCCCCGCGCGCCGACGGTCCCGCCGCCGTCCCGGCCGGCTGGGAGGCGGTGGACGCATCCGCCCTGGCGCGCATCACCGGGGACAAGGACGCCCGGCGGGCCCCGCTCGCCGCCGGGGAGACGGCCGCTGCGGCCGCGGAGCCGGAGCTGCTGGCCGTGCAGTCCGTCCGCAACAACCGTTTCGTGGCCACCGAGAAGAACTACGCCGAGCCCAACACCGGTGTCCAGCGGGCCCGTTCGACCGAGTTCGGCGGCTCGTGGGAGAGCTACGCCTTCGAGTGGGACGAGGCCACCGAGACCTACGCGCTGCGGTCCCTGGCGAACAACCGCTACGTGGCGGTGGAGAAGAACTACACCGGCAGCGCGCAGAACGTCCTGCGGGCACGCTCCACCAGCGTGGGCGGCTGGGAGCGGTTCGTCCTCTACTACAACGAGAGCCTGGACCGCTGGGCGCTCCAGTCCACGCTCAACGGGCTCTTCGTCGCCATGGAGAACGGCTACACCGGTTCGCTCCAGTACGCGCTGCGCGCCCGCTCCACCGAGGTGACGGGCTCGTGGGAGGAGTTCGTGCTCTACGACATCGGCGCCTGACACCAGTCCTGCTCGGCGAGGGCCAGCATCGCCGCGACGGTGCCCTCGTCGGGCAGGGGTCCGTGGTCCCCGACGACCTTCAGCGCGGACGCGGCCGTGAGGTGACCCAGGCGCAGGGCCCGGGTGAGATCCGTGCCGCCGCACAGTCCGGCGAGGAATCCGGCGGCGAACGCGTCGCCCGCGCCGACCGGCTCCACGACCTCAGTGGCCAGGGCGGGCACGGTGCACGCGCCGTGCTCGGTGAACGCGGTGGCGCCCCGCCCGCCGTCCTTGACGACGAGGACCCGCGGGCGGCTCAGCAGCCGGCGGACGTCCGTGGCGTCCAGGTCGGCGCCCCACAGGTCCTGGGCCTCGTCCAGGCCGACGAAGGCGATGTCGGCGCGGTCGGCCAGCTCGCGCAGCACCGTGGCGGCCGTGTCCGGCGGCCACAGGGCGGGGCGGTGGTTGACGTCGAAGCTGACGGCGTGGCCGCGCCGCTCCGGCGGGGTGTGCAGGGCCCGTTCCACCAGGGCCCGGCAGGACGGGGACAGCGCCGGCGTCACCCCGGTCAGGTGGAGCAGGGCGGCCCCGCGGATCCGCTCGTCGTCCAGGAGGCCGGGGCCGAGGGCCGAGGCCGCCGAACCCGCGCGGTAGTAGTGCACGCGGGTCCCGGTGGCGCCCGGGTCCTTCAGGAGCAGGCCGGTCGGCCGTGCGGGGTCGGTGCGGACGCCCGAGACGTCCACGCCCGCCCCTGCGACGGTCGAGCGCACCCGTCGGCCGAGCGCGTCGTCACCGACCGCCGAGAGCCAGGAGACGGGCAGGCCGTGGTCCGCGAGGTACATGGCCACGTTCGACTCGGCGCCCGCCACCGAGAGACACAGCAACTCCGCGTCGTCCAGCGCGTGGGAGGGGGCCGGGGCCAGGGCCGCCATGGTCTCCCCCAGGCACACCACCGGTCCCCGCGGCGGTCGCCAGGGGCTGGTGGCCGGATCGGCCGCGGTCTTCTCCCGCCTGCCTACGGAGGTCCTGGGCACGGAGGTCCTGGGCACGGAGGTCCTGGGCACGGAGGTGTCGGCGTCCCGCTCCGGTGCGGGCCGGGCGTCGGTCACGGCCGGGCCTGACGCACGGCGGCGCGGAAGGCGCGGGCGCGGGCGCGGAGACCGTCGAGACTGCCTCCGTCGGCGGCGTCGCCGATCAGCGGGGAACCGACCCCGACCGCGGTGGCGCCGGCCGCCAGGTGGGCGCGGGCCGCCGCCTCGTCGACACCGCCGACGGGCACCAGGGCCTCCTGCGGGAAGGGTCCGCGCAGTGCCTTGACGTAGGCCGGTCCGCCCGCCTGGGCCGCCGGGAAGATCTTCAACGCGGTGGCGCCGAGGGTGCGCGCCGCTATGACGTCGGTGGGTGTCATGACGCCGGCCAGGACGGGCATGCCCCGCTCGCGGGCCGCCGTGACGCCGTCGCCCAGCCCCGGGGTGACCGCGAAGTCGGCGCCGGCGCGGTGGGCGGCCACGGCGTCGTCGGCGGTCAGCACCGTGCCGGCGCCCAGGGGCCGGTCGGGGCCGAGGGCCGCTCTGGCGCGTTCGATGACGTGCAGCGCGTCCTTGCCGGTCAGCGACACCTCGATCAGCTCCACGCCCTCCTCGGCCAGCGTCAGCACGGTGCGCAGCGCGGCGTCGGCGTCGCCGCCGCGCACGATGGCGACGAGGCGGTGGGCTTCCAGGGCGGCTCGCAGATCCACAGGCGGGTCTCCTACTCCGGGGCGTCGCAGGTCGCGGGCCGGCCGGCCCGTGACGGCACTCGGCGGCCAGGGTAGAACGCCGCCGCGCCCGGTCCCCGACCCGGCCCCGGTGCCGGCCGTCGGCCGGCACCGACAAGTCGCGCGTTTTGTCCCATTCCTCACGGTGACCCGGATGGAGCAAACCCACGTGCGACGAGGTGAGAGACATGCTGGTGCTGGGCCTCCTGCTCATGGCGGGCGCCGCCGCCTTCGCGGGACTGCTGATCGCGGACAACCTGTCCGGCGGTCCGGACTACACCGTGAGCCTGCTGGGGAGCGAGCCATTCACGATCAGTACGCTCGGGGCGTTTCTCGGCGGCATCGCCCTGACCCTGATCTTCGGCCTGGGCATGTGGATGCTCCTGGCCGGGACGGTACTGGCACGCCACCGCGGCAAGAAGCGCCGCAGGGAACGGGAGACCGCCAGGCAGGCCACCGCCGAGCGGGACGCGCTGGCCGGCCGTCTGGAGGGCGCGGGAAGCAGCACGGACACCGCCGCCGACGAGACCGCCGGACAGCGGCGGCCCACCGCCCACCGGCCGCAGTGGCTACGGCCGCACAGCCACCACTGACCGGCCGCCGACCGTCATGGGGCCGACCGGTCCGGCTCACCCGCCGGACCGGTCGGCCCTGCCCGGGGAGCCGGGGCGGAGCGCTGGAGCGGCCCGAGCGGCCCCGTCAGGCGGCGCCGTGGGCCAGGCCCGGGTAGAGCCGCCGGGACGTGCCCGCGAAGATCTCCTGCCGGTCCGCCTCGGGCAGGTCCGCGAGGACGTCCTCGGCGAGGGCACGCAGTTCGGGAAGGGACTGCTCGGCCGCCGGCAGGTTCGACCCCCAGGCGATCCGCCCGGCGCCGAAGGCCTCCACGACCGGGGTGAGGAAGTCGGCCGCCCGGTCCCCGGCGTCCTTCAGCCGCTCCAGGTTGCGGTGGGTGAGCTTGAGGTGCAGCCCGGGCTGCGCGCCGAGGGCCGCGACCTCCTCGCCGGCCCGGGCGGGCGACGCGGCGATGTCGGGGTATCCGATGTGGTCCAGGAGCACCTTCACACCGGGGAACCGCTCCAGGAGTTCCACCAGCTGCCCGGTGGCCGCGCCCAGGCGCATCTGGAGGCAGACCGGCAGGTCCAGTTCCGCGGCCTTCTCCCAGAAGGGGAACGTCTCGGGGGCGACGAACCACTCCCCCTGGGTGGGTACGGTGCTGCCGCTGGTGAACAGCCGCACCCCGGCCAGACCGCCCTCGCCGACCGCCGCCTTGAGGTTCGCGGCGGCGTCCGGACGCAGCGGGTCGACGGTGCCGACGGCGACGAAGCGCCCGGGCCAGCGGCGGCTGCTGTCGAGTACGTAGGAGTTGTCGTAGCCGTAGTTGGTGGTGGCCTGGACGAGAACGGCCTGGCCGATGCCGGTCTCGTCCATGCGGGCCACCATGCCCTCGGCAGTCACCGGCCGGGTCGCGGCCCACTGGGACTGCTTGCCCCCGATCGGTGCCTTGGGGTAGCGGGCGACGTCCTCGGAGATGATGTGGCAGTGCGCGTCGACGAAGTCCATGTGTCCGTGCTTCCTTGTCTCGGGTGGGTGCGGCGGGGGCCGGTTCAGGCGTCCGGGTAGTCGCCCGCGGCGAACAGGGACTTCGGGTCGGCGGGGAAGTCCGCGTCGAGCAGGCCCTGGTCCTTGGCGAACCGCACCATCGCGTTCAGGCTGGGCTCGTTGGCCGTGATCCCGTAGGGGACGGGGTCGCCGCCGATCTGCCGCGCCTGGCGGGCCAGCCGGCCCACCGCCGACCACTCGGGGTGCGCGTCCAGGTGCCGGCGCTTGCTCCGGGCGAAGGCCGCGTACAGCCTGGTCGGCAGGTCCGGGTCGCGTTCCACCAGCTCGGAGCGCACCGCGACCAGCGAGTGCAACGGGTAGATCCCCGTGCGCAGGTAGTGGTCGACGGCGAGCGTGGCGGCCTCGGGGAACAGCGGGTACGGGCCGTCGTCACCGGCGGTCTCCGGCTCGGCCGCCGCCGTCCAGCCCGCCTTGGGCGCCCCCGCCCGTCCGGTCCCGGCGTTGCCGGTCAGCGCGGCGTCGATCTCCCCGGCGCGCAGCAGCTCGCCCAGCGAGCGGCCGTCGGTGACCCGCTCGACGTTGGCGGGCACCCGGCCCTCGATGTGGTCGTCGTCGTCGACCACCCAGGTGATCGTGTCGATGTCCACCCCGTACTCCTCGCGCAGCACGCCGCGCACCCACACACCGGTGCTGACCGAGTAGGCGCGCACGCCGATCCGGCGGCCCTCCAGGTCGCGCGGCACGCGGATGCCGGAGTGGGTGGCGCACTGCACGTCGCCGTGGTGGAAGCGCCGGTTGAGGAACACCGGGACCGCGGTCAGCGGTATGCCTTCCTGGCGGGCCATCAGGTACGACACCGGGGCGAGTTCGCACACGGCGAACTCCAGGTCCCGGATCATCCTGCGGTACGCGCCGATGACCGGCCTGACCTCGACGGGCTCGACGGTGCAACCCTCCGGCGCGGTGTCGCCGTCCAGCAGCGGCTGCGCGTGCGGGTAGTCGCCGAGAACGACCGTGAGCTTGTCCATGCCTTCTGCCCTTTTCCTGTTCGTTGTGTGCTTCCGTCGCGACCGTGCGGTGCGGCGGCCGTTGGCGCTCAGGCTCCGAGCCGGGCCGGCGGTACGCCCAGTGCCGTGCAGGTCCGCTCGACCAGCTCGTCGTAGTCCACGGCCCGCGGGACGACCTCCTGCTCCAGCGCGTAGGCGGCGGCCTTGGTGAACGCGCCGCGCAGCGCCTCGAAGCCCACGGGGTGCAGCGGGAAGGCCCGGCCGGCCTCCTCCTTGGCGGTGAGCACCGACCGCATCGCGTCGTAGGCGGCGAGGATCGCCGCCGGGTGCTCGGCGGCAGCGGCTTCGGAGATGCCGACCACGTGGTTGACGGGGATGAACCCCTGCTCCTTCGACCACTGCTCGGCGGCTTCGTGGGCGTGGTCGACGGCGGTGCGGATCCGGTCGTCGGCGGGCAGTTCGTTGCCCATGATGCCGAAGTCGACCCGGCCCGCCAGGAAGTCCGCGGGCAGTTTGGTCCCTTCCGGCGCGCGCCTGACCCACGACGGGTCCTCGGCGCCCTCGACGTGGTGGCCCTCGTACGTCGTCCAGGCGGCCTTTCTGAGGTCCACGCCGTACTGCTCGGTGAGGAACCCGCGCACCCACACCCCGGTGGTCTGGCTCCAGGCCCGCACGCCGACGCTGTGTCCCTCGACGTCGGCGACCGACAGCCGGCCCAGGGTCACCAGGGTCTGGTGCTGGTGGCGGCCGAGCGTGGTGACCGGCAGCAGCAGCACCGGCTTGCCGTGGGCGACGGCTTGCAGGACGGTGACGATCGCCAGCTCGCACAGGTCCGCGTCCGAGCGGTTGACGAAGCCGCGGGAGGCCTTGTGGACCGGCTTGATGCCGATCCGCTCCGGTTCCGCGCCCGCCTCACGCGCCGCCGCCGCGGCGGCCGCCGCGAGATCGTCGCGGCCCAGGACCAGCTTCATGTCTCTCTCCTTGGGGGGTACGAGGTGGATACGTGTCCGGGTGCCGCTCAGACGTCCTCGCCGTACTGGATACGGCGGTAGGGCGTACTGAGCACCTCGCGGGTGATGCGGACGTCGACGACGGTGGGCCGGGGCTCGCGTACGTACTCCGCGAGTGCGGCGCGCAGTTCGTCGGCGGTGCGGACGGTGGCCCCGCCGCCGCCGAGGGTCCTGGCGACCTCGCCGATCTCGGGTGTGCTGATGGTCGCCAGGTCCGGGTCGAGCCCCTTCGCCTTCGCCTTGTGGTACTCGGCACCGAGGCCCTGGTCGTTCATCACGACGACCAGCAGCGGGATGTCGTAGCGGCAGGCGGTCTCGAACTCGGACAGGTGCATGAGGAAGCTGGCGTCGCCCTCGACGACGAAGCCGGGCCGGTTCCCCTTGGCGACCATCTGGCCCATGGCGATGAGCGGGGCCTGGCCGATGGCGCCGAACATGCCGTAGTTGGACAGCACGTCCCGCGAGCGCTGGAAGAGCATGGTGCCGAAGTCGGTCTGGTGGCCGCTGCCCAGTACCAGCCCCATGTCGGCGGGGAGTTCGTGGTCCAGGATCCAGATCGCCTCGCGCGGGTCGAGCCGGCCGGGTTCGCGCACGTACTCGGGCTGCTGGAGCCGGCCGGTCAGATGCCGGCGGACCTGCTCGGTGTGGTAGCCCTCCAGCGCGACGGAACGTTCTTTGAGCACCCGGGTCAGCTCGGTGAGGGCGGTGACGGCGTCGGCCTGGAGGTAGCAGTCGGCCCGCTTGCCGTTGCCCATCACCAGGTGCGGGGCGGTGTCGATCTGGAGGTACTTGGCCTCGGGGTAGAGGTAGCCGCTCTCGATGGTGTAGTGGTTCAGGCTGGCACCCACCGCGATCACGCAGTCGGCCTCCTGGAGCAGTTCCATCGACAGCTTGTCGCCGAACAGACCCGACAGGCCGACGTGGAAGTCGGTGCGGTCGCACAGCCAGTTCTTCGCCTGCAGGGTGGTGGCCAGCAGGGCGCCGGTCTGCTCCTGCAGGGCCAGGACCTGCTCGCCCGCCTCGGCGCGGCGGGCGCCCCGCCCCGCGATGATCACCACCCGCTTGGCGTCCTGGAGCAGGTCGGCGGCGGCGGCGAGCCTGGCCGGGTCGGGCAGCAGCCGGGGCGTGTCGATCAGGGCGGTCGAGGGCGTGTAGTCCTCGTCGTAGTCCTCCAGTTCGGCGACCTGGACGTCGAACGGGGCGCTGATCATGACCGGCCGGGACTCGGTCCGCGCCCGGTAGAAGGCCTGCCGCACGGCGTCCTGGGCGTTCTCGGGCCGGGTCACGTGGATGAACTCGCACTCGATCGCGGCGGCGAACCGGCGCTGGTCGAGGTACTGGGTGGCGCCCTCGTCCCCCAGCGGGGTCTCCCCGCAGAACGCGACCAGGGGAGTGCGTGCCCGGCTCGCGCAGAGCATCGAGGTGGCCAGCTGCGAGACTCCGGGACCGCTGGTGGTGGTGACCACGCCGGGCTGCCCCGCGCCGCGGGCCCAGCCGTCGGCCATGCCGAGGCCCGAACCCTCGTGCCGGACCTCGTACAGGCGCACGCCGCGGTCGGCGAGCGCGGCCATCCAGTGCATGTTGGCGTCACCCATCATGCCGAAGACGTCGGTGGTGCCTTCCTTGACGAACGCCTCGGCCAGGGCTTCGTAGACCTTCACTGATCAGGACTCCTTCACGTTCGCCGCGGCCGTGGTCCGCGCCTTCAGGACGCCGTCGAGCCGGGAGAAGACCCGCAGCGCGTTGCCTCCGTAGACCGCCTGGCGGTCGGTGTCGCTCATGTCGATGGAGTCGAGGGTGTACTTGGTGTCGTCGAACCGGCGTCCGGTCTCGGGGTCCACGCTGCGGACGGCGCCGATCATCTCCGAGGCGAACAGGACGTTGCGGGCCGGGATGATGTCGAGCAGCAGCTCCATGCCGCGCTTGTGGTAGACGCAGGTGTCGAAGTACACGTTGGGCAGGATCGACTCCTCCAGCGGCGGCCGGCCGCGGTCCTGCATCATGCCCCGGTAGCGGCCCCAGTGGTACGGGACGGCGCCGCCGCCGTGCGGCAGGATCAGCTTGAGCGTCGGGAAGTCCTTGAACAGGTCCGACTCGCACAGCTGCATGAACGCAGCGGTGTCACCGGCGAGGTAGTGGGCGCAGGTGCCCTGCAGCGCGGGGTTCCTGGACATCGCGACGTGCACCATCGCGGGGACGTCCAGCTCGGTCATCTTCTCGTACAGCGGGTAGTAGACGCGGTCGGTGAGCGGCGGCGCCTGGTAGTAGCCGTCCGACGGGTCCGGGTTGAGCAGGCAGCCGACGAAGCCCAGCTCCTCGACGCAGCGCTCCAGTTCGGCGACGGAGTTGCGGACGGAGGCGGGCAGGGCGTCGCCCGGTGACTGCGGGAGCTGGCACACCCCCACGAACCGCTCGGGGAAGAGGCCGCACACCCGGGCGATCAGGTCGTTGCTGACCCGGGACCAGTCCAGGCTGGTGTGCTCGTCGCCGTAGTGGTGGGCCATCTTGCCCGCGCCCGGCGAGAAGACCGTCAGGTCGGTGCCGCGCTCGATCTGCAGCTTCAGCTGCCCGTTCTCGATGGCGGTACGGATCTCGTCGTCGCCGATGTCCAGCTCGTCGGGCGACAGGCGGGCGCCGGTCTCCTCGAACGCCCGGATCTGCTTCTCCCGCCACTTCCCCAGCGCGGGGGGCGCCGTGGTGAAGTGACCGTGACAGTCAATGATCATGTATTGCTCCGATACTCGCGGTGCGGTGACCGCTGGTGTACGACGGACTGGATCGGCTGGTGCCTAGGCGCGGCCGGTCAGCTTCCGGGCCTTGGCCAGGCCGGGGTAGGTGCGTACCGGCGCCGACATCAGGAAGCGGTAGCCGTCGTCGAGCACCTGCTCGACGTTGCCGGCGGTCACATGGGGGTGGCCCACGGCGATGCCGCGTGCGGTGCAGATGTCGAGGATCCGCCGCTTGCACTCCAGGACACGGGGGTGCTCGTACTGGCGGGGGACGCCCAGTTCCTGGCTCATGTCGCCCTCGCCGATCAGGATCAGACCGATCCCGGGCACCTGGTCGAGCATGTCCGGCAGGTTCTTGATGCCGAGCTGGTCCTCGATCATCAGGCCCACCAGGATCTCTCCGTCCTCGGCGAGCGGCCACACATCTGCCTTGGCGTAGTACTCGGTGTTCGGGATGCCCCAGTAGCGCGTCGCCGCGTGCGGGCCGTCCCCGCGCAGCCCGGCCGGCTCGTACAGGGGAGCGTCCGGCAGCCGGGGGTACCGGCAGGCCGCGACGGCGTTGCGGGCCTCCTCCACCGTGGAGACGTGCGGCCACACGACGCCGAACGCACCCAGGTCGAGCGCCTGCTTGGCGTGCCACTGGGCCTTCTCCGCCCCGTTGGCGGGGATGCGGACCATCGGGGTGACGGCCGGTGCGAGGCTGTCCGCCTCGAAGATCTGACGACGGCTCAGCAGGTACTGGAAGCTGTCCTTGAGCGCGTTGATGTCCCAGGGCTTGTGCTCCATCTCGAACACCACCCCGTCGTACTCCGTGTTGCTGAGTTCGACGGCGGCCCCGGGGTCGGCGGCCGAGAAGGTCGCGAAGACGTGCTCCCCCGCGGCCAGCCGCTCGATCACCTTGTTGTGCCTGGACGTAGTCATCGCCGGCCTCCCTGTCCGAGTGCTTCACCTGACTGGCTCGCCGAGCCGCCCGCTCCGTTCGGCGGCACACCCCGCCGCCGGGACTTCCGTCCCGCCCACCACGCCCGCAGCCGGGCGAACAGGCCGGTACGCCGGGCCGGAGCCGGCCGGGGCCGGCCGGCCGCCGTCGCCGCGAGGGGCTCGGCGGAGGCCACCGCGACGGGCTCGGACGGCTCGGCCACGGGTTCGGTGGGGGCGGCGCACAGGGTGACGAGTTCGTCGGTGAACTCCTTCGTCATCCGCGAGACCACCGCTCCCGCGCCCGACTCGATCAGCTTGGCGAGTTTGCCGTTGAGCTTGATCTCCCCGTCGCAGAAAACCCGCGACGTGCCCGGGGTGTCTCCCTCGACCACCCTGAACGTGGCACCGGCACTGAACCGGGTGGCGCCCTGGCCGTCACCTCCCCGGGCCGTCAGACGGCCCTCGTGTTCCGGCTCGTCCAGGTCCAGCGAGACGCGGGCGGCGAACTTGACCCGCAGGCCGCCGAACCTGATGGCCAGCGTCCCGTCGAAGGACCCGTCCTCGTGCGACGCCCCGAGCTCGGCACCTCCGATGCACGACACGACGGCCGACGGATCGGAGATGACCTCCCAGACACGTTCGGGAGGACTCGGTACGGCGATCTCTTCCTTGATCGTTATCAACGCTGAACCTCACTGGGCCGATGGAGCCGGAGCGGTGCGACACCCAGGCGCACTCTCAGAATTGTTAGACAACTTTCGGCGCAAGTTACCACCATTGGCGAGCCGAAGCGACCTCACCGTCATGCATTGTCAAACAATCGAAGGCGCGTCACCTGCGGGACGGAGCAGCCGGCAGGACTCGTCGAGAGCGGCGAACGGGATCTCCACAGAGCGGTCTCCGGATCCACCGCGAGCAGGAAGGCCGGCACGAGGCCCGGTCGCGCCCCGCCTGACGGGGGGCCGGGGTGTGCCGCGCGGTCGCTGCCGCCCGACCCCTTCCAGAACCTGGATAGTTGTCGAACAATCTGCACGCCAGGACGGTAACAGTGGCACCTCCCGCCCGCAATGGGATGGACATCCACAGAAAATCTGTTTAACGATTCGTGTGCCACCGATGGGTTGACAAGCCCGGACCGGGCACCTCAGCCTGACAACGGACGGTCACCGTTGACGCAGCAGCCCGGCGACCGCCCCATCCACCGGAAGGGTCCGACAGGGACGCCCCCTGCCCGGCCGGGACCGGTTGGCTTTCCGCTCGCGACAGAGCGTCGAGAAGAAGTGTGCGTGAGCACCACTGGAAGGTGAGGAACCTTGACTACGTACTCCGTGGCGGTAAGGGATTACACGCACACCGTCCCGCTGAAGACCGGTCGGCGGGGTGTCGGGAACTGCACCCTCGAATTCCCCGACGTCGACCCGATCCACCGGGCGTTCGCCCCCATGGTCCGCGAGCGGAAGTTCGACGTGTCCGAGATGGCGATCGTCACGCATCTCCAGGCCTTCGAGCACGGCAAGGGCGTCAGCCTGCTGCCGATCGCCATGAGCGGGCGCCTGCACCACAACACCCTCGCGCAGTCCCCGGACGGCCCGATCGGCGACCCCGCCGATCTCGTGGGCCGGCGGGTGGGCGTGCGGGCGTACAGCCAGACGACCGGGATGTGGGTCCGCGGCGCCCTCAAGGAGGACTACGGGGTGGCGGCCGACCAGATCACCTGGGTCACCACCGAGGGCCCGCACGTGGCGGAGTACGTCGAGCCGCCGAACGTGGAGCGCTCGGCCGGCACCCTCATGGAGCTGCTGCGCGCCGGGGACATCGCCGCCGTGGTCGGCGGCAGCGGACTCGTCCCGGTCCTCAAGGACTGGGAGACGGCCGGGCAGGCCTGGGCCGAACGCCATGCCACCGTGCCGATCAACCACATGCTCACCGTCCGCACGGACCTGCTGAGGAAGGATCCGGAGGCCGTCCGGGGCATCTACGACGCCTTCACCGCGAGCATCGACGCCACCAGGACGCAGGCCCCGGGGTCCGTCCGGGAGCGCGCCGTCTCCCACGGACTCAACGACGCCCTGCTCTCGGGAGTGCGGCTGGCCATCCAGTACGCACGCGAGCAGCAGCTCATCAGGTCGTCGATGACCGCCGAGGACCTGTTCGCCGACTACACCGAGTACCTCGGCGGCTGACACCGCGCAGCCCGCGTCCCCACCGGCCCGCACACCAGCCGGCCGGAACCCCGTGCGCCGGCTTCAGGGGCTTTCACCTGCCGCGATCCCCGTAAGAATTGTTTGACAGTCCGCCCGCACGAGTATTGATAGCTCCCTTTCATACGCGTACGGTGGCCAAAACTGTATGACATTCCTGGATCGAGCCTCTGGTAGCCGTACGGGTCGACGAGGCATCCGCGCCGCAGCGCGTGAGAGCCGCCACTACTACCCAGGACCCCGGCGCCCGTCACCGTGCCCGGACCCCTGGACGTCCCGCACCAGCCCTCGACGACCGAGCCCGACTCACCCACCCGCCGCGACACCACCCGCACAGAGGTGCTCATGTTCCACGTTGACACGCACACCCACATCATCTCGCCCGACACCGACGCCTATCCCGCGGCACCTCTCGGCGGTCACCGCTCCACCTGGTCCCAGGAACGGCCCACCGACATCGACGGTCTGCTGCGCGAGGCCGACGCGGCGGCCGTCGACCACCTCGTCGTCGTACAGGCCTCCACCGTGTACGGCTTCGACAACAACTACGTCGCCGACCAGCTCACCCGGCACGCCGACCGCATCAGCGGCGTCTGCTCGGTCGACTTCCTCTCCCCCGACGCGCTCACGGATCTGCGCCACTGGATCGATGAGCGGGGCTTCTCCGGCGTCCGCATCCGTGCGGCGGACGGGACGACCGCGGTGCCGACCCCCGGCCGGGGTCTCGACGACGAGCGCATGGCGCCGGTCTGGCAGTTCCTCTCCGACCGCCGGGTGCCGGTCTGCATCCAGATGCACGCCCAGCACGCGCCCGTCCTGGCGAAGCTCCTCCAGCAGTACCCGGGCCTCACCGCGGTGCTCGACCACGGCGGCCGGCCGCAGCTGTCCGAGGACGGACCGCTGTACCCCGACGCCCCGGGTGTCACCCCGCTCCACGAGACCGGCCGGGTCTTCGTCAAGCTCACGCCGCCGGCGATCCTGCGCGCCCAGCGGGAGGCCGGGTCCGCGGCGCCGCTCTTCCGGTCCCTGGTCGAGACGTTCGGTGCGGCACACGTGATGTGGGGTTCCAACTTCCCCGCCTCGGCCGGGAAGCTGTCCGAGCTGGTCGACCTCGTCAAGGAGCAGCTGCCGCCGCTCGACGGGACCGACCTGGCGCTGATCACCGGCGGCACCGCGGCCCGCCTGTACGGTCTCGCCGGCGCCGCCCCTTCCGCCTCCCAGGAATAGGCGGTGCCCGTGAACCGCTCCCGGCTCCCCTCCCGCCGGCGGCACCGCGCCGCCGTCCTGACCGCCCTGGCGCTGGTGGTCGCCCTGCTGGCCGCCGGCTGCGGCAGCAGTCCCCCGCCCGACCCCAAGGCCAAGGACCTGGACGAGCTGTACCAGGAGGCCAAGGCCGAAGGCGAGGTCATCTGGTTCGCGCCGAAACCGGAGGCGCAGATGCGGCCGGCGATCGACGCCTTCCGGAAGAAGTATCCCGGCATCGAGGTCAAGTACACGAACAAGAAGGCTCCGGACCTCGTCACCCAGCTGAACGTCGAACAGGCCGCGGACCGGGTCAGCTTCGACGTCTCCAACGCCGGCGGACTCACCGTGCTGCCCTCCCTGGACATGGCGGCGAACGTGCAGTGGTCCGACTACGAGGTGCCGGCCGACCAGGTGTTCGACGACAACCTCGTCTACGTCTGGGCCGTGCCGAAGGTCTGGGCGTACAACACCAAGGCGGTCCCCCGCGCGAACATACCCACGAGCTGGGACGGCCTGCTCGCCCCGCGGTGGAAGTCGGGCAAGCTCACCGTCGAGTCACGGGGTTCCTTCATGACCGTATGGGCCCAGGACCCGGCGCTCGGCGCCGAGGCGGGTCTCGACTACGCCTCCCGACTGGCCGATTCGAGCCCCCACTACACCGAGAACACCACGCAGGCCCATGCCAACATCATCTCGGGCCAGACCCCGGTGGGCACGGACCTGATCAACCTCGTGCTGGGAGACCAGGCCAAGGGCGCGCCGATCGCCGTCGCACCGGTCGGCCCGACCAACGCGAACAAGTCCTACCTGTTCGTGCCGAAGGGCTCTCCCCACCCGGCGGCGGGGCGCCTGCTCACGGCCTTCCTCGCCTCCGAGGAGGGGCAGGCCGCCCTGGTCGACACCTACAACTCGATCATCCCCACCGACACCGACTGCACCGACGCCGCCACCAACAAGGTCATCGGTGCCCTGTGCAAGGCCGGCGTCAAGTGGTTCAGCGAAACCAACGTCGCACAGTACGAGCAGTTCTCAGCCTACTTCCCCAAGGTCGAAGAGGCCTTGGGCACCGACGTCAACTGACGGCCGCCGACGAGTCACCCCTGCCTACGGCCGGCGGCCACCGCAGGCAGCGAACTTGTCCGCTCACCCTTGGAGACTCCAGCGATGCAGTCTGGCACCAAGCCCACCGCCGGCGTACGCCCTGAGCGCCGGGACGGGGTCCAGGCCGATGCAGCCGACGTACGCCCTCCCACCAGGCGCAAGGACCGCCTCCTGGGCGGCGTCAACATCGCCATCGGCGCGATCCTCGCCTACCTCGTCCTCTTCCCCTTGGGCGTGCTGGTCTACAGCAGCTTCAAGGACAGCGAGTTCAAACTGCCCTTCCAGGTATCCGGGTTCTCGCTCGCCAACTTCACCGGGATCCTGTCCTCCGAGCGTCTGCTGGAGGTCGCCCTCAACTCACTGATCTTCGTGGTCGGCACCGTGGTGCTGGCCCTGGTCATCAGCGTCAGCCTGGCCTACCTGTTCGAGCGGACCGACATCCCCGGACGCCGTGTCCTTGCCCCGAGCACCCTGGCCCCCATGGCCGTGCCGGCCACGGTCATGGCGGTGGCGTGGGTCCTGGCGGCCAACCCGGCCAACGGCCCCCTCGCCCTCGCCGTCGAACGGACGCTGGGGTTCACGGTCAACATCTACTCGCTGCCGGGCATGATCCTGGTGGCCGGCATCTTCGGCGTACCGGGCATGTACATCATGCTGGCCCCGGCGTTCGCCCGGCTCAACCAGGAGTTCGAGGAGGCGGCGGCCACCTCGGGAGCCGGCTGGCTCACCCGCACGCGCAAGGTGGTGCTGCCGCTCACGATGCCGGCCATCACGGCGGCGAGCATGCTGCTGGTCGTCATCGCGCTGGAGGAGTTCGCCATCCCGGCCATGCTCGGGATGCCGAACCAGATCTACGTGTTCAGCAGCTACGTCCAGGCCGCGCTGCAGCCGCCGGGCGGTCTGCCCGACTACGGCCAGGCCAGCGCCTACGGGATCCTGCTGGTGCTGCTGTCCCTCGTGATGATCGCCGTCTACCGGCGCCAGACGCGTGAGGCCCACCGCTTCCGGGTGGTGTCGGGCAAGGGCTACCGGGCCACGCCGGTACTGCTGGGCCGGTGGCGCATCCCGATCGCCGTCCTCGTGTCGCTCTACGTACTCGTCGCGATCGTCGTGCCCATCCTGACCCTGGTGTGGACGAGCCTGACCCCGTTCCTGCAGCCGATCAGCCTCGACAGCCTGGACGGGCTCAGCCTCGCCAACTACTCGTCCATCTTCACCGATCCGCACCTGAGCCACGCCCTGGTCAACACCCTCGTCATCAGCCTGCTCACGGCGACCCTGACGGCGGCCTTCGGCTCGTGGCTGGCGCTGGCCTCCACCCGGGGCGGGTTCGTCGGCCGGGTGCTGTTCGACCTGTCCTTCCTGGTCTTCGCCATCCCCAGCGTGGTGCTGGGCATGGCGGTGCTCTTCCTCTACCTGTTCGTCCCGGTCCCCGTGTACGGCACGGTGTGGATCATCGTCATCGCCCTCACCACCCGCTACATCCCGCGCGGGTCACGCATGATCCAGACCTCCCTGCTGCAACTGGACCCCGGTCTGGAGGAAGTGGCCCGGGTCTCGGGGGCGAGCAGTGTCACGGTCATGCGCCGGGTGGTCTTCCCGCTCGTCGCCCCGGCCGTGTCACGGACCTGGCTGTGGGTGTTCGCCAACGCGCTGGGCGAGCTTCCCATCGCCCTGCTGCTGTCCAGTTCCGACAACCGCACGGTCGTCGTGCTGCTGTGGGACATGATCGGTGAGAGCGCGGACTACCCCGAGGCCAGTGCCCTCGCCGTCCTGCTGCTCGCCCTCTCCTCCGTCTCCGTCTGGTGGGTCAACCGACGTGGCTTCCAACAACACATGTGAGGTGTCGTGACCGTGCAGAAAACCGTTTCCTCCGACCACTCCGTCGAGATCACCGGACTGGAGAAGCGCTACGCCCCGCAACGCAGCGGGGAGAGCAGCCGCGGAATCGAGGACGTGACGTTCGCCGTTCCGCGCAGCGAATTCCTCACCCTGCTGGGGCCCAGCGGATGCGGCAAGTCGACCACCCTGCGCTGTCTGGCCGGCCTGGAGACCGCCGACCGGGGCACGATCTCGATGAACGGCCGGCCCATGTTCTCGGCCGTGGACGGGCAGAACGTCTCCCCCGAACGCCGTCCGATCGCGATGGTGCCGCAGTCCTACGGGATCTGGCCGCACATGAAGGTCTTCGACAACGCGGCGTTCCCGCTCCGGTACGGGCGCACCACCTACTCCAAGGCCGAGACGCAGCAGCGTGTGCTCGCCATGCTCGAACAGGTGGGGCTGACGGAGTACGCGGACCGGTGGTCGACCCAGCTCAGCGGCGGCCAGCAGCAGCGCCTCGCGCTGGCTCGGGCCCTGCTGTGCGAGCCCGAGGTGCTGCTGCTCGACGAGCCGCTGTCCAACCTGGACGCGAAGCTGCGCTCCTCCCTGCGCGCCGAACTGCGCTCCTTCCAGCAGAAGTTCGGCGTCACCACCATCTACGTCACGCACGACCAGGGCGAGGCGCTGGCCATGTCCGACACGATCGTGGTCATGAACCAGGGCCGGATCGAGCAGATCGGCTCGCCGAACGACATCTACGACTCGCCGGCCTCGCGCTTCGTGGCCGACTTCGTGGGCAGCGCCAACCTGGTCCCCGGCGTGACGGAGACCGCGGTCGGGCCCGGTGCGCGTGTGGTCGAGGCCAAGACCGCCGTGGGAGTGGTGCGGTGCGAACGCTTCACCAGCCCCGCGACGCCGCCCACCGCCGGGCAGGAGCTGTTCGTGTGCATCCGGCCGGAGAACATCCGCGTCGTCGCCGGCGCCCCGGAGTCCGAGGGTCCCAACCGGTTCTCCGCGCGGATCCTGTCGAGCGAGTATCTCGGCGACCGCCAGGAGGTCGTCGTCACCGTGGGAGACACCCCGCTGCGCGCGCACGCCGACGCGCACCTGGACGCCCGACCGGGCGACGAGGTGACCGCGGTGCTGGACCCCTTGTGGACCATCGCCCTGTGGTCCTGACCCGGCCGTGACCGCGGGCTACGAGTCCGCGGGCTCGGCGAGCTGCAGCTGGAGGGCCCGCCGGGCGGCCGACAGGTGATGCTTCATCGCGGCGGCCGCCGCCTCCGGGTTGCGGGTGGCGATGGTGGCGAGGATGGCCTCGTGCTCCTTGACCGAATCGGCCCGCGGGTGCGCCCGGTCCACGTTCTTGTACTGCTGCATCACCAGGGGGTGGAGCAGGCTGTCGACGAACCTGGAGAGGGTGGCATGCCGCGCCGCCTCGCGGATCTGCTCGTGGAACCTGCGGTTGAGCCGCCAGTACTCGTCGCGTCCGCCCGGCACCTGGCACTCCCACATCCGTTCGCACGTCTCCGTCATGGCGGCGATGTCGGCATCGGTGGCGTGCCTGGCGGCGCTGGCGGCCAGCGCCGCCTCGAGCACCTCGCGCGTCTCCAGGATCTCCAGGGCCTCGCTCACGGAGAACGAGCGGGTGCGGACGCTGCGGTGCGCCTCTGCGGTGACGTACCCCTCCTGGGCGAGGCGTGCCAGCACGGAGCGCAGCGTCCCGCGCGAGACACCCAGGCGCGTGGTCAGCTCCGATTCGGTGAGACGTGAGTCCGGTTCGTAGTGACCGGACAGCAGCAGCCCACGAAGGTCGTGGTAAGCCTGCGACGTCCGGTTGGCACTCGAATCCGAACCGACCTCGCTGCTCGGGCCGATCTCCGCGGCTTGCGCCATGGTGTGGTCCTCCGGTGCGTACCTGCGACTACAGTCCGGTCAGCATTGTATAACAACTTTGGCCGACCGATGGACGGTCTGGCCCTTGTTTGCGCCCGGTACGGCAAGAACGTCTGGCAGTTGTTGCACGATTCCGTTCCGGAAACGCGTGGCACGAGAAGCGCCCTCGGCGACCATCCATCGCAGAGGTACAGAATAGGGTTGAAGAGGGCAAACCTCCCGCGTTCTTTCTCCCCGCGCGGACAGGAGGGACGAGCAGCGTGAGACCGTTCCCGGGCACGCGCAGTGTGGTCGGCCGGATGCTCCTGTTGCAGGTGGCGATCGTCCTGTTGCTGACCGTGGGCGCCGTTGCCTGGACGGTGCTGATGTTCCGTCGCGACGCCGCCGACGACGCGGCCCGTCATTCGCTGGGCGTGGCGGAGAGCTTCGCCCAGGCACCCGGCATGGTGGCCGCCCTGCGGTCCGACGACCCGGAGGCGGTCCTGCAGCCACGGGTCGACGCCGTCGAGGAAGGCTCCGACGTCGACTTCGTCTCCGTCTACGACGAACGCGGCATCCGCCAGACCCGCCCCGAGCCCGGCGTCACGACCGAGAGGCTGACGCCGTCGAGCCTGGCGACGCTGCTCGCCGGACAGGCGGTGCAGGGCCATCACGCGGGGCCCCGCGGCGAGGTGGTGCGCACCGCCGTGCCGATCAGGGACGGCGGCGGCACCGTCGTCGGCGCGGTCAACGTGGGCGTACTGGAACGCAATGCCGGCGCCCAGGTCGCACAGCAGCTCCCGGCGCTCCTGGGCACCGCGGCCGCCGCCGTGGTCGCCACCACCGCGGGCACCACCCTCGTCGGCCGGCGGCTGATGCGCAGGACCCGTGGTCTGAGCACGACCGAGATCATGCGTCTGTACGAGCACCACGACGCGGTCCTGCACGCCGCGCGGGAGGGTGTCGTCATCGCCGACGACCGCCGCCGTCTGCTGCTGGTCAACGACGAGGCGCAGCGGCTGCTCGACCTGCCGGCGCGGTTCCAGGGCCGTCCGGTGGGCGAGCTGCCGCTGGCCGCGCCGGTCGCCGAGTTGCTGTGCACGGGTCGGGAGGCCTCCGACGAGGTGCACCTGGTGGGCAGCCGGGTGCTGTCCGTCAACCAGCGGTCGCTCGACCGCTACGGAGTCCCGTCCGGGACCGTCATGACGCTGCGGGACTCCACCGAGCTCCAAGAGGTGTCCGGCAGGGCCGAGGCGGCGGCCGCACGCCTGGGAGTGCTCTACGAGGCGAGTGTGGCCATCGGCACCACCCTGAGCGTGACCCGGACGGCCGAGGAACTGGCCGAGGTCGCGGTCCCCCGGTTCGCCGACCACGTCACGGTCGACCTGGCCGAGGCGGTGCTGCGCGGCAACGAACCGCCCGCCGGAGTACCGCGTCTGCGGCGCGTCGCGGTCGCCCCCACCGGTCCCGGTTCCGGGCTCCGTCCCGTCGGGGAGCCGATCGGTGTCCGGCCCCGCGGCCCGCAGGCCGCGGGCATGGCGAGCCGCCAGGCGGTTCTCTCATCCGATGTGCGCGGCACGCCTGGACCATGGGCGCAGAGCACCGAGGACGCCCGGCGCATGCTGGACCAGGGATTCCACTCACTCATCACCGCTCCCCTGGGTACGGGTGGTTCGGTGCTCGGGGTGGCGGACTTCTGGCGTTCGGGAGACAGCCGGCCCTTCGACGCCGACGATCTCGCCCTGGTGAGCGAGCTGGCGGCCCACACCGCCATCTGCGTCGACAACGCCCGCCGCTACACCCGCGAGCACGCCCTGGCCGAGACGCTCCAGCGCAGCCTCCTGCCCCACTCCCTGCCGGACCAGTCGCTCGTCGACGTCGCCCACCGCTACCTGCCGGCCCGGGACGGGGTGGGCGGCGACTGGTTCGACGTCATCCCGCTGCCCGGCGCCCGGGTCGCGCTGGTGGTCGGCGACGTGGTGGGCCACGGCCTCCATGCCGCGGCCACCATGGGCCGGCTGCGCACGGCCGTGCACAACTTCTCCGCCCTGGACCTGCCCCCGGACGAACTGCTCGGTCACCTGGACGAGTTGGCCTCCAGGATCGACGGCGCGGCCGGCGCCGAGGGCGACGGCGACGGCTTCACGGGAGCCACCTGCCTCTACGCGGTCTACGACGCGACGTCCGGAGCGTGCGTCCTGGCCCGCTCCGGGCACCCGGAACCGGCCCTGGTGCATCCCGACGGGACGGTGGAGTACCTGGAGGTGCCCGTCTCGCCGCCGCTCGGCCTGGGCGGCGGCATCCCGTTCGAGACCGCGGAGGTGACCCTTGCCGAGGGCTCCCGGCTCGTCCTGTACACCGACGGCCTCGTCGAGGACCGGGTCCGGGGCATCGACGCCGGCCTGGAGGCACTGCGGAAGGCCCTGGCACATCAGGACCGAAGCTCCGAGGAGACGTGCCAGGACGTCCTCGACGCCCTGCTTCCGGCCCGCTCGAACGACGACGTCGCACTGCTCGTCGCCCGCACCCGCCGGCTGGATCCCTCCCGGGTGGCCCAGTGGGACGTGCCCGAGGACCCCGCGGTCGTCGCCGGCGTCCGGGCCGACGTCACCCGACAGCTGGACGCCTGGGGGCTGGACGAGACGTTGGTCTTCAACACCGAGCTGATGATCAGCGAGTTGGTGACCAACGCCATCCGCTATGCCACCGGCCCGATCCGACTGCGCGTCCTGACCTACCACGACAACCTGGTCTGCGAGGTGGCCGACGGCAGCAGCACCTCCCCGCACCTGCGCCGCGCGGCGACCACAGACGAGGGCGGACGAGGACTGTTCCTCGTCGCCCAGTTCGCCCGGCGGTGGGGAACCCGATACACGGCTCGCGGAAAGGTCATCTGGACGGAACAGTCCCTCCACCGTCCCTCGCCCGAGGTCCAGGAGGCGACGGCCGACGAACTGCTGGACCAGTGGAACGACGCGGCGTGGTGACGGCGGTCCCGATGGGTCCGGGCATCGAAGCGGCCCGGCCCGTGCCGGTCATGCCGCGGCCGGCGGGGTCGGGGTCGACGAGGCCGCCGAGCCATCCGGTGCCGGACTCCGGCGCCGGCGGCGTCAGCGTCGGGTGCCGCCCGCGGAGTTCTGGAGTTCGAGCTGGACGGCGGCGACGTGCTCGTGGGCGAGCCGGGCCGCCGTCTCGGGTTCGCGGGCGAGAAGGGCGTCGACGATGCCGCAGTGGTCGGCGTGGGCCCGGTGCAGGCGACCGGGCATGCCGATGACCCGCAGGGAGTACTGCTCGAACTGCGGGGCGATCGACTCCCACATGTGCAGCAGCAGCGGGTTGCCGCTCGCCTCGGCGACCTGGCGGTGGAACCGGCCGTCGAGCGCCACGAAGTCCGGCTCGCTGATCTCCGGCAGGTCGGCGGCCGCCACGATGGACTGCAGCATCTCGGCGTGGTGGTCGGTGAGCCGACGGGCGGCCAGCTCGGCGGCCTTGCTCTCGATCGCCATCCGGGTCTCGAACAGGTCGCTCATGGTGACGCCGCCCACCAGCGACTGGTCGATCCCGCCCACCGCACGCGGCTTGTCGGTGAGGACGAACACCCCCACCCCGTGGGCGCTGCGCAGGAAACCGGCCGCCTGGAGGGTCCGGACGGCTTCCCGCATCGAACTGCGTCCCACGCCGAACTGCTGGGCGAGGTCCTTCTCGTTGGGCAGCTTGGCACCGACCGGGTACTGACCGGAGACGATGAGCGCCTCCAGCTTCTGCGCCACCGAGTCGGCCAGCCTGCCGCGCACGCCGGCCCCGTCACTTCTCGTCACGTGATTCGCCTCCCACGGCCGCGAGCATATCGACACCCGGGTGCGGTGATCACACGAAGACGTCGGCGACGAGCACGATCACCAGGGTGACGACCGAGAGCATCGACTGCGCCAGGGTGTAGGTCTTCAGCGTGCCGCGGGTCGACAGCCCGAACAGGCTGCGCAGCATCCAGAAGGCGTTGTCGCTGAACTGCCCGCCGAAGCAGCCGCCCGCGCCGGCGGCCAGGACGACCAGCACCGGTGACAGGCCGAGGTCGCCGACGAGTGGGGCGATGATGCCGATGGCCGTGAGGCCGGACACCGTCTGGCCGCCGATCGCCATCCGCAGCACCGCGGCCACGGACCACACGAGCAGCAACGGCAGCGTCTCGTTGGCCTCGAAAAGGTTCTTGAGGACGCCCTGCATGCCGGTCTCGGTGATGATGACGCCGAGCGAGCCCGCCACGGCGGTGACGACCAGGATGGGGCCCGCAGTCGCGAGCGCCCGGTCCACGACCTGCTCCTGACCGGCCAGTCCCTGCCGGGTGACGACGATCCCCAGCGCGACCAGCACGCCGGCGAGGAGGGCGATGACCGGGCTGCCGAGGAAGTCGAGAACCGACACCTCGATGCCGGCCTTCGGCGCGAGGATGCCCACCAGGATCAGCAGCAGCACGGTGGCCACCGGAGCGAGCGCGGTGAGCATGCCCGGCATCCGCGCGTCCCGGTCGTCCTGCGCACCGGCCTCCGCCGGGTCCACCGCCAGGGCGGCCTCGTCCTCGTCGCGTGCGGGGTCCCAGAACCGCAGCCGCTCGATCACCAGCAGGTAGAGGAAGGTCGTGATCGCCGCCGCCGGGACGGCCACCGCGAACCCCTGGATGAGGATGTCGCTCGACGACAGCGACATGGCACCCAGGTACGCGAGCATCGCGGCGCCGGGTACGACGAGGGCGTTGCCCGCGGCCAGACCGAGCGCGACGGGCCCGGCGAGCGAGGCCACCGGCCGGCCCGACCGGGCGGCCACCCTGCGGGCGATCGGCGCGACCACCACGAGCAGCACGTCGAAGTAGATCGCCGGCGTGACGCTCGACAGCGCCAGTCCGAAGGCGTACGGGGATCCGCGGCGGCCGAAGATCTTGAGGATGCCCTCGACGATGCGCTGCACGGCACCGTAGGAGGACATCAGGAAGCCCATGATCACGCCCAGGCTGATCAGGAGGCCGACCTCGGCCATGAGTCCGCCGAAACCCTCGTTGAGCCCCGCGGTGATGTCGTCGAGCGAGACACCGGTCATGGCACCGAGCGCGATCGTGCCCAGCACCAGGGCCAGCGCCGGATTGAGCCGCGCCCGCACGATCAGTAGCGCGATCGCCACGAAGACGATCACGAAGTCGGCGATGAGCCAGGGAGTGCTTCTCAAAGCGCACCTGCTTTCAAGTCCTCAGATGACTCGAACGCTAGGCGGCACCTCTAGTCGCGTCAACCCTTCTGATTAGCGGTTTCTTCGATCGGATGCGGAGCGAGGATCACTGGGACTCTTCAGATGACCTGTTATGTTGGCGGCATCCCGACTGCGGAAGGCACCCGATGAAGATCGATCGCGTGGAGACGTTCGTCCTCAAGGCACCGCTGGGCGACGCCCGGTTCTATTCGTCCCAGGCCGCGTTCCCCGAACGCAACAGCCTGCTGGTCCGGCTGACCTCCAGCGACGGTCTGGTCGGCTGGGGCGAAGGCGGTCAGTACGGGCCCCCGGAACCGGTGAAGGCGGCCGTCGACGACGTACTCGCGCCGATCCTGTGCTCGCTCCCCGACGCGTCCCCGGCCGTCGCCTGGGACACCGCCTACGGTCGCACCCGGGACTTCGGGCAGAAGGGCACCTTCGTCGAGGCGATCAGCGCGCTCGACATCGCACTGTGGGACCTGTGGGGCAAGGCCCTCGGCGCCCCGGTCTCGACGCTCCTGGGCGGACGGTTCCGGGAGCGGGTGAAGGCATACGGCACGGGCGGCTACTACAGCCACACCGACTTCGACGCCGCCCGCGACCTGCCCGCGCTCGCCGAGGCCGCGGCGGGGTACGCCGGTGACGGCTTCGGCATACTGAAGATGAAGGTGGGGCTGCTCCCCGTCCATGAGGACGCACGACGGGTGCGCACCGTGCGGGAGACCCTCGGCAACGACTTCGCTCTGCTCGCCGACGCCAACCACGCCTACAACGCCGGGGCGGCGCTGGCGATGGGCCGGGTGCTCGAGGAGGCGGGCTTCCTGATGTTCGAGGAGCCGGTGCCGCCCGAGGACCGCGCCGGCTACGCCCGGCTCCGGTCCCGGCTCGACGTGCCGATCGCGGGCGGCGAGGCGGAGTTCACCCGTTACGGCTTCCGTGACCTCTTCGAGGCCGGTTGCGTGGACATCGCACAGCCGGACGTCTGCGTCTGCGGCGGGCTGAGCGAACTGCAGCGGATCGCCGCGCTGGCGTCGGCCCACGATGTCCGTGTCGTTCCGCACGTCTGGGGCTCCGGCATCGCCCTGAGCGCGGCACTGCACGCGTGCAGCACTCTGCCGCTGACGCCGTACGCCCTTCGTCCGGTGCCCCTGCAGAACGAACCCGTCATCGAGTTCGACCGCACCCCCAACCCCCTGCGCGACGACCTCCTGACCGAGCCGCTGACGCTGCGCGACGGCTACGTGGACGTACCCGCCGGTCCCGGACTCGGCGTGGAGGTCGACCTGGACGTCGTGGAGCGCTACCGCATCGCGTGAGACGCGGCGGCAAAGTGCCCGGGGCACTCGATGGCGATCATGAGGGCGTCGTCGTCGAGTCTGCCGCCGACATGGCGGAGCAGGTCGCGGCGCAAGCGGCTGACGAAGGCGTCGCAGTCAGTCCCGGCCCAGCCCGTGATGCGTTCGGTGAGGGGGTAGAAGGAGCCGTCCGGGGCGCGGGCCTCGGTGACGCCGTCCGTGTAGAGGAGCAGGAGGTCACCGGGCTCGAACGGGAATCCTTCGACGTGGTAGTGCGGATCGGTCAGCTGCCCCAGCCCGAGCGGGGGTGCGGGGCGGGCGGCGGTCATCGTCCTGGGCCGGCCCTCGCGCAGGACGACCGGCGGCGGGTGCCCGCAGGAGACCATCCTGACCCGGCCGTCCCGGTCCGGGATCTCCAGGATGGTGGCGGTGATGAACGTCTCGTCGTAGGGCCCCGCCCCGCCCGGCTCCGGGTCCCAGCACACGCTGCGGTCGAGGTAGGCGACCAACTCCTCCAGGCCGGCCTGGCGGTGGGCCGCGACGCGGAACGCGCCGAGGAGCAGCGCCGCGTCGCTGACCGCCGTCATGCCCTTGCCCCGCACGTCACCCACGATCAGCCGGGTGCCGGAGGCGGTGCGGGCCGCCGCGTACAGGTCGCCGCCGATCTGGGCCTCGGCCTCGGCGGCGAGGTACAGGGAGGCGGTGCGCAGCGGCCCGAGCCGTCTGGGCAGCGGCGGCAGGACCACTCGCTGGGCGGCCTCGGAGACGTATCGCACCTGCTCCAGCTCCTTGGCGCGCCGCTCCCGCAGGACGCAGAAGACGACCAGGCTCGCTCCGACCAGCACCAGGGCGAGGATCTGTGCCTGGTGGTTGGCCGAGAGCAGCTCGCCCGGGTCGCGCAGCACTCCGATGACGGTCTGCGCGATCACGGCCAGCGCGGCCACCAGTCCCACCGTGCGGGGCCCGCCGAACGAGGGGGTGATCGCCGGGGCCGCGACGAGCAGCGGACCCAGGTGGATGTGGGACGGCGCAAGGACATCGACCACGCAGACCACGACGATCCAGGCGATCGGGATGGCGACCAGCACCCCGGCCCCTCGCGCCGGCGCACGGAGTCTGTCGAGACCTTGCGGCATGACTCGTCTCTACACCGCTCCCGACCCGTGCGCACCGGCAGAGCGGAGCGCGCGGTCGCCCGCCTTCCGACGCGGGGGTCAGGTGGTGGCCAGCAGCAGATCCTCACCGCTCGACGGGCGCAGGCCGTCGGTGCGAGCCGCGAAGTAGCGATCGGCGAGCGAGGCTCCCGACACATGGCGGGCGTCCGGGAAGCCGGCCTCGTGGGCCAGAGCCAGCATTTCCTGCGGGGTGTAGAAGCTGATGAACGGCGTTCCGGATGCCCGCGCGCCTCCCTCGCTCGCCCGGAGTCCGGCGCGATCGCCCTCGTCGACGAGGTCGGTCTGCAGCAGGAAGGACATGGCGAGCGTCGAACCGGGGGCGAGGGAGGCGATCCGGCGCAGGGTGGCCGCGGTGGCCTCCTTGGTCAGGTACATGCTGACGCCGGTGGAGACGACGACCGCCGGCCGGCCGGGGTCGAAGCCGGCCTCGGCCAGCCGCCGCAGCCAGTCCTCGTCCGCCTCGAAGTCGACCGGCACCAGGTGCAGCCAGTCCGGGATGCCGTGGCCCAGCTCGGTCAGGCGGCGGCGCTTCCATGCCTGCGGGCCGGGCCGGTCGACCTCGAAGACACTCAGGCGGGCGGCGGACTCCGGCCTGCGCTGGGCGAAGGTGTCCAGGCCGGCCCCCAGGACGACGTACTGGGTGACACCGCGGCCGGCCTGTTCGGCGATCAGGTCCTCGACGAAGCGGGCACGGGCCACGATGGCCGCCCGGAACCCTCTGGTGGCGTGGGGGTCCATGTCCGGACGGTCGCGCCAGTCGTCGCCCGGGGCCGCCAGCCGCAGGCCGATCTCGTCCTCGATCACGTGCGGGGGCGGGTCGACCTGGACGTGCATCGCCCGCCAGAGCGCGGTCCGCACCGCCGTGCTGTCCGGCTCCTCGGCCCGTTCGTCCGCCAGGATGCGGTCCCCCTTGGTCACGGCCGGTCCCCGGCCGGGGCCTGCAGGCTCCATACGCGCCCGTCCGGATCGCGGACGGTCATCTCCCTGGTGCCGTAGTGGGTGTCCTCGAACGGCGTGACCACCTCGACGGCGGGATCGGGACGGAACGCGTCCGCGTCCGGCACCTTCAGCACGATCCGCGTCTGGGGCTCCTGGTCCTCGGGGACCTCGGCGATGAAGACGTACGGCCCGTCGCCGTTGCGGAGCCGGCCGGAGTTGTGGTCCGTCGCGAACTCCAGCTCGTATCCCAGCGTCTGGAAGAACTTCGCCGCCCTGCCCCAGTTGTGGGTCGTCAGGAACACGGCCTCGATTCCCTCGGTCGCCATGTCAGGCCTCCCGCTCGGTCGATTGCGGTTTTTCCTCCCGGGCGTCGTTGAGGTAGGCGCGCAGCGCGTCGGCGACCAGCGCCGACAATGACGTGCCCGACTCGATGGCCCGGTACTTGACCTGCTTGATCAGCCCGATCGGCAGGTACACGTTGAACTGTTTGACTTCCTCGTCGCCCACAGATGCGATGCTAGCATCCTAGCAAGCTAGATGCTGCGACGTTGAGGACACCGGGCAGCGGGCACGGCTCATGCCGCGCCACCGGTGAGCACGGCTTCGTCGACGACCGCCGAGGACAGCGGAATCGGGGTGAACATGTCCGGCTCCTGGTCCGGGGTCAGGGCGGTCGGGCCGTAGAGCCAGTCGGTGAAGGAGTAGTCGTAGGTGTCGCGGGCGCGCAGCAGGGCGTTGCGCTGCTCGCGGGCGAGACCGTCGAGGTGCCACAGCTCGCCCCACTTGCGGGAGGTGGTCAGCACCCGCCTGCAGTGCTCCGGCCGGACGGCCTGGTAGGCGGCGAGGGCGGCGGGCCAGTCGATAGTGCCGTCGGCCGCGCGGTTGCGGGCGACGTGCTCGCCCAGCACCCAGCCGTCCTCGATGGCCATGATCGCGCCCTGCGCGATGTACTGCAGCGGCGGGTGCGCGGAGTCGCCGAGGAGCGCGATCCGGTCGGCGACCCAGGTGGTGATCGGGTCGCGGTCGAACATGCGCCACCACTTGTCCCGCCACATGAACGGCAGTCCGTCCCGGACGAAGTCGCAGGTCTGGGCGAAGGCGGCGTCCAGTTCGTCCGGCGTGCCCCAGTCCTCCTGCCCGGCCAGCGCCTTGGGGGACTCGAAGACGGCGACCTGGTTGAGCAGTTTCCCGCCGCGCAGCCCGTAGTGGACGAAGTGGCAGCCGGGGCCGACGTACACGGCGACCTCGCCGAGGTCCACCGAGGCCACCCGGGGCGATTCGGCGGGGACGGTGCCGCGGTAGGCGACGTACGCGGAGGAGACCGGTTCGTCGTCGGCGAGCAGCCGGCGGGCGGCGGAGTGCAGGCCGTCGGCGGCGATCACCAGCCCGGCCTCGTGGGTGGCGCCGGAGGCGAGGGTCACGCGGGCGCCGCCCCCGGTGTTCTCGTACGCGTCCACCCGGGCGTCGGTGATCAGTTCGACGCCGGCGCGCTCGCAGGCGCGCAGCAGCAGGCCGTGCAGGTCGCTGCGGTGGATGACCAGGTACGGGTAGCCGTAGCGCCGCTCCAGGTCGCGCAGGTCGAGCCGGGTCAGCTCGCCGCCGTCGACCGCGTCGCGCATGACCATCGCGTCGGGGACGACGCCGAGGCTCTTGGCCTCGTCCAGCAGTCCGTATTCGTCGAGGATGCGGGTGCAGTTGGGGGCGAGCTGGATGCCGGCCCCGACCTCGCCGAAGGCGGGGGCGCGTTCCAGCAGGCGGACGCGCAGGCCCTGGCGGGTCAGCGAGTAGGCCGCGCCGAGGCCGCCGATGCCGCCGCCAACGACGATCACATCAGGATGGGACATGACTCACTCCTCAGAGCCACGGGCCGAGCCGGGGGGCGTCGGCGAGCGAGTGGGGGCGGCCCGCCAGCCAGGCGGTGACCTCGGGCAGGTGCCCTTCGGGCAGCTCGGTCAGTCGGCGCCGGTCGCGGATCTCGTCGGCCAGGGCGGCGAGGAAGCCGTCCGGCAGGTCGGCGAAGGTGACGCCGGTGGCGAGGTCGACGGCGTGCACGCAGACCTCGCGGGCGCGCATCCACGGGATTTCGGTGGCGGGGACGGTGCGGCCCTGGGCGGTGACGACCTCCCGCCGCCACTGTTCGTCGGTGAGCCGGTCCAGGGCCGCGTCGAGCCGTTCGGCCGAGCCGGTGAGCCAGGAGCGGAGCTCGCCGGCCGACAGCGCGGGACCCTTGGCGATTCCGGCGGCGCGTTCCTCGGGCGAGGCGTACATCGGTGTGGGTTCGCCGGTGGCCGCCCAGTGCACCAGGTTGCCGAGCGCGTCGGCGTTGGCGGCGACGTGTGCGGCGAGGTGCCCGCGGGTCCAGTCCGGCAGCGCACTGGGGGCGGCGAAGGCGGCTTCGTCGAGGCCGGCGACGGCGTCGAGCAGCAGCCCGGTGCCGGTACGGGCCCAGGCGCGGGCGTCGGCGGTCGTCCGGGTGGTGCCGCTCACTGACCGGCCACCTTGTTGACGCAGGCGCCCAGGCCGGTGATCTCGGTGGTCACGGTCTGGCCGGGGGCCAGGAAGACCTTGGGGTCGCGGGCGTTGCCCACGCCGGCCGGGGTGCCGGTGGCGATGATGTCGCCCGGGTTCAGGGTGATGACGGTGGAGATGTACCGGACGAGGAAGACCGGGTCGAACAGCAGCGTGCCGGTGTCGTCGCGCTGCATGACCTCGCCGTCGACGGTGGTGCGCACTTCGAGCGCTGGGCGGACACCGCCCACCTCGTCCGGGGTGACGACGTAGGGGCCGACGGGGGTGGTGGCCTCCCAGATCTTGCCCTGGGTCCACTCGATGGTGCGGAACTGCCAGTCGCGCACCGAGATGTCGTTCATGACGGTGAAACCGGCGATGGCCTCGGCGGCCTGCCGCTCGTCGGCGCGGCGCACCCGCTTGCCGACGACGACGGCCAGTTCGACCTCCCAGTCGAGCGCCTCGGTCTCGGCGGGCCTGACGATGTCGTCCCGCGCGCCGACGAGGGTTTCGGCGAACTTCGGGAAGAGCGTCGGGAATGCGGGCAGGTCCCGGCCCATCTCCTTGATGTGGTTGGTGTAGTTGTGGCCGACGCAGACGACCTTGGAGGGGTTCGGGACGACCGGCGCGAAGTCCGCGCCCTCGACCGGGTGGGCGGTGCCGGTCGCGGCGGCGGCCCGCTCCTGCCAGCCGTCCTCGGCGAACAGCTCGCCCAGGTCGGCGTGGCCGAGGTCGACCAGGACGTCGCCGTCGAGGCGGACCGCGCGGGTGCCGTCGGCGGTGCGGAGGGTGGCGAGCTTCATGTCAGGCGTCCTTCTGGGTGCGGTCGAGCCTCAGCGCCTCGAAGACGGGCGCGTCGGAGAAACGGAACAGGTCGAGGGCGCCCGCGTCGGAGTCGGTGGTGCCGGACTCGGAGCGGGCGGAGAACGGCTCCCAGGACGGGACCACGAAGAGGTCGCCGCGGCCGACGGTCCAGGACCTGCCGCCGACGGTGACCGTGCCGGAGCCGTCGAAGACCTGGTAGACGGAGGAGCCGGTCTCGCGCACGGGCGCGGTCTCGGCGCCGCGGACGATGCGGTGGAACTCGGCCCGGACGGTGGGCAGCACGTCGGAGCCGTCGTGCGGGTTGCTGTAGCGGACCGCGGCGTGGCCGGGCTCGACGGTGCCGCCGTATCCCTCCTTCTCCAGCAGCAGCTGGTCGGCGAGGGCGGCGTCGGTGTACTCCCACTTGTAGGCCAGCAGCGGGCTGCCCGGCGTGGCGGGCGTGGCCGACAGCGGGCGCAGGCCGGGGTGGGCCCACAGGCGCTCGGAGCGCGAGCGTTCGGGGGTGATGCGCTCGGCGTCGCTGATCTCGTCTCGGCCGAACTCGAAGAACTGGGCCTCGGTGAGGTACTGGAAGGGGATGTCCAGGCCGTCGATCCAGGCCATCGGCTCGCTGGTGGCGTTGTGGTGGGCGTGCCAGTTCCAGCCGGCCTGCGGCAGGAAGTCGCCGCGGTTCATCGGCACCGGGTCGCCGCCGACGACCGTCCACACGCCCGAGCCCTCGACGACGAAGCGGAAGGCGTGCTGGGTGTGCCGGTGCTCGGGGGCGTCCTCGCCCGGCATCAGGTACTGGATCGCCGCCCACAGGGTCGGGGTGGCGAAGGGCCCGCCGCCGAGGGACGGGTTGGCCAGGGCGATGGCCCGGCGTTCGCCGCCGCGGCCGACGGGGACCAGGTCGCCGGCCTGCGCGGCCAGCTCGCGCAGCCGCTCCCAGCGCCACAGGTGCGGTACGGCGCGCGAGCGCGGGCGGGCCGGCATCAGGTCGCCGATCTCGGTCCACAGCGGGACGAGGAGTTCCTGCTCGAAGCCCCGGTAGAGCTGTTCGAGGGCCGGGGTGACCTCCGGCTGTCCCTCCGCGGCGACGGCCTGGAGCCGGACGGGGGAACCCGGGGCGGTGTCTTGGGCGATGGAGGAGTCAGTCACGCCCTCAGCGTGCATCGCGTCTGCCAGGAGAACCTGTAGATTCTGCAAGACAGAATCTGGTGGGCAGAGACTGTGGTGCGGAATCTGGAGGCCACCGTGGACAAGCCGCTCAAGACACCGCCGCCCTACCCGATCGCGAGCGTGGACCACGCGCTGCGGGCGGCGACCGTGCTGCAGATGGAGGGCGGGGCGACCGTGTCGCAGATCGCCGAGCGCCTCGGCGTGGCCAGGTCGACCGCCCACCGGCTGCTGGCCATGCTCGTGTACCGGGATTTCGCCGTGCAGGGCGAGGACCGCGTCTACCGCGCCGGGCCGGTGCTGGAGCTGGCCGCGCACTCCCAGTCCCTGGTGTCGCGGCTGCGCGCCGCGGCCCTGCCGCATCTGCACCGGGTCGTGAACCTCCTGGACGAGACCACGAACCTGATCGTGCGCACCGGAGACACGGCGCGCTTCATCGCCAGCGTCGAGTGCCGCCAGGCGCTCCGGGTGGGCTCCCGCGAGGGCATGGTGTTCCCGGCCCACCGCACGACGGCGGGACTGCTGCTGCTCGCCGACCTCACCGACGAGGAGCTGGACGAGGTGTACGCGCCGGAGCGCTACCGCGACCGTCCGGCCGAGCGGCCGGACCTCGCCCGGCTGCGCACCGAGCTGAGGCGTCTGCGCCGCAACGGGTTCGCCGTCAACAAGGAGCGCTCCGAGCGGGGCCTGACCGCCGTCGGCGTCCCGGTGCGCGATCGGGACGGCACCGCGCTGGCCGGCCTGTCGGTGTCGATGCCCAGCGTCCGCTACGACCCCAAGCGTTTGCGGTCACTGGTCGCCACGCTGGAGGCGGCGGTGCACGCCCTCGACGCGGACTTGGCCGGCCCGTTCTGAGCCACGGTCGGTCGACCCGACGGGGTCAAGGATTGGCGTGCATCTGGACGGCGACCCGGTCGAAGCGGCGTGCCGCCAGGTCCTGACGGGGGATGGTCCAGTACAGGATCGACATGGGGAAGCCCGCCCACTGCGCGAGCAGGACCCAGTTGCCGGGGTCCGAGAGGAGTTCACCGTCGTCCGGGTCCGCGGAGCCGGCCACCGGATCGCCGTAGTCGTCGAAGTTTGCGGCGTGCCCGCCGAGTTGCCAGCTGCCGCCGCCGTCGGTCTGCTCGGACCAGATCTCCCGCAGCGTATCGGCATGGGGGTGCCGGGCGCGCATCTCCTTGTCCGGCGGTGTGGTCGGCAGGGACACGCCGGGCACGAGCCGCAGGTCGCCGACTCGCCGCAACTCGGCGTCCAGCTCCTCCGGGCTGTCGTACTCGTAGACCTCGTAGTCGGGGGACGATTCCCGCTCCTCCACCGGGACCCCGGCCGGCACGTACACGGCGCCGCCCGCGGGCCAGGGCTCCAGGTCGGCGTCGACGAAGAGCAGGAGCGTGCCGTCCGGCGGGAGCGGCAGGTCGGTCGCCCCCTTGGGGACGGCGGCGAAGTCCAGCGTCAGGATCAGCTGGTGCTCCGAGGTGTACGCCTCGTCCTCCTCACCCGCCGTCTCGTAGGTGTCACCGGGGGTGGGGGCGTCCGCCGGGAGCATCAGCGGACCGCCGAGCCTGCCCACCACCGGCCCGCTGCCGTCGGGAGCGGACCTGAGCATCGGGCGGGCGAGCCCGAGCCACCGGTTCACCTCCGGTTCCGGGACGCCTCGTTCCAGGGCCTGGGCCCGGAACCGGTCCAGCCACCACAGCGTCGCGGCGGGCAGGGCCCGGGTGGCCGGGGCCAGCACTCCGTCACCGAACTCCCAGCCGGGCTCCGGCGGTACGACGCCCGGCTCGCCCAGGCCGGCCAGCCACTCCGCCGCCGACCTGCGCGCCGTCTGCTCCGTGCCGTCGAGGGCCGCCCGCGCGACGGCCCGGGCCCCCGGGTGGTCGCCGAGCACCCGGCGGGCGGCCAGGCGGTGCCGTGAGGCACCGAGTGCGATCGAGGTCAGCCGAGGGACGAGGGTGTCCGGAACCGCCGTGAAGCACTCGACGATCTTCAGCATCATGTGAACGGTGTCGACGGCCTCGCGGTCGGGGTGCCTCCTGGTGTCGAAGCCCTCCAGGTACTCGGCCACCAGGTCCGGCCGCTCGGCGAACAGCGGCCACCACCGCCCGGCGTCCTCGGGCGTCAGGACCGCCCCGAGGGGCCGGCCGAGCGCCCCGATGATCCGGACCGTCAGAAGTGCCGCCACCCGGCGGTCGGCGTCCGTCGTCCCGGCCCTGCGCAGCGCGTCCCGCAGCACGCGGACGTCGGGTATCCGCGCCAGCCACTGCTCCACGCCGTGCCAGAAGTCGTCCCCCTCCAGGCGGACGGCGGCGACCCGGGTGTCCAGCTCCGCCAGCAGACCGGCGTCGCCCGGGGGCTCCACCGGCGGCACCGGGACGACGGCACCGGGGCCCTCCAGCAGAGCCGCCCGGTCGGCCGTACGGCGCAACGACCGAGCGCGTTCCGCGTCGAGCGGATGACCGTCCCCCGCCTCCAGCGCGTCCCGGATCACCGCGTAACCGCCGTCGAGGTCGGCCAGGCGTTCCAGGACACCGGGGAGTCGGTCCGGTGGTGCGGTCCGCAGGTGCGGGCGCAGCACTTCCACCTGCCGGGGGCCGTCGAGCCAGGCCAGCGCGGCGAGTGCCTCGGCTCGCACGGCGCGGTCCTCGTCGACGGCCAGTGCGGCGAGCAGACCGATGTGTCGTTCGGCGTCGCGCGCGCACCGGAGCGTCACACGTCTGCGGTGACCGCGCCCAGGTGCGGTGACGACCTCGGTGAGCACGTCGGTGTGCCGGGCCAGGAAGGCGTCGCCCGCCTCGGTCCCCAGCAAGTCGAACCGTCGGTTCCAGTTGGTGCCGGGGTCCAGGTACAGCAGCGTCGCCAGCGTGGCGTGCACGGGCGTGCGGCCGGGCGCACCACCGGCCCGGGCGACTTCGCTCAGGAGGTCCGGTGTCCAGCGTGCGCGCACCTGCTCCGCGCCCGTGGACGTGGATTCGACGGCCTTCAGCACATCGTCGGTCAGCACGCCGAGCCAGGTGGCGGAGTCCGACCGGTCCCGAGCGGTGAGCGCACCCAACAGCCGCCCGAACCGGGCGAGCAGGCCGGCCGGGGCGTCCCGGTAGACGACGAGCCGAGCGGCTTCGGCGGCCTGCGGGCTCCATCCTGGTTCCGACTCCGCGACGGCGGCGACGCGGTCCTGCGGCCCGTGACCCCCGCCGCACACCATCTCCCCCCACGGCGTGGCTGCGGACTCGCCCAGGGCGGCCGGCACCCCGGGTCCCGTGCCGTGCAGTACGTAGCCGAACGCGTCGTCGAAGGCCTGCGCCGGCCTCAGCGGCGCGAGGCAGGTGCGCAACGCGGCGACGAGCCCGGTCGGCGCGTCCGCGGGGAGCGGGAAGTCCCCGGCGTTCTCCTGCTGGTTCTGTGACATCCGGGGATCCTAGTGATCATTCCGGGGCCCCGGGGCCCGGTCACCGGATCTTGTCGATTCGACGGGCCCTTCCGCCGCGAGGTGCAGCGCAATCAGCTGTCACCACCGCTTCCGTCGCCCTCGCCCTGCACACGCACGGGGGGCTGCCGGCCGTCCGGCGGCGGGGCGGGAAACCATGCCTCGGGTTCGGGCCAGACGAAGCCGTCCGGGATGTCGTAGGTCTCGAAGGTCGTCCCGGTGGCCTGCTCGGTGTCGAAGAACGCGAAGGCGTTCTGGTCCATGAACCGGCCCGACTGGCTCATCGCGAAGCCGCGCCCGGCGAAGTCGGCGATCCGCTCCTCCCAGGGCCGGCCCTTGACGTCGAAGGCGATGTGCTGGATCCCCTCGCCGTGTTCGTCGAGGTACTGCTGGAAGATCGAGGGACCGTACAGGGGCTGCATGATCTCCACGGCCAGGTCGCCGACATCGGCGAAACAGACCTTGATCGCGTAGTCCGCCTCCGCTCCCCGGTAGGTGCGCCGGGTGACGGTGCGCGAGTCGAAGGTGTAGACCCGCCACGGACCGATGCCGAGGCGGACCAGCCCCTCCATCGTGCGCTGGTGGTCACGGGTGACGAAGCAGACCTCGATCAGGTTGCCGAGGAAGCTGTTGGACAGCTCGGTGGCACTGACCACGGAGGGCCAGTGAGCCTCGGCCGTCGTGTCGTCGTGACGCGGGGAATCATCGGACAAGGGAACCTCACTGTGCTCTGTGCGGTCGGAGACGAGTCGGCGTGTGCGGGGCGGGGCGGCCTCACCGGCGAAGACGCACTCGGCGTCCTCCCGGCCCAGCATATGTTCGGCCACACCCGGCAAGGCTTCGCTGCGCGAGTGCCGTCCTGACAGGGATGCCTGGCCGGTCAGAACGGAAGCCCGGTCCCGCAGAACTCGGCTCTGACCGCCGCGTCCTCCAGTCGCTGCTCGCCCCAGTCACCGTTGCGGTTCATGGTCATGACGTGCCGTCCGTCCGCCGTGCCGAGCGTCCGGGTCGCCGACCCGGGGATCATTCCGCCGTGGCCCCACGCCCAGCACCCCGCTTCGAGCTCGAAGTGCCGTATGCCGAGGCCGTAGGTGTCGTGCGGGCCTCCGTGTCCCTTGTCCCCGTCGACGGGGACCGCGTCGAGCAGTTGTCGTTGCTGGGCGGGTGGCAGCAGTTCACCGGCCAGCAGCTTGGACAGGAAGGTGTTCACGTCTTCGGTGGTGGAGATCATCTGTCCGGCGGAGAAGGCCACCGTGGGGCTGAACTCGGTGACGTCGCGCACCCTGGCCTGCGGCCCGTCCTCGAAGAGTGTGGAGTAGTGCGTCGCGTGCGGTGAGGGCAGCGCGGGCGAGCGGCCGGGCACACTGGTGCCCCGTAGACCGAGCGGATCAATGACGAGGTCCTCGACGGCCTCCGCGTAGGTGTCGTCCGTGGCGCTTTCGATGACCATGCCGGCGACGATGTAGTTGGTGTCGGAGTAGTCCCACTCGCCAGGTTTTCCTGGCTTGCTGCCCTGCTCGGGTTGGAAGTTGGGCGGGTGGGCGAGCGCAATGTCCAGCAGCTCTCCCGGGAGCCATCTGACGTGGCGGTTCCGCTCGAACTCGTCCCCCGCGTACCGGGCACGGAAGCCCTCGTCCATGTTGTAGTCGAAGATGCCGCTCGTGTGGTTGAGCAAGTGCCGCAGGGTGATGTGCTCCGCCCGGTAACCCTTGCCGCGTATCACCCCGGGCAGCCATTTCGCCACACTGTCGTCCAGCGACAGCGTGCCCTCGGCTTCCAGCTTGAGCAGCACCGTGGCGGTGAAGGTCTTGGTCACGCTGGCGATACGGAACCTCTCGTGGACGTTCCGCGGCTGCTGGGAGGCCAGGTCCGCGACGCCGGCCCGGCCGATCCACGACCCGTGCGCGTCTCGCACCCGGGCTGTCACGCCGGGGGTGCCCTGGGCGACGATCTCGTTCAGTACGGCCTGGGTCTGCGCGTGCCGGGGCCGGTCCAGCGGTGGCTGACTCTTCAGCGGTAATCGGAGCGCGGAGTGCTGCGGCGGACCGGCCGAGGCGGGGATGGCGGCGAGTATCCCGAGCGCGGCGACAACGGCGACGGCGGGCAGAAGGCGAGATGGCTGCTGACGGCTCATGTGTCCAGCTCACCGGGCAACCGGCCCGCAGACCATCGGGAACCGCCCGGATACAGCTCGGGGACACCACCTAGGGACACCCGGGCGCCCGCCGGACCGTGCGACCGGGGCCGGTCGCTGCTCCCGGCCGTGAGTGGGTACGTCCCGGCGTCGCCGAACGGTGAACCGACGCCGGAGCCACCCGTGCCATGCGTGGACGCAGGCCGCGCTCACCCGGTCTGGGGGCGAACAGGTTTTCGGGCGCGACAGGCGCCCGCCAGCAGTCGCCACGGGTAGATCAGGTTCTCGTCGCGGACCATGGCGCGGTCACCGTGGCGATGCCGCCGCCACCGCTGTGCCCGGCCGGGGCGAGACGGGCCTCGTCGATGCCGAGCGCGGTGGCCCGGCTGCCAAGCCGGCGGCAGGCGAGCAGTCAGTCCTCGACGGCGGCCGGGCGGCCGTCCCGCTCCCCGGCGCTCGGCGTCAGAGCTGGGAGCCGCCGCCGTCCACCGCGAGTTCGGCGCCGGTGGTGTACGTGGCGTCGAAAGCGAGGAACACCACCGCCCTGGCGACCTCGACGGAGGTGCCCATGCGCAGCATGGGGTTGTCGGCCGCCATCTGTGCCTTGGTCTGTTCGGCCGCCTCCGGGGGCATCGACACCACTGCTGCCTCCGGTGAGTCAACAACCGTCCGAATCAGGTGTCCAAGACCTGTTTCGCACCCCGTCATGCTGAATCCGCATGACGGGTAGCCTGCCGGTATGTCCGACGAAGTCCTGCCCCCCGTCGCCGGCGCCCCGGCCCTGACCTGGATCTGAGACCGGTGCGGTACTTCACGGTCGTCGCCGAGCATCTGAACTTCGCGCGGGCGGCCGCCGCGCTCCGGGTTGCCCAGCCCTCGCGTACTCCTGCACACGGCTCACCAGGCGGTGCTCAGCACACACCCCGCCGCGCCGCCGCTGACGGTCACCGTCGAACCCTGCCAGGTGGTGGTCGCCACCCGCCTCGCGGACGCCAACCCGCTCGTCGCCCGCTTCCGTGAATCCGCGCACCGCCTTCTCGCCCAGCGGCAACAGGGCCATGACATGTAGCCTGACCCGGACAAACAGCATCCGATGAGACACCGTGGCACAGGATCCACCCTCCGGTACCGGGCTCGTCATCGGTACGGGAGAGGCTGGGAGGCCCAGGTGGAGCGCGCGCACCCCGCTCCCTTCGTCGGCAGAGCGACGGAGCTGGCATCGCTCGACACCCTGCTCGACGCCTCGGGCGACGACGGGCCGACCGTCGTCGATGTGACCGGCGAGCCGGGCATCGGCAAGAGCCGCCTGCTGGGCCGGTTCACCCGGCGTGCACGGCAGCGGGGGTACGTGGTGCTGCGCGGCCGGGCCACGGAGGCCGAGCGGAGCAGCCCACTCCAGCCGTTCACCGACGCGCTCACCGACCTCGGCGCGCAGGAGGCACGGTCGATTCCGGTGCTGGCCGCGCTCACCTCCCGTCATTCCGCCCGGGACGTCGCACGGGCCCTGGCCCGGACGCCGCCGCCCGGGCTCGTGATCGTCCTGGACGATCTGCACTGGGCGGACGCGGCCTCGGTACGGCTCCTCGACCATCTGGTGCGGCACCCGGTGGCGGCCCCCGTGCTGATCGTCACCGCACGGCGGGTCCGTCAGTCACCGCCGGCGCTGTCCGCCGCCCTCGCCCGGGGCACCGACATGGGTTCCGTGGCCCGACTGGACGTGGGCCCCCTGGGACGCCGGGAGTTCCCTCCCGGTGCCGACTCGGCGTACGCCGAGAGTGCCGGCAATCCGCTGTACCTGCGGGCGCTGACCGCGGCGGGAGCCGGTGGTGGCACCGCCCTCTCGGTCCTGTCCGTGCTCCTTGACGAGCTGGCTCCCCTCGCGCCCCTCGAACGACAGGTCGTCGAGGCCGTCTGTGTACTCGGGGCGCAGGCCACCACCGAACTCACCGCGGCACTCGTCGGGACCGACGGGCCCGCACTCGTCACGGCGCTGCGTTCGGTCATGGCCCGGGACCTGGTGCGGCCGGGCGTCGACGGGCACGGCCTCGCGGCCCGCCATCCGGTCTTCGCCCGGCTCGTCCTCGACGGGCTCGACCCGTGGCGGCGCCGCGACCTGCACCGGCGGGCCGCCGACGCACTGGGGGGAACGGGCGCACCCGCCTCGGTCCGGGCCGACCACATCGAACGAACGCTGGACCGGTGGGAGCCGGAGGCGGGTGCCGTCCTCGTCGAGGCCGCCGTACAGACCGCCGTCACCGATCCCGCGGCCACGGCGCGACGGCTCGCCACCGCGCTGCGGCTCCTGCCCGAGGACCCGAGCCTGCATCGCGACACGCGCGGCGAGCTGATGCTGCTGCGCGCCCGCGCGCTCGGTGCCGCCGGAGCGGTGAAGGAGAGCCGCGACCTGCTGCACGAGCTGATCGCGCTCCGGCCGCCCGACCCCGACGGCGATGAACTGCGCACCGCCGCCGTGCTGTTGTGCGCCCTGATGGAACGGCAGCTGTACCGCTACCCGGAGGCCGACGCACTGCTGCGCCGAGAGCTGGACCGGCGGCCGGGGCCCCCTCCCCCGCAGCGCGACGCGCTCGTCCTCGAATGGGGCAACCACTCCCTGTTCGCGACCCGGTTTCCCCTCGTGCGCAAGAAGTTGACCCGCACCCTGCACGCGACGCGGGGCCGCGGCGACCGACTCGGCGAGGTCGAGGCACTGACGCTGGCCGCGCTGGGCGAGGCATACGAGGGGCAGACGGACGCGGCGCGGCGGTACGTCGACGCGGGTGCGGCACTGACCGACGTGCTCCCGGACGCCGATCTGGTCGGACTCGGCGAACCGATGGTCCGGCTGGCCTGGAGCGAGGTCTTCCTCGACCGGTTCCCGGACGCGCTGCGGCACGCCGCACGGGGCACCGAGATCGCCCGGCGCAGCCGACGGCCGTTCACCGTGTCCCAGCTCAACCTGTGTGCTGCCTACGCCCTTTGCCAGCAGGGGCGGGTGAGCGAGGCGCTTCCGCTCGCCGACGAGTCCGTCGCCGTGACCCGCTCCCTGGGCGGCGGTGAACGGCTCGGCTTCAGCCTCGCGATGCGAGCCACGGTCCTGCTGCAGGCGCGACCCCCGGGGGATCCGGAGGTGCTCGCCGAGGCCGAGGAGGCGGTCGCGGCCGTGGGCGCGGTCGAGGGCTGGTGGGCCACGCTGGCGCGCTGCCTGGTCGCGTACGCCGTTCAGGGGGCGGGCGATCCGCACCGGGTGCGGGACGTGCTGTTGAGCGCGGGCGGCGGGCGCGACCTGCCGCGGGTACAGCCCTCGGTACGGCCCATGTTCCTTGAGCCTCTCGTCGATTCGGCGCTGGCGACCGGTGATGTCGCGGGCGCCGAGCACTGGACGCGCCTGGCGGCCGCCGAGGCGCGGCGGCTCGACGTGCCCACGCAGACCGGGGCCGCGTTGCGGGCCCTCGGCATGGTGGAGGGCCGGCGGGGCCGGCCGGAGGCCGCTGCTCGGGCGTTCGCCGACGCGGCCGAGATGAGCCTGCGGTCCGGGGCCGGGCTGCGCGAGGCGCACAGTGCGCTGCTGGCCGTTCCCCATGCGGCAGCGGCCGGAGACGACACGGGGGCGGCGGCGCTGTGGCGGCGGGGGCACCGGATCGCCACCGACGGCGGAGCGGTGCTGCTGCTCGCCCTCGCCGACCGGCTGCGGCCCGCCGCTTCCGACACTCCGGACGTGCTGGCCGGGCTGTCCCGCCGCGAGCGCGAGGTCGCCGACCTGGTCGCGGCGGGACTGACCAACCAGGCTGTCGCCGAGAAGCTGCATCTCAGCACGCGGACCGTCGAGAGCCATGTGGCCCGCGTCTACCGCAAGACCGGTGTCGGCTCCCGGGCTGCGCTGGCCGCGCTCGTGGCGCGGGTCAGCGCTCCTGAGGGTGGACCTCGATGACCTTGCCGGCCGCGTCGGCCTTCAGGTAGGCGGAGCCGAGGTCGTCCGACAGGTACACGCTGATGCCGGGTCCGGTGCGGAAGAGGGTCGACGCGGGGTTCAGCATGAGGTAGCGGCTGGTGGGCCGTTCGACGTCGAGTTCGGCCTCGGCGCGCTCCAGGAGCTTCGGTACGGCGTCCCAGTCGATGTCCTCGAGGTCGGTGGCGACGGTCCCCGGGAGTACCGTGCCCCCCATGCCGTCGCGCACGGCGACGTCTTCGCCCTTGTAGGCGAACCGGTCGTAGCGCTTGGTGCTGCCCTTGACGAGGGCCTGCGCGGTGACGGAGTCCGCATGGACGACGAAGCTGGTGGCCTTGGACGTGCCCATGACCGGCTTCAATTTGGCGATGGCCATGCGGATGCCGTCCGGCGTCAACAGGTTCTTCTGCTCGGGGGACGTCGCGGTGCGGGGAGCCGCCGAGGCCGGTGTGGCGGTGGCCGAGGTCCGTGCCGCTCCGCCGTCCCCCGCGTCCGGGAGCCACGAACGCACCAGGAGCCCGACGGGGATGCCGATCGAGACGAGGAGACTGACGACGCCGAAGGCGGCGAGGGCCGCACGCCGGCGAGAGGGCCGGTACGCCGGGCCGGCCCGAAGCGGTACGGGCGTGTCCCGCGCCTCGTCGGCAGGGCCCGCTCCGTCGGCAGGGCCCGGCTCGGCGCCCGGTCCCGGGCCGGGCGGGGCGATCCGGTACGACGTGGTGCCGGACGGCGCGGCGATGCAGTCACCGCCGGCGGGGCCCGGTTGCGGAGTCTCCGACCGGTCGACCGGCTCGGGCAGCTCCCCGGCCGCCCGCGCCAGTTGCCGGTCCAGAGCCGCCGCGTCGGGACGCGCCGCCGGATCGTGCACGAGCAGTGCCATCAGGACGCCGGTCAGCGGCCCCGCGTACCGGGGCTCGGGCACCTCGTCGTGGAGGACGGCGGCGAGCGTCGCCAGGGTGCTGTCCCGGCGCAGCGGGTGCCGGCCCTCGACGGCGACGTACAGCAGCATGCCGAGCGACCACAGGTCGGCGGGGGGACCGCTCGCCCGGCCCCGGACCCGCTCCGGCGCCATGTAGTCCGGCGAGCCGATGACCGAGCCGGTGGCGGTCAGGCGGGTGGACTCCTGGACGGCCGCGATGCCGAAGTCGGTGAGGACCGGGCGGCCGTCGGGGCGCAGCAGCACGTTCGCCGGCTTGACGTCGCGGTGCTCGATGCCGTGCGCGTGCGCGGCGACGAGGGCGGCCAGCAGGTCCCGGCCGAGCCGGGCCGCGTCCGGGGGTGTCATCCGGCCGCGGTCCAGCCGGTCCTGGAGCGAACCGCCGGTGACCAGTTCCATCACCAGCCACGGGTAGGTGCCCTCACCACCGTCGACGATGTGGTGGATGGTGACCACATGAGGGTGCTCGACCCGGGCCAGAGCCCGGGCCTCCCTCAGCACCCGGGCCCGCAGGGTGCGGACACCCTCCATGTCCTCGTCGGCGCCCGGCGGGCGTACCTCCTTGAGGGCGACGTCGCGGTGGAGCGCCAGGTCACGGGCGCGCCACACGGTGCCCATGCCGCCGCCCCCGAGCCGGCGCACCAGCTCGAAGCGGCCGTCGACGACCCGTGGACCGCCGCCGCTCATCGGTCGGACTCCTCGCTCAGGGCCTGCCGGGCGGCCTCGTTGATCTCGGCGCATTCCTCGGTCAGCCCCGCCAGCGTCCCGTCCGGGTCGGGGGCGTCGCGCAGTGTCCTGGTGACGGCGTGGGCGCGTTCGGCCGCGGCCGCGGCCCGCCCGATGAACAGCTCAAGGCCGGCGGCGAGGACTTCGATGCGGCCGTGGTCCGGGAGGCCGGCCGCCCCGCAGGCCAGGAACGCGGCGCTGGCCCGTTCCAGGTGCCGCAGCGCTTCCTCTCCCCCGGTCTCGTCCGGCGGCCCTTCGACGGAGTCCAGGACCAGGCGGGCCCGCTGATGGTGGGTGTGCCCCAGCTCCCGGCCCAGCTCCTCCCGCGCCTCGGCGGCCCCGGCGGCTTCGGCCTCCCGCAGGGCGCGCTCGTTCTCGTGCACCGCCTCCGCCATGACGGCGTCGCCCGAGGCCGGTTCCCCCGCGGCGAGTTCCTGCCAGGCGCGGGCCCGCAACGCGCGTACCAGGGCTCCGTCGTTGCCGACGGTCCGCCACAGTGCGGCGGCCCGGCCGTAGGCCCGAGCGGACTCGCGCGGCATGCCGGACTCCGCCAGGGCCTCGGCCGCCCGGTGGGTGAGGATGGCGTGGTGTCCCTGGTCCGCCCAGTGCTGAACGGTGTCGGCGGCGAGCGCGTACTGCTCCGCGGCCAGGCGGGGCTCATCGGTCGCGGTGTAGCTCTCGGCGAGCCAGACGCGGGCCTGTACCAGGTCGCTCTCGCGGTGCCCGTGCTCGGGCGCGACGAGATCGGGGAGCACGGACTCCAGGATCGTCGCCGCCTCCTCGTAGGCCTCCCGCCGGCAGTGCAGTCCGGCCAGCCGCAGCCGGGCCAGCGCCCCTAGCGTCCCGCTCTCACCGGCCAGATCGGCCTGGTGCGCGGCGTCGAGGAGCGGCGCGGCACCCTCGTCGCCGGGCACCGCGTGCGCGAGGACGAAGGAGAACCGGGACCTCTCGCGCGCGCCGAGCAGGGTCGTACGGGCTTCGTCCGCCAGGACTCCGCGCACGAGGTCGGCGGCCGCGTCGAACTCCTCGTTCTCCATGAGCGCCTGGGCGAGACCGAGTTCGGCGGTCGTCGCCGCCCAGGGGCGGCGGGCGTTGCGGTGATACGCGATCGCGTCCTTCCACATCGAGATCGCGCGCGTCGTGGCCCGTCGCCCGACGAGCCGCGCCTGCAGCTCCCTGGCTCCGGCCAGCGCCGTGTACGCGGAGGCCGCGTCGATGTGCTGCTGCACGAAGAAGACGAGTCGCTCCAACTCGGATTCGAGAGCGACGGCTTCGGCGTCACGGGCGGCCGCGGCGGCTTCGTCGCAGGGCTCTTCGCCACCGTCGGGCGCTGCGCCGTGAGGCACTTCGCCGCCGTCGGGCGTTCCGGTTGCGGAGTCGAGCAGTGACGTCCGGACGCGGGCGTGGAGCAGCCGCACCGTCGCCACCTGCTCGGTGGTCGCCCGCCCGGCGGCGTGCAGGGACAGGAGCCGGTCGTGCAGCTCGGCCAGCGGGGCGAGCGCGGCGGCCGGCACCTCGCCGTCCTCCTGGATGCCGGAACCGAGGACCGCGCGGGCCCGTGCCAGCAGGGCCTTGCCGGGGTGCCCCGCCCGTTCGTGCGCGTCGGCGGCCGCGGTGAGCAGTTCGTGCAGGCTTCCGGGCCCGGACTCACGGGCGCGCAGGGCGGCGCGAGCCTCCAGGGCATCCCCCTGGTCGGCGTCGGACAGCCGGGCGCCGGCCCGCTCGGCGGCGTCCCACGCCTGCCACGCCGCCGGGTGGGCCAGCTCACTGCGGTGCCGCGCCTCGGCGACGAGCTCGTCCGTATCCTTCCCGACGTCGTCCGTGGCACGTCCCCCCGGGCCCGGCACGGTCCCGGAGGCCTGGACCGGACCGGGAGCCGGACGCGCGATGATCTCCGTGCGCAGGCCCAGCGGCAGGGCGGCGAGGAGTGGTTCGGCGGTGATGCGGCGGTGGGTGCAGTCGGAGATGTGCCGGTTGCCGTTGCGGGTGTCGAAGCGGGCCGCGAGGTCGTAGGCCTCGTCGGTGACGTGGGCGCGCAGCCGGGCCGCGGTCCACTCGGAGCCGTCCGGTCCGGGCACCGGCCGCTCCGCGTGGCCGTGGTCGACCAGGCGGCGGGCCAGCAGGGCGACCGCCTCCAGCCAGTGCAGCCGGGCCAGCGGATCGCCCTCGTGGCCCCAGCGCGCCGACTGCTCGGCGAGGATCTCCAGGCCGCGCGGCTCGTTGCCGGTCAGCGCGCAGAACTCGATGTGAGCGGCGACGGCGGCGCCCAGTGCCTCGTCGCCCCGCACCATCCGGTAGCCGCGCAGATGGTGGGCGCGGGCCTCGTCGAGACGGCCGAGGCGGACCAGCGGGAGCAGTGACCAGGCGAGCACCTCGTGCGGTTGCCGGTTGCAGTGGTGGGTGCCGTCGAGGACGGGACCCCACCGTTCGAGGGAGGCCGCGTCGTCGAGGTCCCGGGTCAGCTGACCCATCTCGTCGTGCTCGCAGGCCTGGCAGTCGGACATGGCGTCGCGGTCGCTGCCCAGCCACCGGGTGTACGCCGCCAGCATCCGCTCCCGGTCCCCCAGGTGGCGGGCGACGGACACCTCGCAGGAGTACACGGCCCGGGGGGAGTGGCCGGCCGCCCGGTAGCGGCGTCGCATCTCCGCGAGCCACCCCTCCAGAGAGGAGAGCGGCACCTGAGGCTGGTTGCGCGCCTCGGCGGTGATCCACTTGAACATCCAGAAGAGCCGCTCGGTGTCGGTCTCGTCGAAGTCGCCGGGATCCTCGTCCCACATCCGCAGCAGTCGCGCGAACGGCACGAACGACTTGTGGCTCTCGGCACTGAAGGTGTACGAGTCCGTGAGGCAGCACAACGCCTCGACCAGGAGGGGACGTTCGCCGGTGGCCGCCGCCTCGTCGGTGAGCGCCTCGACGTGGGCGCTGCGCGCGGAGCCGTAGGGCAGGTCGTCGGCGGCGTAGACGTCGCTGCGGATCTCGTCGACGGTGCGGGCGGTCATGCCGTGTCTCCGGTGGGTCGGTCGGACGGGTCCGGGGCACCGCCGGTGGGGGGAACCGCCCAGTCCAGCAGCCCCAGGAAGGCGCGGTTGAGCAGGGCCGAGTCGGTGGGGCGCAGCGGACGGCGGGCCATGAGCAGCGCCTGCCCGTAGAGGGCCTCGACGGCGGTGCGGACCTGCTCCGGGTCGGCAAGCGAACCCGCTCTGACGATCAGTGGGTTGACGTGGTTGAGAACGAGCCTGGCGCGCGGCTCGCCGGCTCCGCGCAGTGCCCCGAGGATGCCCGACCACAGGCCGTCGGACGCCTCCTGTTCCTCGGCCCTGGCCCGCTCGTGCCGGGCGTCGCGGCCGTCGAGGTACAGGACGGGCACGGTGACGGGCCGGAAGGTGCGCAGGACCACGTCGCAGTCGAGGGGCGCGAGCGTGGCGCGCGCCGTGGCCAGGAAGCCCGCGAGCGCCAGTTCCTCGGCTGCGTCGACCGGGTCGAGGTGGGCGGTGACGGTGTCGGGGTCGAGTTCGGCGACCGTGGTGCCCGGGTGCACCGTCGGCAGCAGTTCGACCAGCTCGGTGTCGTACGTGTAGCCGCCGTTGACGACGCCGATGCCCTGCGCTGCGGCGATCGCGGCGATCTGGCGGAACTCCTCGGCGGTGCGTGTGAAGTGCACGGCCGGGTGGCGGCGTGCGAACTCCTCCAGCGACAGCCGGCCGTCGGTCGTCTCGAACGGCAGCCACGGCAGCATCACGGTGAGCAGCTCCCGGTCGTGCCGGGCGAGCGAGCGCACCCCGGTGTGGTGCACGGCCAGGAACCGGGTGAGCCGTTCCTGGTCGCCGGCGGCGAGGGAGGTGAGCCAGTCGCGCAACCGGGTGCCGAGCGCGTCCCGCACGGCGGCCAGGGTCTCGTCCTCGTACAGGCTCTCGCGGGACGCCGTGGGGCGCAGGCTGTCGCTGTCCAGGACGCAGCGCACGAAGAACGCCCAGTCCGGCAGCAGCCCGTCGGCCCGCTCGGTCAGCAGCATGCCCTTGAGGTGCACCCGGTGGGCGCCGCGCTGTGCCGGGCTCACCGCGTCGGGCAGCACGTACGCCACGCCGCGCAGGCCGGCCAGCGGGATGTCCAGCTCGACGCTGTCCAGCGGGGTGAAGCCGAGCGTGGTCCGGCAGTGCTCGGCGAGTGCGGCCCGCCGGGCGGCCGGGCTCGGGTACGCGCGCTCCCACACGGCCGGGCGGGCGGTGACCGGCCGGCCGTCCACCCGGATGTCGTGGGGCAGCAGCGAGCCGTAGTGGCGGGCGAGTTCGGTGACCCGCCCGGAGGTGAGCCACTCGTCCGCGTCGGCCCGCGCGGTCAGCTGCACGGTGGTGCCGGGTTCGGTGCGGGCGCTGTCGGGCAGCGTACGGACGGTGTACGAGCCGTCCTCACGGGCGGTCCACTCCACCGGCGGCGCCGCGGGCTCGCGGGCGGAGCGGCTGACGACGCGGATCTCCTCGGCGACCACGAAGCAGGCGAGCAGCCCGATGCCGAACTGCCCGAGGAACTCGGCGCGGGCCGCCTCCAGACCGCCCCGCTTGGAGCTGCCGCCGATGGTCGCGAGCAGCCGGTGCATCTCGGCCTCGGTCAGGCCGACGCCGCTGTCCTCGACCCGCAGGCCGCCGTCCGCCGTAGTCAGCCGTACGGCGGCGGGGGCGCCGGGGTCGGCGGCCCTGCGGGCGGTGACGGCGTCGACCGCATTTTGCAGCAGCTCGCGCAGGTAGACCCTGGGGCTGGAGTACAGGTGCCGCGAGAGGAGGTCGACGAGGCCACGCAGATCGACCTGGAAGGTGTGCGTCCGGGACATGGCAGCTTGCGGGGATCTTTCCGGGGGATACGGGTGGGGTGGGGGGTGCTCGGTTACCAGGCGAGTCGCTTCCAGGGACTGGCCTCGTCGGTCAGCAGGTCCTTGGCCGCCCGTTCGAACTTCGCCACGTCGTCCGTGGCCCTGGTCTGGTCGAAGCGCTTTTCCTCCATCTGCCACAGCAGCCGCCCGGTGCGGAACGCGGACTCGTACTCCTCCCAGGACCGGTACTCGGACCGGGCCAGCCCCACCGCCTGCTCGATCGCCGTCCATGCCTCGTCCGGAGCGACGAATCCCGCGTCCACGAAGATGCGGCTGACGTGGACGACGCGGGCGGCGTCCCACCCGACGATGCTGCGCGGCAGCGGCTCAGGGGTGCCGTAGGTGACGAGGTTTCCGTAGTAGTAGGCGCCGTTGACGAACTGGTTGCGCAGCCGCGCCGGGTCGAGGCCGTGGCTCGCGGCGAGTTCCGGCAGCTCGCGCAGGGCGCGCTCGTGCGGCTCCTTGAGCAGCGCACGCTTGCGGGTGGGGGCCACCGCCAGGTACGCCTCCAGGTACGGCAGCAGCAGCTGGTAGGCCCCGTCGTGCCCGCCGCCCAGCAGGTAGCGGTACGTGCCTCGCGCCGCCGCCGCGTCGGCGGTGTCCCACGCGCCCTTCGCCAGCTTCGCCGCGGTGCGGGCGTCGGCCTCCATGGTGAGGGCGTTGATCGGCAGGTGGCCCTCGACCGCGTACATGGCGCCGAGAGCCAGGCCGCGGTCCTGCGCGGGGGTGAGTGCCGGGGCGCCTTCCAGGACGTTGTACGTCGTGGAGCCGGAGAAGATGTCACGAAGAGAACTGAACAGACCCATGACAGCGGATCCTGCCGGTCGCGGCCGGATCCGCACATCCGTGGAACTACGGAATCGACTACGCAAAGATGCTCTGACGTGCGGTCTTCGCCTGCGGGCCGGGTCAGGGTGAAGGGGATCCGGCGCCGCGCCGGCGACCAGCCCGGCCACACCCGCGCGAGGGGCCCATCCATGATCACGTTCGTTGTCGCTCTTTCCGCAGTCATCGTGGCGGGCGGCATCGCCCATGTCGTCCGTCTCTTCGTCCGCGACCACAGGATCCAGACGCAGGGGCGGGACATCCAGGTCGTGGTGGAGGCGGTCCGCCACCTGAGTTCGAACGACACCGGGGCCGCCACCATCTGGTTTCGGCTCTCGTGGCAGGAGGACGGCGCGACCAGGCGGGTGGAGGGCAGGGACACCATTCCCGCGTTCCACTCGTCGCGAGTGCAGAAGGGATGCGTGGTCGGCATCAAGTACCTGGACGACGACCACTTCCACTTCGATTTCGACGCCTGACGCGCACTGCGCCCTCAGCTGGTGAACTCGTACGTTCCCGAGCCCACGGCGAAGACCGCGCAGCCCTCCTCGGACCGCAGGAACTCCGCGCCGTCGTGGGTGACCTCCCTCGTGCTCCGGGTGGGGACCCAGATCTCGGCGGTGGTGTTGACGGGCAGAGTGACGGTCAGGCGGAAGCCTCCGGAGCGGGTGGACCAGTGGGTGGTGACCGGCCCGTAGGGTGTGTCGAAGCGTGCCTTCGCCTCCCGCACCTCTCCCCCGGGACGCGGACGGACGGTGATGTGCTTGTAGCCGGGGGCGGCCGGCGCGATGCCCGCGACATGCGTGTACATCCACTGTCCGACGGATCCGTAGGCGTAGTGGTTGAAGGAGTTCATTCCGGCGTCCTGGAAGCCGCCGTCCGCCCGGACCGAGTCCCAGCGCTCCCACATCGTCGTGGCGCCCCGGGCGATCTGGTACCCCCAGCTGGGGAACGTGGTCCGGTGCAGGAGCCGGTAGGCGACGTCGTCGTGGCCGGTGGAGGTGAGCACCGGCAGCAGCCGGGGGGTGCCGAGGAAACCGGTGGCCAGATGCCAGTCGCGGCCCCGGATCAGCTCGACCAGCCGGTCACCGGCCGGACCCCGTTCCTCGGGCGGGAGGAGGTCCATCGACAGGGCGAGGACGTACGCGGTCTGGGTGTCGCCCTTCACCCGGCCTCCGGCCGAGACGTAAGCCGCCCGGAACGCGTCCCGGACGTGGCCGAAGAGGCGCTCGTAGGGCGCCGGGTCCCGGCCCAGCACTCGGGCGCTGCGCGCGACGAGATCGGCACTGTGCGCGAAGTAGGCGGTGGCGACGACGTCCTTGGGCGTCTCGTCGTCGATGTTGAGCCAGTCGCCGTAGCCCTCGGGCGGGCGCAGGAACCCGTGGCTGTTCGCCCGCAGGAATTCCAGCCATCGCACCATCGAGGACCAGTTCTCCTCAAGGACCCGGACGTCTCCGTAGGCCTGGTACAGGGCCCAGGGCACGGTGACTCCCGCGTCGCCCCAGCCCGCCACGCCCCGGCCGAGGGGCCGCACGTACGGGGCGACGTCGGGGAAGGCGCCGTCGTCGCCCTGGGCGTCCCGAAGGTCGCGCAGCCACTTGGTGAGGAAGCGGGCCGACTCCATGGTGTAGGCGGCGGTCGGCGCGAAGACGTTGATGTCGCCGGTCCAGCCGAGCCGCTCGTCACGGGCCGGGGTGTCGGTGGGTACGGAGAGGAAGTTTCCTCGCAGACCCCACGTGATGTTCTGGTGCAACCGGTTGAGCATCGGCACGTCGGTGGTGAAGTCGAGCGTGCGGGGAGCGTCCGTGTGCAGGACGAGGCCGGTGACGCTCTCCTCGGTGGGGGTGCCCGGGTAGCCCGTCAGCTCGACGTAGCGGAAGCCGTGGAAGGTGAAGCGCGGCTCGAAGGTCTCGGTGCCCACGCCCTTGCAGACGTAGGTGTCGGTGGCCCGCGCCGAGCGCAGGTTCGCCGTGTACGGCGTGCCGTCGGGGTTCAGCGCCTCGGCGTAGCGCAGCCGTATCCGTGATCCGGCCGGTCCCCGGACGGTGAGCCGGACGGTGCCGACCATGTTCTGGCCGAGGTCGAGGACGTGGACGCCGGGGAGGGGTTCCGTGATCTCCCGCGGTGTCAGTTCCTGGGTGACCCGCACGGGGGCGTCGACCTGTGCCACCGGTTCGGCGGTGACCCCCTCGACGGCGACGGCCTGCGCCCATGCGCTGTCGTCGAACCCGGGCCGTGTCCAGCCGTCGGTCTCGCGGCGGGCGTCGTACTCCTCACCGGCCAGGAGATCGGCCGTCAGTATGGGTCCCGTCGCGGCACGCCAGTCGGGCGCGGTCACGATCCGGTCGGTGGAGCCGTCGGTGTAGGTGACCTCCAGTTGGGCGAGCAGCGCGGGGTGTGTGCCGTACTGGTGGGGGCCGGCCCAGCCCACGCAGCCGGCGTACCAGCCGGCCGCGAGGTCGACCGCCAGCACGTTGTCCCCTTCGCGCACCTGGCCGGTCACGTCGTAGGTCTGGTACTGGACGCGCCGGTGGTAGTCGGTCCAGCCGGGGGCCAGCCGGTCCCGGCCGACTCGGCGGCCGTTGAGGCGGGCCTCGTACACGCCCAGCGCGGTGGCGTAGAGGCGCGCGCGGGCCACCGGCCTGCCGGGGAGGCGGAAGGCGCGGCGCAGTTGGGTCACCGGTGCGTGGGCGGTCGGCCGCTCCGTCCAGGGCGCGCTGCCGCGCCGGGCGCGCACGGCGGCCGCGGGCCAGGTGCCGTCGTCGTGTTCCGGTGCGTGCCAGTCGCCGTGCGGCGGCCGGGCGGTGCTCTTCCAGTCGGCCGAGGTGGTGATCACTCGCACCTCGTCGCCGGTGGTCAGTTCCAGGGCGGCGAGGAGGCCCTGCGCACCGTTGTCGGCGGCGAAGGCGCTGGACTCGGCGGTGACGGCGCGGACGGCGAGGACGTTGGCTCCCGGCCGCAGGTGACCGGTGACGTCCGTGACGCAGGGAGCACGGCCGTCGACCACCGGGGCCGCGGCCTCCACGTGGTCGATCTCCCTGCCGTTGACGTACGCCGTCCAGCCGCCCGTCGCGGTCAGCGCCAGCCGGCCGCGGACCAGGTCCTGCGGCACGTCGACGACCGTCCGGAACCAGCACCGCGCCGTGGACGGGTCGTCGGCCGCCCAGATCCACCTGGCGTCGTCGAGAGGTGGTGCGTCGAGCAGGGCTCCGGGGGCGCCGATCCACTGTGCCGACCACGCCGACGCGTCGATCAGGCCGGTCTCCCACCACGCGGGGGCGCTCCACGCGGTGGCACGGCCGGTCTCGTCCCAGACGCGCACGGTCCAGAAGTAGCGGGTGCGGGGCCGCAGTCCGGGGCCGTCGTAGGGGATCTGCACGGAGGTGCCGGAGACGACCCGGCCGCTGTCCCAGACGTCGGGGTCGCTCAGCCGGCCGGGAGTGGTGGCGACGTGGACCCGGTAGGCGGTCTGAGACTGCCCGTGCCGGCCGGGCTCGTCGGACTCCAGGTGCCAGCTCAGGCGGGGGCGCGGGGTGTCGAGGCCGAGGGGCTGCCCGGCGTACTCGACGGTCGTGCGGACCACCCGCAGGGTGGACCGGGGGGCGGGGTCTGTCGGCGCGGCGGGCATGGGGGTGCGTCCTCTTCTCGTGAGTCCTGGTGCGTCGTCGGCGGCCCCGCGGCTACTCACGGGGCGCCAACCGCTCGCGCAGCCAGTCGAGCTGGGCACGCTGCTGGAACATCGCTCCCCCCTCGTGCCCGTTGAACGGGTACACCTCGATGTCCTTGGCCCCGCCATAGGCGTTGTGGGCGGCGAAGACCGTGGACGGCGGGCAGACCTGGTCCATGAGGGCGGCGGAGAACAGCGCGGGTGCACGGCCGCGGGCGGCGAAGGCCACCCCGTCGACGTACGAGAGGGTGCGCAGCACCTGTTCCTCCCTGCCGCGGTGGGTGCGCAGGTAGCCGGAGATCTCGCCGTACGGACGGGCGTCGGTGAGGGTGATCGCGCGGGAGAAGTGGCACAGGAACGGCACGTCGACGCAGATGGCCGCCAGGTCCTCGACGAGTCCGGCCACCGCCAGGGTGATGCCGCCGCCCTGGCTGGCGCCGAGGGCGACCGTGCGGGACTCGTCGGCCAGCGGATGGGAGCGGGCGGCTTCCACGGCGCGGACGGCGTCGGTGAAGACGCGGCGGTAGTAGTACGTCTCCGGGGCCTCGATGCCGCGGGTCGTCATTCCGGCGTGCGCGGGCCCGGAGCCGACCGGGTCGGGGGTGTCGCCGACGTTCCCGCCGGCGCCCTGGCTGCCGCCGCCCTGGCCGCGGATGTCCATCACGAAGTGCGCGTACCCCGCCAGCGGCCACAGGGGCCAGCAGTGCGGCAGACCGCGGCCGCCGTTGTAGCCCTGGTACTGCACGATCAGCGGCAGGGGCCCTTCGGCTCCGGCCGGCACGGAGAACCACGCCTTGATGGGGTGGCCGGCGAACCCGGCAAAGGTGACGTCCCAGGTCGTGGCTCCGGTGAGACCGGTCTCCACCGGCTCGAAGGTGGCGCGCAGGTCGTGCGCCCTGGTCTCGGAGAGGGTCTTCTCCCAGAAGGCGTCGAAGTCGTCGGGTACGGGTATCTCGGGCCGGTAGGCACGCAGTTGGTCGAGCGGCAGGTCGAAGTGGGCCATGGGGTTCTCGCGGTCTCCTGGGTGAGGGCTTCAGTGGCAGGTGAACTCTTGGCCGATCTCGGCCGACAGGCGCAGCTCGTGGATCACGGCGGGACTCTGGATCTCCTCACGGCTGTCCAGGAGGATGCCTTCGGCGTCGGCGGTCCGCTCGGACGTCGCACGGGGCTCGGCCCTGAGCTGGAGGCCCGGACCGGCCAGCGCCTCGCGGAAGCGGCCGAGCTTCACCCGCCACGGGATGCCGTGGTGGAAGTCGTCGCCGATCAGGGCGCCGGTACCGGCGTCGAACATGCGGCACAGGTCACCGGTGTAGTGGATGTCGGCCCACAGCACCGCCAGTTGGGCCGGGTCAGCTCCGGGAGCGCGCAGCAGCCAGCGGGAGGGTGTGAGCTCCTCCACGACCAGGGCGTCCTCGCCGAGGCCGGGGCGCGGCACCGGCCGCGCGTAGCGCTGCAGCGGACCGGCGTCCCGCCCCCGCACCTCGTCGCCGTCCGCGCGCACCGCGTCCGGTGCGGGGAGCACGGACCAGACGAACGGCTCGGGCTCGGTGCCCAGGGGCACGCGGCGGGTGAGACGCACGGTGTCGCCGACGAGCGTCAGGTCGTCCGGGCTGGTGACGAGGCGGCGCTCGCCCGCCAGCTCGGCCACCTGGCTGTGCTCGGCCTGCTCTCGGCTCAGGGTGACGATGCCGAGTCTCTCGTTGACGGTGAAGCCGCCCTGATCGGTGACAACGGTGACGCCGTCGGTCTCGCCGAGGGCCTTGTCGTTCCCCCCGATCCGGGTCGCGTCGACGCCGCGCAGGGTGTATTCGACCTCTTCCGGGCCGGGGTTGAAGAACACCGCGTGCTCGCGCAGCCGGGCCAGTGGCTGGGCGGTCGCCGACACCAGGGTGACCCCGGCGCCGAGATCGAGTCCGACGGGCAGGATCGCCGTTCCCCCGGACGCCACGGACAGACGGGTGCGGCGCGGGAAGCGCACGTCCCCGCCGTCCAGGGCGACCGCCAGCGACACGTCGTCGCGGGCGCTGAGCGGCGTCCGGTTGCCGTAGTTGGCGAGGAACACGAAGGCGGACGCGCCGTCCGAACGCACGGCCGTACGGAGCCGGTCCTCCTCCGGGTCGGTGACCGGATCGGCTGCCTGCACGGCCCGCATGCGGGCGAGTTCGGGGCCGAACTCGGTGACGAAGCGGTTCAGCGTCGCGGTGCGGTAGAAGGGGGCGCGGCGCTCGCCGTACTCGCTGACCGGGGCCCCGAAGTCGTAGGACAGCAGGGAGAATTCGGGTTCCTTGGTCATCCAGCCGAAGTCACCGCGGACCGGGTTGGTCCCGCCGTGCATCATGTAGTAGCCGAGCATGATCGTCTCGACCGTGCCGAGCCGGGTCAGTGCTCCGACGAGGACGTCGTCGGGGGCGGTGACGGGACGGTAGGCGGCGCGGGTCGGGGATCCGCCGCCCAGCTCGCAGAAGGCGACGGGGAGGTGGCCGCGGTAGGGGAAGTCCTGGCTGCCGAAGACGGTGAGGCCGCTGTTGCGCGGCCGGGGGTGGAGGTCCATGTAGCCGCCGTAGCTCACCAGGTACGTGTCGCAGGGCGGTTCCCCGCTGCCCGTGCCCCAGCCGGTCATGGAGAAGACCGGTGCGGCGATTCCCGCCTCCAGGGCGAGTCGGCGCAGTTCCTCCATGTGGGCGGTGAAGTCCTTGCCGGTCGGACCGCGGTGGTCGGTGGCCGTGTAGCCGAAGAGGGTGCGCCAGTCGTTGGGGGCGTGGGTGAGTTCGTTCTCCAGCTGGACGACGACGACCGGGCCGCCGTCCTGCCAGTACGTCCCGCTCAGTTCCTGGCCGAGCCTGCCGTAGTAGCGGCCCACCAGCCGCAGGTAGCGCGGGTCGTTGGACCGTTCGGTGAGCGGCATGCCGTACAGCCAGGGCGGCAGTCCGCCGACGGAGAACTCGGCGTTGTTGTAGGGGCCGATACGCGGCGAGAAGAGCAGGCCGTGCCGGTGGCAGAGGCCGGCGAAACGGCGCACGTCGTTGCCGCCGGTGAAGTCGAACTCGCCCGGGCGCGGTTCGACCAGGTTCCAGAACACGTAGCTGGAGACCGTGGTGCATCCGGCGCTCTTGAGAGCGAGCACGGCCTCTTCCCACTCGTCGGCGGGGTAGCGCTGGAACTGCAGTTCACCCGCCACCACGGGCAGCGGCCGGCCGTCGATCTCGAAGTGGTAGTTGTTGGCGGTGAGCTGTCGTCCCCGGGGATCGGTGCCGCCCCAGTGCGTGAGGTGGTCGCGGCGCAGGGTGAGTGCCGTGTCGCGGGCGTCGTGGACGATGTCGTACGTCATGCGAGGTGCGTCCTCAGTTCAGGTAGCCGGTGACCGGTGTCCAGCTCGTGGTGTCGTGGGAGTTCTCGCCGGCGGCGCCGGGGTCGACGACGAAGCGGATGGCGTCGCCCGCCTTGACGGACAGCGAGTCGACGTCGGTCGGGATCCCCGTCCGGTCGTCGCCGCCGAGGGTCCGGGGAGCGAGGACCTCACTGCCGTTGCGGGTGATGCGGACCCTGACGCCGTCACCGCCGGGGTCGGCCTTGGCGGCCCGGCCGCGGATCGCGACCGTCCCGTCGCGCGGCGCCGTCCACGTCCTGGCGACGTACGCGGTGGACGAGCCGCCGGGGTGCCAGTTCCACTTCTGGACCACGGGGAGGGAGCCGCCGGAGGGGCGCCAGGACGCGTCGACCTGGTGGTAGGCGAGGTTCTTCCAGGTGGCTCCGGCGTCGGCGGAGTACTGGTAGGTCCAGTTGTGCAGGGACTGGGCGGTGGCGAAGTCGCGGGCCGCGAACCACACCCGGTCCCCGGTGACCGGGCCGGGGTTGTCGGTGACGGTGACGCCGTCGAAGCTGCCGCCGGAGGCCGTGGTGGTCAGACTGCTGCCGCGCCACAGGTTGTCGCGCACCGTCCCGGTGGGGGGTGCCGCGCTGCCCAGGGAGGCGATCGGCTGCCGGCCGTTGTCCACGATCGCGTTGGACTCGATCGTCGCGTCCAGGTTCGGTCCGTCGGGGTGGATGCCCTGGAGTCCCACGCCGTAGCCGACGTTTCCGGTGATCAGGTTGGCACGCACGGCGACGTCGTCGGTGTAGCCCTCGTAGTTGACGCCGCTCTGGTCGGGCGACGCGGTCTGCTGGGTGAAGGCGATGATGTTGTTGAAGATGTCGGCGTGGTCGACGTGTCCGAGGTAGATGCCGGTGGTGCCGGAGTCGACATGGCATCCGCCGGCGTGGCTGATCAGGGAGTCCCGTACCACGACGCCCGTCAGGTTCTGGAGGGTCATGGAGTTGGGACAGCCCTTGTAGACGGCGGGCGAACCGTCGTCGTTGGCCAGCTCCAGGTGGCTGAAGACGGCGTCCTGGATGAATCCGCGCGGCAGCCGGTTGGCGCCGGTGGCGATCGACACCTCGTTGCGTTCGCCCTTGACTCGGGTCACGGTCAGGCCCTTGAGCGCCCACTGTCCGGACGCGGGGGCGGCGTTGCCGGCGACGTAGACGCCCATGTGGTTGTGGTGCAGATGGAGGTCGGCGAAGACCAGGTCCTCGTGCCCGACGCCGTCGCTGCCGTTGTAGTCGGCCCGGATGCCGTAGACGAGCTTGCCGCCGCCGGTGCTCGTGCCGTCGATCTCCAGGCCTTTGACGGTCCAGTGCGAGACGTTGGTCAGCTGGATGCCGGCGGTGGCGGTTCCCCTGAGGATACGGGGCTTGGCCCCACTGCCGTACGCGGAGAGTTCGATGCGGTCGGTGGCGGTGCCCGAGCCGGTGAGCGTCATGCCTTGGGCCCACTGGGCGCCGCGCGCCAGCAGGATCCTGTCGCCCGGGGTGAAGGTACGGGCGTTGACGGGTGCGAAGGTGCACCAGGGCTGCTGTTCAGTGGCCGGACCGCTGTCGGTGCAGTTCGATCCGGGCCGGTTGTCGACGTGGTACGAGGTGCCCGCGGCGTGCGCGGGTCCGGCCAGGGACAGGACGGGCAGCAGCGTGGCGACGGCGGTGGCCAGTACGGTGGCGGTGCGTGGAGAGCGGGGCATCGTTGGCCTCTCAGTCGACGCGTACGTAGTCGATCGCTCCGTGCCAGGTGCCGGTGAGGCTGGAGCGGTAGTAGCTCCAGCGGTTCAGCGGCTGCACCTTGAGCTGGGTGATGGTGCCCTTCCAGCCGGGGACGGTGGACATGTCCAGCACGTACTCGGTGTGCTCGGCCCCGGGCACGAGCGGGATGGCGACGCCCTTGAGACCTGCTTCGTTGGGCGCCGGGGATCCGGCGCCCGGGATGTCGTAGTCCGGATTGTCCTTGGTGGTGAAGAGCAGGTAGCCGACGGACCGGTTGTCGGGGTTGCTCATGCGGATGCGCACGTAGCGGTGCTCGTCGGCCTCCAGGTCGAGGCCGTCGGGTGACAGGAGCACGGGTTCGTATCCGCTGTCCGGGCCGACGACTCCGCCGTCCTGGACGGTGGCCGGTCGGTAGCCGCTGTCGGGCGCGGCGGCCGCGGCGCCGTCGGCGAATGCGAAGGTGCGGAACTTCAGGCTGCGCCTGCCGCCCGCTTCGGGGCCGTGCCAGGCCCCGCCGGCGTCGACCGAGTAGTACTCGCGGCCGCCGGTGTACAGGCCGGCGTCGTTGTAGCCGACGCCGTACGTGGCGCCTCCCGGCGCCTGGTAGGGAGCGGAGAGCTGGATGGCGTAGGTGGCGTCCGGGTCCAGGTCCTCCAGGCCGGGGTACACCGTGGCCCAGTCGCCCGAGGGGGACACGTCGGCGGGTTCGACCGAGCCGGTGAACAGGACGTCGTCCGTGGTGGTGCCGCCGCTGTCGAGCCGTACGATCCGGACGAACAGTGCCCCTTCCGGCTCTCCACTGCGCGAGGCCCAGACGTCCAGGCGGGCGAGGCTGCCCCGGGTCGCCTTGAAGGTCTGCATCCGGGTGTTGGACCAGGCGGTGTCGGCCACGGCGTTGAAGGTGCCCTGCGCGTTGTCCACGTCCGTCACGAGGTCCGCGTCGCCCACCGGGCTGCCCGGGCTCGGGCTGCTCGCGTCGGGGTGGTAGGTCCAGCCTTCGGCACCTTCGGTGAAGTCCCAGGACTTCGCGGGCGGGTCGTCGAAGCCGATACGGTCCACGGCGATGTGCCCGTCGGCGTCGTCGAAGGCGACCGAGAGCCGCCGTACGGTGCCGTCCCACGCGGGGTCGTCGCCGAGGGGGACGAGGAATTCCCGGTAGGCGACGGCCAGTCCCCTGGTCTCCTCGGGGTTGAGGTGGAAGGGGACGCTGCCGGTGCGGCCGCCGAAGGTGGTGAAGGTGACGGTGCCGCTGGTGGCACGGGTGTCGTTGTCGAGCCGCAGCCGCACTGCCGAGCGGCCCTCGGGCCGCAGGCGGAGGGCTGCCGAGGTCTTCAGTTCGGTCCTCGCGCCGCTCGCCGTCACACCGAGGCTGCCGCGCTTCGCCTCGACGGGTTTGTCGCTGGTCCAGCCCTGGGTGTCGCCGTTCGCGTCGAACGACCAGGTGCCCGGTGCGTCGTCGGCGCTGTTGCTGGCCGCCGAGTAGCCGACGGAGGGGGCCCAGCCGACCGGCGCGCTGCCGTCGGCGGTCTCGAAGCGGATGACGTCCCCGGCCCGTACGCGTACGTCGTCGGCATTGGTGGCCCGGCCCGCGGCGCCGATGCCGTGCCACGGACCGGCGAGCGGGTGGCCGTTGCGGGTGATCCGCACGGACGCCGTGCCCTCCGCGCCCGTGGACGCGCCCGCCGCTGCGTCCGTGGGCAGTGCGATGCCGCGGATGTTGACGGTTCCTCCGTGCGGGGCGGTCCAGACGCGGGCGGTGCCCGCGGTGGACGTGAAGCGGTCGACGGTGCCCGCGGCCGAGGTGTAGGCGTGCCGCTCCGCGTTCCAGGGCAGCTTCGTCCACTGTCCGTCGGCGTCGCGAGCCGTGTAGCTCCAGGGGCTGCCGTCGGCAGGGGCGCCGAAGTCCTGCCCCGCGTGGGTGAGGTCGTCGCGCTCGGCGACGGGCACGTTGCCGCTCCGCTCGAACCTGGAGACGTCGCCGCCGAGTTTGGCGGTCAGGAAGCCGAAGGGCTCATGGTGCAGGTTGCCCTTCACCTCGGCGGCTACCGGGATGTCGTCGCCGACCTGGGCGATCGCCCCGTCCGACGGGTAGGGAATGTTCGAGTGCACGCCGTTGTCGGCGAAGGCGTTGTCACTGATGTCCCCGTCGACGTGCCAGTCGTCCGCGCCGTGGATGGCCAGGAACTCGATGCCGCCGCCGAAGTTGTCACCGAAGTAGTTCCCGCGGATGCGCACGTTGCTGGTGCGCGATTCGTGGTCGATGGCGACCATGTCCGGATTCTGCGTGTTGGGGGTCTCGGTGAAGACGTTGTTGGCGACCAGGATGTTCCGGGCGTTGCCCAGGTAGAGGGCGGCCGTGCCGTACAGCGTCCGGCAGGATGCCTCGTTGCGGAGGGTGGAGTTGGTGATGACGGCGTCGGTCACGTTGGACAGTGCGAGCCCGTCCGGGCAGCCGACGTCCACCTGCGAGGGGGTCGAGGGGCCGTTGTTGTTGTCGTCGTCGTGCAGGTCGAGGTGGTCGAAGACGGCGTCGGTGAACGCGTTCTCGCCGCTCTTGCCTGGGACGCGCGGGTCGGAGAGGTCGGAGGCGGTCTTGTTGGTGCTGGTGAGCACCCCGTGCGCGTTGTGGCTCGACTCGACGCGGCGGATCCGCAGCCCGGTGAGGACGGGCTGGGTGATGCTGTAGGGCCCGTTGTTGACGACGTGCAGCCCCACGACCCGGTTGTCGTGCACGTGGATGTCCTCGAACACGAGGTCCGTGTGTCCGGGCGAGGTGAAGTTGGCGCGGATGCCGTACTGCAGGTCGCCCTTGCCGTTCGTGCTGGAGCCGACGTCGAGATTGCGGACGGCCCAGTGCGAGGGGTTGTTGAGCAGCACGCCGGTGCCCGTGCTGTTCTTGACGATGCGCGGACGGGCGCCCTCGCCGTAGGCGTCGATCTCGGCGGGGGCCTCGGCGCTGCCCTCGCCCTTGACGGACAGGTGCTCGGCGAAGACGGCGCCGCGGGCGAGCAGCAGCCGGTCGCCCGGCCCGAAGGTATGGTCCTTCACCGGGGCGAAGCCGCACCACGGCGACGCGGGGTCGGTGCCCGTGTGGTCGTTGCCGCAGTTGCTGCCGGGCCGGTTGTCGACGTAGTAGGTGGCGGAGGTGTCACCTTCGGCGGCACCGGCCGGCTGTGCCTGCAGCAGCGCCACGGGCAGCAGTGTGCCGATGACGAGGGCCAGGGTGCGGCCCGGTCCGTACGCTCCCATCGTGGTCCCCCTTCAGTCCTGGGCCCAGGACTCGTCGCCCCAGCCGTGCGCCTGGACCTGCTCCTGGGCGAGCTTGCGCCAGCTGTCCTGGAGGTTCTGCAAGGTCTCGTCCAGGGACTTGGAGCCGAGGAGATAGCCGTCGTAGAGACTGACGACGGTGACGCCCTTGGGTGCGTCCGGCTGGCCGCCGATCCGCATCTTCTCGCTCCAGACCCCCTGCGCCATCGACTTGGTGGCCTCGGGTGCCTCGGCCCCCTTGAGGGCGGGCAGTGCGCCGGTGGCGTCGATCCATTCCTGGGTGTTGCCGGGGACGCTCATCCACTGCAGGAACTTGAGCGCTGCGTCGTACTTCGCACCCTTCACGGTCGAGGGGATCATGTAACTCGTGCCGCCGGCCTCGGCACCGAACCGCGCCGGGGCGTCGGTGGACAGCGGGGTGGTGTCCTTGGTGATGGTCGGGAAGGGCATGCTGGCGACCCTGCCCTTGACGTCGGCGAGGGCTCCGTAGCCGAAGGGGGTGCCCCAGGCCATGGCCGCCTTGCCGGAGCTGAAGTCGCGTACGTTCACGACGGAGGAGGACGTCGGGGCGATCCCGGACCAGTTCTTGGTGGCGCACTGGTCGTAGACCTGCTTGAGCAGCTTCACCGACTCCCTGACCTCGGGGGTCTTGGTGGCGTCGAGGTCGCCGGTCAGGATCGCCCGGTACCGCGCCTTGTCGGTGACGAACGAGTTCGTGCCCTTCGAGCCGTCGGAGGTGAACACGTTGAGCTTGTCGTAGTACTTGTCGAGCAGCATGTTGGAGATCGTCTTGATCGTCCAGCCCATGCCGGCCTCGGAGCCGTCCATGGCCAGCGGGTCGTATCCGGCGCTCTTGAGTTTTCCGCAGGCGCTGAGCAGGTCGTCGAAGGTCTTCACGGGTGCCTTGACACCCGCTTTGGCGAAGGCGCCCTCGTTGTAGTAGATGCCGGTCGAGACGACGTTGAACGGGAGGAGTTCCTTCTTGCCCTCGGCGTTGGACCCCTTGTCGGGGCCGTAGTACTTGGGATCGAAGAGATCCAGCCACTTCTTGTTGCCCTTGACGTACGGGTTCGGCTCGGCCAGCTCGTCGTCGAGGGTGTGCACCATGTACGGCTCGTGCGGGACCTGGTAGAAGACGAGTTCGGGCGCGGTTCCGGCGGAGAGCTGGGTACCGAGGGTCTTGGAGAAGTCGGCCAGCGGCAGCACGTTGGTCTTGACCTTGATCTTCGGCTCCGCCTTCTCGAACCGGGCGATCAGTTCCTCCCAGGGTTTGCCGAACGTACCGGACTCGGAGTTCCACTGGTTGGGCCCGGCCAGGGTGATCGTCACCGTGCCGTCCGCGCTCACCCCCGAGTCGGAGTCCGAGCAGCCGGTGAGTGCGAGCGCCGCGGTGAGCCCGAGTGCGGCGCAGGACGCCACACCCCTCGTGCGGTGGAGTCTTGAGCGCATGGCTGTGCCTTCCGTGAACGGGAGCGGGTGTGAAAGCGGGATACGGCCGGGGAGGTGTCGGGACTACTTGCCGGTGCCGGGCAGTCCGCCCTGCACTCCGGCGAGGAAGTACTTCGACAGGAAGGTGAACAGGAGCAGCAGAGGCAGGCTGGCCAGGGTGTAGCCGGCGAACAGCGGGCCCCACTCGGTGGCGTTCTGCCCCTTGAAGAAGGCGAGTCCGACCGGGATCGTGCGCAACTTGTCCTCGGTGATGACGAGGAGCGGCCAGAAGAAGTCGTTCCACACGCCGATGACGGTGAGCAGCGAGACCGTACCGATGATGGGCATCGACAGCGGCAGCACGAGGGAACGGAACATACGGGGCCCGCCGGCTCCGTCGATCCGTGCCGCGTCGAAGAGTTCCTGGGGAATCTGCGCGACGAAGGTGCGCATCAGGATCGTGGCCAGGACGACGCTGCTGGCGATGTGCGGAAGGATCAGGACGGTCATGGTGTTGAGCAGCCCCAGGTCGCGCATGAGCACGAACATCGGGATGAGGCTCGCCACCGGCGGCACCATCATCAGCATGACGATCATGCCGTACAGCACGCCGCGGCCCACGAACTCGTAGCGGGCGAAGAGGAATCCGGCGAGCGAGGACAGCGCCACGGTCCCGGCGATGGCGGCCAGCGCCACGAGGATCGAGGTGATGAAGTAGGGCTGGATCTGGTGCCAGGCCGTGCTGTAGTTCTCCAGTTCCAGCGGCCAGGTCGGTATCCAGTAGCTGTCGTTGAACTGCCGGTTCGTCTTGAACGACGTCATGAACATGAACAGGTAGGGGAACAGCGCCACCACGGCGATCGCCGTGAGTACCAGGATCACCGCTCCCTGGCCGATCCCGCCGCCGCGCGGCCGGCGGCGGGATCGGTCCGCGGCCTTGCCGCCGGACCGGACCTCGGTCGGCAGGGGGCGGAGCTGGGCCCGGGTACGCCGCGCCGTCAGCACGTCAGAGCGCTCGGACATCGGAGTTCTCCTTCCTGCGGATCAGCGTGAGCACGCCGCTGAGCAGTGCGGTGATGACGAAGAGGGTGGTCGAGAGCGTGGCGGCGTATCCCCAGTCGCTGCCCTGGAAGGCGATACTGATCATGCGCAGGACCGGAACCTGGGTGGCGTTGTCGGGTCCGCCGCCGGTCACCAGGTAGGCGGCGAAGCCGAACTGCAGCACCGAGATCGTCGCGAGGAAGAACAGCAGTTTCATCTGGGCCGCCATCAAGGGGAGATCGATGCTGATCACCCGCCGCCAACGGCCGCAGCCGTCGAGTGCGGCCGCCTCGAAGACCTCCTTGGGGATGTTCTGCAGCGCGGTGAGGAAGACCAGGAACGGCAGGCTGGCCACCCAGGGAAAGCCGATCACCAGCAGGGCCGCGAGAGCGGTCGCCGGGTCGCCGACCCAGTTGTGGGCGAGGGAGCCGAGTCCGACCGCGTCGAGCGCCTGGTTGAGCATGCCGTCGTTGGGGTCGAAGATGAACGACCACACCAGGACCGTCACCACGCCGGGGAAGGCGAGGGGCACGATCAGGATCGTCCGGAAGGCGAACTGGAGCCGCTCGCTGCGCAGGCTGATCACCAGCTCGGCGGCCAGCAGCGGGAAGAACCACATCACCGTGACACTGACGACGAAGATGTAGCCCAGGTTCTTGAACGAGTCCCACCACAGGTCGTCGGCGAGCATCTCGCGGTAGTTGTCCAGGCCCACGAACGGTGAGTCGAACCCGGGCCGCCAGTCGAAGAACGAGTGGTAGACGCCGCTGAACGCCGGATAGTAGGCCAGCAGTCCCAGCAGCGCGAAGAGCGGCAACAGTCCGACGTAGACGAACCAGGGGAAGTGCCTCTTGGGTGGGGCCGCCCTTTTCGACTTCGGCGTCGGGGCGGCGGCTGGGCGCTCCGCGACGGGACTCACCATGGCACGGTTCCTTCCTTCCCGGTGCGACTGCGGGTGGGAGGCGACCGCACCGTGAGGGTGAAAGGTTTCACTCTGATTTCGGGGAAGTTAGCCCCCGGATGACGGGCGAGTCAATGAACCGGTCAGAGAAGAGTTCGACTTCTCCCTCATTACGTCCCACTTGTTGACGGTCTGGGCCGCGACACTTAGCGTCGATCGAATGAATCGTTTTACTCCCCGGAGGATCACCGTCGCCCTCCCCGACTCCACACGCAACGACCTGTTCAGCAAGGAGAGTTGGGAACGGCTGGAACGGTGCGGAGACGTCCGTATCACCCCCGGCGGCGGCACGCTCACAGATCCGCGGGCCGCCGACGTGCTCGCCGACACCGACGTCCTCGTCACCGGATGGGGAACCACCACGCACGGCCGGAGCCTGCGCCGACTCGCCCCCCGGCTGGCCGCGCTCGTGCACACGGCGGGCAGCGTCCGCACGCTGGTGGACGACGCGGACCTCGCCGACGGCCTGGCCGTCTCCTCCCAGGCGGACGGCAACGCCCGGCCCGTGGCCGAGTACACCCTCGCGATGATCCTGCTCAGCGGCAAGGCCGTGTTCGCCGTCCAGCACGCCTACCGCACGCACCGCGCCCCACGGGACGCTGCCGAACTGCTCCGCGGACGTGGTCTGTACGGTCTGCGCGTGGGCGTCATCGGCGCCTCGCGGGTCGGCCGACGGGTCCTCGAACTGCTCAGCCCCTTCGACGTGGAGATCCTGCTGCACGATCCGTTGACGAGCGCGGCGGAGGCGGAGCGGCTCGGCGCCCGGTCCGTGTCCCTGGACGAGCTGATGGCACGTTGCCCGGTGGTGACCCTGCATGCCCCACTGCTCGAAACCACCCGGGGGATGATCACGGCCCGGCATCTGGGACTCCTGCCCGACGGAGCCACGTTCATCAACACCGCACGGGGCGCACTCGTCGACCAGGGCGCACTGGTCGCGGAGCTGACCGGCGGCAGGATCCACGCCGTGCTCGACGTCACGGAGCCGGAGGTACCGGAGGGCACCTCGCCGCTGTGGGACCTGCCGAACGTGGTCCTCACCCCGCACTCCGCCGGCTCGGCCGGCAACGAGGTGCGCCGCCTCGGTGAAGGAGCCGTCCGCGAGGTGGAACGACTCGCCCTCGGCCAGCCGCTCGCCCACGCGATCGGCCGGGACCGGTTCTCCCGTACCGCATAGCACGCGTCCAGAAAGGAACTTTCGTGGTGGAAGACGTGGCGGAGGCCCTGCGGGCCGGGCGACGCGAGGACCTGATCGCCGGTTACGGATCCCCTCAGCTGTGGAAACGCATCCGGGAGGCGCCCCACAGCGGTCCCGCGCTCGCGGCGGTCGCCGAACGGGCCGGCCGGTGGGCGCACGCCGGTCCGGAGCCGTTGCCGTTCTCCCTCTACCGGCGCTTCGCCGAGGACGGCTCACGTGCCCCGTTCGAGGACGTGTACTTCCGTCGGCGACGCAACCGGCTCACCGACCTCGCGCTCAGCGCCCTCGCGCACCCGCACGCGGACCTGGGGCCGCTCGAAGACCTGGTCTGGGCCGTCTGCGACGAGTACACCTGGTGCGTGCCCGCGCACATCGACGGCCTCCTGGACCCGAGTCCCGCGTCCCGGCACCCGGAGCAGATCGACCTGTTCGCCGCGGAGACGGCGTTCACCCTCGCCGAACTGCGGCACCTCTTCGCCGGACGACTGAGTCCGCTGGTCGGCGAGCGGATCCGGCACGAGGTGAACCGCAGGGTGCTGCGCCCCGTCCTGACGCACCCGGCGCCCTGGTGGGAGAGCGCGCGCACCAACTGGGCCGCGGTGTGCGCCGGTTCGGTGGGCATGGCGGCCCTCCACCTCCTCGACGACACCCCGGAGCGCCCTGGTGACGGCGATGCGCTCACTCACATCACCACCCGCATGATCGAGGCCATGGGCTGCTTCCTGGCCGGATACGGGGACGACGGAGCCTGCCCGGAAGGACTCGCCTACTGGAGCTACGGTTTCGGCTTCTTCACCGTCTACGCGGACGCGCTGCTGCGACGCACCGGCGGCCGCATCGATCTGTTCGACGATCCCACGGGCAAGGTCGAGGAGATCGCCCGCTTCCCCGAACGCGTCTTCCTCTCGGGCACGGCGACCGCGGCCTTCTCCGACACTCCCCCGCACAGCCTCCTCGATCCGGGCCTGGCCGCGCGGTTGCGCCGCCGCTTCCCCTCCCTCCAGCCCCCGCCCCAGGACCGCCTGGCGACGGAACCCGTCAACTCCATGGGCTCGTGGCCGACGGCCCTGCGCTCGCTCGTCTGGGCCGCCGAGTCCCAGGATTCCTGCCCGGCCGCCTCCGGTCCCCCAGCCGCCGGATCCTCGGACCGTGCCGCCTCGGGACACTACTTCCCCGACGTGCAATGGATGATCGCCTCCGCCACGGCGGCCGGGCGGCAGGTGGCGTTCGCGGCGAAGGCCGGCCACAACGACGAGCTGCACAACCACAACGACCTGGGCAGTTTCGTGCTCGCCGTCGACGGCGAACCGCTCCTCGCCGAACTCGGGCAGGGCTTCTACTCGGGCCGGTACTTCGGCCCCGAACGCTACGACATCCTGTGCACCGGCTCCCAGGGACACAGCGTCCCCCTGATCGACGGGACGACCCAGCGCGCCTCACGGCAGGCGTGCGCCCGGGTCCTCAAGGCACAGCAGGAGCCGGGGCACTGCCTGTTCCGGCTCGACATCGCGAGTGCCTACCCGGTCCCCACCCTGACCTCCGTCGTTCGCGAGTTCACCTTCGCAGACGGGCGGCTCACTCTGCGCGACCGCATCACCGCCGACTCCCCCGTCGACGTCACCGAGCGTTTCATGTCCTTCGTGCCGGTCGTCCTGGACGCCCCGGGCCGGGCGACGGTCCGAGGAGCCAGGGCCGCCCTGCGCCTGTCCTACGACGCGGACGCCTGGGAGGCCCGGATCGTGCGGCACGCCCACACCCTGCGTGACGGATCCGTCACCACGGTGCACAGTCTGGACCTTCAGCGCACATCCGCCGAGGCCTGTCTCGACCTTCGCGCGCGGCCGGTGGCTGCCGGGTGACCGTGTCGTCCACCGCTCAGCAGCGCCGTCGCAGGGAGCTGTCCCGCACGATCAGTTCCGGCTGGATCACGATCGTGCGGACGGGCAGGCGCTCCTCGGCCTCGGCCTGGTCCCGGACCAGGTCGACCGCGGTCCGACCGAAGATCTCCCTCGGCCGCCGCACCGTGGTCAGCGGCACCAGCGTGGTGGCCGCGAACTCCATGTCGTCGTAACCGACCAGTGCGATGTCGGACGGAATGCGCAGACCGGGCCGGTTTCCGAAGGACTGCACCAGACCGGCGGCGACCGAGTCGTTCGCCGCGACGATCCCGTCCGGCCGTTCCCGCGGCGGCCGGGCGACGATGGCGTCTCCCACCCGGCGCCCGGCCGCGACGGTCCGTTCGTCGGTCGCCAGCACTTCGAGTCGCACTCCGGGGTGGTCCGACACGGCCTGCCGGGCACCGTCGATCCGCTCGGCGATCTGCCGCACCGTGTCGGGTCCGCCGGCGAACGCGATGGAGCGGCAGCCCTGCTCGATCAGATGGGTCACGGCTCGCTTGGTGCCCAGCACGTCGTCGACGGAGACCGAGGAGAAGTGGTCGGACGGTGCGTAGGCGTCGACCAGTACCGTGGGGATGCCTCGTGCCGCGAGCCGTTCGAGATCGGCGTCCTGCGTCGTGCCCGAGGCCAGGATGATGCCGCGCACCCGCTGCTGCACGAACATGTCGATGTACTGCGACTCCCGCACCGGATCGCCGTCACTGCTCGCCAGTACCAGAAAGAGACCGCCCGCCGCCGCACGCCGCTCCACCGCGTGGGCCACCTCGCCGAAGAACGGGTTGCGCAGTTCCAGTGCGACGAAGGCCAGTGTGTTGCTCTGCCCCGCCCGCAGCTGCCGCGCCGCCTCGTTGCGCACGTAACCGAGGTCCGCGATGGCCCGGCGGATCCTCTCGGCCGTGTCCGGAGCCACCCGGTGCGGTGTGTTCAGGTGCTTCGACACCGTCCCGACAGAGACGCCTGCCCGCTCGGCGACCTCTCTGATGCTCACCAACTCCGCGCACCTCCCGGTCATTCGAGCGCTCCACCACTTTAGGGCGCATCTGCAGGCCCGACCTGCGAATGCGACCGATGATACGTTTCACTGACGCGGGTACGTCAACGCCGGGAAGTGAGGATCCGGAGGTCGGGACCGTCCGCCCCTCCGTCACGGCCGGACCGACCGTCCGCGCACCTCACGTTAAGCTCATGCACAGCGCGCATGCCCCCTGCACTCAGCGGGGCACCGGAGCACGCCTTCCGCAACAGCAGTGAGACAGAGGACGGGCATGGCTACTCGGGCGACCGACGCCGGGACGAACCAGAGTGTGGAGCGGGCCGTCTCGGTGCTGCGCGCGCTCGACTCCGGACGTGCCGAGCTACGCGTGTCGGACATCGCGGACCTGACCGGGCTCGGCCCCTCCACCGCGTCCCGGCTGCTGTCCACGCTGGAGCGCCTCGACATGGTGGAGCGCGACCCGGTCAGCAACCTCTACCGCCTGAGCCTGGGCACGCTCCCGCTGGCCGCGACCGCCGTCAACCGCCACCCCGTGCACCGTGCCGCCCGCACCGTCGTCCAGGACCTGGCCGCCCGGACCGGGCTCGGTGCCAACGTCGCGGTGCGCCGTGGCCACGTCCTGATGTTCCTGTGCAACTTCGAGGGCTCCCGCGCCCCCAGGTCGTACACCCAGGCGGGACACACCATGCCGCTGCACGCCACCGGCATCGGCAAGTGCCTCCTTTCCGGTCTCGGGGCCGAGGAGCGGCGCAGGCTGCTGCCCGAGCCCCTGGAGGCGCACACCAGGTTCACGCTCACCCGTCACGACCAGCTCGACGCGGAAATCGCCGGTGTCCACCGGGCGGGGTACGCCGTGGAGTCCGAGGAGCGTGCGCTGGGCCGCGTCTCCCTCGCCGCTCCCGTGCGCGACGCCTCTGGCGCCATCGTCGCGGCCGTCTCCCTGTGGGGTGCGGCCTCCGTGCTTGACACCCGTGTCGACGGCGATGCCCGCGGCCCCCTCGTCCGCGAGGTCGTCGAAGCCGCCGACGCCGTGAGCCAGGCCCTCGGCGCCGTCTGATCCACCCGGCCCGGGGACGCTATGCCGCGTACGCCTTGAACGCGATCACATGGGCGCGCGGTGTGCCGTGCGTCGCGTCCACCACGAGACGCAGCGCGCGAGTGCGCACGGCTTCGGCGAACCGGTGAACCCGGTGGCGGCGGCGGTTGCCCGTCACCGTCAGCAGGGTGTGCCAGGCGCCGTCGGCGGCCTGGTGCTGGACGCGGTAGTCCCGTACGAGTTCCGGCATGATCTCGTACGGGGTGCGGTGGCGGTGGAGGTTGTTCAGGTATTCGTCGACATCGTCGTCGAACACCAGCCGCACCTCGGCGAGTTGCCGCTCATGGTCCCAGTCGAGGCGCAACCACTGATCGGGCAGCGGCTGGGAGGACCACAACCGGGGGCCGCCGTACGGGCGCTGATGGCCACCGACCGCCTGCTCGGGGGTGAAGGCGCGGGTGGCCGGCGAGGCGCGGAAGGCGAAGGAGTTCCGGCGCAGCCCCCGGGCCTGCCACTCCAGGACCAGCTGGCCCTCTTCCTCCGGGATGTCGTGGTCGACGGCCGCGTCGCCCTCGGCCCTGCGACGCAGTGCGAGGACGCCGTCGGTGCGTGCCGGGAGGCGGACGAGGGCGGCGCCGGGGCAGGCGCGGACGATCAGGACGACGTTCTCGGGGGCCTGCGGATGGTGGTCGAGGCGGGCGGTCACCCAGTGCGGGCCGCCCGGCGCGGCCGTGACGGTCGTGGTGGTGAGGTGGTCGACCGGTACGCCGTTCTCCGGGAGACCGGTGCCCCACAACTCGACGGTCAGCTCGCGGGGCCGTCCGTCCTCCGCTCCGTGGACGAGCAGGTCGACCGCGTGCAGGGCGGGGTCCACGGGAAGCAGCAGCGCCAGGTCGCGGGTGAGGGGGTACGGCGTTCCGGGCGCGTCGGCGGTCGGCTCCGCGGCCAGTTGGTCGAGGTGCGAGGAAGCGCTGACGCGAGCCGTACGGGCCAGGTCGGCGGGGTCGTCGGCGCACAGGCCGATGACGGAGGCGTCCTGGCGCAGCAGCGTGCGGCGGACCAGCTCCGGGCGGGTGGTGGCCAGCTCGCGCGGCGTGAGTCCTTCGTCCACGCAGAGCGCGGCAGCGGTTCCGGCGGCCTCGCCGAGGGTGGCGCAGGTGGCCATCACGCGGGTGGCGCCGAAGGCGATGTGGGTGGCGGAGATGTTGCGACCGGCGAAGAACAGGTTCGTCACGTTCGCGGAGTACAGGCAGCGCAGCGGGATGTGGAAGACGCCGTTGGCGTACCGCTGGCGGGCGCCGGGCTCGTCGGCGTACATCCCCTGCACGGGGTGGAGGTCGACCGACCAGCCGCCGAAGGCGACCCGGTCCTCGAACTGCCGCTGCTGGAGGATGTCCTGCTGGGTCAGTACGTGGTCGCCGACGAACCGCCGGTACTCGCGCTTGCCGGGGAGGCTGCCGACCCACTCCAGGGTGAGGTCCGTGGCGTCCGGGAACTCCCCCGAGTTCTTGATGTGGTCCCAGACACCCATGACGACGGCCTGGAGTTCGTCGCGGATCCGCTCGTTGTCGTGGACGGTGTCCAGCTCGCCGCCCCACTCGATCCACCAGTAGTCGCAGCCGTTGTCCCCGGTGCGCAGGACGCGGTTGCGCAGGAGGGGTGTCGACGTGAGATCGCGGGCGTACCCGGGCGGGACGAACTTGACCGGGTGGCCCGCATCCTTGGTGTAGAACAGGATCGTCGAGCCGAGGAGTGCCTCGTCGGCCTCGTCGGGCGCCCACGGTTCACCGTGCTCGGAGCGCGCCTCTCGACCGACCCGGTAGCGGGCTCCGGCGAGATGGCCGAGCAGTCCGTCACCGGTGCAGTCGAGGAACTGCCGCGCCCGGAAGGTGACACGGCGCTCGGAGCCCATCACCCAGCCCGTGCAGGAGTGCACCTCACGTGCGCCTTCCGGTCCTGAGGCCTCGACGTCCCGGACGTCGGTGTTGAGGTACAGGTCGATCAGCGGCTCGGCGAGAACCGCGTCGAGCACCACCTGGTCCCAGTAGTACGGATTTCCCTCGGGGTTGCGGTACTGGTTCTCCGTGTACAGCTCGCCCATGATGCCGGTCTCCCGGGCCCAGCGGTGCACGCCGTGCGCGGTGGCGCCGCAGACCCACACGCGTATCTCGCTGCTGGAGTTGCCGCCCAGGACTGGACGGTTGTGCACCAGGGCGACCCGGCGTCCCAGCCGGGCCGCGGCGATCGCGGCGCACGTCCCCGCCAGGCCTCCGCCCACCACCGCGATGTCGTAGTGACCCTCTTCTTCCTGCACGTGCGGCCTCCCTCGGCTGACTCCCGATGCCATCAGAGGCCCAGACCCCGACTGGGAGAGTGCACCTCGGCTGCATATTATGCATTCGACATGCGCACAGTGCACTGCGGCCCCGTACGGTGCTGTCCCTCGGGCCGCGCGGCCGGGGTCCTGCCGATGAGTTCGCGGTGGTCGTGCGGTCTACCCCTGGACGAAGGGAGCGCACCATGCGCAAGGTCATCGTTTGCACGTTCCTGACGCTGGACGGCGTCATGCAGGCCCCGGGGGGTCCGGACGAGGACGCCGAGAGCGGGTTCCGGCACGGCGGCTGGCAGAAGCCGGTGGACGACGACGAGGTCGGAACGGCCATCGCGGGCTGGTACGAGGACTCGGACGCGATGCTGCTCGGCCGCAAGACCTACGAGATCTTCGCGGCGTACTGGCCGACCGCCGACCCCGGCAACCCGTTCACCGACCGGATGAACGGCATGGACAAGTACGTGGCGTCCCGGACCCTGACGTCCGTCGACTGGCAGAACTCCACCCTGCTGGAGGGCGACGTCGCCGAGGCCGTTCGCAGACTCAAGGCGACCGACGGCGGCAACATCAACGTCGTCGGCAGCGGCGACCTGGCCCAGACGCTGATGCGGCACGACCTCGTCGACGAGTACCGGCTGACCATCCATCCGGTGATCATCGGCACCGGCAAGCGGCTGTTCGCCGACGGTGCGGTCCCCACGGCGCTGGAGCCGGTGAGCGTCTCGACGACGAAGGGCGGCACCGTCGTGGGCGTGTACCGGCCGAGCGGGGAGCCGAGTTACGACAGCTACTGAAGGGTGGGTGTTCGGCGATCTCTGCGGGCGGCGCTTCGAGGGCGTCAGCCCGCACGCCCCGCGCCCGCGGCGCTCGCCGTCGCACCCATGGACATGATTCCGCGCAGTCCGTTGCGGAGCACCTCGACGTCGACCCCGCCGAACAGCGCCTGCTGGGCGATGAAGCCCTGGACGGCCCCGATCAGGGTGTGTGCCATGTGGTCGGCGGGGATGTCGTCCCGCACGAGCCCGGCCTGCTGGTAGCTCTCGACAAGTTCCGTCCAGCCCTCGCGCAGATGGCTGAAGCCGTCCCGGAGAATCGCGCCGAGTTCGTCGTTGCGCAGGGTTTCGGACCACACCTGGAGGATCAGCCGGGCGAAAGTCTGCCCGTCTCCTTGGGTGAAACCGGCCGGACCCGCGTACACCTGGTGGAGGACGCGACCGACGATCACGTCCGGGTGCGGTGGCGGGGTCTCGCGCGAGGCGTCGTCGAAGGCCGCGCGGACGGTGGTGAAGCACTCCCGGGCGATGGCCCCGATGATCTCTTCCTTGCTGCGGAAGTACCGGTAGACCGCGCCCGCCGACAGGCCCGCCTCGCGCAGCACGTCCTGCATGGACGTGGCGTGGAAGCCGTTGCGGGCGAAGCAACGGGCCGCACCGTCGAGGATCTGGCGGCGGCGGGCGTCGAGGTGCGCCTGGGATACACGGGCCATGGGCCCAACGTAAAGCGAACGTTCCTTCTTGACAAGCGTCGAACGGCGGAGCAACAGTGAGACTGGTGAAAACGAACGATCCTTCTCTTTGACGCAGAGGTCCGCACATGTCCGCTCCAGCCCCCGCCCCTGCCCGGCCGCCCCTGCCCGCGGCCCGGAAGATGCTCGTGGTGATCGTGATGGTGCCGGTCGCGATCGCCGTGGCCCTGTGGGCGTTCGCCTGGCCCAATGCCCGGATGGCCCCGCACGACCTGCCCGTCGGCGTCGCGGGCCCCGCGTCCGCCGCTGCGCCCCTTCAGCAGCAGCTCGAACGACAGGACGGAGCATTCGACGTCCACCGCTACGACGACGAGTCCGCCGCCCGCGACGCGATCGAGAACCGGCATGTCTACGGCGCCGTGGTCGTCACCCCGCAGGGCCCGAAGCTGCTGACCGCAAGCGCCGCGGGCCCCGTGGTCGCCCAGTTGCTGAGCAGTGCCGTCGCGCACCAGGCGCCGTCCGGAAGCCGGCTCCAGACGGTTGATGTCGTGGCCGCACCCGAGGCCGACCCGCGCGGCTCCGTACTCGGGTCGAGTGCGCTGCCCCTGGCGCTCGCCGGTGTCGCCGCGGGTTCCTTGGTGACCCTGCTGGGGCTGCGCGGCGTACGCGCGGCCACCGCGCTGATCGGGGCCGCCGCCCTGGTCGGGCTGGCCGCGGCGGCGATCGCCGACAGCTGGCTGGGCGTGCTCACGGGCAACTGGTGGGCGGAGGCCGGGGCGCTCGGGCTGATGGCGCTGGCCGCGGGTGCCGCGGTGGCAGGGTTCGCCGCCCTCTTGGGCCGGGCCGGCATCGGCGTCGGCGCCCTGCTCGTCGTCCTGCTCGGCAACCCGTGGTCCGGCGTGGCGTCGGCACCGGAGCTGCTGCCCGAACCGGTCGGCGCCATCGGCCAGTTGCTGCCGCCGGGCGCGGGCGGCACCCTGCTCCGCTCCGTGGCCTTCTTCGACGGCAGCGGCGCGGTCACGCCGATCGTGACGCTCGGCACGTGGGCGGTGCTCGGCCTCCTCTTCGTGACACTGGCCGGGCTGCGCGGCCGCAGGACCCCGGCGGCCGGGGAGCAGCACGCGGCCCCGAGCCCGGCGCCGGTGTCCTGAAAGGGTCGCGGGGAAACGTCAGGCTGCCTGGGTGAGTTCCGCCCGGCCGAACAGGATCGCGTAGCCGGACGGGAGCTGGGTGAGGATGCGGTCGAGCAGGTCGGGGCCGGCGAGAGTGGCGACGACGCCCAGGACGGAGCCGACGTCCCAGCGGGTGGTGGCCAGGCTGCCGCCGGTACGGGTGGCGAGGTCCCGGACGAAGGCCCACCCGGTCATCGAGTCGGTTCCGGGAATCTGGGCGGCGAAGATCTCGGCGGCCTCGCGGGGAAGGCGGGCGGCCAGTTCGACGCGCTCCTCGCCGGTGATGCGGCGGCCGAGGGCTGCCAGGACGGCCAGGACGACTTCCTCCGCCCGCTCCCGGGTGGGGTAGGCGCCGTTGTAGCGGACCTGTTCCAGCATCCGGGGATACGACGGAGCCGGGCTCGTGGTGACCGTCTCCGGGGCCGTCTTGGTCTGCATCGGTGAAGGGTGCCTTTCTCGCTCGTGGGTCGTGTCGGTGGTACGGCGGGTTCCTGAGGGCCCGTCAGGTCTCAGTCGGCGGATACGGCGAAGGACGCGCCGCTCTGCGGCCGGCCGAAGAGCAGGTCGTATCCGGGCGGGAGTTGCAGCAGGACACGGCGGACCAGTTCGTCGCCCGCCGCGTCGGCGGTCACGCTGAGCACGGCGCCGACGTCCCAGGCCGCTGTCTGTTCGGTGGCTCCGTCGATCCAGGCCGCGGTGGCGCGCACGAACCGTTCGGCGGAGAGCGGTTCGGCGGCCTGGAGCGGGTTGAGGAGGATCAGGGCGAAGGTTTCCGGGAGCCGGGCGGCCAGCTCCGCCCGCACCTCGCCCACCAGATGGGCGCCCAGCAGCCCCAGCACGGTGCGGGCGGCACGGTCCGCCTCCGCGCGGGTCTCGTACTCGCCGCGCTCCTGTATCTGGTCGAGAAACACGTCCCAGTGCATCGCCATGGTGATCCTCCTCGCCCGGAAGCCCGGTACCGGCGCACGGAGGGCGGACGCGGCGGACAGACCCGTTCCGCCCTCCGTCGCCGCGGTGGGCAGGTGTCAGCCGGAGATTTCCTTGCGCCCGTCGCCGACGCCGACGGAGATCTTGCGCGGCTTGGCGCGCTCGGCGATCGGGACGCGCAGGGTGAGCACGCCGGCGTCGTAGTCGGCACTGATGTGCTCGGTGTCGAGGCTGTCGGCCAGCATCACCTGCCGGGAGAAGACGCCCAGAGGGCGCTCCGACAGTTCCATCTGCACGTCGTCGCTCCTGGTGACGGGCCGGCGTTCGGCCTTGACCGTCAGCATGTTGCGCTCGACGTCGATGTCGATGGCGTCCGGGTCGACGCCGGGCAGGTCGAGGGCGATGACGTAGGCGTCTCCCTCGCGGTAGGCGTCCATCGGCATCGCCGTGGGACGCGACCAGGTGCCGGACGTGGTGCCGAACAGCTGCTGGGTGAGCCGGTCGAACTCACGGAACGGGTCGGTGCGCATCAGCATCGTGAAACACCTCCACTACGCAGAACCGCTCATGCGCTGCTTCCTGTATTTCTTGTAGCATGTCATCGAAACGATGACAAGCGAAGGCGTCATCCAATCGATGACGCTCCCATGGGTGGAGGTGAGCCATGACCGCAGACCCCCAGGAAGCCGACGCGCAGCCCCCGTCGTTCTTCGCCGCCGAGGCGGCGCTGGCGGCGATCGAGGAGGCCGTCCACACCGCCCAGGCGCCCCGGTCCGCCGAGCAGCCCGGCTGCGAGGTCACTTCCGACCAGGCGCTCGCCGCGCTGCTCCTCCTGCGCCAGGTCCGCGCCCGTCTCGCGGGCTGGGAGACGGGGCTGATCGAGACCGCACGTTCCGCGGGAGCCAGCTGGGCCGATCTCGCGCGTCCGCTCGGGGTCGCCAGCCGGCAGGCCGCCGAACGCCGCTATCTGCGCCTGCGCCCCGGAGCACCCGGCAGCACGGGTGAAGAGCGCGTCCAGGCCGCCCGGGACCGCCGCGCCGCGGACCGCAGTGTCACCGCCTGGGCCCGCGGCAACGCCGGTGACCTGCGCCAGCTCGCCGGTCAGGTCACCGCTCTCACCGGCCTCCCCGCCGAAGCCCGCACCCCCCTCTTGCAGGCACTCGGCCAGAACGACGCCGGCGGACTCATCGGCCCACTGGCCCGGGCACGCGATCACCTTGCAGCCGACCAGTCGGAACTGATCACCCGCATCGACACCCTCACCCGCCACGCCGAGCAGATCCGCGCATCCACGGAAGGCGAACGTCAGCCCCCGGGATGAATCGCGACCGCCGCCCCGGCGGCAGGCCCCGTGATTGTGGTCGCGTCGTTCCCAGTGGCGGACATTCCCTGTCCGGCACTGGTGACAGAGTCGCGCTCGCCGCCGGAACCCCCGGCGCCGAAGCCACGTCAAGAAGGACCGCATCACCATGTCGGTAAACGCTGTCACCCACCTGAACTTCCGCGGCCAGGCCCGCGAGGCCCTCGAGTTCTACCAGTCGGTGTTCGACGGTCAGCTCACCGTCGCCACCTACGGCGACTTCGGGATGCCCGCCGAGTCGCCCGACGCCGCCAAGGTGGTGTTCGGGCAGGTCACCGCCGACAACGGGTTCCGGGTCATGGCCTACGACGTACCGGGCGAAGACGCTCCGGTCACCAAGGACGCCCCCACGACCCGCCGGGAGAACGGCACCACCCTCACCGACGAGCCGTTCTTCGTCTCCGTCAGCGGCGAGACCGTCGAGGAGGTCCGCGCGTTCTGGGAACGCCTGGCCGACGGCGCGACGGTCGTCGAGGCGTTCGGCCCGAGCCCGTGGGCCCCGGCATTCGGGATGCTCACCGATCGCTTCGGCGTCACCTGGATCCTCGACGTCGCCGCCGAGCACCCCGCCCGGGCCTGATCCTCTCTCCGGACGACATCCATGCACACTCGTCCACCCGGCCGCAGCAGCTACCGGTCTCCCGCTGGGCGGTCGGCGGCTGCCGCGGTCCGTGCGGCGAGGTCGCGCAGGCGGTCGTGACTGGTCGTTCCGGGCTCGGCGGTCAGCGTGATGACCTGCTGGTCGGGATCGTCGGTGGAGGTGAGGAAGGACCAGTCGAGGGTGAGCGGGCCGACGACCGGATGGTTCAGCACTTTCGTGCCTGACCTCTGGGCGGCGACCCGGTGCGTGCCACACCAGCGCCGGAAGTCGGGATCCTGGAGCGACAGTTCGCCCACAAGCTCGGCGAGCCGTGGATCCTTGGGATCGCGGACGGCCTCCATGCGCAGCTGTGCCAGGGTCATCCGTGCCGCCCACTCCCAGTCCGCGTACAGGGCTCGGACGGCCGGTTCACGGAAGACCAGGCGTACGAAGTTGCGGTGCTTCTCCGGAATCCGCGCGAAGTCGGTGAACAGGGCGGCCGCCATGGCGTTCCAGGCGAGGATGTCCGTGCGCCGGCCAAGGACGACGGCCGGCGTGGTGGAGAGGTCGTCCAGCAGGCGCCGCAGTTGCGGCTGGACCTTCTGCGAGGTGCGTCGGCGCGGGCGGGCGGCGTCGCGCCCGGACAACTCGAAGAGATAGGCCCGCTCACCCTCGTCGAGACGCAGGACACGCGCGAGGGTGTCGAGTACCGGTTCGGAGGCCTGGCGGCGGCCCTGTTCCAGGCGCGTGTAGTAGTCGGGGCTGATCGACGCCAGCGACGCCACCTCTTCGCGGCGCAGACCCTTGACCCTGCGCCTCCCGCTCGCGTCAGGCAGTCCCACTTCGGCCGGGCTCAGCTCCGTGCGCCGCGCCTTCAAGAAGGCGCCCAGTTCGCTGACGTGGCCGTTGCTGCTGCTCATAGCCGCAAGTGTGACAGCCTGCCGCCCCTGCGACAGTGGGCCTGCCGTGTCCCAGGACAGCTCTGTCCTGGGACGGAAGAAGCCCCTTACCCCCTCCCCGTGCCGGGTGCGAGTGTCGGTGACGACGAGGACGGCCTGGAGGAATCCGCGCCGTCCGCGGCCATCTCCCAGTCCCACCCGTACCAGGAGCGACATACCGTGAAGACCGACGTCACCTTCCCCAGCAACGGTCTCGCCCTCGCCGGGGTTCTCTTCACCCCGGACGACCACTCCGACGCCCGGCAGCCCGCGGTTGTCATCTCCCATCCGGGCGGGGGCGTCAAGGAGCAGAGCCCGAGTGTCTACGCCGAGCGTCTGGCCCGGAAGGGGTTCGCCGCGCTCGTCTTCGACGCCGCCTACCAGGGCGAGAGCGAGGGCGAGCCGCGAGGCCTGGAGAACCCTTTCCAGCGGGCCGAGGACATCAAGTCCGCCGTGACCCACCTGACCACCCGCGACTGCATCGACCCGGACCGGATCGGCGCCCTGGGCATCTGTGCGTCCGGCGGGTACGTCCCCTACGCCGCGCAGACCGACCACCGCATCAAGGCCGTCGCCACGGTCAGTGCCGGGGACATGGGCTCCGTGATCCGCGAAGGGCTGGGCCGTACTCAGGACCCGGCGGTCCTCACTGCCCTGCTCGACCGGGCCGCGGCGGCGCGTACCGCCGAGGCACGCGGCGCGGCCCCGGAGATGGTGGCGTGGATCCCCGACAACGCCCAGGACCTCCTGGAGAATGCCACCCGGCAGTTCCGGGAGACGTACGAGTTCTACTGCACCCCGCGTGGACACCACCCCCGTGCGGTCCAGGGATGGGTGCTGCGCAGCGTCGACCAGCTCGCGCAGTACGACTCGTACGCGATGATCCGGCTCATCGCGCCCCGCCCTCTGCTGATGATCGTGGGTTCGGAGGCGGAGACCGCCTACTTCAGCCGGGAAGCGATCGAGCAGGCGGCCGAGCCCAAGGAACTGTTCGTCATCGACGGCGCCACTCACATCGACCTGTACGACAGGGACGAACACGTCACGCCTGCCGTCACCAAACTCACCGAGTTCTTCGGAACGCACCTGGCGTGACCGGCGGCGGAGCACACCTCGAACCACGCGTGTGGTCCGCCGGTCCCGGAGCAGAGTGACGGCCGTTCATCGGCGTCACACGGACGGTGCCGACGAGCAGTGACGGCGACGCCCCGCTGGTGGGTGTTCCGGCGGAGCGGTCGTCGGCGAGGTGCCGGTGCTTCCAGGCTGCGCGATGCGGGCTGCGACTACCCGCGGACCGCACTCTCCCTGGGAGCGCCCCCGGCTCTCACGGTCTTGCGGCGGGACCGTCGGTCACCCAGGCCGAGGCGTTTGAGCGCCAGCGTGTCCAGGGCGCTGAGCACTCCGTTGAGGATCAGCGTCATCGCCACCAGGACGATCAGGCCGGCGAACTCGGTCGGGGCGTCGAGGTTCGTGGCCGCGGTGAACAGTTCGTGGCCGACTCCCTCGGTGGAGGCGATGAACTCACCGCCGATGACGCCGAGGATGGCCAGTGGTCCACCCGTCTTGAGCGCCGCGAAGAACGGCGCGGCCAGGGTGGGGAGCGTCACGTAGCTCAGGACGTGATGCCGGCGCCCGCCCATGACCTGGACGATCTCCACGAGTTCGCGTTCCCTCAGCCGCAGGCCCAGGTAGACGTTGTAGAAGACCACGAAGGACACACCCGCGGCCGCGATCGTGATCTTCGACATGGGACCGATGCCGAAGAAGAGCAGGAACAGCGGCGCGAGCGCGATCTTGGGGATGCCGTTGACGGCCGCGATGAGCGGCTCCAGCACCTGGCCCGCGAGCGGGACCGAGCCCAGCACCAGGCCCATCACGGTGCCGATGGCCACACCGATCCCGAAGCCCGCCAGGATCTCGATCGCCGTCGCCTTGATGTCGATCCATCCGGTCGACGAGCCGAGCAGATCCCACAGGGCGTGCGACACGTCGGTGGGCTTGCTGACGGCGTACTCCGGCAGCACGGGACCGCTCATCACCTGCCAGAGGATCAGGCACAAGGCGATGACCGCGATACGCAGCACCACGACCAGGGCGGTCTTCCGCCACGCACTGTTCCTGACGTCTCCTGTGGGGGTCGCTTTCTCGACCTCGGTCTTGCCTTTCGCACTGCTGGTGGCAGTCGCCATCGTCTGCTCCTTCCGGTTGGCCGGGCGCGGTGCACCGGCCGCCTTACGGCAGGTACTTGTCGGTCCAGTTGTCGGTGGTGACCTTCGCGCCCTCGGGGAGCGTTCCCAGGCTGTCGAGGAAGGCCATGGTCTTCTTCCAGCCCGCGGCGTCCATCGAGCCGTCCGCGGGCCATCCGACCTGCTTGAGGCTGTCCTCCACCACGTTGTCCGGCACACCCTTCAGCGCCTTCTGCGCCGCCTTCAGCACCGTCTTGTCGTTGCTGTCCTTCAGGTGGCTGCTCATGTACGCGGTCGCCTGCTGAACCGCCGTGACGAACTTCTTCACGATGTCGGGGTGTTCGGCGGCGTAGCTCTTCTGCGTCACCACCAGCTGCCCGTAGCCGGCCTGCTCGGCGGCCCACTGGGGGACCTTGACCGGGTCGGCGACCAGGATGCCGTCACCGGCGTCCTGGATCTGCAGCGGGATCGGTTCGGAGGTGAGGAACCAGTCGATCTGGCCGCTGTTGATGGCGGCCTTGTCGGCGGCCGGGCTCGGCAGCGAGACCCACTTGACCTTCTTGTCGGGGTCGACGCCGTACTTCTTCAGGAAGATGCCGGCCTCGGCCCTGGTGTTGGCCGAGCTGGCACCGCCGGTGGAGCCCGACAGTGCCTCCGCCACCTGTGCGGCGGGAGTCTTCGCGGTCAGGCCGTGGTCCTTGGCGAAGTCCTTGCTCACAACGAGGCCGAGCGGGTTGCCCAGTCCGTCGGTGGAGACCGCGATCTGCGGAAGATTCTTGGAGAGGGAGGTGACGAACCCGGTGGGACTGCTGTCGAAGAACTGCACCGAGCCGGACTGGAGCGCCGAGGGGCCGGTCGACGCGGTCAGGGTCACGAACTTCATCTTCAGGCCCTGTTTCTTGAAGAAGCCCTGGGCGTCGGCGACGTGCAGCGGCGTGTCGAAAATGCTGCCTCCGCCACCCACCGTGATCTGGGTGAGCCCGTCCGAGGTGGTCGTGGTGGCGGAGCCGCTGCCGCAGCCGGTGAGCAGCGCCGGGACGATCACGGCGGCCGAAGCCGCGGCGAGAAGCCGTCGGCTCCCGCCGGGCCGGGGCCGGAGGCCATGGCGGGCCGGGCGGGCGGTGGGGTGGTCGTGTGTCATGAACGGTCTCCTGTCACCAAGCATGCTGGTTACGGAAATGGCGCTGCCAGAAGTCGAACCGGGGCGGGTCGGCCAGGGGGATCGGTCCGAAGCCCGCACCGACCTCCATGACCGCCGGGGCGTCCGGTGTCCACGCGGGCCAGTGCGGCAGTCCCGGTCCGTTGGGGTCGCCGGTGGCCACGTAGTTGGCCCAGTAGCCGCTCATCGTCTCGGCGATGTCGCGGTCCTCGTCGGTCCACTCGGCGCGGTCGGGGTGGAGATTGCCGAGCACGAAGTCGATCTCGGAGCCGTGCGAGGCGCGGCGGGCGCCCTGTCCCGCTGTCGGGCTGGCGTACGTCCAGAAGTACGTGTACACGGGCCGCTTCGCGTGTGGGGCCCAGTCCTTCGCCCACAGCCAGGTGGAGATCCTGGCATTGTCGCGGACCGCGGCGCAATGGGCGTGCGCCGCTTCCTCGTCCGTGTGTGCAGGGTAGAGCCGGAGGAACTCCTCCGCCATCGCGCCGAACTTGAGACGGGACGCGGCGACGTAGTCCTCTCGTGTCACGTGGACCGGTGGCGCGCCCGGCCGCCATGTCTTCCTGCCGGCCAATCGGTACGCCTGGAAGAGGCTCTCCGGTACCGCCCCGCTCTCGTCGAGGTTGTTCCCGGCGAGGTACCAGACGTCGTTCTGCAGTCCTTTGGCATACGTCTCCTCGTAGCCGTGCGGAATCACCCAGCCGTCGACGACGGGACGGAACAGCGGCGGTTTGGCCGAACTTCCGGTCTCGACGGTGTCGTCGACCGCGGAGGCGTCCCCTTCGACCAGCTTCTGCCAGGGCAGTGTCCGCAGTCGTCGAAGGGTGCGCGCGCCGCGCGCCGCCGCGTACCGGGCGCCGGCGGCCTCGGCGTCGGCCAGGATCCGGTACGACGGTGACAGATAACGCAGTTCGAGATCGCGGGAGTGGCGGGCGTGACTCTGCGCTATCGCCCGGTGGAACAGCCCTTTGGCCAGCGGTGACATGGCGAGGAAGTTGACCGATCCGGCGCCGGCCGCCTGCCCGGCGACTGTGACCCGGTCGGGGTCGCCGCCGAAGTGCACGATATTGCGCTGGACCCACTCCAGCACCGCGATCTGGTCGAGCAGTCCGTAGTTGCCGGAGGCGTGGTGCGGGGACTCCTCGCTGAGTTCAGGTGTGGCCAGAAACCCCAAGGCACCCAGGCGGTAGTTGAATGTCACCACCACGACGCCCTTGCGGGCCAGTGCCTCACCGTCGTAGCGGCGGTTGCCGCCCGTGCCGACGCGGAAACCACCGCCGTAGATCCAGACGAGCACCGGACGCGGCCGCTCGTCCGCGGGACTCGCTCCCGTCCAGATGTTGAGGCGCAGGCAGTCCTCGCTCATCGGCAGGGTGTTGCCGTCCAGCTCCGAACCCGGCACCTGCGGGCACATCGGGCCGAACCTGTTGGCCTTGTACACCCCGGTCCAGGGCAACGGGGGGCGGGGTGGCCTCCAGCGGAGTTCTTCGACCGGTGGGGCCGCGTAGGGGATGCCGCGGAACACGGTGATCGACCGGTCCCGCCCCGGTATCCCCTCCACCAGTCCCGCTTCGGTCTTCACACGCTGGTGCATGGTCTCTCTTTCTGGTCCGTGACGCACAGTTCGTCAGCCGGCGCGTAGAGCGTTCGTCAGGCGCGGGAATGAACGACAGCCCTCTAGGTGTCCGTCGTCAGGGGCGCGCTGCGCTCCTGTTGCGCGTGCAGCAGCAGTGCCCGTCTGGCGCTGCCGACGTGATGGAGCATCGCGGCGGCCGCCGCCTGGGGATTGCGCGTAACGACGGCCCAGAGAACGGCCTGGTGTTCCTCGAGGGATCCGGTGCGCGGGTGGGGCGCGGAGGGGTTGCGGTACTGGCGCATCACCAGGGGGTACAGCAGGGTGTCGTACGCCCGGGCCAGGGTCTGCTGGTGGGCGGCCTCCTTCACCTGCTGGTGGAAACGCCGGTTCCCCCGGGAGTAGCCCGTCGCGTCTCCGCGGGCCTGGCAGTCCTCCATCGCCTCCAGTGTGCGGCGCAGTCCGTGGATCTCCTCATCGGTGCCCCGTTCGGCGGCCTTGCCCGCCAGAGCGGACTCCAGCGTCTCGCGCGCCTCCAGGATGTCCGCGGCCTCCTCGACCGAGAAGCTGCGGGTCCGCACCCCCCTGTTGACCTCGCTGGTGACATACCCTTCCTGGGTCAGCCGGACCAGAACCGATCGCATGGTGCTGCGCGAGACGCTGAACATCCGGGTCAGGTCGGCCTCGGTGAGCCGGGTTCCCGGCTCGACGCTCCCCGACAGCAGCAGCGAGCGCAGTCCTTCGTAGGCCTGACTCTGCCGGCTCAGCGACATCCGGCTCGGGTCGTCGTCGAAGCCGTTGGAATCCATCATGACCTCCTGCGGGTCTGTTCGGAGGGACCGAGTGGTCAGGCGCCGTTGCGGATGAGCGCCGGACACAGGCGCCGGGACGTGCCGGCACGGTCTCCCGCCGGCCGGTTCGGTCAATCAGGCGATCCGCCCGGCTTTGCAGGCATCGATGAAGCGAGCACCGGCGTCGTTTCCGCTCCCCGCGCCGCACGGCCCGGCGGGCGACTCAAGTCATCCGGTCGGGGTGTACGGCCGGGTGATGGTGCCGCCCGTGCTGGTGGTGCCGCTCGTGGTGCTGGCGCAGCAGGTCGACGCCGAAGTCGTTGCCGTTGGGAGTGCGCACGATGGTGTGGATGTGTCGGCGCGAGTGGTAGTCGTTGTCGAAGAGCACGCCGGGCATGTGCTCGAACTCGACAATGATCACCGGGCTGTGGAAGCGGTAGTAGAAGGTGCCGTCGGGGTCGCCGGCCCACCCGAAGTGAGTGTCTCCCTCGTGGACCAGCACCTCCTGCATGCGCGTGCGCGCCTGGTCCTCGCGGGCCCGGTTCACGTACAGGCCGAGGAGCTGGATGGCGGTCTCCCGCTGGCCGGGGGACATCTCACTCAGACGCAGGCCCTGGTAGTCGAGCTCCCAGTTGTCCCGGAAGGCTCCGACGAACAGCTCCTGCGGCTGTGTGTCCGCGATGACGGCCCGCTCCCGCTGCCGGCCGTCGAGCTGGGTGAACAGCTCGTGCCCGAGCGCCTCCTCGCCCCGGAATGCCACGGTTCCGGCGTACTTCCCGCCACCAGCGATCACTGGTTCGGCTCCGAGGAAGGAAGGGGTGAGGACCATCTGGTCCCCGACGAAGACGCAGTTGACGTTGACGTGGTGTCCGTCGAGCTGCCACCCCCATGGGCCGCCTTTCTCCGGTTCCCCGTAGAGGGAGAACCAGTACAGCCACTCGTTGAGTCCGTGCGTGTTGTCACTCAGCTCACCGATGGTGAGGTTGAGGTGCATCAGGTCGACCATCTGGCCGTAGCCGTACGCGCTGAGGCTCTCGCGCATGACGTTCATGGCCCGCTCACGCCCGGCGTCGTCGAAATCCTCCAGCAGGAGTCCGTGACGCAGGAAGTACCGGGCGCCGTTGTTCCAGTGGCGCCAGCTCACGTCGTCCATGGGGAAACGGCCCTCGGCGAGCTGCTTGTCCGTCATGCCCGCCAGGTACTCCTCCGCCGCCCGGTACACCTTGCGGACGTCCGCGCGAGTACGGCGCAGTGGGAACAGTCCCGACTGTATGCCGCCCGAAGTGGCTACTCCCCGGAAGGGCTCGTTCGCCGCCTGCACCCGCCAGGCGACCTTCTCGAGCAGGTCGGGCGTCCAGGACTCCGGCTTACGCGTGGGCGGATTGCCCCGTTGTCGCAGCCCTACCGGCTCTCCCATCGCTGCTCCTCCTTTCGATGTTCCTCAACGGATGCGCCGACGGACGGCGCTCCCTGCCGACCGCCTGCTCACCTGTCGAGGAAAGTCGTCTTCCGCTCGATCGCTGCGACATCCACCGGCTCGGTGACGAGGCCCTGTTCCAGGGCGTAACGCCCGCCGATCTCAAGGCACTTGGTCAGCTGGTCGCTCCACCCGGCCGTGACCGCGCGCCCGGCGGGCGAGTCGTCCCGCTCGTCCGCGGTGTCCGCGATCGCCTTCTTCAGCGCCCGGTACACGGCGAGTACGGCGTCGGGGCGGGTGCGCAGGATGTCGTCACGCACCACCATCAGGTGGTTCGCCGGGACCGTCCCGTGCCGCTCGATCCACGCCAGCCCGGCGTTCTCGGCGTCCGCCACGAGCGGGACCAGCCCCGCGCCCTGCCCGCCGATCGCCTTGGGGCCGAGCACCGCCGCGGAAACATCGTGGGAACGCAGCAGGTCCGCGACCCGCTCGGCCTTCGACCGCTGCACGTACGGGGGGTTGACGTACTGGGCGACATGAACGTCCTCAGTGGTCACCCACGTGACGTCGGAGGACTTGACCCCGTATTCCTCCTGCAGCCAGCCACGTACCCACAGACCGGTGGTCTGGCCGTACGCACGGACGCCCACGCGCCGGCCGACGAGGTCGCCGGGGCTGAGCTCCGGGCCCTCGGGCAGCCGGGTCAGGGAACGGTGGTGGGTGCTGCCCACCAGCACCGCCGGCAGCAGCGTCAGCGGGATGCCGGCGTCCCGGGCCTGAAGGTAGGTGGCCAACGGCATCTCGCAGATGTCGTAGGCCAGGTCACGGACCATCCGGGCGAAGGCCGGGGGCAGCGGAGAGGCCTCCGGGTACTGGCAGTCCGCTCCGTCCACGGGGACGGTGCCGTTCTTCAGCTGCCGGGTGTGCGGGTGGTTGCCCAGCATCACTTTCAGTGGTGTCGACATGGGTGTCTCGTGCCTCTCTCAGACGTCTCGCCGTACTGGATGCGGGCGGTAGGGGTGGTCAGCGCTTCGCGGGTGATACGGACGTACGTCGATCACGGTGGGGAACGCGTACGTACACCGCCGGCGCGGTGCGCAGTTGGTCGGTCTTGCGGTACCGGGTCCTTCAAGAAGGCGAGCCCGGTGGTGGGCCGCCCCCGGCCTCAGGCGGCGGGCTTCCGCTCGGCGGCGAAGAGACTCCACAGGTTGTTGTAGAGCTCCGAGAACTCGGGCGACTCGACGAGTTCGCCGATCTGACGGGGACGCTCGAAGGGGACGGGGAGGACGCGGCGAATCGTGCCCGGACCCTTCGACATGACGACGACCTCGTCCGCCAGGTAGATGGCCTCGTTGAGGTCGTGTGTGACGAAGATGAGAGTTCCGTTCTGTTCCCGCCAGATGTTGAGCAGTTCCTGCTGGAGCTCGAGCCGGGTGATGGCGTCGAGCGGTCCGAACGGCTCGTCCATCAGCACGATGGACGGGTTGTAGATCAGCGCACGCGCGATCGCCACGCGCTTCTGCATACCGCCCGACAGCTCCCGGGGAAAATGGTCCTCGAAGCCGGTCAGGCCGACGAGGCCGATCCAGTGGGCGATGCGTTCCTCCCGTTCCCCCTTGGGAACCTTGCGGAACTTGAGTGCCAGACCGATGTTGGCCTTGACGCTCAGCCAGGGCAACAGGTGGGAGTGCTGAGTCACGTACGCCGCGTCGGAGTTGACGCCATTGACCCGCTCGCCCGCGTAGTGAACCTCGCCCCGGGTCGGCGTCAGCAGCCCGGCTGCCAGGTTGAGGATGGTGCTCTTTCCGCATCCGCTGGGGCCGATCACGGCGACGACCTTGCCGCGGGCGACCTTGAACGACACGTTCTCGATGGCCGGTCGGTGGGTCCCGGGGAACTGCAGAGTGACCTGCTCGAGACGGAGTGCCTCCGGGTGGATTGTGCGCTGACTGGTCGACATATATGTCTCCTCGACCTCCTCCTCGCGAAGCGATGAGGAGGTCGTGCGCTCGCGCCTGCGACGGCGTTCGTATGTGAAGGTGCGATGAACCGCTGGGGTGATACCACTGTGCGTCCCCGCGGAGCACCGGATGTGGCTGGGGATCTCGGGCTGAAGCAATCTCGGCCGCGCGGCTCGTCCCGAGATTGTCCGACAAGTTGTGCCGGGAACGTAACACCGTCGACTCACTGCCACAAGAAGTCCGCAGAAAAAACCTTGTTCACCGCGGACCCCTCAAAGCGACCTCTCAGGATTGTTGGACAACCTGTCCTCAGTGTCATGACGGGGGTCCACAGCAGGTGAGGGCAGCGCCGGCGTCACCGCACGGCGGGCCGCAAGGCGGCAGGGTCTCGCGAGCCCGGCGCTCAACCGCGCCCGCAGGGATTCCGGCGCCGGCACCAGGGGTCCTCGCTTGACCTCTTGATGCCCAATCTTTGTCTGACAAAAAGAGAGGGGTCGAAGGGGACTTTTGCTGCAGAAGCACCCTCTTCTTGCACGTGTCTTGCCGAGACAGTTCGTTCGCGTTACGTTCCTTGCGGCTCTTGTCTGACAATCCAGACCGCTCACAGGCTTGACCGAACGTGTCGGCGGCCGAAGATCCGGAAGCTCCTGAGGGAGGAGCACGGTCGGCTGGGCGCGCAGATCACTTCACGCGCCGTCTCAGTTCGCGGCCCCGTGCTGGGCGCTGGGCCGCGCACCCGTGACATGAGAAAGGACCGTGCTCGTGACGAACGCATTCCAGCACGTCCCCCGGGGCGGCCGAGCACAGCGTGGGCCCTCTCGCCGCACTGTCCTGGTGACCCTCTCCTCGTCGGCCGCCACGGCGCTGCCGCTGCTCTCCGCCGCGCCTGCCGGCGCGTCACCGCAACGAGCCGACGACCTGCTCTACATCGGTACTTGGGGGCAGGGCCAGGTGCACGCGGTGCGCTTCGACCCGGACCGCGGGACCATGACGTCTCTGGGGCCGGTGGCACAGGCCAGCGCGAACTGGGTCACGGCGCACCCGTACCGGCCAGTCCTCTACGTCGCCGGCGCCGAGCAGGGCGGATTCGTCCGCGTCTTCCGCATCCACGATGCTTCCGGGGCCCTGCGCAAGGTCGGCGAGGTCGAGACGCAGTCGGCCCCGGCCGGCAGCGGTGGACTGTCCTTCATCGGGCTGACCCCGGACGCGGACGCCCTGCTGGTCGCCGACTTCGCGGCGGGGGCCGCGGCTACCGTGCCGGTGGGCGCGGACGGCCTGCTCGGCCCCGTGGCCTCCCGCGTTCAGGACACGGGCTCCGGGCCCCATCCGCGGCAGTCGGGCCCGCACCCGCACCATGTCGTCCTCGCCCCGCACCGCAAGTCCGCACTGGTCGCGGACTTCGGCGCCGACAGGGTGTTCGTGTACGACTACGACCGGGCCACTCACCGGCTGTCCGCCGGCGCGCCCGACGGCCCCGCCGCCTACCTGACGGCACCGGGGTCGGGCCCGCGACGCCTGGCCTTCCACCCGAACGGACACACCGTCTACCTGCTGAACGAGTTGACAGCCGACTTGCAGACCCTGCACTGGGACGCGACAAAGGGCACACTGACGCACCGGCAGACTCTGTCGACCAACACCCCGGGGCACACGGGGGTGACGAGCGCCGCCGAGCTGGCTGTCAGCAGCGACGGTCGCCATGTCTACACCTCCAACCGCGGTGAGAGCACGCTCGTCGTCTTTTCCGTGAACCTGGGGACCGGTCTGCTCACCGAAGTGCAGCGCGTTCCCTGCGGCGGCGTGACGCCATGGAGCTTCGCCCTCCACCCGAGCGGCAGATGGCTGTTCGTCGCGAACGAGGCGAGCGGCACGGTGAACCTCTTCCGTGTTGCCCGGGGATCCGGACATCTCACGGACACCGGTACGAGCGTGGCCGTGCCCTTCCCCGACTGCATCACCTTCCGTGTCCGGGCCGGTACCCCCGGCTTGACGCGGTTCTGACCGGACTGCCGCCCGCACCGAGGTGCGGCGGATCCACATCACTTCGGTGACCGGGCCCACGCCGGTGGCCGGTTCCCGCGCTCCACCGCGCCCGGAAGCGGACTCGCGGCCGCCGGCCACCGGGATCGGAGCGACATGACCACTGCGCGGCAGCACACGACCGTCCGCCACGTCCGGACCGCGACAGACGGGCAAGCCCGCCCCCGCCGTACGCCTCCCGCGGGCCCGCGTCCCCTCGCCGGGCCGGGACGCCACTGCCCGGCCCCCGGCGGGCACGGTCCGTGCCAAGGGCAGCCGCGGCCTGGGAACGAGCCGATACCGGTGCGCCGATGACCGGCGTGGAACACAACCCGACGCCCCCCGGGACGGATCCTGACGGGAACACCCGACGCCCGGGCACTTTCGCCTCGCTGCGCATCAGGAACTACCGCATCTACACGCTAGGGCAGTCCATCTCCGTCGTCGGCAACTGGATGCAGAACGTCGCCGTCGGCTGGATGACACTGCAACTCACGCACAGCGGAACGATGCTGGGTCTCGTGATCGGCGCCCGCTACCTCCCCGTGCTGCTGTTCGGCGCCTGGGGCGGGCTCGTGGTGGACCGCCACGACACCCGCCGCCTGCTCGCCCTCACGCAGATCTGGTTCGCCGCGCAGGCCGCGCTCCTCACCGTGCTGTCCGCCGCCCATCTGGTGACGCTGCCGCTGCTCATCGTGATCATGCTGACGCTCGGCCTGACCAACCTCTTCGACGGCCCTGCCCGCCAGAAGCTGATCAGCGAGCTGGTCGCCGCGGAGCACCTGACCAACGCCATCGCCGTCAACTCCACCTTCGTCAACACGGCAAAGCTGCTCGGGCCCGGCGCCGCCGGGTTCGTCATCGCCGCCCTGGGCGTGGCCCCGTGCTTCGCCCTGGACACCGTGTCCTTCCTGGCCGTTCTCGTCAGCCTGGCCATGCTGCGGACGTCGGAGATGCACCCCGCCGAACGAGAAGTACGGGCGAAGGGACAAATTCGGGCCGGGCTCACCCACATCCGCCGCACCCCCGAACTGCTGTACCCCATGTCCATGGTGTACGTGACAGGAATTCTCACCTGGGAGTTCCCGGTGAGCCTGCCGCTGCTCACCACATCGGCGTTCCATTCCGGCCCCGCCGGTTACGGCGCGGCCACGGCCCTGATGAGCGCGGGCGGAGTGCTGGGCGGATTCGCGGCGATGCGGCGCCGCCACCTCAGCACACGGTCCCTGTCGATGTCAGCGTTGATCTGGGGCGCCCTGATCTGCGCCGCAGCCCTGGCACCCAGCCTGCCGGTGGCCCTGGCCCTGCTCGTCCTTGTCGGAGCCGGCTCCATCACGTTCAATGCGTCTGCCAAGACTCTGATGCAGGTCGGAGCCGCCCCGCAGATGCGCGGCCGGGTCATGGCGATCTGGTCCATCGGCTGGATGGGGGGCACCGTCATCGGCGCGCCGACAGTGGGGGCGATCGGCGCCTCCTTCGGCCCCCGCAACGCACTGTTCGCCGGCGGGGTGGCCGCAGCAGGCGTCGGATTTCTCGTGCTGCTACTCACCTCGGCCGGACGACGCGCAACAGGTCCTGGCGGATGATGCCGCGCTCGCGGTGGCGCTGAGCGGGGACTGCCTGGCCGACGCGGGCACGGACAACCACCTGGTTGACTCCGTTGCGGGCGAGGGCGTCGGCGGCGCGATCGATGCAGGTATGGCCCCGGCCTCCGCCGGGACGGTACCCGTCGTCGACGCTCTCATCGCCCGCTATGCGCGGACCTTCAGTTGTGCGCAGGGTGCTCGACCTCGCCGGACCTCATCCGGTGAACGCCTGATCGCTGTCCCGGTGCGCACCCCAGCCGTGCCAGCGCTCGACTTCGATCCAGGCGGTGACCCGGGCGCGGACGCGGTCCGGGTACGGCTTGCCGGTGTAGTGGGTTGCGATGCGATCCGCATCGGCCAACCCCTCGTCCTCCCGCATGTCGACGACGCGACCGATGAGGGTGACGTGGGTGTACCAGTCGTCTTCGGCCAGGACGGTCAGGGTGACGCGCGGGTCCCGGCGCAGGTGTTTCAGCCGGATCCGGCCCTCGTCCAGACTGATCAGCGCCCGGCCTTCCTCCCATCGGTACCAAGTGGGGGTGGACACGGGCTGACCGTCGGAGCGCACGGTGGCCATGACGGCCGGGTTGGGACGGCTCAGGAGGTTTTGGGCTTCGGCGGGCAGGGGTGGTTTGGACACGTGGAGTCTCCTCGGGGATGCACCAGGACTGGGCGACGCCTGCGAACGTAGGTCGGATGGCCGCCCGCACGCCAAGAGGAAAGTCGATCTCAGCCATCGGCATTCCGATGGCTGAGACGCGGCTACGCGGAAGCCGCGCGGAGCAGGCCGTCCAGCCAGGACTGGTGGCCGTTGAGCATCGGGTTGGGCCGCTCCTCGGCCAGCGCCGCGGCCGGCCGCCCGATCTGGGACTCCTGGGTCAGGATGCGCACCCGGTCACCGGGCAGATCCTCCACCAGCCAGGCGTGCAGCACGTCGAGCCGCTCCTCCGGAGGGCCGTCCTGCTTGGCCGTCCAGGACAGGCGGCCGGGCACGCCGTCCGCTGGGGCCTGGAACTCCACCACGCGCGCGTCGAGGGGAGGGAAGCCGAAGGTGCCGAAACGGAAGGCGAGGTCGGCCTTCAGGACGGGTCCGCCGCCGTCCGGGAAGGAGATGTCGGCGACGTTGTCGTAGTAGCCCTCCCACTCGGAGGTGTCGGTCAGGTAGTGCCAGACCCGGTCGGCCGTGACGCCTCTGCCGATCACCTCGTTGGAGACGAAGTTGTCGCCGGTGCCCGGCAGGTACTTCTCGGGCCAGGTGATCGCGTTCTGCGTGGTCATGTTCCTGTCTTTCGGTCAGTGCGGTGTCAGGCCAGCTTCTTCAGCAGCTCGTCGGCGAGCGGGCCGGACGAGGCGGGATTCTGGCCGGTGACGACGTTGCGGTCGACCTCGACGTGCGGCGCCCACGGCTCGCCCGCCACGACCTCCAGGCCGGCCTCGGTCAGCCGGTCCTGGAGCAGCCACTTCGCCTTCGCGGCACCGCCCGCCATCTCTTCCTCGGCATTGGTGAACGCGGTGATCCGGTAGCCGGCGTAGGCGTTGGCCCCGTCCTCCCTGACCGCGGCCAGCAGCGCGGCCGGGCCGTGGCACACCACGCCCACGGGCATCCCGGCCTGCACGGCATGGGCGAGGAGGCGACCGGAGTCGGCGTCGACCGCCAAGTCCTCCATCGGGCCGTGACCACCGGGAACGTAGACCGCGTCGAAGTCCTCCACGGTCACGTCGGCCAGGGCCACCGGGTTGCGGAACTCCGCGGCACCGTCCGTCACGGCCTTGACCTTCGCGGCATTCTCCGCGCCGCCATTGGCATCGGCAGCAAGGCTGGCCGGGTCGACCGGCGGGACGACGCCATCCGGGGTGGTTACGGTGATCTCGTGTCCCGCGTCCTTGAACGCCTCATAGGGAACGACCGCCTCGTCGGCCCAGTAGCCCGTGCGGTGCTTACTGCCGTCCGCCAGCGTCCACTCGTCCGCGCCGGTCATCACGAAAAGGATCTTCGCCACGTCTGCTCCTCGGGTCAGCTCACATCGTCGCCACCCCGACCGGGGCCCGCCACTTGAGCGGCATCTCGGCGACCTCCACGACGCTAGCCCTCCCGGCATCGGCAAACCAATAGAAGCATCGATCGCCGGTATCGGCTCACCGATGGACCGAATGACTACGATGGCACATATGAAGCCCCCGACGCCCGACATCTCCGATCCTGCGCACCGCGTCGGCGGCCGGCTCCCGGCGCACAGCGACCTGAACCTGTTGCGCACGTTCCTGGCCGTCTACCGCGCCGGTACCTTCACGGCCGCCGCCCCTGTCCTCGGCCTGTCCCAGCCCACCGTGACCGCGCAGATCCGCACCCTGGAGCAGCAGACCGGCCGTGAGCTGTTCACCCGCCTGCCCCGGGGCGTGGAGCCCACTCCCGTCGCCCATGAGCTGGCCGCCCAGGTCGCGGGCCCTCTCGACGCTCTCACCGCCCTCGAAGCGGAAGGCACCGCGGCCGGCCGGACCGCACCCGTGCACCTCGCCGGACCGTCGGAGCTGCTGTGCGTGCGCGTTCTGCCGGCCCTGGTGCCACTCGTGGCCGACGGCGTCCGGCTGCGGGTCGCCCAGGGGCTGCCCGAGCCGCTGCTGGAGGAAATGCGGGTGGGCCGTCACGACCTGGTCATCACCACCCGTCGGCCGCGCGGACGCGGTCTGCCGTCCGTGCCGCTCGCCGACGAGGAGTACCTGCTCGTAGCCTCCCCCGCCTGGGCCGACCGTATCGCCGCACCCGCCGGAACCGACCTGTGCGCCGCCCTGCGCGAGGTCCCCCTGGTCACCTACGCCGAGGACCTGCCCATCCTGCGGCGCTACTGGCGGACGGTCTTCGGCAAACAGCTCACCACCCGCGCAGCCGTCACCGTACCCAACCTGTACGCCGTGCTGTCCGCGGTCAACGCCGGCGCCGGCGTCAGCGTCCTGCCACGCTCGCTGTGCCAGGAGTATCTCGACTCCGGCCGCCTCTCCCTGCTCCACGATCCCGTGGAACCCCCGCTGAACACCCTCTTCCTCGTCCAGCGCCCCGGCGCCGAGACCAATCCCGACGTCCTCCGCGTCCGCGACCTGCTCCGCACCGCCGCCCACGACTGGCAGCGGTGACGGCGTACGGGTGTCGGCCTACAGCAGGCGGTGGAGTCGCTGCGGTAGGTGCGGAGTTCGTGGAGGGGGAGGTGGTGCGGTGACACTCTTGCCGGGGACGGCACGGCACATCGCGCTTGCCGCTCGCCCAACCGCATGGCACACGCGAGGACCCTTTGCGGGTCAGCGCACCCTCCCGCGCGGCTTCAGTGGCACCGCCGGCAGCGCAGGTGCAGGCAGCGGCGCACCGTCGTAGCCCTTCACCTCCCCGAACCGGGAGCCTTCCATCCAGTCCCGGCGGGCCTGCTCGATCTCCTCCTGGGAGCGCCCGATCCAGTTCCAAAACATGATCAGCTCCTCCTCGAACGGCTCGCCGCCCAGGAGCATCAGGCCCGCGTCCGAGTCGGCGCGCAGGGGCAACTCGTCGCGGCCGCAGCCCAGGTAGAGCATCGAGCCCGGCACCAGGGGCACGCCGTCGACGTGTGCCTCGCCGCTCATGGCCAGTACGGCGTACTCGAAGTCCCGTTCCAGCGGCAGGCGTACCTCCGTGCCGCCGGTGAGGGCCAGGTCGGCGCCGACGAGGGGGGTGTACGTGGTGCCGGGCGAGGTGGCGGTGTCGAGGGTGCCCAGGAGCACGGTGGCCGCCAGGCCGGGGGCCGTGACCCGGGGCAGCTCGGCGTGGAACTCGAAGTGCGGGTCGGTGTGGCGGTGGGTGTCGGGCAGGGCCACCCACAGCTGGGCCCCGTGCAGCAGGCGGGCGTGGGAGCGCGGGCTCTCCTCCGAGTGGCTGATCGCGCGGCCGGAGGTCATCAGGCCCAGCTGGCGCGGGCGGATGGTCTGCAGGCTGCCGGTGGAGTCGCGGTGCAGCACCTCGCCCTCGTGCAGCCAGCTCACCGTCTGCAGACCCATGTGGGGATGCGGGGGCACCTGCATGCCGGGCTCGTCGGCGATGTCGTCGGGACCGTAGTGGTCGACGAAGCACCAGGCGCCGACCATGCGCCGGCCCAGGTTGGGCAGCAGTCGGCGGACCTCGGTGGACTCGCCGAGCCTGACGTTGCGCGGGCTGAGAAGTTCCCGTACGGGTTCCGCCACCACGAAGCCGCGGCCGCCGCACAGACTGGGAACGGCCTCGCGATCAAGATTGCTCATGCCGCCCAACCTAGTCCCGGTGAGGCCTTCGCGTCAGACGGAGGGCGGGCCGTCACCGTGGCGGGCGAAAGTGCCCGGCGAGCAGCTCCCCCAGTAGTGGAATGTTCAACCATACGGTGTGGTTGCAGGGGGCGAAGGAGGTCTCCAGTGGACACGACGTACTACGACCACGGAACACCGGCGGAGCGCTGGGAGCGCGCGCGGATGTTCTTCGACGCCAAGGACTACACCGCCGCGGCACGCGTCCTGGACGGCCTGGTCGCCCTGGTGCCGGAGCAGACCGGCCCGCGGCTGCTGCTGGCGCGTTCCTACTACCACTCGGCCCAGCTGCGGCGGGCGGAGGCCGAGCTGCGGATCGTCGTCGAGCGCGATCCCGTGGAGCAGTACGCCCGGCTGATGCTGGGCCGCACCCTGGAACGGCAGGGGCGGCAGGAGGAGGCCGACGCGCAGCTCCGGATCGCCTCCGCCCTCGCCGGCGACTTCGCCGGTCGCTGAGCGGGGACGCTGCGCGTGGCATCCTGGCGCGATGGGAACCGCGCTGGGAACTCCGAGTGATCGTGTCCCGCTTGCCGAGCGGGTGGAACAACTGCTCGCCGTCGGCGGCCCGTTGCCGATCGTCGCGGCCGGGGATCCGGTGCTGCGGCGCCCGGCCGAGCCGTACGACGGGCAGTTGGCGCCCGCGCTCTTCGAGCGGTTCGTCGCGGCGCTGCGGCTGACCATGCACGCGGCACCCGGTGTGGGCCTGGCCGCACCGCAGGTCGGGGTGGGGCTGAGGGTCGCGGTGATCGAGGATCCGGCGCCGGTGCCCGAGGAGGTGCGGGTGGCGCGGGGGCGGGTGCCGCAACCGTTCCGGGTGCTGGTGAACCCGTCGTACGAGCCCGTCGGCGGCGGGCGGGCCGCGTTCTTCGAGGGCTGCCTGAGCGTGCCGGGCTGGCAGGCGGTGGTGGCGCGCCACGCCGAGGTGCGGCTGCGGGCGCGGGACGAGCACGGGCGGGCGGTGGACGAGGTGTTCGCGGGCTGGCCGGCCCGGATCGTGCAGCACGAGACGGACCACCTCGACGGCACGCTGTACCTGGACCGGGCCGAGCTGCGCTCACTGGCCTCGAACGCCGCGATGGCGGACCTCTGGTCCCAGCCGACGCCGGAGCGGGCGGCGTCGGCCCTGGGATTCGAGCTACCCGGCCCGGCAACCTGACCGACCACCGCCACGATCCGCCGGGGCTGGCGGCAGGCGGCACGGGCAGCCGGGACCGGGCCCCGGGACCGCACGCCGAAAACGGCCCGCGGCATCGCCAGCCGGGGTGCCCGCGGCATCGGCAACCGGGACGGCCCGCCCACGCCGATCACCCGGGACGGCCCGCCGGCGCCGAGCAACCGGGACGGCCGGACGGCCCGCCGGGGCCGAGCAACCGGGACGGCCAGCCGGGGCCCGGCTCCCGGGGCGGCCGTCGGCGGTCGTCCCCGGGTTCGGGTCGTCGTGGCCAGGGCGTCAGTTGTCCCGGTACGTCTCCAGCAGCCTCAGCCACACCTCGCTGATCGTCGGGTAGGACGGGACCGCGTGCCACAGGCGGCTGATGGGCACCCGGCCGGCGACGGCGACGGTCGCGGAGTGGATCAGCTCGCCGACGCCGGGGCCGACGAAGGTGACGCCGCGGACGATCTCGTCCTCCAGGTCGACCACCATGCGGGCGCGGCCCTTGTAGCCGTCGCCGTACAGGCTCGAACCCGCCACCGCGATGTCGATGTCGACGGCGCGGACGCGGTGGCCCGCCTGCTCGGCCTCGGCCAGGGTCAGGCCGACGGACGCCGCCTCGGGGTCGGTGAAGACCACCTGGGGCACGGCCTCGTGGTCGGCGGTCGCGGTGTGCGCGCCCCACGGGTCGGACTCCAGGATCGGCACTCCGGAGGCGCGGGCGGCGATGGCGGCGCCCGCGATGCGCGCCTGGTACTTGCCCTGGTGGGTGAGGAGGGCGCGGTGGTTGACGTCGCCGACGGCGTAGAGCCAGTCGTGGCCCGTCACGCGGAGGCTGTCGTCGACCGGCAGCCAGGAGCCCGGCTCGAGGCCGACGGTCTCCAGGCCGATGTCGCCGGTGCGGGGCGTGCGGCCGGTGGCGAAGAGGATCTCGTCGGCCTCCAGGCGGTCGCCGGTGTCGGTGACGGCGACGACGGTGCCGTTCTCGCGGGTGACGGACTCGACGGAGACGCCGGTGCGGATGTCCACGCCGGCCTCGGTGAGCGCCTCGGCGACCAGTTCCCCGGCGAACGGCTCCATCCGGGCGAGCAGGCCGCCGTCGCCGCGCACCAGCATCGTGACCCGGGAGCCGAGGGCCTGCCAGGCGGTGGCCATCTCGACGGCGACGACTCCGCCGCCGATCACGATGAGGCGGCCGGGTGCGCTCTCGGCACTGGTGGCCTCGCGGCTGGTCCAGGGGCGCACCTCGGCGAGTCCGGGCAGCGGGGGCAGGGCGGCGGCGCTGCCGGTGCAGACGGCGACGGCGTGCCGGGCGGTCAGGGTCCGGCGACTGCCGTCGGGGCCGGTCACCTCCACGGTGCGCGGTCCGGCGAGCCGCCCCTGTCCGCGGTACAGGTCGGCGCCGATGCCCTCGACCCACTGGACCTGGCCGTCGTCCTTCCAGTGCGAGGTGAACTCGTCGCGGCGGGCGAGGACGGCCGGCGCGTCGAGGGGTTCCTGGACGGCCCGGGCGAGACCGGGCAGGCGGCGGGCGTCCGCCCGGGCGATGACCGGGCGCAGCAGGGCCTTGCTGGGCATGCACGCCCAGTAGGAGCACTCGCCGCCGACCAGTTCGCTCTCCACGATGGCGGTGGACAGCCCGGCCGCGCGGGTGCGGTCGGCGACGTTCTCACCGACGGGGCCCGCGCCGATCACGACGACGTCGTACGTGAGGGAATCCGATTGCGTCATGGGGTCAGTCTGGTGGGTGGTGTGCGCCGTGGCCACATGGGTACGTGCGCGGAATACCCACCAGGTCGGCAGTGTTGTGCCGATGGCTTCTCCCCCGAAACCAGGAAGAGGGATCACCTCATGACCAGCACCGTGGAACTCACCAAGGAGAACTTCGACCAGACGGTCACGGACAACGAATTCGTGCTGATCGACTTCTGGGCGGAGTGGTGCGGTCCGTGCAAGCAGTTCGGGCCGGTCTACGAGAAGGCGGCGGAGGCCAACCCGGACCTGGTGTTCGGCAAGGTGGACACCGAGGCGCAGCCGGAGCTGGCGCAGGCCTTCGGGATCCAGTCGATTCCGACGCTGATGATCGTGCGGGACCAGGTGGCCGTGTTCGCGCAGCCGGGCGCGCTGCCTGAGGCGGCCCTCACCGACGTGATCGGTCAGGCCCGGAAGCTGGACATGGACGAGGTCCGCAAGGCGGTCGCCGAGCAGCAGGCGCAGGCAGGGAAGAACGGCCAGGAGGGCCAGTAACATTCGGTTCGGCCGCCGGTCAGCTCGACTCCCGGTGCACCACCGTCGCGCCCAGCACCTTGTGGCGCTCGGGCGCGGCGCCGGGGTCGTGGACTGCCCGGTCGACGAGTGCGGCCAGGTCGCGTCCGGCGGGCATCTCCAGGTGGACGGTGCTCAGCCGGGGCCGCAGCAGCCGGCCCAGCATCAGGTCGTCGGCGCCGATCACGGCCGCGTCGCCGGGGATGTCGAGGCCCTCGTCCTGGAGGGCCCGCATCAGCAGCATCGCGTACTCGTCGTTGTACGCGAACACCGCGTCGAGTCCCAGGGGGCGCCAGCGCGCCGCGAGGCGGGCGGCGTCCCGTTCGTCGTAGGCGAGGGGCAGTTCGGTGACGGTGGCGTCGGTGCCGGCCACGGCCCGCCGGGCGCCGTCGAGGCGCGGTGCCGAGAAGACGTCCAGACCGCGTTCCGCGGGGACGACGACGCCGATCGCGCGGCGTCCCCGGTCGTACAGGTGACGGGTCGCGGCGCGGCCGACGCCCTGCTGGTCGGTGAGCAGGGCGTGTGCTCCGTCGACTGCCTCGGGGCCGAGGGTGACCACGGCCCGGGCACCGGAGCGCTTGAGGACCTCCACGCCCGGCGGGCCGAGGTCGGAGCCGGGGACCAGGACGGCCACCGGGCGCAGCTCGGCCCAGGCCCGGGCGGCCTCGTCGCCGTGCACGCCGACGGTGCCGTACTGCACGACGGTGTAGTCGAGTCGGCCGAGCGCCCACTGGAGTTCGCCGAGGAAGCGGCTGTAGAGCGGGCCGACGGGGAAGGACGGCGCCGGCATCAGGACCATGCGGCTGTGTCCGGCGCGCAGTGAGCGGGCCGCGGCGTGCGGGACGTAGCCGAGTTCCCGGGCGGCTTCGTGGACGCGGCGGCGGGTGGGTTCGCTGATCCGTACGGCGCCGGTGTTGTTGAGGACGTAGGAGACGGTCGCGCGCGAGACGCCGGCCAGGCGGGCCACGTCGGCGCTCGTGGGCACGGAGCGCGCTGCGGAGGGCTCGGGGGGCGGCGGATTCGGTATCTGCACCATGACGTACGGCATCCTGGCAGAAGCCGGACGCGGCATGGCCGGCGGGGCAACGCGGTGCGCGGCGAACGGAGTTCAGGCGGACGGTGCGTCGGCCGGGGTGTCCGCCACGGGAGCCGGGCCGTCAGCCGCGGGAGCCGAAGCGTCGGCCGCGGGAGCCGGAGTGTCGCCCGCGGGGACCGGAGTGTCGCCCGCGGGAGCCGGAGTGTCGGCCGCGGGAGCCGGGCTGTCGGTGCGGGTGACCCGCGCGACCAGGTCGAGCCAGCCCGCCCGGACGCGTTCGGCGGGCAGTCCGCACTGCTGGGTGAGGTGGTGGAGCTGGGCGGCGTCGAGGTAGGCCATCAGCGTGTACGAGAGCAGTTCGCTGTCGGCGTCCGGCACGGCCTCCCGCAGCAGCAGTGCCACGTGGTGGCGCAGGAAGCGGCGGGGTGGGAAGGTGTGGCGGCGTTCGGCGCTGGGCTCCCCGGCCACGAGCAGGTCGAGTTCGCCGATGGAGCGGCGCAGCAGCGCGCAGCCGAAGGCCCGCAGCCGCTCGATGGGCGGTGCGCCGGGGCCCAGGGGCGGCGGACCGCTCAGCAGCGCGGCCTGGAACTTCCGCTCGGAGTGGTCGAGCAGCGCCGCCAGCAGCCCGGTGCGGTCGCCGAAGCGGCGGAAGACCGTGCCCTTGCCCACACGCGCCGCGGCGGCCACCGCCTCCATGGTGAGGGCGCCCGCGCCGTGCTCGGCGACCAGCCGCTCGGCGGCCTCCAGGAGCCGGGCGCGGTTGCGCGCGGCGTCGGCCCGCAGGCAGGGCTCGTCCTCGTCGGTCCCGGCGCCGAGTTGCAGCAGCTCGGGCGGACCGGCGTTCTCCTGGGGCTGCGGGAAGGGCGGCGGGGCGGCGGACATGAAGCCAGCGTAAAGCATCGGGAAGAAAACTGGACCGCGGTCCGTTTGAGGTGTTAGAAATTAAACGGACCTCGGTCCGGATCGTAACCGCAGTGTTTCGGCCCGCCCGCCATCACCTGTTCAGCAGTGGGAGTACTCATGTCTGTCCGCATCCTTGCGCTCGTCGGCAGCCTTCGCGCCGGTTCGCACAACCGCCAGCTCGCCGAGGCGGCCGCCAAGTTCGCGCCCGAGGGTGCCGAGGTGGAGCTGTTCGAAGGACTCGCCGACATCCCCTTCTACAACGAGGACATCGACGTCGAGGGCAGCGTCCCGGCCGCCGCCGCGAAGCTGCGCGAGGCCGCCCAGGGCGCCGACGCCTTCCTGTTCTTCTCGCCGGAGTACAACGGCACCATCCCGGCCGTGCTGAAGAACGCCATCGACTGGCTGTCCCGTCCGTTCGGCGCGGGCGCCATCTCCGGCAAGCCCACCGCCGTGGTCGGCACCGCGTTCGGCCAGTACGGCGGTGTGTGGGCGCAGGACGACACCCGCAAGGCCGCGGGCATCGCCGGCGGAAAGGTGATCGAGGACATCAAGCTGTCCATCCCCGGCTCGGTGACCCGCTTCGCCGAGACCCACCCGGCCGACGACGCCGAGGTCGCCGCCCAGCTGACCGAGGTCGTCGCCCGGCTGCACGGCCACGCGGGCGAGGCCCTCGCCGCCTGACCGGCGCGGGAGCAGACGTACGGGACCGGGGCTCGGCCGAGCCCCGGTCCCGCCGTGCGTGTCAGGCCACCGCAGCGGCGGCCAGCGTGCGCAGCTCCTCCAGCGCGGCCGCGACCGCCGCCCGGCGGTGGCCGCCGCTGCGGGTGCAGGTCAGCAGCTTGCGGTGCGGCCGGTCGGCGCAGGGCACGCGAACGATCGGCAGCTCCGGGGTCAGCTGGGCGAGCCGGGGCACCAGCGCCACGCCGAGCCCGTGGGCGACCAGGTGGGCGGTGACGTTCCAGTCCAGCGCGTGATGGACCACGTCGGGGGTGAACCCGGCTGCACCGCACGCCGACATCACGTGCGGCCGGCAGGGGCTCTGCGGCACCGGCGCGATCCAGGCCTCGTGCGCCACGTCGGCGAGGTCGGCCCCGTCCCGTCCGGCCAGCGGATGGCCCTCGGGCACGACCAGGTCGAAGGGGTCGTCCAGCAGCGGCCGCTGGTCGAAGCGGGCGTCGGCGGCCGGTGGATTGGAGGGGGTGGCCTCCACCACCGCCAGATCGCTCTCCCCCTCGAAGAGCAGGTCGAAGCTCTCCGCCACCTCGACCTCCCGGATCCGCACCGACAGCCGCGGATGCCGCTCCCGCAGCCGCGCCGCCATGGGGGCCAGCAGGACGGAGACGGCCACCGGGAACCCGGTCACCCGCAGCGGCCCGGCGGGGCTCCCCTCCCCCGCGCGCAGATCCAGTTCGGCCTCGTCCCAGCGCGCCTCGATCGCGTCGGCGTGCGCCAGCAGACTCTCCGCGGCCGCGGTGAGCCGTACCCCGCGCCCCTGCGGCTCCAGCAGGTCGACGCCCAGGTCCCGGGCGAGCTGCCGGATCTGCTGCGAAGCCGCCGAGGGGGTGAAGTGCAGGGCACGGGCCGCCGCGGTGACGGTGCCGTAGTGGGCGACCGCCCGCAGCACGTGCAGCCTGCGCAGGTCAATCATGAAGTGCACGCTTCACGGTGGGGTCCGTAAAGTCAACCTGGACGTGAACGGATCCGTGGCCGCACCCTGTCAGTGGCGCCACGGTGGGACAGAACGCCCACACGAGCATCCCGACGTACCACTGACGCACGAGGAGTCGCCATGCCCAGCACGACCGGTGTCGTCTGCCCGCACTGCGGGTGGCCCGACGGTGCCGAGCCCTTCCAGGTGCTGTCCGCCCACCCCACCGGGGCGGGCGGCACCCTGTGGACCCGGTGCGCCTGCGGTTCGCTCCAGGCCCGCGTCGTCGACGACCACGGCACCCGGGTGGTCTCCCGCGGCAGGCCCACGCCGGCCGGCTGCTAGGGACTGCCCGGCGGCCGGGCCCCGGGGGCTACCAGGGCAGCGGGCCCGCCGCGTCGAAGTAGCCCCCGGTGGGTCCGTCCGGGCCCGGCTGGGCCAGCCGGACGATGACCTCGGCGCCCTCGGCCACGGTCTGCGTGCCGGTGTTGCCGTTCAGGTCGGTTGCGGTGAAGCCGGGTTCGACCGCGTTGATCCGCATCCCGGGGAACGCCTTCGCGTACTGCACGGTCAGCGCGTTGACCGCGGTCTTCGACGCCGGGTAGGCGAGCCCCGGGTAGCCGTACCCGGGGCTCTCGGGTGCGGACAGCCCGGTCAGCGAGGCCAGCCCGCTGCTCACGTTGACCACGACGGGCGCGGTGGAGCGGCGCAGCAGCGGCAGGAAGGCGTGGGTCACCCGCACCAGGCCGAAGACGTTGGTCTCGAAGACGCTGCGCAGCAGGTCCGCGGTCGTGCCGTCGGCCCCGGTCACGGAGTTGTCCTCGCCGCGCTGCTCGATGCCGGCGTTGTTGACCAGGACGTCCAGGCCGCCGTCGGCCGCCACGGTCCGCACCGCGGCGGCGACGGAGGCGTCGTCGGTGACGTCCAGGACGAGGGGACGGGCGCCCAGTGCGGCGGCGGCGCGGCGGCCGCGCTCGGGGTCGCGGGCGGCGGCGTAGACGGTGTGGCCCGCGGCGATCAGGCGGCGGGCCGTCTCGAAGCCGAGGCCCTTGTTGGCCCCGGTGATCAGTGTGGTGGTCATGGGCTCCAGCCTGCGGCGGGCCGGTGCGGACAGCCAGGCGTCCCGCCTTCCTGGGACCACGGGTACCAGGAACACCCGCCGCCCGCGGTGTTCACTGGGGACCATGACGGCTACGGAGTTCGGGCGGGCGTTGCGGCTGCGCAGGGACCGGGTCTCCCCCGAGGCGGCCGGGCTGCCCGCGGGCGGGCACCGCAGGGCGGCGGGGCTGCGGCGCGAGGAGCTGGCCCTGCTGGCCGGTGTCTCCGTCGACTACGTCACCCGCCTCGAACAGGGCCGGGCGGCCCATCCGTCGGCCCAGGTCGTCGAGGCCCTCGCACGGGCGCTGCGGCTGCCGCCCGAGGAGCGCGCGCACCTGTTCCGGCTGGCCGGGCTGGTGCCGCCGGGGCCCGATACGGTTCCGGCGTACATCCCGCCGAGCGTCCACCGGCTGCTCGACCGGCTGGCCGGCACCCCGGTCGCCGTGTACGACGCGGCGTGGACGCTGCTGCTCGCCAACCCGCCCTACGCGGCGCTGATGGGCGACCCGTCCCGGTGGCGGGGCCCGGAGCGCAACGGCGTGTGGCGCAACTTCGTCGGACCCGGCAGCCGGGCCCGGTACACGCCCGAGGAGCGCCGGGCCTTCGAGGCGGCCCTCGTCGCGGACCTGCGCGCCACCGCCGCCCGCTATCCCGCCGACCGCACGCTCGCCCGGCTGGTCGCCGAGCTGCGCGCCCGCAGCGAGCGGTTCGCCGAGCTGTGGCAGGCGGACGCGGTCGGCCGGCACGAGGCGGCCCGCAAGGTCGTCGACCATCCACGGGTGGGCCCCCTCACCCTGGACTGCGACGTGCTCGGTGTGGCGGGCAGCGATCTGCGGATCATGGTCTACACGGCCGAGCCGGACACCCCGGACGCGGAGCGGCTGGCCCTGCTCACGGTCCTGGGCACCCAGGAGCTGGTGGAGTAGCCCGGGCCGGGTGCGTCAGGCCCGCTCCTGCCGCCTCGTGGCCCACAGGCTGCTCGCCGTGGTGACCGCGAGGACCAGCACGATGAACCCGAGCGAGAACGGGATGCCGATCTCGGGGACGTGGACACCGGACTCGTGCAGGGCGTGCAGCACCAGCTTGACGCCGATGAAGCCCAGGATCACGGACAGGCCGTAGGACAGGTGGACCAGCTTCTTCAGCAGGCCGCCGATGAGGAAGTACAGCTGGCGCAGACCCATCAGGGCGAAGGCGTTGGCCGTGAACACGATGTACGGGTCCTGGGTCAGTCCGTAGATGGCGGGGATGGAGTCCAGGGCGAACAGGATGTCGGTGAACCCGATGGCGAGCATCACGACCAGCATCGGGGTCATCACCCGCCTGCCGTTCTCCTCCACCCACAGCTTGGTGCCGTGGTACCGGTCGGCGACGCCGAAGCGGCGCTCGATCGACTTCAGCAGCTTGTTCTCCTCGTACTCCTGCTCGTGCTCCTCCTTGCGGGCGTCCTGGATGAGCTTCCAGGCGGTCCAGATCAGGAAGGCGCCGAAGAGGTAGAACACCCAGGAGAAGGCGGAGATGATCGCCGCGCCCGCCGCGATGAACGCGGCGCGCAGCACCAGCGCCACCAGGACGCCGACCATCAGCACCCGCTGCTGGTACTGCGAGGGCACCGCGAACTTCGCCATGATCAGGACGAAGACGAAGAGGTTGTCGACGCTGAGCGACTTCTCGGTGATGTACCCGGCGAAGAACTCGCCGCCGGGCCCGCCGCCGCCGACCGCGAGCAGCCCCACACCGAACAGGCAGGCCAGGACCACCCAGACGGCCGTCCAGATCCCGGCCTCCCGGATGGACACGTCGTGCGGCTTGCGCCCGACGAAGAAGTCGGCGGCGACCAGGAGGCACAGGCCCGCGACGGTCAGCAGCCAGACGCTGAGGGAGACGTTCATACGTTCACCGGTGCTCCTCGTCGGTCGAGGTGGTTCTTGATCAGGGTGTTTCCGGGATGCGGCGCAGGCAACCCGGCACCGTGCGCGGCCCCGCGTACCGAGACCGGCGCGCGCCGGCCGACTCCGACGTGACGGGAGCCCCGGATGAACCTTCCGCCCTCGCATCCGCACCCCGCCCGCCGGGGCCCGCGCATCGGCGTGCTGGGCTCCTACGGCGGCTTCAACATCGGCGACGAGGCGATCCTGACCTGTGTGCTGACCTGTCTGCGCGCCCGGCGGCCCGACGCGCACCTCGTCGTGCTGAGCCGCGACGCGGAGCACACCCGCGCCCACCACCCCGACGCCGACGAGGTGGTGCCCTGGGAGGGCGTCAGCCGCAACCACGTCCTCGACGTGCTGCCCGGCCTCGACCTCCTCGTGCTGGGCGGCGGCGGCATCCTGTACGACGGTGAGGCGCGGCGCTATCTGCGGCTGGTGCGCGCCGCGCAGACCCGGCAGGTGCCCACCTTCGCCTACGCCGTCGGCGCCGGGCCGCTGACCGACGCCGAGGACCGGGACGCGGTGCGTACGGTGCTGGCGGAGATGGACGACGTCGTGGTGCGGGACGAGGAGTCGCGGCTGGTGCTGGAGGAGGTCGGCCTGGAGCGGGAGGTCGCGGTCACCGCCGACCCGGCGCTGCTGCTGGCCCCGGAGCCGTTCACCGGGGCGATGATGCGCGACGAGGGCATCCCGTCCGGCGCCCGGCTGGTGGGCATGTCGGTGCGCGAGCCGGGGCGGGCCGCCGAGAAGCTCGACGAGGGCGACTACCACGCGCTGCTCGCCGACGTGGCGGACTTCCTGGTCCGCCGGCTGGACGCGCGCGTGGTGTTCCTGCCGATGGAACGGCACGACGTACGGCACGCGCACGCCGTGCTGTCCCACATGACGGCCCCGGACCAGGGCCGCATCCTGCACGGCGACTACAGCCCGGGGCAGGTCCTCGGCTTCATGCGTCATCTCGACGTGGCCGTGGGCATGCGTCTGCACTTCGTGATCTTCGCCGCGCTGACCGGCGTGCCGGTGCTGCCGCTGCCGTACTCCGGCAAGGTCTTCGACTTCGCGCGGCGGCTGGGCGCCCCGGCGCTGGTGGGGGTGGCGCGGGAGCAGGCCGGGCTGCTGCTGGCGGAGGTGGACCGGCTCTGGGACGAGTATCCGCAGCGCCGGGACGACCTGCGGACCCGCATGGGCGAACTGTCCGCGGCGGCACGCGAGACCTGCGAGCGCTGCGGGTTGCTCCTCGACGGGCTCGGTTCCGCACGCGGGTCGGGCGGTGCTCCCGCGACGGGACCGGAACCGACGGGTGGGCGGCCGGCCACGGGGCCTCGGCCGACCACCGGCGACGGGCCGACCGGTGACGAGCCGGCCGGTGACGGGTCGGCCGGTGACGGGTCGGCCGGTGACGAGCCGGACCTCAGCGAGCCACGGCCGCTGAACGCCTGATCCGGAGGAGTGAGCGATGCCGGTCCTGGAGGAGCCCCGCGAGTCGCGTACCGTCACGCTGCCGCCCCGGCCCGCCCGGCACGGGGGCCGCTGCGACGTCCTGGTGGTGGGCGGCGGTCCCGCCGGTTTCGCGGCCGCGGTCGGCGCGGCCGACGCCGGGGCCGACACCGTGCTGGTGGAGCGGTACGGGTTCCTCGGCGGCAACGCGACCGCGGCGCTGGTGATGCCGCTGATGTCCTTCCACAACGAGCACAAGCAGGCCGCGTTCACCGAGGCCGGGGACACCTCACGGCTGCTGCCCACCGACCACGGCGAGGGCGAGCCGGTGGTCGCGGGCGTGCTGTGGCAGCTCCTCGACCGCCTCATGGGGCGCGGCGGCTGCCTGCCGCCCTCCCCGAAGACGGGGTACACGGTGCCGTTCGACCCGGAGCTCTTCAAGTCCTCCCTGCTGGAGATGATGGACGAGTCGGGGGTGCGGATGCTCTTCCACTCCTTCGCCTCCGGCGCGCTGCCGCTGGATGACGGCTCCGGCTGGCGGGTGGTCTTCGAGACCAAGTCGGGGCCGGTGGTGATCGACGCCGGGGTGGTCGTCGACGGCACCGGCGACGGTGACGTCGCCACGGCGTGCGGGGCGCCGTACGAGATCGGCCGGCCCGAGGACGGGCTGGTGCAGCCCATGACGTTGATGTTCCGCGTCGCGGACTTCGCGCGGCCGGACTTCGCCGACTACGTGCGGGCCCATCCCGACCAGTGGCGGGGCGTGCACGGGCTGTGGGACCTGATCGAGGAGGCCAGGGCCGACGGGGAACTGCGGCTGCCGCGGGAGGACATCCTCTTCTTCGCGACCCCGCACCCGCGCGAGGTCGCGGTCAACAGCACCCGGGTCAACCGGGTCCTCGGCACCAGCGTCTGGGACCTCACCCGCGCCGAGTACACGGCCCGGCGCCAACTGGCCGAGATCGACCGCTTCCTGCGCACCCGGGTGCCCGGCTTCGAGGAGTCGTACGTGGTGCAGAGCGGCACGCACATCGGGGTGCGGGAGAGCCGGCGGGTGCTCGGCGACTACCAGCTGACCGGCCACGACATCCTGGCGGCCCGCACCTTCCCGGACGTGGTCGCGCACGGCGCCTATCCGGTCGACATCCACAACCCGCGCGGCTCCGGCACGGTCCTCAAGCGGGTGCCGCGGGGCAGCTTCTACGACATCCCGCTGCGCTGTCTGCTGCCCCGGGGCACCGACCGGCTGCTGGTGGCGGGGCGCTGCATCTCCGGGACGCACGTCGCGCACTCGTCGTACCGGGTGATGCCCATCGCCATGGCGACCGGGCACGCGGCCGGGGTGTGCGCGGCGCTGACCGTCCGGCACGGGAGCGGACCGCGCGGTCTGCCCTACCGGCTGGTCCAGCGGGAACTGCTGCGGCAGGGGGCGCGGCTGCGGACGGGGAAAACCGGCTGACACCCGGACTTCCCGTACGGACTCCCCCGGCCGGGCCCTTCCCGCACGGACACCCCGCGGACTCCCCCGGCCGGGCCCTTCCCGCACGGACACCCCGGCCCGGGTCAGCTCGCCCAGTCGAGGAGGCGTTCCCGGTTCTCGGGGGCACGCAGATGGGCCAGGGACTCCTTCTCCAGCTGACGGACGCGTTCGCGGGTGAGGCCCACGTGCTGGGCGACCTGTTGCAGGGTGCGGGGACGCCCGTCGTGCAGGCCGTAGCGCAGGCTGAGGATCAGGGACTCGCGGGGCGCGAGGGTGCCGACGGCCTCCCGCAGCTCCGCCGCGAGTGCCTGGAACTCGGCGACCTCCGGGGCCCGCAGCACCTCGGTGTCGGGGATGAGGTCGCCGACGACGGTCTCGCCGGTCTCGTCCACGGGGGTGTCCAGGCTGACCGCGTCCCGTCCGACCCGGCGCAGCCAGACGACCTTGTCCGGGTCGATGCCGCTCTCGGCGGCGACCTCCTCGGTGGTCGGCTCGCGGTCGAGGCCTGCGCGGAGCTTGCGTTCGACCTTGGCGAGCTTCTGCAGCTGCTCCACCACGTGGACCGGCAGCCGTACCGTGCGGGCGTGGGTGGCCAGGCCCCGTTCGATGGCCTGGCGGATCCACCAGGTGGCGTACGTGGAGAACTTGAAGCCCTTGGTGTGGTCGAACTTCTCCACGGCCCGGATCAGTCCGAGGTTGCCCTCCTGGATCACGTCGAGGAGGGGCAGCCCGCGGTGGGCGTGGCGCTTGGCCATCGACACCACGAGCCGCAGGTTGGCCCGCACCATGTGGTCCTTGGCCTCCTGGCCGTCGTGGACGGTCTCCTCCAGCGCGCGGCGCCGCCCGGGCGTGGGGGCGGGCTCGCCGGTGTCGGCCCTCTCCAGCTCCTCCCGGGCCCGTACGCCCGCCTCGATGCGGGTGGCGAGCCGTACCTCGTCCTCGGCGGTCAGCAGGGGCGTGGCGCCGATCTGGCTCAGGTACTGGCCGAGCAGGTCGGGTTCCTCGTCGGGTTCGGGGATCCGGCTGCGCAGCCGTGCGGTGCGGGTGGTGGCGCGACGGTCCTCCGGGCCGCGTGCCGTCGTCTTGCGTGCCGTGGGCGCCATGTCGGTTCCTCCGTCCCCTTCCGGGTCACCGGGTTCCGCTCCCGCGTTCGCCGCCCAGCCGGCGGACGACCACCATCAGGTCGGCCGCCGCCAGCAGGGCGAACGCCCCGCACACGACGGCGATGACCACGAGGGTGCCGCGGCCCGGGTTCTCCCCGGGGCCGGTGTCGGCGGCCCACACGCCGAAGAACGCGGTCCCGGCGAGGAACAGCGGCACGAAGAGCGCCGACAGCAGCAGCCTCAGCCGCAGCGCGCTGTGCGCGTGGAGCGGTTCGCTCATGCCGTCCTCCCCGGTGATGAGGGTGTCAGTGGCCGGGTGCGGCCCGGCTGATGTCCGCGAGCGCGGAGTGCGGGTCGTCGCTTGCGGCGAGGTCGCCGAGGGTGACCACGCCGACCGGGACGCCGCCGTGCTCGACGACCGGGAGCCGGCGCACCGCGTGGCGGCGCATCAGCTCGGCGGCGCGGTCGGTGGTGTCGTCGGGTTCGAGGGTGACGACGGGCGGGGGTGTGCACACCGCGCCGACCGTGGTGGTGTCCGGGTCCCGTCCGTCGGCGACGCCCCGGAGCACGATGTCACGGTCGGTGAGGACCCCGAACAGGTCGCAGTCGTAGGTCACCAGGACGTCGCCGACGTCCTCCTCGCGCATCAGCCGGGCCGCCCGCGCCACCGTCGTCATGGGCTCCACGGCCACCGCCGCCGGTGTCATCACGTCTCGGATGCGCCGCGTCATCTCGCGCCTCCCTGGGTGTCGGTACGGGATCGCCTGCGGGCCGCGTAGCCCGCACCCGGGCCGGTAAACCGTGCCGCGGCGGCCGGTTCAGTCCAGGTCGATCAGGGCCAGGCCGATGTCGGGGCGGTGGGTCTTGGCCAGCTCCGCGGGGCTGTCCCGGACGACGACCTCCAGCGTCGGCCAGACCCGCCCGGACAGCAGGTGGCCGCCGCGGGTGGAGCCGTCGGACAGGCCCAGTACGGCGTGCAGGTGCGGGGTGGGTCCGTCGTCGGCGACGGCGACGTCCCCGATGAGGGACAGCACCTCGCACTGTTCCGGGACCGGGATGCGCCGGTAGTCCTTCGCCTGCCGGTCGAACCAGCCGACGACCGCCTCGGAGAGGGCGCCGACCGCGGTCACCTGGGAAGCACCCAGCGACCGGTCGCGGGCGAAGGCGGTCAGTTCCGCGACCGCGTCCTCGCCCGGGTCGAGCACCACCACGTACACCGCGGACGGGCCGTCCTGCACCTGCTGCCACTTCATGGCCCGGCGGGTACCCGGCACGGGCCGGGGCAACCCGGGCGCCCCGTGGCCGTCACGCCTCCAGCGCCCGGCGGATGGCCTGGAGCCAGCCGTCGACCGGCCCGAAGGTGAGCAGCCCGCTGCCCGCGCCCGCGAGTTCGCCGGACGCGGGCAGCAGCCTGTCGTACGTCCGCCGCAGCGCCGGGCGGTCGCCGAGTCCGAGGGCGAGCGCGGCCTCGGCGCAGCACAGGGCCTCGTAGAGGAGGTCGGGCGGCGGTTCGGGCAGGGCCCGCAGGGCGTTGCGGGCCTCGGTCTCGCGGCCCTCGGCCAGCAGGGCGAAGGGCTCGGCCCACGGCCGGTACGGCCCCCAGTCCGCGCGCGGGTCCACCTGCGCGGGCCTGCCGTGGGCCAGGCGCAGGCCGAGCAGGGCGAGCGGCAGCAGCCCGCGTTCCAGGCCCGGCATCCCGGCGCCGTCGAGTCGCCCGGCGGCCGACCGGTAGGCGGCCTCGGCACGGTCGTGGGAGCTGTCGGGGGAACCGGCGGCGGAGCCGGCGGTGGCGGCCTGCCGCAGCGCCAGGTACCAGGCGGTGAAGACGCCGACGAGGGGCCGTTCGTGCCGTTCGGCGAGGCGGTCCACGGCCGCCGCGTGCTCGTCTGCGGTGGTGAGGTCGGCGAGGGCCGAGCGGGCCTGCAGCCGGACCAGGTGGCCGAGCACCTCGTAGTTGACCAGGCCGTGCCGGGTGCCGAGGGCGACGAGTTCGGCGCCGATCGCGTCGCGGCGCGGGGCCAGTCCGGCGCGGGTGCAGGACTGCATGAAGACGCCGTTGAGGGCGAACGCGAGCAGTGCGGGGTCGTCCAGGCGGCGGGCGATCCGCTCGGCCTCGGCGGCCGCCCGTGGCCCGCGGGGGCTGCGCACGCCCCGCGACTCCAGGGCGACGGTGGCCAGCAGGCGGCAGCGTGCCGCGTCGGTGGCGGTCTCCTCGGGCAGGGCGACCAGGGTGCGCTCGGCCGCGGCGACGATGCTCCGGGCCAGTTCGGGGTCGTCGCTGCGGGTCCAGTTGGCGGGGACGTCGTAGGCGCCGATCACCCGGGCCGTCAGTTCGGCGTCGCCGGTCTCCTCCGCCGCCCGGACCGCCGTGATGCGGTGCTCCCGGGCTGCCTCCAGACCACCGCCGCCGGTGACCGCGAGGCTCCGCAGCAGGCCCACGGTGGATTCCAGGCGGGCCCGGGAACCGGCGGCGACCGAGCGGTCGTACGCCTCGGTCGCGCGCGCCCACAGCCGGGCCGCGGCGTCCGCCGGTTCGCCGGGCGGGTCCAGGTCCGGGTCCTGGGCGAGGATGCCGGCCTCCAGGCGCCGCAGCCGGGGGCCGGGGTCGATGCCCAGCCGTCCGGCCAGCAGGGCGCGGGCCCGGCGCAGCACGGCGAGGGCGTCCGCCTGCCGCCCGGTCCGGTACAGGGCGAGCGCGAGCAGGCGCCAGGACTCCTCCCGCCAGGGGTGTTCGGTGAGGTGCGCGTCCAGGTCGGGGACCGCCTCGGCCGCGCGGCCGAGTTCCACGAGCAGCTCCGCGCGGCGTTCGACGGCGCGCAGCCGCAGCTCGGTGAGCCGGGAGCGTTCGGCGCGGGCCCAGTCCTCGGTGCCGAACTCGGCGTAGGCGGGTCCCCGCCACTCCCCGAGGGCCGTCCGCAGCCGGTCGGGGGCCTGGGCGGCCGGCAGCCGGTCCGCCTCGGCGACGGCGGCCTCGAAGCGCCAGGCGTCCACGGTGTCCGGCGCCGCGCGCAGCGCGTATCCCGGGCCCTCGGTGACGAGCAGCCGGGCGGGGGCGCGCGGCGGGCGCTCGGGCTCCAGGGCGCGGCGCAGGTCACCGACGAAGGTGCGCACCGCTCCCACGGCCCGCGGCGGCGGCTCCTCCCAGAGGTCCTCGACCAGGCGGGCGACGGGGACGACCCGCCGCCGGGCCAGGATCAGCCGGGCGAGCACGGCCCGGTGCCGGGGGCCCTTGAGGGCGAGCACGTGCGGGCCGCGCCCGGCGGTGACCGCGCCGAGCACACCGAACGTGACCGTGTCCATGTTCCGTGTCCCGTCCGCTCCGATCCGCCACCGCCGTGCGCTCACCACGGTACGCGCGCGGGGCGGTTCCCGGACGGTCCCCGGGCCGTTGCTGATCGGTTGCTGATTCGCGCGCGGCAGCCTCGAAGGCGTCACCGGGACGGGTGACGCGAGCAGGAACAGACAGGAACAGAGAGGGCCACCGACCACCATGACCCCCATCACCGAACCGACCATCCCCGGCTTCACCCACGACCGTGTGACGGTCGCCGACGGCGTCGGCCTGCACGTGGCCGTCGGCGGCACGGGCAGCCCGGTCGTGCTGCTGCACGGCTTCCCGCAGACCCATCTGATGTGGCGGCACGTCGCCGCCGACCTGGCGGCCGACCACACGGTCATCTGCCCCGACCTGCGCGGCTACGGCGCCAGCGACAAGCCCGCCGACCCGGACGGCACCGCGTACGCCAAGCGGGCCATGGCCGCCGACGTGGTCGCCCTGGCCCGGGAGCTGGGGCACGAGCGGTTCGCGCTGGCCGGTCACGACCGGGGCGCGCTGGTCGCGGTGCGCGCCGGGCTCGACCACCCCGACGCGGTGACGCACCTGGCCGCGCTGGACGTGCTGCCGACGCTGGACATGTGGGACGTCCTGCACGGCACGACGGCGGCGGTGGGCTTCCACCTGTATCTGATGGCGCAGCCGCCGGGGCTGCCGGAGCAGCTGATCGGCGCGGCGCCGGACGCGTTCTTCGGTCACTTCCTCGACATCTGGACCCGGGACGCGGACGCCCTGCCGGCCGAGGTCCGCGCCGCCTACCTGAAGGCGTCCCGCGAGGCGGTGCCCTCCATCGTGGCCGACTACCGGGCCTCGGCCGGCATCGACGTCGACCACGACCGGGCGGACCGGGCGAACGGCAACCGGCTGCGGATGCCGGTGACCGTGCTCCAGCAGGACTGGGGCGCCGCCCTCGGGTACGACGCCGCCGAGCTGTGGCGGGCGTGGGCCCCGGACCTGCGGCACGAGACCGTCGGCTGCGGGCACTTCATGGCGGAGGAGGCGCCGGGCGAGGTCGCCGGGGCGCTGCGCGCCCTGCTGGCCCGGTAGAGCGCACCGGCGCGGGCGCGCAACCATCGGTTGTACCTGTCGCCCGGCCGGTTGTTTGATCCGCCCGGCCCCGGCTCGCTTGGATGTCGGGCGTGACGGAGTCGGGTGCGGTCGAGTCGGACGTGGTGCGGGACAGGTCGGTGCGGGGCAGGTCGCTGGGGCGGGGGTTCGCCTGGTTGTGGGCGGCGTACGCGGTCAGTACGTTCGGCACGCGGCTCGCCTTCGACGCCTTTCCGCTGATCGCGGTCGTGGTGCTGGACGCCGGGCCGGCCCGGGTGGCGGCGCTCGCGGCGGCCGGTCTGGCGGTGGGCGCGGTGGTGGCCGTGCCGCTGGGGCCGTGGGTGGAGTTCCGGCGCAAGCGGCCGGTGATGATCGCGACGGACCTGGTCCGGTGCGCGGTGCTGCTGAGCGTGCCGCTCGCGTACGCCCTCGGCCGGCTCGGCTTCGCCCAGCTGCTGGTCGTCTCGGTGGTGGTCGCCGCGGCCGACATCACCTTCAGGGCCGCCGCCGGTTCCTGTCTCAAGGCGCTGGTGCGGCCGTCGGACCTGCTGCGGGCCAACGGCCGGTTCGAGTCGACGACCTGGACGGCGGCCATGCTCGGACCCCCGGTCGGCGGGGCCGCGATCGGACTCTTCGGGCCGGTGGTGACGGTGGCCGCCGACGCGGTCAGCTATCTCCTCTCGGCGCTGGGCATCCGCGCGATCGGCGGCGGGGAGCCGCGCCCGCGGCGCACGCAGGTGAGCCGGTTGCGCACCGGTGACCTGCTGGAGGGCTGGCGGTACCTGCTCGCCTCGCCGGTGCTGCGTCCGCTGTTCCTGAACACGGTCCTGGTCAACGGGCTGATCATGGCGACGGCACCGCTGCTGGCGGTGCTCATGCTGGGCGATCTGGGTTTCGCCCCCTGGCAGTACTCCCTCGCGTTCGCGGTGCCGTGCGTGGGCGGGCTGGTCGGCGCGCGGCTGGCCGGGCCGCTGGTGGCGCGCTTCGGGGAGCACCGGGTGCTGGTCGTCAGCGGCGTGCTGCGCGCGTGCTGGCCCGTCGGGCTGGTCTTCGTGGGTCCGGGGACCGGGGGGCTGGTCCTGGTGATGGCCGTCGAGTTCGGGCTGATCACGTCCGTGGGCGTGTACAACCCGGTGTACGCCACCCGTCGGCTGGAGTCGACGCCCCCGGACCGGGTGGCGCGCACCCTGTCGGCCTGGACGGTCAGCGGGAAGCTGACGACCGCGGCGCTGACCGCGGTGTGGGGCCTGCTGGCCGGCCTGGCCGGGACGCGTACCGCGGTGGCGCTCGCGGGCGTGCTGCTCCTGGCGACGCCCTTGCTGCTGCCCCGTCGGGCCCCTGCTCTGGCTCCGGTGAAGCCCACGGGCGACGGATGAAACCGCTGCTGTGCTTCACCCGCCTTGCCGGTCACACCCGTCACCCGTCACGCCGCGGCACCGCGTCGCCGCCCAGGTCCGGGAAGTGCCGGCGGGCCTCGGCGAACAGGGCCGGGTAGTCGGTGCCGTGGGCAACGGCCGCGGCGAAGAGGGCGCCGAGCGCGGCCCGCAGCGGGTCCGGGTCGGCGGCGGCGCGCAGGGCGGGCAGGGCCAGGGCCCGGCACAGCGGGGCGCCGCCGCCTCCGCCGGGCGGGTCCGGCGCGGTGAGGGCGGTGCGGTCGTCGGTGAAGAAGCGGTCCCAGGTCCGCCGGGGGTCGTCGAAGGGGGCCGGCAGCGCCTCTCCGCGGTCCAGGGCGGTCAGCGCGGCCGCGATCCAGTCGACGTCGTCGAGTCCGGCCGCGGTGAGGGCGCGGCGGGCGGCCCAGCGGGCGAGGCCGCGCTGGGTGGCCGGGCACGCCGCGTCGACGGCGTCGAGCAGGTCCCGGTCCAGCGGTACGAGCCCGCGCGCGTCGGCGCCGGCCTCGCGCACGCGGCGGCTGGGCAGCCGCCCGCCCCAGGACCGGATCTCGGCGCGCTCCCGCTCGGTCGGTTCCCCGGGAGCGGGCGGCGCCAGGGCGCGCGCGTAGTGGTGCCGGCGTGCGGCGCTGCGCGAGGTCTGCCGGACGACCCGGTCCGCGGTGGGCGGGGCCGGCCAGAACTGCAACAGGTACTGCCCGACCGGCCCCGTGCCCCGGTCCGTGACGGACACGGTCCCCGTCCCGCCGTCCATGCCGCGCCCGCAGTAGCGCACCCGGTGGTCGGCGGGCGGCAGGGCCAGCTCGCACAGGGCGCCGTGGCCGCAGGGCAGGACGGCGGTCGAGTCGGTCAGCGGCCGGAACGACGCCTCCACCACGTCCTCCCAGCGGTCGTCGAGGGGCGGCGCGGCGCCGTGCACCTCGACGGTCAGCGCCACTGTGCCGAGGCTCAGGCCCGTGCACAGGAACAGGCAGCCCGGGACGGCCGCGCCGCACAGCCCGTTGCTCTGTCCGGCGCAGGCCTCCGAGGGCACCGGCCCCCGCGGCTCCCGGCGGCTGTCCACGTGGAACCGCCCGTGGACGACCGGAAGTTCACCCCTGTACACCGTCCGCATCCGCACGGCCCAGTCCCCCCTCGCATGCGCCACTCCGAGGCCACCAGTATGCGGAGGGGGACTGACAACGGACCCGGCAACGGACCCGGCAACGGACCTGGCAACCGACGCATGACGCGATCGGGGCCGACGGTCACCGGGCCCCGGGCACGTCCTCCGTGACGCCGTTCAGCGGTGAGGCCGGGTCGCTGCCGTACGGGCGGGTGAAGGCCTCCATGCCGTGCCCGGACGGGTCGGTGAAGTACACGCCCCGGCCCCCGTCGTTGCGGTTGATCCGGCGCGGATGCCGGCCGTGCGGGTCGGCCTGGATGGGGATCCCGCCTTCGACGAGCCGGGCGAGGACGGCGTCGAACTCGTCCTCGGAGACGAGGAACGCGTAGTGCTGCACGGGGATGTCGATGTCGACGGTGGCGAAATCGAGGGTGACGCCGTTGGCGGTCGTCACGGGCAGGAACATCCCGGCCGGTTCACCGACCTGGAGACCGAGGATTCCGGCGAGGAAACGGGCGGACTTCTCCCGGTCGCGGGAGAGAACGATGGTGTGGTTGAACTCGACTGACACGGGTCAATGCCTCCACGGGCATCTCCGCGGCGCCTCCATGCCTCACCCGGACGGTGACCGACACGCGATGCCGCGCGAAGATCGTACGCCCAGGACCCGTCCCCGGCCCACCCCTTGCCCGTCCCCCCCCTCGCCCCCAACCCGTCCCCGACCCGTCCCTTATGGATCCCTGATGTGTCCCCGATATGTGTCAGGAATCTTTGACAGGTGGCCGCGACCCCTGTCAGCGTTTCCTGACAGGTACGACGGAAAGGGGTGCGATGCCCGAGGCCCCACCTCCGGCACCGACCGGTGACGAGTTGCTCAAGGTGCTCTCCGCGCTCGGCAACCCGCACCGCATGCGGATCGTCGCGGCGCTCACGGAGAGCCGGAACTACGTCAGCGCGCTGGCCCGCCTGATCGGCATGGGCCGCCCGCTGCTGCACATGCACCTGCAGCGACTGGAGGCCGCGGGGCTGGTCGCCGGCACGCTGGAGGTCGCGGAGGACGGCAAGACGGTGAAGTACTACGACGTCACCCCGTTCTTCTACCAGCTCACTCCGCGGGTCATCGCGCGGGCGGCCGCGACGATCACCGACACCACCGAGACCGACCGGACCGCCGGCCGGAGTGCGAAAGAGGAAGCGAAGTGAACGAGGACGTGGTGAGTCTCGCCGCAGGGGGAGAGGAGCTGGGGGTCCTGGTCGGCGCCGTGGGCGCGGCCGGGTTCTTCGGCCTGATGATCGTGATCGTCTGGCAGGTCGCCGCCACCTGGCGGGCCCGGATGCTGGCGGCGCGCGAGGAGCAGTACAGGGAACTCGCCACGCGGTACGCGCGACTCCTGGAGGACACCGTGGAGTTGCAGCGCCGCACGGTGGAGGAGCAGCGGCAGACCCTGGACGAGCTGACCCAGACCCGGCTCGCGGTCGGCTCGATGGAGAAGATGATGCGCGAGATCGAATAGCCGCGCCCGGACTCCGCCGCACGGGTACGGCCGGGAGCGGCAACTCCCGGCCGTACCGCGGCGGAACACACCCGGCATCACATCGATGCCGCACCCGAGACACACACCCCTCCCGGCGCCCGGCGCGAAAGGAGCCGGAGCCCGTCAGCCGGACTGGGAGCTGTCCTTCATCGCCCCCCAGCCGTGCCAGCGCTCCACCTCGATCCAGGCGCTGACCCGGGGACGCTCCCGGTTCGGGTACGGGTTGCCCGTGTAGTGCCGGGAGAGTCGGTCGATGCCGGAGAGGTCCTCGTCGTCGCGCATCTCGGCGACGCGGCCGATGAGGGTGACGTGGGTGTACCAGTCGTCGCCCGCCAGGACGGTGAGGGTGAGGCGCGGGTCGCGGCGCAGGTGTCCCAGGCGCACGCGGCCCGCGTCGAGGTTGATCAGCACCCGGCCGTCGTCGTCCCACGCGTACCAGGTGGGCGTGGAGACGGGTGCGCCGTCCGAGCGGAGGGTGGCCATGACGCACGGGTTGGGGCGGCGCAGCAGTTCGACGGCCTCGGGCGGCAGCGGCGGCTTGGACATGCGGACTCCTCGCGATTCGGTGTGGTCCCGGCACCGGTCCGGTCTGCGGCGCCGGGGGTTTCGTGCACCCGGTACCCCGGGTGGGGTCAGTCGGTCCCCTTCTCCTCGAAGCTGGCGAAGTAGGCCGCCGCCATGTCCTCGTCGCCGTGGCCCTGGGCGGCGGCCCTGGCGAACCGCTGCGCCCCGGCCGCGGCGAGGTCCAGCCGGACGCCGTTGGCCTCGCCCGCCTCCACGATCAGGCGGGCGTCCTTCTCGGCGGTGCCCACCGCGAACTGGGCCGGGGACAGCGCGCCGTCCCGGATCAGGCCGGCCTTGGCGCGCAGGTAGCCCATGTCGAGCGGGCCGCCGGCGATGGCGTCGAAGAAGGCGTCCGGGTCCACGCCCAGCGCCTTGGCGAGCGCCAGGACCT
>NZ_JAIOJZ010000022.1 GCF_020404845.1 Streptomyces hyderabadensis | reverse complement strand
GCAGCCGCCGCGCGGTCGCCATGCCGCGCGCCTCGGGATCGGCCTCGACGCACACCACGGGGATGTCCATCTCCCGCAGCCGGGTCAGGACCCGCGTACCGATCTTGCCGAGACCCAGCAGGACGACGTGCCCGCCGAGCCCGCGCGGCGGCTTGCGCAGGGCCGAGGCGCTGCGGAAGGTCCCCAGCGCCTCCAGCACGGCCGCCAGCAGGACGGGCAGCAGCAGCAGTCCGACGAAGCCGGACAGCAGCTGGAGGATCTGACGGCCGGTGTCCTTGTTGTGCGCGGGTTCGTTGATGGAGAACAGGTCGAGCAGCGTCACGTACGTGGCGTGCAGCGGATGGTCGCCGGTGACCACCATCAGCGCCACGGCGAGGGCGACCACGCACGCCGCCAGACCGGCCAGCGACCACCGCAGCCGCCGCGAGAACAGCTCCCCGAAGGCGGGCACCCCGGCCCGCCCGGAGGGCAGCGGCGGCCCGGAGTACGACACCTGCTCCAGGGCCACGGTCCCGCGTCCGGTGGCCGCCCGTACCGCCGCCGCGTCGGGCAGCAGTTGCGGACCGTGCTCGCCGCTGTCCTCCGAACCGTCCGCACCGGCCGGGTCGTTGCTCGTCGCGGACAGCAGCGCGAGGGTGCACAGCCCCGGGTCGGCCACCTCGCCGGGCCGGGGCGGATGGCGTTCGACGGCGCGCAGCAGCAGCCCGTCCGTCTCGACGACCTTGCTGGTGCCGACGAGAGCGGTGGCCGCCAGCGCGGGCGCGGCCGTGTCCGCGTCGGACAGCACGGTCGTGGACCCGGAACCGGAGCCGGGCCCGCCGCCGGAGGCCAAGGTGGCGCTCTGGTCCAGGAGCGCCTCGATGTGCTGGCCCAGACGCCGGTTGTACAGCCGCAGGACCAGTCGCAGCCGGGGGTTGAGGCGCCGCGCGGTCAGGGCGGCGCGGATGTTGGTCTCGTCGTCGTCGTACACCAGGGCCAGCGCGGTGGCCCGTTCGACACCGGCGTCCGCGAGCACGTCCTCGGTCGGTTCGGTGGCCTCCAGTTCGCGGCCCGTGCCGCCCGTGCCGCCCGTGCCGCCCGCGGCATCGCCGTTGCCCGTCCGGTTGACCGCCGCGTTGACCATGTCCCGCAGGGCCGCGGAGGCGGCGCGGGCCCGGCCGACCACCGGCTGGCGCACCCGGCGGCCGGAGGGCGGGACGACGAGTGTGACCTGTTCGCGGTAGACGCCGCGCAATTCGGCGGCCAGCCGGTGGGCCAGCCCGTCGTCGCCGCACACCACCATGTGCGCGTACCCGTCACCCTGCGGAACCTGGTTCGGAACGCTCCCCGTATGAGTCCCCATCAAGAGAAGGACAGTACAGGCACCGCCCGCGGTTCCAGGAGCGCCGATACGGACCGAGGGCGGCATCAAAGACGCGTAAAGATTGCCGGAACACGGCAATGACCGGCGGGCGGGCCACGTGTGACGATTCATCTCACCGAAGCTCAGCGACGGGCGGGAGGGGGACGGCACGCATGGCCTGGTTTCTCGGGCTGGGTATCACGGGGGTCGTGCTGCTCGCCCTGTCGCTGGTCTTCGACGGAGTGCTGGAAGGCGCGTTCGGGGGAGCGCTTGACGGCCTCCTGGAGGGGTGGCTGTCGCTGCCGGTCGTCGCCGGTTTCACGGCGATGACCGGCTTCGCAGGCGCCATCGCCCTCGGCACCGGCTGGACCGGTCCCGCGGGTGCGACCGGGGTCGGCGCGGTCGCCGGAGTGGGGGCGGGCTGGCTGACGTACCGCTTCAGCCGCGCCCTGATGCGCGACCAGACGGCCGTCACACCCCGTACCGACGACCTCCTCGGCTCGTCCGGCAAGGTCGTGACCGCCATCCCGGCGGACGGCTACGGCGAGGTCCTGCTCCGGCTGGCCGGCCAGCCGCTGAAGTGCGCGGCGCGCAGCGCGGTGCCGGTGGCGCGGGGCACCGAGGTGTGGGTCGAGGCGGTGCCGACGGGGACGTCGGTCGTGGTCCGCCCGGTGGACCGCTGACCGGCCCGCGGGCCCTCCCTCCTTTTCTTGTTCGTGTTCCGGTTCTTCCGTACCTCTCTGTGATTCGGGGGCGTTGCCATGAGTCCTGTCGTCATCGCGGTGCTGGGGGTCGTCGTACTCCTGGTACTGCTCGCGCTGGTGGTGGTCAGCCGCTACAAGGTGGCCGGCCCGAGCGAGGCGTTCATCGTCACGGGGCGGCGCGGCAAGAAGTCCACCGATCCGGAGACGGGCCGCGTCTTCACCGACAACAGCGGCCAGAAGGTCGTGGTCGGCGGCGGCGTGTTCGTCGTCCCCTTCGTGCAGCAGCGGTTCACCCTCGACCTGTCCTCGCGGCACATCCCGGTCGCCGTGCGCGGCGCGGTGACGCTGCGCGGGGTGAAGGCCAACCTCGAAGGCGTCGCCATCGTCAAGGTCGGCGGCACCGAGGACGCGATCCGCGCCGCCGCGCAGCGGTTCCTGATGCAGCAGGACGGCATCGTCGGCTTCACCCAGGAGGTGCTGTCCGGCGCGCTGCGCGCGATCGTCGGCCGGATGTCCGTGGAGGACGTCATCCGGGACCGGGCCGCCTTCGCCGGCCAGGTCGCCGAGGAGGCGGAGGCGAGCCTGTCCGGGCAGGGCCTGGTGCTCGACGCCTTCCAGATCCAGGACATCACCACCGAGGGTTCCTACCTGGAGGACCTGGGCCGTCCCGAGGCGGCCCGCGCCAAGCAGGAGGCCGACATCGCCGAGGCGGTGGCCCGGCGGGCGGCCGAGCAGGCGCGGCTGAAGGCGGAGGAGGAGATCGCGGTCGCGCAGCGGACCCTCTACCTGAAGCAGGCCGAGATCAAGGCCGAGACCGACCAGGCCGCGGCCCGCGCCAACGCCGCGGGCCCGCTCGCCGAGGCCGCCCGCCAGCAGGACATCCTCGCCGAGCAGGAGAAGGTCGCCGAGCGGCAGGCCGCGCTGAAGGACCGGCAGCTCGACACCGAGGTCCGCAAGCCGGCCGACGCCAAGCGCTACGAGGCCGAGCAGGAGGCCGAGGGCCGCCGGGTGGCGCGGGTGAAGCAGGCGGAGGCCGAGCGTGCCGCCGAGATCGCGGGCGCCCAGGCCGAGGCCGAGCGGGCCCGGCTCACCGGTGAGGGCGAGAAGCAGCGGCGCAGCGCGCTGGCCGAGGCGGAGGCCATCGAGGGCCTCAAGCAGGGTGAGGCCGAGCGGTCCAGGCGTGCGGCGATCGCCGAGGCGGTACGGCTGGAGGGCGAGGCGGAGGCCGCCGCGATCGGCGCCAAGGGCGCGGCCGAGGCCGAGGCGATGGAGAAGAAGGCCGACGCCTTCGAGCGGTACGGCGACGCGGCCGTGCTCCAGATGCTGGTCGAGGCGCTGCCGCAGGTGGTCGCCAAGGCGTCCGAGCCGCTGTCGGCCGTGGACAAGATGACCGTCATCTCCACGGACGGCGCCAGCCGCCTGTCCCGCACGGTCGCCGACAACGTGGCCCAGGGCATGGAACTGCTCGGCTCCACCACGGGCGTCGACCTGGCCGCCCTGCTGAAGAACCTCACCGCGAAGGGCGGCGCCGAGGAGCCGCGGCCCGGCCCCGACCAGCGCAACGGCAAGGTCGAGATCACCGGCTGACCCGAGCAGGGGGCACAGGCGCCCCGGGCCGGCCCGCTCAGATCTCCTGGGCGGGCCAGCCCAGCAGCCGGGCGCCGATGACCGCGGTCTGCAGCGTGTAGCGGTGCACCGGGTCGGAGGGGTCCGCCCCGGTCAGCTGGTGGATGCGGTCCAGCCGGTAGGTGAGCGCCCGCACGCTGAGCGTCAGGCGCCGGGCGGCCTCGGCCGCGGTGCAGCCGGCGTCGAAGTACACCTCCAGGGTCCGCAGCAGCGGTTCGGCACCGCCGCGGGCCTCGCGCAGCGGACCCAGCACGCTCAGCACCAGGTCGGCCATCGCCTGCCGGTCCCGGGCGAGCACCGGATAGACCAGCATGTCGGCGGCGCGTACCACGGGCTCCTCAAGCCCCAGCCGGTCGGCGAGTTCGAGGGTGCTGAGCGCCTCCTCGTAGCTGTGCACCACGCCGCCCGCGCCGCTCTGCGGGCGCCCGATGGCGACCCTGCTGCCGTCGGTGGCGGCGTAGGCCTGCTTGGCGAAGAAGGACAGGACGTCGTCCTGGTCGCCGGGCGCGATGCAGATCAACTGCCCGTTCTTGGTGGTGATCAGGACCCGCCGGTCGCCGAAACGGGAGATGAGCGCCGTCTCCACGACCCGGGTGACCGGCGCGGTGTCGTCGTACGCCTCCGGCCCCTGGGCCACCGCGACGGCGTGGGCGCGGGAGAGGACGAGTCCGAAGCGCTCGGCCCGTTCGGCGAGCCGGCCGAGGTCGCTGCGCCCGTAGAGCAGGTCGTCGATGAACTCCCGCCGCGCGGCCTCCTCCTGGCGTACGGCGAGCCGCTGTGCGCGTTCGTAGCCCTCCGCGAAGGCGTCCACGGCCTGGGCGACGGCGGCGAGCACGGTGCCGGTGGCATCCGGGGCCGGGCCCGCCGACCCGCCGCCGGGCCAGGACGTGCGGGTGGCGTCCAGGTGCAGCCGTACGAGACTGCGCAGGCTGTGGCCCGCCTCCGCGGCCTGCTCACCGAAGAGGCGTCGCTGCTCCAGCTCGTCGCGGGTGAGCCGGCGCCCGGTGTCGGCGACCGCCGCCAGGATCTCGGCGTACCCGGTCAGATACGTCTCCCGCTGGTCGGTCTCCCGCCGGCCCGTCTCCCGATGGCCTGACTCCCGCTGGTCCGTCTGCAGGTCCGTCACCCCGCGCCTCCCCTGCCGTTCACGCCCGGTGCGCGGTGTCCGGCAACGTGAGGGTAGTCAACACTGCCGGAAACCGGCAACGCGCGGGGGAGGGCGCGCAGGCTACCCTCCGCCGCCGGTCCGGCCTCCCCCCGGCGGTGCCGCCCCGCCGCCTACGGCCGCTGGTACGGCTGCTGCCCCGACGGCCCGTACGCCTGACCGCCGGACTCCTGCGCCTGCAGCTGCTCCGCCTGTTCCCGGGTCACCTGCTGCTCGGCGCCGCAGAACGTGCACTGGGTCGCGTACTTGGTCGAGAAGGGGAACAGCGGCACGAAGAACAGCGTGAACTTCGTGACGCGCTTGCGGAGCGTGTGCGCGGCGGGGTTGCCGCACCGGCCGCACACCAGCGTCAGTATCGCGAGCTGGTAGAGGTATCCCTTGGTGCCGAAGATGATCATGAGCTGGGTCCTTCCCGGTCGGCCCCCCGCGAGCGCGCAGGACACCCCGATCCTCTCCCGGATCCCGGCCCCCTACAGGTCGCACGCCGCCCCATTTGGGTGCCGCCCCGGATGGCCAGGACACGCCCGTGCGGGCGATGGTGGAGGCCACTCCCCTTACCCGGCCGCTCCGTCCCGGTGTGATCGTGATGCCCCACCCCGCAAGGAGAGCACATGGCCCGCCCCGCTGACCGCGTCGCCCGCCCAGGGCCCCGCGCCGGGAGGAGGACCCCATGCCCGTGCCCGAAGACCGCAGGCTCACCGAGATCGCGTCCCGGCTGCACCGCGAGGACCCACGGTTCGCGAGGGCCTTCGCCGACGGCCGTCCCCGCCGCCCGCGCGAGTACCGGTACCACCGGGCCTGGCTGCTGCTCACCGCCGCTCTGTGCGCGCTGGCCGCCGGCCTGTTCCTCTCCCACGGGCTGCTCATCGCCGCCGGGCTGGTCTTCGCCGGCGTCGCCGGTGAACTCTTCGACCCGCACCGGCGCGAGCGCGGCACCCGCTGCCCGCCGTCCGGTTCCTGACCCCGGCGGGCGCGGGCGCGGCGCGGAGCCCGCCCGATGACCCTGTCCGAGCTGTACGTGATGCTGCTGATCGGCGGCACGGTGCTGCTGGCCAGCATCGCCGCGGCCCGCGCCGCGCACCGCGTCGGCCTGCCCAGCCTGCTGCTGTTCCTGTGCGTCGGCCTCGTCGCCGGCGAGGACGGTCTCGGGCTGCGGTTCGACGACGCCCAGCTGGCCCAGGCCCTGGGCGCCGCCGCCCTCGCGCTGATCCTGGTCGAGGGCGGCCTGACCACCCGGTGGAGCGACGTACGGCGCCTGCTCGCCCCGGCCGGTGTGCTCGCCACGGTGGGCGTGGCGATCTCCGTCGTGGTGACCGCCGCGGGCGCGCACTGGCTGCTGGGGATCGACTGGCGGCTGGCCCTGCTGATCGGCGCCATCGTCTCCTCCACCGACGCCGCCGCCGTCTTCGCCGTCCTGCGCGCCCTGCCGCTGCCGCGGAAGGTGAGCGTGCTGGTGGAGGCCGAGTCCGGCTTCAACGACGCGCCCACCATCATCCTGGTGCTGCTCTTCTCCACCACCGCCGAGCTGCCGGGACCGCTCCCCGTCGTGGGCAACCTGCTCTTCCAGCTCGGGGTCGGCGGCGTCCTGGGCGTGGCCGTCGGGTGGCTGGGCGTCGCGGCGCTGCGGCACATCGCCCTGCCCGCGGCCGGCCTGTACCCGCTGGCCACGGTCGGCTTCGGCGTCATCGCCTTCGCCGCCGCCGGAGCACTGGGCGCCAGCGGCATCATCGCCGCCTACCTCTCCGGCCTGGTCCTCGGCAACGCCAAGCTGCCCCACCGCGCGGCCACCCGTTCCTTCGCCGAGGGCGTCGGCTGGCTGGCGCAGATCGGGCTGTTCGTCATGCTCGGCCTGCTCGTCGACCCGACCGAACTGCCCGCCGCGATCCTCCCGGCCCTGGTCGTCGGCCTGGTCCTGCTGCTGCTCGCCCGGCCCGTCTCGGTGCTGCTGTGCCTGCTGCCGTTCCGGGTGCCCTGGCGCGAGCAGGTCTTCATCTCCTGGGCCGGTCTGCGCGGCGCGGTCCCCATCGTGCTCACGACCTTCCCGGTGGTGGCCGGGGTGACCGGGGCGCGCGACGCGCTGAACATCGTGTTCGTCCTCGTCGTCCTGTTCACCCTGCTCCAGGGGCCGACGCTGCCCGCCGTCGCCCGGTGGACGCGGGTGACCCGGCCGGACGCGCTGCGCGAGATCCAGGTCGAGACCGCGCCGCTGGACCTGCTGGACGCCGACCTGCTCACGGTGTCCGTCCCGCGGGGCTCGCGCCTGCACGGCGTCACCGTCTTCGAGCTGCGGCTGCCGCACCCGACCGTCGTCACCCTGGTCGTCCGCGACGGCACCAGCCTCGTACCCGACCGCGACACCGTGCTGCGCGCCGGTGACGAACTGCTGCTCATCACCACGCCCCGGGTCCGGGAGGCGGCGGAACGCCGGCTGCGCGCCATCGGCCGCCGCGGCAGGCTGGCCCGCTGGCTGGGCGAGCACGGCACCCCGGAGACGGAGCACGCCGGGGTGTGAGCGCGGTCCCGGTCACTGCGTACCACCGCCCTCCTTGTCCGGCATGACGACGAGACTGATGAGGTGGCGGGCGCGGCCGTCGTCCGGTCTGTGCTCGGTGCGCCGCGCGACCACGGCCTCCAGCTCCTCGACGAGTGCGGTGAACTCCTCGTCGGTCAGCCAGACCGCGCCCTGCCGGTAGAGGACGCCTTCGCGGGCGGGCTCGGTGTCGTCGCGGGAGAGGTAGCGGTCGAAGTCGGCCATGAGGGCGCCGGTGAAGACGGTGAAGGCCTGCCGGTGGTCGTCCTTGGTCATGACGGCCCGGGCGTCCTCGTCGACGAGGGCCTCGTCCTGGCGGACCCGGTAGCTGCGCTCGACGGTGCCGCGGACGCGCTTCTCGTGGCTGACCTCCAGGACACCGGCCTCGGTGAGCGTGGCCATGTGCCGGTACATGGAGGCGGGCGAGACGTCGGGGAGCCGTTCGCGCAGCTGGGCGGTGGTCAGTTCGCCCGCGCCGACCAGGGTCTGCAGGATGCGCATGCGGACGGGGTGGAGGAGGAGATTCGAGGTAGCCATGACTTCATGTTCTCACATCTGATAACGTTCTCGTAGTTGAGAGCAATCGAGAGAGGCGGAGCCTTGCCCGAAACCGACCTGACGGTCCCCGCGGACGACGGGACCCCGCTGGCCGGCACCCTGAGCCTTCCCGCCGGCCCCGGACCGCACCCCGCCGTCCTCCTGCTGCACGGTTCGGGCCCCCTGGACCGCGAGGGCAACACGAGCAGACTGCCGCTGAACCTCGGGCGCCCGCTGGCCGACGCCCTGGCCGCGGCGGGCATCGCCGCACTGCGCTACGACCGGCGCGGCGCGGGAGCCACGCCCGGCGTCTGGGCCAAGACCGGCTTCACCGACAACCGCCGCGACGCGAGCGCGGCCCTGCGGGCCCTGGCCGCCCACCCGGACATATGCCCCGACAGCGTCGGCGTCGTCGGCCACAGCGAAGGCGCCCTGCACGCGATGACCCTCGCCGCCCGGCACGAGGTGGCGGCGGCGGTCCTGCTGGCCGGGTTCGCCCGCGAGGGCGAGTCGGCCTTCCGCTGGCAGGCGGCGTCGGTCTTCGGCGGGCTGCCCGCCCCGGTCCGGCTGCTGCGCCGCCCGCTGGGCGCCCTGGGCGAGAGCGTCCTGGCCCGCGTCAAGCGCACCCGCACCGACGTGGCGCGCATCGCCGGTCTCCTCCCGGTCAACGCACGCTGGATGCGCGAGATGCTCGTCCACGACACCCGCGACGACCTCGCCGCCGTCCCGGCCGCGGTCCCCGTCCTCGCCGTCACCGGCGACAAGGACATCCAGGTCCCGCCCGCCGACCTCGACGAGATCCGGCGCCTGGTGCCCGGCGGCGACACCGAGATCCACCGCGTCCCCGACCTGACCCACGTACTGCGCCGCGACCCGGGCCGGCCCACGCTCCGTTCCTACCGTCGGCTGCTCCGCGAGCCGGTCGACCCCGAGGTGCTCACCCTCGTCACCGGCTGGCTCAAGGCCCGCCTGCACGACCCCTCGGGCGCCCCGGCGGGCGAGCGTCCCGCGACCCGCCCCTGACCTTTCCGCGCAACCTCACGCACGCACGACATCCCACGGCCACGGACAAACGAAGGTTTGGCATGCCCACTTCACAGAGCACGTCGCACGGCACTCCTGTCACTGCCCCCGCCCCTGCTACGACCGCCGCCCCGGCCCCCGTCCGCGACTACCGCGCCGATCTGACCCTCTTCATGGTCATCGCCTTCGCCGTGAGCTGGCTCTGCTGGGGCGCGGCGATCGCGCTGGGCGGCACGGAGACGAACGAGGCCGCCAACGCCCCGTACCTGCTCGGCGCCTTCGGCCCGCTGGTGGGCGCCCTCGTACTCCGTATCCGCCGCCGCCGGCGCGGCGAACCGGTCCCCGAGCACGTGGTCCCCTTCCGCCCGGCACTCCTGCTCAAGGCCCTGCTCCTGCTGGTGCTCGGCTCGGCGACCGTGCTGGCCGGCGCCCTGCTGGCGAGCCGTGCGGGCGGCCCCGAGCTGAGCCTGGACGTGGCGAAGGACGCGGTCAAGGACGTCGGCGGGCCCGCGGCGTTCCTCGTCGGCATGCTGGTCAGCGGCCCGCTGTCCGAGGAGCCGGGCTGGCGGGGCACCGCCTACCCGAGGCTGCGCGAGAAGCTGGGCACCCTCCAGGTCTGCCTGGTCCTGGGCGTCACCTGGGCGGTGTGGCACCTCCCGCTGTTCTTCATCGACGGCACCGTCCAGCACGACCTGGGTCTCGCCACCCCGAGCGGCGTCCTGTTCGTCGTCAGCAACATCCCGATGGCCATGCTGGTCACCGCCGCCTATGAGCGCGCCGGTGTCGTCGCCTCGATCGCGGTGCACTTCGCGGTCAACACGACGATGATCCTGCTCGCCGTGGAGGAGCCGAAGGTCCAGGCCATGATCCTCGGCATCCAGTCCCTCACCGTGACGGCCCTCCTGCTCACCCACCGCACGGGGCGGCGGCGCCCGTAGGCTCCGGCACCGGGCGGGCGGGCGGCTCGGCCCGCCCGCTCGGCCGTGCGACGGGGAAGTCGAAGTAGGTGTCCGGGTGAGGTTCCTCCCTCAGCGTGTAGTGCCACCACTCGCACTCGTAGGAGTCGAAACCGCAGGCGTCCATGATCGAGCGCAGCTGCCTGCGGTTCGCCGCCTCGGCCCCCGTGATGCCTGGTGCGTCATGGTGCGAGATGGCGTCCATGAGGTCGTGGCCACCGCCCATGGCGGCCAGTTCACCGGTCGTCAGGTGGTACAGCGTCAGGTCGACGGTGCTGCCGCGGCTGTGGCCCGACCTGGCGGCCACGTAGCCCCGGTCGAACATCTCGGTCCTGGCGATGTTCGGATAGTGCCGCGCCTTGGTCCGCCCGTCCTCCGGCTGCCGGGCCCAGCGGAGAAAGCAGTCCACGGCCCGCTGCGGGCGGTAGCCGTCCCACAGGAGCAGTCCGAAACCGAGGGACTCGGCCCTCTCTTCCGCCTGGGCCAGGGCCGCACACAGGGCTCTCGTGCCGACGATCCGGTTCGTCAGGTACCCGTCCACCGGCTTTCCGGTGAAGTTGTCCCAGGTGGCGTACTTGGCGTCCCACCGAATCCGCGGCACCAGCTCGTCCACGAAGGCGAAGTCCCCGGTCATCGGAGCTTCCCCGTCAGCGCCAGCGACACCGTCCGGTCGATCACCTCGGAGAGCGGCAGACCGGCGGCCGCCATCATCCGCGGGTAACGGCTGTACGAGGTCATGCCGGGCAGGGTGTTGACCTCGTTGAGGACGACCGCACCGTCCTCCGTGAGGAACAGGTCCACCCGCGCCAGCCCCCTGCATCCCAGCGCCCGGTACACGGACTTCGCGGTCTCCCGGACCAGCGAACGCGCCTCGGCCGGGATGTCGGCGGGCACGATCGCCGTCGAGTTCTCCGAGCCGCTCTCGGGCGCCGCCTCCTGGTGGATCCGGAAGAACCCGTGGGAGAGCGCGATGCGGTCCACCTCGCCCGCGACCAGTTCCGTGTCGTCGCCCAGGATGGCGCAGCCGATCTCGCTGCCGACGACGGCCTCTTCGATCAGCACCTTCGCGTCGTACCGCCGGGCGGTCTCCACCGCCGCCGTCAGATCCTCCGGCCGGGACACCTTGGTGACGCCGAAGGACGACCCCGAACGGGCCGGCTTCACGAACACGGGGTACGTCAGCCGGTCGGCGTCGATGCGCTCGGCCCCCGTCAGCGTCCAGAATCCGGGCGTGGCGATCCCCGCGCTCCCGGCCACGACGTACGCGAGGGACTTGTCCATGCACAGGGCGGAACTCTGGACGTCGCAGCCCACGTACGGAATGCCGGAGAGCTCCAGCAGTCCCTGCGTCGCACCGTCCTCGCCGAGGGTGCCGTGCAGGACGGGCAGGACGACGTCCAGGCGCACCGTCCGGTACCGCCCCTGCTCCAGCACGAGCAGCCCGTGGACGCTCCGGTCCGGCGACAGCACGGCCGGACGGCAGTCGCCGTCCTCCCAGTCCGGTCCCGGACCGTCGCAGAGCTGCCACGCGCCGTCCCGCGTGATGCCCACGAAGAAGGGCTCGTACTTCTCGGTGTCGAGGCTGCGGGCGACCTCCTGGGCCGATTTGACGGAGACGGCGTGCTCCTCGGAAGAGCCCCCGAACAGGACGCCGATCCTCAACCTGGCCGACGTGGCCGAAGGGGCCGACTCGTGCGGCTTAGCCATGCTGCTTCCTGCTTTCGAAATTCAGGCAGTTGATGAGGGAGTTCTCGACCGTGTCCCGCAGGGCATGGTCGGTGTAATAGGCGGTGTGCGGGCTGATGAGCACGTTCGGCATGCTCTGCAGCCGCGGCAGCAATGTGTGGTCGATGGGTCTGTCCCGGCAGTCGGCGTAGAAGATCCCTTCCTCGCCTTCGACGACGTCCAGAGCCGCACCGCTCAGCCTGCCGCTCTCCAGTGCCGAGACCAGGGCCCCGGTGTCGATGAGCGGGCCGCGCCCGGTATTGATGACGAACGCGCCCCTTTTCATCCGTCGAATACGTCGCTCACCGAGCAGATGGTGCGTATCCGGACTCAGCGGAACGTGCAGCGTCACGATGTCGCTCGCGCGCAGCAATTCGTCGAGGGGGACGTAATCGGCCGTGGTCGCGGGCCGGCTGCCGTGCGCCAGCACCCGGGAGCCGAAACCCCGCAGCCGCTCGACGACCGCCGCGCCGATGCGCCCCGTGCCGACCACTCCGACGGTCAGATCGCGCAGTTCCTTGCCGCGCACCTCGTGCAACCGGTAGTCGTGCAGGTCCGCCCGGCGGATGGTGGCCTTCGCGTTGCGGACTGCCATCAGCATGAGCATCAGGGTGTAGTCGGCCACGCTGTCGGGGGAGTAGACGACGTTCTCGACGGACATCCCGATGCGTTCCGCGTATTCCACGTCGATGTGATTGCGACCGATGCTGCGGGTGGATACGTACGTCACGCCGGCCCGCCGGAGAGCGAGGAGAGCGGCCGGTGTGACAGGCGTCTTGTGCCCCACGCTGACGCACCGGTTCCCGGCGGCCAGCGCGGCATTTGCTTCGGACACCGCGGCCTCGACAAGGGTCGTCCTGACCCCGAGACGGGATGCGGTCCGACGGAACAGGACGGCCTCGTCCCGCCCGCAGCCGTACACCGTGATTCCCGTTTCCGAAATGGCCGGGGAGGTCGACGGGGCCGGGGCGGCCTGGGATACCGGTGAAAAGGTCATGTCCCCAGTCAAGGCGACCTGGCGTTGCCGGTGCGTATGCGTTTTTCGATATCCTGACGATAAATTACCAACGGGTAATGCGTGGGCGGGTGCTGCCGCGGGACGGCCCTCGTCCCTCATCGCCCGCGTCGTTTCATATAGAGGTCGAAGGTCCGGTAGACCAGCGGCCGCAGCGGCAGGTCCCACTCGCCCGCGTACCGCACCGCCCGGCCCCCGGTGCCGACCTTGAACTGGATCAGCCCGACGTGCGGGTCGTCGGCGTCGAGGGTCGGCGTGATGCCGCGCAGGTCGTAGACGTCGCAGTCGGCGGCGAGCGCGTCGCGGATCATCGCCCACTGGCAGGCGTTGGAGCCCCGCACCTCGCGCTTTTCGGTGGACGAGGCGCCGTAGGCGTACACCGCGTGGGTGCCGACGCGGACCATGACGGTGGCGGCGACCAGGTCGCCCCGGTGGCGGGCCAGGTAGAGCCTGATCCGCTCCGGATCCTCGGCGCCGAGCACCGCGAACATGGTCTCGAAGTAGCGCAGCGGCCGGGGCGTGAAGCGGTCGCGCTCGGCGGTGTGGACGTAGAGATCGTGAAAGGCCTTCAGGTCCTCCCCGCTCAGCCCCCGCCCGTTCGCGCCGGGTCCGCCCGCACCCTGGTCGCTCGGGACCTGACCGCTCGTGACTTGCCTGCTCGTGACCTCGACGCCCTCCTTGGCGGCCTTTCTGATGTTGCGCCGCCAGAGCTGGTTCATGCCCCTGAGCACGTCGTCCTCGCTTCTGCCGGCCAGCGGGACCTCGTACTTGAACTGCGGATGCCCGACCCCGAAGCCGTCCTCCGGGCTCTGCGGCAGCCAGCCCGCGTCCCTGAGCCGACCGGTCACCCGGAGACCGACCGGGTCGGTCCACTGGGCGGGCAGATCGGTCAGTCGCCGCGCGCCCGGATCGGCGATGCCTTGCTTGATCTGGTCGGCACTCCAGACGTCCGTGCACACCGGCGGACCGAGCCGGATGGCGAACGCACCCCGGGCCTTGAGGTACGCGGCCAGCGGGTCGAGCCACGCGTCGATGTCGCCGGTCCAGTCGATGACCGGGCCCTCGGGGAGATAGGCCAGCGTGAAGCGCTGCAGCCGCGGCACCGGCCGGTGCAGGACCAGCCCGGCGCCGACCAGGCGCGGCCCGTCGTACCAACCCAGGGACTCGCTGCGCCACTCGGTCTTGACGCGCCCCCAGGCCGGCGTCTGAAGGAAGCTGGCCGAGCGCTGTGCCCGCACGAACGCCAGGTGCTCGGCAGTGCTGATCGGCCGGACGGTCGGACTGACGCCCGTGGTCCCGGCCGGGTGATGCCGCGCCTGGGCCGCTGGTCGTGCTGGTTCGCTGTAGGACATACCGCCAGTCAAGGCGGCGCGGTGTTGCCGACGCGTATGCGGTTTTCGATACGCCGACGATACGTTCCGCACACCGACGATACGTTCCGCACACCGACGATACGTTCCGCACACCGACGATACGTTCCGCACACCGACGACATGTTCCGCGCGAGCCGGCCGGGGACGGTCCCGTCTCCCTCGTCAGCCGACGGTCACCAGCTGATTCCGGCGGCCACCGGCAGATGGTCGCTGCCGGTGGCGGGCAGCACCCACGAACCGGTCGGCTCCACGCCGCGCACCAGGATCTGGTCGATCCGCGCCACCGGGAACTTCGCCGGCCAGCTGAAGCCGAACCCGTCCCCGGCCTCCTCCTGGGCCGAGTCCAGCCGCGAGGTGATCCCCGCCAGCGCGCGGTCGTCCAGGCTGCCGTTCAGGTCGCCGAGGAGCATCACCCGCTCACTCCGGTCGGCGGCGAGGACCTGGCCGAGTGCCTGTGCGTTCCGGTCACGGGAGTCCGTCCAGAAACCCGCCCGGGGGGTGAGCCGTACGGAGCCGAGGTGGGCGACGTACACCACCAGCGGGCCCTGGTCCGTGGCCACCGTGGTGCGCAGCGCCCGGTTGCCGGCCAGTTGGACGTCGGCCGGTTTGGTGTCCGCCAGCGGCCCGTAGTCCGTCGCGATGTCGACGGGACGTGTGTCCGACAGCGGCAGTGTGCTCCACAGCCCGACCGTCCCCTGCACCGTGTGGTACGGGTACGCCCCCGCCAGCTCCGTCTCGTACACAACCCGGTCCTCCTCGGTGATCTCCTCCAACGCCAGCACGTCCACGCCGGAGCCGATCAGGTCGCGGGCGGTGCCGGCCGGGTCCGGATTGTCGGCACCGACGTTGTGGGTGGCCACGGTGAGGTCGCCGCCCGGTTCGGACTTGTCGACGAGCAGCCCGCCGAAGAGGCTCAGCCACACCGTGACCGGCAGCACCAGCGCGATCACCGCGGAGAGGGAGCGGCGCCACAGCGCCCCGGCCGCCAGCACGGGAACGAAGATGCCGAACCACGGCAGGAAGGTCTCCACCAGACTGCCGAGGGCCCCGAAGCGGTTCGGGATCTCGGCGTGCAGCAGCATGACGAGCCCCAGCAGGAGCGCCGCCCCCGTGAGCACCGGGCCCCGCCGCCAGAGGCCGGGCCGGCCGCCCGGTCGGCCCCCCGGCCGGACGGCCCGACGGAACACGCCGCGCGGCAGCAGACTCCGCACCGCCGCCGCCGCTTCCGTTCCCGTTCTCGCTCCCGTGCCCGTGCCCGTGCCTGTTTCTGTTCCTGTTCCTGTCTCTGTTCCTGGCTCTGCTTCTGTTCCAGTCCCCGCTGCCGTCGATGGAGCTGGTGGTGAGATGTGACGCATACGATCAGTGAAGGCGAGGCGGTGTTGTCGGCGCGTATGCGGTTTTCGATATGCCGACGATAGGTGGCCACTCGTAATCTCGACGGCATGCGTGTGCTGATTGTCGAGGACGAGCCCTATCTGGCAGAGGCGATCCGTGACGGCCTGCGCCTGGAGGCGATCGCGGCGGACATCGCGGGGGACGGCGACACCGCGCTGGCACTGCTGAGCATCAACGCCTACGACATCGCCGTCCTCGACCGCGACATCCCGGGCCCGTCGGGCGACGAGATCGCCGCCCGTATCGTCGCCTCTGGCAGCGGCATGCCGATCCTCATGCTCACCGCGGCCGACCGGCTCGACGACAAGGCCTCCGGCTTCGGACTCGGCGCCGACGACTACCTCACCAAGCCCTTCGAACTGCAGGAGCTGGCGCTCAGGCTCAGGGCACTGGACCGCAGGCGCGCCCACAGCAGGCCTCCCGTGCGGGAGATCGCGGGTCTGCGCGTCGACCCGTTCCGCAGGGAGGTCTACCGGGACGGCCGCTATGTCGCGCTGACCCGCAAGCAGTTCGCCGTGCTCGAGGTGCTGGTCGCCGCCGAGGGCGGCGTCGTCAGCGCCGAGGAACTCCTGGAACGCGCGTGGGACGAGAACGCCGACCCCTTCACCAACGCCGTCCGCATCACCGTCTCGGCCCTGCGCAAGCGCCTCGGCGAACCATGGATCATCGCCACCGTGCCCGGCGTCGGCTACCGCATCGACACGGGGACCGACACCGGGTCCGACGGCGGCGACCGTGATTAGACGGCCCGGCCTGAGCGTCCGTCTCAAACTCACCCTCAGCTACGCCGGGTTCCTCATGCTCGCGGGCGCCCTGCTGCTCGTGGCGGTGGGAGTGTTCCTCGTGCGGCAGGGCTGGTTGATCACCAACGAATGGGGGTCGGTGACAGCGACTCCGGGCACGGTCTTCCTCCGGAGTTTCGCGCCGACGGCAGCCGTGGTCATGGCGTTCCTCCTGGTCTTCGGCCTGGTGGGCGGATGGTTCCTCGCCGGGCGCATGCTCGCCCCCCTGGACCGCATCACCGAAGCCACCCGCACGGCCGAGGCCGGGTCGCTGTCACACCGGATCCACTTGCCGGGCCGCAGGGACGAGTTCCGCGAGCTGGCCGACGCTTTCGACACGATGCTTGCCCGCCTCGAAGCCCACGTGGCCGAACAGCAGCGCTTCGCGGCCAACGCCTCTCACGAGCTGCGCACCCCGCTGGCCATCTCGAAGGCCCTCCTCGACGTGGCCCGCACCGACCCGGACCAGGACACCGACGAGATCATCGGCCGCCTGCACACCGTGAACACCCGGGCGATCGACCTCACCGAGGCCCTGCTCCTGCTCAGCCGCGCCGGCCAGCGCTCCTTCACCCGGGAACACGTCGACCTGTCGCTCCTCGCGGAGGAAGCCACCGAAACCCTCCTCCCCCTCGCGGAGAAGCACGGCGTCACCCTCGAAACCGGCGGCGACGTGACCCCCGCCGTCGGATCACCGACCCTCCTCCTGCAGCTGACCACGAACCTCGTCCACAACGCGATCGTCCACAACCTCCCCGACCGGGGCCGGGTCCGGGTCCACACCACCCCCGGCCCGAGCACCGCCCTGCTCACCGTCGAGAACACCGGCGACCGGATCAGCCCCCAGCAGGCCGCGACCCTCACCGAACCCTTCCAACGCGGCACCGAACGCATACACACCGACCACCCGGGCGTCGGCCTGGGCCTGGCCATCGTCAACACCATCACCCAGGCCCACGACGGCACCCTCACCCTGACCCCCCGCCCCACCGGCGGCCTCCGCATCACGGTGGAACTACCGACGACGTCCCTGCACACCGGCAGATGACCGACCCGCCGTCGCGCGCATGCCGAGGGTCTGCGCGAGCGCGTCCAGGGCCACGTCGACGACGGCACGCAACTGCTCCGCGCTCGCCCCGGCCCTGCTCATGACGGCGAGGGACTGGTTCACGGCGGCAAGGTGGCCGGCGAAGGACTCGGCCACGTCGTCGGGCAGTGAACCGGCCTGCAACGCCGCCCGGAGCCGGGCATGCTGGAACCCGATCGCCTCCCGTGCCCGCTCCGCGACGTTCGCGCTGAGCACCGGGGTAGCCATGACCGTCTGGGCCACGAGGCATCCGTCGGGCAGGCCGGGGTCCGCGATGCGTTCCAGGGTGATGTCGAAGAACGCCCGCACGGCTTCCAGCGGCCGGTCGGCGGCGCGGGACAACGCGGCGTCGTACCTGTCCCCGTACCGCGTGGTGTAGCGCTCCAGGCAGCGCAGGAAGAGCGTGTCCTTGTCGCCGAGGGAGGAGTAGATGGAGCTGCGGTTGAGCCCGGTCGCCCGGGACAGGTCGTCCACCGACGTGTCCGCGTAGCCGGCCCGCCAGAACTGGACCATCGCGGCATCGAGCGCCGTGGCGACGTCGAACTGCTTCTTGCCTGCCATGCCGACCTCTCGCTCCTGCTCCGCCTGCTCGGTGAACCCACCCTAGCTCATCTTGAACTACTTGGTTCAAGATGAGCTAGGGTGAGTAGGTGACGGCTGCTGGACATCCCCGGCCCCCGTCACAGCAACACGCGCACGGCGCACCGCGTACCTCTTTCCGCGTACCTCTTACCGCGCACCGCGCACCGCGCACCGCGCACCGCGTACCTCTTACCGCGCACCGCGCACCGCGCACCGCGCACCGCGTGCCCGCGGTCGCCGCACCGCACCAACCAGACCCCTGACACCTCCCCCCCACCGTCAACCCAACCCACCGCACGCCGGTGAAGGAGAACCATGAACGCCGCCTCAGCAAGTGCGCGCCGCGACTCCGGCAACCCGGTCCGCGACCTGCCGCTGCCCGACCTGGACGGATTCACCCACCGCTGGGTCGACGCGGGCGGCGTCCGGCTCCACGCGGTGGAGGGCGGTCAGCCGGACGGCCCGGCCGTCGTGCTGCTCGCCGGCTTCCCGCAGACCTGGTGGGCGTGGCGCCAGGTGATGCCCACCCTGGCCGACCGATTCCGGGTCATCGCGATCGACCTGCCGGGTCAGGGCCACTCCGAACGCCCGGTCATCAGCTACGACACGCACACGGTCGCCGCGCACGTCCACGCCGCGGTCGGGGCGCTGGGAGTCCCGGCATACTGGCTGGTCGCCCACGACATCGGTGCGTGGGTCGCCTTTTCCCTCGCCCTGCGCTACGAGAGCCGGTTGCACGGCCTGGCGCTGCTCGACGCCGGCATCCCGGGCGTCACACTCCCCGACGCCGTCCCGACCGACCCCGAGCGGGCGTGGAAGACCTGGCACTTCGCCTTCCACCTCGTGCCGGACCTGCCCGAGACACTGCTCGCCGGCCGCGAACGGGAGTACGTCGGCTGGTTCCTGAAGGCCAAGACCCTCGCCCCCGACACCTTCGACGACGCCGACATCGAGCAGTACGCCAGGTCCGTGGCCGCCGACGGAGGTCTCGGCGCCTCCCTGGCCTACTACCGGGACGCCGCCAAGTCGGCCCAGCGCAACCGCGAGGCGCTGGACCAGCAGCGCCTGACGATCCCGGTGCTCGGGGTCTCCAGCAGCCACGGTTCCATCCCCGACATGGCAGCGTCCCTCCGCCCCTGGGCCAACCACGCCACCGGCGTCGTCGTGCCGCACGCAGGCCACTTCATCCCCGACGAACAGCCCGACACCGTCGCCGCCGCACTGACCGCCTTCATCACCGGCGACCACTGACCCCGGACACCGGCAATCACGACCCCGAAAACAACTCAGGGACCCGACCGGCACTGCGGATCAGGTCCCTGACCTGGTACTTCACTGTCGGGGTGGCGGGATTTGAACCCACGACCTCTTCGTCCCGAAGCAACTGGAGTCCGGGCTCAGCCTTGAGTTCGCGCGGGCTCTACCTGCGCTGACGGCCCGCAGACGTCCGGGCTTGTTCGTCGTTGTTCGTGGGCGTTGTCACGCAGTTACACACTCATCGGCTGCCGCTCCCGATGCGCTGGGTTGGCGCGCCCCAACTCAGTCTCACGGATAGTTTGCCCACCCCACGTCGCCGGTGCCGTCACACAGTTCATCAACATCGGCCTGTGGCGCACATGGCTCCGGTGGGCTCTCGTGGACTGGGGGTAGGACCTCGCGACGACGCTTGGCGGCAAGCCCATCCACAAGTGGTCCATGGCGCCCCATGCAGAGTGTCCCCTGCCCTGAGCCCAACGGGTACGGGAGCTCTCGCTCGCCCTTGAAGCCCCTGCCACCAGCAAGGTTTGACAGGCCGTCACCATGCTGAGAAGCTGACATCTCTTCAAGAGACCAGTGAACAAGGAGGAGATGTGACGGTGAATCTCGCAGATGGGTACGCTCACGAGTGCGCCATCCGAGACACCTATGCGCGACGACTCGAGGACTTCAGGCCGCAGGAGCGCCTGGTCCGGACGGAGTTGACGTTTCAGGAGGTCGGCCTTCGTGCCGACATGAAGACCGTTGATGCGGACAACGTTCTGCGAGTCTGGGAATTCAAAATTCAGGCTGACTACAATGGGTTGGGTCAGGTTCTTACCTATCTAGCCATGGAACGCAAGAGTTCGCCTGGCCGACAGGTTCGTGCAGTTCTCGCCGCCTTTGAATTTGCCGATTCGATCATTGAGACTAACGAGACTCTCAATCTCGGCATTGAAATGATCACGTTGCCACCAATGTTGCGTCGAGCTGGAAGTGTTCCTTCGCAGGTCGTGAATGCCGACAACATCCCCTTTATTCCGCTCGCGACTGAACCTGCGGAATGAAAAATCTCGCTTCGTTGAAAATGAAAAGGATGCCACCCATGAGCTTTCCGATGATTCCGTCAACTACCCTCATCCCGGACAGTGAGATCCCCGAGGATGCGAAGTTCTTCGGTCTCAAAATTGTTCGTTTCCAGAGTGACAAGACCGCTCAAGAAGCGTTCCTTGGAAGCAAGTACGAGTTCCAACATGAAATCGGACGGCGTCACGCAATCCCGGGGGTAATCCTCGCCCTCAAAGGGGCCTCGCCTAACTATCGAATCACCGCTACGCTACATCCAACGCTTCGGCAATTCACCGAAATCGTCAGGTATAATCCGGCGAACCCGCCAGGTGATGACTATGACGAAATCGGCATGCGCGAAGCGCATAAGCAAACGCAATCGGATTTCAAGGGGGCGAAGAAGGAAAACCTGACGCACTTCAGGAACTACAACATCGAGGCCATCCGTGGAGAGCGCGTCGCTTATCTTCCGACGGTAAGTGGATGGCAGTCGAGTTCCGTCTTCGGGCAGACGATCTTTGTCGCGTACGATGAGAGCAATGAAATGGCTCTCTACGGGACGCTGTACTTGCCCAAATCTCCCGTAATGCAGTCCGACGGGCAAACGCAGACAGCAGCACTTTTTCAGGCTGCGGGGACAGGTTTGGCAATTAAGGCGGGTGCGCTCGACACCTTCGGCACCACCCTTGAGATTGAACTAAATGTCGACGAACTCAAGGCGGGCCAGAGCTTCGCTGATCGAAACGGGCGCGGGTCGAAAAAGAACAAGAACCTCGTCGCTCGCCTCGACAACTCGTCTGCGCTCGCCATCATCAGGGAGAAGGCTGTTAAGGGAACCATCTTTGATGGCCGCCTTGCAGACGGTCGGACTGGGGGAACCTCAGAGACAGCCACTAAATACATTGTCGACCTCTCGACCATGGATCAGATGCTCCTCAATGTAATTTGCAAGGGCGGCAAAAAGCCGGAGCAAATTAAGCATCACCATGTCGACCGGTTTGTGCCGTACTGCCGAGACTTTCTCACGCTGCTAGGCGACACCTTCGGCGCTCAATGGGCAGATCCCACCCCGAAGCATCACGAGGCCTACCGACGTCTATACATCCATGGATGGGCATTCGCACAGAAGGCGATCGCGCTTGCCTATCACGAAGCCAGGCGTAATGAACTAGAACCATTGGGTGCCGGACTGGGTCTTTCCAGTGATCACTCCACACCAAATGAATTGATCGAGGCAGACCGAAAACTGGTCGAGGACGCGAAGGCCAATCCTCCCACTCCCGCGCTGTCTCTCGAAGAAATCAAGACGCGACTCTCGTCGATCGACTGGATTAGGTATCGCAAGCATTGGATCGAGGTGACCGGATACAAACTGGATAAGGACGGAAAGAAGAAGACACGGGAAATCAAGGATGGAACAGAGGGTGGGAAGAAGACGATCGTCGAAGGCCAGGCTCAGAATACGGCTGCAACGATCGGCTTCGTTCTGAATAAGATCCTCTCCGACACTTGGGCGGATCTGTGCTCGGACGTCGATGCTAAGTAGAGCCGACCCTGTCTGAACTGTTGCCCCTCGATGTATGTCGAGGGGCACTTTCGGCTTACTGCGAGTCTGAGATCTGGTGAGGTTGCGGAAGATGCGCAGGGATGGGAATTTCGGCAGTCAATACCTTCACCAGAGTTTCTGCTGCTTGGCGCGGATTGGTGCTAGCGGGGAGGATTATGGGCAAATCTTCATTGCCGTCGCCGAGGATGTGAGCCAACTCCCAACGTTTCGGCGTCAGGTACACCCAAAGTTCCCGAGGGTCGCCATCAGGTCCATCCTCCCAATCCTCATCGAGAACAGCGGACCAGTGAAAGTGAATTTCTACAGTTGGCTCTGGTATGCCCTCCTCGGGGTCTTCGTGATAATAGTCAAAGTGGTTGACTGCGTTGTGGACTTTGGGATTTAGCTCTTTGATCGCTTCGAGAGTAGCGCTCTCAATGCCGAGAAGTTCCTCGATGGTGTAAGACACTGTAACCCCCACTTTTCATGATGTTTTGGGTCGATGAGGAAAGGTTTTGAGGGTTTCATCCCTTCCATGTGATGCGTCGGAGGGGGCAATTATGACACTAGGAAGACTTTCCGTGAACTCGGCTGACCTGCTGCAAGCTCTCCTGATTGCTCAGGGGTAAGGATTGCTGGGGTCGGTGATACCTCAGGCGTGGACTTCGGTACACCCGCCCACCACTCGCCCCAACTCCCATCCGGTCCGCCGTCGACCCACACACCGTGGAGCAGGCGTGGTTCATGGCGTCCAGGTGGAGCGCGCCACTATACGAACGACCTGGACGCCATGGGCCGCGTCTGCTCGGCTTCGCCTGGGTCGACGGTGGACGGGATGGGAGTTCCCCGCGCACGCCACTACGGACCCGCACTCGCGAACGGCGCCCCCTCCATCCCGGTGCCGGCCGATCCCCCGCCGGAGGCGTCGTCTTGACCGTGGACCGCGCTATGCGGTGATCGCCTCATGGCCACCGGCCCTATCCACATGTGGGCGCGCGTCGGCGCAGCGCGGGCGGAGCGGGCAGGACACCGCATCCCCGGTCACGGCCACCGCCCCGACCGTCCACAACCCGGCGCCCGTCCAGCCGTCGGCCTTGGCGCCGCTCCCGGTCGCCCCCGCTTCGAACCGGCCGACCGTCCAACTCACCCCTGGCAGCGCGCTCGCCCTCGCCGCCGGCGGCGGCGCCGTGATCCTCGTCGTCGGCGCGGTCCTGGTCTCGCTGCTGCTCGCGGTCGCCATCACCGGCATGTCCGTGGCCGTGGTCGCGGTTGTTCTCCGCTCGCTGCTTAGGGACCTCGACAAGCACCGCTAACGGCCCCCGGGGCGGCTCTCTCGCCAAAGAACCGCCGCCCCGGACGCCTGCACCTCTTCCAGATCCAACGGACCCGAAAGGGAAGCCCCATCATGCCCCAGCACGCCCCGAACACGCCCGTCTGCCGCGACTGCGACGGCTTCGCCACCGCCGCCATCGACACTGGCACCCGGGACGACGACGGCACCCGCGTCACCGTCCACCCCCGCCACCGCATCGGCCGTCTGCCACTGCGGCGCAAGCGCCACCGCCAAGGGCGACGCACAGGTCAAGGCCCTGGTCGAGGGCTACACCGCCAACCACGGCTCTGCTCACAACCGGAGGTAACCACGTGACGGACACCGCCACCATGGCGGGCCTCGATGCGGCCACCCTCGGCGACGTGCTCAGGGTGGCCAACTCGGCCGACTTCGACCGCTGGCAAGAACAGATCAAGCGCACCGGCGGCTGCTCCGACCCGATCCGCCTCACGGGCGCCACGAAGACGATCGACCCAGCGACCAAGACTGTGCTGCACACCTACACGACCGACAACGAGCCGGGCGGCATGCTCCGGATCGCATGCGGCAACCGGCGAGCCTCCCGCTGCCCCGCCTGCGCCTGGACCTACGCCGGCGACACCTACCACCTCATCCGCGCCGGCCTGGTCGGCGACCCCGCCAAGGGCACCCCGCACACCATCCGGGATCACCCCCGCGTCTTCGCCACCCTCACCGCACCCTCGTTCGGCCCGGTCCACAACCGCACCGGCACCCGTCCCTGCCGGTGCGGACTCCGGCATCCCGAGGACGCTCCGGAGCTCGGCACCCCGCTCGACCCCGACGCGTACGACTATGCGGGCGCGGTGCTGTGGAACAACCACGCCTCCGAACTGTGGCGCTACTTCACGATCTACCTGCGCCGCGAGATCGCCAAGCGGGCCGGACTCACGCAGAAGGATGCCCGGGAACAGTCCCGCGTCTCCTTCGGCAAGGTCACGGAGTACCAGAAGCGTGGCGCCGTTCACTTCCACGCCGTGATCCGTTTCGACGGTCCCGAGGGGCTCGACGATCCGCCACCGGCGTGGGCCACGCTCGATCTCCTCACCGACGCTATCCGCGCCGCCGCCGGCCGCGTCGCGGTCGATGTCCCCGCCGGGGAGCTCCCGGAGCGCACGCTGTGCTGGGGCACTCAGCTCGACGTGCTGCCGATCGGTGCCTTCGGCCACGGCGAAGAGGTCACCGAACAGGCCGTCGCCTCCTACGTAGCGAAGTACGCCACCAAGGCTGCCGAGACCACTGGCACCGTAGATCGCCGGATCGGCAACAAAGAGGCCCTGGTCCTGCTCGACGTGCCCGATCACCCGGCCGGCTGATTGCCGCGTGCCTCGACCTGCACGCGCTCTACCCGGACGGGAAGCTGCGCGACTGGGCCCACATGCTTGGCTTTCGCGGCCACTTCTCCACGAAATCCCGCCGCTACTCCACCACCCTCGGGGCCCTGCGCCAGGTCCGCGCCGACTACCGCGCCGCCCAGCAACGATCCGCCCTCGGCCTGCCCGACCCTGACGACGACCCGGAGACAACCACGCTCACCCTCGCCCACTGGACCTACGCCGGCCACGGCCACACCCTCGGCGAATCCTGGCTCGCCGCCAACATCCGCCGGGACATCCAACACAACCGCGAAACCGCCCGCGAGGAACGAGCCGCCCTGCTCGACCTGGAAGGAGCAGCCGCATGACCACCGCCGCCCCCGAGTTGCTTACCGTGCCGGAGGTCATGGCGCGGCTCAAGGTAGGCCGCTCCAAGATTTACGACCTGATCCGCACTCACCCGCTGGCCTTCCTCAAGATCGATGGAGCTCGCCACATACCCGCCGTCGCCGTGCGCGACTTCATCCAGAGCCAGCTGGCGGAGGCTGCCTGATGACCAAGCGTCGCAGCCGTGGTGACGGCGGCCTGCATTGGGACGAGAAGAGACAGCGCTGGATCGCCACGGCGAACCTCGGCTTCGCCCCCGAGCGGCAAGCGCATCGTGAAGCGGGGGAGCGGCAAGACCAAGACGGAGGCGAAGAACGAGCTCAAGGAGGTGCTGAGAGACCACGAAGACGGTCTGGCTATCGCGCCCACCGGCTACACCGTCGCCGACGCTGTGAACGACTGGCTTGCGTACGGTCTGGCGGGCCGCGATGAGGGCACGGTCGAGGCCTGCACCATCCTGAGCCGGAACCATGTGATCCCAGCGCTGGGCGCCCGGAAGCTACGCGACCTCAGTGCCGAGGACGTTGACCGCTGGCTGGCTACGAAGGCCAAGACCCTCAACAGACGGACGCTGCAAGGCGTCCACTCTTGCCAGAACCGCTCGGTCAAGCGGGCCATGGCGCGGGACAAGGTGAAGCGCAACGTCGTCGAGCTGTGCTCAGTTCCTCAGGGCCAGCCGGGACGGCCGTCCAAGGCGCTCACCTTCGCCCAGGCTGAGGCTGTCCTCAAGGCGGCCGAGGGGACCTCGATGCATGCATCCATCGTCGTCGCCCTGCTGACCGGAGCCCGTACCGAGGAGCTGCGGGCGCTGACCTGGGACCACGTCTTCCTGAAGGGGAGGGCCGGACGTCGATCCGCCGCAGCCCCCGCATATCGCTGTGTGGCGCTCGGTCCGGCGCGGCGGGGACACCAAGACCCGGAAGTCCCGGCGAACGCTCGCTCTGCCGGCGCGTTGCGTCGAGGTCCTGTGGCAGCAGTTCGAGGACCAGGGCTGGGAGCGGCTCGCTGCTGGTGACAGCTGGGAGGAACACGGGCTGGTCTTCTCCTCGGCCGTCGGCAAGCCGCTCGACGCGACCAACGTCCGGCGTGCCTTCCGCCAGGCGCTCAAGGAAGCCGAGGGGATCAATGCCGACGAGTGGACGCCTCGGGAGTTCCGGCACAGCTTCGTGTCGCTGCTCTCCGACCGTGGCGTCCCGCTGGAGGAGATCCCCCGGCTCGTCGGACATTCCGGTACGGCCGTGACCGAGGAGGTCTACCGGAAGCAGATCCGGCCCGTGATCCAGACCGGTGCCGTGGTGATGACGGCATCTTCAAGCGGGATCCGGAGCGCTAGTCACGCAGATAGACACGCACAACGAGTCAGGGTCACCTCCGAAATTTCGGAAGTGACCCTGACCTCGTGTTTCTCTGTCGGGGTGGCGGGATTTGAACCCACGACCTCTTCGTCCCGAACGAAGCGCGCTACCAAGCTGCGCCACACCCCGATCGTCGCTGCTCGTCGCGGCGACGTCGTTTACTTTAGCCCACCGGTGGCCGGAGACGAAATCCGGTTTATCGGGGGCGGCGGAGCGGGTCCGGGCGGATGTGGTCGAGGGCCACGAGGAGTACGGCGAGGGCGTAGAGGGCGAGGCCGACGAGGAGGGCGTTGCCGAGGACGATCTTGTAGCCGTGCTGGGCGACGTCGAGGAAGGGATACAGGTAGCGGTTCTGGGAGCCGGGACCGAGCAGCTCGCCGCGGGCCAGGGAGAAGGCGAGATAGGCCAGGGGGTACAGGAGCCATACGGGGGTCTGGCGCAGGTGGAGGCGGCCGGCGGGGGTGAGGAGGAGCCAGTCCAGGATCGCGGCCACCGGTACCGCCGTGTGGAGGATGTGGGTCGCGGCGGTCTGCCAGGCCGTGCCGGTGGCGTCCTGGGCGGCGAACGGGCTCGACGCGTGGGCCAGCAGCAGATGGTGGACCAGGCCTGCGGCGACGACGTAGAAGAGGGCCGCACCTGTGAGGGCGCCCGGCAGGGGGTGGTGGGCGGACCAGGCGCACCGGGCGGAGGCAAGCATGACCAGGGCCAGCAGGATGCCGCTCTGGATCGTGAAGTGACTCAGGGCTGTCGTGGGGGCGCCGCCGGCGAGCAGCTCGATCGCCACGCCGGTCAGCGCCAGCAGGGCGACCAGGCCGCGGAAGACGGCGACCGGGCGGCGGCGGGCCGGGATCAGTACGGCACGGGCCGGTACGACGGTGGGCGTGAGGACGACGTGGCCCGGGATCGGGGGGAGGTCCGGGATGTCCCTGGGTATCGGGGCTGTCATGGACTCAACGTAGACAGACCGGATATAGGGGGCTATTCGGGTGGGCCGTGTGAGTTAACCCCAGCCCTGCGGGGCCCCGGCCCGGGGCCCTGCCCGGCCCTCCGGGGCCCCGTCGGTCAGCTTTCCCGGCCCACCAGTGTCAGCAGCGTCGCCTCCGGGGGGCAGGCGAAGCGGAACGGGGTGTATCGGTTCGCGCCGCAGCCGGCCGAGACGTGGAGGTAGGACGTGCGGCCCCCGGACGTGTGCGTGGACAGGCCCTTCACCCGGTCCGTGTCCAGGTCGCAGTTGGTGACCAGGGCGCCGTAGAAGGGGATGCACAGCTGGCCACCGTGCGTGTGGCCGGCCAGGACCAGGGGGTAGCCGTCCGCCGCGTAGGCGTCCAGGACGCGCAGGTACGGGGCGTGCACCACGCCCATCGAGAAGTCGGCCGAGCCGGACGGGCCGCCGGCCACCTCCGCGTACCGGTCCCGCTTGATGTGCGGGTCGTCCAGCCCCGTCAGCTCGACCGACACGCCCTCGATCTTGAGCGTGCCCCGGGTGTTCGTGAGGTTCTGCCAGCCCGCGGCGTCGAAACCGTCGCGCAGGTCCTCCCACGGGTTGTGGACCGCGCCGACGACGGGCGGGTTGCCGTTCAGGCCGTGGCGGCCCTGGACCTTCTCGAGCAGGTACCGGGCGGGGTTGCGGGGCCGGGGCCCGTAGTAGTCGTTGGACCCGAAGACGTAGGCGCCCGGGAACTCCATCAGGGGGCCGAGGGCGTCCAGGACCTCGGGGACGCCCTCCGGGTCGGACAGGTTGTCGCCGGTGTTGATCACGAAGTCGGGGCGCAGCCCCGCCAGCGAGCGCAGCCAGCGCTGCTTCTTGCGCTGACCGCCGACCATGTGGATGTCGGAGACCTGGAGCACGCGGAGCGGGCGCATTCCGGACGGGAGGACGGGGACCGTCACCCGTCGGAGGCGGAAGGAGCGGGGCTCGATGCCCGCCGCGTAGATCAGACCGGCGGCGCCAACCGCCGTGATGCCCAGGGGTACTCCGTATCGCGCGCGCATACGTCCATCGTGTCAGAAGCAGGTGGGGAGCGGCGGACCGCGGTGGCGGGCAGGCCCTCCGCGGCCGCCTTGCCCGGCGGCGCGTAAATCGGCGGGCGCCGGTCCTCGCACACCTGCGACAATCAGGTCCATGACCACGCTCAAGTCGAAGCTGCACGACGACCTCAACTCCGCGATCAAGGAGCGCGACGAGCTCCGCTCCTCGACGCTCCGGCTGACGCTGGCCGCGATCACCAAGGAGGAGGTCGCGGGGAAGGAGAAGCGGGAGCTCTCCGACGACGAGGTGCAGAAGGTGATCACCCGCGAGGCGAAGAAGCGCCGCGAGGCCGCCGAGGCCTTCGCCCAGGGCGGCCGCACCGAGCAGGCCGAGCGGGAGAAGGCGGAGGGCGAGGTGCTCGCCGCCTACCTGCCGAAGCAGCTGTCCAACGACGAGCTGAACGCGATCGTCGCGCAGGCCGTCGAGGAGGCGAAGGCGGCCGGTGCCGAGGGGCCGCGGGCCATGGGCGCCGTGATGAAGATCGTGAACCCGAAGGTGGCCGGGCAGGCCGAGGGCGGCCGGGTCGCCGCCGCGGTCAAGAAGCTCCTGGCCGGCTGAGCAAGCACCCGGCTGACCTGGCAGCCTGGCTGCCCCCCCGGCTGACCCGGCTGACCGGGCAGACCCGGCAGACCCGGCGGGCTGCGCCAGTACCCGGCTGACCCTGGCCCGCTCCGCCGGTGCCCGGTCGGCCGAGTCGGCCCGCTGCGCCGGTACCCGCTCGGCGGTCGAGCCGCCGAAACCGTCCCCCTGCCCCGCCTGTCCCGCCGTAACGCCAGTGAGGGCCCCCTCCGCCGTTCGCGGAGGGGGCCCTCACCCGGTTCGGAAGACGGTCAGCGGCGTCCGCCGGGGCCGTTGCCCGGGCCCTGGATCAGGTTCCCCGGGAAGCCGCCGTCCCCGCCCCCGTTGGCGTTGCCGCCGTTGGTCAGGCCGGCGATGAAGCCGTCGTCGTCGCCGTTGTTCCCGTCGTCGGGCTTGTTCTCGTCCCCGCCCTTGTCCTTGTTCTTGTCTTTGTCCTTGTTCTTGTCGCCGTCCGGGATGTCGACGAGGTTGAACGAGGGGGAGTCCTTGCCCTCCAGGGCGCCGGTCATGGCGTCCTTCCAGATCGGGCCCGGGACCGCGCCACCGAAGACGAGCGGGTGGTAGACGCCGCCGATCGTGATGTTCTTCATCTCGACCTTCTGGCTGGCGCTGCCGACCCAGACGGCGCCGGACATGTTCGGCGTGTAGCCGACGAACCAGGCGTTCTTGCGCTCGTCGGTCGTACCCGTCTTGCCGGCGTTGTCGCGGTCGCTCAGACCGGCCTCCTTACCGGTACCGGAGTCGACCACACCCTGCAGCAGGGTGTTCACGCTGTCGGCGGTCTTCTCCGTCATCGCGCGCGAGCACGTCGACTTCGGGACCTCCAGCGACTTCTGCTTGTTGCCGACCTTCTGGGTGATCGACTCGATCGCGACCGGCGTGCAGTACATGCCGCGCGAGGCGAAGGTCGCGTAGGCGCTCGCCATCGTCAGCGGGGACATACCGACCGAGCCGAGGGCGAGGGCGGAGGGGTTCTGCGGCAGCTTGTCGCCGTTGCCCTGGTGGACGTGGAGCTTGTCCGCCATGGACGCCACCGGGCACAGACCGATGTCGGCGAGCATCTGGACGAAGTAGGTGTTGACCGACTTGGCCATCGCCTCCTTCAGCCGGTACGGACCGACCTCCGACTCGTTCTCGTTCTCGACCCGGTAGCTGTTGTCGTTGATCCAGGGCTTGTCACAGGTCTGGATGGGACTCGGGTAGTCCATGTCGTACGGCGACGAGTACTCCTTCGTCGCCGGTACGTTCTCCTCCAGGGCCGCGGCAGCGAGGAACGGCTTGAACGTCGAACCCGTCGGGAAGCCGTAGTTGGAGCCGCCCACGGCGTGGTCGACCGAGTAGTTGATCTCGGTCTCGTCCTTGCCGTAGCCGTACGGCTTCGACTGGCCCATCGCGACGATCCGGCCGGTGCCCGGTTCGACCAGCGTGCTCGCCGCGGCGACCGAGTCCGACTTGTTGACGTGGTCCTTGAGGGACTGGTGCACCGACTCCTGGGCCTGCGGGTCGAGCGTCGTGCGGATGGTGAGGCCGCCCTGGTTCCAGATCTTGGCCCGGTCCTTGCGGGTCTTGCCGAAGACCGGATCACTCAGGAACACCTCGCGCACGTAGTCGCAGAAGAAGCTCGCGTCGTTCACGGCCGTGATGCAGCCGTTCTTCGGCCTGCTGACCTTCAGCCCGAGCGGTGCCTTCTTCGCCTTCTCGGCCTCGGCCGTGGAGATGTCGCCGACCTGGGCCATGCGGTTCAGGACAACGTTGCGGCGCTTGGTGGCCTCCGCCTCGTCGTTCACCGGGTCGTAGCGGCTGGGCGACTGGACGATGCCGGCCAGCAGGGCGGCCTCCTGGACGTTGAGGTCCTTGGCGTGCTTGGAGAAGTAGCGCTGGGAGGCCGCCTCGACGCCGTAGGCCTGCTGGCCGAAGAAGGTGATGTTCAGGTAGTTCTCGAGGATCTTCTTCTTGCCCAGCTCCTCCTCGACCTGGATCGCGAGCTTCAGCTCCTGGATCTTGCGGCCGATGGTCTGCTGGGTGGCCTGGGCGACCTTCGTCGCGTCGTCGCCCGCCTCCTCCACGAAGACGTTCTTGACGTACTGCTGGGTGAGCGTGGAGGCGCCCTCGGAGACCTCGCCGCTGCGCGCGTTCTTGTTGAGGGCGCGCAGGACGCCCTTGAGGTCGATCGCGCCGTGCTCGTAGAAGCGGGAGTCCTCGATCGCGACGATCGCCTTCTGCATGTACGGCGAGATGTCCTTGAGGTCGACCACCGTGCGGTCGCGCGAGTAGACCGTGGCGATGGTGCCGCCGTCGGCGTCGAGGATGGTGGTGCGCTGGCTCAGCGGGGGAGTCTTCAGGTTGGCCGGGAGGGCGTCGAAGCCCTCCACCGACCCCTTGGCGGCCAGCCCCAGCGCGCCCACGGCGGGCAACGCGATGCCGGCCAGCACTGCTCCCGCGAGCACACTGACACCGAGGAACTTTGCGGCCTGCTGCGTTGGCGACAGACCACCGCCCGAGCGCTTCTTTGGCATGGAGGCAGCCTAATCCGTAGGTATGAGCGATCCGCAGACGCAGGGGCTTTTCGGAGCGTTCGAGTACCAGACCGTGACATCCGGGTGCCGCCAGGCCGTGGCGACGCCTTCCGTGCCCCCGCCGTGTGATCTTTTGGGCACGGGACAAGCCCTGGAAGACGCCTTCTGCCAGCTCAGCCGTCGAGCGCCGGGCCGGCGCGGGCTTGACGGCGCGGCAAAGGGGGGCGGCTACGTTCTCATTCGCCGGACACGCGTATATGCCTTGGCCTAAGCTGCACTCAACTGTCACAGCAGTGCGGCCACGTATCAATACGTCCGGCGACCCCGAATCGTTCCGGATCCGCTCGAGTTTTTTCCGAGGGGCCCCGCTGGGGGCGCGTTGGTGTGTACCGGCGCGTGCCACGGCGTGTGGGGTGCGTGTCCGAATCCGCCTCGTGTGTCAATCGGTGTCCGTTGTGGCGCAACAGAGATGACCTGAATGTCGGGATCGTCGCGCATGTCGCCAGCTCACTCCCCCGGGTGATCTGCCGCTTACCCATAGTCCGTTCGGGCCATTCAAGATTGGGCCCGAAGGGGGTGTTGCGCTGTGCCCACCTTCCGTAACGTCCTCAACTGGCGGCGGTGAATATGCCGCTGCCGCCGTGGGGGAGCCTCGATTCGGGAGAGGACGGCGCCGGTATGGGCTGGGTAACCGACTGGAGTGCGCAGGCCGCCTGCCGCACTACCGATCCGGACGAACTGTTCGTTCAGGGAGCAGCGCAGAACAGGGCCAAGGCGGTGTGCACCGGGTGTCCGGTGCGGACCGAGTGCCTGGCCGACGCGCTCGACAACCGCGTCGAGTTCGGCGTGTGGGGAGGCATGACGGAGCGGGAACGCCGCGCACTGCTGCGCAGGCGGCCCACCGTGACCTCCTGGCGCCGGCTCCTCGAGACGGCGCGGACGGAGTACGAACGAGGGGTCGGCATCGTGCCCCTCGAGGACGACGAGGTGTACGAGAACTACGCGGCCGTCGGCTGAGCCCCGCCGGCGTCCCCTGGTTCCGCGGGCGGAACCAGACGCCCGAGGGCTGGATCAGGCGTCCGGCCCGGGCAGCTCGGGTCGGCCGGTCGCCAGGCGTGCCCCGATGTCCCGCAGCCCCGCGAGGTCGTGCACGTCGCCGGGGAGCGCGGCCACCTCGGTGACCGCCACCTCGGGATGACGCGCGGTGAAGCGGTCACGTGTGCGCTGCTCGCGGGCGAGCAGGTGCATGCGCTCGGCGTGCAGACGCAGCAGGCCTGCGGTGAGGGCGTCGACGGACCGCTCCGGCGCGTCGGGAGCCCCGGCGGAGTCGGGAGCCCCGTCCGAGGCGCCGGTGACGTCCGAAGAAGTCTCCGCAGACGTGTCGAGAGCCTCCGGAGAGATGTCGGTGGCCGAATCGTCGGGTACGGAGTCGGCCGGTCCTGAACTGCCGTGCGGGTCGGGAGAGTTGCCGGGAGCGGTACGAATTCCAGCTTTCCCGCCGTCCTGATCCACAATGCGGGGATCCTCAAGATTTTCCGCGGCGGCGAGTGCCCGCTCGGCCGACAACCGGTCGGCGCCGCTGCCGTGGACCCGGTTGAGCACCAGACCGGCCAGTGGCATGTCCTCGGCGGCCAGCCGCTCCACGAAGTACGCGGCCTCGCGCAGCGCGTCCCGCTCCGGGGCCGCGACCACCAGGAACGCCGTCCCGGACGCCTGGAGCAGCTTGTACGTGGCGTCCGCGCGCGTACGGAACCCGCCGAACATCGAGTCCATCGCGGCCACGAAGGTCTGCACGTCCTTGAGGAACTGTCCGCCCAGCACCTTCCCCAGGACGCCGGTCATCATCGACATGCCGACGTTCAGGAACTTCATGCCCGCCCGGCCGCCGACCTTCGCCGGAGCCAGCAGGACGCGGATCAGCTTGCCGTCGAGGAAGGAACCGAGGCGCTTGGGCGCGTCCAGGAAGTCCAGCGCCGAGCGGGACGGCGGCGTGTCGACGACGATGAGGTCCCACTCGTCCTTCGCCCGCAGCTGCCCCAGCTTCTCCATCGCCATGTACTCCTGCGTGCCCGCGAAGCCGGCCGACAGGGACTGGTAGAAGGGGTTGCCCAGGATCGCCGCGGCCCGTTCGGGATCCGCGTGGGACTCGACGATCTCGTCGAAGGTCCGCTTCATGTCGAGCATCATGGCGTGCAGCTCACCGCCCGCCGCGTCGTCGACGCCCTTCACCCGGCGCGGGGTGTTGTCCAGCGAGTCGATGCCCATGGACTGCGCGAGCCGCCGGGCCGGGTCGATGGTGAGGACGACCACCTTGCGGCCGCGCTCGGCCGCGCGCAGGCCCAGTGCCGCCGCCGTGGTCGTCTTGCCGACCCCGCCCGAACCGCAGCACACCACGATGCGGTTGCGCGGGTCCTCCAGCAGGGCGTCGACGTCGAGCACGCGCGCGGGGGCCAGCCGGCGCGCGCTCTCCTGCTGCCGGGCCGGGCTGCCCTCCTGGCGGCGGGCCGGGCTGCCCTTCTGGTGGCGGGCCGGGTCGTCCGGACTCATGCGATCCCCTGCTTCCGCAGCTCGGTGGCCAGTTCGTACAGGCCCGCCAGGTCCATGCCCTCCGCGAGCAGCGGCAGTTCGTGCGTCGGCAGGCCCAGCTCGCCGAGGGCCGCCCGCTGCTCCTGCTCCAGCGTGTACCGCTCGGCGTACTCCCCGGCCTGGGCGAGGAGCGGGTCCACCAGCCGCTCGGCGTGTCCGCCCCGCCGGGCCCCGCCGAGCCCCGCCCCGGACAGCGACCGGGCCAGCTCCGCACGCGGTGTCTCCCGGACCAGCTCCAGGTCGGTGGCGTCCAGGACCTGCGGACGGACCATGTTGACGACGACCCGGCCCACCGGGAGGTGCGCGGTGCGCAGCTCGGCGATGCCGTCCACGGTCTCCTGGACCGGCATCTCCTCCAGCAGCGTCACCAGGTGCACCGCGGTCTCCCGCGACTTCAGCACCCGCATCACGGCCTGCGCCTGATTGTGTATGGGCCCGACCTTCGCGAGCCCGGCCACCTCGTCGTTGACGTTGAGGAAGCGCGTGATGCGGCCGGTGGGCGGGGCGTCCATGACGACGTAGTCGTACACGAACCGCCCCCGCTTGTCCTTGCGCCGGACCGCCTCGCACGCCTTGCCGGTCAGCAGGACGTCCCTGACCCCCGGCGCGATGGTGGTCGCGAAGTCGATCGCGCCGAGCTTCTTCAGGGCCCGTCCGGCGCTGCCCAGCTTGTAGAACATCTGGAGGTAGTCCAGAAGGGCCAGTTCGGCGTCGATGGCGAGGGCGTACACCTCCCCGCCCCCGGGAGCGACGGCGATCTTCCGCTCCTCATAAGGCAGCGCCTCCGTTTCGAAGAGCTGCGCGATGCCCTGGCGGCCCTCGACCTCGACGAGAAGCGCGCGCTTCCCCTCGGTGGCCAGGGCCAGCGCGAGGGCCGCGGCCACCGTGGTCTTGCCGGTACCGCCCTTGCCGCTGACGACCTGGAGCCTGCTCACGTCTTCGAGCGTAACCAGTCCGTGCGCCGAGTACGCCGGAGGCTGTGGACAACATCGCCGCGACCGGCACGCGGAGGGGCCCGGACAGCGGCTGCGGAGGTGCCCCGGCCAGCGGCTAGAGTCGGCCGCATGACCAAGTGGGAATACGCAACCGTGCCGCTGCTCGTCCATGCCACGAAGCAGATTCTGGACACCTGGGGCGAGGACGGCTGGGAGCTCGTCCAGGTCGTCCCCGGGCCCAACAACCCCGAGCAGCTCGTCGCCTACCTGAAGCGGGAGAAGCAGGCATGAGCGCCGTCGAGGCGAAGCTCGCCGAGCTGGGTCTGACGCTGCCCGAGGTCGTCCCGCCGCTGGCCGCCTACCAGCCGGCCGTGCAGTCCGGCCCGTACGTCTACACCTCCGGCCAGCTGCCGATGCTGGACGGCAAGCTGCCGGTGACCGGCAAGGTCGGCGCCGAGGTCACCCCGGACGAGGCCAAGGAGCTGGCCCGCACCTGCGCGCTGAACGCCCTGGCCGCCGTGAAGTCCGTCGCCGGTGACCTCGACCGCGTCGCGCGGGTCGTCAAGGTCGTCGGCTTCGTCGCCTCCGCGACCGACTTCACCGGCCAGCCCGGCGTGGTCAACGGCGCCAGCGAACTCCTCGGCGCGGTCCTGGGCGACAAGGGCGTGCACGCCCGCAGCGCGGTCGGCGTGGCGGTCCTCCCGCTGGACGCGCCGGTGGAGGTCGAGATCCAGGTGGAGCTGGTCCAGCCGTAGCGGCCGGGCCTCCCGTGGCCGACGGGGAGGGGCCCCGACGCAGGGCGGCGGAGCGGGGCCGGACGCCGGGTGCGGCGCGCGTTGCCAGCCCGGCAACAAACCTCGCACCGGCCGCTCCGACCTCGCAGGATCGGTTCCACACCCCCTACGGGGCGGGAGCCGGCCCCAGTCGGCGGTCCCGGCCCGTACGGGGCCGTACCGAACGTATGCGCCAGGAGGAGCCATGCCGCAGCCGCCCGTGACCGACCAGCAGGCCGACCAGCCCGTCCACCGTCTGGTGCCCTCCCCCGCCGGCCGGATCCACCTGGTCGAGCAGGGCAGCGGGCCGCTGGTCCTGCTCGTGCACGGCTTCCCCGAGTCCTGGTACTCCTGGCGCCACCAGCTGCCCGCGCTGGCCGCCGCCGGATTCCGCGCCGCCGCCGTCGACGTACGCGGCTACGGGCGCTCCTCGCGGCCGGACGACGTGGCGGCGTACCGGATGCTCGACCTGGTGGCGGACGCCGTCGCCGTGGTGGAGGCGCTCGGGGAGAGCTCCGCCGTGGTCGTCGGCCACGACTGGGGCGCGAACATCGCCGCCCACTCCGCGCTGCTGCGGCCGGACGTGTTCCGCGCGGTGGGCCTGCTGAGCGTGCCGTACACCCCGCCGGGCGGCCCGAAGCCCAGCGAGGTCTTCGCCGGCATGAGCGACCCGGCCGGGCCCTTCGCCGGTCAGGAGTTCTACGTCTCCTACTTCCAGGAGCCGGGCCGCGCCGAGGCGGAGATCGAGCCCGACGTACGCGGCTGGCTCGCCGGCCTCTACGCCGCCCTGTCCGCCGAGACCATGCCCGCGCCGGAGGAACCCGACCCGCACTTCGTCGCCCCCGGCGGCCGGATGCGCGACCGGTTCCCGGCCGCCGGGCGGCTGCCCTCCTGGCTGACCGAGGAGGACCTGGACGTCTACGCCGGGGAGTTCGAGCGGACCGGTCTGACCGGCGCCCTCAACCGCTACCGCAACATGGACCGCGACTGGGCCGACCTGGCCGCCCACGAGGGCGCCCCGATCACCCAGCCGTCCCTGTTCCTCGGCGGCGGCCTGGATGCGTCCACCACCTGGCTGTCCGACGCGATCGAGGCCTACCCGGTCACCCTGCCCGGCCTGCGGGCCTCGCACGTCCTCGACGGCTGCGGCCACTGGCTCCAGCAGGAACGCCCCGAGGAGACCAACCGGCTGCTCACCGAGTGGCTGACCGGCCTGCCCTCCTGACATCCACCGGGCCCCGGGGGCCACTCGAACATCCGCCCGTCACCGGATAGCCTCCGGCCATGGCGAGTGGTCAGGCGAGTGGTCGGACGAGTGGTCGGGCGAGTGGTCGGGCGAACGGTCAGTGGTACCCGCCGGAGTGGCCGGACCGCATCCGCGCGCTCGCGGCCGGCACCCTCACCCCGGTCACCCCGAAGCGCGCGGCCACCGTCATGCTCCTCAAGGACACCGACACCGGCACCGGCACCGGCACCGGCGCCGTGGGGTCCGGGCCGGCCGTCCACATGCTGCGCCGCCGCACCTCCATGGCGTTCGCCGGGGGCGCCTACGCCTACCCGGGCGGCGGGGTCGACCCGCGCGACGACGACCGCGCGATCGGCTGGGCAGGCCCCACGCGCGCGTGGTGGGCGGACCGGCTCGGCGTCGACGAGGCGGGCGCCCAGGCGATCGTCTGCGCGGCCGTGCGGGAGACGTACGAGGAGGCCGGCGTGCTGCTCGCCGGGCCGACCGGCGACTCGGTCGTCGGCGACACCACGGGCGACGACTGGGAGGCCGACCGGGCCGCCCTGGTCGACCGCGAGCTGTCCTTCGCGGAGTTCCTGGACCGCCGGGGTCTCGTCCTGCGCTCCGACCTGCTGGGCGCCTGGGCGCGCTGGATCACCCCGGAGTTCGAGGCCCGGCGCTACGACACGTGGTTCTTCGTGGCCGCGCTCCCCGAGGGACAGCGCACCCGCAACGCCTCCACGGAGGCCGACCGCACGGTGTGGATCACGCCGGCGGAGGCGACCGCCGGGTACGACAAGGGCGAGCTGCTGATGATGCCGCCGACCGTCGCGACCCTGCGCGGGCTGGCGGAGTGCGGCACGGTGGCCGAGGCGCTGGCGTCGGCGCCCGGCCGCGACATGACCCCGGTACTGGCCCGCGCGCGGCTGTCCGGCGACGAGGTCGTCCTCTCCTGGCCGGGGCACGACGAGTTCACCAAGCGCGTCGCGAGCGCGGCACCGGCGACGCCTTCCGACCCGACCGGGGGAGCCCTCGCATGACGGACGCAGCAGCACTGCCCGGACAGCCGCGCGGCGGCGTCCTGTCGGGACCGGCCACCGCGCGCGCGGTGAACGTCCTCGCGCCCAACGCCTCGGCGATGACCCTGGACGGCACCAACACCTGGATCCTCGCCGAGCCCGACTCCGACCTGGCCGTCGTCGTCGACCCGGGTCCGCTGGACGACACCCACCTGCGACACGTCGTCGACACGGCCGAGCGGGCCGGCAAACGGGTCGCGCTGACGCTCCTGACGCACGGTCACCCGGACCACGCGGAGGGCGCCGCGCGCTTCGCCGAGCTGACCCGCACGAACGTACGGGCCCTGGACCCGGCGCTGCGGCTGGGCGACGAGGGGCTGGCCGCGGGTGACGTGATCGGGGTCGGCGGGCTGGAGCTGAGGGTCGTGGCGACCCCGGGGCACACGGCGGACTCCCTGTGCTTCCACCTCCCGGCCGACCGGGCGGTCCTGACGGGCGACACGATCCTGGGGCGCGGCACGACGGTGGTGGCCCATCCCGACGGCCGTCTCGGCGACTACCTGGACTCCCTGCGCAGGCTCAGGTCGCTCACGGCCGACGACGGGGTGCACACGGTGCTCCCGGGCCACGGGCCCGTCCTGGAGGACGCCCAGGGTGCCGTGGAGTACTACCTCGCCCATCGCGCACACCGCCTCGCCCAGGTCGAGACGGCGGTGGAGGACGGCCACCGCACGCCGGGCGAGGTCGTCGCCCACGTGTACGCGGACGTCGACCGCTCCCTGTGGCCGGCGGCGGAGCTGTCGGTGCGGGCGCAGCTGGAGTACCTGGGCGAGCACGGGCTCATCCAGCTGCCCGAGTAGGGGCCCCGGGGAAGACTCCCAGGGGTCGGTGGGTCAGCGGGGCGGTGGTGGGTGGATCAGCGGGGCGCTGGGCGGTGGGTCAGCGGGAGCGCTTGGCCAGCCGCTCCACGTCCAGCAGGATCACCGCGCGGGCCTCCAGGCGGAGCCAGCCGCGCTGGGCGAAGTCCGCGAGCGCCTTGTTGACCGTCTCGCGGGACGCGCCGACCAGCTGGGCCAGCTCCTCCTGCGTCAGGTCGTGCACCACGTGGATGCCCTCCTCGGACTGCACGCCGAAGCGGCGGGAGAGGTCCAGCAGGGCGCGGGCGACGCGGCCGGGGACGTCCGAGAAGACCAGGTCGGACATGGCGTCGTTGGTCTTGCGCAGCCGGCGCGCGACGGCGCGCAGCAGCGCGGTGGCCACCTCCGGGCGGACGTTCAGCCAGGGCTGGAGGTCGCCGTGGCCGAGGGCGAGCAGCTTGACCTCGGTCAGAGCGGTCCCGGTCGCCGTGCGCGGGCCCGGGTCGAAGAGCGACAGCTCGCCGATCAGCTCGCTGGGACCGACCACGGCCAGCATGTTCTCGCGCCCGTCGGGGGACGTGCGGTGGAGCTTGACCTTGCCTTCCGTGACCACGTAGAGGCGGTCTCCGGGGTCCCCCTCGTGGAACAGGGTGTCGCCGCGGGCGAGGGTCACCTCACTCATGGAGGCGCGGAGCTCCGCGGATTGCTCGTCGTCGAGCGCCGCGAAGAGCGGGTTGCGCCGCAGAACGTCGTCCACGAGTTCTCTCCTTGTCGACCGGCTCAGAGGATCTTGTTCCCCCGGTGTACCAGGGGTCCGTGGTGCCCATTTTGCCGGACAGTCCAAACAGTGTGATCTGTCACAAGGATGCCGCACTGATGTCCCGGGGTACGCGGCAGGGGTCCAATTGGACGCCGATCTTCGAGGTCCGGGGCGGATGTCGGTGCCGGGTCGTAGGCTGGCCGGGTGTCCAAATCGCCGGTGAGAGCACAGGCTCAGGGGGCTGCGCGGGTGAGTGAACGGCACGATTCCGCTGTGGGCGAACAGACTCCCGATGGCGGTAGGAAAACGGCGAAAGCGACAAAGAAGGCAGTGCCTGCCAAGAGGGTGACTGCGGAGAAGGGTGCCGTGAAGAAGTCCTCCGCGAGCAAGAAGTCCGACGAGAGCCAGGAGCCGGCCGCGGCCGGGAAGACCGGCGCGAGCGGGAAGACGGTCGCGAGCGGGAAGACTCCCGCGGCCAAGAAGTCGGCCGCGGCCAAGAAGTCGGCCGCGAGCAAGAAGGCCTCTGCCGAGAAGTCCCCCGCGGCCAGGAAGCCCGCCGCCCCCAAGAAGACCTCCGCGAAGAAGGCCGTGCCGCCCCTGAAGAGGCAGGCGCCCGCCAAGAAGCCCGCCGTCGTCCCCAAGAAGGCCACCGCCGCCGTCGAGGGCGTCGCCCCGGCCAAGACCGTGGCCCCGAAGCCGCCGCGCGGCGAGTCGCGCACCGCGCTGGTCCGCCGCGCCCGCCGCATCAACCGCGAGCTGGCCGAGGTCTACCCGTACGCCCACCCGGAGCTGGACTTCGAGAACCCGTTCCAGCTGGTCGTGGCCACGGTGCTGTCCGCGCAGACCACCGACCTCAGGGTCAACCAGACCACGCCCGCCCTCTTCGCCAAGTACCCCACCCCCGAGGACCTGGCCGCCGCCGTCCCAGAGGAGGTCGAGGAGATCCTGCGCCCGACCGGCTTCTTCCGGGCCAAGACCAAGTCGGTCATAGGGCTGTCCAAGGCCCTTGCGGAGGACTTCGGCGGCGAGGTCCCCGGACGCCTCGAAGACCTCGTCAAGCTGCCCGGCGTCGGCCGCAAGACCGCCTTCGTCGTGCTCGGCAACGCCTTCGGCCGCCCCGGCATCACCGTGGACACGCACTTCCAGCGCCTGGTGCGCCGCTGGCGGTGGACCGAGGAGACCGACCCGGACAAGATCGAGGCCGCCGTCGGCGCGCTCTTCCCGAAGAGCGACTGGACCGACCTCTCCCACCACGTGATCTGGCACGGCCGCCGCATCTGCCACGCCCGCAAGCCCGCCTGCGGTGCCTGCCCCATCGCCCCGCTGTGCCCGGCCTACGGCGAGGGCGAGACGGACCCGGAGAAGGCGAAGAAGCTGCTGAAGTACGAGAAGGGCGGCTTCCCGGGCCAGCGGCTCAAGCCCCCGCAGGCGTACCTGGACGCGGGTGGGAAGCCGGCGCCGCCGCTGGGGGCCGGGTGACGGAACGATCTCGGGGGCGTCGGGCGTTGGAGTCGGCAGGACGGGGGTGGAGATGACACGGGCGAGCGACACGCAGGGTCCCGCCAGGGACCGCACTCGGGACGGCGCGGTCCTCAGCAAGGAAGGTCTGCCGGGCTGGCTGGACCCGGTGGTGCGGGCGGTCGAGACGGTCCGGCCCACTCAGCTGAGCCGCTTCCTGCCGCCCGCGGACGGCGCCGGCCGCCAGTCCGCGGTGCTGATCCTCTTCGGGGACGGCACCCGCGGCGGCGAGGGCGGCAAGGACCCGGGCCGCGGTCCGGAGCTGCTGCTGATGGAGCGGGCCGGCTCCCTGCGCTCCCACCCCGGCCAGCCCGCCTTCCCGGGCGGTGCCCTCGACCCCGAGGACGGTGATCCGCGCGGTGACGGTCCGCTGCGGGCCGCCCTGCGGGAGGCCGAGGAGGAGACCGGGCTCGACCCGGCCGGCGTCCAGCTCTTCGGGGTCCTGCCCAAGCTCTACATCCCGGTGAGCGGCTTCGTCGTCACCCCGGTGCTGGCCTGGTGGCGCGAGCCCTCCCCGGTCGGCGTCGTCGACCCGGCCGAGACCGCGCGCGTCTTCACGGTCCCCGTGGCGGATCTCACGGACCCCGCCAACAGGGTGACGACCGTCCACCCCAGCGGTCACCGAGGCCCGGCATTCCTGGTCGAATCGGCTCTCGTCTGGGGCTTCACGGCCGGCATCATCGACCGGTTGCTGCACTTCGCGGGCTGGGAGCGGCCGTGGGACCGGGATAAGCAGGTCCCGCTGGACTGGCGCGCATGACAGGGTGGCCTGCGTACCGCAGACGACAAGGCGAGGCCTGAATCAGTGAACGTGCTGGACATCCTGTTGCTGCTGGCCGCCGTCTGGTTCGCGATCGTCGGCTTCCGCCAGGGGTTCGTCGTCGGCATCCTGTCGGTGATCGGCTTCCTCGGCGGCGGGCTCGTCGCCGTCTACCTGCTGCCGGTGGCCTGGGACGCGCTGACGGACAACGCGGAGGTGAGCACGACCGCGGCCGTCGTCGCGGTCGTCATCGTCATCGTGTGCGCCTCCGTCGGCCAGGCCCTGACGACCCATCTGGGCAACAAGCTGCGCCGCTACATCACCTGGTCCCCGGCGCGCGCCCTGGACGCGACCGGCGGTGCCCTGGTCAACGTCGTCGCCATGCTGCTGGTCGCCTGGCTGCTGGGCTCCGCGCTCGCGCGCACCACGATGCCGACGGTCGGCAAGGAGGTGCGGCAGTCCGCGCTGCTGGCCGGCGTGCAGGAGGTGCTGCCCGCGGGGGCGGACAACTGGTTCGACAGCTTCACCTCCGTCCTCGCGGAGAACGGCTTCCCGCAGGTCTTCAGCCCCTTCGCCGACGAGTCGATCCCCCCGGTGCAGGCGCCCGACCCGGCGCTGACGGGCAGCCCGGTCGCCGTCAAGGCCAAGCGTTCCATCGTCAAGGTCATGGGCACCGCCCCGGACTGCGGAAAGGTCCTGGAAGGCACCGGGTTCGTCTTCTCCGACCGCCGTGTCATGACCAACGCGCACGTCGTGGGCGGCGTGGACGAGCCCACGGTGCAGATAGGCGGCGAGGGCCGGAAGTACGACGCGACGGTGGTCCTCTACGACTGGCGGCGCGACATCGCCGTACTGGACGTGCCGGAACTGGACGCGCCCGCGCTGCGGTTCACGGACGAGGACGAGGACGCCCGGCGCGACGACGACGCGATCGTCGCCGGCTTCCCGGAGAACGGGGCGTACGACGTCCGGGCCGCGCGGGTGCGCGGGCGCATCACGGCCAACGGGCCGGACATCTACCACCGCGACACCGTCCGCCGGGACGTCTACTCGCTGTACGCGACCGTGCGGCAGGGCAACTCCGGCGGCCCGCTGCTGACGCCGGAGGGCGAGGTGTACGGCGTGGTCTTCGCCAAGTCCCTGGACGACCCCGACACCGGCTACGCGCTCACCGCGGACGAGATCCGCGAGGACATCAGCAAGGGCCGCACCGCCAGCCAGCAGGTGGACAGCGACAGCTGCGCGCTGTGAACGGCCAGACGCCTCAGGTCCGTGGATGGCGCAGGCGTACGGAGACCCAGCGGGCCCGGCGGCGCAGGATGCGCGGAATGCCCACCCGGAGGTCCGCACCCGCGAGTTGCGGGGTGCCGCCGCGTCGGTGGGTACTGCTCACGCCGCTCGTGGAGCGGCCGTCGCGTGCTACGTCACTGTAGTCGTGCGTCCAGCCCATACCCGGACGTGTGCCCCCGCCCCATGGTCGATAACCGTTCCCGGGGCGCCCAATTGGCCTATGCGCCGGGCAAGTGGCCGTTCATAGGACAAGCATTCCGGTTCGGATACCGGGCGCGTCCGTTCGGTGACCGATCGCTCACCAAACCTCACCGATCGGGCTCAGGATCCTTCAGCCAGTTGATCAGTTCGGTCGAGAAGGCGACCGGATCCTCCTCGTGCGGGAAGTGCCCGAGCCCGTCGAACAGCCGCCAGCGGTACGGCGCTTCGACGTACTGCCCGGACCCGGCGGCACTCCGCGTCCGCATCACGGGGTCCAGGGAGCCGTGCAGGTGCAGCGTCGGCACGCGCACCGGCCGCTTCATCCGGCGGTAGAACTGGATGCCGTCCGGACGCGCCAGGGAGCGCACCAGCCAGCGGTAGGGCTCGACCGAGCAGTGCGCCGTGGAGGGGATGCACATGGCACGCCGGTACGCCGTCACCGCCTCGTCGTCGAGCAGCCGCGGCCCGGACCAGTCGTGCAGCAGCCGGCCGACCAGCGCGCCGTCGTCCGCGGTCAGTTGGCGCTCCGGAACCCAGGGGCGCTGGAAGCCCCAGATGTAGGAGCCCGCGCGGCTCTGGCGGACGTCCCCGAGCATGGCCGAACGCCAGCGCCGGGGGTGCGGCATCGAGGAGACCGCGAGCCGCCGTACGAGCTTGGGCCGCATCGCGGCGGCCGTCCAGGCCAGATAGCCGCCGAGGTCGTGACCGACCAGCGCGGCGTCCGGCTCGCCGAGGGAGCGGATCACGCCGGTGATGTCGAGGGCGAGTCCCGCCGGGTCGTAGCCGCGCGGGGTGCGGTCGCTGCCGCCGACGCCGCGCAGGTCCATGGCGACCGCGCGGAAACCGGCGTCCGCGAGCGCCACCAGCTGGTGCCGCCAGGTCCACCAGAACTGCGGGAAGCCGTGCAGCAGCAGCACCAGCGGTCCGTCGCCCAGCTCGGCGATGTGGAAGCGGGCGCCGTTGGCCGCGACGTCCCGATGGGTCACCTCGGGTCCGCCCGGGATGCCGAGGCGTACGACCGACGTGGGGTGCTGCGGCGAGGGGGAGTGCCCCGAAGGGGTGGTGGAGCCCGTCATGAGGACGAGCGTGCCACAGCCTCGATCGCTTCGGGGGCCCGGTCCGCGGGCAGTTCCGGGCGCGGGTGCGGCTTGGCGTTCTGCAGCACGCCCGCGGACTGCTTCACCGAGGCGGCGACCTTCTGCGGACCGCGGCCCTTCTTGGCCTTCTTCGCGAAGACGATGCCGATCAGCGCGAGGAGGCCGGCGACCAGAACGTTCGCAGCGAAGGACAGCAGGAAGCAGACGGCCATGTTCCAGCCGCTCCAGGTCCGGATGCCGTAGGCGAGGGCGAAGCTCAGCATCGGCAGCGAGAAGAGCAGGAGCAGGCCCGCGGCGGAGAACGCGCCGCCGCTCGTCGCACCGCGCTTGACGTCCTGCTTCAGCTGCGCCTTCGCCAGCGCGATCTCGTCGTGCACGAGCGCCGACATTTCGGTGGTCGCCGAGGCGAACAGCTGGCCGATGCTGCGTTCGGTGCCGACCGGGCTGCCGTCGGGTGCGCTCATCGCGGTCTCCCTCTTCTGCTGGCTCGTCTGAGTACGGTTCCGTCTTTTGTACCGTCTCGTCAGATCATGCCGGACGGTCGTCCTCATCGCCTGCCCCGCCCGCCACTTCGGCAAGCCGCGCCGACTCCATCTCCCGGGCGATCCGGCGGTGCTCCGCGGCCTTCCGCTCGTAGACGGCCGCCACCCGCAGGTGGTACGCCGGGTCGTCCTCCTCGTAGATGTCCGGCACACCGCTGAGGTCGTCGTCGCGCTCCTCCTCCGCGACCATCCCCCGGTACTTCGCGTTCCGTACCTTCAGCAGCACCGTGGCCAGGGCCGCCGCGATGAGCGAGCCGGTCAGTACGGCGGCCTTGACCTCGTCGGCCATCGCCGCGTCGCCCTCGAAGGCCAGCTCGCCGATGAGCAGCGAGACGGTGAACCCGATGCCGGCCAGGGTCGCCACCGCGAACACGTCGGCCCACTGGAGGTCGTCGCTGAGCGAGGCCCTGGTGAAGCGCGAGGTCAGCCAGGTGCCGCCGAAGATGCCCAGCGTCTTGCCGACGACGAGTCCGAGCACCACACCGAGCGTCTCCGGTTTGGTGAAGACGTCCGCCAGTGCCCCGCCGGAGATGGCCACACCCGCGCTGAACAGCGCGAACAGCGGCACGGCCAGGCCCGCCGAGAGCGGGCGCACCAGGTGCTCGATGCGCTCGCCGGGGGAGTGCTCCTCGCTCTCGCGCCGGTGGCAGCGCAGCATCAGGCCCATCGCGACGCCGGCGATGGTGGCGTGGACGCCGCTGTTGTACATCAGGGCCCAGATCACCAGGCCGAGCGGGACGTACACGTACCAGCCGCGCACCCCCTTGCGCAGCAGCAGCCAGAAGACGACGAGACCGGCGACCGCGCCGCCCAGCGCGGCGAAGTTCAGGGTGTCGGTGAAGAAGATCGCGATGATCAGGATGGCGAAGAGGTCGTCGACGACGGCGAGCGTCAGCAGGAAGGCGCGCAGGGCGCTCGGCAGGGACGTGCCGATGACGGCCAGCACGGCGAGCGCGAAGGCGATGTCGGTGGCGGTCGGCACGGCCCAGCCGGCCAGCGAGCCGCCGCCCGCGGTGCTGGTGACGGTGTAGACGACCGCCGGTGCGACCATGCCGCACAGCGCCGCCACCACCGGGAGCGCGGCGGCCTTGGGGTCCTTCAGGTCACCTGCGACCAGTTCGCGTTTGAGTTCGATGCCGGCGACGAAGAAGAAGATCGCGAGGAGTCCGTCGGCGGCCCAGTGCGCGACCGACAGGTTCAGACCGAGCGCCGACGGGCCGAAGTGGAAGTGGCTGACGCTCTCGTAGCTGTCGTGCAGCGCCGGTATGTTCGCCCACACCAGGGCGGCGACCGCCGCGACGAGCAGCAGGACGCCGCCGACGGTCTCGGTGCGCAGCGCGTCCGCGAGGTAGGTGCGCTCCGGAAGGGACAGCCGTCCGAAGGCCTTGCGGGGAGTGCGGGGCGCGGTCACGGGGAGAACCTCCGGTGGGTGGGCAGCACGGAACACATGCCGACCAGACTTCCCGGCGCACCATGAGGATCTTGATGATTCCCTTACGTCCGTCCAGCTTACCCGGGCCCCGGGCGCCGCACAGGGCGAGGGCACCCGGCGCGCGTACGGCGCCGGGTGCCCTCGGTGTACTACGTGTCCGCGCTGTCCGCGGTGTGCGGGGCTCAGTCCTCGCTGGGCGCCGCCGGGAGCTTCGACTGGATGAGGTCCATGACCGTCGAGTCCGTGAGGGTCGTGACGTCCCCGAGCTGGCGGTTCTCCGCGACGTCGCGCAGCAGGCGCCGCATGATCTTGCCGGAGCGGGTCTTCGGCAGCTCCGCCACCGGCAGGATCCGCTTGGGCTTGGCGATCGGGCCGAGCGTGGCACCGACGTGGTTGCGCAGCTCGGTGACCAGGTCCTCGCTCTCGGCGGCCGTGCCGCGCAGGATCACGAAGGCGACGATGGCCTGGCCGGTGGTCTCGTCCGCCGCGCCGACCACGGCCGCCTCGGCGACCGACGGGTGGGAGACGAGGGCCGACTCGACCTCGGTGGTGGAGATGTTGTGGCCGGAGACGAGCATCACGTCGTCGACGCGGCCGAGCAGCCAGATGTCGCCGTCGTCGTCCTTCTTGGCACCGTCGCCCGCGAAGTACTTGCCCTCGAAGCGCGACCAGTACGTGTCGATGAACCGCTGGTCGTCGCCCCAGATGGTGCGCAGCATCGACGGCCACGGCTCGGTCAGGACCAGATAGCCGCCCCCGCCGTTGGGCACCTCGTTGGCCTCGTCGTCGACGACGGTGGCGGAGATGCCGGGCAGCGGGCGCTGGGCGGAGCCCGGCTTGGCCTCCGTGACGCCCGGCAGCGGCGTGATCATCATCGAGCCGGTCTCGGTCTGCCACCAGGTGTCGACGACCGGGGTGGCGTCCGCGCCGATGTTCTTGCGGTACCAGATCCACGCCTCGGGGTTGATCGGCTCGCCGACCGAGCCGAGGACCCGCAGCGAGGACAGGTCGAACTTGGCGGGGATGTCGTCGCCCCACTTCATGAACGTCCGGATCGCGGTCGGCGCCGTGTAGAGGATGGAGACCTTGTACTTCTGGACGATCTCCCAGAACCGGCCCTGGTGCGGGGTGTCCGGGGTGCCCTCGTACATGACCTGGGTGGCGCCGTTGGCGAGCGGACCGTAGACGATGTAGGAGTGCCCGGTGACCCAGCCGACGTCGGCGGTGCACCAGAAGACGTCGGTCTCCGGCTTGAGGTCGAAGACGGCCCAGTGCGTGTACGCCGTCTGCGTGAGGTAGCCGCCGGAGGTGTGCAGGATGCCCTTGGGCTTACCGGTGGTGCCGGACGTGTACAGGATGAACAGCGGGTGCTCGGCGTCGAACGCCTCTGGCGTGTGCTCGGCGGACTGCCGGTCGACGGCCTCGTGCCACCACTTGTCCCGGGAGTCGTCCCAGGCGACGTCCTGGCCGGTGCGGCGGACGACGAGCACGTGCTCGACGATCCCGGCGCGCTCGACGGCCTCGTCGACGGCCGGCTTGAGCGCGGACGGCTTGCCGCGCCGGTAGCCGCCGTCGGCGGTGATGACGACGCGGGCGTCGGCGTCCTGGATGCGGGTGGCCAGCGCGTCCGAGGAGAAGCCGCCGAAGACCACCGAGTGCGCGGCGCCGATCCGGGCGCAGGCCAGCATCGCGATCGCCGTCTCCGGGATCATCGGCATGTAGATCGCGACCCGGTCGCCCTTCTGCACGCCCAGCTCCAGCAGGGCGTTGGCGGCCTTGGACACCTCGTCCTTGAGCTGGGCGTAGGTGAGGGCGCGGCTGTCGCCGGGCTCGCCCTCGAAGTGGATGGCGACGCGGTCGCCGTGGCCGGCCTCCACGTGGCGGTCCACGCAGTTGTAGGCGACGTTCAGCGTGCCGTCCGCGAACCACTTGGCGAACGGCGGGTTCGACCAGTCGAGGGTCTCGGTCGGTTCTTTCGCCCAGGTCAGCCGGCGGGCCTGCTCGGCCCAGAAGCCGAGCCTGTCAGCCTTGGCCTGTTCGTACGCCTCCGCCGTGACGTTGGCGTTCGCGGCCAGGTCGGCGGGGGGTGCGAACCTGCGTTCTTCCTTGAGCAGGTTGGCCAAGGATTCGTTGCTCACGACATCTCCCTTTCTCAGGGTTGTCCGTTGTGTCCCAGGCCACAGCTCATCAGACCCGGGGGGCCGATGACAAGGGTCGACGGGCAAATGGTTTAGACCTGTTCTGGTCGTCGCCCGCCCCCGCCTCTCCTTCGTGGTCCATGGTCACCCGTACCCACGGAAGCCGACGGCGCGGGGTTCAGTGTGTGTAACGCCTCTCACACCGGCCCGCGCCACGGCTCCCCGGGACCGCCCCGAGCGGTCGGGAGGTCATGAGGTCATTGGGTCAGGCGGTCGGACTCGTCTCGCGCACCAGCTCGAACACCCCGCCTTCCGCGTCCTCGGCCAGCAGGTACGACTGGGCCTCGCCCACGTGGAAGTACATGCCGTGCAGCTCCAGGTCCCCGGCGGCCAGCGCGCGGGCCACCGATTCGTGGGCACGCAGGTGCTCCAGCTGCTGGACCACGTTGGCCAGGCACAGCCGCTCGGCGGTGTCGGCGGGCGGGCGTCCGGCCAGCCGGGGCCGGGCGCGGTCGTCGACCGTGTCCGGGGCCCTGTTCCTGTCGGACGTGTCCGTGTCCGCGGCCACGCGCTGCAGGCTCGGCCGCCCGTGCCGCAGCCACCGCTGCAGCGGCGTGCGCGCGCCCCCGGAGTCGGCGCCGAGCAGTGCCTGCATCGCCCCGCACCCGGAGTGTCCGCACACCGTGATGGACCGCACCTTCAGCACGTCCACGGCGTACTCGATCGCGGCGGCCACCGAGTCGTCGCCGCTCTCCTCGCCGGGCAGCGGCACGAAGTTGCCGACGTTGCGCACGACGAAGAGGTCGCCGGGGCCACTGGACGTGATCATCGAGGTGACCACCCGCGAGTCGGCGCAGGTCAGGAAGAGCTGGGAGGGCTGCTGTCCCTCCCGGGCCAGCCGGGCCAGTTCGCGTCGCATCAGCGGAGCGGTGTTGCGGTGGAAGGCGCTGATGCCACGGGCGAGTTCATGACCGGGGGGTTCGTCGGAGGTGCCGGTCGCAGCGCTTGTGCCGGGCGTGCCGGTCGTACCGGGTGTGTTCAGGCCGGTCGGGGTGCCGCCGGGGGCCTCTCCGGGGGCTCCGCCGGTGGTGGCCTGTCGGTTCGAGCCGGGTGCCGGGGCCTTCGACGGGCGTTCGCACTGGTGGTTGCGCCAGGGGGTCCAGGGGCGGCAGCGGCAGCCGTCCACCTCGGCCGGTTCGGAGATACGGGTGCCGGGCCGGCGGCCGGTGATGTCGACGGAGCCGCCCTGCGCGGTGTGCGTCTTCTGCCAGTCCTGGAGCGTCTCGTACGCCGCGTGGTCCATGAAGGAGCCGTCCAGCTCCACGACGGTGTCCGCCCCGTGGGGCACATGGTGCAGGACCCGGCTGAGCCGCGGCACGGCGAGGAACGTCAACTGCCCCCGTACGTGGACGTGGTGGACTCCGTCGATGTCGTCGTGGGTGATCCGGGTGCGGGTCAGGCGGTGCAGGGCGACGCCGACGGCGACGGCGATGCCCAGCGCGACGCCCTCCAGGACGCCGAGGAAGACCACGCCGCCGGTGGTGACCGCGTATACCAGCACCTCGCGGTGGCGGGTCACCGTACGGATGTGGTTCAGCGACACCATCTTGAGGCCGACGGCCATGACCAGGGAGGCGAGCGAGGCGAGCGGGATGAGCTCCAGGGCCGGGACCATCAGCAGTGCGGCGATCACTACGAGAACGCCGTGCAGCATCGTGGAGTTCCGGCTGACGGCACCCGCCGCCACGTTCGCGGAACTGCGCACGGCCACACCGGCGATGGGCAGCCCTCCGAGCGACCCGGAGACGATGTTGGCGGCGCCCTGACCGAGCAGCTCGCGGTCGAGGTCGGAGCGCTTGACGCGGCCGGTCAGCGCGGGCCGGGCGGCGACCAGTTTGTCCACGGCGACCGCGCCGAGCAGGGACTGCACGCTGCACACGAGCGTGGTGGTGAGGACGGCGGCGACCAGTCCCAGCACCGGGCCGTCGGGCAGGGAGGCCAGGGCGTGGCTGCTCCAGGAGGGCAGGTCGACCTTGGGCAGGCGGAGTCCGGTGAGCGCGGCGACGGCGGTGGCGCCGGCGACGGCGATCAGGGCGGCGGGCAGCTTGCCCAGGATCTCCCCGGCCCGGCCGGGGAGGCGGGGCCAGAGCAGCAGGAGGGTGAGGGTCAGCGCGCTCACGGCCACGTCGGCGGGGTGGAGGTTCGCCAACTGGGCGGGCAGCGCGACCAAGTTGTCGGGCACGGAGCTCTGCGGGGTGCCGCCGAGGACGATGTGCAGCTGTGCGACGGCGATGGTGACGCCGATGCCGGCGAGCATGCCGTGCACGATGGCCGGGCTCACGGCGAGCGCCGAGCGGGCCACGCGCAGGCAGCCGAGGCCGAGTTGGGCGATCCCGGCGAAGACGGTGATGGCACAGGTCGTACGCCATCCGTACTGCTGGATGAGGTCGGCGGTGACCACGGTGAGTCCGGCGGCGGGGCCGCTGACCTGGAGCGGGCAGCCGCCGATGCGTCCGGCGACGATGCCGCCCACCGCGGCGGCGACGAGGCCGGCCTGCAGGGGCGCGCCGGTGGCGAGGGCGATGCCCAGGGAGAGGGGGAGGGCGATGAGGAAGACCGCGATCGCGGCCGAGACGTCGGCGCCCGCGATGCGGAAGCGCCGGGGTCCGCCGGGCGGCGGGCTGTGGGGTGGATGGACGTGCTTGGTCCGGGCCGAATCGGCGCGGGCGGGGACGCAGGCTGACATGTTCCCGTCTCCTGAGGATTCGTCGATTACAGCGAGTAAATAGAGAGTAATTCAGAGTAAAGAAGAGGCATAGTTTTTTAGCGCGAATGGAGTAACGCCCCGCGCATTCGAGTGGATCAGTTATTTCATCGGCTTGTCGTACTAATTCCTTCTCATTTCCGTGTCACCTTGACGGCGCTGACGGCACGGCACGGCCCGGCCCAGCACCCGACATCGCCTAGTCGGCGTTGGCCCGAGAGAAGGAAGAAGGTGGGCGGACATGGCCGCCACCCGCAGGATGGCCTCCCACACAATGGCCGCGCGCGCCGTGGTCGCCGCGGTCTGCGCGGCGTCGCTCGCCGGTTGCGCGATCGACAACGGCACCGGTTCCGGCGAAGGGACGCACGGCCCGGAGAAGGAGAAGGGGAAAGCGGCACCGGCGCCCAAGAACGCGGTCCGGCTGATCGGCGACGGCTCCACCGCGTACACCGGGGCCCAGCCGAACCTGCCCAGGCCCGAACGCCTCAAGCCCGGCCAGAAGCCCCCGCAGTTCGTGGTGTTCTCGTGGGACGGCGCGGGCGAGGACAGCCAGAAGCTGTTCTCCCACTTCCGCGAAGTGGCCAAGGAGAACAACGCCACGATGACGTACTTCCTGAGCGGCGTGTACATGCTGCCGACCGAGAAGCGCGACCTGTACAACCCGCCCCAGCACTCCCCGGGCCGCTCCGACATCGGCTTCAACGACGAACAGGGCATCACCGACACCGTCGAGCAACTGCGGCTGGCGTGGCAGGAGGGCAACGAGATCGGCACCCACTTCAACGGGCACTTCTGCGGCGCCGGCGGCGGGGTCGGCGAGTGGTCCGTCGAGGAGTGGAAGGAGGAGATCAGCCAGGCCAAGCAGTTCGTGAAGACCTGGAAGACCAACACCGGGATGAAGAACGCGGCGCCCCTGCCCTTCGACTACGACAAGGAGCTGATCGGCGCCCGCACCCCGTGCCTGGAGGGCCAGAAGAACTTCATGAAGGCGGCGAGCCAGATGGGGTTCCGCTACGACAGCAGCGGGGTGAACAACCAGGTCTGGCCCTCGAAGAAGGAGGGCCTGTGGGACCTGTCGATGCAGCTCGTGCCGTTCCCCGGGCACTCCTACGAGCAGCTCACCATGGACTACAACTACATGGTCAACCAGTCGGGCACCGCCACCCAGGGCGACCCCGCCAAGCGCGAGTTCTGGGGCGACCAGATGCGTGACAGCCTGCTCAAGGGCTTCGAGCGGGCCTACGACGGGAACCGCGCGCCCCTGATCATCGGCAACCACTTCGAGTCCTGGAACGGCGGCACCTACATGCGCGCCGTGGAGGAGGTCGTCGAGACGGTGTGCACCAAGAAGGAGGTGCGCTGCGTCTCCTTCCGGCAGCTCGCGGACTGGCTGGACGCCCAGGACCCGAAGGTCCTGAAGAAAATGCGCACCCTCGGCGTGGGCGAGGCTCCGAAGAAGGGCTGGGCGTCCTTCCTGTCGGCCGCGCCCGCACCGGCGCCGAAGGGCGTGCCCGGGGCGCCGGCCGCCAAGCCGTAGCGCCCCACCCTCCAGCGGGGACACGAGAACGCTCACGCGGGGGCGGCGACCTCCTCGCCGAGGACGAAACCGGGGTCGACCTGCGCCGCCAGGTCGTCCCCGGTGCGCTCGTTGCCCCAACTGCGGGCGTTCTTCAGGTGGAAGTGGACCATCTGCTGGGTGTAACGCGCCCAGTCCCGCAGCTCGTACGTCGCGTCGGCGGCCTGGTGCAGCGCGCGCAGCGCCCGGCCGTTGGCCTCCTCCAGCAGCTCGAACCGGGGCGGGCGGCCCTTCTCCATGGCGCGCACCCAGTCCGAGTGCCCGACGGTGACCAGCAGGTCGTCCCCGACCTGTTCGCGCAGGAAGTCCAGGTCGTCCTGCCCCTGCACCTTGTTGCCGACGACCTTCAGGGTGACGCCGAAGTCGCGGGCGTACTCCTTGTACTGGCGGTAGACGGAGACCCCCTTCCGGGTCGGCTCGGCGACGAGGAACGTGATGTCGAAGCGGGTGAACATGCCGGAGGCGAACGAGTCCGAGCCGGCGGTCATGTCCACCACGACGTACTCGTCACGGCCGTCGACCAGGTGGTTGAGGCACAGCTCCACCGCTCCGGTCTTGGAGTGGTAGCAGGCGACTCCCAGGTCGGCCTCCGTGAAGGGCCCGGTGACCATCAAACGGACGGCCCCGCCGTCGAGTTCCACCGGCCGGGCGCAGGCGTCGTAGACCGGGTTGTCCTCGCGCACCCGCAGCAGGCGCGAGCCCTCGCCCGGCGGCGTCGTCTTGATCATCTTCTCGGCGGAGGCGATGCGCGGGTTGCTGCCGCGCAGATGGTCCTTGATCAGCGGCAGGTGCTCGCCCATCGCGGGCAGCCCGGCCGCCTCCGCGTCGTCGAGGCCCAGCGCGGCCCCCAGGTGCTGGTTGATGTCGGCGTCGATCGCGACGACGGGTGCGCCGGTGGCGGCGAGGTGGCGTACGAACAGGGAGGACAGGGTGGTCTTGCCGCTGCCGCCCTTCCCGACGAAAGCAATTTTCATGTTCACCAAGCGTAGTGGTCCGATAGCTGTAGGTGTCATGGGAGACGGGTGAGGGGTGAAGAAGACCACTCATTCGTGGGGCGCGGCGCAGGTTTGCGTAGGGTCTTACTCATGAGTACGACAGGCGCGAACGCCGATCCGCTCGCGGCCCTGGGCACCCTGCCCGGCGTGGCCGAGTCCGTGGAGTCCGTACGCAAGGCCGTGGACCGCGTCTACGGCCACCGGATCATGCGGCGCCGCAGCAACGAGATCACCTCCGAGGCGGCACTGCGCGGCGCCCGGGGCTCGGCGGCGCTCTCCGGGGCGGACTGGGCCCTGGAGGAGGTGCGCCGCCGCAGCGACTTCAGCGGCGACGACGAGGCACGCGCGGTGGGCGCCGCGCTGCGGCTGACCGCCGAGGCGGGACAGCTGCTGTCCATCTGGCGCCAGTCGCCGCTGCGGGTGCTGGCCCGGCTGCACCTGGTGGCGGCCGCCCACCAGTCCGACGAGGTGGGGCGTCCGCGCCGCAAGGGCGAGCCGGTGGACGAACCGCTCGTCGAGCTGCCGCTGCCCGACGCCGACGAGGCGCACGGACGTCTGGACGGCCTGGCGGCGCTGGTCGCGGCAGGCGGTTCGGCACCGGCGCTGGTGACGGCCGCCGTGGTGCACGGGGAACTGCTGGCGCTGCGTCCCTTCGCCTCCCACAACGGACTGGTCGCGCGCGCGGCGGAGCGCATCGTCCTGGTCGGTAGCGGACTGGATCCCAAGTCGGTGTGCCCGGCCGAGGTCGGCCACGCCGAGCTCGGCCGCGCGGCCTACCTCGCGGCGCTCGACGGCTACGTCTCCGGAACCCCGGAAGGCATGGCCGCCTGGATCGCCCACTGCGGCAAGGCCGTCGCGCTGGGCGCCCGGGAGTCGACCGCGGTGTGCGAGGCGCTCCAGCGCGGGGCGGCGTAGGGCGGACGGCGCGCCGTCCGGCCGCCGGAACGGAAATGCGGCGGTACGAATGCTCGTACCGCCGCTGGCACGCCCACCGGGTTACCAAGCGTCCTCGATATGTGCCCATCAGGTCGGGAACTTCGCCCGTCACCTGGTGCGGCTGGCCCGTAATCGACGGGTCGACGTCGCGTGGGTGCCCGGTGTCCGTGCTCGGTCCGTGGGGCCAAATGCGTGTTTAAGGTGATCCTTTCGGATGTCCTTGGTCTCGCGGGCCGTTGAGTCCTTTGTACTACTGGGCCGGAGCAAGCGGAAGTGCTCGCCGCACTTCTTTACTTTTGCGCTCATACGCGGGTGAAAAGGGCGAGCGGGGGCCGGTCAGGCCGCCGGGGACCGCCGTCGGCTCGCGTACCAGACGAGGCCCGCGGTCGCCGCCGCGGCGCCTATCGCGGCGGCGGCGAGGAGCGCGGGCCGCGGCGGTACGGAGATCCCCCCGAGCCGCTGCTTGAGCCGCACCGGGCGGTGGAAATCGAGAATCGGCCACTCGCGCGCGAGAGCCTCCCGGCGCAGCGCCCGGTCCGGATTGACCGCATGGGGATGGCCGACGGCCTCCAGCATCGGCAGGTCGGTCGCCGAGTCGCTGTAGGCGTAGCAGCGGGACAGGTCGTACCCCTCGGACCCGGCCAGCTCCCGGATCGCCTCCGCCTTGGTCGGGCCGTACGCGTAGTACTCGACCTCTCCGGTGAAGCAGCCGTCGTCGCCCACGATCATGCGGGTCGCCACCACCCGGTCCGCGCCCAGCAGCTCGCCGATCGGTTCGACGACCTCGGCGCCCGACGTGGAGACGATCACCACGTCGCGGCCGGCGGTGTGGTGCTCCTCGATCAGGGAGGCCGCCTCGTCGTAGATGATCGGGTCGATCAGGTCGTGCAGGGTCTCGGCGACCAGCTCCTTGACCAACTGGACGTTCCACCCTCGGCACAGCGCGGAGAGGTACTCGCGCATCCGCTCCATCTGGTCGTGGTCGGCGCCGCCGGCGAGGAAGACGAACTGGGCATATGCGGTACGCAACACAGCCCTGCGGTTGATCAGCCCGCCTTGGTAGAAGGACTTGCTGAACGTGAGGGTGCTCGACTTCGCAATGACCGTCTTGTCCAGGTCGAAGAAGGCCGCCGTGCGGGGCATGGAGTGAGGCGCGGAGTGGCGTGAGGAGGGGTTTTCCACAACCATGAGCATAGGCGCAGCCCATTCGGCGTAAGGTGGGGCGCGTGGGTTTGCCTGAGAAGGCTCTCGGGTACACCATGGAAGTCACGGATCGTTCGCGACCGTGCTAACCCGGTCCGACTCCTCCCCCCCCGAGTCGGCCGTGGAGACGACCCCCGCTCTCCCCCCCGGCGGGGGTCGTCGCATGTCCGGGTGGGTTTTCTCGCTCTTCCCATGATCAGGGCCCCGCGCCGTCACGGCGTGGGGCCCTGATGCCGTCGCGGCCACATTCGACTACGCAGCGTAGTCGGTGGACTGCTCTGCGGGAGTCGCACGCGGGGCGGAACGGAGCCGGACGAGGCTCACCGGTTCGAGTGAGTCGATATTCACAACCGCCGAGTTGTCCACAGTTTTTGACCAAGATCCACACGTTTTCCCGGATCGCTGCACCGTGATTCCCATGCGTCCGGGCCGTGCCGAGTTCCGTGGCCGGATCTGTTTGCCGGACGTATGACGCGGGCCGCTCGTGCGGAGACCGGATTCCGGTTCTTCACGCGGCCGCACATCGCGGGGCCGAGGGGGCCGCGCGAGAGACCACGAGACACCGGGCGCGACCGCGGGAGCCGCGCCGAAGGGGGACAGGCCATGACCGGAACCATCACGCACGACCCGCCGCCCACCGCCGGAGGACGGCAGGGCGCACCCCTCATCGTCACCGAGGACGCGGAGCTGCTCGACGACCTGCTGCGCCTGTGCGCGGCCGCGGGCGCCACGCCGGAGGTGCACCACTCGGTGCCCGGGCCGCGCCCTTCGACGCCGTCGGTGCCGACGGGCAACGCCCCGCCCCCGACACACTCGGGGGCGGGGTGGCGGACCGGATGGGAGACCGCTCCACTGGTCCTCGTCGGGGACGACGCGGCCCGGCGCGTGCGCGGAGCGGTGCGCAGGCGCGGAGTGGTCCTGGTGGGCCGCGACCAGGACGACTCGGGGATCTGGCAGCGGGCCGTCGAGATCGGCGCCGACCACGTCCTCATGCTGCCCGACGGTGAGCAGTGGCTGGTCGACCGCATCGCCGACGTCGCCGAGGGCGTCGGCCGTCCGGCTCTCACCGTCGGGGTCATCGGCGGCCGGGGCGGTGCCGGGGCGTCCACGCTGGCCTGCGCGCTCGCCGTCACCTCCGCGCGGGAGGGGCTGCGCAGTCTCCTGGTGGACGCCGACCCGATGGGCGGCGGCCTCGACGTCCTCCTCGGCGGCGAGACGGCGGACGGGCTGAGGTGGCCGGCGTTCGCGGCCTCGCGCGGGCGGGTCGGCGGCGGCGCCCTGGAGGAGTCGCTGCCCGAGCTGCACTCCTTGCGGGTGCTCAGCTGGGACCGGGGCGACTGCGTCTCGGTACCGGCACCGGCCGTACGCGCGGTGCTCGCGGCGGCCCGGCGAAGGGGCGGCACGGTCGTCGTCGACCTGCCGCGCCGCATCGACGACGGCGTCGCCGAGGTCCTCGCCCAGCTCGACATCGGGATCCTCGTGGTCCCTGCCGAGATGCGGGCCGTCGCGGCAGCGGGCCGGGTGGCGGCCGCGGTCGGCATGGTCCTGCGCGACCTCTGGGTCGCGGTGCGCGGGCCCTACGCCTCCGGACTCGACGACCGCGAGGTGGCCCGGTTGCTCGGCCTGCCCCTGGTCGGAGAGGTGCCGGTCGAGTCCGGACTCCTGCGCGCCACGGAGAGCAGACGCCCGCCGGGCACACCCTCCCGAGGCCCGCTGGCGCGCTTCTGCCGGAGCTTCTGGGAGCGGGCGCTGGCGGAGACGGACGGGCGGGGCGGGAGCAGCTCATGAGGTGCGCGACGAGGTCGGTCGTGCGCGGCGACAGGCTGGCCGGGGTGGACGGGATGGATGCGGTGGACGGGATGGATGGGGTGGACACGGTCGAAGGGACGGATGTGATGAATGGCGCGGCCGTGATCGACGGGACTGACGTCGCCGTCGTGGGGGAGCGGCGCAGGGCTCCGTTGGCCTCCACAGAGCCGACTCCGAGGAGGGAAACGGGCGGTCCGCGGCCCGGAACGCCCGACGGACCGACTGCGCGGGTGGATCCGGGCCGGGGAGGCCGACAGGCCGGCGGATCGCCCGGGGGACTCGCTGCCGCAGGGGCAGCGCGCCGGGCCCCCGGAGCATCGGCGGGACCGGCAGCCGCCGGATCGCCGGACTGGGCCTCCGGACGGGCGCGGACGCAGGTACGGGGTGCCGTGCGGTCCTCGGCGACGGTCGTGCGGCGGGGCCCGGACAGCGCCGCGCCCGGGATGCTCGACGGGGTGCGGCGGTGGCTCGCCGAGAGCGGGGCGGAGCCGACGCCCGCGCGGGTGGCGCAGGCACTGCGGGAGCAGGGGCGGGTGCTGGGCGACGCCGAGGTGCTCGGGGCCGCCCAACAGCTCAGGTCCGAGCTGGTCGGCAGCGGGCCGCTCGAGCCGCTGCTCGCCGACCCCTCGGTGACCGACGTACTGGTCTCCGCCCCGGACCGGGTCTGGGTGGACCGGGGCGGCGGCCTGGAGCTGACGCCGGTCTCCTTCCCCGACGCGGGGGCGGTGCGGCGGCTCGCGCAGCGCCTCGCCACCGTCGCCGGGCGCCGACTCGACGACGCCCGGCCCTGGGTGGACGCCAGGCTGCCCGACGGCACCCGGCTGCACGCGGTGCTGCCGCCGGTTGCCGTCGACTGCACCTGCCTGTCGCTGCGGGTGGTACGGCCGCGCGCCTTCACCCTCGACGAGCTGACGGCGGCGGGCACCGTACCGCCCGGCGGTGACCGCGTGCTGCGCGCTCTTCTGCGGGCCCGGCTGTCCTTCCTCGTCAGCGGTGGCACCGGCAGCGGCAAGACGACACTGCTCAGCGCCCTGCTCGGGCTCGTCGGACCGGACGAGCGCATCGTGCTGGCGGAGGACTCCTCCGAACTGCGCCCCGACCATCCGCACGTCGTCCGGCTGGAGACCAGGCCGGCCAACCAGGAGGCCGCGGGCCTGGTCACCTTGGAGGACCTGGTGCGCCAGGCGCTGCGCATGCGGCCGGACCGCCTGGTCGTGGGCGAGGTGCGGGGTCCCGAAGTGGTCCATCTGCTGGCCGCGTTGAACACCGGTCACGAAGGCGGGTGCGGGACGGTGCACGCCAATGCGGCCGTTGACGTACCGGCTCGGCTGGAGGCCCTCGGCACGGCCGCGGGCCTGGACCGGGCGGCTCTGCACAGCCAGCTCGCGGCGGCCCTGTCGGTGGTCCTCCACCTGGTCCGTGACCGCGCGGGACGGCGCCGGATCGCCGAGGTGCACGTACTGGAGCGGGACCCGACGGGGCTGGTGCGCACGGTGCCGGCGCTGCGCTGGGGCGCGGAGTCCTTCGTGGCCGAGCGGGGCTGGCAGCGACTGCGGGAGCTGTTGCGCGGGGCGGATTTCGCAGCGCGGGCCGACGGACGGGAGACGCGGGGATGCTGAGCGCGACGGGGACGGGCGCGCCGGGGGCGGGCGAGCTGACCATGGGCTTGGCCCTGGTGTGCCTGGGAGCGGCCGCCTGGCTGGCCGGCGGGTGGCACTCCGGCGTACGGCGCGCCCGGGCGGTACTCGCCGAAGGCCGGACGAGCGGCACGGACGGAGCGGGCGGAACGCGCGGAACGGCCGGGCCAAGCGGGAACGACGGGACTGTCCGAGCTGATGGGACTCACCGGACCGATGGGCATATCAGGCAGGACGGGACTCACGGGGCTGGCCGGCCGGGTGGCGCGGGCAGTACCGGGCCGCCGCCGGTGCGCCGGATGGCGGACGGGTTGCGGCGTGTCCGTGGCCGGCTGACGCCCGAGTGGTGGTCGCCCGTGGCCGGGCTGGTCCTGGCGCTGCTGGGGCACTCGCTGCTGCCGGTCGTCGCGGGGGCGGCCGGAGTGCCAGTGCTGCGGCGGCTGCGGCTGGCCGGCCGGGAGCGGCGGGGCCGGGAGCGCCGGCAGGACGCGGTGATCGCCCTGTGCGGGACGCTCGCCGGGGAGGTGCGGGCCGGGCGGCAACCGGGGGAGGCGCTCCTGCACGCCGCGCACGACACCGGTGGCCTCGGTGACGCGCAGGGCGCGGTGCTGGCGGCGGCCCGGTTCGGCGGGGACGTTCCCGGGGCACTGGCGGTGGCGGCCGGGCAGCCCGGTGCCGAGGGACTGCGCGGACTCGCGGCGTGCTGGCGGGTCGCGGTCGACCAGGGGGCGGGGCTGGCGGCCGGGCTCGACCGGCTGGAGGGCGCGCTGCGCGCCGAACGGGACCAACGCTCCGACCTGCGCGCCCAGTTGGCGGGTGCGCGGGCCACCGCCGTGATGCTCGCCGGTCTGCCGGTCCTCGGCCTCCTGCTCGGCTTCGCCCTCGGCGCCGACCCGCTGCACGTGCTGCTGCACACCGGAGCCGGGCTGGGCTGTCTGCTGGCCGGTGGGGTGCTGGAGGGCCTGGGCGTGTGGTGGGTGGCACGGATCGTGCGCGGGGCGGAGGCGGCGTCGTGAACGGCGGCTTCGTCCACAGCCTGGGGGCGGCGGTGGGGACGGTGCTGGTCGTCGGCTGGTCGGCGCGCGGTCTCGGGGCCGCACGGCGGCAGCGGGCGGTGCGCAAGCGGCTCACGGGCCTGTTGGGATCGGAACCGGTACGTCCCGCCGTACGACGCACCGAGGTGCTGAGCGCCGTCCGCCCATGGCTGCCGCTGGTCGGCACGGTGGGCGCCGGGTGGGCCGTGGTCGGTGGTCTGGCCGGGGTCCTGGTGGGCCTGGTCGGCGCGACCGCACTGTGGCGGTGGAGTGCCCGGCGTTCGGCGGCCGGTACCTCGGCGGCTCAGGCCGCTGCCGCGGCGGCCGCCCGTCAACTGCCGTTGGCTGCCGATCTGCTGGCGGCCTGTGTCGCGGCGGGCGCGAGCCCGGTCGCCGCGGCGCGGGCGGTCGGCGATGCCCTCGGCGGGCCGGTCGGGGACGCGCTGGGTCGCGGTGCCGCGGAGGTGCGCCTCGGCGGCGAACCGGACGGTGCCTGGCGCGGGTTGGCCGCCCTCGCGGGGGCCGTTCCGCTCGCGCGGCTGCTGGAGCGGGCCGAGGTGTCCGGCCTGCCCGCGGCGGGACCGGCCGCCCGGATCGCCGCCCAGGCCCGGGCCGAGTGGGCCCGCGCCACGACGGCCCGGGCCCGTCGGGCGGCCGTCATGGTCACCGCGCCGGTGGGGCTGTGCTTTCTGCCGGCCTTCATCGCGGTGGGCGTGCTGCCGGTGGTCATCGGGCTGGCCGGCGGGGTGCTGGGCGGTGGGGGAGGCGGTGGCTGACGGATCGGGACGGGCCGGCGGCGGGCCGGTGCACGAGCGTCCGGCGCACGGGCGATGGACGGGCATGAGCAACGAGATCGAGCGAGCAAGCGAGCAACGGGATCGAGCCTTACGGGGGTTGCGATGTATCAGGTGGTACGGGCACGGCTGTGTGCCCTGGTGTGCGGAGCCGGCACGGCGCTGCGGAGGCGGGCCGTGCGGCAGGGCCCGCGGCGGGACGCGGGAATGGTCACTTCCGAGTACGCGATGGGCATCGTCGCCGCGGTGGCCTTCGCCGTCGTCCTCTACAAGGTCGTGACGAGCGGCGCAGTCAGTGCGGAGTTGCAGGGCATCGTGAAGGGGGCCCTCGATGCGCGGATGTGAGCGGGCGGCGACGACACGGGCGCGGGCACGGGCCGGTGGCAGGGGCAGGGGCATGGGACTGGACAGCGGCAGCGGCAGCGGACCGGACAGTGGCTTCGTGACGGCGGAGGCGGCCGTGGTGCTGCCGGTGCTGGTGGTGTTCGCGATGGCCCTGGTGTGGGGGCTGCTCGTGGTGGCCGCCCAGATCCAGTGCGTGGACGCGGCCCGGACGGGCGCCCGCGCGGCGGCACGGCAGGACCCGGTCGACGCGGTCGTGGAGGTCGCCCGCGAGGCGGCCCCACCCGGGGCGCCCGCGCGGCGGCACGGCAGGACCCGGTCGACGCGGTCGTGGAGGTCGCCCGCGAGGCGGCCCCACCCGGGGCGCGGGTCACGGTGAGCCGGGAGGCGGGGCTGGTCCGCGTGGTCGTGGTGGCCGACCCACCGGCGCTGCACGGACTGCCGTTCCAGGTACGGGAGGAGGCCGTGGCTTCGGCGGAGCAGGCGCCGGCCACGGAGCCCGCGGCCGCGGCACCGGTGCGGGCGGAGCCGTGAGGGGCGGAGTCCCGCCCCGCCCGGGAGCCGACCGGTGCGGCACGGGAGCCGGGGGAGGTCCCGGTCTGGCGGACGGCCGGGACCGGGCCGCTGCTTCCCGCGGCCTGCCCGCCGTCTCCGACCGGGGCTCGGCGACCGTGTGGAGCGTCGTCGTCATCGCCGTGCTGTGTGTGGTGTTCGGCGTGGTGCTGGCCCTGGGGCAGGCCGTCATGGCCCGGCATCGCGCGGCCGGGGGCGCCGATCTGGCGGCGCTCGCGGCGGCGGACCACTGGGCACACGGCGGCACGGCGGCGTGCGAGCGGGCGAGCCGGGTCGCGCGGGCACAGCGGGTGCGGCTGGTGAGGTGCGTGATCACCGGGCAGGTCTCGGACGTGACGGCGGCGTCGGGCAGGGGTCCGTTCACGGCGGAGGTCCGGGCCAGGGCGGGCCCGGCCCCGCTCACGTCACCGGCACCGGCACCGGCACCGGCACAGACACAGGCACCGGCACTGGCACAGGCGCCAGCCCCGGCACCGCCGCCCCCGGCACTGCCCGTGCCCTCCTCACCGTCTGTGGCCTCCTCAGCGCCCGTGCCTTCCCGACCGCCCTCGGCTTCCCCGCCGCCCTTGTCCTCCGCACCGTCTACCGGGCCTCGGCCGCCCCCCGCAGCAGCACCGTGAGGAGGCGCACGGCTCCCCGCTTGTGCAGCGGATCGTTGCCGTTGCCGCACTTGGGGGACTGGATGCAGGACGGGCAGCCCGCGTCGCACTCGCAGGAGGCGATGGCCTCCCGGGTGGCCGTGAGCCAGTCGCGGGCCGTGTGGAAGGCGCGCTCGGCGAAGCCCGCGCCGCCGGGGTGGCCGTCGTACACGAAGACGGTCGGCAGCAGGGTGTCCGGGTGCAGGGGGACCGACACGCCGCCGATGTCCCAGCGGTCGCAGGTGGCGAACAGGGGCAGCATGCCGATCGAGGCGTGCTCGGCGGCGTGCAGGGCCCCGCCGAGGATCTCCGGGTTGATCCGGGCCGCGTCCAGTTGGTCCTCGGTGACCGTCCACCACACCGCGCGGGTGCGCAGTGTCCGGGGAGGGAGGTCGAGCTTCGTCTCGCCCAGGACCTCGCCGGTGATCACGCGCCGGCGCAGGAAGGAGACCACTTGGTTGGTGACCTCGACGGAGCCGTAGCAGAGGCGGCCGTCGCCCCAGGGGACCTCGATGTCGGTCTCCAGGACCGAGATCGCCGTCGTGTCGCGGGCCACCGTCGAGTAGGCGGGGGTGGCCTGCTCGACCAGCGCGACGGAGTCCTCCAGGTCGAGGGAGCGGACGAGGTACGTGCGCCCCTGGTGGAGGTGGACGGCACCCTCGTGGACGGTCGTGTGGGCGGCACCGGCGTCCACGGTGCCCAGCAGCCGCCCCGTGCCCTCCTCGACGACCTGGACCGGGCGTCCGCCCTCACCGCGGATGTCCGTCAGGTCGGCGGCCCGCTCACGGCGTGTCCAGTGCCAGGCCCGGGTCCGCCGGCGCAGCAGCTTCGCCGCCTCCAGCTGGGGCAGCAGTTCCTCGCAGGCGGGGCCGAAGAGCTTCAGGTCGTCCTCGGTCAGCGGCAGTTCCGCCGCGGCCGCGCACAGGTGGGGGGCGAGGACGTACGGGTTGTCGGGGTCGAGGACGGTGGACTCCACCGGCTGGTCGAACAGGGCCTCCGGATGGTGGACGAGGAAGGTGTCCAGCGGGTCGTCGCGGGCGACCAGCACGGCCAGCGCCCCCTGGCCGGACCGGCCCGCCCGGCCCGCCTGCTGCCACAGCGAGGCCCGCGTGCCCGGGTACCCGGCGATCACCACGGCGTCCAGGCCGGAGATGTCGAGGCCGAGTTCCAGGGCGTTCGTTGCCGCGAGGCCGAGGAGGTCGCCGGAGTGCAGGGCGCGTTCCAGGGCGCGGCGCTCCTCGGGGAGGTAGCCGCCGCGGTACGCCGCCACCCGCCGGACCAGGGAGCGGTCGACCTCGGCCAGGCGTTCCTGGGCGATCACGGAGATCAGCTCCGCGCCGCGCCGGGACCGTACGAAGGTGATCGAACGCTTGCCCTGCACGGTGAGGTCGGTGAGCAGGTCGGCGGCCTCGGCGGTGGCCGTACGGCGGACCGGTGCGCCCTTCTCGCCCTCCAGTTCGGTCAGCGGCGGCTCCCACAGGGCGAACACCAGTTCACCGCGCGGGGACGCGTCGTCGGCGACCTCGGTCACCGGGAGTCCGGTGAGCCGCCGGGCCGCCACCGCGGGCTCGGCGGCGGTGGCGGAGGCGAGCAGGAACACCGGCGACGCGCCGTACCGGGCACACAGTCTGCGCAGTCGGCGCAGCACCTGGGCGACGTGCGAGCCGAAGACGCCCCGGTAGGTGTGGCACTCGTCGATGACCACGTACTTCAGCGCCTTCAGGAACGACGACCAGCGGGGGTGGGAGGGCAGGATGCCGCGGTGCAGCATGTCCGGGTTGGTCAGCACGTAGGTGCCGTACTGGCGGATCCACTCGCGTTCCTCGAACGGAGTGTCGCCGTCGTAGACCGCGGCCCGGACGGAAGTCCCGAGAGGTTGTGAAAGTTCCTTCACCGACCGGCACTGGTCGGCCGCCAGCGCCTTGGTGGGGGCCAGGTAGAGGGTGGTGGCGCCGCGGCCGTTCGGCGCCTCGGAGCCGTCCAGGAGGGCCGACAGGACCGGCACCAGATAGGCCAGGGACTTGCCCGACGCGGTGCCCGTGGCCACGACCACCGAGTCGCCGTCCAGGGCGTGCTCGGCCACGCGTGCCTGGTGGGCCCAGGGGTGTTCGATGCCCGCGGCCCGCACCGCGGCCAGCACCTCGGGCCGAATCCGGTCCGGCCAGACGGCATGACGGCCCGCACGCGGGGGCAAGTGCTCCGTATGAGTGATGCGCGCAGCCCGGCTCGGTCCCGCGGCGAGCCGGCCCAGGAGCATGCCCGGTTCCGCCCCGGAGCCGGGCTCCGCCGGGGATCGATCGGGTCGGTGATTCTTGGCCATCGGCACCGAGTCTGTCACTGGCGTGACGGACAATGGGACCAAGGCGTCGTGCACGCCTGCCGGTAAGTGATTGAATGCCATCGCGGCTGGCGAACCGTCCTGGGGGCTTCAAGCCGAGGTGTCCCGAGGGACGACCGCTCGATAGCAAGGTGCTGGAGGATCCGTGGACCTGTCCCTGTCGACCCGTACCGTCGGCGATCGTACGGTCGTCGAGGTCGGTGGCGAAATTGACGTATACACCGCGCCCAAGCTGCGTGAGCAGCTGGTCGAGCTCGTGAACGACGGGAGTTTCCACCTCGTCGTCGACATGGAGGGCGTGGACTTCCTCGACTCCACAGGGCTCGGCGTGCTGGTCGGTGGACTGAAGCGGGTGCGTGCCCACGAGGGCTCGCTGCGGCTGGTCTGCAACCAGGAGCGCATTCTCAAGATCTTCCGTATCACCGGCCTCACCAAGGTGTTCCCCATTCACACCTCGGTCGAGGAAGCGGTGGCGGCCACCGACTGACGACCGGCCCCGGGCCCGGTGCGGTCCGGGGCGGCAAGAGAACGATGGGGGTCCGGGCTGTCGGCGGCCCGGACCCTCGAAAGCACGCCCGTAGTTCCGAGGGGGATGCATGGCCACCGTCGAACTCCGCTTCAGCGCGCTGCCGGAGCACGTCCGCACCGCCCGTCTGGTGGCGGCCGCGGTGGCGCGCAGGGCCGGAGTGGACGAGGCCGTCCTCGACGAGGTCAGGCTCGCCGTGGGCGAGGCCTGCACCCGCGCCGTGGGCCTGCATCAGCACGTCGGCATCACGGCGCCGGTCAAGGTGGCGCTGATCGAGGAGGAGAAGCAGTTCTCCATCGAGGTCGGCGACGAGGCGCCGCACGCGGTCCCCGGGGTCAAGACCTCGGGGGACGCCGCCGACGAGCTGGAGGCCGAGGAGGACGAGATGGGCCTCGCGGTCATCAGCGGACTCGTCGACGACGTGGAGGTCACGGCGGGCGAGGACGGCGGTCTGATCCGCATGACCTGGCCGACCGCGCCGGCGGTGCTGCCGCCGATCTGACCCGTCGCGTCACTTCCGCATCACCCCTGTGTCACCCGGAGGGCCCCACCTGGTGGGGCCCTTTGCCGTGCGCGGACATACATTGGTGCCGTGCGGGCACCAAGTGAATTCCTTCACGATCAATCGCACCGAAAATTGATCAGCAAACAGATCACGGCATTAATGCCGGAGGGGCATTACTACTTCCGGCTCCCTTGTGGTTGACAGGTCAATTCCTTTTGTCGTGCACTGTTTTGATCAGGTTCCGGTACCTACAATCCCGTCCACATCTTGAGCTCAGCCCAAGCGTCAAGGAGGACGAATGGCGGAGCTTTCCACCCCTCATCAGTTGGGCGATCCCTCCCACCTCGCAGCCGCCGTGCTGACCGACGGAAACCGCGCGCTGGTCGCGGTCATCGCGGTCGTCGCCCTGGCCGCGCTGGTGCTCGCCGGTGTCCTGGTGCGCCAGGTGCTCGCGGCGGGCGAGGGAACCGACAGCATGAAGAAGATCGCGGCGGCCGTCCAGGAAGGCGCGAACGCCTACCTGGCCCGGCAGTTGCGCACGCTCGGCGTATTCGCCGTCATCGTGTTCTTCCTGCTCATGCTGCTGCCCGCGGACGACTGGAATCAACGTGCCGGGCGTTCGATCTTCTTTCTGATCGGCGCGGCGTTCTCGGCGGCCACCGGCTATATCGGTATGTGGCTGGCCGTGCGCAGCAATGTGCGCGTCGCCGCGGCGGCGCGGGAAGCAACGCCGGCCCCCGGAGAACCGGAAAAGGATCTCACTCTCGTCTCGCACAAAGCGACGAAGATCGCGTTTCGCACGGGCGGCGTCGTCGGCATGTTCACGGTGGGGCTCGGCCTGCTGGGCGCCTGCTGCGTGGTGCTGGTGTACGCGGCCGACGCGCCGAAGGTCCTGGAGGGCTTCGGCCTCGGTGCCGCGCTGATCGCGATGTTCATGCGGGTCGGCGGCGGCATCTTCACCAAGGCCGCCGACGTCGGCGCCGACCTGGTCGGCAAGGTCGAGCAGGGCATTCCGGAGGACGATCCGCGCAATGCCGCGACCATCGCCGACAATGTGGGCGACAACGTCGGCGACTGCGCGGGGATGGCGGCCGACCTCTTCGAGTCGTACGCGGTCACCTTGGTGGCCGCGCTGATCCTCGGCAAGGTCGCGTTCGGCGACTCGGGGCTGGCGTTCCCGCTGCTGGTCCCGGCGATCGGTGTGATCACGGCGATGATCGGCATCTTCGCGGTGGCGCCCCGGCGGTCCGACCGCAGCGGCATGAGCGCGATCAACCGGGGGTTCTTCATCTCCGCGGTGATCTCGCTGGTGCTGGTGGCGGTCGCCGTCTTCGTCTACCTGCCCGGCAGCTACGCCGACCTGGACGGCGTCACCGACGCGGCGATCGCGGGCAAGAGCGGCGACCCGCGGATCCTCGCGCTGGTCGCGGTCGCGATCGGCATCGTGCTCGCCGCCCTGATCCAGCAGCTCACCGGCTACTTCACCGAGACCACCAGGCGCCCCGTCAAGGACATCGGCAAGACCTCGCTCACCGGTCCCGCCACCGTCGTCCTCGCCGGTATCTCGCTCGGCCTCGAATCCGCCGTCTACACCGCCCTGTTGATCGGCCTCGGCGTCTACGGGGCCTTCCTGCTCGGCGGCACGTCGATCATGCTGGCGCTGTTCGCGGTGGCGCTGGCCGGCACCGGCCTGCTCACTACGGTCGGCGTGATCGTCGCCATGGACACCTTCGGGCCGGTCTCCGACAACGCCCAGGGCATCGCCGAGATGTCCGGCGACGTCGAGGGTGCCGGCGCGCAGGTCCTCACCGACCTGGACGCCGTCGGCAACACCACCAAGGCCATCACCAAGGGCATCGCCATCGCCACCGCCGTACTCGCCGCCGCGGCCCTGTTCGGGTCGTACCGCGACGCCATCACCACCGGCGCGGCGGACGTGGGCGAGAAGCTCAGCGGTGAGGGCGCGCCGATGAACCTGATGATGGACATCTCACAGCCCAACAACCTCGTCGGGCTCATCGCCGGAGCGGCGGTCGTCTTCCTCTTCTCGGGGCTGGCGATCAACGCGGTGTCCCGGTCGGCGGGCGCGGTGGTCTTCGAGGTGCGCCGGCAGTTCCGGGAGCGGCCCGGAATCATGGATTACAGCGAGAAACCCGAGTACGGCAAGGTCGTCGACATCTGCACCAGGGACGCCCTGCGGGAACTCGCCACGCCCGGTCTGCTCGCCGTGATGGCGCCCATCTTCATCGGGTTCACGCTCGGCGTGGGCGCGCTCGGCGCGTTCCTGGCGGGCGCGATCGGCGCGGGCACGCTGATGGCGGTGTTCCTCGCCAACTCCGGCGGCTCCTGGGACAACGCCAAGAAACTCGTCGAGGACGGTCACCACGGCGGCAAGGGCAGCGAGGCCCACGCCGCGACCGTCATCGGCGACACGGTCGGCGACCCGTTCAAGGACACCGCGGGCCCCGCGATCAACCCGCTGCTCAAGGTCATGAACCTGGTGGCGCTGCTCATCGCTCCCGCGGTCATCAAGTTCTCGTACGGCGCCGACAAGAGCGTCGGGGTACGGGTGCTGATCGCCGTCGTCGCGTTCGTCGTCATCGCGGCGGCGGTCTACGTGTCCAAGCGGCGCGGGATCGCGATGGGTGACGAGGACGACACCGACCAGAAGCCCAAGTCGGCCAACCCCGCGGTGGTTTCGTAGGTTCCGCCCCGGACCCGGCGGGACCGCCTCGCCCGAGGCGCAGCTCAAGGGACGGGCGGACGGCGCGTGTTGACGCGTCGTCCGCCCGTTTCGCGCCTGCGCGCACCCGTCACCGTGAGCCTTCTCTCTCTTGGTGCAAATGGCTTCAATACGGTCTTAACGGATGTTCGTCCGGTGGATGTCCTCCATCCGGCGTGTATGTTCCGGGGCCGAGAGCCATGGAAGGGACCAATCCGGTGAACAAGAAGCTCGCGGCCGCACTGTCCGGCGGTGCGGTACTGGTACTGGCGCTGACGGGATGCGGCAGCAGCGACGACAACGAGAAGCTGGACTCCTGGGCCAAGGAGGTCTGCCAGGGCGTGCAGCCGCAGGCCAAGAAGATCGAGGCGGCCAACGCGGCGATCCAGAAGGAGACCTCGGACAACAGCACCCCCGCCGAGGTCCAGAAGACCGACGCCAAGGCGTTCCAGGACATGTCCGACGCCTACAAGGCGATGGGCGCCACCGTCCAGAAGGCCGGCCCCCCGGACGTCGACGAGGGCGAGAAGAAGCAGAAGGACGCCGTCACCGAGCTGAACGGCCTCTCCTCCTCCTACGCCTCCCTGCGCAAGCAGGTGGAGGACCTCAACACCAAGGACCAGGCCGAGTTCGCCGACGGCCTCAAAGACATCGCCACCGAGCTGAACAAGCTCAGCAAGAGCGGCAGCAACGCGCTGAAGACCCTGGAGGAGGGTGACGTCGGCCAGGCGATGGCCAAGCAGCCCAGCTGCAAGTCGGCCTCGGTGACCCCGTCGGCCGCCCAGGGCTGACGGACCGGCGTCCCGCGCGGACGCGGGTTCTGACGGACCGGCGTCCCCGGCGGGCGCGTCCCCGCGCGGGCACGGGGCGGGGCGGTGACGGCCGGGCCACAATGGGGGTGTGAGTAACGCCAGCCTGTCCCCCCTGCCCTCCGCCGACCGCCCCGACGTCACCGCCCGGCTGCGGGACGCCCTGCTCGGGGCGTCCTTCACCGCCGACGGACTGCTGGAGCTGCTCGGCGCCCCCGCGTACGCCGCGCTGTCGCGCAGCGAGACCGTGCCCGCGCTCCGGGCGACCCGCGGCGACACGCCGCTGGAACTGCTCGTCCGGCTGTTCCTGCTTCAGCAACCCGTCCCCCACGCACGCGTGGCGGACGTCCTGCCCGTCGACGTCTGCCTGGAGAGCGGCTGGCTCGACCGCGCGGGCGACGACGAGGTCGCGGCCACCGTGGACGTACGGCCCTACGGCGGGCCCGGCGGCGAGGACTGGTTCATCGTCTCCGACCTCGGCTGCGCGGTCGGCGGCGCGGGCGGCATCGGCAACCACGCCGAGGGCGTCGTCCTCGGCGTCGGCGGCGCCTCCACGACCCTGGCGGGCCTCACCGTCCGTACGCCCGTCTCCGCCGCCCTCGACCTCGGCACCGGCTCCGGCATCCAGGCGCTGCACGCCGCCGCGCACGCCACGCGCGTGACGGCCACCGACGTCAACCCGCGCGCGCTGCACATCGCCGCGCTCACCCTCGCCCTGTCCGGAGCCCCGGCCGCCGACCTGCGCGAGGGGTCCCTCTACGAACCGGTCGCCGACGACGAGACGTACGACCTGATCGTCTCCAACCCGCCGTTCGTGATCTCGCCCGGCGCCCGGCTCACCTACCGGGACGGCGGGATGGGCGGGGACGATCTGTGCCGCTCGCTCGTTCAGCAGACGGGGGAGCGCCTGAACGAGGGCGGGTTCGCGCACTTCCTCGCCAACTGGCAGCACGTGGAGGGGGAGGACTGGACGGACCGGTTGCGCTCCTGGGTGCCGCGCGGCTGCGACGCCTGGATCGTGCAGCGCGAGGTGCAGGACATCACCCAGTACGCCGAGCTGTGGCTGCGGGACGCGGGCGACCACCGCGGTGACCCGGCCGCCTACCAGGCGCGGTACGACGCGTGGCTGGACGAGTTCGAGGCGCGCAAGGTCAAGGCCGTCGGCTTCGGCTGGATCACGCTGCGCCGGACCGACGCGGCCGAGCCCTCGGTCGTCGCCGAGGAGTGGCCGCACCCGGTCGAGCAGCCGCTCGGCGAGACCGTGCGCGCCCACTTCGACCGCGTCGACTACCTGCGGGACCACGACGACGCGGCCCTCCTGGAGGCCCACTTCACACTGGCCGGCGAGGTGGTCCAGGAGCAGGTCGGGCTGCCCGGCGCCGAGGACCCGGAGCACGTCGTCCTGCGCCAGAACCGGGGCATGCGCCGGGCCACCCGGGTCGACACGGTCGGCGCCGGCTTCGCGGGCGTCTGCGACGGCACCATGAGCGCGGGCCGGATCCTGGACGCCATCGCCCAGCTGGTCGGCGAGGACCCGGTGGCCCTGCGCGACCGCACGCCCGCGCAGATCCGGCTGCTGGTGGAGCAGGGCTTCCTCGAACCGGCGTAGCGCGGCCCGGCCGCCGGGCGTGGGTGCGCGCACCCATTTCTTTCCGTGACGTCCGCCGATTTCCTTCCGTGACCTCCCGCCCCGCCGACGTACGGGGAACCGGCCACGCCCGACGGCATCCGGCGCATCCGTCGGCTCCCCGTTCACCTCGGGTTCGCCTGTCCGCCGCCCGGGCGTGACAGCCTCCGGGGGCTGGACACGCGCGGGCTGGAGAAAAGGGGCACGGGGACCATGGAGAGCGGGCCGGCGATCTTCGCGGGATTGGTGTTCGCCCTGTTCGGGGCCGGTCTGCTGGTGTGGACCACGACGCGGGTGCGGCACGGCCGCCCCGTCGCGCACGGTGTGAGCCCCGTCGCATCGGCGACCGTCGCAAGCGTCGCCGCCGTGGTCGCGCTGGGCCTCGCGGCCTGGTGCCTGACCCAGGTCTGAGGGGCCGGTTCCGGACCCCGGACGGGGTGTCGCCCGGGTAATCGGGGGATCGCGCTCCGGATACGCGCGTCGGAGCAGGTGAGCACTCCGGGCGGCAGGAACAGGGTTCGTCGGGTTACCGTTCGAGTGGCCGTTGCGGGCTTTTCCCGTTTGACACGGGGGCGGGAGGTACCGTCACACTCCGCAGCGTCACGATCGAAACACAGAACGACCCGACCCGGGACCACGCCCTGGGGAGGCCCAGCGTCGACCGGAGAGAAGAGCGAAGTTGTCCCCGACCAGCGAGACCGCGAAGGGCGGCCGCCGACTCGTCATCGTCGAGTCGCCTGCCAAGGCGAAGACGATCAAGGGCTATCTCGGCCCTGGCTACGTCGTCGAGGCGAGCGTCGGGCACATTCGCGACCTTCCCAGCGGCGCGGCGGAGGTGCCGGAGAAGTACACCGGCGAGGTCCGCCGCCTCGGTGTGGACGTCGAACACGACTTCCAGCCCATCTATGTGGTCAACGCCGACAAGAAGTCCCAGGTCAAGAAGCTCAAGGACCTGCTGAAGGAGTCCGACGAACTCTTCCTGGCCACCGATGAGGACCGCGAGGGCGAGGCCATCGCCTGGCACCTCCAGGAAGTCCTCAAGCCGAAGATCCCGGTCAAGCGCATGGTGTTCCACGAGATCACCAAGGACGCGATCCGCGCCGCCGTCGCCAACCCGCGCGAGCTGAACCAGAAGCTCGTCGACGCCCAGGAGACCCGCCGCATCCTCGACCGTCTCTACGGCTACGAGGTCTCGCCGGTCCTGTGGAAGAAGGTCATGCCGCGCCTGTCGGCCGGCCGCGTCCAGTCCGTCGCCACCCGGCTCGTCGTCGAGCGGGAGCGCGAGCGCATCGCGTTCCGCTCCGCCGAGTACTGGGACCTCACCGGCACCTTCGCCACCGGCCGCGCGGGAGACGCCTCCGACCCGTCCTCGCTGGTCGCCCGCCTCCAGACCGTCGACGGCAGGCGGGTCGCCCAGGGCCGCGACTTCGACTCCCTGGGGCAGCTCAAGAGCGCCAACACCCTCCACCTCGACGAGGCGAACGCCCGCGCGCTCGCCGCCGCGCTGGAAGACACGCGCTTCGCCGTCCGCTCGGTCGAGTCCAAGCCGTACCGCCGCTCGCCGTACGCCCCGTTCCGTACCACGACGCTGCAGCAGGAGGCCTCGCGCAAGCTCGGCTTCGGCGCCAAGGCGACGATGCAGATCGCGCAGAAGCTGTACGAGAACGGCTACATCACCTACATGCGTACGGACTCCACGACCCTGAGCGACACGGCGGTCTCCGCCGCCCGCGCCCAGGTGACGCAGCTGTACGGCGCCGACTACCTGCCGCCCCAGCCGCGCACGTACGCCGGCAAGGTCAAGAACGCCCAGGAGGCGCACGAGGCGATCCGCCCCTCCGGCGACCGCTTCCGCACGCCCGCCGAGACCGGACTGACCGGCGATCAGTTCAAGCTGTACGAGCTGATCTGGAAGCGGACCGTCGCCTCCCAGATGAAGGACGCGACCGGCAACAGCGTCACCGTGAAGATCGGCGGCGCCGCCTCCGACGGCCGGGACGTCGAGTTCAGCGCGTCCGGCAAGACCATCACCTTCCACGGCTTCCTCAAGGCCTACGTCGAGGGCGCCGACGACCCGAACGCCGAGCTGGACGACCGCGAGCGCCGGCTGCCGCAGGTCGCCGAGGGCGACGCGCTGACGGCCGAGGAGATCACGGTCGACGGCCACGCCACCAAGCCCCCGGCCCGCTACACCGAGGCGTCGCTGGTCAAGGAGCTGGAAGAGCGCGAGATCGGCCGCCCGTCGACGTACGCGTCGATCATCGGCACCATCCTGGACCGCGGCTACGTCTTCAAGAAGGGCACGGCCCTCGTCCCCTCCTTCCTCTCCTTCGCCGTGGTGAACCTCCTGGAGAAGCACTTCGGGCGGCTCGTCGACTACGACTTCACCGCCAAGATGGAGGACGACCTCGACGCCATCGCCCGCGGCGAAGCCCAGTCGGTGCCGTGGCTGCGCCGCTTCTACTTCGGCGAGGGCGACGGCACGGGAGGCGGCGGCGCGGCCGACGCGGGCAACGGCGACGGCGACCACCTCGGCGGCCTCAAGGAGCTGGTGACCGACCTCGGCGCGATCGACGCGCGCGAGGTGTCCTCCTTCCCCGTCGGCAACGACATCAAGCTGCGCGTCGGCCGCTACGGCCCCTACGTCGAGCGCGGCGAGAAGGACGCCGAGAACCACCAGCGCGCCGACGTCCCCGAGGACCTGGCCCCGGACGAGCTGTCCGTGGAGCTGGCGGAGGAACTGCTCGCCAAGCCCAGCGGCGACTTCGAGCTGGGCACCGACCCGGCCACCGGCCACGCCATCGTCGCCAAGGACGGCCGCTACGGCCCGTACGTCACCGAGGTGCTCCCCGAGGGCACCCCGAAGACCGGCAAGAACGCCGTGAAGCCGCGCACCGCCTCGCTGTTCAAGTCGATGTCGCTGGACACGGTGACCCTCGACGACGCCCTGCGGCTCATGTCGCTGCCGCGCGTCGTCGGCACCGACGCCGAGGGCGTGGAGATCACCGCGCAGAACGGCCGCTACGGCCCGTACCTGAAGAAGGGCACGGACTCGCGGTCGCTGCAGACCGAGGAGCAGCTCTTCGAGATCACGCTGGAGGAGGCGCTGGCGATCTACGCCCAGCCCAAGCAGCGTGGCCGGGCCGCGGCCAAGCCGCCGCTGAAGGAGCTGGGCACCGACCCGGTCAGCGAGAAGCCGGTCGTCGTCAAGGACGGCCGCTTCGGCCCGTACGTCACCGACGGCGAGACCAATGCGACCCTGCGCTCCGGCGACAGCGTCGAGGAGATCACGCCCGAGCGGGGCTACGAGCTGCTGGCTGAGAAGCGCGCCAAGGGGCCCGCCAAGAAGACGGCAAAGAAGGCCACGAAGAAGACGGCCGCCAAGAAGGCCCCGGCCAAGAAGACGGCGGCCACCAAGAAGACGGCCGCCGCGAAGACCACGGCGGCCAAGAAGACCGCCGCCAAGAGCACGGCGAAGAAGACGACCGCGAAGACGGCGACGAAGAAGGCGACCGCGTCGAAGGCGTCGGAGGACTGAGCCCGGCTCAGGCCCGCTTCTCCGCGCACGCTCTTCGTCACGCGCACTTCGCAAAACGAACGCCCCGGCATCAATTCGGTGTCGGGGCGTGCGTACGTTCGGCCGGGCACACCGGACTGTCGGCGGCGACCGATAGGCTGAACGCATGACGCGAGCCGAGCAGCCAACGGCCCCTCACCCCGCCCCGGACGACGCCCTGGTCGCGGACTCCCGCGAGCGCGCCGTCCGCGCCCTGCTGCGCCGTCCGCAGCTGAGGCGCTTGTGGAGCGCCCAGCTCGTGGGAGGTGTCGGCGACATCCTCGCCCTGCTGGTGCTGGTCCTCCTCGCCGTCCAGGCCGCGATCGGCGCGGGCTCCTTCGGCGGGGGCTACCGGGGCGTGGCGTTCGCAGTGGCGACCGTTTTCGGCGTCCGCATCCTGGCGACGCTGCTCTTCGGTGCCGTGCTGCTCGGGCCGCTCACCTCACTCACCTCGCAGGACGGTCCGCTCGACCGGCGCTGGACCATGGTCGGCGCCGACGGACTGCGGGCCGCGCTGCTGATCGTCGCGCCCCTGTGGATCGACTGGACGCCCGACGACGCGCTCGCCTACCTCCTGGTGACCGCCTTCGTCACCGGCGTCGCCGAGCGCTTCTGGACGGTGTGCCGGGAGAGCGCGGCCCCCGCGCTGCTGCCCGCCCCGCCCCTGGAGGGCGCGACGGTACGGCCGCTGCCGGACCACATGGACGCGCTGCGCCGCCTGTCGCTGCGCACGAGCTTCGTGGCGATCCCCCTCGCGGCCGCCGTGCTGGTCCTCTCGGGGCTCCTGAACAACCTCCTGGGCGCCGGCGTCGACTGGTTCGCCGAGCACCAGGCGGCGCTCGGCTCGTACGTGGCGGCCGGGCTGTTCGCCGCGTCCCTGTCGGTGGTGACCTTCCTGGAGCTGCCCGCGGTGCGCACCCCGCGCGCGCGGTCGCCGCTGGAGGGCATGCGCCGCCCCAAGAGCGGCGGCGGCGTCGACAAGGGCCGCACCGGCGCGCTGCCGCTGCTGGTGTTCGCCTGCGCCGCGGTCGCCGCGGTGGTGGCCGCCACGGTCGCCGTGGCGGTGCTGCACGCCAAGGACCTGGGCGGCGGCCCCGTGCTGTACGGGCTGACGGTGGGCGCGCTGACCGGCGGCGTCGTCGTCGGCATCCGCACCGCCCCGGCCCTGCTGCCCTCCCTGTCCCGCCGGCGGCTGCTCGCCCTGGCCATCGCCTTCGCCGGCGTCACCCTGCTGGCCGCCGGACTCGTCCCGGACGACACCACCGTGCTGCTGCTCCTGGCGCTGACCGGGGTCGGCGCGGGCGTCGCCGCGAACACCGGGCACGCGCTGCTCGACCAGGAGACCGAGGACCACCGCCGGGCCCGGACCACCGAGCACCTGCACGCCGTCGTCCGGGTCTACGTGGCGCTGGGCGCGGTCGTCGGGCCGGTCCTGGCCGCGGCGGTCGGACCGCACCGGCTGGAGAGCGGCAAGTTCGTCTTCGCCCACGGCGGCGCCGCGTTCGTCCTGATGCTGCTCGGCGCCCTGCTGCTGCCGCTGGCCGCGCTGGTCCTGGCCAAGGTCGACGACCGCTCCGGCGTACCGCTGCGGCACGACCTGCGGGACGCGCTGCTCGGCGGCGACGACCCGGTGCCGACCCCCGCCGCGAACGGATTCTTCATCGCCCTGGAGGGCGGTGACGGAGCGGGCAAGTCCACCCAGGCCGAGGCCCTCGCCGAGTGGATCCGCGGCAAGGGGCACGAGGTCGTGCTCACCCGCGAGCCCGGCGCGACGCCGGTCGGCAAGCGCCTGCGCTCCATCCTGCTGGACGTCTCCAGCGCCGGACTGTCGCACCGCGCGGAGGCGCTGCTGTACGCCGCCGACCGCGCGGAGCACGTCGACACCGTGGTGCGGCCCGCCCTGGAGCGCGGCGCCGTGGTCATCTCCGACCGCTACATCGACTCCTCGGTCGCCTACCAGGGCGCCGGACGCGACCTGTCGCCGACCGAGATCGCCCGCATCAACCGCTGGGCCACCAACGGGCTCGTCCCGCACCTGACCGTCCTGCTGGACGTGTCGCCGGAGGCCGCCCGCGAGCGGTTCACCGAGGCGCCGGACCGCCTGGAGTCGGAGCCCGCCGAGTTCCACGCGCGCGTGCGCTCCGGTTTCCTCACTCTGGCCGCCGCCGACCCCGGGCGCTACCTGGTCGTGGACGCCGGCCAGGAGCCGGAGGCCGTCACCACCGTCGTACGCCACCGGCTCGACCAGGTGCTGCCGCTGTCCGAGGCCGAGATCAAGGCCCGGGAGGAGGCGCGCCGCAAGGCGGAGGAGGAAGCCCGCCGCAAGGCCGAGGAAGAGGCCGCCCGCAAGGCCGAGGAGGAGCGCCTGGAGCGCGAGCGCCTCGAGGAGGAGGCGCGGGTGCGCGCCGAGGAGGAGGAGCGCAAGCGGCGCGAGCTGGAGGAGGCGCAGCGGCGCGAGGCCGAGCGGCAGGCCGAGGAGGCCAGGCGGCGGGCCGAGGAAGCCCGCCGCAAGGCCGAGGAGGAGCGGGCCCGGCTCCTCGCGGAGGAGAAGGCGCGCGCCGAGGAGGAGGCACGGCTGCGGGCCGAGGAGGAGCGGCGCCGCAAGCAGGCCGAGGAGGAGGAGCGGCTGCGCGCCGAGGCCGAGGCCCGGCGCCTGGAGAAGCAGCGCAAGGCCGAGGAGGCCCTGCTGCGCGCCGAGGAGGCACGCCGGGCGGCGGAGCAGGCGGCCGCCGCGGCCGCCGCCGGCCCCAAGCCGGCCGCCCCCGCGGCGGCGGAGGCCCCGCACCCGAAGCCGGCCGCCGCGCCCCCCGCCGACGCGGCGACCGTGCCGACCCCGATCGTGACCCCGACGAACGCGTCCGGCGGTCCGGTGGAGGACACGGCCGTACTGCGGCCGGTGCGGGACACGTCCGACCAGGACCGGGCCGACGAGGTGCGGGACGGCGGACGGGCGCCCGGCGAGCCCGAGGCCGAGTCCGAGTCCGAGTCCGAGGTGACGACCGAGCTGCCCAAGCCGCCGGTGCCCTCCGGCGCGGCGGACGAGACGGCGGTGCTTCCGGCGGTGGAGCCGCGGGACACCGACGAGACGGCGGTCCTGCCGCCCGTGACACCGCAGGGCGCCGCCGACGAGACGGCCGTCCTGCCCCCCGTACGCGAGGACGACCCCGCCGACCGGGTCCCGCCGGGCTACTTCCGGGAGGAGGCCCCGGCCGAGGACGCCCAGGACCGCACGCGCGAGCTGCCGCAGATCGACCCCGACCAGGCACCGCCGTCCCGCAGGCGCCGTTCCGACTGGGCCGAGGAGACCCCGCTGGACGACCTGCCGACACTGGCGGACGAACTGCTGGGGCCGCACGACGCGGACGAGGACGGCCGCGACGACGGCCGCGGCGGCCGGGGGCGGGGCCGGGGCGGCCGGGGCCGACGCTGAGTACCGGGGCCGCCGGGGCCGGGCGTGCCCGGCGGCCCCGCCGCGTTGTCAGTGCCGCCCCGCACAATGGACAGCGCGCGCGGACCAGCGCGCCGGCCCGGTGCGAAGGCACAGCGCGACGGGCCGGTACGAAGGCACGAAGGCACGGTGCGACGGGCCCGTACGACGGCTCGTGTGACGGAAGGACGGCGTGACCCATGACCGTGTGGGACGACCTCGTCGGGCAGGAGAAGGTGTGCGAGCCGCTCGCCGCCGCTGCCCGGGACGCCGACGCCTTCGTCACCGCCGCCGCGGCCGACGGCCCGCTGCCGCAGGCGACGAGCATGACGCACGCCTGGCTGTTCACGGGCCCGCCGGGCTCCGGCGTCGCACAGACGGCCCGGGCGTTCGCCGCCGCGCTGCAGTGCGTGAGCCCCGACCGCGCCCTCGGCGGCGTCCCCGGCTGCGGCTTCTGCGACGGCTGCCACACGGCGCTGGTGGGCACGCACGCGGACGTCAGCACCGTGGTCGCGCTGGGTGCCGAGATCCGCGCCCAGGACATGCGGGACACCGTCCGCAAGTCGTTCACCTCGCCCGCGAACGGCCGCTGGCAGATCATCCTCGTCGAGGAGGCCGAGCGGCTGAACGAGAAGTCGGCCAACGCCGTCCTGAAGGCCGTGGAGGAACCGGCCCCGCGGACGGTCTGGCTGCTGTGCGCCCCCTCCGTCGAGGACGTCCTGCCCACCATCCGCTCCCGCTGCCGCCACCTGAACCTGCGCACGCCGTCGGTCGAGGCCGTCGCCGACATGCTCGTCCGGCGCGAGGGCATCGAGCCGGACGTCGCCGCCGCGGCGGCCCGCGCCACCCAGGGCCACATCGACCGCGCCCGCCGCCTGGCCACCGACAAGGCCGCCCGGGACCGCCGGGCCGCCGTGCTGAAGCTGCCGCTGCGGGTGGAGGACGTCGGCGGCGCCCTCAGGGCGGCCCAGGAACTGGTCGACGCCGCGGCGGAGGACGCCAAGCAGCTCGCCGAGGAGATGGACGCCAAGGAGACCGAGGAGCTGAAGGCGGCGCTGGGCGCGGCCCAGGGCGGCCGGCTCCCGCGCGGCACGGCCGGTGTGATCAAGGACCTGGAGGCCGACCAGAAACGCCGCAAGGCCCGCACCCAGCGCAACAGCCTCGATCTCGCCCTGAGCGAGCTGACCGGCTTCTACCGCGACGTCCTCGCGCTCCAGCTCGGCACCCGGGTGGCGATCGCCAACGCCGACGCGGAGGACGCCCTGGAGCGGCTCGCCCGCGGCAGCACACCCGAGTCCACGCTGCGCCGCATCGAGGCGATCGCCGCCTGCGGAGAGGCCCTGGACCGCAATGTGCCGCCGCTGCTGGCGGTGGAGGCGATGACGATGGCGCTCAGATCGGGCTGAGCACCCGCCGCGGGACCGTGCCTTGGGCCGTGCCGGGGCCCGCCGACGTCCCGCCGGGTTGACGCCGTAACACGTACGAGGCACGTAGAGCACGCACCGCAACGAGACCGTCGCGGAGAGTTACGCTCGCTGAATGCACACAAGGCGCACTCACCGCAGGACCCGCACCGGCAGCACCCGTTTCCGAGCCTCGCTGCTCGCCGCCGCGCTGCTCGCCACCGCCTGCTCGGCCGGGGGCGCGTCGACGTCCGCCGGTTCCCCCGCGGCGGAGGGGGCGGGCTCGACGGAGGCGGCCACGGCGGCCCTGGCCCCCCTGCCGAGGGCCACGCCCGCCGAGCTGTCGCCGTACTACGAGCAGAAGCTCGCCTGGCGCGACTGCGGTGTCCCCGGCTTCCAGTGCGCCACCATGAAGGCCCCGCTCGACTACGCCGAGCCGGGCCAGGGCGACGTCCGGCTCGCGGTGGCCCGCAAGAAGGCCACCGGACCGGGCAAGCGGCTCGGCTCGCTGCTGGTCAACCCCGGCGGACCGGGCGGCTCGGCGATCGGTTACCTCCAGCAGTACGCGGGCATCGGCTACCCGGCGAAGGTCCGCGCCCAGTACGACATGGTGGCGGTCGACCCGCGGGGCGTGGCCCGCAGCGAGCCCGTCGAATGCCTCGACGGCCGTGAGATGGACGCGTACACGCAGACCGACGTCACACCGGACGACGCGGCCGAGACGGACAAGCTGGTCGACGCCTACAAGGAGTTCGCCGAGGGCTGCGGGGCGGACGCGCCGAAGCTGCTGCGCCACGTCTCGACGGTCGAGGCGGCACGCGACATGGACGTCCTGCGCGCCGTGCTGGGCGACGAGAAGCTGACCTACGTCGGAGCGTCGTACGGCACCTTCCTGGGCGCGACCTACGCCGGCCTGTTCCCGGACCGGGCGGGCCGCCTGGTCCTGGACGGCGCGATGGACCCCTCCCTGCCCGCCCGCCGCCTGAACCTGGAGCAGACGGAGGGCTTCGAGACGGCGTTCCAGTCCTTCGCGAAGGACTGCGTACGGCAGCCGGACTGCCCCCTGGGCGGCAAGAACACCTCACCCGACCAGGTCGGCAAGAACCTGAAGTCCTTCTTCGACGACCTGGACGCGAAGCCCCTCCCCGCCGGCGACGCCGACGGCCGCAAGCTCACCGAGTCCCTCGCCACCACCGGCGTGATCGCGGCGATGTATGACGAGGGCGCCTGGCAGCAGCTGCGCGAGTCCCTCACCTCGGCGATCAAGGAGAAGGACGGCGCCGGCCTGCTGGTCCTCTCCGACAGCTACTACGAGCGCGAGGCCGACGGCGGCTACAGCAACCTGATGTTCGCCAACGCCGCCGTGAACTGCCTCGACCTCCCCGCCGCCTTCTCCTCCCCGGACGAGGTGCGCGCCGCCCTCCCCGAGTTCGAGAAGGCCTCCCCGGTCTTCGGCGAGGGCCTCGCCTGGTCCTCCCTGAACTGCGCGTACTGGCCCGTGCAGCCCACGGGGGAGCCGCACCGCATCGAGGCGGTCGGCGCCACCCCGATCGTGGTGGTCGGCACCACCCGCGACCCGGCCACCCCGTACCGCTGGGCCGAGGCCCTCTCCGACCAGCTCTCCTCCGGCCGCCTCCTCACCTACGAGGGCGACGGCCACACCGCCTACGGCCGCGGCAGCACCTGCATCGACTCGGCGATCAACACGTACCTGCTGAGCGGCACCGCCCCCGAGGACGGCAAGCGCTGCTCGTAGCCGCCCGCCCTCCCGCCCCGGAGTCCACGCCTCCGGGGCGGGTTCGGAGCACCCCGGGAAACTGTGTAGACTTACCGTCGTTGCTGATCGCACCATGGGTGCACAGCGCGCCGCCTTAGCTCAGATGGCCAGAGCAACGCACTCGTAATGCGTAGGTCTCGGGTTCGAATCCCGAAGGCGGCTCCACTCGAAGCCCAGCCCAGGCACTGTCTGAGCTGGGCTTTCTCGTTCAGCGGATGCGGCGGCGGCGCCGGGCGCGCTCCGCACGGGTGTCGGCGGTCTCACTTCTGGTCTCAGTGGGCGGGGTGCACGCGGCGACGCGGTTCGCGTGGTCGTACGACTTCAAGATGCCGGACTCGGCGAAGACGAGGGCGACAGCAAGTGATCTCGGCTCAGGCGTGGGTGGACGCACAGACGCTGGAACTTCCAGCAGATGGGGCACGAGTCGCGCCCGTGCTCCATCGCCATCGGTCTCGGCAGCCATGACCTGGGGGTGGCCGACACCACGGCGGACCTCTACAACCAGGGCATGTCCCCGCTCATCGTCTTCACCGGGGCGACCAGCCGCACGACGCGCGAGCGGATGCCCCGTGGCGAGGCCGATCACTACCGAGAGCGCGCGATGGAGCTGGGGTCCCCGAGCACGCCATCCTCGTCGAGCCGAATGCGAGGAACACGGGCGAGAACATCCGATTCTCGCGCGCGCTCCTCGAAGAGCGGCGCGTGCCCGTCACGTCCGCCCTCCTGATCAGCAAGCCCTACGAGGAACGGCGTGCATACGCGACAGCCTGCAAGATGTGGCCCGGTGTCGAGTGGGTGTGCGCGTCGACTCCCATGGCGCTTTCCGGCTACATCGACTCGATCGGGGACGCGCGCCTTGTCGTCGACATGCTGGTCGGCGCCCACCAGCGCCTCATGATCTACCCCCGTCAAGGGTTCATGACCGAGCAGGAGATTCCCGACGACATCAGGACCGCGCACGAACGTCTTCGCGACCACGGATTCACGAGGCGACTCGCACCGGAGACGGCGGAACGTTCCTGATGGGGACCGCTCTGGTCGGTCTTGGTTGGCCTCGCCGGGCGCCCATTGCCCCAGCAGTCTCCCGCTCACGCATCGCCCGGCCGACTTTTGCTCCAGACTCTTCTTGTCAACCCCACGGGTCGCACCGCTGCCTTCAGGTCATGTCGCTCTGGTGACCTCGGGGGAAGGCGTCGCCGACCGGCCAATGCTTGGGCAGACTGAGGGCGGTGTGGATGGGGCGAGCTGCTGGTTGGTGTTCGACTTGTACCTCGCCCAACTGTGCGGCTGCCCATGCGGGAAGGATGGGGGCCGGAAGCGACTTAGGGTCAGGGCTCCGCCACAGGACAGGGGCGTTCTTCGTCCAGGTCCAGGGTGCTGGGTTGTCGACGACGAGCACGCCGCTAACCCGGCTGTGGGCGTGGTCGTAGGTGGCAGTCCAGTACCCGTCGAGCATTCGGCCGAAGGTCGGTGTGCCGACCCGCGCGTACTCGACCGAAGTTCCGTACAGCGCGGTCTTGGTATCCTCGACGTCGGGAAAGATGGCCGCATGGCCGACCGCGACGATGAATGGCAGTGCTAGGTCGCCGTACTTCCGGCCCTTCCTTTTGACGGCGTCGAGCACGAGATTCGATTCATCGTTGACCCATACCGCAGGGTGAATTCCGATTGTCCTGCTCGTTGGATCGCCTCGTTTGCCGGGGCTGCGGGGGATCGCCTCAAACGTGATGTTCCAGTCAGCGTCCTGCCAGGTGAACCTCGGCGGCGGCACCTTGCGCTCATACTCGGCGATGACTTGGTCGGGGTCCAGGCTCGCCAGCCACTGCGTCAGCTGGCTTTTCAGGCGCCTCTGAGGGGGCGTCGCTGCCCCGGCGCGGTTAAGCCTGTAGGACACGAAGAAGTTTGGGCTCGGCACCCGATCGATGCCATCTTTAAGTTGAGGTGGGAGTTGCTTAGGAACGGTGTCTCCCAGACGCTGGGCTGTCCAGATTGCCTCGACGACGAATTGACCGCCGTCACGGGAGACCAGAAAGTCGGGATTCTTGCCATTCGTGCCTATTTGCGGCTCTACCTCCACGGTGCAGCCGGAACCGAGCAGCATCTCGTGCAAGTACAACTCCCACAGCGCTGAGTAGACGTTCGCGTCGGAGTTCCTGTCCAGCAGTCGACTACGCAGGCCAGGCTGAGCATGGTCCGGGAAGTGCGACCACCACTCGTTGATCACATCCCGTACCTGGTCCCAGAACGGACCGGCGATCCTGTCTAAGAACTCGGCATCCGCTTCTGCGGCACGTTTCGGCGACACATCTGACCGATGTCGGCTCCTGTACACGCCCATGACCAACGATCGTAGATCGCCTCGCTGACCACTCCTAGAGGTTTTCGCCGCGCCATAGTGGTCGGCTGCTGGAACGCGTGGCCAAGCGCCGCACCCGGTCAATCGGGAGCAGGTTGAGTCTCTGGCCGACGGGGCGCAGGAGCGTCGGCCAGAGACAGCCCTATCTGGATTTCGAGTGATCGGCGCTTCTGCTGCTCTACACCGCTCAGGCGTTGCTCCATGCCTCAAGGAATCGCTTGCGGTCGTCCTCTGTCTCGTACGCCCGGCGGCTCGCAAGGAGGACGTGCCATGCAGAGGTCTCAGCATCACGCAGCCATAGCTTTCCGAGGTACCGACCACCTGCAACGAAGCTGTTGTAGTCCAAGGCGGCTCCGATCACTCCGATCACCGCCTCGCGCTGCTGGTCATCGAGCTTGCCCAGGAAGCTGAGGACGCGGCCAGCGATGCCCCCTTCGTTCCCGTCGATGAGGTACTTGATGAAGGGGCCGCCCGAGTTGACGGGATCGATGTACAAAGCGGCATCACCTCCAGCACGCCTCAGCTCATCCCAAAACTCATCCCCTTCCTGAGTGCCTGGCAGAGGAAGAGCGGCGAGGAGGTCGACCAAGTGCCCGTTAGCCGCTTGGTTGTGGGAGACATCGCAGGCTGCTGCGGCGGCGATCTCCGCAACGTGCTCGGTGTTCAGACCTCCATCCTGGGGCCAGTCCAGTGGAGTGTTGAGCTGGCGCGTGAGGTACTGGGCCAGCTCGCCATCTTCGCCTAAGTGATGTCGGACGATCATAAGTTCCCCCAGCTCAGCGCCAGATGGCGCGTAAGGCGGCTTCTCTACGTTCGTCAGTTTGCCCAAGTAGCCAGCGGACCACTGAGCCGTGTGGAGAACGTCTGGAAAAGGTCCATGTCGTTGACCCTAGGCAGGCGTCTGCGTAGCAGAGGTTGCGCGCTTGCCCTTCTCAGTACCTCCTCGCGTCCGAGAGGGCAGCCGCAGCACTCCGGATGTCATCGGCTGCGTGGCTGAGGGAAGCCGGCAGGTCCGCCACGCGAATCAGGGCCTGAGCGGCGGAAGCCAGCAAGTGGACGTTGTCTTGCAGGTGTGCGAGGTCGGCTCCCGCGTTCATCAGCAAAGGCGTGTTGTCCTGGAGGTGCGCCAGATTGCGGCTGGCCTCGTAAACCATCCAAGCCGTGTCCTCCGGGATGCCAGGTGCATGCCCCTGCATTCGCTCAAGATCAGACTTGAGAACCCTGAGTAGAGACGACAGCTCTGGCACCCGATCCGCAAGAGTTCCTAGCACCGGCGCAAGCCGATCCACGTACTGTTCCTGTGCTTCCTGGATCATCGAGACCAGTCGGGCCTCAGTGAGACCGCTCAGGCCTGCGAGGGCGTCTTGCCCATCGGCTTCGCGAACATGCTTCCACCCCTCAAGGATGGCTACGGAGTACTTTTCACCGTCAATGCCGTCTACGCGCTTGTGGTGCACGTTGCACAGCAAGATCAGGTTGGCGAAGCTGTTCCTGTCCTCCACGCTCCATGACGGGTCGTACCGCTTCCCGCCCGCCTTTAGAGCGCGAATATGGGCGATGTCCAGGTTGAGGACGGGCTTGCCGTCGATGATGCGCACCGTCGGCGCTCCACAACGGGGGGCGTAGCAGCCGCCCCGCGCTAGGGTCATGAGCGCGGCAATGGTGGTGTTGTCGTACTTCCTGTGAGGCTCCTCGGCCATGGCTTCCTTCCTCACTCGGCAGGCTTGCTTGGAACCATAGAGGCAGACTCTGACAACAGAGTTGCCGTACGCGGGAGTTTGGGACGGCCTGCGCAACGTCGGAGGTCTCAGTCGCGGTCTCACTTGTGCCGTTTCCGGAGCGGTCGGGTGGGCCTTTGGGGGTTCAGTTACGGCCCTAACCTGCGGACAAGCAGGTCCCAAGGACGCGTACGGACGACCACGGACCAAGGTCGGACAACTCGTAATGCGTAGGTTTCGGGTTCGAATCCCGAAGGCGGCTCCATTCGAGATCAGGTCAGATGCGCTCTGGCCTGGTCTTTTTGGTTGGACTGCTGACGGCTGCCGGCTTGCGGGGCGTCCTCTCGCAGCAGCGCCCCGGAGGCCGACCCGCGACCGGTCCGAACGGGGCCGTGTCTGCATGAGCCGTTCGGTGAGGGGCACACCGTAGGCATGGAAGAGGCGCCTGTGATCGTGCAGCCGCCGAGCCCCGATGGTGGCAGGCGGGTCGCGATCCGCGGTGAGTACGTCGGCACCGCGTACCACCTGCTCGACGTGGTCGAGTTCCTGCGCCGAGCGGGCCTGCCCGAGTCCGATACGACGCTCGACGCCCCCGAGCTGATCGAGTGGCGTGGCGGCGGGCCGGGGGCCTGGGCTGCCGACGGGTGACGCCCCGGGCCCGCGGTCATTCGGACCTGCGGAGCGTGCGGCGGCGTCCTTGTGTCACCACCCCGGTCCTGGGACTGGAAGGGAGGGTGGGAACGTGGCGCGGGTCCTCGTGCAGGATGACGACCTCGTGGTGCGCCTCTCCTGGTGGGAGAAGGCCGCCGCACACCGCGGAAGTGTGCGGGTGCCGCTGACCGCGGTACGCCGGGTGACGGTGGAATCCGACTGGTGGCGTGCGCTGCGCGGAGAGGCTCTGCACGGCGTCTGGATTCCCGGCGTGCTGAGCGCCGGCACTCGGGGCCACGTCGGCGGTCAGGACTTCGTGGCGCTGCGGCCCGGCAGGCCCGTGGTCTGCGTCGAACTGCGGCCCACGGCTCCCTTCGGACTCCTGGCCGTCTCGGTGCGGGGCGACGCCCAGGCCACGGCGGAACGGGTGCGGTGTTCCGCACCGGACATCGACGCGTCCACCGCCTGGCGGCAGCCTCTCCCCGTCGCCGAGGAGACGGCGGATTCCTGGAGAGCGCTGGACATGTACCGGAAGCACTGAGCGAGCGGTGTCACGGCGCGCGCCCGCCTCATTTCGCGTCCGCGTAGCACTCCACCACCGCCGTCGTGAACGGGAACCGCACCGGCGTCGGACCGAACGTCAGCCGTCCCGCCAGCTCCGCCGCGTCCCGGATCGCCGCGACGATGGTGTCGGCCTCCTCCTCGGGACAGTGCACGATCACCTCGTCGTGCTGGAAGAAGACCAGCTCGGCCGCCATGTCCGCGCAGGTCTGGCGCAGCGCGGCGAGGAGCAGCAGCGCCCAGTCGGCGGCACTTCCCTGGACGACGAAGTTGCGGGCGAAGCGGCCCCGTGCGCGGGCGTTGGTGGAGGCGTACCCCGGCACCCACTCCTGCGGACGGTCCCCGGTGTCGGAGGTGCCGGAGGGGTCGTCCTGCGGCAGCCCGGCCTCCTCGGTGCCGTCGGCCGCGCCGGCCGCGGGCGGGCAGGTGCGGCCCAGCCAGGTGCGCACGAGCCGCCCCTCCTCGCCGGCGCGGGCCGCGTCGTCGACGTACGCCACGGCCCTGGGGAAGCGGCGTCTGAGCGCGGCGAGGTTCTTCAGGCCGTCGCCGGAGGTCTGGCCGTAGACCGCGCCGAGCACGGCGAGCTTGGCCTGGGCCCGGTCGCCGGAGAAGGCGCGGTCGGAGACGGACTGGTAGAGGTCGGTCTCGCGGCCGGCCACCTCCATCAGACCGGGGTCGCGGGAGATCGCCGCCAGCACGCGCGGCTCCATCTGGTCGGCGTCGGCGACGACCAGCCGCCAGCCCGGGTCGGCGACGACGGCCCGCCGGATCACCTTGGGGATCTGCAGCCCGCCCCCGCCGTTGGTCACCCAGCGCCCGGTGACGGTGCCGCCGGCCAGGAACTCGGGGCGGAACCGCCCGTCGCGCACCCAGTCCTGGAGCCAGGACCAGCCGTGGGCGACCCAGATCCGGTACAGCTTCTTGTACTCGAGCAGCGGCTTCACGGCCGGGTGGTCCACGGACTCCAGCTCCCAGCGGCGGGTGGAGCCCACCTTCACGCCCGCCTGCCCGAACGCCTTGACCACGTCGGCGGGCAGATCGGGCCGCACCCGGCGGCCGAACGCCGCCGACACCTCCTCCGCCAGCTCGGCCAGGCGGCGCGGCTCGCCCCCGCCCGCATACCGCTCGCCCAGCAGGTCGTGCAGCACCTCGCGGTGGACGTCGGCCCGCCAGGGCAGCCCCGCGCGGTTCATCTCCGCGGCCACCAGCATCCCCGCCGACTCGGCGGCCGTCAGCAGCCGCAGCCGCTCGGGGTGCGCCGAACGGTCGTGGCGGCGCTGCTGCTCGGCGTAGACGGCGAGCAGGTCGGAGAGGGGGAGGTGGACGGCCTGGGGCTCGAACAGCGGGGACTGCGCCCCCGGCTCGGCGGAGCGCTGCGGCGGGTCGGGCGGTACGGGGCCGCCGCGCAGCCGGGCCAGGGCAGCCGCGGCCGAGCGCGGCTCCCCATACCGCCCCTCGTGGCCGAGCAGGAGTGTCTCGGCGGCCTCCACGTCGTAGCAGCGCTCCACTCGCACCCCGGCGGCGAGCAGGCGCGGCGCGATCTCGGCGGTGGACCGCCACACCCAGCGCGTGACCTCCGGTCTGGTTCGTACGGCGTCGGCGGGGTCGCGCTCCCGCCGCACCGGTCCGGCGGGCAGCCCGTCGGGGCCGAGGGCGGCGACCTCCACGCCACCGCCCTCGGCCACCGCGAGCGCCCACCTCTCGGCCATGTCGTGAGTGTCGCACCGGGGTCTGACATCGCACGGCCGCGGCACGGACGCCGTTCAGGTCTCCTCGCCCGCCGGTCGCAGTCTCCCCGGTCCCCGGCTGCCCCGCAGGGCCGGTCTCCCCGGCTGCCGGTCCGGCTTGCGTGTCTGCCGGGCCCGGGTGGTCCCCGCCTGCTGGTCCGGGCTGCGCGCCTGCCGGGCCAGTTCCCCGGTTGCCGGTTCGGGGGTGCGCGCCCGCCCGGCCCGGCTCTCCGGCTGCCGGCCCGGGGTGCGTGCCCGGGGGTCTCATTTCCCCGGCTGCCAGTCCGGCCTGCGCGCCTGCCGGGCCCTGCTCCCCGGCTGCCGGGCCGGCCTGCTCGCCCCCCGTCAGGCCTCCTCGCCTGCCGGGCCCGCTTCCCCCTTCTTCTCGGTCACCTTGATGAACTCCGACACCGCGTCGACGACAAACCGCTCGGTCGTCTCCTTGTCGAGGCCGAGGCCGCTCAGCACGCCCTCGCCGTGCTCGTGTTCCAGCAGGGCGAGCAGGAGGTGCTCCGTGCCGATGTAGCTGTGGCCGAGCCGCAGGGCCTCGCGGAAGGTGAGTTCGAGGACCTTCTTGGCCGCGGGACCGTAAGGCACCAGCTCCGGGACCTCCGCGGCGGCCGGCGGGAGTGCCGCGGTCGCCGCCTCGCGGATCGCGTCCAGGGTCACGCCCTGCGCGGCGATCGCCTTGGCGGAGAGGCTCTCGCGTTCGGTGATCAGGCCGAGGACGAGGTGTTCGGGCAGGCCCTCGGTGTTGCCGGCGGCCTTGGACGCGTTGTGCGCGGCCATGACGGCGTTGCGTGCCCGCGGGGTGTAGCGGCTGAAGCCCTGGCTCGCGTCCAGGTCGGCCGACTCCTTGGGCACGAAGCGCTTCTGCGCCGCCTGGCGGGTGACGCCCATGCTCTTGCCGATGTCCGTCCAGGACGCGCCCGAACGCCGGGCCTGGTCCACGAAGTGGCCGATGAGGTGGTCGGCCACCTCGCCGAGGTGCTCGCCGGCGATGACGGCGTCCTGGAGCTGTTCCAGCGGCTCCGGATGCACCTTCTTGATCGCGTCGATGAGTTCGTCGAGGCGTACGGATGACGTGATGCTCGGGTTCGTCGTCATGTGTCAACCGTAGGTTGCGCTCTCGCCACTGTCAACCGACGGTTGACAGCCCGTGTCGCCCCTTCCGAGTCGTGGCACCATCGCCGGGTGAGTACGTCCCGCACCGTCGACCGTGCCTTCGAGACCGCCCTGTACGACACCGCCGACGCCGCCCTCGACAGCGCCGCCTCGCTGCTCGCGGCCGATCCCGCGGCGGACGCGGAACTGGCCCGGCGCGGTGCGGAGTTCGTGGCCACGGCGTGGCGGCGCGGCTGGCAGCCCGCCGACCTCGTACGGATCGTCCGCCGCGAACTGGACGACGTGCACGTACGGCTGGTGGCCGCGCTGATCCGCGCCCAGGCGCCGCACGACCGTGCGCGCGGTCCGCGCTGGACCGCGCAGCTCGACGCCCTGCCGGACGCGGAGGTGACGGTGCCGCCCCGCACCGACCGCTTCTCGCACGCCACCGCCGTACTGGAGCTGTACCGCCTGCTGCTGCGGCTGCCCGGCCTCGAGCCCCTGGAGGCGGGGGAGGCGGGGCAGGGGCCGCGTCGGGAACGGGAGCACCGGCCGGAGTCCCGGGCCCTCGCCCGCATCCGCGCGCTGCTCGCCAAGGCGGAGGCGACCGGGTACCCCGAGGAGGCGGAGGCGCTGAGCGCCAAGGCGCAGGAGCTGATGGCCCGGCACAGCGTCGACGAGGCGCTGCTGGCCGCGCAGGCACAGGGGTCGGCGGCCTCGCCCGACGCGCCGGGCGCCTGCCGGATCGGGGTGGAGCCGCCCTACGAGCAGGCCAAGGCGGTGCTGCTGGACGCGGTGGCCGACGCCAACCACTGCAGGGCCGTGTGGAACGAGCCCTTCGGCTTCTCCACCGTCGTCGGTTTCGAGGCCGACCTGGAGGCGGTCGAACTCCTCTACACCTCGCTGCTGGTGCAGGCCGAGGCCGCGATGACGAAGGCGGAGGCCGGGCAGCGGGCGGGCGGGCGCAAGCGCACCAAGACCTTCCGCCAGTCGTTCCTCGCCGCCTACGCCCACCGCGCGGGCACCAGGCTGCGGGCCGCGGCGGAAGCGGCCACGGGCGCGGCGGCGGACGCGGCGGCGGACGTGGTCCTGCTGCCGGTGCTCGCCTCCCGCGACGTCGCGGTCACCGACCGCGTGGAGCGCATGTTCCCGCAGACGACCACCACCCGTCTGCGCGGCGCCGTGGACGCGGCCGGCTGGACCGAGGGCACCCGCGCGGCCGACGCCGCCCGGGTCGGCCGCCACCGGCCACTGAAACGGGGCTGAGGCGGAGCCGGCCCCGGCTGTCCGGTCCGGTCAGGAACCGATGCCGGCGGTCGGCAGGCCGGGCGGGAGCGAGCCGCCCTCGGACCTGGTGTACGTCTCCTCGCCCAGCTCACCCTCCCAGGCCACCGTGAGCGACTCGGCGTCGACCGATCCGACCTTGCCGGTCGAGCGCTCGTCGCTGCCGCCGGTGCACTTGAGGCGGATCGTCCGGGTGCCGGAGGTCTCCTGCGTCGTGCCGCTGCACACGGTCCCGCCGGTGGCGAACAGGGCGGCCTTGTCGCCGGTGACCATCAGGGCGACGGCCTGGCCGTCGGTGGTCGCCAGCCAGCTGCCCTCCAGCTCGCCGGCGGCACCGGCGGACGGGGACCCGCCCCCGGTGCCGCCCGGCTCCGTGCTCGCGGACGCGCTGGGCGCCGCCGAGGACTTGTCGCCGCCGGCCGAGCCCTCGCCCGAGCCGCCGTCGGAGCCCCCGTCGTCGGTGCACGCGGTCAGGAGCAGCGCGCCGGCCAGGCCGAGGCCGAGCGCCGCGGCCCGCACGGACGGGCGCACCCGCCGGTGCGGGACCCCGCCGCGCGGAACGACGTCCGCACGCGGCACGGCCGCCGTATCCGCCGTATCCGCCGTATCCGCCGCGTTCGCCGTACCCGTGGTCGGCGCCGTCCCCGTGGCCCGCGCCGTACCCGTGGTCGGCGTCGTACCCGCGGCCCGCGCCGTACCCGTGGCCCGCGTCGGGCGGGTCGCCTTCTCCGTGCTCGCCGTGTTCTCCGCAGTCACCCACGTCACCGGAAGCTCCAAGCTGTAGCCGGACGGCCGTTCGGCCCCGAACAGCCGCAAGCTACCAGGAGGACTTGCGCACCCCGGGAAGATGCCCGGCATGCGCCTGCTCGCGCAGGTTCACCCGGGAGAGGCCGAAGTTCCGGAAGTATCCGCGCGGGCGTCCGTCGACCTGATCGCGGTTGCGCACGCGCGTGGGGCTCGCGTCGCGCGGCTGCCTGCGCAGTTCCCGCTGGGCGGCGAGCCGTTCGGCATCCGTCGACGAGGGGCGGCGGACGATCTCCTTCAGCTCGGCCCGGCGTGCCGTGTACCGCGCGACGGTCTCCCGCCGCTGCTCGTTCTTCGCGATCTTGCTCTTCTTCGCCATCAGATCCTCACCCCACGGGCACGGATGCGCGCCACGGCCGCCTCGACGCCGATCGAGTCGACCGTCCTGATCCCCTTCGTGCTCAGCCGCAGCCGCACGTGCCGGTTCTCGCTCGGCAGCCAGTAGCGCTTGGTCTGGATGTTCGGGTCGAAGCGGCGCGAGGTGCGCCGGTGGGAGTGGGAGATGCGGTTGCCGAATCCGGGCTGGGCCCCGGTCAGCATGCAGTGGGCGGACACGGTGACGTACCTCTCCTTCGGGTCGGTCGACCCCTAGCTGTTAATGGAATTCATTTTCAGTAAGATAGCAGGCATGGCACGCAACGAACTCCGCCCGGTCATCAAGCTCCGGTCCACCGCCGGGACCGGCTACACCTACGTCACCCGCAAGAACCGCCGCAACGACCCGGACCGCCTGGTCCTGCGCAAGTACGACCCGATGGCCGGCCGCCACGTCGACTTCCGAGAGGAGCGCTGAGCCGCCATGCGCAAGGGAATCCACCCCGAGTACCGGCCGGTCGTCTTCCGCGACCGGGCCGCGGACTACGCCTTCCTCACCCGCTCGACCATGACCAGCGAGCGCACCGTCGAGTGGGAGGACGGCCACACCTACCCGGTCGTCGACGTCGAGATCTCCCACGTCAGCCACCCCTTCTACACCGGCACCGCCCGCGTCCTGGACACCGCCGGACGCGTGGAGCGCTTCGAGCGCCGGTACGGGAAGCAGGACGGGGCATGAGCGGGCCGGGCCGCTTCCCCGAACCGCCGGTGGTGATCGTCGGCGGGCTGCACGCCGACGCGCGCAGGGCGGCCGTGGCCCGGCTGCTGGCCGACGTGCCCGGCAGCGTGGTCCTCCACCACGACCTGGCTACGGCCGCCGCGGGCACGGTCGTACGCACCGTGCGGGACGCCACCGGCATCCTCTCCGCGGGCGAGGCGCCCCTGGTCAACGACTGCGCGTGCTGCGCGCTGCGCGAGGACCTCGTGCCCGAGCTGGTGCGGCTCGCGGAGGCCGGGGGCACCCCGCTGGCGGTCGTCGAACTGTGGGACTCCGTCGAGCCCAAGGCGATGGCGGAGGTGGTGACGGCCGGCGGTTTCACGGTCGCCGGCGTGGTCACCGCCGTCGACCCCGCCCTGGTGCTGCCGTACCTCGGCAACGGCGACGACCTCGCCGAGGGCGGCCTCGCCGCGGCCGCCACCGACCAGCGCACCGTCGCCGACACCTTCGCACGGCAGCTGGAGTACGCCTCCGTCCTCGCCCTCGCCGAGTCCCTCCCCGGCTCGCCGGAGGCCGACGACGAGGACCGCGAGCTGCTGGCCCAGCTGCATCCGACGGCCCGCCGGGTCCCGATCGGCCACGGGAACCCGGCGGGCGCTCCGCAGACGGCCCCGGAGCTGGCGCGGGCCGCCCTCGCCGGGTTCGACGTGGAGGCCGCGGCCGCTGCCCAGCACCCGGCCTGCGCCCTGCTGCCGGCCGAGGCCGACGCGCACGGCGTCGCCACCCTGGTCTGGCACCGCCGCCGCCCCTTCCACCCGGAGCGGCTGTACGCGGCGCTCGAGGACCTGACCTGCGCCGCGGCCCGCAGCCGGGGGCGGTTCTGGCTGGCCGGCAAGGAGGACACGCTGCTGCACTGGGACGCGGCGGGCGGTGCCCTGTGCGTGGAGAGCGCGGGACCGTGGCTCGCCTCGCTCCCCGACGCCGCCTGGGAGCTGGTGCCGCCCGTGCGCCGCGCCGCCGCCGCGCTGGACTGGCACCCCGAGCACGGCGACCGCTGCCAGCACCTGGTGTTCACCTCCCCCGGCCTCGACCGCGACGGCCTGGAACGGCTCCTGGAGTCCTGTCTGCTGACCGACGCCGAGTACGCCGCGGGGCAGGCCGCCTGGGACCGGCTGCCGCCCGCCTTCGACACCCTCCTGGAGGTCTGACCCCATGCCCCGACCCCGCAAGAACGACCGCTCGCCCGCCCGGCGTCCCAATCCGCTGGACCAGGCGGGGGTGACGTACATCGACTACAAGGACACCGAGCTGCTGCGCAGGTTCATCTCCGACCGTGGCAAGATCCGCAGCCGCCGTGTCACCCGGGTGACGTCCCAGCAGCAGCGGCAGCTGGCCAGGGCGATCAAGAACGCGCGCGAGATGGCGCTGCTGCCGTACGGCACGCGCTGACCCGGCCGCCGCGGACCTCCTCGGCAGCCCGGCCGTACCTCGCGTACCGGCGACAACACCGGGGCCCATCCGTCATGGGCGGCCCCGGTGTTGTCGCATGTTGTTGCATATTCTTCGAATTCGGGGGCACATGCGGGAACGACTTCCCGGGCCCCGGCGTCGTAGAGGGCAGGGCTCGGTAAAGCGGTCGTCAAAGCTGTAACCGCGGGAACACCGCGCGTGCACGTGCATTTGCTCATGCATCTGCACGTGAACAGGGTTATGATCCGGATCAGTTGACCACTGCATCAATGGCCACATCAGCCAGTGCACACCGGGGAGCGACCTGTGGACCACGACGTGTACGACGTGTACAACGGCATGGCCGCCACGCAGTTGCACGATGCGGCCTGGCAGAAGAGCCGGCGCAGCAACTCGCAGGGATCATGCGTGGAGTTCGCGCGCCTGCCCGACGGCGCGGTGGCGGTGCGCAACTCCCGCTTCCCCGACGGCCCCGCGCTCGTCTACACGCGTGCCGAGATCGAGGCCATGCTGCTGGGCGTCAAGGACGGCGAGTTCGACCACCTGATCGCGAGCTGAGCGCGAGCTGAGCGCGAGCTGGTCCCGGCCGTCCGCGGGCCGGTCCCGGTCGGCCAGGCCGGCCGGACGGTGCCTAGAGGCGGAACAGCGCCCAGACCACCTTGCCGTGGAGCGTCCCGGCGAGCGGGTGCCAGCCCCAGCTGTCGCTGAAGGAGTCGACGAGGAACAGCCCCCGGCCCGACTCCGCCGAGAAGTCGTCCGTCTCCCGGGCCACCGGGCTGTCGTGGCTGGGGTCGCGCACCGCGCACACCAGCCGCTCGGTCCAGCGCATCAGGTGCAGCCGTACCGGACCGTGCCGTTCGTCGTGGCGCGGGGTGTCGGCGGGCAGCGCGTGCCGCAGGGCGTTGGTGACCAGTTCCGAGACCACCAGGCAGACGTCGTCGAAGCGGTCGCCGGTGTCCCAGCCGTCGAGCGTCCTGCGGGTGAACTTCCGGGCCTCGCGCACCGCTTCGAAACGGGGTGGCAGGGCACAGGAGGCTGCGTGGGACACGGCCGCGGGGTCGAGTGGCGGAAGGCCCTGCCGTAACGGCTCGAGCATGGTCGATCCATTCGTCCCCATGCGAGGCACTCCCGGGAGTTCGCGGTCGTAGCGATGCGGCGCGGTGGTGCGGGGACCATGGTTTCGGATGCGTACCTCAGATGCAAGGGCAGATGCACGTGCACGTGACCGAAATGGACCTGCCCGTACCGCTTGTTGGTCAATTTTTCCGTCATCTTCGCCTCTGCTTCACCCTCCCACGCGACTGGTTCCGGCCCGCCGCGTGCATGATCCTGCACGTTTCCGTTGGCTCGATTCCGTTTCCGTAACCGGACGAGTACTGCTCGAAGTGTTTTAGTGGCAGACTGCGGCCCCTGAAGACGGTTGGGGAGGCTGGCGAACGTGAGCGCGGGAGAGCCCGGATCGGTGGTGCGGCGCATGCTGCTCGGATCACAACTCAGGCGACTGCGTGAGACGCGGGGGATCACGCGCGAGGCGGCGGGATACTCGATCCGCGCCTCCGAGTCGAAGATCAGCCGGATGGAGCTGGGCCGGGTGAGCTTCAAGACGAGGGACGTCGAGGACCTGCTGACGCTGTACGGCATTACGGACGAGCAGGAGCGCGCCTCCCTGCTCTCCCTGGCCAAGGAGGCCAATGTCGCGGGCTGGTGGCACAGTTATTCCGACGTGCTGCCCAGCTGGTTCCCGACCTACGTGGGTCTGGAGGGCGCCGCCTCGCTCATCCGGGCCTACGAGGTGCAGTTCGTGCACGGCCTGCTGCAGACCCCGGAGTACGCCCGCGCGGTCGTCCGGCGCGGCATGAAGGGCGCCGGTGAGGCGGACGTCGAACGCCGGGTGGCGCTGCGCCTGGAGCGGCAGAAGCACCTGGTCGCGGAGAACGCCCCCGAGTTCCACATCGTGCTGGACGAGGCCGCCCTGCGCCGCCCGTACGGCGACCGGGCGGTGATGCGCGGCCAGCTCCAGCACCTGATCGAGGTGTCCGAACGCCCCAATGTGCGCCTCCAGGTCATGCCGTTCGGCTTCGGCGGGCACTCCGGCGAGAGTGGCGCGTTCACGCTCCTCAGCTTCCCCGAGTCCGACCTCTCGGACGTCGTCTACCTGGAGCAGCTCACCAGCGCGCTGTACCTGGACAAGCAGGAGGACGTCACCCAGTACGAGACGGCGCTGAAGGAACTCCAGCAGGACAGCCCGGGCCCGGAGGAGAGCCGGGACCTTCTGCGGGGACTCCTCCAACTCTCCTGAAACATAAGTACGATGACGCTCGATCAGGCGGCTCGCTCGCGGCGGCTGCGGCAGCTAAGGGATTGAGGGAACACATGTCGTCGTACTTCACCGACCTCGCCCAGCAGTACATCGACGGCGAGTGGCGGCCGGGCACCGGCTCCTGGGACATCATCGACTTCAACCCGTACGACAACGAGAAGCTCGCCTCGATCACGATAGCCACGGCCGACGAGGTCGACGCCGCCTACCGGGCCGCCGAGCGCGCGCAGCAGCAGTGGGCCGCGACCAACCCGTACGCGCGCCGCGCGGTGTTCGAGAAGGCGCTGCGCCTGGTCGAGGAGCGCGAGGCGGAGATCGGCGACGCGATCGTCGCCGAGCTGGGCGGCACCCGCCTGAAGGCCGCCTTCGAACTGCACCTGGCCAAGGAGTTCCTGCGCGAGGCGGTCCACCTGGCGCTGCGCCCCGAGGGCCGGATCATCCCGTCCCCGGCCGACGGCAAGGAGAACCGCGTCTACCGGGTGCCGGTCGGCGTCGTGGGCGTCATCAGCCCCTTCAACTTCCCCTTCCTGCTCTCCCTGAAGTCGGTCGCCCCGGCCCTGGCGCTGGGCAACGGCGTCGTCCTCAAGCCGCACCAGAACACGCCGATCGTCGGCGGCACGCTGGTCGCGAAGATCCTTGAGGACGCGGGGCTGCCGGGCGGCCTGCTCAACGTCGTGGTCACCGACATCGCGGAGATCGGCGACGCTTTCATCGAGCACCCGGTGCCGAAGGTGATCTCCTTCACCGGCTCCGACAAGGTCGGCCGCCACGTGGCCACGGTCTGCGCCGCCAACTTCAAGCGCTCGGTCCTCGAACTGGGCGGCAACAGCGCACTGGTGGTCCTGGACGACGCCGACGTCGACTACGCCGTGGACGCCGCCGTCTTCAGCCGCTTCGTCCACCAGGGCCAGGTCTGCATGGCCGCCAACCGCGTACTGGTCGACCGCGCGGTGGCCGACGAGTTCACCGAGAAGTTCGTCGCCAAGGTGCGGACCCTCAAGGCCGGCGACCCGCGCGACCCCGAGACCGTCATCGGCCCGGTGATCAACTCCTCGCAGGCCGACGCGGTCTCCGGCGTGGTCGAGCAGGCGCTCGCCGAGGGCGCCACCGCCCTGGTGCACGGCTCGGTCACGGACAACCTGGTCGAGCCGTCGGTCCTGACCGGCCTGCCCGCCGACTCCGCGCTGCTGAAGCAGGAGGTCTTCGGACCGGTCGCCTTCCTCGTCCCCTTCGACGGCGAGGAGGAGGCCGTACGCCTGGTCAACGACACGCCGTACGGGCTGAGCGGGGCCGTGCACACGGCGGACGTCGAGCGGGGCGTCGCGTTCGCCAAGCGGATCGACACCGGCATGTTCCACGTGAACGACGGGACAGTCCACGACGAGCCGATCGTGCCCTTCGGCGGCGAGAAGCACTCCGGCATCGGCCGCCTCAACGGCGACAGCATGCTGGACGCCTTCACCACCCAGAAGTGGATCTCGGTGCAGCACGGGCGCAGCGGCTTCCCGTTCTGACAGCTCCGAGGTTCCGAGGGCCCCGGCGGGCGGGCCGCGGTGCCGGATCTAGGCTGGACCCCATGTCAGCGATCCGTCTCCTCGTGCTCGGCGCCGTCCGCCAGCACGGGCGGGCCCACGGCTACCAGGTGCGCAACGACCTGGAGTACTGGGGCGCGCACGAGTGGTCCAACGCCAAGCCCGGTTCGATCTACCACGCGCTGAAGCAGATGGCGAAACAGGGGCTGCTGCTCGCGCACGAGATCGCGCCGTCCACGGCGGGCGGGCCGCCGCGGGTGGAGTACGAGGTCACCGAGCAGGGCACCGAGGAGTACCTCACCCTGCTCCGTGCCTACCTCACCGCCTACGACCAGCGGCCGGACGTGCTCACCGCGGCGCTCGGCTTCATGGTCGACCTGCCGCGCCAGGAGGCGCTCGCCCTGCTGGAGGAGCGGGTGCGGAAGATCGAGGAGTGGCGGGCGGCCGTCACCGAGTACTACCTGCCCGCGGAGGGGCCGGGCCAGTACGGGCACATCGGCGAGATCATGAACTACTGGGTGCACTCGGCCGACTCGGGCGCCGAGTGGACCCGCGGCCTCATCGAACGCGTCCGGGGCGGCGCGTACACCTTCGCCGGCGAGGGCGAGCGGTTCGTCGCGGTGCTGGCGGACGGGGAGGAGAACCCGTTCGCCGCGGGGCGTCCGCACTACGGGGATGCTCGCTAATCAAGTTTGACCAATCGGGGTGCGGGCACTATCTTCCGGGCTAGTAGTCAAATTTGTCTAACAGGCTCTCGTAGGAGAGCGGGGGAGTGACTGTGGCCGACACGGCGATCACCGTCGAAGGCGCACGCAAGAGATACGGCAGCAAGGACGCACTGGACGGACTCGACCTGACCGTCGCACGCGGCACGGTGCACGGCGTGCTGGGACCCAACGGGGCGGGCAAGACGACCCTGGTCCGCATCCTGTCCACCCTCCTGCGGCCCGACGCGGGCCGCATCCAGGTGGCGGGCCACGACGTCGTCGCCGAGGCCTACGCGGTACGGCTGCGCATCGGCCTGCTCGGCCAGCACGCGGCGCTCGACGAGGAGCTGGGCGGCCGGCAGAACCTGGAGATGTTCGGCCGCCTCCACCACCTGGGCGCCCGGCGGGCACGCGCGCGTGCCGACGAACTGCTCGCCCGCTTCGACCTCACCGACACCGGACGCAAACCGGTCAGCGCCTACAGCGGCGGCATGCGGCGCCGCCTGGACCTGGCCGCGTCCCTCATCACCGAACCGGAGGTGCTCTTCCTGGACGAGCCGACCACCGGGCTCGACCCGCGCGGCCGCGCCGAGGTGTGGGACTCGGTCCGCTCCCTGGTCGGCGCCGGTACGACGGTCCTGCTCACCACGCAGTACCTGGAAGAGGCCGACCAGCTCGCCGACCGCATCTCGGTCGTCGACACCGGCCGGGTCGTCGCCGACGGCACGGCGGACGAACTCAAGGCCGCCACCGGCGGCGACCGCGTCGACGTCGTGCTGCGCGACGCCGGTCAGCTGGGCGCCGCCGTCGCCCTGCTGCCGCTCACCGGCGTCCGCGTCGACACCGACCGGCGGCTGCTCAGTGCCCCGGTCACCGACCGGATGGCGGCGCTCTCCGGCGTCGTACGGGCGCTGGAGGAGGCCGGGATCGAGGCCGAGGACGTGGCGCTGCGCCGCCCGACCCTGGACGAGGTGTTCCTGCACCTCACCGACCGCACGAAGGAGGCCGCGTGAGCACCAGCGTCCCGAACGCCACGTCGTACGCCCTGTCCGACTCCTGGACCATGACCCGCCGCGAGCTGGCCCGCTGGGGACGGCAGCCGGTGACGGTCGTCGTCAACCTGGTCTTCCCGGTCATGCTGCTGCTCATGTTCGGCTACCTGGTCGGCGGCGGCCGGGGCCTGAGCGGCGATTACGTCGACTACCTGGTCCCCGGCATGCTCGCCCTCACCATGGCGTTCGGCCTGGAGGGCACGATGATCGCCGTCACCCGGGACCTCGACAAGGGCGTCGTCGACCGCTTCCGCTCGCTGCCGATGGCCAACGGCGCGGTCCTGGTGGGCCGTTCCGCCGCCGACATGCTCCAGTCGGCGCTCGGCCTGGTCGTACTGATCGGCGTCGGGTACACGCTCGGCTGGCGCGCCCACGGCGGTCCCGGCGCCTTCCTGGGCGCGGTCGGCCTGCTCCTGCTCTTCCGGTTCGCCATGCTCTGGATCGGCATCTTCCTCGCCCTGGTGGCCGGGAAGCCCGAGCTGGTGCAGGCGGTGCAGATCCTGGTCTGGCCGGTCGGCTTCCTCTCCAACGCCTTCGCCGCGCCCGGCTCCATGCCCGGCTGGCTGGGCACGGCCGTCCAGTGGAACCCGTTGTCCCAGACCGCCACGGCCGTCCGCGACCTCTTCGGCAGCCCCGGCGGCGAGTCCGGCCACGTCTGGGCCGCCCTCGCCTGGCCGCTGGCCCTGCTCGCGGTGTTCTTCCCGCTGGCGGTGGCGAGATTCGCCCGGCTGAGCCGGTGAACCGCTGACGCGCACCACCGGGGCCGCACCGGTACCGGGGCCGGTGCGGCCCTAGTGGTGGAACCCGGTGGCCGCGCCCTTGTCCCGGGTCAGCGGGTGCGGCTGCCGGCGCAGTTCCGGCAGCAGCCGCTCCAGGTCGGCCAGGAGCAGGTCCGCCATGTCGGCCGAGAAGCCGTTGCGGCACACCACCCGCAGCACCGACAGATCCTCGCGGTGCGGCGGGAAGGTGTACGCGGGCACCAGCCAGCCGCCCTCCCGCAGCCGCCGGGACACGTCGAAGACGTCGTACGCCGTCACGTCGTCCGCCGTCGTGAAGGCGAACACCGGCAGCTGGTCGCCGCGGGTCAGCAGCCGGAAGTCGCCGAGCGCCGCCACCCGCCGGGCGACCGAGCCCGCGATGTCCCGCGCGTTCTGCTGCACGGCCCGGTAACCCTCGCGGCCCAGCCGCAGGAAGGTGTAGTACTGCGCCGCCACCTGCGCGCCCGGCCGGGAGAAGTTCAGCGCGAAGGTCGGCATGTCGCCGCCGAGGTAGTTCACCCGGAACACCAGCTCCTCCGGAAGGGCCTCGGCGTCCCGCCACAGCGCCCAGCCGACCCCGGGGTAGACCAGGCCGTACTTGTGTCCGGAGGTGTTGATCGAGGCGACCCTCGGCAGCCGGAAGTCCCACACCAGGTCCTCGTCGAGGAAGGGCGCGACCATGCCGCCGGAGGCCCCGTCGACGTGCACCGGTACGTCGAGTCCGGTCCGCTCCTGGAGGGCGTCCAGGGCGGCGCACAGCTCGGCGACCGGCTCGTAGGAGCCGTCGAAGGTGGAGCCCAGGATGCCGACGACCCCGATGGTGTTCTCGTCGCACAGCTCGGCGGCGGCCTGCGGGTCCAGGTGGAAGCGCTCGCCCTCCATCGGGACCTGGCGGGCCTCCACCTCCCAGAAGTTGCAGAACTTCTCCCAGCAGACCTGGACGTTCACGCCCATCACCAGATTGGGCCGCACGTCCTTCGCCGGGTACCGGTCGGCGTTGCGCAGCGCCCAGCGCCGCTTGAGCGCCATCCCGGCCAGCATGCACGCCTCGCTCGACCCGGTCGTCGAGCAGCCCACGGCCGCCGACGGGTCGGGCGCGTGCCACAGGTCGGCGAGCATCGCCACGCAGCGCCGCTCCAGCTCGGCGGTGCGAGGGTACTCGTCCTTGTCGATCATGTTCTTGTCCCGGCACTCGCTCATCAGCACCCCGGCCTGCGGCTCCATCCAGGTGGTGACGAAGGTGGCCAGGTTCAGCCGCGCGTTGCCGTCCAGCATCAGCTCGTCGTGGACCAGGCGGTACGCGGTCTCCGGCGGCAGGGGAGAGTCCGGGAGGCGGTGTGTGGGCGGGGCCTCGGTCATGCCGCCGAGGGGGTCCGCCGTGGCGTAGAAGGGGTTCACGGCGTGCCTGCGCCGGTCCCGGTCGTCGTCCCGCGGGGGGTGGGGCCCGTGGTGCAGAGGCATAAGACCGACGGTAGGCCGGGGCCCCGGACCCCGCACCCGGACGGGTCCCGGGCCGGCCCGAGCCGTTACCGGCTTGCACCTCACGTCACGTGAGGAGGCAGCGTGAAGGGCGTCAGAGAAAGGAGCGGAAGTGAGCTACTCCGTGGGACAGGTGGCCGGCTTCGCCGGAGTGACGGTGCGCACCCTGCACCACTACGACGACATCGGCCTGCTCGTACCCAGCGAGCGCAGCCACGCGGGCCACCGGCGCTACAGCGACGCCGACCTCGACCGGCTGCAGCAGATCCTGTTCTACCGGGAGCTGGGCTTCCCGCTCGACGAGGTCGCCGCCCTGCTCGACGACCCGGCCGCGGACCCGCGCGCGCACCTGCGCCGCCAGCACGAGCTGCTGACCGCCCGGATCGAGAAGCTGCAGAAGATGGCGGCGGCCGTGGAGCACGCCATGGAGGCACGCAGCATGGGAATCAACCTCACGCCCGAGGAGAAGTTCGAGGTCTTCGGCGACTTCGACCCCGACCAGTACGAGGAGGAGGTCAGGGAACGCTGGGGCGACACCGACGCCTACCGCCAGTCGAAGGAGAAGACGGCCTCGTACACCAAGGAGGACTGGCAGCGCCTCCAGGACGAGGCCGACGAGCTGACCCGGCGCTTCGTCGCCCTGATGGAGGCCGGTGAGCCCGCCGACTCCGAGGGGGCCATGGACGCCGCCGAGGACCACCGGCGGGGCATCGCCCGCAACCACTACGACTGCGGGTACGAGATGCACACCTGCCTGGGCGAGATGTACGTCTCGGACGAACGTTTCACGCGGAACATCGACGCCGCCAAGCCGGGCCTCGCCGCCTACATGCGCGACGCGATCCTCGCCAACGCCGTCCGGCACACCTCCTGAGCGTCGGGCTGCGGGCCCCGGCGGCCGCCGTATTCTTCACTTCCCATGGTTCTCAGGTTTCCCCGGGGTACGTCACAGCGCGCCCCGGGGCACCCCGTGGAACCTGGGACACCGCGGCTGCGTTGTACGTTTGGGCAGCCAGGTCCCGCCCGCCTCCCCCCAGCAGCAGGAGCCACATCCCGTGACCACCCTTGCGCTCGGTCCCGAGTGGATCAGCCCGGACTATCTGATCGAGACGTTCAGTCTGCCCGGCATCCTGCTCATCGTCTTCGCCGAGTCAGGACTCTTCGCGTTCCTGCCCGGCGACTCGCTGCTGTTCACCGCGGGCCTGTTCGTCGCCCAGGGCGAGTACATCAGCCAGCCGCTGTGGCTGGTGTGCACCCTGATCGTGGCCGCCGCCGTCCTCGGCGACCAAGTCGGTTACATGATCGGCAAGTTCTTCGGCCCGAAGCTCTTCAGCCGCCCCAACTCCAAGCTCTTCAAACAGGAGAACCTGGAGAAGGCGCACGAGTTCATGGAGAAGTACGGCCCCAAGGCGATCGTCCTGGCCCGCTTCGTGCCCATCGTGCGCACCTTCGCCCCCATCGTGGCGGGCGCCGGCCGCATGAAGTACCGCACCTTCCTCACGTACAACGTGATCGGCGGTGTGGCCTGGGGCACCGGCGTCACCCTCGCGGGCTACTGGCTCGGCCAGATCGAGTTCATCCGGACCAACGTCGAGGCCATCCTCGTCCTGATCGTCCTGGTGTCGGTCGTCCCGATCGCCATCGAGTACCTGCGCGAGCGCAAGAAGAAGCAGCGCGCCGCCGCGGCCGCCCCCGCGGCCCCGGCGCCCCAGCAGCACCAGCCCGCCTACCCGGTGATGGACGACGCCACCACCCAGCTCCGCCGGGTGGACCCGTACGACCAGCCGCAGCAGCAGTACGACCAGCAGTACGACCAGCAGTACGACCAGGGCTACGGCAGCCAGCCGCCCTACGGCGGCCAGCAGTCCCCGCAGCAGCCGTACGCCCAGCAGTACCCGCAGGGCTACGGCGACCAGGCCCAGCAGTACGGCGACCAGTACCCGTACAACCAGGGCCGCTAGAAGCCCCGCGTCCGCTTGGCCGCCCGGCGTCCCGCCGCACTCGCGGCGCCGGGCACCTTGAGGAACAGCCGGGAGATCTCCCCGCCCAGGTTCACCCCGATCGCGATGGCCATCGCCAGCGCCACCGCGTTGGACAGCGACAGCAGCCCCGAGTCGACCTCGCCCTGCGCGATGCCCAGCAGCCCGAAGTACGTCGCCGAACCGGGCAGCAGCGGCCCGATCGCCGCGGTCGTGTACGGCAGCGCCGACGCGAACCGGTACCGGGACATCAGCTGCCCGAACAGCCCCACCAGCCCCGCCGCGGCGGCCGTGGAGGCCACCGGCGAGATGTCGCCGGCGTAGTGCATGGCGCCGTACACGCACCAGGCGATGCCGCCGTTCAGGGTGACCGCCAGGACGGTGGCCCTCTCCTGCTGGAGCAGGATCGCGAAGGCCAGCGACAGCAGCATCGAGGCGAAGATCTGCACGAACGGTTCGTCACCGGTGCCGAGCTTGGCGTCCGGATTCAGCTCGGCACCCAGCTGGACCCCGAAGTACAGCACCACCAGCACCCCGGCGACGATGCTGACGAAGAAGTACATGACCTCCAGCAGACGTGCGGCGGCGGTGATGTAGAACCCGGTGAGACCGTCCTGCACCCCCGCCACCAGCGCCCGCCCGGGCAGCAGCGCGAACAGCCCACCGGTGATGACCGCGGACGCCTTCACGTCGACGTGCGTCACCGTCAGCACGACGCCCATCGCGGCGGGCGGCATCGCCGCCACCGCGAACTGGTAGAACTCCGGCAGCCCGCGCCCGGCGCACAGCCACGCCAGCCGGTCGCCGAGCATCGAGCCGAACATCGCCGCGAAGAACACGGTCAGCCCGCCGCCGACGAGCAGCGAGGCCCCGCCCGCGAGCAGCCCGCTCGCCATGGTCAGCACCCAGGTGGGGTACGGGTGCCGGTTGCGGCGGATCTCCGCGAGGCGCCGGTAGGCCTCCTCCAGGGAGATGTTCGTGTCGGGGTCGCTGAGGTCGTCCACCAGGTGGAAGACGGCCGCGAGCCGGGTGTAGTCGGTGCCGCGGCGGCGTACCGTGCGCGACGCCGTCACCGGGTCGTCGACCAGCGACGGCTGGTGGGAGATCGACAGCAGCGTGAAGGTGACGTTCGGCTCGCAGCGGTCCAGGCCGTAGGAGCGGCAGACGGCGAACATGGCCGCCTCCACGTCCTCGGCGCCCTCGCCGCCCGCCAGCAGCAGCTCCCCGATGCGCAGCGTCAGGTCCAGCACGCGCGGCACGGCGGGGCCGGTCTCGTCGTCGTGCTTCTGCGAGGGCTCCGGCGCGGGCCGCTCGGCCACCGGCATCCGCAGCATGGCGCGCATCCGGTCCTGCCAGGGCACGTCCGTCAGGTTCACCGCCGGGAAGCCGCTCGCCGGGGTGAAGGCGGTCGGCGCCGTCCAGGCGCTGTGGGTGCTCGGCATGGAGAACGCCGAGCCCTCGCTGTCGGCGGGCGCGGCCGCCGGCGCCTCCAGACCGTCGGGGAGCGCGAACTCCGAGGTCGTCTCCGACTCGGTACCGGCGTGTCGCGGGACGGCGAGCCCCTGCGGGATCTCGAACTCGGACGTCGTCGACGACTCGCCGTCGATCGACGCCGCGATGCCGCTGGGCTGCCGGAAGGCACTTCGGGCCTCGTCAGACTGCGGCTTGGGCTCCTCCGCCTCCGTCACCTGCGCAACGCTCCCTGGTACGAACTCACCCTCCTCCTGACCTCAGTATGGTCACTCAAACGCAAACGGGCCGCACGCGTGTGCGTGCGGCCCGTTACGGGAGACCGGACTGCTCAGTGGCCGCCCTGGTCCTTGAAACGCTTGTAGGACCGCTCGATCTCGGCCTCGGCGTCGGCGCGGCCGACCCAGTCGGCGCCCTCGACGGACTTGCCGGGCTCCAGGTCCTTGTAGACCTCGAAGAAGTGCTGGATCTCCAGGCGGTCGAACTCCGAGACGTGGTGGATGTCACGCAGGTGCTCCACGCGCGGGTCGGTCGACGGCACGCACAGCAGCTTGTCGTCGCCGCCGGCCTCGTCCGTCATCCGGAACATGCCGATCGCGCGGCAGCGGATGAGGCAGCCCGGGAAGGTCGGCTCGTCCAGGATGACCAGCGCGTCCAGCGGGTCGCCGTCCTCGCCGAGGGTGTTCTCGACGAAGCCGTAGTCGGTCGGGTAGGCGGTCGAGGTGAACAGGCGGCGGTCCAGGCGGATACGACCGGTCTCGTGGTCCACCTCGTACTTGTTCCGCGAACCCTTCGGGATCTCGATCGTGACGTCGAACTCCACCGGACGCTCCTCCATGATCAGCACATAGTTCTGGTGGTTAAGTGTCCCTCACGCAGGTGTGTGATCGCGAAAGGGGCTGGTGACGGTGCCGGAGCTGAGGCCTTGGCGGGCCGCGGGACCGCACGTGGCGCGGGCCGCGAGTGCCGTTCGTCCCCGTCTGGCACGCTTCGCCCGGACCGCCGGACCGCGGATCGCGCGGTTCGCACGGGCCACGGCGCCGCAGCTCGCCCGGATCACGCGCTCGAAGACCTGGCAGTACACCGCCGGTGCCGCCACCGCCGGGCTGGCACTGGCCGCCGGTGTGGTGACCGCCGCCGGCCCCTGGGACTCCACGGGTCAGCGTACGGCCGAGCGGGACCGGGCCGTCGCCCTGGAGCACACGGGTGGCGCAGATCACGGCCGCGGATCCGGGGCCTCCGGTACGTCGTCCGGTTCGCCCCGTCCCGCGCCCAGCGCCGGCCCCGTACTGACCGGCCTGGGCGGCACCACCACCCCGGGCGGCGTCAAGGCCGCACCCGGCACCGCGGACCTCGCGGACCTCCTCGACCCCCTGCTCAAGGACGACCCCGCGCTCGGCGAGCACCGCGCGGCCTCCGTCGTCGACCTCACCACCGGCAAGCGTCTGTACGGCCTCGACGGCGGTGCCCCCCGCACGCCCGCCTCCACCACCAAGATCGCCACTGCCGTCGCCGCCCTCACCGCCCTCGGCCCCGACCACCGCCTCACCACCCGCACCGCCCTGGAGGCCGACACCGGCGAACTCGTCCTGGTCGGCGGCGGCGACCCCACCCTCACCGCGCGCAAGGACGCCCGCGGCCTCGCCAGCCTGCGCACCCTCGCCGAGCGGACCGCCGCCGCCCTGAAGAAGCGGGACGTGCGCAAGGTGACGCTGTCGTACGACACGACGCTCTACGCCGGTACGGAAATGCACCCGATCGGGGTCAACGAGAACCTCGCCCGCGTCACCGCCCTGATGACCGACGAGGGCCGCACCGACGACTCCACCAGCGGCCCCGCCCCCCGCGTGCCCGACCCGGCCGCCGACGCCGCCCGCACCTTCGCGGGCTTCCTGAAGCAGCACGGCGTCACCGCCTCGCCCCCCGGCCCCTCCAAGGCCACCGCCCGCGCCGACACCCTCGCCACGGTCTCCTCGCCCCCGCTGTCGGCCCTGGTCGAGCGGATGCTCACCAACAGCGACAACGACCTCGCCGAGGCCCTGGCCCGCCACACCGCCGTGGCGACCGGCAAACGCGCCGACTTCGCCGGGGCGGGCGCCGCGGTCACGGCCCGCCTCGAACAGCTCGGCCTGCCGGTGCGCGGTGCCCGGTTCCACGACGGAAGCGGCCTGGACCGCACCGACCTGATCAGCGCCGACCTGCTCACCGCCCTGCTTGCCGAGGCGGCCGACCCCGCCCGCCCGCAGCTGCGCACGGTGCTCACCGGTCTGCCCGTCGCCCACTTCACCGGCACCCTGGCCGGCCGTTACACGGACGGAGCAGCGGGCCTGGTCCGCGCCAAGACCGGCACCCTCACCGGCGTGAACACCCTCGCCGGCACGGTCACCACCCCCGACGGCCGCATCCTGGCCTTCGCCTTCCTGGCCAACGCCACGACGGACCCGTGGACGGCCCAGACGACCCTGGACCGCGCGGCAACGGCACTGGCGACCCCGTAGCTGCGGGCTCGCTGCCGCCGGCTGCCGTGGGAGTCGTGCCGCGTAGCTGCGGGCAGTCGTGCCTCCCCCAGTGCCTGAACGGCCTGGGAGGTACCCCAGGCGGCACGGGTGGGCGCGGCGGCACCGCAACGCGGGGTGCCAAGGCAACGGACCTCGCCCCGGCCGACCTGGTACCCGGCACCCACCCCCCGCACGACTGCCCCCCAGCGGCAGCGCTCCCGTACCGTTGACCCATGACGAGCATCGGCGCAAATTCCGGCATGGTCGACTGGAACCTCGCGGTGGCGACCGCGACCCGGCTCGTACGGCCGGGCCCCGAGGTGAGCCGCGACGAGGCCAGGGCCGTCGTCGCGGAGCTCCGCCGCCATGCGAAGTCCTCGGAGGAGCACGTCCGCGGCTTCACCCGGATGGGCACCGAGGAGACCCACGACACCCCCGTCCTGGTGGTCGACCGTCCCGGCTGGGTGCGGGCCAACGTCGCCGGGTTCCGGGAGATCCTCAAGCCCCTGCTGGAGAAGATGCAGGAGCGGCGCGGCGGCGGCGCGGGCAACGCGGTCCTCGGCGCCGTCGGCGGCAAGGTCACCGGCGTGGAGCTGGGCATGCTGCTGTCGTTCCTGTCCTCCCGAGTCCTCGGCCAGTACGAGACCTTCGCCCCCGCCACCCGCGAACTGCCCGCCGGCGCGAACGGCGGCGGCCGGCTGCTCCTGGTCGCGCCGAACATCGTGCACGTCGAGCGCGAACTCGACGTGGAGCCCCACGACTTCCGCCTGTGGGTGACCCTGCACGAGGAGACGCACCGCACGCAGTTCACCGCCGTGCCCTGGCTGCGTGACCACCTGGAGGGCGAAATCCAGTCGTTCCTGGCCGAGACCGACGTGGACCCCATGACCGTGCTCGAACGCGTCCGCGAGGCCGCCCAGTCCCTGGCCGGGGGCCGTCCCGAGGCGGAGGAGGACGACGGCGGGCGCTCGCTCGTGGAGCTGGTGCAGACCCCGGCCCAGCGCGAGGTGCTCGGCCGCCTCACCGCCGTCATGTCCCTCCTGGAGGGGCACGCCGACTTCGTGATGGACGGCGTCGGACCCGCGGTCGTACCGAGCGTCGGGGAGATCCGGGAGAAGTTCCAGCAGCGTCGCGCCAAGGGCGCCTCCCGCCTCGACATGGCGCTGCGCAAGCTGCTCGGCCTGGACGCCAAGCTCCGCCAGTACCGGGACGGCGAACGGTTCGTACGGGCCGTCGTCGAGGAGTGCGGCATGGACGGCTTCAACCGCGTCTGGACCTCGCCCAACACGCTCCCCACCAAGTCGGAGATCGCCAAACCGGCGGACTGGATCGCGCGGGTGCACCGGAAGCCGGAGGCGTGAGCCGCGCGGGCGGGGCGTGAAACGATTCCGGCCGACGGCAGGCGAACGACCCTCCAATCACCCGTCCGAGGGACCGTGAGCCTCCGGCAGGCGTGCGATGCTCGGGGAACGGCCCGTTTCTGTCACCATCTACACACTCTGCGTGACTGAACCTCGGGCTCACCCCCCGACAACTTCATGAAGGGCACCGGACATGGGTCCCCATCCTGCGGTCGCGGCGATACGCCTGGCGGTCCGCCGCGTCCTCCACGACATCCTCACCGAACTGAACACTCCGGCCGGCGTCCCCGCCGCGACGGCCGTCGAGCGTACGCCCGAGCGCCCGCCCGGACTCCCGGCGGCACCGCTCGTGCTCGTGGCGTGCTCCGGCGGCGCCGACTCCATGGCGCTCGCCTCCGCCCTGGCCTTCGAGGCCCCCCGCCTCGGCGTCCGGGCCGGCGGGGTCACCGTCGACCACGGCCTGCAGAGCGGCTCCGACCTGCGCGCCGAAGAGGTCGTCCTGCGCCTGCGCGAGCTGGGCCTCGACCCCGTCGAGGCCACCGCCGTGACCGTCGGCCGCGAGGGCGGCCCGGAAGCCGCCGCCCGCGACGCGCGCTACGCCGCGCTGGACGCCGCCGCCGCCCGGCACGGGGCCGCCGCCGTCCTGCTCGGCCACACCCGCGACGACCAGGCCGAGACCGTCCTGCTGGGCCTCGCCCGCGGCTCCGGCATCCGCTCCCTGTCGGGCATGGCCGCGGTCTCGGGGGCCGGCGGCCGTTACCGGCGCCCCTTCCTCCAGGTCGACCGCCAGACCGCCCGCAAGGCCTGCATGGTCCAGTCCCTGCCCGTCTGGGACGACCCCCACAACGCCGACCCCGCCTACACCCGCTCCCGGCTGCGCCACGAGGGCCTGCCCGCCCTGGAGAAGGCCCTCGGCAAGGGCGTCGTCGAGGCCCTCGCCCGGACGGCCCAGCTCTCCCGGGACGACGCCGACGCCCTCGACACCTGGGCCCGCCAGGCCGAGGCCGGCGTCCGCGACGCCACCGGCGGACTGGAGTGCGCCAAGTTGTACGCCCTGCCGCCCGCCGTGCGCCGCCGGATCCTGCGCCGCGCCGCCCTGGAGGCCGGTGCCCCCGGCGGTGCCCTGTTCGCCCGCCACATCGAGGAAGTCGACCGGCTGATCACCGGCTGGCGCGGTCAGGGGGCCATCAACCTCCCCGGCAAAGTCGTCGCCCGGCGGCAGGGTGGCAGACTGGTGATTCGGCAAGGCTGAATCCGGACCCTCCCACCGATCCGCACGCGGATCGCCGGGGCGCTCCGGAGTGGCCGGTGGGACGACCGAAAGTGATGCGGGTGGACGCGAACGACATGGGTGCCGACCTCGAGAAGGTACTCATCACCAAGGAAGAGATCGACGCGAAGCTGGCCGAGCTGGCCGCGAAGATCGACGCGGAGTACGCGGGCAAGGACCTGCTCATCGTCGGCGTCCTCAAGGGCGCCGTGATGGTCATGGCCGACCTGGCGCGCACGCTGTCCACCCCCGTCACGATGGACTGGATGGCGGTGTCCTCGTACGGCGCGGGCACCCAGTCCTCCGGTGTGGTGCGGATCCTCAAGGACCTCGACACCGACATCAAGGGCCGCCACGTCCTGATCGTCGAGGACATCATCGACTCCGGCCTGACCCTGTCCTGGCTGATCTCCAACCTCGGCTCGCGCGAGCCCGCCTCCCTCAAGGTGTGCACGCTGCTGCGCAAGCCCGACGCCGCGAAGGTCGCCATCGACGTGGAGTGGGTCGGCTTCGACATCCCCAACGAGTTCGTCGTCGGCTACGGCCTCGACTACGCGGAGAAGTACCGCAACCTGCCGTTCGTCGGTACGCTCGCGCCCCACGTGTACGGCGGGTGACGCGGGCCTGTAACGGGCTTCACGGTGTTTGGGCGGGCCACCCGGGAACCCCTCGGGCCGCCGCGCCGTTGGAGCATGCAGACGGGACGTCGGCCCGCCCGTGCGGCTGGAGGCCGCCACGCTGGGGTACCGTCAGAAGAACTGTCTTATCAAACTCACTATGGCAGGAGGGACGGGGCGACACCGCTCCGTGTGGATGGACGTGAAGCGATACTTCCGTGGGCCAATCATGTGGATCGTGCTGGCCGTCCTTGCCGTGGTCGTGTTGATGCAGGTCGTGGGCTCGTCCGGTGGCTACAAGACGGTGGACACGGGCCAGGTCGTCCAGGCGATCAACGACAACAAGGTCGAGTCGGCCAAGCTGACCACCGGTGACGAGCAGACCATCAAGGTCCAGCTCAAGGACGGTCAGAAGGTCGAGGGCAGCTCGAAGATCCAGGCGAGCTACATCGGCGACCAGGGCGTCGACATCGCCAACACCCTTCAGAACAAGTACCAGGACAAGCAGATCTCCGACGGCTACACCGTGTCGCCGTCGAAGCAGAACCCGTTCGTCGGGATCCTGCTCTCGCTGCTCCCGTTCGTCCTCATCGTGGTCGTCTTCCTGTTCCTGATGAATCAGATGCAGGGCGGCGGCTCCCGGGTCATGAACTTCGGCAAGTCGAAGGCGAAGCTCATCACCAAGGACACCCCGAAGACGACGTTCTCCGACGTCGCCGGGTCGGACGAGGCCGTCGAGGAGCTCCACGAGATCAAGGAGTTCCTCCAGGAGCCGGCCAAGTTCCAGGCCGTCGGCGCCAAGATCCCCAAGGGTGTGCTGCTGTACGGCCCGCCCGGCACCGGCAAGACCCTGCTCGCGCGTGCCGTCGCGGGCGAGGCGGGCGTGCCGTTCTACTCGATCTCCGGTTCCGACTTCGTCGAGATGTTCGTCGGTGTCGGTGCCTCCCGGGTGCGCGACCTGTTCGAGCAGGCCAAGGCGAACGCCCCGGCCATCGTCTTCGTCGACGAGATCGACGCGGTCGGCCGCCACCGCGGCGCCGGTCTCGGCGGCGGTCACGACGAGCGCGAGCAGACGCTGAACCAGCTGCTCGTCGAGATGGACGGCTTCGACGTCAAGGGCGGCGTGATCCTCATCGCCGCGACCAACCGGCCCGACATCCTCGACCCGGCGCTGCTGCGCCCCGGCCGTTTCGACCGGCAGATCGCCGTCGACCGCCCGGACATGCAGGGCCGTCTGGAGATCCTCAAGGTCCACCAGAAGGGCAAGCCGGTCGCCCCGGACGTCGACCTGTCGGCCGTCGCCCGCCGCACCCCCGGCATGACCGGTGCCGATCTGGCCAACGTGCTGAACGAGGCCGCCCTGCTGACGGCCCGCAGCGACCAGAAGCTGATCGACAACCACATGCTGGACGAGGCGATCGACCGCGTGGTCGCGGGCCCGCAGAAGCGGACCCGGATCATGTCGGACAAGGAGAAGAAGATCACCGCGTACCACGAGGGCGGTCACGCCCTGGTCGCGGCGGCCTCGCCGAACTCCGACCCGGTCCACAAGATCACCATCCTGTCCAGAGGCCGGGCCCTCGGCTACACGATGGTGCTCCCGGACGAGGACAAGTACTCGACCACGCGCAACGAGATGCTCGACCAGCTCGCCTACATGCTGGGCGGCCGCGCGGCCGAGGAGCTGGTCTTCCACGACCCGACGACCGGCGCCGCCAACGACATCGAGAAGGCCACCGGTCTGGCCCGTGCGATGGTCACGCAGTACGGCATGACCGAGCGCCTGGGCGCCATCAAGTTCGGCGGCGACAACAGCGAGCCGTTCCTCGGACGTGAGATGGCTCACCAGCGCGACTACTCGGAAGAGGTCGCCGCGCTGGTCGACGAGGAGGTCAAGAAGCTCATCGAGACGGCGCACAACGAGGCCTGGGAGATCCTGGTCGAGAACCGCGACGTCCTCGACAACCTCGTCCTCGCGCTGCTGGAGAAGGAGACGCTGGGCAAGGAGGAGATCGCCGAGATCTTCTCCCAGATCGTCAAGCGCCCCTCCCGGCCCGCCTGGACCGGTTCCTCCCGCCGTACGCCCTCGACGCGTCCGCCGGTGCTCTCCCCCAAGGAGCTGGCACTGACGAACGGGGCGAACGGCGCGACGGCGGCGATCTCCACCGCCAAGAGCACCACGGTGGAGCCCGCCCCGGCACCGGAGCGAGCGCCGGAGGACCGCCCGGAGAGCTGACCGCGGCCCGGAATGTATGCCGCGCCCCCCAGGTTCTAGCCTTGGGGGGTGCGGCATTTTCGTATGCCGTCGCAGGACGGATCAGGAACGAGGCACCAGATGACCGACCCCGTGACGCTGGACGGCGAGGGACAGATCGGCGAGTTCGACGAGAAGCGGGCCGAGAACGCCGTGCGCGAGCTGCTGATCGCGGTCGGCGAGGACCCGGACCGCGAGGGCCTGAGGGAGACGCCGGCGCGCGTGGCGCGGGCGTACAAGGAGATATTCGCCGGCCTCTGGCAGGAGCCGGAGGACGTGCTGACGACGACGTTCGACCTCGGGCACGACGAGATGGTCCTCGTGAAGGACATCGAGGTGTTCTCCACCTGTGAGCACCATCTGGTGCCGTTCCGCGGGGTGGCGCACGTCGGGTACATCCCGTCCACCAGCGGGAAGATCACCGGTCTGTCGAAGCTGGCCCGGCTCGTGGACGTCTACGCGCGCCGTCCGCAGGTGCAGGAACGTCTCACCACGCAGATCGCGGACTCCCTGATGGACATCCTCGAGCCGCGCGGGGTGATCGTCGTGGTCGAGTGCGAGCACATGTGCATGTCGATGCGGGGCATCCGCAAGCCCGGCGCGAAGACCCTCACCTCGGCCGTGCGCGGGCAGCTGCGGGACGTCGCCACGCGCAACGAGGCGATGAGCCTGATCATGGCGCGCTGAGCGGGTACGCCGATCGGTGCGTCGTGCGGCGTGCGTGCGTCACGCCGCCGATGCGGCGCCCGGGTGGTCGTCGTCCTCGTCTTCCGGGAGCCTGCAGACGCGCTCCATGAAGACCGCGGCCGCTATCACGCCGATGCCCGCGACGACCGAGGCGCCGGCGTAGATGGCCTGGTCGCGGCGGGCCGGGATGTCGAGGTACTCCAGCAGGAAGACGCCCGTGCCGCCGTACATGCCGGCGACCAGGGCGGCCACCAGGGCGCTCGCCTGGCCGAAGACCACGGCGCGGGCCGCCATCATCGGGTCGACGCCCTTGGCGCCGGGCACCCGCTCCCGCTGGGCCTTGAGGCGGGCGCGGATGGACAGCGCCGTGGCCAGCAGGATCACCGCGATCAGGGCGAGCACGACGGGGGCGGCCAGGGGGACGCTCGGAAGGGTCCCCACCGAGTTCCACAGGCGGGCGCCGGCCCAGGACAGCACCCCCGCGACGACGAACACGCCGGCCAGCACCCTGATGCGCAGCTCTTTCACGGTGTTCCGGTGTCCCTTCGGCTTCGCGGGGCGGTCGTCCGCCTCGTCGTCCGCGTCGTCCTCGTCGTGTGGTGGTTCTGGTCGTCCGAGTCGTCTCGTCGTCCGAGTCGTGTCCGTCGTCCGAGTCGTCTTCGTCGACCTTAACGACTACTCGGGCAGCCGGAGTTCCAGGTCGGCGCGGGGCGTGACGCCGTCGCGGGTGACGGCGGCCAGGAGGTCGGCGACGCTGCCCCGGCCGGGCAGGGCGGCCTCGGGGTCCACGTCGAGCCAGGGGGCCAGCACGAAGGCGCGCTCGTGGGCGCGGGGGTGGGGCAGGGTGAGCTGCGGATCGTCGGAGACGACCTCGGCGTAGGCGACGATGTCGACGTCCAGGGTGCGCGGGCCCCAGCGCTCGTCGCGGACCCGGTGGAACGCCTCCTCGACCGCGTGCGCCCGCTCCAGGAGCGAGGACGGGGGCAGCGTCGTCTTCAGGATCACGACCGCGTTGAAGTAGGAGGGCTGGCTGTCGGGTGCGACGCCCCACGGCTCCGTCTCGTAGACGGGCGAGACGCCCTTGACGCGTACGCCCGGGGTGTCCTCCAGGGCGTCGATCGCGCCCTGGAGGGTCTCCAGGCGGTTGCCGAGGTTGGCGCCGAGGGCGATCACCGCGCGTTTGGGGTTGGACAGGGTGGTGTCCGCGGCGTCGACCTGCTCGATGACGGAGGCGGGCACGGGCTGTACGGTCGGGTCGCTCGGACCCTTGGCGAAGGGGGCGCTCATACACGGCTCCGGATGATGGTGACGGTCACGTCGTCGAAGGGCACGGTGATCGGCGCGTCCGGCTTGTGGACGCAGACCTCGACCTCCTGGACCCCTTCGTGCTTCAGACAGACCTGGGCGATGCGTTCGGCGAGGGTCTCGACGAGGTTGACCGGCTCGCCCTCGACGACGGCCACGACCTCCTCGGCCACGATGCCGTAGTGCACGGTCTTCGCCAGGTCGTCGTCGGCCGCGGCCGGGCGGGTGTCCAGGCCAAGGACGATGTCCACGAGGAAGGTCTGGCCGTCCTCGCGCTCCTTGGGGAACACACCGTGGTGCCCACGGGCCTTCAGGCCGCGCAGCGCGACACGATCCACGCGAATCACTCCTGCAGTCGTCGGTCTCGGCCGGTCGTGCCACGTGCGGGTGGTACGGCGGCCCCAGTCGAATCTACCCGCGGCCACCGACAGCGCCGGGCCGCGGGGTGCGGAGCGGGGTGGGGTGCCGGCAGGTTTTCACCGTGCGTTTTCCCTGGCGGTCGCGGTGGATCACGGGTTGGTAGCCGCCCCTACCCGCCGGGCCGTGATTCCAACCACTTCCCCGCCTCGCCCGGTCAGGGTGGGGTGTCCTCGCCGTCCTCGTCCTCGGTTTCCGCGAGTACGGGGGAGGCGTGGTGCGACCAGAGCTTCCAGCCGGCGGGTGTGCGGCGGAAGGCGTTGGTGGCGACGACGAGCTGGCCGACGAGCGGGCCCAGCTCCTCGCCGCCGTCGGGGGCGGGGCCGCCGCTGAGGATGTTCTCGGTGCAGGTGACCAGGGCGGTGTCGCCGGTGACGGAGACGTGCACGTCGGTGAGGAAGAACTGGATGTAGTCCGTGTTCGCCATGATCAGGGCGTAGGAGCGCAGGACCTCGCCGCGGCCGGTGAGTACCGGCCAGCCCGGGTGCACGCAGGAGACCACGCCGGCGTCGGCGGGATCGTGGTACGACTCGTCGATGCCCAGGTCGGAGGGGGTGAGCCAGAACTCGGAGACCTTCTCGAAGTCGCCCTCCTCCAGTGCCTCGTAGAAGGCGGTGTTCGCGGCCTCGACCTGCTCGACGTCGAGGTGCGGCGCGTTCACCGGGCGCCTTCGACGGCGCGGGCGACCCGGACGGCGTCGGCGGTGGCGCGGACCTCGTGGACGCGGACCGCCCACGCGCCGGCGTGCGCCGCGAGCGCGGAGACGGCGGCGGTGGCGGCGTCGCGCTCGCGCGCGGGGGGCGGGGTGGCTTCCGGGCCGGCGAGGACCCGGCCGAGGAAACGTTTGCGGGAGGCGGCGACGAGGAGGGGGTGGCCGAGGCCGAGGAGGCGGTCGAGGTGGGCGAGGAGGACGAGGTCGTGCTCGGCGTCCTTGGAGAAGCCGAGGCCGGGGTCGACGACGATGCGGTCGGGGGCGATGCCGCCGTCCAGGACGGCCTCCACGCGTGCGTGCAGCTCGTCGACGACCTCGGTGACGACGTCGGTGTAGGTGCCCCTGACATTGCCGCCCTCCAGGAGGCCGCGCCAGTGCATGACGACGAAGGGGGCGGCCGCGTCGGCGACGACAGGGATCATCCGGGGGTCGGACAGGCCGCCGCTGACGTCGTTGACCAGGGCGGCGCCGGCGGCGAGGGCCTGCTCGGCGACGGAGGCGCGCATGGTGTCCACGGAGATCGTGACGCCCTCGGAGGCGAGGCCGCGCACGACCGGGACCACGCGCCGGAGCTCCTCGTCCTCGTCGACGCGGGTGGCGCCGGGGCGGGTGGACTCGCCGCCGACGTCCACGAGGTCGGCGCCCTCGGCCACCAGGTCCAGGCCGTGCTTGATGGCGGCGGTGGTGTCGAAGAAGCGGCCGCCGTCGGAGAAGGAGTCGGGGGTTACGTTGACGACCCCCATGACCGCGCAGCGGTCCCATGCGGTCAGTCCCGCTAGGTGGTGTCGGCGGCCGGTCTGCTTGCTCATGTGTTCAGCGTAGGTGGTGGGGGGTGGTGGGTGCGCGGTGCCTGCGGCGCCTGCGCGGGGTGCCTGCGGCGCCTGTGCGGCTCCGGTGGGGGTGCGCGTTGCGCCTTGGGTTCGGTGGGTGGGTCGGGGCCGCGCCGGGGGGTGTTCGTCCTCGGAACGGCGCGGAATCGGTGGGCCTAGAGGTTCCCGGCGTTGACGCGCCAACCGCTGCGGGCGAACACCCCCCGACACGTCCCCTTCCCGCCGTACGCGGCTGCGGGCAGTCGCCAGCCGCCGCCGCTGCGGGCAGTCGTGCCGCTGGGGCGGCACGGGTGGGCGGTGGGGGTACCTCCCAGGCCGTTCAGGCACTGGGGGAGGCACCCCGTAACGCCGGGCTGCGCTCCCCACCCCGCGCCGACATCCGCGCCGGGTGCCAACGCAACGCCGGGCCGTGCGACCCACCCCCGCGCCGACACCCGCGCCGGGCGCCAACGCAATGCCGGACCACTGGGCCGTTACGCCGCCCGCGCCGGCACCTGGTGGGCGCAGGGGCGGCGCGAGGAAACCCCGCGGCGCAGGAACCGCGGCAGTGACACCGTCACGAAGCCCTCCGCCTGCATCGCGGCGAAGCCGATGCGGGGCAGGTCGGCCGAGCGGCGGTAGACCACGAAGCGCGGCTCCCACCGGGGCCGGAACTTCGCGTTGAACTTGTACAGGGACTCGATCTGGAACCAGCGGGAGAGGAAGACCAGCAGGCCGCGCCATGCGCGCAGGACGGGGCCCGCGCCGATCTTCTCGCCGCGCGCGAGCGCCGCGCGGAACATCGCGAAGTTCAGGGACACGCGGGCGATGCCCAGCTTCGGGGCGGCCTGGAGCGCGGCCACGATCAGGAGTTCGTTCATGCCGGGATCGGCCGCGCGGTCGCGGCGCATGAGGTCGAGGGACACCCCGTCCGTGCCCCACGGCACGAAGTGCAGGATCGCCTTGAGGTCGCCGTACTCGCCGGGCTCGGTGTCCTGCTTGTGGGCCGTCGCGATCAGGCAGTCGCCGTCGGCGGGGTCGCCGATGCGGCCCAGGGCCATGGAGAAGCCGCGCTCGGTGTCCGTGCCGCGCCATGCGTCGGCGGCGCGGCGTACGCGGTCCAGTTCGGCGTCGGACAGGTCAGCCACGCGCCGTACGCGGGTTTCGTAACCGGCGCGCTCGATGCGTTTGACCATCTGACGCACGTTGCGCATCGCGCGGCCGGCGAGGGAGAAATCCGCCACGTCCACCACCGCCTCGTCGCCCAGTTCGAGGGCGTCCAGGCCCGTCTCGCGGGTCCAGACCTCGCCGCCGGTCTCGGAGCAGCCCATGACGGCAGGGGTCCAGGAGTGGGCACGTGCCTCGTCCATGAAGCGTTCGATGGCGCCCGGCCAGGCTTCGACGTCGCCGATCGGGTCGCCGCTGGCCAGCATCACGCCGGACACGACGCGGTAGGTGACGGCGGCCTTGCCGCTGGGGGAGAAGACGACGGCCTTGTCGCGGCGCAGCGCGAAGTGGCCGAGGGAGTCGCGGCCGCCGTGCCGGGCGAGCAGGGCGCGCAGCCGGGTCTCGTCGTCCTCGGTGAGCCGGGCCGCGGGATGCTCGGGGCGGAAGGCCAGGTAGATGGTGGTGATGGCGGTCAGGAGGCCGAGGGCGCCCAGGGAGAAGGCGACCGTCCAGGAGGTGTTGCCCCGGTAGTCGACCGGGCCCTCGACGCCGAACAGTCCGTACAGCACCTGGGTAAGGCGGTCGGCCAGGCTCGGGTCGCCCAGCATGCGGTGCGGGTGGGCGTTGACCACGAGCAGGCCCAGCAGGACGGAACCCGCGCTCATGAGGACGAAGTTGGCCAGTGCCCGCCAGCGGCTTCGGGGGTCGGGGAGCGCCGCGAACTGGTCGCGGTGGCGCAGCAGGGGGGCGAGCAGGGCCAGGGAGATCAGTACGCCGATGAGGGAGTGGCGGTAGCTGAACTGGGCGAGGGCGCCGAGGGGGAGGAGGGCCACGGCCGCTCGCCAGGCCCTGCGCTTGCGGCGCTTGAGGCCGTGGGCGAGCAGGAGGAGCAGGACGCCGGCGCTGAGCGAGAGGGCCGCGGCGAAGGGGCCGAAGGAGCCGGGCAGCACCTCGGCGAGGGCGTGCATGCGGCTGTGCCGGAAGCGCGGGAAGACGCCGGCGGCGATGTCCAGCAGGCCGACGAGCACGCAGGCGCGGCCGACGAGGAGGGGGACGTGCTCCGGGCGGGGGCCGCGCAGTGCGCGGTGTATGCGGGTGGGCTTCGTCGGAACCCCGCCCGACATTTCCTCATCTGTCCTGACAGACATCGCACCTGTTTGTTCTGCGAGAGACCGTGGATCCGGGCCCGTTTCGGGCATCCGGCGACATTGCGCCCTCTAGGACGGTGTCTCGGAGGGAGAGGTTCACTCCCCTGATCGGAAAGCCCGGACGGACGGGCGTAGGGAAAGCGCGGGCAGGTAGCAAGGCATGGGGCTCACGAGCGACAAGGTGCTGGCACTGGCGGTGGCGGCCGGTGTGCTGCTGTTCGCCGGGACGGTGTGGCTGTGGCCACGGCTGGCCCGGCGGAGCGTGCGGGCCGTTCTGGGGCGGGTGGGGCTGCTGTTCGCCACCCAGGCGGCGGTCTTCGCGGCGGTGGGACTGGTCGCCAACCAGTCCTTCGGGTTCTACGGCAGCTGGGCCGACCTGTTCGGGCGGGAGGACGGGCAGGGGGTCGTCGTCGACCACTCGGCCGACGCGGGCGGCGGGCCGCTGCAGGTCGTCGGCGACCGGCGGGTGACACCCGCGGGCGGGGCGCGGCCGGAGGTGTCGGGGCGGGTCGAGGAGATACGGGTCGTCGGGCGTACGTCGCGGATCGCGTCACCGGCGTATGTGTATCTGCCGCCGGAGTACTTCCGGCCGGGGAACCGCGACCGCAGGTTTCCCGCGGCCGTCGTCCTGACCGGTTACCCGGGGACCGCGGAGGCGTTGGTGGAGAAACTCCACTATCCGCGTACGGCGCTCGAGCTGGCGAAGGCCGGCCGGATGCGGCCGATGATCCTGGTGATGCTGCGGCCCACGGTGGCGCCGCCGCGCGACACGGAGTGCGTGGACGTCCCGGGCGGACCGCAGACGGAGACGTTCTTCGCGAAGGACCTCCCCGAGGCGGTGAGCGCCCACTACCGGGTGGCCGAGGGGCCGCGGAGCTGGGGCGTCGTCGGCAACTCGACCGGCGGCTACTGCGCCCTGAAACTCGCCGCGCACCATCCGGAGGTGTACGCCGCCGGGGCCGGGCTGTCGCCGTACTACGACGCGCCGAACGACCCCACCACGGGCGATCTCTTCCAGGGAAACGAGGCGCTCGAGAAGCGGGCCAGTCTGTGGTGGTACCTCAAGAACCGGCCCGCGCCCGACACTTCACTGCTCGTCACCAGCAGCAGGACCGGCGAGACGAACTACAAGGACACGCTGAAGTTCATCGAACTGGTGAAGGGCAAGAGGCCGACGCGGATCTCATCGATCATCCTGGAAAGCGGCGGCCACAACTTCAATACCTGGCGGCGGGAGATTCCCGCGACGCTGCGGTGGCTGGATGGGCGGCTGGGTGGCGGGCGGGACTCTTGAATGATCTTGGAATCCGGGGGTAATTCGTCCGTTGTCCCGGGTGTGGATTCCCGGTTCCCTGTGAACGCGTCGGAGATGGCCGTGTTTTTACGGGGCGGGGCGCCAAGATTCGCCTACGCGCGGTAAGTTTCTGGCCATGCCACGTGGACGTCACCGCCATTCCCCGCCTCTGCACAGGCTGCTTCCCCCGTCGGCGATCGCAGGTGTTTCGGTCGTCTGCGCCCTCGGGCCCTGGTTGTTCAGCGAGCTAGTGATCATTCGCGTCCTGGCCGCGGCCGCCGCGGTGACGGCCGTGGTCGGCGCGGTCGTCATGCGGCACTGGGACGCGCAGGCGGGCCGGCAGGTCGCCGACCTCACGCGCGCGCGTGCCAGCGACGAGTGGCGCTTCGAGGAACGGGTCGCCGAACTGGAGTCCGACCTGGAGGAGTCGCGCGAGCTGCGGCAGAAGCTGGAGCACCGGCTGCGGGCCAAGCGCACCGAGTTGGCGGGGCTGCGCAACGAGCACGCCTCGCTGCTGCGGCGCTACGCCACGGCGGAGACCGAGCGCGCCAGCGCGCTGGAGGGCCGCCGGCTGCTGGAGATAGAGGCCGCGCCGCAGGCCCCCGCGCTGCCGGCGGCCCGCCCGGCCCCGGCTCAGGAGGCGCCCGCCCCGGCTCAGGAGACGAAGGACGCGAAGACGCCGGAGACGGATACGGCGGAGAAGGAGACGTCCGCGCGGGAGGCTTTGGCCGAGGAGAGTGCGGGCGACGAACCGGTCGACGTCCCGGCGGTCTTCTCGCCCGAGGGGTCCCGGCTGTTCCTGCGTGCGAACGCGGCGCTGGCCCGCCTCGACGGTGACGCGCCCGCCGACCCGGACGGTGGCGACCGGGGCGCCCGGGCCGAGGGCTCGGACGGCTCCGGCGGTGACGGCGGCGGCGAGGGCGCGGCGGTGGCCGAGGCGGGGCAGGAGGACGAGGCCCAGGGGCAGCCCGAGGCGGCCGACGGCCACGAGCGCACCGCCGCCGCCTCCCCGGCCACCTCCTCCGACGAGCGGCCCGCGCAGCCCACCCAGTCCACGCAGCCCACCCGGCGGGCCGACGGGCACTTCACGGTGCCGACCGCGGTGGCCGTCGTACCGCCGGCTCCGGCGCGGCGTCCGGTGGTCGAGGGCGGCTTCGACTTCTTCGGCACCAAGGCCCCCGAGGGCGGCGCGTCGGACGCGGCGGCCGCGTCCGACGCCGCACTGGAGACCGTCCAGAACGAGGACCTCGCCGACGTGGTCGGCCAGGAGGCGCTCGCCGTGCACAAGGCCGAGGCCGAGGTCTCCTTCAAGCAGCCCGGTGAGGAGTCCCGGGGCGTGGGCCAGGTGATCGACCTGACGGCCCACGACGAGACCGAGCAGATCGACGTGCAGGGGCTGCGCAGCGCGGTGTCCTGACCGGCCGGCGCCGCGGCCCCGGCCGGTCAGGCCATCCAGCGGTCCGGCGGGGCGTCCCGGCGGCCGGTACGGGAGCGTTCGGCCTGGCTCCGCAGCAGCTCCGCGGCCTCGTGGGCGTCGCGCAGGCGGGCGGCCACGGTCTTGTTCGCCCCCGTGTCCACATGGACGTCGGCCAGCCGCAGGGCGCGCCGCCAGGGCCCCTGTGTCAGACGGACACTCTGCACCTTGGCGTGCGGCACGAGTGCCAGGCTGCGGCGCAGCAGGCCGTGCCGGGAGGCGAAGACGGCGTCGGTGACGGCCAGCCCGTGGCCGCGCCACCACAGCGGGCGGCACCGCGCCGCCCGCCGCGGCGGGCGGGACAGCTCCGCCGCCGTCGGCACGGTCACCCCGGGCAGCACGCGCGCGACGACCGATTCGGCGATCTCGCGCGGGGCGACCGGCAGCAGGACCGAGTTGGACGACCCGGCCACGTCCAGCTCCACCCGTACCCAGCGGCGGCGCCGCCACAGCAGCGGTTGCACCAGGCGCACGGTCTGCACCCGGCCCGGCGGCACCGTCTCGTGGGCGCGGTCCAGCAGCCCGTGGTCGATGCGGAGCCCGTCCGGGGACTCGGCCACCGTCCAGTCGTACTCCCCGACGAACCGGCCGGCGCTGCTCGCGCCCGCGGCGCCCACCAGGGGCAGGGCGGTCGCCAGCACCGTCCACAGGTTGTGGGTGGCCAGCCACAGGAGGGTCGGTACGACGGCGGCGGCGAGCAGGGTGCCCCAGGTCGCGCCGGTCAGCAGGAGGGAGACGGCGAGGACGCCGGGCGGCACCCGCAGCAATTGCCGCGCGGGGGCCTCGCCGACCTCGTGCGCGGTCTCGGGCGCGAAGCCCGCCGCACGGGCGAGCAGCTCGGCCCGCAGCGCACGCGCCTCGTCGGCGCCCAGGAAGGCCAGCTCGTCCTTCTTGCCGGTGCCTATGACGTCGAGCTTGAGCTTGGCCACCCCCGCGACCCGGGCCAGCAGGGGCTGGGTGACGTCGATCGCCTGGATGCGTTCGAGGCGGATGTGCGCGGTGCGCCGGAACAGCAGTCCGGTACGGATCCGCAGCTCGGTGCCGGTCACCGCGTAGTGGGTGAACCACCAGGTGAGGAAGCCGTACAGGGCGGCGGCCGGGATCAGTACGGCGAGGCCGATCAGCAGGTGGGTCGTGGTCAGCCGGGTCAGCTGGCGCTGGGCCTGGTCGGGGTCGTGCACGGCCCACCCGACGAGCACCGCGACCGGCGCCCACGCCCGCCGCAGCGGTGTGACGGGGTGCAGACGCCGCTCCACGACGCCGTCGGCGGAGGCCGGTGACGCGTCGGGCTCGTGCTGCGGCGTCCCCGGGGTGCCGCTGCTGGTCCCGGCGGGGCGGGCCGGGGAGGGGTGCCCCGTGCCGCCGCCCGTCGGGCCCTTCGCGCCGTCCGTCGGGCCCTTCGCGCCGTCCCCCGGGACCGGAGCCTGGTCGGGTCCCGCGCCGGTGGTGTTGCCGTCGGGTGGGGCGGTGGCGGGTTGCGGGCCGGTGGTGTCGCCGTCGGGCGGGACCGTGGTGGGTTCCGGGCCTGTCGAGTGGGTGGCGGGGCCCGGGCCTGTCGGGTGGGTGGCCGGGGCCGGTGTGGGGGCCGGGGGCTCGGGCGGGGTGTGGTTCGGCTTCTCCCGGGCGGCGTCCCCGGGTGCGGCCGGGGACCGCGGGACGGACCTGCCCGCGTCGGCCGCACGGCCCGTCGTGCCCTCCCCGGCCCCGGGCCCGGTCACAGTCCCGCCGATCGGGCCTCGCCCAGCTCGGTGAGGCGGTCGCGGAGGCGTTCCGCCTCGGCCGGGTCGAGGCCGGGGATGGTCGCGTCGGTCGCGGCGGCGGCCGTGTGCAGCTGCACGCTGGCCAGGCCGAAGTGCCGCTCGACCGGTCCGGAGGTCACCTCGACCAGCTGCATGCGCCCGTACGGGACGACGGTCTCCTCCCGCCACAGCACGCCCCGGCTGATCAGCAGGTCGTCGGCGCGCTCGGCGTACCGCCAGGACCGCCAGTTGCGCCCCAGCATCACCCAGCCCCAGGCCAGCAGGGCCAGCGGCAGGAGCGCCAGGGCGGCCCAGCCGGGGGCCAGGAACAGCGCGGGCAGCACACCGGCGGCGAGCGTCAGCAGGCCGAGCCACACCACCAGCAGCAGGCGGCGCATGCGCAGCAGCCCCGGCGGCAGGCCGGTCCACACCGGTTCCTCTCCCGCCGGACCCGCCGGGTGCGGCGCGAGAGGAATCCCCGTCGTGCCCGTGTCGTCCGGGCTCCCCGTCTCCATGGGGCCAGCGTACGTAGGGGAGACTGGGTCCATGACTCCCACGACGGAGACCACGGTCGGAATCGGCGGTGCCGCGGAGAGCACCGACATGGTGCTCAACATCGGGCCCCAGCACCCGTCCACCCACGGCGTGCTGCGGCTCAAGCTCGTTCTGGACGGCGAGCGCATCACGAGCGCGGAGCCGGTGATCGGCTACATGCACCGCGGCGCGGAGAAGCTGTTCGAGGCCCGTGACTACCGTCAGATCATCATGCTCGCCAACCGCCACGACTGGCTGTCGGCCTTCTCCAACGAGCTGGGCGTCGTCATCGCCGTCGAGCGGATGCTCGGCATGGAGGTCCCCACGCGCGCGGTGTGGACGCGGACGCTGCTCGCCGAGCTGAACCGGGTGCTCAACCACCTGATGTTCCTCGGGTCGTACCCGCTGGAGCTGGGCGGCATCACGCCGGTCTTCTACGCGTTCCGGGAGCGGGAGGTCCTCCAGAACGTGATGGAGGAGGTCTCCGGCGGGCGCATGCACTACATGTTCAACCGCGTCGGCGGCCTCAAGGAGGACCTCCCGGCGGGCTGGACCACGCGCGCGCGTGCCGCCGTCGCCGCCGTGCGCTCGCGCATGGACGTCTTCGACGACCTGGTGCTCGGCAACGAGATCTTCCGGGGCCGTACGCGCGGGGTGGGCGCCCTGAGCGCCGGGGCCGTGCACGCCTACGGCGTCAGCGGACCGATCGCGCGCGCCTCCGGCGTCGACTTCGACCTGCGCCGCGACGAGCCCTACCTGGCCTACGGCGAACTCCAGGACACCCTGAAGGTCGTCACCCGCACCGAGGGCGACTGCCTCGCCCGCTTCGAGTGCCTCCTGGAGCAGACGCACAACGCCCTCGACCTCGCCGACGCCTGCCTGGACCGGCTCGCCGAGCTGGCGCCGGGACCGGTCAACCAGCGGCTCCCGAAGGTGCTGAAGGCACCCGAGGGCCACACGTACGCCTGGACCGAGAACCCGCTCGGCATCAACGGCTACTACCTGGTCAGCAAGGGCGAGAAGACCCCGTACCGGCTGAAGCTGCGCTCGGCGTCGTACAACAACATCCAGGCGCTGGCGGACCTGCTGCCCGGGACGCTGGTCGCGGACATGGTGGCGATCCTGGGGTCACTGTTCTTCGTGGTCGGCGACATCGACAAGTAGCGCCTCGGCGTCGACCGAACCCACCGGCTGGAGCAGCCAGACGAAGTCGCCCAGGCCGCCCGGCGCGGTCAGTTCGGCGGCCTGGGAGGCGCGCGCCAGGGCGCGTACGTACGCGGTGGGGTCCGTGGACGCCAGCGCGAGCGGGGGGCGTGCGCCGGTGACACCGAGGGCGCGAAGGGCCTCGCGCTGGGGGCGCAGCAGCGCAGCCGGGGGCGCGTGCCCCGGAGCGCACCTCTCGGTGTGGGCGGCCGCGCACGCGTCCAGCGCGACGTGTGCGGTGATGTCGCACGACCCGTCGGGCACCGGCGCCGTCTCCCGTCCGTCCCGGAAGCCCGTGAGCGTTCCGAACGGCGGCCGGGTGGCCGCGGTGTGCGCGTAGTCGACGGCGACCGCGAGCCCGGCGTCCAGCGCCGCCACGGCGGACGCCCAGGCCTCGTCGCGCGGGAGCCCGATCTCCGCCCGCCGCCCCTCCTCGGCGGCCGGCGGCCACCACCGGGCCAGCCACCCGGCCTCCGCCCCGGCCACCGGCTCCCCGAGCCGCTGCGCCCCGTCGGCCCGCACCAGCACCCGGCGCGCCACGCCCGCGGCGTCCACCTCCGCCACGTCCACCGGCACGTTGTCCAGCCACTCGTTGGCGAACAGCAGCCCGGTGGCGCCCGCCGGCGGCTCCGCGAGCCACCGCACCCGCCGGTCGAGCCCTGCGGGGCGGGCGGCGACCTCGACGGCGTACGCGCGCGTACGGGCGGCCACGTCGGCGGGCAGGGCCGCCAGCACCCCGGTGACCAGCTCGCCCCGCCCGGCCGCCATGTCCACGAAGTCCAGCACCTCGGGCCGGCCCAGCGCCTCGTCGACCCGGCACAGCAGCCGCGCCACCGCCCCCGCGAACAGCGGCGACGCGTGCACGGAGGTGCGGAAGTGCCCGGCCGGGCCCTCGGGCCGCGCGCGGTAGAAGCCCTCCGGTCCGTAGAGGGCCTCCTGCGTGGCCGCACGCCAGCCCCGCCACTCCTCACGTGCCTCGCAAGCCCCGCTGGGCCCTGCCGTCCCTGGTGTCACAGGCCCAGGCTAGGGGCACAGAAGAGCGGAGCCTCCACCTTGGGGAGTATGCGCGAGCGATGCGGATCGGCCCTCCGGTTGACCCCTGCACCTATTCCGCTTCCCTACGCTGGGTTACGTGCAGCGCCTCTACGACTTCCTCCGCAGACACCCGACCGGTGTCGACTCCTTCTGGGCCCTGGTCGTGCTCGGAATCTCCCTGGTCTCGACGGTGACCCCGGGGACGCGGACGGACGGGACGGACAACGCGGCGCTGATCGTCCCCTTCGTGGTGCTGCTCAGCCTCGTCATCGCGCTGCGCCAGCGGGCGCCGGAGCGGATGCTGCTGCTCGCCGTCGCACTCGGCGTGGGACAACTGGTCTTCGACGTCTCGACGATGCCCGCCGACTTCGCCTTCCTGGTGATCATCTACACCGTGGCGGCCACCGGCGCCCGCTGGGCCTCGCGGACCGCGCTGGCCACGGGCGTGTGCGCGGCGCCGCTGGCCCAGATGCGCTGGTCCGACAGCGAGCTGAGCATGGGGACCACCATCGCCGTGACGGTCTTCCAGGCGGTGCCCTTCGTCCTCGCCTGGGTGCTCGGCGACTCCGTCCGCACCCGCCGCGCCTATTTCGCGCAGCTGGAGGAGCGCGCGACCCGGCTGGAGAAGGAGCGCGAGGCACAGGCCAAGGTCGCGGTCGCCGCCGAGCGCGCCCGGATCGCGCGCGAGCTGCACGACGTGGTCGCGCACAACGTCTCCGTCATGGTGGTGCAGGCCGACGGCGCCGCCTACGTCCTGGACGCCGCCCCCGACCAGGCGAAGAAGGCCCTGGAGACCATCTCCTCCACCGGCCGGCAGGCGCTCGCGGAGATGCGCCGCCTGCTCGGCGTGCTGCGCACCGGCGAGCACAAGGAGGCCGGGGAGTACGTTCCGCAGCCCGACGTCGAGCAGATCGAGGACCTGGTCGAGCAGTGCCGCAGCTCCGGGCTGCCGGTCGACTTCAAGGTCGAGGGCACCCCCCGGCAACTGCCCAGCGGCGTGGAGCTGACCGCGTACCGCATCGTGCAGGAGGCGCTGACCAACACGCGCAAGCACGGCGGCGAGAACGCGGGCGCAAGCGTGCGCCTGGTCTACTTCGACGACGGGCTCGGCCTGCTCATCGAGGACGACGGCAAGGGCGCCCCGCACGAGCTGTACGAGGAGGGCGGCTTCGACGGCCAGGGCCACGGGCTGATCGGCATGCGCGAGCGGATCGGCATGGTCGGCGGAACGCTGGACGCGGGCCCGCGTCCGGGCGGAGGATTCCGCATCAGTGCGCTGCTGCCGCTGAAACCCGCACCGTGACCACCGCGCCCGTACGCACGTGCGGCATTGACACCTGTAAGGCAAAGGAAGAAGAGGCCCGATGGCGATCCGCGTGATGCTCGTCGACGACCAGGTGCTGCTGCGCACCGGGTTCCGGATGGTGCTGGCGGCCCAGCCGGACATGGAGGTCGTCGCGGAGGCGGGCGACGGCGTCGAGGCGCTCCAGGTGCTGCGCTCGACCGCCGTGGACGTCGTCCTGATGGACGTCCGCATGCCCAAGCTCGACGGCGTGGAGACCACCAGCCGGATCTGCGTGGACCCGAACGCGCCGAAGGTGCTGATCCTGACCACCTTCGACCTCGACGAGTACGCGTTCTCGGCGCTGAAGGCGGGTGCCTCCGGCTTCATGCTCAAGGACGTGCCGCCCGGCGAGCTGCTCGCCGCGATCCGCTCCGTGCACAGCGGCGACGCGGTGGTGGCGCCCTCCACCACCCGCAGGCTCCTGGACCGGTTCGCGCCGATGCTGCCGGGCACCGGGCAGGAGCCCCGGCAGAAGGAGCTGCAGCGGCTCACCGAGCGGGAGCGTGAGGTGATGGTGCTGGTGGCGCAGGGCATGTCCAACGGCGAGATCGCGGCGCGGCTGGTGCTGTCGGAGGCGACCGTCAAGACCCACGTGGGCCGCATCCTGACCAAGCTGGGCCTGCGCGACCGCGTGCAGGTGGTGGTCCTGGCCTACGAGACCGGTCTGGTGCGGGCCGGCGGCGGACCGGCCTGACCGGCCTGTGCGCAGGGCCCGGCGTCGGTAGGGTCTGCGCATGCTCCTGTGGATCAACGGCCCCTTCGGGGGCGGAAAAACACAGACCGCGCACGAGATACGGCGCCGGCTCCCCGGCAGTGTCGTCTGCGACCCCGAGCACGCGGGCTTCGGGCTGCGCCGCATGCTGCCACCCGAACTGCGGGACAACTTCCAGGACCTGGCCTCCTGGCGGCAGGGCGTCGTGGAGGTGCTGGACCTGGCCCTGACCAAGCACGACGGCGTCGTGATCGCGCCGATGACCGTCACCGACCCGGGGTACTTCGCCGAGACCGTCGGCCGGCTGCGCGAACTGGGCCACGACGTCCACCACTTCACCCTGCTCGCCGAGCGCGAGACCGTCCTGCGGCGGCTGCGCGAGCGCGGCCTCGGCCACGCCCTGCGGTACGTGACGGGGAAGGGGAGCGGGCCGCGCCGGGAGAGCTGGGCCGTGCGACAGCTCGACCACTGCCTGGAGCGGCTGGCCGAACCGGAGTTCGCCGAGCACCTGTGGACGGACCACACGACCGTCCCCAAGACCGCCGACCGCATCGCCGTACTCGCGGGACTCACCCTGAAGCCCAACAACGAGGGCGCGCTGCGCACCCGGATGCGGCAGGCCGGCGTCGGGATCCGGCACATCAGGGTCGACTGACGCCGGCCCCGGTAACCGGCGTCAGCGCAGGATCCCCTCCAGGAAGTCGCTGCCCAGCCGGGCCACCACCGTGACGTCCAGCTGGTGCAGGACGTACCGGCCGCGGCGGCGGGTGGTGACCAGTCCGGCCTTCTTCAGCACGCCCAGGTGCCGGGATATCTCCGGCGCCGTCATGCCGTGCACCTGGGCCAGCTCGCCCGTGGTGTACGCGCTGCGGGCCAGATACCGGCAGATCCGCATCCGGACGGGGTGGGACAGCGCGGTCATCCGCATCGTGAGCTGCTCCACCGACGGCGGTGAGGCCAGCTCGGGGGAGCCGGCCGGATAGTGCAGCACCGGCTGCCAGTCGTGCCGGTGCAGCACCATCAGATGCGGCCAGCCCAGGCTGGTCGGGACCAGCAGCAGGCCGCCGTCGGCCGTCGCGGTGCGGCCGTCGCCCAGCTTGTCGACGGTGATCAGCGCCGCGCCCTCGTCC
>NZ_JAIOJZ010000021.1 GCF_020404845.1 Streptomyces hyderabadensis | reverse complement strand
GTCGCCGAACTGACCGACGACTGGCTGGCGGGCCTCTTCGGCGCGGGCACCGGGGGACACGCGGGCGTCTCGCTCGTCGCGGTCGGCGGCTACGGCCGCGGCGAGCTGTCCCCGCGCAGCGACCTGGACCTGCTCCTGCTGCACGACGGCCGGGACGACAAGGCCGTCGCCGCACTCGCCGACCGCCTCTGGTACCCGGTCTGGGACCTCGGCCTCGACCTCGACCACTCCGTACGCACCCCGCAGCAGGCCCGCAAGACCGCGGCCGAGGACCTGAAAGTCCAACTCGGCCTCCTGGACGCCCGCCACCTCGCCGGTGACCTCGGCCTGACCACCGCCCTGCGCACCGCCGTCCTCGCCGACTGGCGCAACCAGGCACCCAAACGCCTGCCCGAACTCCGCGACCTGTGCGCCGAACGCGCCGAACGCCAGGGCGAACTGCGCTTCCTGCTGGAACCCGATCTCAAGGAGGCCCGGGGCGGCCTGCGCGACGCCACCGCCCTGCGCGCCGTCGCCGCCTCCTGGCTCGCCGACGCCCCGCGCGAGGGACTCGCCGAGGCCCGGCGCCGCCTGCTCGACGTACGCGACGCGCTCCACCTGGCCACGGGCCGGGCGACCGACCGGCTGGCCCTGCAGGAACAGGACCAGGTGGCCGCCGAGTTGGGCCTGCTCGACGCCGACGCCCTGCTGCGGCAGGTGTACGAGGCGGCCCGCGTCATCTCCTACGCGGGCGACGTCACCTGGCGCGAAGTGGGGCGCGTACTGCGCTCGCGCTCCGTGCGGCCGCGCCTGCGCGCCATGATGAACGGCGGGAAACCGGCCGCCGAGCGCTCCCCGCTCGCCGAGGGCGTCGTGGAGCAGGACGGCGAGGTGGTACTCGCCCGCACTGCACGCCCCGAACGCGATCCCGTACTCCCGCTGCGCGCCGCGGCCGCCGCCGCGCAGGCCGGGCTCCCGCTCTCCCTGCACGCCGTACGGCGCCTGGCGGCCACCGCGCGCCCCCTGCCCACGCCCTGGCCCGCCGAGGCCCGTGAGCAACTGGTGACCCTGCTCGGTTCCGGCCGCCCCACGGTGCAGGTCTGGGAGGCCCTGGAGGCCGAGGGCCTGGTCACCCGGCTGCTGCCCGACTGGGAACGGGTCCGCTGCCGCCCGCAGCGCAACGCCGTGCACCTGTGGACCGTCGACCGGCACCTGATCGAGACCGCCGTCCGCGCCGCCGGGTTCACCCGCCGGGTGCACCGCCCCGACCTGCTGCTGGTCGCCGCGCTGCTGCACGACATCGGCAAGGGCTGGCCCGGCGACCACTCCGTGGCCGGCGAGACCATCGCCCGGGACGTCGCCACACGCATCGGCTTCGACCACGCGGACGCCGCCGTCCTCGCCACCCTCGTCCGCCACCACCTCCTGCTGGTGGAGACCGCCACCCGGCGCGACCTGGACGACCCGGCCACCGTGCGCGCGGTCGCGGACGCGGTCCGCACGGAGCACACACTGGAGCTGCTGCACGCCCTGACCGAGGCGGACGCGCTGGCCACCGGCCCGGCCGCCTGGTCCTCCTGGCGCGGCTCCCTCGTCGCCGACCTGGTGAAACGCGTCGCCGGGGTGCTGGCCGGGGACCCGCAGCCCGAAGCCGAGGCGGCGGCGCCCACCGCCGAACAGGAACGGCTCGCCGTCGAGGCCTTCCGCACGGGCGGTCCGGTACTGGCGCTGCGGGCCCAGACGGAGCCGCCCGCCGACGCGGCAGCGGCCGACGCCTCCTCGGCCGACGGTCCCGAGCCCCTCGGCGTGGAGTTGCTGATCGCCGTACCCGACCAGGCGGGCGTGCTCCCCGCGGTGGCCGGGGTGCTGGCCATGCACCGGCTGACCGTCCGCACTGCCGAGCTGCGGTCGCTCCCGCTGCCGGACGGCGTCGACGGGTCCGTGCTGCTCCTCGACTGGCGGGTCGCCGCCCAGTACGGCTCCCTGCCCCAGGCCGCCCGGCTCCGCGCCGACCTGGTCAGGGCCCTGGACGGCACCCTGGACATCGCCGGGCGGCTCGCCGAACGGGACGCCGCCCACCCCCGGCGCCGGGGGGTGGAGCCGCCCCCGCCCCGGGTCACCGTCGCCCCGGCCGCCTCCCGGCTGGCCACGGTGATCGAGGTCCGCGCCCAGGACGCACCGGGGCTGCTGTTCCGGCTCGGACGGGCGCTGGAGGCGGCGGGCGTGCGGGTGCGGAGCGCGCACGTGTCGACGCTGGGGGCGAACGCGGTGGACGCGTTCTATGTGACGCGGGGTGAGGGGTCGCCGCTGCCGAGGGAGGACGCGGCGTCCGTGGCGCGCGAGCTGGAGGAGTCGCTGCGGGGGTGACCTCGCGGTCGCGGGGTGCGTGCAACGGACCGTCCGCTCTCTGCGGCAGGCAGGGACGAATTGCTTGCCGGGCCGGATACCCTGGAGGGCGACCCACACCAACGCCGACGCGAGGACCTACGCCGCCGTGTTCGATACTCTCTCCGACCGCCTGTCAGCCACCTTCAAATCCCTCCGGGGCAAGGGACGGCTGTCCGAGGCGGACATCGACGCCACGGCCCGCGAGATCCGCATCGCGCTGCTTGAGGCCGACGTGGCGCTGCCCGTCGTGCGCTCCTTCATCAAGAAGGTCAAGGAGCGCTCCCTGGGCGCCGAGGTCTCCAAGGCGCTGAATCCTGCCCAGCAGGTCCTCAAGATCGTCAATGAGGAACTGGTGGGCATCCTCGGCGGCGAGACCCGCCGCCTGCGCTTCGCCAAGCAGCCGCCGACCGTGATCATGCTGGCCGGTCTCCAGGGTGCCGGTAAGACCACCCTCGCTGGCAAGCTGGGCCGCTGGCTCAAGGAGCAGGGCCACTCCCCGCTGCTCGTGGCCTGTGACCTCCAGCGCCCCAACGCCGTCAACCAGCTCAGCGTCGTCGCCGAGCGCGCCGGTGTCGCGGTCTACGCCCCCGAGCCGGGCAACGGCGTGGGCGACCCGGTGAAGGTCGCCAAGGACTCCATCGAGTTCGCCAAGGCCAAGGTCCACGACCTGGTCATCGTCGACACCGCCGGCCGCCTGGGCATCGACCAGGAGCTGATGCAGCAGGCCGCGGACATCCGCGACGCCGTCAGCCCCGACGAGATCCTCTTCGTCGTCGACGCGATGATCGGTCAGGACGCGGTCAACACCGCCGAGGCCTTCCGCGACGGCGTCGGCTTCGACGGCGTGGTGCTCTCCAAGCTCGACGGCGACGCCCGTGGTGGTGCGGCCCTGTCGATCGCCTCGGTGACCGGCAAGCCGATCATGTTCGCGTCGAACGGCGAGAAGCTCGAGGACTTCGACGCCTTCCACCCGGACCGGATGGCCTCCCGCATCCTCGACATGGGTGACCTGCTCACCCTGATCGAGCAGGCGGAGAAGACGTTCAGCCAGGAAGAGGCCGAGAAGATGGCCTCCAAGCTGGCGTCCAAGAAGGGCCAGGACTTCACCCTGGACGACTTCCTGGCCCAGATGGAGCAGGTCCGGAAGATGGGCTCCATCTCGAAGCTGCTCGGCATGCTGCCCGGCATGGGGCAGATGAAGGACCAGATCAACAACCTCGACGAGCGCGATGTCGACCGCACGGCCGCCATCATCAAGTCGATGACCCCGGCCGAGCGCCAGGAGCCGACGATCATCAACGGCTCGCGCCGCGCCCGTATCGCCAAGGGCTCCGGCGTCGAGGTCAGCGCCGTGAAGTCACTCGTCGAGCGGTTCTTCGAGGCTCGCAAGATGATGTCCCGCATGGCCCAGGGCGGCGGCATGCCCGGAATGCCGGGGATGCCCGGCATGGGTGGCGGCCCCGGCCGGCAGAAGAAGCAGCAGAAGAAGGCCAAGGGCAAGCAGCGCTCCGGGAACCCGATGAAGCGCAAGCAGCAGGAGCAGGAGGAGGCCGCCCGCCGGGCCGCCGCCGCGCAGGGTGGGGGTGCCCTCGGGCTGCCGCAGCAGGGCGGGCAGGACTTCGAGCTGCCGGACGAGTTCAAGAAGTTCATGGGCTGACCGTCCGTCCGGACGTAGTACGGCGCCGGGGCGCCTCCTGTCGCAGGGGGCGCCCCGGCGCCGTACACCCGCATGCTCACGCGGCTTTCCTGTCGTAGCGTCCGGATATGACCAATCCGTCCCCGCCGCGCAAGGTGCCCGAGCCGCCCTGGCGGACCGAGGGCACGCCCGACGAGCCGCCCAAGCCGCCGCCGGGCGGCAGGAGGATGCGCGGCGGCTGGTGGAACCTGATCCTGGCCGCGCTGATCGTCTACCTGATCGCCAACCTCGTGCTCTCCTTCTTCAACGAGGGCGACGAGCCGACCATCTCCTACACGGAGTTCAGCAGGCAGGTCGACGAGGGCAACGTCAGCAAGATCTACGCCAAGGGCGACGCGATCCAGGGGCAGCTGAAGAAGGCCCGGGACAATCCCGAGGGCGACGGGTCGTACACCAAGTTCACGACCGAGCGGCCGACCTTCGCGGACGACCAGCTCTGGGCCGACCTGACGAAGAACAAGGTCACGGTCACCGCCGAGCCCGTCGTGCAGCACCGCAGCTTCCTGGCCAACCTGCTGATCGCGCTGGCCCCGATGCTGATCCTGGTGGTGCTCTGGATCTTCATCGCGCGGCGGATGCGGGGCGCCCTGGGCGGCGGGGCGGGCGGCATGCTCGGCCGCAAGGCGCCGCCCAAGCCGGTCGAGCTGGAGGCCGGGAAGCCGCGTACCACCTTCGCCGACGTCGCCGGGATCGACGAGGTGGAGGGCGAGCTGAGTGATGTCGTCGACTTCCTGAAGAACCCGGACGCCTATCGGCGCATGGGTGCCAAGATGCCCCGGGGTGTGCTGCTGACCGGTCCGCCGGGCACCGGCAAGACGCTCCTCGCGCGCGCGGTGGCGGGCGAGGCGGGGGTGCCGTTCTTCTCCGCGTCGGCGTCCGAGTTCATCGAGATGATCGTGGGCGTGGGTGCCTCCCGGGTGCGGGAGCTGTTCGCGGAGGCCCGCAAGGTGGCGCCGTCGATCATCTTCATCGACGAGATCGACACCATCGGCCGGGCCCGCGGCGGCGGCTCCGGCATGGGCGGCCACGACGAGCGCGAACAGACCCTGAACCAGATCCTCACCGAGATGGACGGTTTCTCCGGCTCGGAGGGGGTGATCGTGATCGCCGCCACCAACCGTGCCGACATCCTGGATGCCGCCCTGACCCGTCCGGGCCGCTTCGACCGGGTGGTCAGTGTCTCGCCGCCGGACAGGAGTGGCCGGAAGGCGATCCTGGAGATCCACACCCGGGAGATCCCGCTCGCCCCGGACGTCGATCTCGCCCAGGTCGCCCGTACGACGCCGGGCATGACGGGTGCCGAGCTGGCCAACTTGGCCAACGAGGCGGCGCTGCTCGCGGTGAAGCGGAAGCAGGAGCGGGTGACGCAGGCGAACCTCTCGGAGGCGCTGGAGAAGGTCCAGCTGGGGGCCGAGCGTCCGCTGGTGATGCCCGAGGAGGAGCGCCGGCGCACCGCGTACCACGAGAGCGGGCACGCCCTGCTGGGCATGTTGCAGCCGGGCGCCGACCCCGTCCGCAAGATCACCATCGTGCCGCGCGGCCGGGCGCTCGGGGTGACGCTGTCGACGCCGGACGCGGACAAGTACGCGTACACGGAGGAGTACCTGCGGGGGCGGATCATCGGCGCGCTCGGCGGCATGGCGGCCGAGCACGTCGTCTACGGGGTGATCACGACCGGTTCGGAGAGCGACCTCGAACAGGTCACCAACATCGCCCGCGGCATGGTGGCGCGCTGGGGCATGAGCGAGCGGGTCGGCCGGCTCTCCGCCCTGCCCGGCGACGCCCAGCAGGCGTACGGTCTCGCCGCCGCGCCCCAGACGCTCGACGCGATCGACGGTGAGATGCGGCGGGTCGTGGACTCCTGCTACGAGGAGGCCGTGCGCAAGCTGCGCGACCACCGGGGGCAGCTGGACGTGCTCGCCGAGTCGCTGCTGGCGAGCGAGACGCTGGACGAGGCGGAGGCGTACCGCATCGCCGGGATCACCCGGCTGACGAAGGACGACCCGGAGGCGTGAGCGGCGTGCGGGTCTACTTCTGCGGGAACTTCCAGATGTAGGGCTCGCCGTCCTCCTCGGACCAGTGGACCTCGACGCTGGTGGCGTCCGCGGGGATCACGTAGGTCTCGCAGAAGACGTGGCTCTCGCCCTGCTTCCAGCTCTCGACGTCGTAGGGGTCCTCGCAGCCCGGTGCGTCCTCGGAGGCGCCGATGAGGACGCCGCCGCGCCGGCCGTCGGCGAAGAGCGTGGTGCCGTCGTGCACGTCGGAGCCCTCGGTGAGGGCCGGTCCGCTCTTGTGCGTGTACTTGATCCACGCGGTGGCCAGCACCTTGCCCTTGGCGTCCGCGGCGTCCGCCACCGCCTTCGCGGCCTCCGCCTCGGTGCCCACGTCGACCTTCTGTGCCAGGACGTCGTAGGTGACCTCGCCGGGGTCCTCGGCGACCTTGCCCGTCGCGCTCTCGCCGTGGGCCATGTCGCCGCCCGAGGCGGGCTGCGAGGGCGACGGCGAGGCCGCGGCGGTCGCCCCGGTGGTCGCTTCGCCCTTCGCGTCGGCGTCCGTGTCGTCGTCTCCGCCCCCGCAGGCGGTGAGGGCCAGGGCGAGGGCGGCGACGGGCGCGGCGAGGCGCAGTGCGGTCTTGCGGTGCGGCACTACAGGCTCCTGTATGCAGATGTGTCTGTTCCCCCGAACGGTGGATCAGCGTAGAGGTGCGTGATCCACCTGGGGAAACCGCAGGAGCCCCTGAGTGGCTTCTTCACACCATTCACACCTGCACCGGAAGGAGTCGGCCAGGAGTCGATCAGGAGTCGGGTGTGGTCGGTCGGAATCGATCCTTACGGGACCCGGGCGATCAAGTAGCGGAACATGTTCGGCATCCACACGGTCCCGTCGGGCCGCTGGTGCGGGTGCAGGGCCTCCGTCAGCTCCTTGTCGACCTGCTCCGGGTCCGTCGCCGCGACCGCCGCGTCGAACAGCCCGGTCGACAGCAGCCCGCGTACCGCGCTGCCCGTGTCGGCGTAACCGAACGGGCACGCCACCCGTCCCGAGCCGTCCGGCCTGAGCCCGGCCCGCTGGGCGACCTCCTCCAGGTCGTCGCGCAGGGCGGGGCGCCAGCAGCCCGGGCCGCGCGTCGGGTCGGCGAGCTTGGCGGCCACCCGCAGCACCGAGGTCGTGGCGCACCGCTCGGGCGGGCCCCAGCCGGCCAGCACCACGGCCGCCCCGCGTGCGGCGAGCGGTGTCGCCCGGGCGAGCAGGTCGGCGAGTTCGTCCTGGTCGCCCGCGAGGCACCCGGTGGGTTCGAAGGCGGTCACCAGGGTGAACGCCGGTGCCGTGGGGTCCGCCGCGTCCCCGGGGGAGCCCTCGACGATCCGTGGCGCGTCGGCACGCGCGCGGGTGCTGCCCGCGCCGTCCGTTCCGGGCTCCTCGGACGCCTCGGAGAGCAGGCGCCGACGGGCCAGGGCCAGCAGTTCCGGGGAGCGGGAGTCGACCCCGGTCACCGCGGCGCCGCGCGAGGCGGCCATCAGCAGCGCGAGACCGGAACCGCAGCCCAGGCCCAGCATCCGGGTGCCGCCGCCCACGTCCAGCCGCTCGTAGACGGCCTCGTAGAGCGGTACGAGCATCCGTTCCTGTATCTCGGACCAGTCACGCGCGCGTGCCCGCAGGTCCACGTGAGGCGTCGCCCTCGCGTGAGACGGGTGCTGCCGCACGAGCGTAGGTGTCATAGGAAAGTGCCCCAATCGCCGAGTGTTGCCGCGTGCCCGATTCCATGGCCCCCGTGCAGTGCGCTCGCACTCCCCCCGTATGTCAGGTAACTCCGGGCTCGCCGTGGCGTCCAGTGGTAGCGGGGCCCGGTTTGCCCGATCCCCGGCACCGTGGCGAGATTTCACTTCCCGGCAACATGGACCTGGCCGCGCGGTACCCGGGTCGGCGCCGTCCCGGGCCCCGGTCCGGATGGCCGGATCGTGTCGCCGGGCGATGACGGTGGGTGGCCGCCGCATCGACGGGACGGTTCCGGCCAAGGTCGGCCGGGCCGGCGGGCCCCGTGGAGGACCGGGACGGGTCGGGGGGCGGGGCGGTGCCGCACGCCGGCGGCGCACCCGGTAACGTCGCTTGCGTCGACGCGCCCCCTCGGACGGCGTCCCTCCGGCGCGACAGCGGCCGAAACGGCCCTTGCGCCCGCGCAGGCCCCGCGCTCCGGCGCGTGGACGGCGGCTACGCGCCGGCGCGTACGGCGGACTACGCACCAGCTTGGTACGAGCTGTGAGGCTTCTCCGCAGATCAGCGCACCCGCCCTCGTCGGGACGCATCAGCGGCAACTGACTGGTACGTGCAAATTATTTGGGATGCCCCGGAATAGGAACACAGCGGCCCTTCGGCTCGTTGTCATTACGTGAGCACGACACCACCTGTTCTCGCCGCAGAGCTGGCGCAGGCGTGGGCCGACATTCAGCGGCACCACACCGAGCTGCCCGATCTTGCCGCGCCCGAGTCCCTGATCGGAGAGTCGTCGTCCGCCTGCGGGCACGAGCTCTCCTTCGAGCGACTGCTTCACGAGGCAGTCCACGGCATCGCCGCCGCGCGCGGAGTACGCGACACCTCCCGCGCGGGGCGCTATCACAACCGTCGATTCCTCGCGATCGCCGAGGAGCTGGGCCTGGACCATCCCGAGGAACCGCATCCCAGCAGCGGTTTCTCGCTGGTCACGCTCACCCCCGAGGCGAAGCGCCGCTACCGCCCGACGATCGAGCGCCTCCAGCGGGCGCTGAAGGCCCACACCGCCGCCACCGCGACCGACACGGCCCGCAGCTTCCGCGGTCCGGCCGCCCGCCACGGCTCCTCCGGGGGAGGGGTGCGCGTGAAGGCGGTCTGCGACTGCGGGCGCAACGTCCGCGTCGTCCCGTCGGTGCTGGCCCAGGCCCCGATCATGTGCGGCGGCTGCGGCAAGCCGTTCCGGATCCCGGAGGTGGTCGGCGCGGGAGTGAGCTGACGGTCCGGCTGCTCGTGGCAGCCGGTCCGTGGCCGGGTCCCGTCGGGAGCCGGGCGGCCCGTCCCGCGCGGGCGGGCCCGGCGCCCTCGGTCCGACGGGCCTGCCCGCGTGTGGCACAATGGCTAGCTGTACTCGACAGTCGCACAGGACCCCTCTCTCCTCCGGCTGACGCGTCCATCGGGCACTCGGGTACCGCAACCCCACGCGGCTCTCTCGCCGTGCCCAACCACGTCAAAACCAGGAGAACCCACTCCCGTGGCAGTCAAGATCAAGCTGAAGCGTCTGGGCAAGATCCGTTCGCCTCACTACCGCATCGTCGTCGCCGACTCCCGTACCCGCCGTGACGGCCGGGCCATCGAGGAGATCGGCAAGTACCACCCGACGTACAACCCGTCGGTGATGGAGGTCGACGCCGAGCGTGTCGCGTACTGGCTCGGTGTCGGCGCCCAGCCGACCGAGCCCGTGCTCGCCATCCTGAAGAAGACCGGCGACTGGCAGAAGTTCAAGGGCGAGCCCGCCCCGGCTCCGCTGCTGCAGCCGGCCGAGAAGGCGGCCCGCCCGTCCTTCGAGGCGATCGGTGGCGAGGACGAGGGCAAGGGTGAGGCGATCACCCAGAAGAAGAAGGCCGACAAGAAGGACGAGGCCGCCGCCGAGTCCTCCGCGTCCGAGGCCTGAGCATGCTCGAGGAGGCTCTCGAGCACCTCGTGAAGGGCATCGTCGACAACCCTGACGATGTGCAGGTCGCCTCGCGCAACCTGCGCCGCGGGCGGGTGCTCGAGGTCCGGGTCCACCCCGACGACCTCGGAAAGGTGATCGGCCGCAACGGCCGCACCGCACGCGCCCTGCGCACCGTCGTGGGCGCCATCGGCGGGCGCGGTGTCCGTGTCGACCTCGTCGACGTGGACCACGTCCGCTGACGCCAATCGCAGCACCGGCTCGGGCCGGGGAGGGCCACTGGGCCGTCCCCGGCCCGCAGTCGTATGAGCCCCTCGTGCGGGCTCGTCGCAGTTCCGACAGGAGATCAAGCACAGTGCAGCTGGTAGTCGCGCGCATCGGCCGCGCCCACGGGATCAAGGGCGAGGTGACCGTCGAGGTCCGCACGGACGAGCCGGAGCTGAGGCTCGGACCCGGCGCGGTCCTGGCCACCGACCCCGCCTCCGCCGGGCCGCTCACCATCGAGACCGGCCGGGTGCACAGCGGCCGCCTGCTGCTGCGCTTCGCCGGTGTCCAGGACCGCACCGGCGCCGAGGCGCTGCGCAACACCCTGCTGATCGCCGACGTGGACCCGGACGAGCGGCCCGAGGACGAGGACGAGTACTACGACCACCAGCTGATCGACCTCGACGTGGTGACCGCCGACGGCACCGAGGTCGGCCGCATCACCGAGATCTCCCACCTGCCCACGCAGGACCTGTTCGTGGTGGAGCGTCCCGACGGCAGCGAGGTCTACGTGCCGTTCGTCTCCGAGATCGTTACCGACATCGACCTCGACGCGCAGCGCGCGGTCATCGACCCGCCGCCCGGACTGATCGACGACCGGGCCGAGGTCGCCTCCGCGCGGGACGCCGCCGAGGACGAGGGGCACGGCGCGTAATGCGGCTCGACGTCGTCACGATCTTCCCCGAGTACCTGGAACCGCTGAACGTCTCCCTGGTCGGCAAGGCACGCGCGCGCGGACAGCTCGGCGTCCACGTACACGACCTGCGCGACTGGACGTACGACCGCCACAACACGGTCGACGACACCCCCTACGGCGGCGGCCCCGGCATGGTCATGAAGACCGAGCCCTGGGGCGACGCGCTGGACTCCGTGCTGGCCGACGGCTACGAGACGGGGTCCGGCGAGCCCGCCCTGATCGTGCCCACGCCCAGCGGCCGGCCCTTCACCCAGGAACTCGCCGTCCACCTCTCCGAGCGGCCCTGGCTGATCTTCACGCCCGCCCGCTACGAGGGCATCGACCGCCGGGTCGTCGACGAGTACGCGACCCGGATGCCCGTCTACGAGGTGTCCATCGGCGACTACGTCCTGGCCGGCGGCGAGGCGGCCGTACTGGTCGTCACCGAGGCCGTGGCCCGGCTGCTGCCCGGTGTGCTGGGCAACGCCGAGTCCCACCGGGACGACTCCTTCGCCCCCGGCGCCATGGCCAACCTGCTGGAGGGCCCCGTCCACACCAAGCCGCCCCTGTGGCGCGGGCGCGGCATCCCGGACGTGCTGCTCAGCGGTCACCACGGGAAGATCGCCCGCTGGCGCCGGGACGAGGCACTGCGCCGCACAACGGCCAACCGGCCCGACCTGATCGAACGGTGCGATCCCGCCGCCTTCGACAAGAAGGACCGCGAGATGCTGTCCATCCTGGGCTGGCAGCCCGACCCGGACGGGGAGCCGTACGGCCGATTTTGGCGCAGGACCCCGGGCATGGAAGAATAGGCGGCTGTTGTGCGTCCGTCCGGAGCGCGCCCCTGCCACAGGGGGACACGACGCCCGTCCCGACCCGCACGACACTGATTCCGAAACACCTAGTTTCCGTCGATGACCTGTGGCATCGGCGAAGAAAGCAGACGAAATGTCTCACCTGCTCGACTCCGTCGACGCCGCGTCGCTGCGCAGCGACGTCCCGGCCTTCCGCCCCGGCGACACCGTCAACGTCCACGTGCGCGTCATCGAGGGCAACCGCTCCCGTGTGCAGCAGTTCAAGGGCGTCGTCATCCGCCGTCAGGGCGCCGGCGTGCGCGAGACCTTCACGGTCCGCAAGGTCTCCTTCTCCGTCGGCGTCGAGCGCACCTTCCCGGTGCACACCCCGATCGTGGAGAAGATCGAGCTCGTCACCAAGGGTGACGTCCGCCGCGCCAAGCTGTACTACCTGCGCGAGCTGCGCGGCAAGGCCGCGAAGATCAAGGAGAAGCGCGAGAGCTGAGCGCCCTCCGGGGTCCGCGCCGGGGCCGGATAGCATCTGGCCCCGATGGACACCGAAACACAGCACACGGAGCGCGACCGCTCCTCCCGCCCTTCCGACTCCGAGCAGCGCTCGGATCCGGAGGGCCCGGAGGAACGGTCGCGTTCCGCGTTCGCGGGGCGGATCACGGATTGGGTGCCGGGCGGCCGGATCACCGTGGCCCTGCTGGTCTTCCTGCTGTTCCTGCTGCTGGTCAGCACCTTCGTGCTGCAGCCGTTCCAGATCCCCAGCGGATCGATGGAGCGCGGATTGAGGATCGGTGACCGGGTTCTCGTAAATAAGTTGGCGTACCGTTTCGACGGCCGGCCGCGGCGGGGCGACGTCGTCGTCTTCGACGGCACCGGGAGCTTCGGGCACGGCGACTACATCAAACGCGTTGTCGGTGTGGGCGGGGACCACGTGGTGTGCTGCGACGAGGAGGGGAGGGTCCGGGTGAACGGCCAGTCGGTCGACGAGTCGGCGTTCCTGTACCCCGGCGACCGCCCGTCCACGGTCCCCTTCGACGTCGTCGTCCCCGAGGGCACCCTCTTCGTCCTGGGCGACCACCGGGCCGACTCCAGCGACTCCCGCGACCACCTGGGCTCCCCGGGGGGCGGGATGGTTCCGCTCGACGACGTGATAGGCCGCGCCGACTGGATCGTCTGGCCCTTCGGCCGCGCCACCCACCTCGACCGTCCCGACGCCTACGCGCGCGTGCCGGACGCGGAGGCCGACGCCCAGTCCGCCGCCGGGGCCCGGTCCGCGCCCGCCGGGGACGCCGATGGGTAGCCGGGGCAAGCCGCGGGGAGCGCCCAGCAGCCCCGCGGAGAACCTGCTGCCCACCGGTTCGAGGCGCACCGCCGCGCCGTCCGGCGGCCGTTCGCGCGCCGAGCGCCGCAAACTCCAGCGCAAGGTCAAGCGGCGGCGCAGGCGAGGCGCCGTCAAGGAGATCCCGCTCCTCATCGGCGTCGCGGTCCTCATAGCGCTGGTGCTCAAGACCTTCCTCGTCCAGGCCTTCGTGATCCCCTCGGGCTCCATGGAGCAGACCATCCGGATCGGCGACCGGGTCCTGGTGGACAAGCTGACCCCCTGGTTCGGCTCCGAGCCGCAGCGCGGGGACGTCGTCGTCTTCCGGGACCCGGGCGGCTGGCTGGCGGGCGAGCAGACCACCAAGAAGGACGACCCCGTCGTCGTCAAACAGGTCAAGGAAGGCCTCGCCTTCATCGGTCTGCTGCCGTCCGACGACGAGAAGGACCTCATCAAGCGGGTCGTCGGCGTGGGCGGGGACCACGTCAAGTGCTGCGACAAACAGGGGCGCGTCACCGTCAACGGCGTTCCCCTGAACGAGGACTACCTCTACCCCGGCGACACCCCGTCCCGGACGCCGTTCGACGTCACCGTCCCCGAGGGGCGGTTGTGGGTGATGGGCGACCACCGGTCCAACTCCGCCGACTCCCGCGCCCACCAGGAGACCGACTTCGGCACCGTGTCCCAGGACGAGGTGGTGGGGCGGGCCATGGTGATCGCGTGGCCGTTCGGACACTGGACCACGCTGGACGAGCCGAAAACGTACGCGTCCGTGTCCGACGCGGCCTCCGGTTCGACCGCCGCTCCCGAACTGTCGCATAGGGTTGCCCCCTACGATCCGAACGATCCGAACGCGATGATTGAACTCCCGACCCCTGCGGAACTCCCGCTCGTTATGGGAGTGGTGGGCCTGCGCCGTATCCGGGGCAGGCGGCGGCAGAGAGTAAGGAGTTGGCGTGGGGGATGTGGCGGTTGGCGCACGGTCCGGTCACGACGGCGAGGAGAACCGCGGACGCCCCGAGGAGAGGTCCGGTCCGGCCGCGGTCGGCTCCCCGGACTCCGGGTACGGCTCCGGAACCGAGGACGGCACGGTGACGAACGGACAGCACGGCCAGCACGGACACAACGGCGGGACCGAGGACGAGGGGGTCGGCGGGACACCGCCCGCGACACCTCCGGCAGCCAAGAAGCAGCGTTCCTTCTGGAAGGAACTGCCGATCCTGATCGGCATCGCGCTGGTGCTCGCCCTGCTGATCAAGACGTTCCTGGTGCAGGCGTTCTCGATCCCGTCGTCCTCGATGGAGAACACCCTGCAGATCGGTGACCGGGTGCTGGTCGACAAGCTGACCCCCTGGTTCGGCTCGGAGCCCGAGCGCGGCGAGGTCGTCGTCTTCCACGACCCGGCCGACTGGCTGGCGGGCGAGCCGACGCCCGACCCGAACGCGTTGCAGACCGTCCTCAGCTGGATCGGCCTGATGCCGTCCGCGGACGAGAAGGACCTGATCAAGCGGGTCATCGGCGTCGCCGGCGACACGGTCGAGTGCAACAAGACCGGCCCGCTCAAGGTCAACGGCAAGGCGCTGAACGAGCCGTACGTCTACCCGGGCAACACGCCGTGCTCGGACGACGACCAGGGCGGGCGGTTCAAGGTCACGGTGCCCGAGGGCAAAATCTGGGTCATGGGCGACCACCGGCAGAACTCCCGGGACTCGCGCTACAACCAGTCGGACAAGAACGGCGGCATGGTCCCGGTGGACGAGGTCGTCGGCCGCGCCATCGTGGTCGCCTGGCCGATGGACCGCTGGAGCACGCTGCCGATCCCGGACACTTTCGGCCAGGACGGCCTGCAGGCCCAGGCCGGGTCCTCGGCCGCCGCGGCGCTGTCGGTCGCTCCCCAGGGCATGGCCGTCGCCGGCGTAGTCCCGTTCGTCTGGTGGCGCCGTCGCCGCACCGCCCCCGCCGAGACCCGCTGAGCCCACGGCACCGCACCGAGGTTCGACGAGCCCCCTTCCGGCCGCCGGGAGGGGGCTGCCCCGTCCCGGTACCGCCGGGTAAGGTGCGGCTCCATGGGTGGCGAGAGCACGACACGTACGGTCCCGCGCGGTGGCGCAGCGAACAGGGGCCCGGCGGGCAGCCGGACCGGGCAGCGGCTGTCCAACATCGCGGTGGCACTGGGTCTGGTGCTGTTCCTCGGCGGATTCGCCTGGGGAGCGGTGGTCTACCGGCCGTACACCGTGCCGACCAGCTCCATGACGCCGACGATCGACGCCGGTGACCGGGTCCTGGCACAGCGCATCGACGGCGCCGACGTGCGCCGCGGCGACGTCGTCGTCTTCAAGGACGCGAGCTGGGCCAACGCCCCGATGGTCAAGCGGGTCGTCGCCGTCGGCGGGGACACCGTCTCCTGTTGCCAGGAGGGCAAGCTGAAGGTCAACGGCAAGGTGATCGAGGAGCCGTACCTGCCCGCCGGCACACCGGCCGAGATCAGCGACTTCCAGACCGTGACCGTCCCCCAGGGCCGCCTGTTCCTGCTCGGCGACGAGCGCGACAACTCCGTGGACTCCACCGCCCACCTCACCGACACGGCCCGCGGCACCGTCTCGCGCGGCGCCGTGGACGCCCGCGTGGACGCCGTGGCCTGGCCGATGGACGGCATGCTGGAGCGGCCCACCGGCTTCGAGACGCTGGGCGACCTGTCCTCGCCGGGTCCGCTGCGGACCGTCGTCGCCCTGGTGATCGCCGGGGCCGTGCTGATCCTGGGGGGTGCGGCCTACGGTCCGCTCGCCAAGCGGGCCGGGGCCTCCCGGGCCCGGAAGGGGGCGGAGCCGACCAGTGGCCGCTGAGACGACGCCGGCCGGGCAGGACACCTACCAGGGGGGACTGCGCCCCGTCGCCCGGGTCGTCCTGCTCGACCCCGAGGACCGCATCCTGCTGCTGCACGGCCACGAACCGGACGATCCGGCCGACGACTGGTGGTTCACCCCCGGCGGCGGCGTCGAGGGCGAAGAGACCCGTGAGCAGGCCGCCCGGCGCGAGCTGCTGGAGGAGACCGGCATCACCGACGTCGAACTCGGCCCGGTGCTGTGGCGGCGCAGGTGCTCCTTCCCCTTCGCGGGCCGCCGCTGGGACCAGGACGAGTGGTACTACCTGGCCCGCACCACCCGGACCGCGACCGAGGCCGTCGGCCTCGGCCTCACCGAACTGGAGCGGCGCAGCGTCGCGGGCGCACGCTGGTGGACGTGTGAGGAACTGACCCGGGCACGTGAGACGGTGTATCCGACCAGACTCGCCGAGCTGCTGCGCACGCTGCTCGACGAAGGTCCCCCGGCCGGGCCGGTGACCCTGGACACCGAAATCGTCTAGGGGCGCACGGGACTGGCGCACAATGGGGGGACCGCACGGCTGAAGGGGAACATGCCATGAGCGCCGAGGACCTCGAGAAGTACGAGACCGAGATGGAGCTCAAGCTCTACCGGGAGTACCGCGATGTCGTCGGTCTGTTCAAATACGTGATCGAGACCGAGCGGCGTTTCTACCTCACCAACGACTACGAGATGCAGGTGCACTCGGTGCAGGGCGAGGTGTTCTTCGAGGTCTCCATGGCTGATGCCTGGGTCTGGGACATGTACCGGCCGGCCCGGTTCGTCAAGCAGGTGCGGGTGTTGACGTTCAAGGACGTGAACATCGAGGAGCTGAACAAGAGCGACCTGGAGCTTCCCGGCGGCTGAGTGCGCGGCTGAGTACGCGGCTGGGTGTCACTCGTGTGAGTGACGAGGTTGTCCACAGCCGTCCGGCCGTCCACCAAGATCCAACAGCTCGCTGCACAGCCCTCATCGTTGGCGCCGGAGGTGGTGCCGACATGAACGCACGAGGTGCGATGGGCAAGTACGGCGAGACCCTCGCCGCGCGCCGGCTGACCGGGGCCGGAATGACCGTCCTGGAGCGCAACTGGCGCTGTGGGAAGACCGGCGAGATCGACATCGTGGCCCGGGACGGGGACGTCCTGGTGGTGTGCGAGGTCAAGACGCGCAGGGGCGGCTCCTTCGAGCACCCGATGGCCGCCGTGACTCCCGAGAAGGCGGAGCGGCTGCGGCGGCTCGCGGAGCGCTGGATCCAGACCCACGGGGGAGCACCGCCCGGTGGCGTGCGCATCGACCTGGTCGGCGTGCTCCTGCCGCAGCGCGGCGCCCCCGTGGTCGAGCACGCCCGGGGGGTGGCGTGATGGGGTTCGCGCGTACGTGCTCCGTGGCGCTCGTCGGCGTCGAGGGCGTGGTGGTCGAGGTGCAGGCCGACCTGGAACCGGGCGTCGCGGCGTTCACCCTGGTGGGGCTGCCGGACAAGAGCCTCACGGAGAGCCGGGACCGGGTGCGGGCGGCCGTGGTCAACTCGGGCGCGGAGTGGCCGCAGAAGAAGCTGACGGTGGGACTCAGCCCGGCCTCGGTGCCCAAGAGCGGCAGCGGCTTCGACCTCGCCGTCGCCGCGAGCGTCCTGGGCGCGGCGGAGCGGATCGACCCGCGGGTGCTGGCCGACATCGTGATGATCGGAGAGCTGGGTCTGGACGGCCGGGTGCGGCCGGTGCGCGGCATCCTGCCGTCGGTGCTCGCCGCGGCGGAGGCGGGGTACGAACAGGTGGTCGTACCGGAGTGCGCCGCCGCCGAGGCCTCCCTGGTGCCCGGGGTGTCGGTGCTCGGAGTGCGCAGCCTGCGCCAGCTGATCGCCGTCCTCGCCGACGAACCCGTGCCGGAGGAGGAGCAGGACCCGCAGGGCCGCCCCGACCCGCTGCTGGCCGGTCTGCGCATGCCCGGCACCGGCGCGGCCACCGGAATGCACAGCGTCGGAGCGGCGCAGCACGACCACGGCCACGACCTCGCCGACGTCGTCGGCCAGGAATCCGCGCGCACCGCGGTGGAGGTCGCCGCGGCGGGCCGCCACCACCTGTTCCTGGAGGGACCGCCGGGCGCCGGCAAGACCATGCTGGCCGAACGGCTGCCCGCCGTCCTGCCCCGGCTCTGCCGGGCGGAGTCCCTGGAGGTCACCGCCGTGCACTCGGTGGCGGGACTGCTGCCACCGGGCAAGCCCATGATCGACACGGCTCCCTACTGCGCTCCCCACCACAGCGCCACCATGCAGTCCCTCGTCGGGGGCGGCCCCGGCACGGCCCGGCCGGGAGCCGTGTCGCTGGCACACCGAGGCGTCCTGTTCCTGGACGAGACCCCGGAGTTCAGCAGCCACGCACTCGACGCCCTGCGCCAGCCGCTGGAGGCCGGGCACGTCGTCATCGCGCGCAGCGCGGGGGTGGTGCGGTTCCCGGCGCGGTTCCTGATGGTGCTCGCCGCCAATCCCTGCCCCTGCGGCAGGTTCTCGCGGGCCGACGAGTCGTGCGAGTGCTCGCCCGCGGCGATCCGCCGCTACCAGGCCCGGCTGTCCGGACCGCTGCTCGACCGGGTCGACCTGCGGGTCGAGGTGGACCGGGTCACGCGCAGCCAGCTGGCGGGGGAGGGCCCCCGGGGCGACTCCACCGCGGCCGTCGCCGACCGGGTCCGGGCGGCTCGGGAGCGGTCGGCCGCCCGCCTCGCGGGGACGCCGTGGCGGTCGAACAGCGAGGTGCCCGGCCGGGAGCTGCGCAGCCGCTGGCGCGCCGCGCCCGGTGCGCTGGAGGAGGCGGAGCGCTGTCTGGAACGCGGTGTGCTCACCGCCCGCGGACTCGACCGGGTCCTGCGCGTCGCCTGGACCGTCGCCGACCTCGTCGGCCACGACCGCCCCGACGCCCGGGACGTCGCTCTGGCCCTGCAACTGCGCACCGGGGTCCCGCGGGGCGTCCCGATGGCCCTGGGAGCACTGACGTGAGCCGGGACACTGGGCCGTGCGGGGGCGGTGGGATCGCGCCCTCGGAGCGCAGCGCGGTGAGCGGGGAGGCCACGCCGGCCGGGCGCGGTGCCGTGGGCGGGGAGATCGCGCATCCGGGGAACAGCGCGGTGAGCGGGCGGAACACCCCGGTCGGGGGCGGCGGCGCGACTGGGAAGGCTTCGCCTCCGAGGGGCACCGCCCGGGGCGGGTACGCGACACCCACGCCGAGGGGCGAGCCTCTCTTCCGTGACGATGCCGTGTTCCCCGGCCGGGGCGATGAGGTCGAGGGGGACGCGGTGACGCGTGCTGCGGCCGAGGACGGCGGGACGGGGAGTGCGGAACGGGTCCGGGCGACCGCCGCGCCACGGGAGGATGCCGTGACCGGACCTGGCGTCGAATGGGTCCGGGGGCCCGCCGTGCCACGGGAGGATGCCGTGACCGCGCCTGGCGCCCGGGACCGGAGCGCGGCGGCGGACGGCGATGACGCGCGCGGTGACGGTGCACCGGTCGGGCCGCAGCTCGGGGCGGGGCAGGGGGCCGGGGCGGCCGAGGACGGCGGGACGGGGAGTGCCGAACGGGTCCGGGTGACCGCCGCGCCACGGGAGGATGCCGTGGCTGGACCTGGCGTCGAACGGGTCCGGGGGTCCGCCGTGCCACGGGACGGCGCCGTGACCGGGCCTGGCGCCCGGGGCCGGAGCGCGGCGGCGAAGGGCGATGACGCGCGCGGTGATGGCGTGCATGGCGATGGCGCGCGCGGTGACGGTGCACCGGTCGGGACGCAGCCCGCGGCCGGGCAGCGGGCCGGGGGCGGCGCCCCTGTCGGCGCCGTTGTCGGCGCCCGTGTCGGCGGGGCGCCGGGTGGCGTGGGTGCCGGTGTCGACGGGAGCGGGGCGCGGGGCGGTCGGCCCGGGGACGGTGAGCTGCTCGCGGACCGTGAGCGGCTTGGGCGGGTCTTCCTTGCCCGGGTGCTAGAGCCCGGCGACGAGACGGGCGGTCGGTGGGTGCGCGAACGGGGCGTCCTGGAGGTGGCGCGGCGCCTGCGCGAGGGCGGGCGCGCCCTGCCCGGGGTGAGCGAGAAGCGGTGGGCGGGGCTGTGTGCCCGGGCGGAGCGGGCCGATCCCCGCCGTGACCTGGCCGACGCCCGGTCCGCGGGGGCGCGGTTCGTGGTCCCCGGGACCGCGGAGTGGCCGGGGCAGCTCGACGACCTCGGTGACGCCCGGCCGCTCGGACTGTGGGTGCGGGGCGGTCCCAGCCTGCGCATGTGGGCGCTCAGGTCGGTCGCCGTGGTCGGCGCCCGCGCCTGCACCGAGTACGGCGCCCACATGGCCGTCACCCTCGCCGCCGGTCTGGCCGAGCGCGGCTGGGTCGTGGTGTCCGGCGGCGCCTACGGGATCGACGGCGCCGCCCACCGCGGTGCCCTCGGGGCCGGCGGCGCCACCGCGGCGGTCCTCGCCTGCGGGGTCGACCGCCCCTACCCTCCCGGGCACACCGCGCTGATCACCAGGATCGCCGAGCAGGGCCTGGTCGTCGGAGAGCTGCCGCCGGGCGACCATCCCACCCCGAGCAGATTCATCCTGCGCAACCGGGTCATCGCCGCGCTCACCCGCGGCACCGTGGTCGTCGAGGCCGCCTACCGCAGCGGTTCGCTGGTGACCGCCCGAGCCGCCCGGCGGCTGGGCCGGCACGTCATGGGCGTGCCGGGACCGGCGACCAGCGCCCTCTCCGCCGGGGTGCACGAGTTGCTGCGCGGCGACGCGGTGCTGGTGGGCGACGCCGCCGAGGTGGTCGAGCTGGTCGGCGACATGGGGGAGCTGCCTCCCGAGCGGCGCGGACCCGTGCTGCCCACCGATCTCCTGGAGCCCCGGACCCGCCAGGTGCTGTCCGGGCTCCCCGGGAGAGGTACGGCGACGCCGACGGAGGTGGCACGCCGCGCCCAGACCACCGTGGACGACGCGATCGCGAGGCTGTACGAACTTCGAGCACTCGGTTACGTCGAACGACACGGCGACGGCTGGAAGTTGACACGCCAGGCGATGATCTCGGTTCGCGGTGGCCGCGGCCCGTGCTGACGCACCGTGTTCGGCCGTCCGGGGGAACCCCGACGCCCGTGGGGATTCTGGCAGTTGAAGTATTCGAGTGATCACCCAGAGCGATCATCGTCCCCCCTGTAGAGCGTTCGGCGGAACGTATCTGCGTAGGGTGCCCGCCCGCTCCTTCGCACACCGCGACGGTCCAGTCACGCTACGCTCACGATGACCCCCACACAGACGGCCGACAGCAGACGAACAACCAGAAAGCAGACCGGCGGCCTCAGACAGATCCACCTCACGGCAGAACGGCACTAGGCGACGAATGCCCCAGCACACCTCCGGGTCCGACCGGGCGGCGATCCCCCCAGCCGCCCGCGACGGTGGCAGCGTGCGACCGTCCGCCCCCTCGACGCTCGACGAGTTGTGGCGGTCGTACAAGGCGACCGGCGACGAGCGGCTGCGGGAACAGCTGATCCTGCACTACTCGCCCCTGGTGAAATACGTGGCGGGCCGCGTCAGCGTGGGGCTGCCGCCCAATGTCGAGCAGGCCGACTTCGTCTCCTCCGGGGTGTTCGGGCTGATCGACGCCATCGAGAAGTTCGACGTCGACCGGGAGATCAAGTTCGAGACGTACGCCATCACCCGGATCCGGGGCGCGATGATCGACGAACTGCGCGCCCTGGACTGGATCCCGCGCTCGGTGCGGCAGAAGGCACGGAACGTGGAGCGCGCCTACGCGACGCTGGAGGCCCGGCTGCGCCGTACCCCCTCGGAGAGCGAGGTCGCAGCGGAGATGGGGATCGCGGTGGAGGACCTGCACGCGGTCTTCAGCCAGCTGTCGCTGGCCAACGTGGTGGCCCTGGAGGAGTTGCTGCACGCCGGGGGCGAGGGCGGCGACCGGCTGAGTCTGATGGACACGCTGGAGGACACCGCCGCCGACAATCCGGTGGAGGTCGCCGAGGACCGGGAGCTGCGACGGCTCCTGGCCCGGGCGATCAACACGCTGCCGGAGCGCGAGAAGACCGTGGTCACGCTGTACTACTACGAGGGCCTCACCCTCGCCGAGATCGGGAACGTGCTGGGTGTGACCGAGAGCAGGGTCAGTCAGATCCACACCAAGTCGGTCCTGCAACTGCGCGCCAAGCTGGCTGGTTTCGGCCGCTGAACCGGATCCGCGGCAGCGGCTCGGACCCCGCCGGCGACCCGCCCGCCGGTCCTGCGGCCGGGTGGACGACTCCCGCACGGGAGGCCGCGTCCGTAAAGTGGTGACGTGCCAAGGATTCGAGCGGCCTCTGTGGCCGAGCACCGGTCGATGCAGCGTGCCGCCCTGCTGGACGCGGCACGTTCCCTGCTGTCCGACGGCGGAACGGAGGCGCTGACCTTCCCCGCCCTCGCCGAACGGACGGGCCTCGCCCGCTCGTCCGTCTACGAGTACTTCCGTTCCCGGGCGGCGGTGGTCGAGGAGCTGTGCGCCGTCGACTTCCCCGTCTGGGCCGCGGAGGTCGAGGCCGCGATGGAGCGCGAGACGGCGCCCGAGGCCAAGGTCGAGGCGTATGTGCGCACCCAGCTCGACCTGGTCGGGGACCGGCGGCACCGGGCCGTCGTGGCCATCTCCGCGAGCGAGCTGGACGCCGGCGCCCGGGAGAAGATCCGGGCCGCCCACGGCGGGCTGGTCGCGATGATCGTCGAGGCGCTGGGCGAGATGGGGCACGGTCAGCCGCGGCTGGCGGCGATGCTCCTCCAGGGCGTCGTCGACGCCGCCGTACGGCGGATCGAACTGGGCGCGGCGGAGGAGCCGACGGCGATCACCGAGGCGGCGGTCTCCATGGCGCTGCGCGGTGTGCGGGGCTGATCTCCGCGCGGCCGGGCACCGCCACCCCCAGGACCGGCAGCAGCCGCGACGGGCCCGTGTCCAGCAGCCACGGCGGGAGCAGGGACAGCGGGTTCAGATAGACCTCGCCCCGCAGCAGGCCCCAGTGCAGGCAGGCCGTGCAGTGCGGCCCCGCCGGCTCCACCGTGCCGAGCACCTCCCCGGCCGCGACCTCGTCGCCCTTGCGCACGGCCGCCCTGACCGGGCCGTACGTCGTCCGCAGCGGTGGTTCACCCGTCCCCGTCAGCTCCACCGAGACCACGCCCCGGCCCCCGACCGGTCCCGCGAAGGACACCCGACCCGCCGCCACCGCCCGCACCGGCGTGCCGCTGCTCGCGGCGAGGTCCACGCCGCGGTGCCCCCGTCCGTACGGGGTCGCCGGGGGCTCCCAGCCCCGCAGGACCACGGGCCGGGTGCCGACCGGCCAGTGCCGGGCCACGGCCGGCACCGCCGGGTCGGGCAGCTCCCACCCGGCCGGCGCCGGCGCCGGCCGCGGCGGCCCCGCCGCCCGGAGAGCAGGGACGGCAAGGAGGGTCAGCACGGCAAGGAAGGGCAGGACGGCCGGCAGCACTGCCAGCCGGACGCACGTCCTCACCCATCGCATCGTTCGCATGGCAGCACCGTCCCGCACCGCGACCCGGTGCCGCCCGGCCCTGTGGACGGCGGACCGCTTGTGGACAGCCGCGTCACCCGGTACCCCGCGGGTCCCGTACACTTCTGGTGGCGATCCGGGTCACCGGGTCGACTTCGCACGCCCCGACACGAGGCCTCACAACGCTCGTGTCAGCGCCCCTCGGTCCCTAGTGGCAGGCGCGTCGCGGGCGTCAGGCGCGGGAGCCGTCCGGCTCGCGCGGCACAACCGAGAAAATCAAGGAGATACGGCCATGGCCGTCGTCACGATGCGGGAGCTGCTGGAGAGCGGCGTCCACTTCGGTCACCAGACCCGCCGTTGGAACCCGAAGATGAAGCGCTTCATCTTCACCGAGCGCAACGGCATCTACATCATCGACCTGCTCCAGTCGCTGTCGTACATCGACCGCGCCTACGAGTTCGTCAAGGAGACCGTCGCCCACGGCGGCACGGTCATGTTCGTCGGCACGAAGAAGCAGGCGCAGGAGGCCATCGCCGAGCAGGCCACCCGCGTCGGCATGCCCTACGTCAACCAGCGCTGGCTGGGCGGCATGCTCACCAACTTCTCGACCGTCTACAAGCGCCTGCAGCGCCTCAAGGAGCTCGAGCAGATCGACTTCGAGGACGTGGCCGCCTCCGGCCTCACCAAGAAGGAGCTGCTGGTCCTCTCCCGCGAGAAGGCCAAGCTGGAGAAGACCCTCGGCGGTATCCGCGAGATGTCCAAGGTGCCCAGCGCCGTCTGGATCGTGGACACCAAGAAGGAGCACATCGCGGTCGGCGAGGCCCGGAAGCTCAACATCCCGGTCGTCGCCATCCTCGACACCAACTGCGACCCCGACGAGGTCGACTACAAGATCCCGGGCAACGACGACGCGATCCGCTCCGTCACCCTGCTCACCCGCGTGATCGCCGACGCCGTCGCCGAGGGCCTCATCGCCCGCTCCGGTGCCGCCGGTGGCGCCAAGGGCGAGAAGGCCGCCGGCGAGCCGCTCGCCGAGTGGGAGCGCGACCTGCTCGAGGGCGAGAAGGCCGAGAAGAAGGACGACGCCGAGGCCGCCGAGAAGCCCGCCGAGGCCCCGGCCGCCGACGCCGCCCCGGCTGCCGAGGCCACCGAGGCCCCGGCCGCCGACGCCCCGGCCGCGGACGCCGAGCAGGCCTGACCCCTCACCACCTTCGGGTACCGGACGGCGGGGGCCCACGAAGCCCCCGCCGTCCGGCCCGTAGATCTTCAGACTTCGAGAGAGATTCCGGAATCATGGCGAACTACACCGCCGCCGACGTCAAGAAGCTCCGCGAGCTCACCGGCGCCGGCATGATGGACTGCAAGAAGGCGCTGGACGAGGCCGAGGGCAACGTCGAGAAGGCCGTCGAGGCGCTCCGCATCAAGGGCCAGAAGGGCGTCGCCAAGCGCGAGGGCCGCTCGGCCGAGAACGGCGCGGTCGTCTCGATCATCGCCGACGACAACACCTCGGGTGTCCTCGTCGAGCTGAAGTGCGAGACGGACTTCGTCGCCAAGGGCGAGAAGTTCCAGTCCGTGGCCAAGACCATCGCCGAGCACGTCGCCAAGGCCGCCCCGGCCGACCTGGAGGCCCTGCTCGCCTCCGAGATCGAGCCCGGCAAGACCGTCCAGGCGTACGTGGACGAGGCCAACGCCAACCTCGGCGAGAAGATCGTCCTGGACCGCTTCGCGCAGTTCTCCGGCGGCTTCGTGACCGCGTACATGCACCGCACGATGCCCGACCTGCCCCCGCAGATCGGTGTCCTCGTCGAGCTGGACAAGCCCAACGCCGAGATCGCCAAGGGCGTCGCCCAGCACATCGCCGCCTTCGCGCCGAAGTACCTCTCCAAGGAGGACGTGCCGGCCGAGGTCGTCGAGACCGAGCGCCGCGTCGCCGAGGAGACCACCCGCGCCGAGGGCAAGCCCGAGGCCGCCCTGCCGAAGATCGTCGAGGGTCGCCTCAACGGCTTCTTCAAGGACGCCACCCTGCTCGGCCAGCCCTACGCCCTGGACAACAAGAAGTCCGTCCAGAAGGTGCTGGAAGAGGCCGGTGTCAGCCTGAAGCGCTTCTCGCGCATCAAGGTCGGCATCTGAGTCCGTACCGCGACGGACGTACGACCCCGGTAGGGTCGACAGCAGTCGTCGGCGCCGTTCGCGTATGCCGTTGCGTACGCGCGCGTGGCGGCGGACGACAGCAGATCTGACGAGGAGGCCATTGCCGCGTATGGGATGCGAAACACGCCCCCACCGGCAGTGGCCTTCTTCGTGTGTGTGACCCACGTAAAAGAGGCGAGATCTCCATGACCACCAAGGCCGAGAAGAGCGACGACGGCAAAGTACGCGGCCGCTTCATGCTGAAGCTGTCCGGAGAGGCCTTCTCCGGCGGTGGGGGCCTGGGCGTCGACCCCGACGTGGTGCACGCCATCGCCCGCGAGATCGCGGCCGTCGTCCGGGACGGCGCCCAGATCGCGATCGTCATCGGCGGCGGCAACTTCTTCCGCGGCGCCGAGCTGCAGGTGCGCGGCATGGACCGCGCCCGCTCCGACTACATGGGCATGCTCGGCACCGTGATGAACTGCCTGGCCCTCCAGGACTTCCTGGAGAAGGAGGGCGTCGACTGCCGCGTGCAGACCGCCATCACCATGGGCCAGGTCGCCGAGCCCTACATCCCGCTGCGCGCCGTGCGCCACCTGGAGAAGGGCCGCGTGGTCATCTTCGGCGCCGGTATGGGCATGCCGTACTTCTCCACCGACACCACCGCCGCCCAGCGCGCCCTCGAGATCGACGCCGAGGCGCTGCTCATGGGCAAGAACGGCGTGGACGGGGTCTACGACTCCGACCCGAAGGCCAACCCGGACGCCGTCAAGTTCGACGCGCTCGGCTACGGCGAGGTCATCACCCGCGACCTGAAGGTCGCCGACGCCACGGCCGTCACGCTCTGCCGCGACAACAGCCTCCCGATCGTGGTCTTCGAGCTGTTGAAGGAGGGCAATATCGCCCGCGCCGTCAAGGGTGAGAAGATCGGCACGCTTGTGGGTGACCAGGGCAGCCGGGACTGACCGGAGAACACCCCCCGTCCGCGGACGCCACCTGTCCGGGGGACGGACGGGACGGGACCGGGCCGGGGGATGGACAATGTCCCGCCGGTCGGGAACCGTGCAGGAAGAACGCGACGCAGCCGGCCGCCGCCCGCAGGGAACCGCAGCCGGGCCTACTCAAGACACGCAGGAGCAAGTGGTGATCGAAGAGACCCTCCTCGAGGCCGAGGAGAAGATGGAGAAGGCCGTCGTGGTCGCCAAGGAGGACTTCGCCGCGATCCGCACCGGACGTGCGCACCCGGCGATGTTCAACAAGATCGTGGCCGACTACTACGGCGCGCCGACGCCGATCAACCAGCTGGCCTCGTTCTCCGTGCCCGAGCCGCGGATGGCCGTGGTGACCCCCTTCGACAAGAGCGCCCTGCGCAACATCGAGCAGGCGATCCGCGACTCCGACCTGGGCGTCAACCCGAGCAACGACGGCAACATCATCCGGGTGGTGTTCCCCGAGCTGACCGAGGAGCGCCGCCGGGAGTACATCAAGGTGGCCAAGGGCAAGGGCGAGGACGCCAAGGTCTCGATCCGCTCCGTGCGCCGCAAGGCCAAGGACGCCATCGACAAGATGGTCAAGGACGGCGAGGTCGGCGAGGACGAGGGCCGCCGTGCGGAGAAGGAGCTGGACGACACCACCGCCAAGTACGTCGCGCAGGTGGACGAGCTCCTGAAGCACAAGGAAGCGGAGCTGCTCGAGGTCTGATGAACGACTCTTCCTGGGGAGCGCCGCCACAAGCCGGGTACTGGGGGCCGTCCGACCAGGGACCCGTCCAGGGCGCCGGCCCGGCGGGTCCCGCGTACGATGCGCACTACGCGCAGCAGACTCGCCCCATGCCCATCGTGCCCGACGTACCCGAACACGGCGGAGACCAGGACGACGACCAGGGGACCGCTCGGCTGAGCGGTCCCTTGTTCCGGGACGAGCCGTTCCACGACCAGCCCGTTCGCGACGAGCCGTATCGCGACCCGAGTCCGTCGGCGCAGCCGTATGCGGCGGTGCCGCAGAATCCGGAGCCCATGCCCGACGCCCCGCAGCCGGCGCAGTCCCAGCCGTCGCAGAAGAAGAGCGCGGGGCGCGACCTGGGTGCCGCGATAGGGGTCGGCGTCGGCCTCGGCGTGGTGATCATCGCGTCGCTGTTCGTCGTCAAGGCCGTCTTCGTCGGTGTGATCGCGGTCGCCGTCGTGGTGGGCCTGTGGGAGCTGACCTCGCGGCTCCAGGAGCGCAAGGGCATCAAGGCGCCCCTCGTCCCGCTCGCGATCGGCGGCGCCGCGATGGTGGTCGCCGGCTATGCGCGCGGGGCCGAGGGGGCGTGGGTCGCGATGGCGCTGACGGCGCTCGCGGTGCTGGTCTGGCGGATGACGGAGCCGCCCGAGGGGTACCTCAAGGACGTCACGGCAGGCCTGTTCGCCGCGTTCTACGTGCCGTTCCTGGCCACGTTCGTCGCCATGATGCTGGCGGCCGACGACGGCGCCTGGCGGGTGCTGGTCTTCCTGATACTGACCGTCGTCAGCGACACCGGGGCCTACGCCGTCGGCTGGCGCTTCGGCAAGAAGAAGCTCGCCCCGCGCATCAGCCCCGGCAAGACCCGCGAGGGCCTGGTGGGAGCGGTGGCGTTCGCGATGGCGGCGGGCGCGCTGTGCGTGCAGTTCCTGATCGACGACGGCACCTGGTGGCAGGGCCTGCTGCTCGGCCTCGTGGTCGCGATCAGCGCCACCCTGGGCGACCTTGGCGAGTCCATGATCAAGCGGGACCTCGGCATCAAGGACATGGGCACCCTGCTGCCGGGCCACGGCGGCATCATGGACCGCCTGGACTCCCTGCTGCCGACGGCGCCGGTGGTGTGGCTGCTGCTGGTGATCTTCGTCGGCTCGGGTTGACAGCCATCGGGTAGTCTGGAAGGGCCTGCGGCTTCCGGCTGCGGGCCCTTCCGTGTGTCCCCGCCCGGTGCGGGGGTCTTCCAGTGAGGTCTCCTGGCTTCGGCATGGTCCCGCCGTTGTCCCCGCCGACGCGGGGGGTTGCCACAGGCCCGCCGTCCTGAGGAGTTGTCCGACCGTGGCCCGTCCCGCCCCCGGTGAGCTGACCTTTGCCGCGCCCCGCGGGGCGAAGCGGCCGCCGCGGCACCTTGCCGACCTCACGCCCGCCGAGCGCAAGGAGGCCGTCGCCGCGATCGGTGAGAAGCCGTTCCGCGCGAAGCAGCTCTCCCAGCACTACTTCGCGCGGTACGCGCACGCCCCCGAGCAGTGGACGGACATCCCCGCCGGTTCGCGCGAGGGGCTGCGGGAGGCGCTGCTGCCCGAGCTGATGACGGTCGTGCGGCACCTGTCGACCGACCAGGGGACCACGCGCAAGACGCTGTGGAAGCTGTTCGACGGGACGCTCGTCGAGTCCGTCCTCATGCGCTACCCGGACCGGGTGACCATGTGCATCAGCTCCCAGGCCGGCTGCGGCATGAACTGCCCGTTCTGCGCCACCGGCCAGGCCGGCCTGGACCGGAACCTGTCGACCGCCGAGATCGTGCACCAGATCGTGGACGGCATGCGGGCGCTCAGGGACGGCGAGGTCCCGGGAGGCCCCGCCCGGCTCAGCAACATCGTCTTCATGGGCATGGGCGAGCCCCTCGCCAACTACAACCGCGTCGTCGGTTCCATCCGCCGCCTCACCGACCCCGAGCCCGACGGTCTCGGGCTGTCCCAGCGCGGCATCACCGTCTCCACGGTCGGCCTCGTCCCGGCGATCCACCGCTTCGCCGACGAGGGCTTCAAGTGCCGCCTCGCCATCTCCCTGCACGCCCCCGACGACGAGCTGCGCGACACCCTGGTCCCCGTCAACACCCGGTGGAAGGTGCGCGAGGTGCTGGACGCCGGGTTCGAGTACGCGGCGAAGTCCGGGCGCCGGCTGTCCATCGAGTACGCCCTGATCCGCGACATCAACGACCAGGCCTGGCGCGGTGACCGGCTCGGGCGGCTGCTCAAGGGCAAGCCCGTGCACGTCAACCTGATCCCGCTGAACCCCACGCCCGGCTCCAAGTGGACCGCGTCCCGGCCCGAGGACGAGAAGGCGTTCGTGGAGGCGATCGCGGCGCACGGTGTGCCGGTGACGATCCGGGACACCCGTGGGCAGGAGATCGACGGGGCGTGTGGTCAGCTCGCCGCGAGCGAGCGGTAACCTGACCGACGGAAGTACGTCAGCACAGTCACATCTTCATATTCCGACAGGGGAGCGCCACAGCGCTGAGAGTGCGGCACCGGCCGCAGACCCTCCGAACCTGGCCCAGGTCATTCTGGGTAGGGAGATCGGTCACCACTCGAGCTGTTGCGCCCTGCCCGGGACCCTCGCCAGGGGTCCCGGGCGGGGCCGCGTCTTCTCCTGGTCACCCAGGAGGAATTCAGTGAGCATCACCAAGAAGGTCAGTGTCCTGGCCGTCGGACTCGGCATGGTCGGCACGCTGGCCGCCTGCGGATCCTCGTCCGACGACGCCGGCGGCAGCGGTTCCGGCGGCTCCAAGACCGTGACCCTGGTCAGCCACGACTCGTGGGCCGCGTCCAAGGACGTGATCGCCGCCTTCGAGAAGGAGTCGGGCTACCAGGTCAAGGTCCTGGAGGACGGCGACGCCGGCCAGGCCGTCAACAAGGCCATCCTCACCAAGGACAACCCGCAGGGCGACGTCTTCTTCGGCGTCGACAACACCCTGCTGTCCCGCGCCCTCGACAACGGCCTGTTCCAGCCGTACGAGGCGAAGGGCTCCGACCAGGTCCGGCCCGAGTACCGGACGGACCAGGACAAGCACCGGGTCACCCCCGTCGACACCGGCGACATCTGCGTCAACTACGACAAGGCGTACTTCAGCAAGCACGGGCTGACCCCGCCCACGTCCTTCGACGACCTCCTCAAGCCCGAGTACAAGGACCTGCTCGTCACCGAGAACGCGGGCAGTTCCTCGCCCGGTCTCGGCTTCCTGCTCGGCACCGCCGCCCAGTACGGGGACGACGGCTGGGAGGGCTACTGGAAGAAGCTGAAGGCGAACGGCGTCAAGGTCGTCGACAGCTGGGAGCAGGCGTACAACGAGGAGTTCTCCGGCTCGGCCGGCGGCAAGAAGGCCAAGGGCGACCGGCCCCTCGTCGTCTCCTACGCCTCCTCCCCGCCCGTCGAGGTCGTCTACGCCGATCCGCAGCCGGCCACCGCCCCCACCGGGGTCGCCGACGGCACCTGCTTCCGGCAGGTCGAGTACGCGGGCCTGCTCAGCAACGCCCGGAACCCCGAGGGCGGCAGGGCCCTCCTCGACTTCCTGCTGAGCAAGTCCTTCCAGGAGGACATGCCGCTGAACATGTTCGTCTACCCGGTGCGGGAGGGCGCGCAGGTCCCCGAGGTGTTCTCGAAGTTCGGGCCGCAGGCGAAGGACCCGCAGACCCTCGACCCGGCGAAGATCGCCGGCAACCGCGACCAGTGGGTCAAGTCGTGGACCTCGCTCGTACTGAAGTGACCCGCCCGGGCAAGCAGGCGGTGAGGCCGGCCCGGACCGCGCGCGGCAGCGCGGTCCGGCTCGGCCTGATGGCCGTGCCCGTCGCGTTCTTCGCGGTGTTCTTCGCCTACCCCGTCGCCGCCATCGTCGCGCGCGGCCTCGACGTCGACGGGGTCTGGCGGCTCGGGCGGATCGGGGACGTGCTCGCGCAGTCCGACGTGCAACACGTGCTGTGGTTCACCACCTGGCAGGCGCTGGCTTCCACCGCGCTCACGCTGCTGGTCGCCCTGCCCGGCGCCTATGTCTTCGCCCGCTTCGACTTTCCCGGCAAGCAGGTGCTGCGGGCCGTGGTGACAGTGCCGTTCGTGCTGCCGACGGTCGTCGTCGGCACGGCGTTCCTGGCGCTGGTCGGGCGCGGCGGGCTGCTCGACGAACTGTGGGGCCTGCGCCTGGACACCACGGTGTGGGCGATCCTGCTCGCGCACGTCTTCTTCAACTACGCCGTCGTCGTCCGCACCGTCGGCGGACTCTGGGCGCAGCTCGACCCGCGGCAGGAGGAGGCCGCGCGGATGCTCGGCGCCTCCCGGCTGCGGGCCTGGCGGCAGGTGACACTGCCCGCGCTGGCGCCCGCCGTGGCCGCCGCCGCGCTGATGGTCTTCCTGTTCACCTTCACCTCCTTCGGTGTCGTGCAGATCCTCGGCGGGCCCACCTTCTCCACCCTGGAGGTGGAGATCTACCGCCAGACCTCGCAGGTCTTCGACCTGTCCACGGCCGCCGTGCTGACGCTGGTCCAGTTCGCCGCCGTCGCCGCGGTCCTCGCCGTGCACGCCTGGACGGTGCGGCGGCGCGAGAGCGCGCTCCGGCTGGTGGACGCCGCCACGACCGCGCGCCGGCCGCGCGGGGCCGGGCAGTGGGCGCTGCTCACCGGGGTCCTGGGCGTGATCGTGGTCCTGCTGGTGCTGCCGCTCGCGGTGCTGGTCCAGCGGTCGCTGGGCGCGTCCGGCTTCGGCTACTACCGGGCGCTGACCAGCGAGGACGGCGGGGCCTTCCTCGTCCCGCCGATCGAGGCGATCGGCAACTCCCTCCAGTACGCCGTCGCCGCCACCGCCATCGCCGTGGTGATCGGCGGGCTGGCCGCCGCCGCGCTCACCCGGCGCGACGCGGGCCGCTTCGTGCGCGGCTTCGACGCGCTGCTGATGCTGCCGCTCGGCGTCTCGGCCGTGACGGTCGGCTTCGGCTTCCTGATCGCGCTGGACGAACCCCCGCTGGACCTCAGGTCCTCCTGGATCCTGGTGCCGCTCGCGCAGGCGCTGGTGGGCGTCCCCTTCGTCGTACGGACCATGCTGCCGGTGCTGCGTGCGGTGGACGGGCGGCTGCGGGAGGCGGCGGCGGTGCTCGGCGCGTCGCCGTGGCGGGTGTGGCGCGAGGTGGACCTGCCGATGGTGCGGCGGGCACTGCTGGTCGCGGCCGGGTTCGCCTTCGCGGTGTCGCTGGGCGAGTTCGGCGCGACGGTGTTCATCGCGCGGCCGGACAACCCGACGCTGCCGGTCGCCGTGGCCCGGCTGCTGGGGCGGCCCGGAGACATGAACTACGGCCAGGCGATGGCCCTTTCGACGATTCTGATGCTGGTGTGCGCGGTGGCCCTGGTGGTGCTGGAGCGGCTGCGGACCGACCGGAGCGGGGAGTTCTGACATGCCGCCGACGCCGCCGGTGCAGCCGACGCCGCCCGAGCCGACGCCGCCGCCCATGCCGTCGAGCCTGCTGAGCCTCGAAGGCGCCACCGTCCGCTTCGGCGGCCGGGCCGTGCTCGACGCCGTCGACCTGGGGGTCGCCGAGCACGAGGTGGTGTGCGTGCTCGGGCCCAGCGGCAGCGGCAAGTCGACGCTGCTGCGGGCCGTCGCCGGGCTCCAGCCGCTGGACGCCGGGCGGGTGACCCTGGACGGGCGGGACCAGTCGGGGGTGCCCGCGCACAAGCGCGAGGTCGGGCTGATGTTCCAGGACCACCAGCTGTTCCCGCAGCGCGACGTGGCCGGGAACGTCGCCTTCGGGCCGCGGATGCGCGGCGCCTCCCGGGCCGAGCAGCAGGCTCGGGTGGGAGAGTTGCTGGAGCTGGTCGGGCTGCCGGGCGCCGCCCGCCGGTCCGTCGCCGCGCTCTCCGGCGGGGAGCAGCAGCGGGTGGCGCTGGCCCGTGCGCTGGCGCCCAGGCCGCGGCTGCTGATGCTGGACGAGCCGCTCGGCCAGCTGGACCGCTCGCTGCGAGAGCGCCTCGTGGTGGAACTGCGGGAGCTGTTCGGGAGGTTGGGCACCACGGTGCTGGCCGTGACACACGACCAGGGCGAGGCGTTCGCGCTCGCCGACCGGGTCGTGGTGATGCGCGACGGGCGGATCGCGCAGTCGGGGACGCCGCTGGAGGTGTGGCAGCGGCCGGCGGACGCCTTCGTGGCACGCTTCCTCGGCTTCGACAACGTGGTCGAGGCGTCCGTCGCCGGGCAGGCCGCGGACACGCCGTGGGGCAAGCTGCCGGTGCCCGAGGACGCCCCGCAGGGCACCCGGACGGTGCTCGTGCGGCCGGCCGGGGTCCGCGTCGTCCCCGCCGACGAGGGCCTGCGCTGCACGGTCACGGCCCGCACCTTCCGCGGCACGCACGTCGCCGTGCACCTCCAGCCCGAGGACGCGCCCCGCCTGGAGGCGGCCTGCGCGCTGCGGGCGGCGCCGGAGGTCGGGGCGGCGGTCGGGGTGGAGTTCGACGCGGCCGAAATCGTCGTGCTCGGCTGATCGTTCCGCTCGTAGGGTGACCGCATGACACTCCTCGCGCACGACCGGTACTGCGACGAAATCGTTCACCAGGTGAGCAGGATGAGGGCCGTGGTCACCTCCGGCGTGGACCTGTCCGCCACCGTGCCGACCTGCCCGGACTGGACCCTGGAGGACCTGGTGCGGCACGTGGGCCGGGCCCTGCGCTGGACCGGCCTGATCGTCGCCACCCGCGCCGAGGAGGACGTCCCGGTGGACCGGGCGCCCGGAGCCGAGGGGCCCGCGGCGAGCGGGGACGCGGCGGCGCTGGACGCGTGGCTGGCGGAGTCCGGCGAGGTCGTCGTCGGCGCCCTGCGGGAGGCCGGTCCGGACGCGCGCGCGTGGTCGTGGGCCGGCATCGACACGGCGGGGTTCTGGGCGCGGCGGATGACGCACGAACTCGTCGTCCACGGCGCGGACGCGGCACTCGCGGCGGGGCGGCCCGTCCGGACGGTCGCGCCCGAGGTGGCGGCCGACGCGATCGACGAGTGGCTGGACATCGTGCGGTTCGTGCAGCGGGTCCTGCCCGGCGCGGCGGCGAACGAACTGCGCGCCCCCGGCAGCAGCCTGCACCTGCACGCGACCGACACCCCGGCCGAGCTGAACGCCGAGTGGCTGGTCGAGCTTCCCGACGAGGGCATCACCTGGCGCCGCGGGCACGAGAAGGCGACGGTGGCACTGCGCGGCCCGCTCACGGACGTGCTGCTGGTCTTCTACGGACGGCTGCCGCTGGACACCCCGGGGCTCGACGTGCTCGGCGACCGCAAACTGCTGGAACTCTGGCTGGATAAGGCCACGTTCGGCTGACACGACGGTGGCCCGCCCCGGACCGGGACGGGCCACCGCGATGAGCGCGAAGGCGCGGGAGATCAGCTGCCGCTCTTCGCCCCGCGACGGCGCATGCCGAAGAAGACGGCGCCGCCACCGACGACGACCAGCGCCGCCGCGATACCGGCGATCATGCCGGTGTTGGAGTTGGCGCCGGTCTCGGCGAGGTTGGAGTCACCGGCCGCCGGGGACGGGGCGTTGTCCTCCGGCACGGCCGCCGGGGCGGTGCTCTCCGGCTGCGACGGCGCGGGGGCCGACGTGGACGGTTCGGGTGCCGGGGACTCCGTCTCGTCGGACGGGGTCGAGGAGCTCTCCGACGGGGTCGGGGCCGGGGTGTCCTCGGTCTTGCAGGGCGTCGACGGGGTCGTGAGGTCCGGCTTGATGTACTCGTCGACGTACTTGTCGGCCTTGACGTGGACGCGGTACTCGGTGTTCGGCTTCCAGTCCACGGCGAAGGTGACCGTGGTGCCCTCCTTGGAGCCCTTGACCGTCTCCTGGCCGACCTGCTCCCCGGTGCTCTTCAGGGAGACGGTGACGGTGGCCGGGATGCCGGCCGGGTCCACGTCGGTGACGGTGATGACACCGTTGTCCCCGTCGCACTTGGCTGCGGCGGAGAACTCGTTGATGTTGCAGGCGAGAGCGTTGCCCGAGGCGCTGAGCGCCAGGGCCGCGGAGGCGGCGACGACGCCGAGGGCGCGGACGCCACGGCGTGATGCCGTGCGGCTGATGCTGGACAGGACTGCCACGTTTGTCCTTTACGGGAGCGCGAATGCGGGGGGTGGAGAGGGCGCCGACGCTCGATGACGCGGCATCAGCACCCCCATGAGCCTCACTGGTCTATAAGCGGTGCGTAAGTAGTGTCAACGCATATGCCTGCCACGGGCGTTGACTTTGCCGTCTTATTAACCGCCGACACGTTTCAGCGCCTCAGGAGCCTCGTCGATTCGGTCAACCAGCACGATTCGGGACTCCATCGCCCGCCCCCGGGCGAGCGACCGCAGCAGCGGCCACGCCGGCAGCGTCCGGGTCCAGTGCTCCCGGTCCACGAGCACCATCGGCGTGGGCTCGCCGCGCGACTCGTAGTAGTTCGGCGTCGCGTTGTCGAAGATCTCCTGCAGGGTGCCGGCCGCGCCCGGCAGGAACACCACGCCCGCAGTGGAGCGGGCCAGCAGGCCGTCCTCGCGGGTGGCGTTGGCGAAGTACTTGGCGATGTGCGCGGCGAAGGCGTTGGGCGGCTCGTGGCCGTAGAACCAGGTCGGGATGCCGATCGAGGCGCCGCCACGGGGCCAGCGGGTACGCACCTCGAACGCGCAGCGGGCCCAGTCGGCGATCGACTGCGTGAAGGACGGGACCTTGGCGAGCAGCATCAGGGCGTCGTCCAGCATGCCGTCGTCGAACGGAGCGGCGTACGCGCCGAGGTTCGCCGCCTCCATCGCGCCCGGGCCGCCGCCGGTGGCCACCGTGAGACCGGCGCGGGCCAGTTCGCGGCCCAGCCGGGCGGCGCCCGCGTACTCCGCGGTGCCGCGCGCCATGGCGTGACCGCCCATGACACCCACCACCCGGGCACCGGCGACGAGTTCGTCCAGCGCGTCCGAGACGGCGTCGTCGTGGATCGCGCGCAGCATGGAGGCGAAGACGTCCCCGTCGGCCTTGGTCTGCTGGAACCAGTCGTAGGCCAGGGCGTCCGGTGTCTCCTCGTAGCCCTCGTCGAGGCGGGCGTACAACTCCTCCGGAGAGTAGACCCGCCCCCGGTAGGGGTCGAAGGGGAGCCCCGGTATGGGCGGGAAGACCAGGGCGCCGGCGGCGCGCACCCCGGCGGCCGCCCCGGGGTCCATGGGACAGCCGAGGAAGACGGCACCCGTGGTGTCGGCGGCGAGCAGAGCGTCCGTACGGGCCGTCAGGTCGACGGCCTGGACGCGGTGATGGGCGAGGCTGCCGGGCGCCGAGACGACCCGGTCGAACTCGGCGAGGCTCTCGATCTCCCGGTCGTGGGAGGCGTGGTGGGACTGGAACCGGGACAGGGACGGCGACCCGTGCGGTGAGCGGGCCCTGCGCTGGGCGGGTGACTGATCGGGTGTCTGTTCCACCCGCCCATGCTAGGCACGCGTCCGGATCAGCCCTGGATCGCTGCCGGGTCCATCCACGCGACCTCGAAGGTGTGGCCGTCGAGGTCGTCGAAGGCCCGGCCGTACATGAAGCCGTGGTCCTGGGTCTCGCCGGAGACCGAGCCGCCGGCCGCGACCGCCTTCTCGACCAGCTCGTCGACCTTCTCGCGGCTCTCGGCGCTCAGCGCGATCAGCACCTCGCTGGTCTTCGTCGAGTCCGCGATCTCCTTCTTGGTGAACTCGCGGTACTTCTGCGGCGTGTGCACCATCACGACGATGGTGTCGCTCACCGGGAACGAGGCGGTGCTGTCGTCGCTGAACTGGGCGTTGATCTCCCATCCCAGTCCGGCGAAGAACTTCTTCGCGGCGTCGAGGTCGTTGGTGGCCAGGTTCACGAAGATCATCTGCTGGTACATGGGGCCTCTCCCGGGTTCGTATGCCGTGCCGTTCGAAGAGGTAGACGCGGGGCGGCCCCGGAACTCATCGCCGGTGCGCCGACTTTCTCGAAAAAGTTTTCCGCCGGTCAGTGGTCCAGCGGCAGCGCCGCCAGCACCGCGACGATCAGGACCAGCGGACCGAACAGGGCGAGCAGGGCGGCGGCGCGTACGGCGGCCGCGGCGCGCAGGGTCGCCGGGGGCGCGCCGAGCCGCAGCAGGGCGCCCGTGGTGTCGGCGCGGGCGTGCCGGGCCTCGACGGCCGCGGTGAGCAGGGTGGCCACGGTGCAGCCCGCCACGAGCAGGGCGCCCAGGGTGCCGAGCGGTCCGAAGGCGGGCCCGTCCCCGTCGTACACGGTTGCGGTCACGTAGGCCGCGGCTGCGACTGCGGCGACGACGCCGAGCGGGCGGCCGACGCGGTGCGACTCCTCCATGAGGACGCGGCCGGCCAGGAGGCGCAGGGCGCCGGGACGGGCGGCCTGGAGCAGGCGGCCGCACAGGTGGGTGAGGCCGGGGCCTGCCAGGGCGAGGCCCAGGGCGGTGAGGGCCCAGCCGATCAGTACGCCGGCGGAGGGGGCGGTGCCGGGGGCGGGGGCGCCGGTCGCGTTGCCGGTGTAGGTCTCGACGGTGAGGCCCGCGGTGAGGACGGCGATGCCCCAGGGGAGGGCGGTGGTGTTCTGGGGGCGGGGGGTCGGCTCGGGCGGGGTGGCGTCCGCCGGGGCCGGGGGCGGGGGAGCGGCGTCCAGCGTCTGTGTGGTGCCGTCCGTCGGGGCCGGGGCCGGGGCCGGGGCCGGGGCCGGGGGGTGGGGGTCACTTGCCTGCGTGAGCAGGGCGCCGCCTGCGCCCACCCGTGCCGCCCCAGCGGCACGACTGCCCGCAGGACCAGCGACAGCTGTGCGCGCGCCGAAGCGGCCGTAGGCGCCGAAGGTTTCGCGGGCCTTGCCCCAGCCGTACGCGCCGAAGCGGCCGTAGCCGCGCGGGGCGGTGGCCGTGCTGGGCCGGGGATCGCGGGGGCGCAGCGTGTGGGCCACCGCCGCCGAGGCGAGGGCCGGTACGAGGACCAGCAGGGTCAGCACCGCCGGCGCGGGCAGGGACTGGCCGACGGCCAGGGCGTCGGCCGCCACGCGCTCGGAGGGCGGGCGGCCGGTCAGGCCGCCGCGCAGGTACAGGTAGGCGAGCAGGGCCGCCACCGAGCCGAGCGCGGCGGACAGGGCCGTGGTCGTCGCCGAGACGGCCATCAGCCGTCCCGGCCCCAGACCGATCGCCGACAGCCCCGAGCGGGGCCGGGTGCCGGGGTCGGTGCGGGCCACGGCGACCGCCAGGTACACAGCGGCGGCCAGCGGCGCCGCGCACCAGGCCAGGCGGAGGGCGGAGGCGCCCGGCGCGTCGGGGTGGCTCAGCGCGTGGCCGAGGGCGCACAGCAGCAGGAAGCCCGTGCCCGCCGAGGCCAGCGCGACCAGCAGGCGGCGCAGGTGGACGGCGAGGTGGGCGGTGCGGGTCAGGCGGAGAGCGAGCACGCCGCCCGGCCTTCCGTTCCGGGAGACCCGGCGGCACCCGTGGCCACCGTGGTCTCGGCGAGCGGCGGCAGGTGCACGGTCCGTACCCGCCGTCCGTCCAGGAGCGCCACCGAGCGGTCCGCCAGGGCGGCGGTCTGCGCGTCGTGCGTGGCGAGCAGCACGGTGATGCCGTGCGACCGGGCCGCCGTGGTGAGTGTCCGCAGGACCTGGGCGCGGTCGGCGTGGTGCAGGGGGGCCGTCGGCTCGTCGGCGAAGAGGACCGCCGGGGCGACGGCGAGGGCGCGGGCGATGCAGACGCGCTGCCGCTCGGCCTGCTGGAGTTCGTGCGGGCGCCTGCGTGCCCCGCCGCCGACGTCGAGGCGGTCCAGCCACTCCAGGGCGGCGGTCTTGGCCCGGCGTCGGCCGATGCCGCGCAGCATGAGGGGGAGCGCGGCGTTCTCCCAGGCGTTCAGCTCCGGGACGAGCGCCGGGGCGGGGTCGATCCAGCCGAAGCGGTCGCGGCGCAGCCGTTCGCGGCTGAGCGGCCCCATGGTGTGCACCGGCACGCTGTTGAACCACACCTCGCCGTCCTGCGGCTTGACCAGTCCGGACAGGCACCGCAGCAGCGTGGTCTTGCCGCTGCCGCGCGGGCCGCTCACGGCGAGGATCTCGCCCTCGCGCACGCCGAGCGACACGCCTTGCAGCGCGGGGGAGCCGTCGTGGTGCTGGAAGTGCAGGGCGCGGGCCCAGAGCACGTCGTTGTCCGGCGGGGCCTCCATGGGCGTACACCTCGGTTCTGATCCGTATTTCCCCGGTCGGGTCGTCCCCCTTCCGGGGGAACGAAGACGGGGCCGATCGGTCACTGGGCACCGTAAGGAGTCGCCGTGGAGGAAGCCGGACAGCACGCGGCCCCGGGCCGCCGTTCTCACTCGAACGGACCGCTCCGGGGCCGGTGATGATCCTCTCAAAGGATGATCAGAGCTTCGTCCACGCCTCCGTCAGCGTGGCACGCAGGATCTGCTCGATCTCGTCGAAGGTCTCCTGGTTGGAGATCAGCGGCGGGGCGAGCTGGATGACCGGGTCGCCGCGGTCGTCGGCACGGCAGTACAGGCCGTTCTCGAAGAGCTTCTTGGAGAGGAAGCCGTACAGGACCCGCTCGGTCTCCTCCTCGTTGAAGGACTCCTTGGTGGCCTTGTCCTTGACCAGCTCGATGCCGTAGAAGAAGCCGTTGCCGCGGACGTCGCCGACGATCGGCAGGTCGTGCAGCTTCTCCAGGGTGGCGCGGAAGGCGCCCTCGTTGTCGAGCACGTGCTGGTTCAGGCCCTCGCGCTCGAACAGGTCGAGGTTGGCGATGCCGACCGCGGCGGAGACCGGGTGGCCGCCGAAGGTGTAGCCGTGCAGGAAGGTGTTGTCGCCCTTGTAGAACGGCTCGGCCAGGCGGTCGGAGATGATGCAGGCACCGATCGGGGAGTAGCCCGAGGTCATGCCCTTGGCGCAGGTGATCATGTCCGGCACGTAGCCGAACTTGTCGCAGGCGAAGGTGGTGCCGAGGCGGCCGAAGGCGCAGATGACCTCGTCGGAGACGAGCAGCACGTCGTACTGGTCGCAGATCTCGCGCACCCGCTGGAAGTAGCCGGGCGGGGGCGGGAAGCAGCCGCCCGCGTTCTGCACCGGCTCCAGGAAGACGGCCGCGACCGTGTCCGGGCCCTCGAAGAGGATCTGCTGCTCGATCTGGTCGGCGGCCCAGCGGCCGAAGGCCTCGGGGTCGTCGCCGAACAGCGGGGCGCGGTAGATGTTGGTGTTCGGCACCTTGTGCGCGCCCGGCACCAGCGGCTCGAAGGGGGCCTTCAGGCCCGGCAGGCCGGTGATGGACAGGGCGCCCTGCGGGGTGCCGTGGTAGGCCACCGCGCGGGAGATCACCTTGTACTTGGTGGGCTTGCCGGTCAGCTTGAAGTACTGCTTGGCGAGCTTCCAGGCGGTCTCCACCGCCTCGCCGCCGCCGGTGGTGAAGAAGACCTTGTTGAGGTCGCCGGGAGCCTCGTCGGCCAGGCGCTCGGCCAGCTCGACGGCCTTGGGGTGGGCGTAGGACCACACCGGGAAGAAGGCCAGCTCCTGCGCCTGCTTCGAGGCGGTCTCCGCCAGCTCCTGGCGGCCGTGTCCGGCCTGGACCACGAAGAGGCCGGCGAGGCCGTCGAGGTAGCGCTTGCCCTTGTCGTCGTAGATGTGGGTGCCCTCACCGCGGACGATGGTGGGGACGGGGGCGTTCTCGTACGACGACATGCGGGTGAAGTGCATCCACAGGTGGTCGTAGGCGGCCTTGCTGAGGTCCTTGGGGCTGTCGGTGCTCACGATTATCGGGTTCCCCACATATAGGTCTGCTTCTTGAGCTTGAGGTAGACGAAGCTCTCGGTGGAGCGCACGCCGGGGACGGCCCGGATGCGTCGGTTGATGACCTCCAGGAGGTGGTCGTCGTCCTCGCAGACGACCTCCACCATCAGGTCGAAGGAGCCCGCGGTCATCACCACGTACTCGCACTCGGACATGGCCGACAGCGCCTCGGCCACCGACTCCACGTCGCCCTCCACGTTGACGCCGACCATCGCCTGGCGCCGGAAGCCCACGGTGAGCGGGTCGGTCACGGCGACGATCTGCATCACACCCTGGTCGAGCAGCTTCTGGACGCGCTGGCGCACGGCCGCCTCCGACAGGCCCACGGCCTTGCCGATGGCGGCGTACGGCCGGCGGCCGTCCTCCTGGAGCTGCTCGATGATGGCGAGGGAGACGGCGTCCAACTGGGGACCGCCGTTCCTGGACTCGCGGGAGTCCTTCTGGTCTGCGCTTCGACTGGCCACGGCTTCACTGTGCACGACGTATCGACAGTTTCGCAAGGCCGGATCGATGAAATTCGTTGTCTGGGTAGCCCGAAGCTGCGGATATCGCAACGTGGAGGGGAGCGGGGGTGTTGAAAACGTCGGGACTCCGTCTAGGGTGGGTGTCTCAGTTACTGGACACCCGAACTTGGAGGGCCGGCAGTGAGCACCGAGCTGCGTCGTCTGCGCAATTACATCGACGGTGAGTTCCGGGACGCCGCCGACGGACGGACCACGGAAGTGGTCAACCCCGCCACGGGCGAGGCGTACGCGACCGCCCCCCTGTCCGGGCAGGCGGACGTGGACGCCGCCATGGCGGCCGCCGCGGCGGCCTTCCCGGCCTGGCGGGACCTGGTCCCGGCCGAGCGGCAGAAGGCCCTGCTGAAGATCGCGGACGCGTTCGAGGAGCGGGCCGAGGAACTGATCGCGGCCGAGGTGGAGAACACGGGCAAGCCGATCGGGCTGACCCGCTCCGAGGAGATCCCGCCGATGGTCGACCAGATCCGCTTCTTCGCGGGCGCGGCGCGGATGCTGGAGGGCCGCGGCGCCGGCGAGTACATGGAGGGGCTGACCTCCTTCGTGCGCCGCGAGCCCATCGGTGTCTGCGCGCAGGTCGCGCCGTGGAACTACCCGATGATGATGGCCGTGTGGAAGTTCGCCCCGGCACTCGCCGCGGGCAACACGGTCGTCCTCAAGCCCTCGGACACCACCCCCGCCTCCACGGCCCTGATGGCCGACATCATCGGCTCGATCGTGCCCAAGGGCGTCTTCAACGTCGTCTGCGGCGACCGCGACACCGGCCGCCTGATGGTCGAGCACGAGACCCCGGCGATGGCCTCCATCACCGGCTCCGTGCGGGCCGGCATGGCGGTCGCCGAGTCGGCCTCCAAGGACCTCAAGCGGGTCCACCTGGAGCTGGGCGGCAAGGCCCCGGTCGTGGTCTTCGAGGACACCGACATCCCCAAGGCCGTCGAGGGCATCTCGGAGGCGGGCTACTTCAACGCCGGGCAGGACTGCACGGCGGCCACCCGTGTGCTCGTGCACGAGTCGGTCCACGACGAGTTCGTCAGCGCGCTCGCCAAGGCCGCGTCCGAGATCAAGACCGGTCAGCCGGACGACGAGGACGTGCTCTACGGCCCGCTCAACAACCCGAACCAGCTCAAGCAGGTCTCCGGGTTCATCGAGCGGCTGCCCGCGCACGCCAAGGTCGAGGCGGGCGGCCACCGGGTCGGCGACAAGGGCTACTTCTACGCCCCGACCGTCGTCTCCGGCCTCAAGCAGGACGACGAGATCATCCAGCAGGAGGTCTTCGGCCCGGTCATCACCGTCCAGTCCTTCCGCGACGAGGACCAGGCCGTCGAGTGGGCCAACGGCGTGGAGTACGCGCTGGCCTCCTCGGTGTGGACCAAGGACCACGGCCGCGCGATGCGGATGTCCAAGAAGCTGGACTTCGGCTGCGTGTGGATCAACACCCACATCCCGCTGGTCGCCGAGATGCCGCACGGCGGCTTCAAGAAGTCCGGCTACGGCAAGGACCTGTCGGGCTACGGCTTCGAGGACTACACACGGATCAAGCACGTGATGACGTCGCTGGACGCGTGACGGACCCGGTTCCACCGGTGCGGCCCCGGGCGGGACACCCCGTCCGGGGCCGCACGGCGTCCGGGGAGCGCGAACCGGCCCCGGTCGACAGGGTGTCGGGCCTAGCCGGACCCGCTCGACGCAGCGTCGATTGTCCGGGTGAGCGCGGGCACGGCATCCTGCGGCCATGCCCCTGCTCCCGAAGACGCCCTCGCTCTCCCGCCGTACCCTGCTGCGCGGCCTGGGCGGTTCCGCCGCCCTCGGTGCGCTCGGCACCCTGGCCGGCTGCGGTGTCCCCGCCGCGTACGTCGCGCCCGGCGACCGGGCCGCGACCGACCGGTCCGCCGCCGAGCCACGGCTCAGCTGGGCCAACTGGCCGCTGTACATCGACACCGACGACGAGCACCCGAGCCGGCGGCCCACGCTGGAGGCCTTCGAGAAGGAGACGGGCATCTCCGTCGACTACATCGAGGAGATCAACGACAACGACGAGTTCTTCGGCAAGATCAGCCCGTCCCTGATGAACCACCAGCCCACCGACCGCGACCTGATCGTCATCAGCGACTGGATGTGCGGGCGGTTCGTGCGGCTGGGCTGGGTGCAGGAGATGGACCGCTCCCGCCAGCCGAACGTCACCCGGTACCTGGACCCGCTGCTGCGTTCCCCCGCCTTCGACCCCGGCCGGAAGTTCACCGTGCCGTGGCAGTCCGGCATCACCGGGATCGCCTACAACCGGCGCAGGCTGGGCCGGGAGATCCGGCACGTGTCCGACCTGTGGGCGGCCGACCTCAAGGGCCGGGTCACCCTGCTGTCGGGCATGGACGAGGCCTTCGCGCTGCTGATGCAGGGCAACGGCGTGGACATCACCGACTGGCAGACGGACGACTTCCACCTGATCTGCGACCAGGTGGAGAAGCAGGTCGCCAAGGGCCAGATCCGCCGCTTCACCGGCAACGACTACATCAAGGACCTCTCCAGCGGCGACGTCCTCGCCTGCCAGGCCTACTCGGGCGACGTGATCCAGCTCCAGGCGGACGACCCGGACATCGAGTTCGTCGTCCCGGAGGAGGGCGCCGAGCTGTGGGCGGAGTCCCTGATGATCCCCAACCTGGCCCGGCACAAGGCCAACGCCGAGCGGCTGATCGACTACTACTACCGGCCCGAGGTCGCCGCCGAACTGGCCGCCTGGGTCAACTACGTCTGCCCGGTCCCCGCCGCCCAGGACGTGCTCGCCTCCTCCGACGACGAGGAGACCGCCGCCCTGGCCGAGGACCCGCTGATCTTCCCGGACGCCGCGATGCGCAAACGGCTCGCCATCGCGCGGGACATCTCGGCGGGGGAGCGGGCGGAGTTCGCGAAGCGGTGGAACGGGATCGTGGGCGTGTAGCGCACTGATCGGGGACTACTGCAGCGCGGCCGCGGTGATCGCGTCGGTGACCGGATTGCGCTCGGTGCCCTTGGCGTCGGTGGCGTTGACCGAGTAGACCAGGGTGCGACTCAGGTCGCGGGTGCCGCCGATGAAGGCGCTGTACCCGTAGCGGCCCCCGGACTTGCCCCAGAAGACCTGGCCGTCGGCCTCCTGGTACTCCAGCCCGGCGCTCATGGTCGCGCCCGGGACGCCCGCCGGAGTCGTGAACATCTCCTCCAGCTCGGGCTGCGGCACGATCTTCCCCCGGAACAGCTTCGTGAGCAGCCGCTCCAGATCGGCGGTGGTGGAGATCATGTCGCCCGCCGCCCAGCGGTCCGCCTGGTTCCACTCGGTCACGTCGACCAGGTCCGTCGTGCCGTCCGGCCGCTCCACCGTCTGGTAGCCGCGGTTGTGCGGGCCCCGGATGCGGGGGTCGGTGCCCGGGAAGTACGTGTGGTGCAGGCCGGCCGGGCGCAGGACGAGACGCGTGGCCTCCGAGGCGTACGAGCGTCCCGTGACCTTCTCGATCAGCAGGCCGAGGATCGTGTAGTTGATGTTCAGGTACTGCTGTTGCGTCCCCGGGACGAAGTCCTCCGGTCCCTTGGCGATCGCCGACGCCGCGACCTGCTGCGGGGTCAGGGTCTCGTAACGGTGGGCGTACAGCTCCGCGAAGTCGTCGCCGAGACCGTCGCCCGGCTTGATGCCGCTGGTGTGGTTCAGCAGGTGGCGGACGCTGATCGGCTGCTCGAATTCCGGTGTGAACAGGTCGGGGAGGTAGCCCTGGACGGGCGCGTCCAGGTCGATCTCGTTCTGCGCGGCGAGGCGCAGGACGGTGGCGGCGGTGACGACCTTCGTGATCGAACCGGCCCGGAAGCGGGCGTCCGGGTGGGCCGGCCGGCCACTGGTCAGGTCGCGCACCCCCGCGCTGCCGTGCCAGTCGCCTCCGGGGGTGCCGACCCGCACGAGTGCGGCGGTGGCGTACTGGTTCGGCAGTCCGGCAATGGCGGCGCGCAACGCCTCCTCGGCCGGTCCCCGCTGATCGGCCGAGCGGGAGGCCGTGGCGGGCGGCGCGGCGACGGCGGGGGCCGCCAGCGGGCCGGCGGCCAGGGCGAGGACGACCGAGGCGGTGAGAACTGCACGGGTACGGGCACGCATCGACTGCTCCATGTGAAGAGGGGTTGCGGCGGAAGGACCGTGATCATCCTCGTGCGCCGCACCCCGCGGCGGATCGTCGGCGAGTAGGGTGCCCGCCCCCGAGCCGGTCTCGGGGAACGCCCCCACCGAGACTGGGAGTTGTGCGGGTCGTCCCTTACGGGACCGGAGCGGCTCGGGTCCCGTCGCGCAGCGCGCACAGCACGTCGATGCGGTTGGTGGTGATCGAGTCGACGCCCAGGGAGCGCAACCGGCGCATGGTGCGGCGGGTGTCCGGGGTCCACACCGACAGCAGCAGTCCGTCGGCGTGCACGCGGTCGGCCAGGGCCCGGTCCACCAGGCCGAAGCGGTAGTTGAGCCACCGCGGCCGGACCGCCGCCAGCAGCGCGGGCCGGGGCGGGGCCGCCGTCGTCCAGGTCATGGCGATCTCGGCGGCGGGGTCGGCGGCCCGCACCGCGAGCATGGCGGCGGCACCCGCGGTGTAGTAGACGCGGTCCCGCGCCCCGCACTCGCGGACCACGTCCACGATGCGCCGTACCGCCCGCTCGCCCGGACCGCCCGGCAGGTCCAGCATCAGCCGGCTGCCGTCCGTGGCCGCCAGCGCCTCCGCCAGCGTCGGCACCCGGCCCGCCGTCAGCCCCCGCACCTCCTCGGCCGACAGGGAGCGCAGCGGCCGGTCGTGCTGCCACAGCCGCTTCAGCGTCTCGTCGTGCAGCAGCACCGGCACGCCGTCCCGGGTGAGGCGTACGTCGGTCTCGACCGCGTCCGCGCCGCGGTCCAGGGCGGAACGCAGCGAGGCGACGGTGTTCTCGCGGTGCCGGTAGGGATCGCCGCGGTGGGCGACGGCGGTCAGGGGGCGGCGCGGGGTGTCCATGGGGGCGGCAACTCTCAGGAGGCGAGCCAGTTCGCGGTGTACGTGTCGATCTCGTCGGCGATCCGGGCCTTGCCCGGCGCGTCGAGGAAGGAGGCCTCGACCCCGTTCTTGGCGAGGTCGGCGAGACCGCGCTCGTCGAGGCCGAGGAGCCGGGCGGCGACCGCGTACTCGTTGTTGAGGTCGGTGCCGAACATCGGCGGGTCGTCGGAGTTGATGGTGACCAGGACGCCGGCGCGGCTGAACTCCTTGATCGGGTGCTCGTCCAGGGTGCGCACCGCACGGGTGGCGATGTTGGAGGTCGGGCACACCTCCAGCGGGATGCGCCGCTCGGCGAGGTGGGCGAGGAGCTTCGGGTCCTGGGCGGAGCTGGTGCCGTGCCCGATGCGTTCGGCGCGCAGCTCGGTGAGGGCGTCCCACACGGTCTGCGGGCCGGTCGTCTCGCCCGCGTGCGGCACCGAGTGCAGGCCCGCGGCGATCGCCCGGTCGAAGTACGGCTTGAACTGCGGGCGGGCCACCCCGATCTCGGGGCCGCCGAGCCCGAAGGAGACCAGGCCCTCCGGACGCAGCCGGTCGTCCGTGGCGAGCCGCGCCGTCTCCTCGGCGGACTCCAGACCCGCCTCCCCGGGGATGTCGAAGCACCAGCGCAGTACGGTCCCGAACTCGGCCTCCGCGGCCTTGCGGGCGTCCTCGATCGCGTCCATGAAGGCGCCCTCGTCGATCCCGCGCCGGGTGGAGGAGAACGGCGTGATGGTCAGCTCGGCGTACCGCACCTGCTGCCGGGCCATGTCCCGGGCCACCTCGTAGGTCAGCAGCCGCACGTCCTCCGGGGTGCGGATCAGGTCGACCACGGACAGGTACACGTCGATGAAGTGCGCGAAGTCCGTGAACGTGAAGTAGTCGACCAGTGCCTCGGGGTCGGAGGGGACCTTGGAGTCGGGGTGGCGCGCGGCCAGTTCGGAGACGATGCGCGGGGAGGCGGAGCCGACGTGGTGGACGTGCAGTTCGGCCTTCGGCAGTCCGGCGATGAAGGCGTGCAGGTCGCGCGGGACGTCGGGGTCGACGAGGTGCTCGGTCAAGGTTCCTCCCCAGGGGGCGGCGCCCCGGGCCGCGGCGCGGCGGCGGGGCGCGGGTGATCGGCTGATCGGTCGTTCGGGGATCATCGTAGGCCGGTCTCACGCCCGGCGGCCCGGGACCGTAGCATGGCGGGCACGAACGACCCGGGGGGACAGGACGATGACGGACGCGACGAGACCGGACGGGGCATCCTCCGGCGACAAGGACCCTTGGGCGCCCCCGGAGAGCGGGCCGTCCCTGCACAAGGGCACCACCGGTGCCGGTGCTGGTGCCGGGCAGCCGCAGGTGCCGCAGGAGCCGCCCCGGCCGCCCGCCTCGGAACCGCCGCCCCCCTGGCAGCCGCCGCCCGGCGTGCACGACCAGGCCACGGTGACGTCCATGCCCGGCGCCGGGTTCACCGGCCCCGACCCCGCGGTGCCCCCGCCGCCCCTCGCGCCCGGCGGCGCCGGTGTCCCGGGCGGGTACGGCTACCCCGGGTACGGCCAGGGCTACGGCTGGCCGGGCATGCACATGCCCCCGCAGAACGGGCTCGGCACCGCGTCGATGGTGCTGGGCATCCTCGCCTGCGCCCTGTTCTGCCTGTACGGCGTGGTGTCCCTGGTGCTCGGCATCCTCGCCGTGGTCTTCGGGATCAAGGGCCGCCGGAAGGCGGAGAGCGGCCTGGCCACCAACCACGGGCAGGCGCAGGCCGGGTTCGTCATGGGCATCATCGGCATCGTCCTCGGTGTCGCCGTGATCGTGCTGATCGCCGTCGGGATCACCGCGGCGATCAACGAGGACTCGGACTACGACGACCCCTACTACGGCGCCCCGCGCCCCGCGCCGGTCTCCGTGACCGTGGAAAGCTGATCTCCTCCCCGCAGCGTTGCCTCTACGATGTCAAGCTCCAACGAGGGGAGAGCAGTTCATGTCGTACTCCAATCCCGGACCCGGGGACTACGGGCCGCCGCCGCAGCCGGGCCAGCCGCCCGCGGGGGGCTACGCGTACCCGCAGTCCGCGCCCGGGTACGGCTATCCGAACCAGGGGCCGTCCTACCCGGCCGCGCCGCCGGTGGGCTACCCGCAGGCGCCCGGCTACGGCATGCCGATGCAGCCGAGCAACGGCATGGGCACGACGGGACTGGTGCTGGGCATCATCGGCGTGGTGTGCAGCCTGACCTTCTTCCTCTGGTTCTTCGGCGTCATCCTGGGCATCCTCGGGATCATCTTCGGCGCGATCGGCCGTGGAAAGGCCACCCGGGGCGAGGCCACCAACAAGGGCTCCGCGACCGCCGGTCTCGTGCTCGGCATCACGGCCACCGTGATCCTGCCGCTGCTCGGCTTCCTCGCCTTCGCGAGCCTGATGAGCGTCGCCTGAGCCAGGCACCGTAAGGGGGCGGCAAGGCACCGTAAGGGGGCGGCAAGGCGCCGTGCGGGGGCGGCCCGGGGCCGCCCCCTCAGCCGTCCGCGCGCAGCCGCTCCCGGGCCGCCATCAGTGCGAAGCCCAGCAGATTCGGCCCCCGCCAGCGCTCCGGGTCCGTCGCCGCCTCGTCGTCCGCGGCCAGACCGATGCCCCACACCCGGTCCACGGGGCTGGCCTCCACCAGCACTCTGCCGCCCGTGTCCAGCAGGAACGCCCGCAGCGCCGGGTCCGAGGCGAACTTGTGGACGCTGCCCTCCACCACGATCCGGAACCGCTCCCGCTCCCACACCGCCTCGTCGAAACCCCGCACCAGCCGGCCCGCCTTCTTCGCCTCGGCGGGATGAGCGGCCGCCAGCACCCGCCGTTCGGCCTCCGGGTCCGCGAAGAGCCGGGCCTTGCCCGCCATCATCCAGTGCTCGGCCGTCCGGTACTCCACCCCGGCCACCGTGAACGGCGACGGCCACCACTGGCTCAGGCAGCTCTGCCCGAGCCTGCCGTCCGGCCGCGGCCGGTGCCCCCAGAAGCACAGGTACTTGATCCGCTCGCCCGCCCGGACCCGCGCGACCAGCGCCTCCCTGCTGTCGATGCCCTCCACTGCCCTCTGCTCCGCCCCCGTGATCTTGTCCATGCATGCGAGTGTGGCACGCGCCACTGACACTCCGTCCGTCCTTTTCCGCGGCGACTCGACACCTGGTCGACAGATTCCGTCGCGTAACCAAATGGCAACAACGGAATCACTTGTTGGAGGCCTAGTGCTCTGTCAGGATCGGCACTCACATCGAGCCTGAGCCACGCCGGCCCCCGCCACGGGGAGACCGAGGAGAGCCGACATGCACAACCCGGGCAACGCCACCCCGGACCGATTCCCGGCCCAGGACCGCTTCGCGGACGGGGCCCAGTACATCGCGGGCCGTCTCACGAAGGGCACCTCCGGACGCACGCACACCGTCGTCGACCCGGCGACCGGTGAGGAGGTCCTCACCTACGAGCTGGCCGGTCCCGACGACGTCGACGCGGCCGTCGCTGCCGCGCGGGAGGCGTTCCCCGGCTGGGCCGGCGCCACCCCGGGCGAGCGCTCCGACGCCCTGCACCGCTTCGCCGCCGTGCTCGCCGAGCGCGCCGAGGACTTCGCCCGCGCGGAGTCCCTGCAGTGCGGCAAGCCGCTGAAGCTGACGCGGGAGTTCGACGTGCCGGGCACGGTCGACAACGCGGCCTTCTTCGCCGGTGCCGCCCGGCATCTCCAGGGCCAGTCGGCCGGCGAGTACTCCGGCGACCACACCTCGTACGTCCGCCGCGAGCCGATCGGCGTCGTCGGCTCGATCGCGCCCTGGAACTACCCCCTCCAGATGGCCGCCTGGAAGATCCTCCCGGCGATCGCCGCGGGCAACACCATCGTGCTGAAGCCCGCCGAGATCACCCCGCTCACCTCCCTGATGTTCGCCCAGGCGGCGACCGAGGCCGGTATCCCCGACGGCGTGATCAACATCGTCAGCGGCACCGGACGGGAGGCCGGCGAGCACCTCGTCGCCCACCCCGACGTCGCCATGACCTCCTTCACCGGGTCCACCGCGGTCGGCAAGCGCGTCGCCGAGGTCGCCACCGCCACCGTCAAGCGCCTGCACCTGGAGCTGGGCGGCAAGGCGCCCTTCCTGGTCTTCGACGACGCCGACCTGGACGCCGCCGTCCACGGCGCGGTCGCCGGCGCGCTCATCAACACCGGCCAGGACTGCACGGCCGCCACGCGCGCGTACGTGCAGCGGCCCCTGTACGAGGCGTTCGTCGAGCAGACCGCCGCCCTCATGGACACCGTCCGCGTCGGCGACCCCTTCGGTCCGGGCACCGACCTCGGCCCGCTGGTCAGCCACGTGCAGCGGGACCGCGTCGCCGCCTTCGTCGACCGGGCCCGCGCCTACGCGCGCGTGGTGTGCGGCGGCGAGGCACCGCAGGGCGACCTCAAGGACGGCGCCTACTACCGGCCCACCCTGATCGCGGACGCGGCGCAGGACAGCGAGGTCGTCCAGTCCGAGATCTTCGGCCCGGTCCTGGTCGTGCTGCCCTTCGACACCGACGACGAGGGCATCCGGCTGGCCAACGACACGCCGTACGGGCTCGCCGCCTCCGCCTGGAGCCGGGACGTGTACCGGGCGAACCGCGCCACCCGCGAGATCAAGGCGGGCTGCGTATGGGTCAACGACCACATCCCGATCATCAGCGAGATGCCGCACGGCGGGTACCGGGCGTCCGGCTTCGGCAAGGACATGTCCGCCTACTCCTTCGAGGAGTACACGCAGGTCAAGCACGTCATGTTCGACAACACCGCGGTGGCGGCCAAGGACTGGCACCGCACCGTCTTCGGGGACCGATAGTCACGACGAGAGGCCGCCGACCACGGCCGACCCACCCGAAAGGGCAACCACGCGCATGGAGCAGTACGAGCCAGACCGCCTGTCCCCGGCCCAAGTGGCCGCCATGCGGCGCAGTCTCAGGAGCGGCAGGGCCGCCCTCACCCGCCGTTCGCTGCTGCGCGCCTCCACGGGCGGCGCACTCGCGGTCGGCGGACTCGGCCTGTTGAGCGGCTGCGGCATCCCGGCCGCCGGGAAGACCGAGGGCGGCGTCTCCGCCGAGGACCACTCGAAGGAGGAGAAGGAGGTCCGCTTCTCCAACTGGACCGAGTACATGGACGTCGACGAGAGCGGCCGGCGCCACCCCACGCTGGAGGCGTTCACCAAGCGCACCGGCATCAAGGTCACGTACACCGAGGACATCAACGACAACAGCGAATTCTTCGGCAAGATCCAGCCGCAGCTGGCCGCGGGCCAGGAGACCGGCCGGGACATCATCGTCCTCACCGACTGGCTGGCCGCCCGCCTGATCCGCCTCGGCTGGGTCCAGAAACTGGACCCGGCCAACCTGCCGCACGCCTTCGCCAACCTGTCGCCCCAGTTCCGCACCCCCGACTGGGACCCCGGCCGTGCCTACTCCTACCCCTGGCAGGGCATCTCCGCCGTCATCGCCTACAACAAGAAGGCCCTGGACGGCATCGAGGTGAAGACCGTCTCCGACCTGCTCGACAACCCGAAGCTCAAGGGGCGGGTCGGCTTCCTCACCGAGATGCGCGACACCATGGGCATGACCCTGCTGGACATGGGCAAGGACCCGGCCCGCTTCACCGACGACGACTACGACGCGGGGATCGCCCGGCTCCAGAAGGGCGTCGACCGCGGCCAGATACGCCGCTTCACCGGCAACGACTACACGTCCGACCTCAGCAAGGGCGACTTCGCGGCCTGCCTGGCCTGGGCCGGAGACGTGGTCCAGCTCAAGGCGGACAACCCGGACATCGACTTCGTCATCCCGGACAGCGGCTACGTCACGTCGAGCGACAACATGCTGATCCCCAACAAGGCGCGGCACAAGACGAACGCCGAACGGCTCATCGACTACTACTACGAGCCGGGCCCGGCCGCGGAACTCGCCGCCTACATCAACTTCGTCTGCCCCGTCGACGGCGTGAAGGACGACCTGGCGAAGATCGACGAGGACGCGGCGAACAACCCGCTGATCATTCCCGACAAGGCCATGCAGGCCAAGTCGCACTCCTTCCGCTCCCTGAGTTCGAAGGAAGAGACCGCATACGAAGAGAAGTTCGCGAAGCTCACCGGGGCGTGACGACGATGACGACCAACACGACGAAGAACCAGAAAGCCGCGACGGACGGCGGCGGCGACGTCCGCCTCGCCGGCATCGGCAAGACCTACGGCTCCTTCACCGCCGTGCACCCGCTCGACCTGACCGTGCCCGAGGGCTCCTTCTTCGCCCTGCTCGGCGCCTCCGGCTGCGGCAAGACCACCACCCTGCGCATGATCGCCGGGCTGGAGGAGCCGAGCAGCGGCACCGTCCACCTCGGCGACCAGGACGTGACCGCACTGCCGCCCTACAAACGGCCGGTCAACACGGTGTTCCAGTCCTACGCCCTCTTCCCGCACCTCGACATCTACGAGAACGTCGCCTTCGGCCTGCGCCGGCGCGGCATCAAGAGCGTGAAGAAGCAGGTCGGCGAGATGCTCGACCTGGTGCAGCTCGGCGAGCAGGCGCGCAAGAAGCCGCACCAGCTCTCCGGCGGCCAGCAGCAGCGCGTCGCGGTCGCCCGCGCCCTGATCAACCACCCCAAGGTGCTGCTCCTCGACGAGCCCCTCGGCGCCCTCGACCTCAAGCTGCGCCGCCAGATGCAGCTGGAGCTCAAACGCATCCAGACCGAGGTCGGCATCACCTTCGTGCACGTCACCCACGACCAGGAGGAGGCCATGACGATGGCCGACCAGGTCGCCGTGATGAACGCGGGCCGCGTCGAGCAGCTGGGCGCCCCCGCCGACCTGTACGAGAACCCGCGGACCACCTTCGTCGCCAACTTCCTGGGCACCTCCAACCTCATCGAGGCCGAGGTCGACACCCGCGGCGGCGAGGACGTCGTCGTGAAGGCGGCCGGGGACAAGCTCGTGCTGCCGGGCGCGCGATGTTCCGCCCCGGCGAAGGCGGGCGGCAAGGTCCTGGTCGGGGTCCGCCCCGAGAAGATCAGCCTCACCCATGCGGACGACGCCGGCTCCATCCCCGAGGGCCGCAACCGCATCACCGGCACGATCAGCAACACCAGTTTCATCGGCGTCTCCACCCAGTACGTCGTGGACTGCGCCGCCTGCCCCGAGTTCGAGGTCTACGCCCAGAACATCGACCGCGACCCCCGCCTCGCGCCCGGCGCCGAGGTCGTCCTGCACTGGAACCCGGCGCACACCTTCGGGCTCGACGCGGCCCAGGACATCGACGCCGGTGTGGCCGAGGGCGAGGCCGCCTGATGTCCACCCTCACCGAGGCGCCACCGCCGCTCACCCCGGCCGCGCCGGAGCAGAAGCCCCCGCGCATACGCGGCCGCTGGACGCCGTACTGGCTGCTGCTGCCCGGCATCCTGTGGCTGGTCGTCTTCTTCGCGGCGCCGATGGTCTACCAGGCCTCCACCTCCGTGCAGACGGGCTCGCTGGAGGAGGGCTACAAGGTCACCTGGCACTTCGCGACCTACTGGGACGCGGTGTCCGAGTACTGGCCGCAGTTCCTGCGCTCGGTCGCCTACGCCGCCTCCGCGACCGTGCTGTGCCTGCTGCTCGGCTACCCGCTCGCGTACCTCATCGCCTTCCGCGCGGGCCGCTGGCGGAACCTGATCATGATCCTGGTGATCGCGCCGTTCTTCACCAGCTTCCTGATCCGCACCCTGGCCTGGAAGACCATCCTCGCGGACGGCGGCCCGGTGGTCGGCGCCCTGAACACGCTGCACGTCCTGGACGTCACCAGCTGGCTGGGCTGGACCTCCGGCGACCGGGTGCTGGCCACACCGCTCGCGGTGGTCTGCGGCCTGACCTACAACTTCCTGCCCTTCATGATCCTGCCGCTGTACACCTCCCTGGAGCGCATCGACGGCCGGCTGCACGAGGCGGCGGGGGACCTGTACGCGAAGCCCTCCACCGTCTTCCGCAAGGTCACCTTCCCGCTGTCGATGCCGGGCGTCGTCTCCGGCACCCTGCTGACCTTCATCCCGGCCACCGGCGACTACGTCAACGCCTCGCTGCTGGGCTCGGCGGACACCGGAATGATCGGAAACGTGATCCAGTCCCAGTTCCTGAGGGTGCTGGACTATCCGACGGCGGCGGCACTGTCCTTCGTCCTCATGGCCGCGATTCTCGCCATGGTCACCTTCTACATTCGCAAGTCCGGGACGGAGGATCTGGTTTAAATGGCCTTCGTCACCTCCTTCAAGAACTGGTTCAAGCGCAATCTGGTCGTGATCGCCGGACTGCTGACGCTCGCCTATCTGCTGCTGCCCAACGTCATCGTCACGGTGTTCTCGTTCAACAAGCCGAACGGGCGCTTCAACTACGAATGGCAGCAGTTCTCCACGGACGCCTGGAAGGACCCGTGCGGGGTAGCCGGGCTGTGCGGTTCCCTCTCGCTCAGCCTCCAGATCGCCCTGTGGGCGACGCTCGGCGCCACCGCGCTCGGCACCGCGATCGCCTTCGCGCTGGTCCGCTACCGCTTCCGGGCGCGCGGCGCGATCAACTCGCTGATCTTCCTGCCGATGGCGATGCCCGAGGTCGTGATGGCCGCCTCGCTGCTCACCCTGTTCCTCAACATGGGTGCTCAGCTGGGCTTCTGGACGATCCTGATCGCCCACATCATGTTCTGCCTCAGCTTCGTCGTGACGGCGGTCAAGGCGCGCGTGATGTCGATGGACCCGCGGCTGGAGCAGGCCGCTCAGGACCTGTACGCCGGTCCCTTCCAGACCTTCGTCCGGGTCACGCTGCCCATCGCCGCCCCCGGCATCGCGGCCGGCGCGCTGCTGGCCTTCGCGCTCTCCTTCGACGATTTCATCATCACCAATTTCAACGCGGGCTCCACCGTCACCTTCCCCATGTTCGTCTGGGGGTCGGCCCAGCGCGGCACGCCCGTCCAGATCAACGTCATCGGTACGGCCATGTTCGTGATCGCCGTACTGTTCGTCCTGGCCTCCATGGTCATCGGCAACCGCCGAAACCGCCGCAAGGCATAAAGCACATCAGCTGTACTCGTAGGGAGTTGAAATCATGGCCCCTAGCGCCATGAGCCGCAGCAACGACTGGACGAAATCCCTTTCCGACGCCCAGCCGGTCCCGTACTGGCTGGACGACCCCGGCCGCCCCCGCCCCGAGACCGCGCTCACCGGCGCCGAGACCTGCGACCTGCTGGTCGTCGGCGGCGGCTACAGCGGACTGTGGACCGCGCTGATCGCCAAGGAGCGCGACCCGGACCGGGACGTGGTGCTGGTCGAGGGCCGCGAGGTGGGCTGGGCCGCCTCCGGCCGCAACGGCGGCTTCTGCGCCGCCTCCCTCACCCACGGGCTCTCCAACGGCCTGACCCGCTGGCCCGGGGAGATCCACAAGCTGGAGGAGCTGGGCGCCCGCAACCTCGACGCCATCGAGGAGGCGGTCGCCCGGCACGGCCTCGACTGCGAGTTCGAGCGCACCGGCGAGATCGACGTCGCCACCGAGCCCTACCAGGCCCGGGAACTGGCGGAGTGGTACGAGGAGATCCGCGGCAAGAACCTCGCCGAGGGCATCGAGTACCTGGACGCCGAGGCCGTGCGGGAACAGGTCGACTCCCCGACCTTCCGGGCCGGACTGTGGGACCGGCGCGGCGTGGCGATGGTCAACCCCGCCAAGCTCGCCTGGGGCCTCAAGCGCGCCTGCCTCGCCCTCGGCGTGCGCGTCTACGAGCACACCCCGGCGCTCACCCTCAAGCCGTACGGCGCCGGCATGGCCGTGCGCACGCCGTACGGCGGGGTCCGCGCCCGCACGGTCGCGCTCGGCACCAACATCTTCCCGAACCTGGTCAAGCGGGTGCGCTCGTACACTGTCCCGGTCTACGACTACGCCCTGATGACCGAGCCGCTCAGCGAGGCGCAGCTCGCCTCGATCGGCTGGCACAACCGGCAGGGCCTCGGGGACAGCGCCAACCAGTTCCACTACTTCCGGCTGTCCGCCGACAACCGGATCCTGTGGGGCGGTTACGACGCGATCTACCCCTACGGCGGCCGGGTGCGCGCCGAGTACGACGACCGGCCCGAGACCTACGCCAAGCTCGCCGGGCACTTCTTCACCTGCTTCCCGCAGCTGGAGGGCGTCCGCTTCACCCACGCCTGGGGCGGCGCCATCGACACCTGCTCGCGCTTCTCGGCTTTCTTCGGCACCGCGCACCAGGGCAAGGTCGCCTACGCGGCCGGGTACACCGGCCTCGGCGTCGGCGCCACCCGGTTCGGCGCCGAGGTGATGCTGGACCTGCTGGCGGGGGAGCGCACCGAGCGCACCGAGCTGGAGATGGTGCGCAGGAAGCCGCTGCCCTTCCCGCCCGAACCCTTCGCCTGGACCGGTATCGCGCTCACCAAGTGGTCGCTGGCCCGCGCCGACGCGCAGGGCGGCCGCCGCAACCTGTGGCTGCGCACGATGGACCGCCTGGGCCTCGGCTTCGACAGCTGAGCCGGACCGGTGAGCGGGCGTGTGACCCGGTTCACCCCAACGAAGTACCGCAACCCGCGTAATGCGGCCGGGAGACCTCCCTCTCCCTCGTGACGCACCCGCGTCGACGAGTGAAAGGGAGGTTTCACATGCCTGGTGCGAAGACGGCGGTCGCGTGGCTGGCATCCGTCGCACCGGATCCCGAGTCCTGCCGCCGGGACTGGGAGCGCGACCCCTCGGGCGTCGCGCTGCTGCCCGCCGGCAAGGCCTGGGACGTGCTCATCCTGCCGAGCAGGCTCGGCTATCCGACCCTGGACGTGCTCTCCCGCGTGCTCGACCAGCCCGGCCCGGTGCTCGCCGACTTCGGCGACGCGCGCACGGGCTTCTTCGTCCCGGCCGGAACGGCCGCCCGCTGGGTCGGCACCGGCATCCGGACCGCCGGGCTCGGCACCTGGATCGTGGTGCCGTACCCCGGCGGGCTGTCGTCCGGAGGCACCCGCTGGCTGATCCCGCCGGACGGCACCGGCACCCTCACCGACCCCTCGCTCCTGGAGCTGGCGATGCACGAGGCGGCGGCGGCCCTGGCGGGGGAGGAGGGCGGGGCGCAGCGGGAGTGACGTGCGCAAGGGGTTGACAACAGAATTGGTCTGGACCAAATTGGGCGCGCTCCACCCTCCCCATCTCCCCCATGTCCGGAGGCACTTGTGGAACGCGCACGCGTACAACGCGCCAGACCTCTCGCCCGTCGCCCCCTCGTCACCGTGCTCACGGCCGCGGCGCTCGCCGCGTCCGGCCTGACCGCGCTCACGTCGGCCGCCCGTGCGGCCGACGCGGACCTCGCCCGCAACGGCGGCTTCGAGTCCGCCCTCGACGGCTGGACCTGCACCGCGGGCACCACCGTGACCTCGCCCGTGCACAGCGGCACGGCCGCCCTGAAGGCCACCCCGGCCGGGGCCGACAACGCCCGCTGCGCCCAGACCGTGTCCGTCAAACCGGACTCCCAGTACACGCTCTCCGGCTACGTCCGGGGCACCTACGTCTACCTCGGCGCGAGCGGTACCGGCACCACCGACGTCTCCACCTGGGCCCAGTCCGCCCCCGACTGGCAGCAGCTCACCACCACCTTCCGCACCGGCCCGTCGACCACCAAGGTCACGATCTACACCCACGGCTGGTACGGCACCGGCGCCTACCACGCCGACGACATCTCCCTCACCGGCCCGGGCGGCGAGACGGGCCAGCCCCCGGCGGCCCCCGGCGGCCTGAAGGCCGGCTCGGTGACCTCCTCCAGCGTCGCCCTGTCCTGGTCACCGGTGCCGGGCGCGACGGGCTACGCCGTCTACCGCGACGGCACCAAGGTCAGCTCGGTCACCGGCACCTCCACCACCGTGACCGGCCTGACCCCCTCGACCGCGTACTCCTTCCAGGTCACCGCGGTCAACAACGCGGGCGAGTCGGCGCGTTCGGCCACGGTCACCGCGACCACCGCCCAGCGCCCGGACGACGGCGGCGGCTCCTCCGACCTCCCGGCCCACGCCCTGGTCGGCTACCTCCACGCCAGCTTCGCCAACGGCTCCGGCTACACCCGCATGGCCGACGTGCCCGACAGCTGGGACGTCATCGACCTGGCCTTCGGCGAACCCACCTCGGTCACCTCCGGGGACATCCGCTTCGAGCGCTGCCCGGTCGCCGAGTGCCCGAACGTGGAGAGCGACGCCGAGTTCAAGGCCGCGATCAAAGCAAAGCAGGCGGCCGGCAAGAAGGTGCTGATCTCCATCGGCGGCCAGAACGGCCAGGTGCAGCTCACCACCGCCGCCGCCCGCGACAAGTTCGTCTCCTCCGTCTCCGCGATCATCGACGAGTACGGCCTGGACGGCCTCGACATCGACTTCGAGGGCCACTCCCTCTCCTTGAACGCCGACGACACGGACTTCAAGAATCCGAAGACCCCGGTCATCGTCAACCTCATCTCGGCCGTGAAGACCCTCAAGGCCAAGTACGGCGAGGACTTCGTGCTGACCATGGCCCCGGAGACCTTCTTCGTCCAGCTCGGCTACCAGTACTACGGCACCGGCAAGTGGGGCGGCCAGGACCCGCGGGCCGGCGCCTACCTGCCGGTCATCCACGCCCTGCGCGACGACCTGACCCTGCTGCACGTCCAGGACTACAACTCCGGCTCGATCATGGGCCTCGACAACCAGTACCACTCCATGGGCGGCGCCGACTTCCACATCGCCATGACCGACATGCTGCTGACCGGCTTCCCGGTCGCCGGCGACGCGAACAACGTCTTCCCGCCGCTGCGCCCGGACCAGGTCGCCATCGGCATGCCGGCCTCCACCCAGGCGGGCAACGGCCACGTCTCCCCGGCCGAGGTCACCAAGGCCCTGAACTGCCTGACCAAGAAGACCGACTGCGGCTCGTACGCGACCCACGGCACCTGGCCCGCCCTGCGCGGCCTGATGACCTGGTCGATCAACTGGGACCGTTACTCGAACTGGGAGTTCCAGAAGAACTTCGACGCGTACTTCGGCTGATCCCCGGCGGGGTCCGGCTGCCGTCCGGGGTCCGGCGGACCACCAGCCGGACCCCGGCCAGCAGCACCACCCCGAGGCACCAACTGGCCACCACGTCCAGCGGCCAGTGGTAGCCCCGCCGCACCAGCCCGTACGAGGTGCCGAGGACGAGCAGGGCACACAGCACGACCAGCCCCCGGCGCACGGCGGGCGCGCGCAGCCGCCAGAGCAGCAGCAGCGTCGCCGCGCCGTACGCCACGACCGCGGTGGCGGTGTGCCCCGAGGGGTAGTAGCCGGTGGCGGGCGGCACCGCCGGGGTACCGGGGCGGTCGGTCCACTCCTTCAGCGGCGCGACCAGCGCGGGCACCAGCACCATCGACAGCGCCCCGGCCAGGGGCGGCAGCCACCAGAGGTCCACACCTGTGACCCGCCCGTGCCACGCCACGTACGCCAGCGCCACGACCAGGACGGGCACGGCCACCTGCACGTTGCCGAGGTCGGACAGCAGCTCGGAGAGCCGGTCCGGGTGGACGAGCGCCCTGCTCAGCCGCTCGTCCAACCCGACCAGAGGACCGTCGGCGAGCACCTGCCAGGTGATCAGCGCGAAGAGGAGGGCGGGCAGCCCGACGAGGGCGGGCAGGACGCGGGAGCGGGCGGGAACCGGCATGACGCCCAGCTTCGCAGGTCCGCCCTCCCGTATTCTCACCGCCCGTGACGACCATACGAACGGCACGGGACAGCCAGTGGGGCGAGACCTTCGCCCGGCTGAAGGCGATGACCAGCGAGGGCCGGTACGAGGAGGTCGAGGCCGAGGCCCGGGCCCTGGCCGCCCTTCCGCGGCGCCCCTGGCGCAGGCGCCCGCCGCACTGGGAGGCGAGGGTGCTGGCCACGGGCGCGGCCGTCATGCACGGACGGATGGCCGAGGCGCTCGACGAACTGGACACGCTGATCGCGGAGCTGGAGCCGGTCGGCCTCAACTCGCAGATGCTGCGACTGATCGCCCGCAGCAACCGCGTGGTCGCCCTGGCCGGCCTGGAGCGGTACCCGGAGGCGGAGACCGAGGCGAACGGCGTCCTGAGGGAGCTGAACCGGATCGCCCACCGCGCCCCGGTCGCGGCGCTGGAGATCAACACCCTGGGGCACCTGGCCGTCGTGCTGTGCGGGCTGGGCCGCCACGAGGAGGCGGAGGCAGTCGCCCGCGGCAACCTGCCCCGGGCGAAGGGGCCCGCCGCCGACGTCCTGAACACCACGCTGGCGCGTAGCCTGAACGGCCAGGGCCGCCATGAGGAGGCGCTGGCCGAGGTCCGCCGGATCCCGCCGCAGCGGCCCCGCTACGCCGCCGGGTACCCGGACCTGGTCACCGCCGAGGCCCTGTACGGACTGGGCCGCCGCACCGAGGCGGAGGACGCCGTACGACGGTCGCTGGCCGACTGCGAACGGCAGCTGCACCCGTCCCATCCGCGCACCGGCGAGGCCCGCGCCCTGCTCGCCCGCATCACCGGGGAGGAACCAGGGGCGTGATACCGGGGGAGGGAACACCGAAGGGCCGGCACAAGGGGGGGAGTGTGTCGGCCCTTCGGTGAACCACCGTCCCGAGTGCCGAGGCGGCCGTCCTGACCGGAACGCCGCGCGCCCCGGGGGGTTTGGGGCGGGCGACCGTCCGATCGGTGAGGAAGCCGGAACCCGCGGGCTCCGGTTGTGTGCGCGAGGCACGACCAGGTCGAAGCCGGGGAAGCCTCGTCCTGATGATCCGCCCACAGTCCCCTGTGGGCGGGTCCATCTCTCATCTGCGTAGAACCTACGGCAGGGGGTGCGCTCAGGACAGGGCCATCGGCGTCCTGACATCCACCCCGCACACGTTCTTCACACGCTCTGCCGCTCGCCCCGCCAGGCGTGCGAAACGCGGCTCAGATGCGCGTTCGGCACTCGTACTCAGAGGCGGGCGAAGGCTTGCGTCAGAGGCGGGCGAAGGCCTGCTCGATGATGTCGAGGCCCTCGTTCAGCAGGTCCTCGCCGATCACCAGCGGGGGCAGGAAGCGCAGCACGTTGCCGTAGGTGCCACAGGTCAGGACCAGCAGGCCCTCCTGGTGGCAGGCCTTGGCCAGCGCGGCGGTCGCCTCCGGGTGCGGCTCCTTGGTGGCGCGGTCCTTGACCAGCTCGATCGCGATCATCGCGCCGCGGCCCCGGACGTCGCCGATGACGTCGAACTTCTCCGCCATGGCGGCCAGGCGGGACTTCATGACCGCCTCGATGTTCTTCGCCTTGGCGTTGAGGTCCAGCTCCCTCATCGTCTCGATCGCCCCGAGCGCGCCCGCGCAGGCCACCGGGTTGCCGCCGTAGGTGCCGCCGAGGCCGCCGGAGTGCGCGGCGTCCATGATCTCGGCGCGGCCGGTGACGGCGGACAGCGGCAGGCCGCCCGCGATGCCCTTCGCGGTGGTGATCAGGTCCGGGACGATGCCCTCGTCCTCGCAGGCGAACCACTGACCGGTGCGGCAGAAGCCGGACTGGATCTCGTCCGCGACGAAGACGATGCCGTTGTCCGAGGCGAACTCGCGGATCGCGGGGAGGAAGCCCTTGGCCGGCTCGATGAAACCGCCCTCACCGAGCACCGGCTCGATGATGATCGCGGCCACGTTCTCGGCGCCGACCTGCTTGGTGATCTGGTCGATCGCCTGGGCGGCGGCCTCCGGGCCAGCATTGTCGGCGCCGGTCGGCCAGCGGTAGCCGTAGGCGACCGGCACGCGGTAGACCTCGGGGGCGAAGGGGCCGAAGCCGTGCTTGTACGGCATGTTCTTCGCCGTCAGCGCCATCGTCAGGTTGGTCCGGCCGTGGTAGCCGTGATCGAAGACGACGACGGCCGGCCGCTTGGTGTACGCACGTGCGATCTTGACGGCGTTCTCCACGGCCTCGGCACCGCTGTTGAACAGCGCCGACTTCTTCGCGTGGTCGCCCGGCGTCAGCTCGGCCAGCGCCTCGGCGACGGCGACGTAGCCCTCGTACGGCGTGACCATGAAACAGGTGTGGGTGAAGTCGGCGAGCTGCGCGGACGCCTTGCGCACGACGGCCTCGGCGGAGGCGCCGACCGAGGTCACCGCGATGCCGGAACCGAAGTCGATCAGGCGGTTGCCGTCGACGTCCTCGATGACGCCGCCGCCGGCCCGTGCGACGAAGACCGGCAGCGTGGAGCCCACCCCCTGCGCGACCACGGCCGTGCGGCGGGCCTGCAGCTCCTGCGACTTCGGGCCGGGGATGGCGGTGACGACGCGGCGCTCCTGCGGAAGTGCGGTCATGGGGGCTCCTGGGGTCGTGCCGGATCCGCGGGACCTGGTGGGTGCCGGCGGGATCCGCGGGATCTTACGGACGCTTGCCTTCTTTTCTCGCAGGCTAGGACCGGCGGTGCGGGGCGGGCATGCTCCATGTGGGCGTTGTCCGGACGGCCGCTTGTCCGACATGGACAGGTGCCGGGAACGGCGGCATATGGACACGTCGACGCGGGCCCGGCCGTGTAAACGGTGAACTCCCCCTGGGAGGGCGTTAGATTGGCTCGCTGATGGTGGACGGAGCGGCTGGTCAGGGGGCAAGGGCGATGGACGGCGACGGGACCCGGGACGCGCGGGGCACGCATGCGAATCCGGTGCCGCGCCCGGCGGGACCTCCACAGGTGCCCGCGAAGCCCGCCGAGGCACCCGCGGTGCCGCCACGGCCGACGCGGGCGCCGGGGACCTCGGACGGCTCGGCCTTCCTGACCTGGCTGCGCACCCCGCGCCCCCAGGCCCTGCCCGGGGTGTGGCGGTTCGGACACCGGCCGCGGCCCGAGGAGGAGCCCGAGCGGGTGCCGGGACGGCAGCTGCTGAGCGGTGCGGTGATCGCGTTCCTCGTCGGCTGGCTGGTCTGGTCGCTGCTGTGGAACGGCTACCTCGGCGGCTGGTGGCTGCTGCCCCTCTACGCCATGATCCCGGACTCCTGGGCCGAGCCGCACAGCTTCGCCTCGGTCGTGGTCGTCTACGCCTACTACGTCCTGATCGCCGGCATCATCATGGTCGCCGTCGGCCGGCTGGGCCGCTGGGGCGAGATCTGGCGGCGCTACGGCCCGCCCGCCTGGCGCCGTGCCGCCGCACCCGGCGGCCCCCCGCCCGCCCCCGAGGAGGACCCCGCCGCCTGGCCCGCGCTCCGCGCCGCCGGCGCCCACGACGCCGCCGAACGGCTCGCCGCCGAAGCCCGCTCCGGGCTGATGCGCGACGTGGACCACGCCCGCATCGCCCGCGCCTGGCAGGGCGTGCAGCGCGGGCGGCACAGCCTGGCCACCTTCACCGGTGCCGTGCTCAGCGAGGGCGCGGGCGCCTGCCCCCACCCCTCCGGTGCCCGTGACCTGCCCGTCCGGCAGGCCCGGCACGACCTCGTCACCGGCCAGGTGCGCATCGGCACCGCCGCCGACGACGCCCGCAACCCGTACGCCTACCGCGGCGCCGGTCTCGCCCTCGGCCCCGAACTGCTCGGCACCTCCCTGCTGGCCGTCGGACCCGCGGGCTCCGGCAAGACCGGCAGCGTGGTGCGTCCGCTCACCGAGTCGCTGTGCCTGCACGCGCTCGCCGGCCGCGCCGCGGTCGTCGTGGTCGGCGCGGCGGGCGCGGACCTCGGCCCGGCCGACGCCTACGACGTCGTCGTCCGGATCGGCAACCCGGACTCCGTCTACGACCTCGACCTCTACGGCGGCACCACCGACCCCGACGAGGCCGCCCTCGTGCTCGCCGAGGCCCTGGTCGGCGACCTCGCCGAGCAGCACCAGGGCGGCGACAGCCGCCGCTCCACCACCGTCCTCGCCCAGCTGCTCGGCCCCTTCCGCGCGGTGCACGGGCGCTTCCCCGGCGTGCCGGAGCTGCGGCAGCTGCTGGAGGGTGCGCCCGGACCGCTGGCCGAGCTGCGCGAGGGGCTGCGCGCGGGCGGACACGACTCCCTGCTGCGCGAGCTGGACGCACGCGAACGCCAGCTGGACCGGCCCGGGGACGTGGGCGGCGTCCTGGCCGACCGGGTGGCGCTCCTGGACCGCCCCGCCTTCGCCCCCTTCTTCGACACCTCCGGGCAGTCCCGGCCCTTCTCCCTCAAGGCCCTCGACCACCCGGTGCGGGTCCGCATCGACCTGCCCCAGCGCGGTCACGCCGACGCCTCCCGGATGCTGGCGCGGCTGGTGCTCGCCCAGTTCACCGCGAGCGTCTCGGTGCGGGAGGACCGCTCGCTCTTCGCCTGCCTGGTGCTGGACGACGCCAGCGGCGTGGTGACGCCGGAGGCGGTACGGGGCGTGCAGCGGCTGCGCTCCGCCGGGGCCGGCGTGGTCCTGACCCTGCGCACCCTGGACGACGTACCGCGCCCGCTGCGCGGACCGCTGCTCGGGGCCATCGGGTGCCGGATGGCGCTGTCCGGGCTCACCCCCTGGGACGGGCAGGACTTCGCCGAAGTGTGGGGCAAGGAGTGGACCGAGGCGCGCGACGTCACCGACCGGCAGATCATCGCCGAGACCCCGGCGGGCAAGGCCGTGCACATGCTCCGCCGGGTGATCACCGGCAAGGCGCCCACCGCGCGCGCGGTGACCGTGCGCCAGGTCGAGCGGGAACGCTGGTCGGCCTCCGAGCTGGCGCACGCCGTGCCGGCCGGGCACGCGGTGCTGTCGCTGACCAGCGTGAAGGGGGAGCACGCGCCGCCGCTGCTGGTGGATCTGCGCGGGTGAGCGGTACGGGCCCCGGGCGGGCACCCGGGACCGTACAGTGAGGCAGAATCGACACAGGTCGTTCATACGCGGCGGCCAAAAGATCACAGCGGCTCCACATCGACCACCGACCCCGCGACCGCCTCCCGCCCCCGACGCAGACCCGAAGGCCAAGGCCCCATGCCCCCCACGCTCGCCTCGCTCGTCCACCACTCGGCGCTCAAGCTGACCGTGCGGGCCGGCGAGGACCGCCTCGACGTGCCGGTGCGCTGGGCCCACGTCAGCGAACTCGCCGACCCCGTGCCCTACATGGAGGGCGGGGAACTGCTGCTGATCACCGCCCTGAAGCTGGACGCCGAGGACCCCGCGGCGATGCACCGGTACGTGAAACGGCTGGCGGACGCTGGAGTGGTGGGCCTCGGATTCGCCGTCGGGGTCAACTACGACGACATCCCCCAGGCGCTGGTGGACGCCGCCCGGCAGGAGGGCCTGCCGCTGCTGGAGGTGCCGCGCCGCACCCCCTTCCTCGCCATCAGCAAGGCCGTCTCCGCCGCCATCGCCGCCGACCAGTACCGGGCGGTCACCGCGGGCTTCGCCGCCCAGCGGGAGCTGACCCGGCGGACCCTGACCGACGGCCCGGAGGGCCTGCTGGCCGCGCTCGCCGCCCAGGTCGACGGCTGGGCGGCGCTGTACGACGCCTCGGGCGCCGTCGTCGCCACCGCACCGGAGTGGGCGGGCCGCAGGGCCGCGAAGCTCACCGCGGACGTGCAACGGCTGCGCGAGCGCCCCGCCCCCGCCTCCTCCGTGGTCGGCGGAGCCCAGAACGCCGAACACCCCGAGAACGCCGACCGGGTCGAGCTGCACTCCCTGGGCACCTCCCGCAGGCCCCGCTCCGCGCTCGCCGTCGGCACCGCCGCCGCCCTCGGCACCGCCGAGCGGTACGCCGTCCACTCCGCCATCGCCCTGCTGACCCTCACCACGGAACGCTCCCGCTCCCTGCACGAGGCCGGGCTGCGCATCGACGCGGCCGTACTGCGCATGCTGCTGGCCGGCGAACCCGACCACGCCCGCGCGGTCGCCGGGGACCTGTACGGCGGCCTGCTGGACGCGCCGTTCCGGATCGCCGTCGCCGAGTCACCGGCGGCCAGGGCCAAAGCCGCCACGGCCGTACAGTCCACCGGTGACCCGGCCGCCGAGACGGGGGGCGACCCGCTCGGCACCCTCACCGAGGTCGTGGAGTCCGCGGCCGCCCGCTCCGGCGAGGCGGTGCTGGTCGTCCCGGAGGGCGAACGCCTGGTGGTGCTGGCCACCGACGGGGGCGCGGCCGTCGCCGCCTGCGTCGAGCACGCGTCGGCGCTGGAGGCGGCCCGCCCGGCGTCCGAGTCGCTGGCGGGCGGCGACGAGGAGAGCCTCGTCGTCGGTCTCTCCGCCCCCTCCGGCCCCATCGCCGCGTCCGCCGCCTACAAGCAGGCCCAGCAGGCCCTGTCGGTGGCCCGCCGGCGCGGCCGCGTCTGCGTGGAGCACGAGCACGTGGCGGCCGGCTCGGTGCTGCCGCTCCTCGCCGACGACGCGGTGCGCGCCTTCGCCGACGGCCTCCTGCGGGCGCTGCGCGACCACGACGCCACCGGCCGGGGCGACCTGGTCGCCTCCGTGCGCGCCTGGCTCTCCCGGCACGGCCAGTGGGACGCGGCCGCCGCCGACCTGGGCGTCCACCGCCACACCCTGCGCTACCGGATGCGCCGGGTGGAGGAGATCCTGGGCCGCTCCCTGGACGACCCGGACGTCCGCATGGAGCTGTGGCTGGCCCTGAAGGCAACGGCGCCGGACTAGTCCCGTACTCCGGGCACCGACGGCCGTCCGGTGCACTCAGCCCGTCCGGCGTTTGAGGACGAGGCCCGGTTAGGGCCGAAGCGGGGGTCCGGGGGCGGCAGCCCCCGGGGTCGGAACGGGAAGGGGCGGCGGGGGCGAAACCCGGAACGCCCACACCCGCACGCCCCCACCTGGCCACACCGTCGAAGAACCCACCCCCACCACGACACCCCGGACAAACACGGGCCACCTCACCCCGCCCTACCGTGGACCCCGCACGGCGTACACACACCACACACCACCCCAACGCGGAAGGGCCGGGACCCGACATGACTGCCACCCACGCCTTCTGGCTCGCCGGCCGCCAGGCCACCGGCGAGTCCGACTTCGACGTCACCTCCCCCTGGGACGGCACCACCGTCGGCACGGTGAGCCTCCCCACCGACGCCCAGGTCGAAGAGGCCGTCGCCGCCGCGTACGCCGTCCGCGAGGACTTCGCCGCGACCCCCGCCCACGTCCGCGCCGCCGCCCTCGACCACGTCGGCCGCCGCCTGACGGAGCGCACCGAGGAGATCGCCCGCCTGATCTCCGCCGAGAACGGCAAGCCGATCAAGTGGGCCCGCGGCGAGGTCGGCCGCGCGATCTCGGTGTTCCGCTTCGCCGCCGAGGAGGCCCGCCGCTTCAACGGCGGCGAGGCCCAGCGCCTCGACACGGACGCCGGCGGTCAGGGCCGCCTCGCGCTGACCCGCCGCTTCCCCAAGGGCGTCGTCCTCGGCATCGCGCCCTTCAACTTCCCGCTCAACCTGTGCGCCCACAAGATCGCCCCCGCGATCGCCGCCGGCGCGCCCATCATCCTCAAGCCCGCCCCCGCGACGCCCCTCTCCGGCCTGATCCTCGGCGACCTGCTCGCCGAGACCGACCTGCCCGCCGGCTCCTGGAGCATCCTCCCGGTCCCCAACGACCGCATGCCCGCCCTCGTCCAGGACGAGCGCCTGCCGGTCATCTCCTTCACCGGCTCCGAGACCGTCGGCTACGCGATCATGGACTCGGTGCCCCGCAAGCACTGCACGCTGGAGCTGGGCGGCAACGGCGCGGCCGTCGTCCTCGCCGACTGGGCGAGCGACGAGGACCTGGACCGGGCCGCGTCCCGCATCGCGACGTTCTCCAACTACCAGGGCGGCCAGTCCTGCATCTCCGTTCAGCGGGTGATCGCCGACGCCGCCGTGTACGACCGGCTGCTGCCGCGCATCGTCGCCGCCGTCGAGGCCCAGGTCACCGGTGACCCGAACGACGACGCCACGGACGTCGGCCCGCTGGTCAGCGAGGCCGCCGCCGAGCGCGTGGCGGCGTGGGTCGAGGAGGCCGTCACCGCGGGCGCCAAGCTCCTCACCGGCGGCAAGCGCGACGGTGCCTCCTACGCCCCGACCGTCCTCACCGACCTGCCCAGCGACACCACCCTGGCCCACGAGGAGGTCTTCGGTCCGGTCCTCAGCGTGCAGAAGGTGACCGGCGAGGCCGAGGCGTTCGCCGCCGTCAACGACTCCAAGTACGGTCTTCAGGCAGGCGTGTTCACCCACGACCTCCAGGCCGCCTTCCGTGCCCACCGGGCCCTGGAGGTCGGCGGCGTGGTCATCGGCGACGTCCCCTCCTACCGAGCCGACCAGATGCCGTACGGCGGTGCCAAGCAGTCCGGCGTCGGCCGCGAGGGCGTGAAGTTCGCGATGGACGACTACACCTACGAGCGTGTGCTGGTCCTCACCGGGCTCGCCCTCTGACGTTCCGGTCTCACCCGGCGTCGAGCTGGTGGTCCGCCCAGACGTACGTCTCGGGCAGCAGGTCGGCGACGGGGACCGCGCGCACCCGGTCCCCGTCTCCGACGATCACCCTGAGCCCGGGGAAGTAGTCGAGCAGGACCTGACGGCACCGGCCGCACGGCGGCACGACCCCGCGCTCGCGGTCGCCGACGGCGACGATCGTCTCCAGCTCGTACACGCCCTGGGCCGCCGCCGCCCCGACGACGACCAGCTCGGCGCAGGGACCGCCGGTGAAGTGGTAGGCGTTGACCGCCGTGACGATCCGCCCGTCCCGGGCGCGGGCCGCGGCCGCCATGGTGTGGTTGTCGCCCCGGCAACGGGTCCGGGCCACGTGCGCGGCGGCCTCGATGAGTTCGTGGTCGACGGGGTGCGTCTGCGAGGGCATGGTCTTCGCCTTGTCAGGTGTCGGGCGGTGTCGGGCCGGGGGCGGGCTCGCGCGCGTATGAGTTCCGCTGCCGGCCCTGTGGTGTTGCCCTGCTGTTCGGATGATCGGCACGCGCCTGCGGGATCGTACGCCAAATCGCCCCATGCCAAAGGACTGGATCGTTGGCACACGCCCGGAAGACCAAGCCCGAAGAAGCGCTTCCCGCCTCCTTCATGCGAAGGGAGGAAAGGCAGGCCGAAGCGGCACTGGCCCCGGGCAACCGTCCCATGTCCACCGACGCAGCCATGAACTTGCAGCGGTTCGCCGGCAACCAGGCCGTGTCCCGCTTGGTCTCCAGCGGCCCCAGTGGCCGGGCGCACCCGGTCCAGCGTGCTTCCTCCGCGGAGCTCGACCACGCGGCCGGGCAGGCGGTGCCGCCGAAGAAGACCAAGGACCACGAGATCGACGACAAGGGCGACGTACGGCTGAATCCCCTGTGGGTGCCGCTGAGCGAGTTCAGCGGCCGGGACCTCGACAACAGCCCCGAGGGTGCGAAGTGGCAGTACGCCGTGACGGAGGACGGGGAGATCTCCCTGGGCAGTGAGGACGTCGCCTCGCTCATCCCCAAGGGCCAGCTCGACCGGCTGCTCGCCGGAATGCGGACGAAGCAGCCGGGGCTGACCGCCGACGACCTCTCCGGCGGCCTGGAGAACATGGGCCACCCCACGATCGCGGCCCATTTCGACCAGGTGACCGGCCGGACCACGAGCAATCCCAAGGGCCGCGTCAGCGGCGAGTTGTACCGCATCGGCGGTGTCTGGACGCTCAACGACAAGTCCGGCCGGTTCATGGCCGAGAAGGTGCGGGGCAAGCCGCAGACCGAGGACCTGGAGCGCTGGCTGTCCGGCGTGGCTGAGCGGATCAGCAGGCAGACGCGTCGGCGTATCAGTTACCAGATCATGAAGCACTCCTGACCGGAACCGAAACCGGAACCGGGACCGGAACCGGTCCGGGCAGCGGGTCGGGGGCCCGGTACCGGTAGTCGCCGGTGCCGGGCCCCGCCCCCGTGCCGGGCTTCTCCGGACCCTCAACCGGAGAAGCCGACGTGCGCGAGCCGCAGAGAGCCGCGCAGTCTGATGCGGAGGTCGTGCACGCCGGCGGCGGTGAAGGCGCCGGTCAGGGCCGTGTAGTCGTACGGGCCCGCGGTCGGCGCGTCCGGCGACAGGGTCACCGTCCACGGGCCCCCGTCCAGCGCGACCTCGACCGAGCCGGTGCCCGCGACCGACACGGTCACCCCGGTCACGCCGGGGCCGAAGTCGCAGTCGCGGTAGAGCAGTTCGCCGGTGCGTCCGGGGACCGCCGTCACCGCGTCGCCCGCGACCCTGGTCCGGTCGACGATCTCCGTGCCGCTCTGGTCGTCGAAGTCGGCCGCTTCCAGACCGAGTGCGCCGACCGGGCGCGGCGCGGCGGGCTCGCCGTCGAGGGTGACGGTCGTCGACAGGCGCACGTCCGCGCTGGAGGCACCCGCCAGCAGGGCGTACGGGCCCGGTTCCAGCCGCCACCGGTCGTGCGCGACGTCCCAGAACGCGAAGGCGGACAGCGGCACCTCGAAGGAGACCCGGGCCGACGCCCCCGGGGCCAGGGTGAGCCGGCGGTGGGCCAGCAGCTCGCGGCGCGGCCGTGGCACCGACGGGGCCTCGGCGCGGACGTAGAGCTGGGCCACCTCGTCCGCGGTCACCTCCCCGGTGTTGGTGACCGTGAAGGACACGGACACCGGCCCGGCCGTGCCCCGCACCTGAGCAGTGAGGTCCCCGTACCCGAAGGACGCGTAGGACAGGCCGTGCCCGAACGGGAACAGCGGCGTCGCCTCGGAGTACAGGTAGGTCTGGCGGCCGCCGATCACGTCGTAGTCCAGCAGGTCGGGCAGGTCCGCGTCGTCGGCGTACCAGGTCTGCGGGAGCCGGCCCGCCGGGGAGACGTCGCCAGCCAGGACCCGGGCCAGCGCGGCGCCGGCCGCCTGCCCGCCGTGCGCGGTCCACAGCGCCGCCGGGAGCGCCGCCACGTCGACCGCGTACGGGTAGGCGGACACCAGCGCCAGCACGGTCGCCGGGTTGGCGGCGCGGGCGGCGCGCAGCAGCCGTTCCTGGTGGGCGGGCAGCCGCAGCGTCGTACGGTCCTCGGTCTCGCGGCCGTTGATGTGCGGGTCGTTGCCCGCGACCACGACGACCACGTCCGCCCCGGCCGCGGCCCGCGCCACCGCGTCCTCGCCGTGCTCGGCGACCACCAGCTCGAAGACCTCGGCGTCCGTGTCGTCCGTGTCCGGCGCGGCAACCTGCACGCCGTCGGCGGCGACCTGGACGGGGCGCCCCGTTCCCGTGTGCCTCAGGAGGTGACCGTCCCCATGGGGTTCCAGCCGGAAGGTCTCCTGCACGACCCAGCCCCCGGGCTGGTCGGCGGAGGCGCGGAGGTAGCCGTCCTCGGCGACGGACAGGTACCGGCCGTCGGGCGCGCGCAGGGTGAGCACGCCCTCGCCCCAGTCGACGAGCGCCAGTTCGGTGCCGACGGCGTCGGTGGTCAGGGGCGGCAGGTCGGTGCGGCCGGCCAGCAGGGCCGGGTCGAGGGCGCCCTCCGCACCGGGCGCCTCGGCGGGGGAGCCGTCCGACGGGAGGACGTGCAGGAAGGTACCGTCGGCCGTGCGCAGCCGGACCCGGTCCACGCCCTCCGCGAAGCTCACACGGTCGGCGCCGAACCGCTCGTACAGGCCCTCCAGAGGAGTCGAGCGGTGGATCAGCGTGCCGCTGTACCAGTCGAGCTTGCACTCGTCGGCGAGCAGTCCGACGACGGCGACCCGGGTGTCGGGAGCCAGCGGCAGGACGCCGTCGTTCTTGAGCAGGACCACCGCCTGCTCGGCCGCCTCGCGGGCGAGCGCCCGGTGCTCCGGCGTGTCGAAGTCGTCGACGCCCGCGTAGGGGTCGTGCTCCGGGTCGAACTCGCCGAGCCGGAAGCGGACCGACAGCTGACGGCGCACCGCCGCGTCCACGTCCGCCTCCGTCAGCAGGCCCTGCTCCAGGGCGCCCCGCAGGCGCGCGACGATCCGCGAGGAGTCGGTGCCGTGGTCGGTGAAGCTGTCCACCCCGGCCCGCAGCGCGGCGGCGGTCGCCTCCTCGTGGGTGTCGAAGTAGTGCTCCGAGTCGACCAGGTTGGAGGGCGCGCCCGCGTCCGAGCAGACCAGGAGTTCGTCCTCCGTCCAGGCGCGCAGATGCCGCCCGAGGTACGGGGAGAGGTGGTTGGGGCGGCCGTTGACCAGGTTGTAGGCCGGCATCACCCCGGCCACCGCGCCCGCCTCGACGGTCTCCCGGAAGGCCCGCAGGTCGTACTCGTTGAGGACGCGCGGGCGGACGGAGGACGAAGAGGTGTCCCGGTCGGTCTCGTTGTTGTGGGCGAGCCAGTGCTTGAGGACGGGCGCGGTGCGCCAGTACGTCGGGTGGTCGCCGCGCAGGCCGCGGGTGTAGGCGGTGGCGATGGCCGAGGTGAGCTTCGGGTCCTCGGAGTAGCCCTCCTCGTTGCGGCCCCACAGCGGATGGCGCAGCAGGTTCACGGTCGGCGACCAGACGTTGAGGCCGACGCGCTCGTCGCGGGCGCGCATCGCCCGGGCCTCCTTGGACACCGCCTCGCCGACCCGCCGCACCAGCTCCTCGTTCCAGGTCGCGCCGAGCCCCACGGCCTGCGGGAACACGGTCGCCGGGCCCATCCAGGCCACGCCGTGCAGGGCCTCCTGGCCGGTGCGGAAGGCGCCGATGCCGAGCCGCTGGACGGCCGGGGCGAACTGGTGCAGGAACGCCGTCTTCTCGTCGAGCGTGAGCCGCGACAGCAGGTCGTCGACGCGCTTCGCGAACGGCAGCTGCGGATCACGGAACGGCGGCGTGGGTGCGGTCACGTGGGGGTCCCCTTGCGATGGTGCGGGCAGGACGTCGAAGCGCTTCGATGCTCCGTGCAGTCCCGGCTGGGTGTCAAGACGGCCACCAATCTTGGAAGCGACCCTTGTGTGCCCCGAGGGGTTAACTTAACCTCGCTGCAACATCGAAGCGCTTCGACGCTTCAACGGACTTCGCCACACGCCGATTTCAGTTCCCTCGACACACCGCAGCCGACGGCCCGTCGGCTGTCCCGGTGCGCCACGAAGGCACGAAGGGTTGACGCAAATGACGCCGAACGCCGCCTCCGGTCCCAGCCGGAGAAGTTTCCTCGCCTCCACCGCGGTCGCCACCGCGGCGGTGGCGGGAGGGGTGCCGCTGCTCTCCGCCTGCGGCGGATCCGACGGAGGCTCGCGCGACGGCACGACGTCGGGCAAGGAGGCAGCGGAGCTGCTGCCGGCGTACGTGGCGGCCGGCGTCGTCACGCCCGACATCCCCAGCAAGAACGGTTCCGCGGTCGGCTTCACCAGCAAGCTCGACCTCGCCGAGCTGAAGACCTCGGTGCCGAAGAAGCTCGGCAAGGGCGGCGAGGTCACCATCATGTCGCCGTTCTGGGGGTCCCCGCCCAAGGAGGACAACGCCTACTACAAGGCGATGAACGACCTCATCGGCGTCGACGTGGTCTGGCAGAACCAGGACGGCAACACCTACGACCAGAAGCTCGGCGCGGTCCTCGCCTCCAGCGAGGTGCCGGACGTGGTGGTCGTGCCCGGCTGGAACATGACCGGCAAGATACCCAGCGCCATCATCGGCAAGTTCGCCGACCTCGGCCCCTACCTGTCCGGCGACGCGGTCAAGGAGTACCCGAACCTCGCCGCGATCCCCACCGACGCCTGGCGGCGGTCCATCTTCGGCGGCAAGCTGCTCGGCCTGCCGATGCCGTCCTCGTACGTGTCCGGCATCGTGCCGCTGTACCGGCAGGACATCTTCGAGAAGGAGGGCTACGAAGTCCCCCGCTCCTGCGACGAGTTCATGGCGCTGGCCAAGGACGCCACCAACGCCAGGGCCAAGCGCTGGGCCTGCCTGGACATGAAGTGGACCGCCTTCAACGCCTTCGGTGTGCTCTCCGGCAACGAGAAGTCGCTCGGCTGGAACCAGGTCGACGGCAAGCTGGTCTACCGCGCCGAGACGGACGAGTACCTCGAGGCGCTGGAATGGACGCGCAAGCTGTTCGCCGCCGGGGTCGTGCACCCCGACGCCAAGCTCGGCAAGTCCAACGCCGCCGACCCCGGACCCAAGTTCGCCGCCGGCGAGTTCCTCGTCTACAACCAGGACATCTCCCAGTGGTGGAGCCGTACCGCCGAACAGGCCACCCAGAACCCCGAGTTCAAGATCTGGGGCATGGACTTCTTCGGGCACGACGGCGGCGACCCCACCCTGTGGGCCCAGAACCCGGCGACCATCTTCGCCTTCGTCAACAAGAAGGCGTCCAAGTCCGTGATCCGCGACGTGCTGGCCGTCGCCAACGTCACCGCGGCGCCGTACGGGACCAAGGAGTACATGGCCACCAACTACGGCGTCGAGGGCACCCACTACACCGTCAAGGACGGCGTGCCCACCAAGACCGACCAGGGCAACATCGACGTGATGAACGCCTACGTGATGGTGGCGAGCCCCGCGGCGACCATCGCCCACCCCGACTTCCCCGAGGTCGCCAAGGGGCAGGTCGAGTGGCAGCAGCGGACGGGCGCCGTCACCAAGAAGCCCACGTTCTACGGCATGCAGATCGTCGAGCCCGCCCGCTGGACCAACCTCTCCAACGACTTCGAGCAGCTGGAGGACGACATCGTCCGCGGCCGCAAGAAGATCGGCGACATGCAGCAGGCCGTCTCCGACTGGAAGAGCAAGGGCGGGGACAAGCTGCGCGACTGGTACCAGAAGATCCTCGACGAGAACGGTCCGGCGGCCGGCTGACCGGGTACCGAGGCAAGGAGAACCACCGTGTCCCACAGCACGGTGCCTCGGACCAGGGCCGAGGCCGATACGACGAAGAAGACCCCGGCGGCGTCCGGCGACGCCGCCGGCCCCCGCGGGGGAAAACGGCGGCCGGGAAAGCTGAGCCTGCGGCTGCGGTTCCGGCGCGACCGCGTGCTGCTGCTGATGACACTGCCGGCCGTGCTGCTGGTGCTGCTCTTCAACTACGTGCCGATCCTCGGCAACGTCGTCGCCTTCCAGGAGTACGACCCGTACCTCAGTGACAACGGGGTCGTCTCCATCCTGCACAGCCCCTGGGTGGGCCTGGAGAACTTCCAGCGGATCTTCGAGGACTCCGCCTTCTGGAACTCGGTGCGCAACACACTCGTGCTCTTCGTGCTCCAGCTCGTGCTGTACTTCCCGATCCCCATCGCCCTCGCGCTGCTCATCAACAGCGTGGTCAGGCCCCGGGTGCGGGCGATCGCGCAGGCCGTCCTCTACCTGCCGCACTTCTTCTCCTGGGTGCTGGTCATCGCCGTCTTCCAGCAGCTGCTCGGCGGCGCCGGACTGCTGTCCCAGCTGCTGCGCGACCACGGGTACGACGGGCTCAGCGTCATGACCGACCCGGACACCTTCAAGTTCCTGGTCACCGCGCAGAGCGTGTGGAAGGACGCCGGCTGGGGGATCATCGTCTTCCTCGCCGCCCTAGCCTCGGTCAGCCCCGACCTGTACGAGGCCGCCGCGATGGACGGCGCCAACCGCTGGCGCCGCATGTGGCACGTCACGCTGCCCGCGCTGCGCCCGGTGATCGCCCTGCTGCTGGTGCTGCGCGTCGGCGACGCCCTGACCGTCGGCTTCGAACAGATCCTGCTGCAACGCGACGCCGTCGGACCGGGCGCCGCCGAGGTCCTCGACACCTTCGTGTGGTGGAACGGCGTACGCAACCAGGACTTCGGCTACGCGGCCGCCGCGGGACTCGTCAAGGGCGTCATCAGCCTCGGCCTGGTGCTGGTGGCCAACAAGGTCGCCCACCTCATGGGCGAGCAGGGGGTGTACAAGAAGTGACCGCCGTACCCGAAGCGACGGCCGTACGGGAACCGGCCGTGGTGAGCGGCCCGCCCGCGCGCCGGCCCCGGCCGTGGGTGGCCCCGCCCCGCCCCGTGTGGGAGGAGAAGCCCAGCCGGGCCGGACTCGCCGGCAAGGGGCTGGTCCTGCTCCTGGCCTGCCTGGGCATCCTGTTCCCGCTGTGGATCGTCGTCGTCACCAGCCTCTCCAGCCGCAGGTCCATCGACGAGGCCGGCGGCCTGGTGATGATCCCCAAGGACATCACCTTCGTCGCCTACCAGGAGCTGCTCAGCGGCGGCCAGGTCACCCGCGCCGCGCTCGTCAGCATCGGCGTCACGCTCGTCGGCACCCTGTTCTCCATGGCGGTGTCCGTGCTGTGCGCCTACGGACTCTCCCGCAGCGGCTCGCTGGGCCACCGCTGGATCCTCATGGTGCTGCTCGCCACGATGTTCTTCAGCGCCGGTCTCATCCCCACCTACCTGCTGGTGCAGTCCCTGGGCCTGACCGACAGCTACCTCGCGCTGATCCTGCCGAGCGCGATCAGCGTCTTCAACATCCTGGTGCTGCGCGGCTTCTTCATGGGCATCTCCCAGGAACTGATCGACAGCGCCCGCATCGACGGCGCCGGGGACCTGCGCATCCTGTGGCAGATCGTCCTGCCGCTGTCCCGTGCCGTCGTCGCGGTGATCACGCTGTTCTACGCCGTCGGCTACTGGAGCGCCTGGTTCAACGCCTCCCTGTACCTGAACGACCAGGACATGCTGCCCCTGCAGAACGTCATGATCCAGCTGGTGCAGAAGCAGGAGGCACCGGTCGGCCTCGGCCAGGCGATCAAGACCGGTGAACTGTCCGGCCTGGCCGTCCAGATGGCCGTGATGGTCATGGCCCTGCTGCCGGTCGCCGTACTGTCGCCCTTCGTCCAGCGCCACTTCAAGAAGGGCATGCTCACCGGGGCGGTGAAGGGCTGATGCCGGACCTGTCCGACGCCACCCGCGGGCGCATCCTGTACGGCGGCGACTACAACCCGGAGCAGTGGCCCGAGGAGACCTGGCCCGAGGACATACGCCTGATGAAGGCCGCGGGCGTCAACTCCGTCACCCTCGGCGTCTTCTCCTGGGCCAGGCTCGAACCACGCCCCGGCGTCCACGACTTCGCCTGGCTGGACCGGCTCATGGACCTGCTGCACGAGGCCGGCATCGGCGTCGTCCTCGCCACCCCCACCGCCTCGCCCCCGCCCTGGCTGGGCCACCTGCACCCCGACACCCTGCCCCGGGACTCGGACGGCCGCACCGAGTGGTGGGGCGGCCGGCAGCACTTCTCGCACTCCAGCACCGTCTACCGCCGGCACGCCGCCGCCATCACCGAGGCCCTGGCCGCGCGGTACGGGTCCCATCCCGCGCTCACCCTGTGGCACATCAACAACGAGTACTGCACCTACGACCACGGCGACGAGGCCGCCACCCGCTTCCGCCGCTGGCTCCAGGACCGCTACGGCTCCCTCGACGCCCTCAACACCGCCTGGGGCACCGCCTTCTGGAGCCAGGGCTACGGCGACTGGGCCGAGGTCGCCCCGCCCCGCCGCGCCCACTACCTGAGGAACCCCACCCAGGTCCTGGACTTCCGGCGCTTCACCTCCGACATGCTCCTGGAGTGCTACACCGCCGAGCGCGACATCGTCCGCCGCCACACCCCGCACATCCCGGTCACCACCAACTTCATGCCGCTGTGGTCCGGCCAGGACGCCTGGCGCTGGGCCGAGGAGGAGGACGTCGTCTCCGTCGACCTCTACCCCGACCCGCGCGACCCGTACGGCGCCCAGGAAGGCGCCCTGGTCCAGGACATGACCCGCTCGCAGGCGCGCGGCCCGTGGATGCTCATGGAACAGGCGGCCGGACCCGTCAACTGGCGCGGTGTGAACCACCCCAAACCGCGCGGCCTCAACCGCCTCTGGTCGCTCCAGGCGGTGGCCCGCGGCGCCGACGCCGTCTGCTACTTCCAGTGGCGCCAGTCACGGCAGGGCGCCGAGAAGTTCCACTCCGGCATGGTCAGCCACGCGGGGGAGCAGGGGCGCACCTACCAGGAGGTCGTCCGGCTCGGCGCCGACCTCGCGCGGCTCGGCCCGTACGCGGCCGGTGGCACGATCAGCGCCGACATCGCCGTCCTGCACGACTGGCACGCCTGGTGGGCCGCCGACCAGGAGGCCCGCCCCTCCGCCCGCGTCGACCACGCGGACGTCCTGCGCACCTGGCACTGCGCGCTGTGGCGGGCCCACCTCACCACCGACTTCGCCCGCCCCGAGGACGACCTCACCCCGTACCGGGTCGTCGTCGTGCCCCAGCTCTACGCCCTCACCGACGCGGCGGTCGACAACCTCCTCGCCCACGTCCGCCGCGGCGGCACCCTCGTCTGCGGCTTCCTCACCGGCGTCGCCGACCCGGACGACCGCGTCCGGCCCGGCGGCATGGACGCCCGGCTGCGCGAGCTGTTCGGCATCCGCACCCTGCACGAGTGGTGGCCCCTGGACGCCGGGGAGAGCGCCGACTGCGACGGCTTCCGCGGCACCCTCTGGTCGGAGGAGATCGAACCCGACGGCACCGCGTCCGAGACGATCCCCTACAAGGGCGGCGAACTGGACGGACTCCCGGCCGTCCTCCGCAAGGGCGGCGCCTGGTACCTGTCGACCCTGCCCGAGCCGGACGCGCTGCGCGACCTCCTCGCCCGGATCGCCGCCGACGCGGGCGCCCGCCCGGTGCTCGACGCCCTCCCCGCCGAGGTCGAGGCGGTCCGCCGGGGCGACCTGCTGTTCCTGCTCCACCACGGCCGCGACCCGGTCACCGTGGACGTCCCCGGCACCCACCGCGAGCTGCTGACCGACGCCGTCGTCACCGACCGCGTCACCCTGGGCCGCTACGGCGTGGCCGTGCTGCGGGACCCGGAGCCGGCCCCATGAGCGGCCCGCCCGTGCACGGCACCTGGGAGCCGGAGCCCGCCACCCGCTGGGAGGACGCCTTCCTGAGCGGCAACGGCCACCACGGCGCGCTGGTGTTCGGCGATCCCGACGCCGACCGGGTGATCGTCACCCACCACACCCTGGTCCGCCCCGACGGTGACGACGGACACCGCCGCCCGCCCGCGCTCGCCGCCGCGCTCCTCGCCCTCCAGGACCGGCTGCTGGCCGGCGACACCGCCGCCGCCGAGAACTTCACCGACGGCCGCCCGCTGCAGTGGGTACGCCCCTTCCACCCGGCCTTCCAACTGCGCCTGAACCGGCCACCGGCCGAGGACACCCGCGGCATCCGGGACATCCACGACTCCCGTGCCCCCTACCGCCGCGCCGTCGACTTCACCACCGGCGAGACCACGGCCACCCGCGCCGGCTGGACCAGCCGCGTCTTCGTCTCCCGCGCCGACGACGTGATCGTCCAGCACGTCACCGCCCCGCACCTCACCCTCGACCTGTCCCTCGACCCCCGGCTCCCGGGCGCCCCCGCCGGGCTCGGCGTCGGCCACGGCACCGTCCTCACCCCCGAGGGCGCCCTGCTCACCCTGCGCGCCCGCTATCCCGGCAGCGACCTCGCCTACACCGGCGTCACCCTCGCCGCCGTCACCGGCGGCACCGTGAAGCTGGTCCCGCCGGGCGTCCTGGTCGAGGGCGCCACCGAGGTGCTGCTGCTGACCCGGGTGCACCGCCACACCGGCGAGCTGGACACGGTCGCCGAGAGCCGCGCCCTGCGCGCCCTGCTGGACACCCCCTCCGGCACGGCCCCGTACGACGACCTCCTCGCCCGGCACCTGGACCACCACCGCACCGCCTACGACCGCGTCACCCTCGACCTCGCCGCCGACCCCGCCGAACGCGCCCTGCCGGGTTCGGCACTGCTCGCCAGGGCCGGCGGCCCCGCCCTGCTGGAACGGCTCTTCGCCGCCGGCCGCTACCACCTGCTGTCGGCCAGCGGCCTGCTCCCGCCCCGCCTCACCGGCCTGTGGACCGGCGACTGGAACACCGCCTGGTCCGGCGCCTTCACCACCAACGCCAACCTCAACCTCCAGACCGCCTCCGCCGCGGCCGCCGCCCTCCCCGAGGTCACCGAGGCCCACGCCGCCCTGGTGCACCGCCAGCTCCCGGACTGGCGGGACAACGCCCGCGAGATCTTCGGCACCCGCGGCGCGGTCGCGCCCTCCCACACCGACGGCGAGTGCGGCCACACGTACCACTTCAGCCGTGAGTACCCGCTGCACCTGTGGACCGCGGGCGCCGACTGGCTGCTCAAGCCCCTCCTCGACCACGACGAGACGTACGGCACCCCCGACCCGCGCACCACCGCCGCGCTGGCCGAAGTCGCCCTGTTCTACGAGGACTTCCTCCGGCGCACCGACGAGGACGGCCACCTGGTCGTCGTCCCCTCCTACTCGCCCGAGAACCGCCCCGCGAACGCGAGCTGGGGCACCCTGAACGCGGCGATGGACCTGTCCGCCGCCCGGCACGCCCTGCGCGCCGCCGCCGACCGCGACCCCGAGCACGCCGACCGCCGGCGCGCCCTCGCCGAGCGCCTGCCTCCGCACCGGGTCAACGCGGACGGCGCGCTCGCCGAGTGGGCGTGGCCCGGCCTGGCGGACACCTACGACCACCGCCACCTCAGCCACCTCTACGGCGTCTGGCCGCTGGACGAGATCAATCCGTACGACACCCCCGGCCTCGCCGAAGCCGCCCGCCGCGCCCTCGAACTGCGCGGCGCCGAGAACGACTCCGCCCACGGCCACCTGCACCACGCCCTGGTCGCGGCCCGCCTCCGGCACGGAGCCGGGGTCGCGCACGCCCTGGACCAGGTGCTCGGCGGCGACTACTTCCACGCGTCGCTGATGAGCGCCCACTACCCCGGCCGCGACGTCTACAACGCGGACGCGGCGCACGCCCTGCCCGCGGTGCTCATCGAGATGCTCGTGCAGTCCACCCCCGGCCGGCTGGTCCTGCTGCCCGCCCTCCCCGCCTCCTGCCCGCGGGGCGCGCTGCGGGGCGTACGCACCCGCTTCGGGGCCGCGCTCGACCTCACCTGGAGGCCCGACGGCAGCGCGACGGCCGTCCTGCGCCCGGACCGCACCCTGCGCATCGAACTCAGGACCCCCTCCGGGGCGGAACGACTCGACCTCACCGCCGGGAAGGACCACGTGATCGGCGTCGGGGCGCGGTGAGCCAGGGGCCTACGGCCCGACGGGCGCCGGTCCCGAGCTGGCCCGCACCGTCAGCTCGGGCGCGAGCAGCACGACCTCGTCGCTGCCGCGGCCGTCGAGCTTGGCGACCAGCTGTTCCACGGCCCGCCGGCCCATCTCCTGCGCGGGCACCGCGACCGAGGTGAGCCGCACCGAGGCCTGGGTCGCGACCTGCTCGGGGCAGACGGCGACCACCGACACGTCCTCCGGCACGGCCCGGCCCTGCTGGCGCAGCAGAGCGAGCAGCGGCTCGACGGCCGCCTCGTTCTGGACGACGAACCCCGTGGTGTCCGGACGTTCGTCGAAGACCCGGGCCAGCGTCGCGGCCATCGTGTCGTACCCGCCCTCGCAGGGCCGGTGCAGCAGCCGCAGCCCCAGCTCCCGGGCCCGGGTGCGCAGACCGTCGAGGGTGCGCTCGGCGAAGCCGGTGTGCCGCTCGTAGACGGCGGCGGCCTCGCCGATGACCGCGATGTCACGGTGGCCCAGCCCCGCCAGGTGCTCCACGCAGAGCGCGCCGGTCGCCCGGAAGTCCAAGTCGACGCAGGTGAGGCCCTCGGTGTCGGCGGGGAGTCCGATGAGGACGGACGGCTGGTCGGTGGCGCGCAGCAGGGGGAGCCGCTCGTCGTCGAGTTCGACGTCCATGAGGATCATCGCGTCGGCGAGTCCGCTGCCGGTGACCCGGCGCACCGCGTCGGGGCCCTCCTCGCCGGTGAGCAGCAGGATGTCGTACCCGTGGGTGCGCGCGCCGGCCGCGACCGCGATGGCGATCTCCATCATCACGGGCACGTACATGTCGGTGCGCAGCGGGATCATGAGGGCGATGATGTTCGACCTGCTGCTGGCCAGTGCGCGGGCGCCGGCGTTCGGGTGGTAACCGAGCTTCCGGATGCTCTCCTCGACCCGTTGCCGGGTGGTGGTGGAGATGGACCGCTTGCCGCTGAGGACATAGCTCACCGTGCTCGCCGAGACTCCGGCGTGCTGGGCGACCTCGGCGAGGGTGACCATCCGGCTCTCCAAGTGATGTGAAGCGCTTCGACAGCGCGCGGGACGAATAGCGGCGGGCGAGGGTGGTTCGACAGTAGCCCCAGTGCGGATGGGTGTCCATACCATGTCGAAGCGCTTCGACTGGACTGTCTTCCACGCTCCCCCTGTCGGACCCACCCTCGCAGTATCGGCCGAACGGCCGCACGAAGGGTGGCCGGGTCGCCCGGAATCGGGTACATACGATCGAGTAGCACCGACTAGTAACGTACGTCCGCAAGTTCGTGCAGGGCGATTCGTGGCGAGGTGAGCCTCATGTCCGCACCACCCACTTCCTCCTCCCGTCCCACCGTCACCGAACGTGAGGCCCGACAGGTCGCGGAGGCGGCCCGGGAACAGGACTGGCGCAAGCCCAGCTTCGCCAAGGAGCTGTTCCTCGGCCGCTTCCGCCTCGACCTCCTCCACCCCCACCCGCTCCCGGCCGACGAGGACGTCCAGCGGGGCGAGGAGTTCCTCGCCAAGCTGCGCGACTTCTGCGAGACGAAGATCGACGGCGCGGTGATCGAGCGCGACGCGCGGATCCCCGACGACGTGATCACCGGGCTGAAGGAGCTGGGCGCCTTCGGCATGAAGATCGACACCAAGTACGGCGGCCTCGGCCTGACCCAGGTCTACTACAACAAGGCCCTCGCCCTGGTCGGGTCCGCGAACCCGGCGATCGGCGCGCTGCTCTCCGCCCACCAGTCGATCGGCGTGCCGCAGCCGCTGAAGATGTTCGGCACCCAGGAGCAGAAGGACACGTTCCTGCCGCGCTGCGCCCGCACCGACATCTCGGCCTTCCTGCTCACCGAGCCGGACGTCGGCTCCGACCCGGCCCGCCTGGCCACCACCGCCGTCCGGGACGGCGACGACTACGTCCTCGACGGCGTGAAGCTGTGGACCACCAACGGCGTGGTCGCCGACCTGCTCGTCGTCATGGCCCGCGTCCCGAAGCCCGAGGCCGGGCAGGGCAGCAAGGGTGGCAAGGACGGCGGGGGCGGCAAGGGGGGCATCACCGCGTTCGTCGTCGAGGCCGCCTCCGAGGGCATCACGGTCGAGAACCGCAACGCCTTCATGGGCCTGCGCGGCCTGGAGAACGGCGTCACCCGCTTCCACCGGGTGCGCGTCCCGGCCGCCAACCGCATCGGCCCCGAGGGCGCCGGCCTCAAGATCGCCCTGACCACCCTCAACACCGGCCGCCTCTCGCTGCCGGCCATGTGCGTCGGCGCCGGCAAGTGGTGCCTGAAGATCGCCCGCGAGTGGTCGGCGGTGCGCGAGCAGTGGGGCAAGCCGGTCGCGCTGCACGAGGCGGTCGGCTCCAAGATCTCCTTCATCGCGGCGACCACCTTCGCCCTGGAGGCCGTCCTGGACCTCTCCTCCCAGATGGCCGACGAGGACCGCAACGACATCCGCATCGAGGCCGCCCTCGCCAAGCTCTACGGCTCCGAGATGGCCTGCCTGATGGCCGACGAACTGGTCCAGATCCGCGGCGGCCGGGGCTTCGAGACCGCGGCCTCCCTCGAAGCCCGCGGCGAGCGCGCGGTCCCCGCCGAGCAACTCCTGCGGGACCTGCGCATCAACCGCATCTTCGAGGGCTCCACCGAGATCATGCACCTGCTGATCGCGCGCGAGGCCGTCGACGCCCACCTCTCGGTCGCCGGCGACCTGATCGACCCCGACAAGACCCTCTCCGACAAGGCGAGGGCGGGCGCCCAGGCCGGCGTCTTCTACGCCAAGTGGCTGCCGAAGCTGGTCGCGGGGCCGGGGCAGCTCCCGCGCTCGTACGCCGACTTCCACCCCTCGGGCCACCCCGACCTCTCCGCCCACCTGCGCTACGTCGAACGCACCGCACGCAAGCTCGCCCGCTCCACCTTCTACGCCATGTCCCGCTGGCAGGGCCGGATGGAGGCCAAGCAGGGCTTCCTCGGCCGGATCGTCGACATCGGCGCGGAGCTGTTCGCGATGAGCGCCGCCTGCGTCCGCGCCGAGCACCTGCGCGCCAAGGGCGACCACGGCCGCGAGGCCTACCAGCTCGCCGACGCCTTCTGCCGCCAGTCCCGCATCCGCGTCGAGGAACTCTTCGGCCGCCTGTGGACCAACACCGACGACCTGGACCGCAAGGTCGTCAAGGGCGTGCTGGGCGGCGCGTACGAGTGGCTGGAGCAGGGCGTCGTCGACCCCTCGGGCGACGGCCCATGGATCGCGGACGCGACACCGGGGCCGTCCCAACGGGAGAACGTCCGCCGGGCCATCGGTTGATGCCTCGTGCCTCGGCGCCACCCCTGCGGCGCCGAGGCGGACGTAGAGTCATCGCATGCCGTCCGATTCGCCGCCCGACTGGGTGACCCACCGGCTGCGCCTGCTCGGGCGGCGCATCCGTGTTCAACGTGAAGCCCTTGGCATCAGCCAGGACGAACTCGGCGAAAGGACCGGGCTCGGCGGCAGGAGGATCGACCAAGTCGAGCAGGGCGCCACGACGCGACTCTTGACGACCTGATCCTCATCGGGTCCGCCCTTGACGTCCCGCTCGCCGAGTTGGTCGCCGGTGACTGAGCGACCGCGCGCCAGGTTAGGGGCCGGCTCAGTGCCCGTCCGACTCCGGTGAGTGAGCCCGTCCGGGAAACCGCCGGCGGCCCTCGCGGGTGCGCGACACCCGTGCGAGGGACGCGCTGTCCTCCCGGAGGGGCGTTGCGGACACAATGGGGGGATGAGCGACAGTCCAGCCCCACTCGCCGACCCCCACCTCGTCTACGACCCGGTGGCGGGCGACGGCCCGAAGGACGTGGTGATCCTCGGGTCCACCGGGTCGATCGGGACCCAGGCCATCGACCTCGTGCTGCGCAACCCGGACCGCTTCCGGGTCACCGCCCTGTCCGCCAACGGCGGCCGGGTCGCCCTCCTCGCCGAGCAGGCGTACCGGCTGAAGGTGCGGACCGTCGCCGTCGCCCGCGAGGACGTCGTACCGGCGCTGCGGGAGGCGCTCGCCGACCAGTACGGCGCGGGCGAGCCGCTCCCCGAGATCCTGGCCGGACCGGAGGCGGCCACCCAGGTCGCCGCCTCCGACTGCCACACCGTGCTCAACGGCATCACCGGCTCCATCGGACTCGCGCCCACCCTCGCCGCCCTGGAGGCGGGCCGCACCCTGGCGCTGGCCAACAAGGAGTCGCTCATCGTCGGCGGCCCGCTGGTCAAGGCGCTGGCCAAGCCGGGCCAGATCATCCCGGTCGACTCCGAGCACGCCGCCCTCTTCCAGGCGCTGGCCGCCGGCACCCGCGCCGACGTGCGCAAGCTGGTCGTCACCGCCTCCGGCGGCCCGTTCCGCGGCCGGACGAGGGACCACCTGGCGGCCGTCACCGTCGAGGACGCCCTGGCCCACCCCACCTGGGCCATGGGCCCGGTGATCACGATCAACTCCGCCACCCTCGTCAACAAGGGCCTGGAGGTGATCGAGGCCCACCTGCTCTACGACATTCCCTTCGACCGCATTGAGGTGGTCGTGCACCCGCAGTCGTATGTCCACTCGATGGTGGAGTACACGGACGGATCGACGCTGGCCCACGCCACGCCCCCCGACATGGGCGGGCCCATCGCCGTGGGCCTGGGCTGGCCCGACCGCGTCCCCGACGCCGCGCCCGCCTTCGACTGGAGCAAGGCCTCGACCTGGGAGTTCTTCCCGCTCGACAACGAGGCCTTTCCCTCCGTCGACCTGGCCAGGCACGTCGGACAGCTCGCGGGCACGGCCCCGGCGGTGTTCAATGCCGCCAACGAGGAGTGCGTCGAGGCGTTCCGCTCCGGCGCGCTGCCGTTTCTCGGGATCATGGAGACCGTCACGCGGGTGGTCGAGGAGCACGGCACCCCCCGTACGGGAACCTCGCTCACCGTCGCGGACGTCCTCGAAGCGGAGACCTGGGCACGCGCCCGGGCCCGGCAACTGGCGGCACAGACGGCGGAGGCCCGTGCATGACGACCCTGATGTTCATCCTCGGCATAGTCCTCTTCGCCGTCGGCCTGCTCTTCTCCATCGCCTGGCACGAGCTGGGCCACCTGTCCACGGCCAAGATGTTCGGCATCCGGGTGCCGCAGTACATGGTGGGCTTCGGACCGACGCTCTTCTCCAAGAAGAAGGGCGACACCGAGTACGGGATCAAGGCCATCCCCTTCGGCGGCTACATCCGCATGATCGGCATGTTCCCGCCCGGCCCCGACGGCCGCATGGAGGCACGCTCCACCTCGCCCTGGCGCGGGATGATAGAGGACGCCCGCTCGGCCGCCTTCGAGGAACTGCAGCCCGGCGACGAGAAGCGGCTCTTCTACACGCGCAAGCCGTGGAAGCGCGTCATCGTGATGTTCGCCGGCCCCTTCATGAACCTGATCCTCGCGGTGGTGCTCTTCCTCACCGTCCTGATGGGCTTCGGCATCTCCCAGCAGACCACCACCGTCAGCTCCGTCTCCCAGTGCGTCATCTCGCAGAGCGAGAACCGCGACGACTGCACCAAGTCCGACCCGGCCTCCCCGGCCGCCGCGGCGGGCCTGAGGGCCGGCGACAAGATCCTCGCCTTCGACGGCGTACGGACCGACGACTGGGACAAGCTGTCCGACCTGATCCGCGCCAACCCCGGCGAGGACGTGCCGGTCGTCGTCGAGCGCAAGGGCGAGGAGATCACCCTCCACGCGACCATCGCCACCAACAAGGTCGCCAAGAAGGACTCCAACGGACAGATCGTCCAGGGCGAGTACGTCACCGCGGGCTTCCTCGGCTTCAGCTCCGCCACCGGCGTGGTGAAACAGGACTTCGGCCAGTCCGTGACCTGGATGGGCGACCGGATCGGCGACGCCGTCGACAACCTCGCCGCGCTGCCCGCCAAGATCCCGGCCCTGTGGGACGCGGCCTTCGGCGACGGACCGCGCGAGGCCGACTCCCCGATGGGCGTCGTCGGTGCCGCCCGCGTCGGCGGCGAGATCGCCACCCTCGACATCCCGCCCACCCAGCAGCTCGCCATGTTCGTCATGCTGGTGGCCGGCTTCAACCTCTCCCTGTTCCTCTTCAACATGCTCCCGCTGCTGCCGCTCGACGGCGGGCACATCGCGGGCGCGCTGTGGGAGTCGCTGCGCCGTGGCACCGCCAAGGTGCTGCGCAGGCCCGACCCCGGTCCCTTCGACGTGGCGAAGCTGATGCCGGTGGCCTACGTGGTGGCGGGCGTCTTCGTCTGCTTCACCCTGCTCGTCCTGGTGGCCGACGTGGTCAACCCGGTCCGCATCACCTGACCGTCCAGCCCGCCGCGGCACCGGCATGACGACCGGATCTGCGGACCGTCCGACCGATCCGATGAGAAGCCCGATCCGGAGAGCATGTCCCTCCGGACCGGGCTTCACTCGTCCCGCCCGGCACATGGCCGCCAAAGGGTGCATCTCCCGTACGCCGCGTGCCCGGCGTTCATCTGGGTGCCGTAATCTCGGATGCCGGAGCCCGCCGCTGAACGGGGCCGGACCTTGATCCACGACTTGGGGTTGCACAGCAGATGACTGCGATTTCTCTCGGCATGCCGGACGTTCCGACCAGGCTCGCGGAGCGCCGCAAGAGCCGGCAGATCCAGGTCGGACCCGTGGCGGTGGGCGGCGACGCCCCCGTGTCGGTGCAGTCCATGACCACCACCCGCACCTCCGACATCGGCGCCACCCTCCAGCAGATCGCCGAGCTGACGGCGTCGGGCTGCCAGATCGTCCGGGTGGCCTGCCCCACCCAGGACGACGCCGACGCGCTGCCGGTGATCGCGAAGAAGTCCCAGATCCCGGTGATCGCGGACATCCACTTCCAGCCCAAGTACGTCTTCGCCGCGATCGAGGCCGGCTGCGCGGCGGTCCGGGTCAACCCGGGCAACATCAAGCAGTTCGACGACAAGGTCAAGGAGATCGCCAAGGCGGCGAAGGACCACGGCACGCCCATCCGCATCGGCGTGAACGCGGGCTCCCTGGACCGCCGCCTGCTCCAGAAGTACGGCAAGGCGACCCCCGAGGCCCTGGCCGAGTCCGCCCTGTGGGAAGCCTCGCTCTTCGAGGAGCACGACTTCCGCGACATCAAGATCTCGGTCAAGCACAACGACCCGGTCGTGATGGTCGAGGCCTACCGCCAGCTCGCCGCCCAGTGCGACTACCCCCTCCACCTCGGCGTCACCGAGGCGGGCCCGGCGTTCCAGGGCACCATCAAGTCGGCCGTCGCCTTCGGCGCGCTCCTCTCCCAGGGCATCGGCGACACCATCCGCGTCTCCCTCTCGGCCCCGCCGGTCGAGGAGATCAAGGTCGGCATCCAGATCCTGGAGTCGCTGAACCTGCGCCAGCGCGGCCTGGAGATCGTCTCCTGCCCCTCCTGCGGCCGCGCCCAGGTCGACGTCTACAAGCTCGCCGAAGAGGTCACCGCCGGCCTGGAGGGCATGGAGGTTCCGCTCCGCGTCGCCGTCATGGGCTGCGTCGTCAACGGCCCCGGCGAGGCCCGCGAGGCCGACCTCGGCGTCGCCTCCGGCAACGGCAAGGGCCAGATCTTCGTCAAGGGTGAGGTCATCAAGACCGTGCCCGAGTCCAAGATCGTGGAGACCCTCATCGAGGAGGCCATGAAGATCGCCGAGCAGATGGAGAAGGACGGCGTGGCCTCCGGCGAGCCCTCCGTCGCCGTGGCGGGCTGATCCGGCTCCCCCCACTGCCGCGTCGCCCCGGGGGGCGGCGCGGCATATTCGCGGCAGGTACAGTGCGGGGACCAGCAGATCTCAGGGTGAGGCCCCCGCACGTGTTGACGCAGACCACCTCCCGCGTGCTCGAACCGAGCGACCTGGACGCCGCGCTCGCCATCCTCGACCGCGACCCGGTCGCGAACGCCTTCGTGACCGCACGCGTCCAGATCGCCGGCCTCGACCCGTGGCGTCTCGGCGGCGAGATGTGGGGCTGGTACGAGCACGGCATGCTCACGTCCCTGTGCTACGCCGGGGCCAACCTGGTGCCCATCTGCGCCACCCCGCGCGCCGTCCGCGCCTTCGCCGACCGCGCCCGCCGGGCCGGCCGCCGCTGCTCCTCGATCGTCGGCCCCGCCGACACCACCGCCCAGCTCTGGCGACTCCTCGAACCGGGCTGGGGCCCCGCCCGCGAGGTGCGCACCCGCCAGCCCCTCATGGTCACCGACCGCCTCCCCGACGACATCGCCCCGGACCCCTACGTACGGCGCGTCCGCAAGGACGAGATGGAACGGATCATGCCGGCCTGCGTGGCGATGTTCACCGAGGAGGTCGGCATCTCCCCGCTGGCCGGCGACGGCGGCCTGCTCTACCAGGCCCGGGTCGCCGAACTCGTCGGCTCCGGCCGCTCCTTCGCCCGCTTCGACGCCGACGGCAAGGTCGTCTTCAAGGCCGAGATCGGCGCCGCCACCGACCGCGCCTGCCAGATCCAGGGCGTATGGGTGGCCCCCGAGTACCGCGGCAAGGGCCTGGCGGCACCGGGCATGGCGGCGGTCCTGCGCTACGCCCTCGCGGACGCCGCCCCGGTGGCGAGCCTGTACGTCAACGACTTCAACACGGCGGCGCGACGGACGTACCTCAGGGTCGGATTCCACGAGGTGGGCGCCTTCATGAGCGTCCTGTTCTGAGCCGCACCGCGCCACCGGCACCCCGGCCGCACCCCCTGTAGGCTCCCGGCATGGACCTCGTGATCGGCCCGCTGGACCTCTCCGCGCACGTGGACGAGGCCCTGGCCGTCCAAGCCGCCGCCTTCGGCCTCGGCCCCGACGAGGTGGCCGTCCGCCGTCAGATCGTCCTGCGCCACATGACCCACCCCGGCGCCAGAGCCCTCGGCGCCACCGTCCGGGGCCGTCTCGTCGGCTTCGTCTACGGCATGCCCAACGACCGCACCCACTGGTGGTCCACGGTCGTCGAGCCCTACCTCCGCGCCCAGGGCACCGACGCCTGGCTCGACGACTCCTTCGTCATCACGGAGCTGCACGTCCACCCGGCCCACCAGAACCGCGGCGCGGGCCGCTCCCTGATCACCACCATCACCGACGCCGCCACCGAGCCCCGCTCGATCCTCTCCGCGATCGACACTGAGAGCCCCGCCCGCGCCCTCTACCGCTCCCTCGGCTACCAGGACCTCGCCCGCCGGGTCCTCTTCCCCAGCGCCCCCAAGCCGTACGCGGTGATGGGCGCCCCGCTCCCGCTGCACCGGCGCACGCCCGGTCGATAACCGATTTCCACCGCACCGGACCGCCCGGCTAACCTCCTAGCACCACCCTTACGCAGCAGGAGACACGAGAACCATGGCCAACGCACCGGTCCAGCGCATGTCGAAGTTGATGGCGAAGACGCTGCGCGACGACCCGGCGGACGCCGAGGTCCTCAGCCACAAGCTGCTGGTCCGCGCCGGCTACGTGCGCCGCACCGCCGCCGGCCTGTGGAGCTGGCTGCCCCTCGGCAAGAAGGTCCTCGGCAACATCGAGCGCATCGTCCGCGAGGAGATGGACGCCATCGGCGCCCAGGAGGTCCAGCTCCCCGCCCTCCTGCCGCGCGAGCCGTACGAGGCGACGGGCCGCTGGGACGAATACGGCCCCGAACTCTTCCGCCTCCAGGACCGCAAGGGCGGCGACTACCTCCTCGGCCCCACCCACGAGGAGATCTTCACCCTCCTGGTCAAGGACCAGGCATCGTCCTACAAGGACCTGCCGGTCATCCTCTACCAGATCCAGAACAAGTACCGCGACGAGGCCCGCCCCCGGGCCGGCATCCTGCGCGGCCGCGAGTTCCTCATGAAGGACTCCTACTCCTTCGACGTCGCCGACGAGGGCCTCGCCGAGTCCTACGCCCTGCACCGCGCCGCCTACCAGCGCATCTTCGAGCGCCTCGGCCTCGACTACCGCATCGTCGCGGCCACCGCCGGCGCCATGGGCGGCTCCAAGTCCGAGGAGTTCCTGGCCCCCGCGGAGGCGGGCGAGGACACCTTCGCCGACTGCCCGAACTGCGACTACGCCGCCAACACCGAGGCGATCACCTACAAGCTGAGCCCCGTGGAGGCGGCCGACGTCCCCGCGGCCGAGGACATCCCCACCCCCGACACCCCCACCATCGAGACCCTGGCCGCCTCCCTCGGCGTAGAAGCCTCCGCCACCCTCAAGAACCTCCTGGTCAAGGTGGACGGCGAGATCGTCGCCGTGGGCGTCCCCGGCGACCGCGAGGTCGACATGGACAAGGTGGAGGCGCACTTCGCCCCCGCCGCCGTCGAGCTGGTCACCGCCGAGGACTTCGTCGGCCGCTCCGACCTGGTCCGCGGCTACGTCGGCCCGCAGGGCCTGGGCGAGAAGGTCAAGTACATCGCCGACCCCCGCGTCGCGCCCGGCACCGCGTGGATCACCGGCGCCAACAAGGCCGACACCCACGCCAAGAACGTGGTCGCGGGCCGCGACTTCGAGGTCGACGAGTATGTCGACGTCGTGGTGGTCCGCGAGGGCGACCCCTGCCCGAACTGCGGCACCGGCCTCAAGCTGGACCGCGCCATCGAGATCGGCCACATCTTCCAGCTGGGCCGCAAGTACGCCGACGCCCTCAAGCTCGACGTCCTCGGCCAGAACGGCAAGCCGGCCCGCGTCACCATGGGCTCCTACGGCATCGGTGTCTCCCGCGCGGTGGCCGCCCTCGCCGAGCAGCACGCCGACGACAAGGGCCTCGTCTGGTCCAAGGAGGTCGCCCCGGCCGACGTCCACGTCGTCGCCGCGGGCAAGGCCCTCCAGACCGAGCTGGCCCTGGAGGTCTCCGACAAGCTGGCCGCGGCCGGCGTCCGCGTCCTGGTGGACGACCGCGCGGGAGTCTCTCCCGGCGTGAAGTTCACCGACGCCGAACTCATCGGCGTCCCGCAGATCCTGGTGGCCGGCCGCCGCTCCGCCGAGGGCGTGGTCGAACTGAAGGACCGCCGCACGGGGGAGCGCGAGGAAGTGACGGTCGAGGAGGCCCTCACCCGCCTGACCGCCTGACGCCACGCAGCCGCTCCCGGCGTTCCCCTGCCCCCCGGGGCGGGTGCGGGCGCCGGGTCGGCTACGCGTCCCGGCGTTCGGGTGGGCGCGGGGGTGGGTCGCGCGGCCCGGCGTTACGGGGTGCCGCTGCGCCCACCCGTGCCGCCCCAGCGGCACGACTGCCCGCAGCTACGCGGCATGCGACTGCCCGCAGCGGCGCGCGGCTGGCGACGGCCCGCAGCGGGGCTAGGGCGACGCGGCGGGAAAGTCGCGTACGGCGGGAAGGGGACGTGTCGGGGGGTGTTCGCCCGCAGCGGTTGGCGCGTCAACGCCCCGAGCCTCTTAAAGACACCGATTCCGCGCCGTTCCGAGGACGAACACCCCCCGGCGCGGCCCCGACCCACCCACCGAACCCAAGGCGCTACGCGCACCCCCACCGAACCCGCACAGGCGCCGCAGGCACCCCACCCCGTCACAACCAGCCCGCGAACTCCAACAACAGCTCCGCGTCCTGCTCCCGCCCCACCCGCCGGGCCCGCACCCCCGACTCCACCGCCCGGAACAGCGTCCACCCCCGCAGCCGCTCCTGATCGACCTCCAGCGACTCCGCGAGCCGTTTGATCCGCCGCCGCGTCGTCGACGCCCCCGACGGCTGGGCGATCAGATCCTCCACCCGGTCCCGCACCAGCCGCGCCAGATCGAACGCGCTCTCCCCGACCACCGGATCCGGCCCCACCGCGAGCCACGGCATCCGATCCCCCGCGAGCACCTTGCTCTGCCGGAACGTCCCGTGCAGCAACCGCTCCTCCGGCGGCTCCGCCAACAACTCCGCCCGCGCCCCGAGCGCCGCGTCGACCAGCGGCGCCACCTCCGCGTCCGCCGCGGCCCCCGCCCGCATCGCCTCGGCCTGCCGCTCCGTCCGCTCGGCCACCGTCTCGAACGGATGAGAGGCCGGCGGTGCCACCCACAGCCGCCGCAACGTCCCCGCGGCCTCCAGCAACGCCTTGGCCTCCGGCAGCGACCGCACCGACACATCCGGATGCAGCCGCTCCAACACCAGCACGCCCGCCTCGGCCCCGGCTCCCGCCTCGGCCGTGCCCTCGCGTACCTGCACCGCACCCCGCCCGCCCCAGTGCACCAGCGCGGCCCGCTCGCTCTCCGGACGCGCCCGCCGCGGCGCGAGCTTCAGCACCGCGGGCGACCCGTCGGCCGTCCGCACCAGAACGACCAGGCTGCTGCGCCCCCCGGGCACCTGCACCCGCTCGACCGTCAACTCCCGCCGCGTCACGGCCCGCTCCGCCACTTCGGGCAGCTTCGCCAACCAGTCGTCACCGTCCGGTGCCGTCTCGCCGAGCGCCCTGACCAAACGCCGCGGCGGTTCGAAAGCCATGCGCGAGCCGTTCCCTTCCCGTACGGAATGCCGTACGCGTTACGCAGTCGGTGATGCAGTCGCAGTCGCAGTCGCAGTCGCAGTCGCAGTTGCCGTCGCCGTGTCGGCCGCCCGCTCGACGAGCCCAGGGAAGGCTACGCTCCCGCCCCGCCAGCGCACCGCGCGGACCGCGGCCTCGCGCAGCGCCGCCGCCGCCGAGGCCCGCCCGTCGCCCTCGGCCGCCCGCACCAGATCGGAGTACACCCCGGCCACCCGGTCCTCCAGCTCGGCCGCCAGCCGCACCGCCGCCGCCGAGTCCGGCACCGAGAAGGGCAGCGCGTACGCCGCCGCCGCGGCCACCGGTTCGCCGTCCAGGTCCCGTACCTCGCGCGCCAGCGCGTCCCGCCGCGCCCGGTGGGCGTCGTACGCCGTCCGCGCCTCGGCACGCCGCTCCTCGGCGATCCGCCCGCCGACGACCCCGTAGCCGTACACCGCCGCGTGCTCGGCCGCCAGCGCCGCCTGGAGCGCGTCCAGCCGCCCGTCCTCCGCCTTGCCCACCCGTCAGCCCTCCGTCAGCAGGAACACGTGCGCGGCCCCGGCCGCCGCCACCGAGGCGAGCAGCCGCGCCAACTCACCCGGTACGTCGAGCAGCGCCCCGGCCCGCCGGTCGGCCAGCTTCCGCTCGGCCCCGGCGAGCAGCGCCAGGGCGCCCTTCTCATCCGCAGGCACGACCCCGGCATCCCCGGCATCCCCGAAGTCACCCCCGGGCCCAGCAGCCCGGGCGGAGACCGAAGGCGACGCAGTCGCCCCCGAAGTCGCCGTCGGCGAAGCCCCCCGCACTGCCCCGAACGCCTCCGCGTGCCGCACGACCTCCTCCCGCAGCGGCCGCAGCCGCTCCGCCAGCACCGGATGGGCCGCGATCACCGCCGCATACCGCGCGGCCAGGTCCTCACTGTCGCGGGCCGCACGCGCGCGTGCCCGCTCGGCGTCCGACGGACCGCTCCCCGACTCGCCGGAGCCCGACCCTCCGGTACAGCCGACGAGCAGGGCGGCCCCGGCGGCCGACGCGAGCAGGCTCCTTCTGCGCGGCCCCGAGGACGGGCGCGACGAGGGGAAATACGACACGGCAGACGTCCTACACAGACTCGTACGGAAACGACGGAAAAGACGGAAACGATGAAAACGAGCAAAAACAAGCAACGACGACCACACGACGGGAACAACCTCACGATCCCGCCCACCCGTGATCACGGTACCCGCGCCCCGCCCGCCCACCACTCATCGGCACCGCGCATCGGCACCACTCGTCGATGCGCTCATCCGCACCGCCCGCCCCGGGTGGACGGCAACACCCCCCGCGACCGGATACCCTTTGACCAGACACGCGCACCGTCCCACAACAGCACACGCGGCCGAGGAGTCACCCGGATGAGCACCACCCAGAGCGAGAGGCTGCGAGAGCTGCTTGAGCCGCTCGTCGCCTCCCAGGGACTGGACCTCGAAGAGATCGCGGTGGACTCGGTCGGCCGACGCCGTGTGCTGAGCGTGGTCGTCGACTCCGACACCGGAGCGGACCTGGACCGGATCGCCGATGTGAGCCGCGCGCTCTCGGCGAAGCTCGACGAGACCGACGCGATGGGCGAAGGGGAGTACACCCTCGAAGTCGGCACCCCCGGCGCGGAGCGCTCCCTCACCCAGTACCGCCACTACGTGCGCGCCACGGACCGCCTGGTCCGCTTCCAGCTGCGCGAGGGCGGCGGCGAACTGGTCGCCCGCATCCTCGCCGTGGACGAGGACGGACTCGACCTCGAAGTGCCCGGGGTGAAGGGCCGCAGGCCCACCACCCGCAGACTGCCGTTCGGCGACATCGACAAGGCACGCGTCCAGGTCGAGTTCAACCGCAAGAACGACGACAAGCACAACAACGAGAACGACCACAAGAACAACAACAAGAACAACAACAAGACGGAAGAGGAGGAGGCGTAGCCGTGGACATCGACATGAGCGCCCTGCGGGGCTTGGTACGGGAGAAGGAGATCTCCTTCGACCTGCTGGTCGAGGCGATCGAGTCGGCCCTCCTCATCGCCTACCACCGCACCGAGGGAAGCCGCCGGCACGCGCGCGTGGAGCTCGACCGGAACACCGGCCATGTGACCGTGTGGGCGAAGGAGGACCCGGACGACCTCGAGGAGGGCCAGGCGGCCCGCGAGTTCGACGACACCCCGTCCGACTTCGGCCGCATCGCCGCCACCACCGCCAAGCAGGTCATCCTGCAGCGGCTGCGCGACGCCGAGGACGACGCGACGCTCGGTGAGTACGCCGGCCGTGAGGGCGACATCGTCACCGGCGTGGTCCAGCAGGGCCGCGACCCGAAGAACGTGCTGGTCGACATCGGCAAGCTGGAGGCCATCCTGCCGGTGCAGGAGCAGGTGCCCGGCGAGACCTACCCGCACGGCACGCGCCTGCGCTCGTACGTCGTCCGGGTGGCCAAGGGCGTACGGGGCCCCTCCGTGACGCTCTCCCGCACGCACCCCAACCTGGTGAAGAAGCTGTTCGCCCTGGAGGTCCCGGAGATCGCCGACGGGTCCGTCGAGATCTCCGCGATCGCCCGCGAGGCCGGCCACCGCACCAAGATCGCCGTGCGCTCCACCCGCTCGGGCCTGAACGCCAAGGGCGCCTGCATCGGCCCCATGGGCGGCCGGGTGCGCAACGTCATGGGCGAGCTGAACGGCGAGAAGATCGACATCGTCGACTGGTCGGACGACCCGGCCGAGATGGTGGCGAACGCGCTCTCCCCGGCCCGCGTCTCCAAGGTGGAGGTCGTGGACCTGGCGGCCCGCTCCGCGCGCGTGATCGTGCCCGACTACCAGCTGTCGCTGGCGATCGGCAAGGAAGGCCAGAACGCCCGGCTCGCGGCCCGGCTGACCGGCTGGCGGATCGACATCCGCCCGGACACCGAGCAGCCGGAGAACCAGGCGGCGGAGCAGCCCGCGGAGCGGTTGTCCGACGGGCCGTCCGGTCGGTCGTCCGACGGGTCCTCCGGCGGCCGCGGGGAATAGATCCAAGCCGCACGGCGCTGAGATCACGACAGCTTTGCGTGCGGCACGTGTTCGATTCTTGCCCCGAAGGGGTGAGGTCGGTCCGGGGAGGTAGACTTAGGAGTGTCTGGCCGGACACGTACCCGAGCATGCCCCGAGCGCACCTGCGTGGGGTGCCGGGAGCGAGCGGTCAAGAGCGAGCTGCTGCGCACCGTGGCGGTCGAGGGTAAATGCACCCCTGATCCACGCGGTACGCTGCCCGGCCGGGGTGCGTACATCCACCCCGTACCGGTCTGTGTCGACCAGGCGGTGCGCCGCAAGGCGTTTCCGCGGGCGCTCCGCGTCCCGGGTCCGCTCGACGTAAAGGCGTTGCGCCACTACGTCGAGCAGGCAGAAGGTTGCAGCAAGGTTGCTGAAAGCAGCATGTGAGCAACGTGGTAAGGAAGACATGCCGCGCGGAACCCCGCGCGGCTTGGTACCTCGCGAGTCGAAAGCAGGTCGAGATTGCGATGAGCACTCGATGAGTACGCGATGAGTACGCCCATGAACTAGCGACGGTCCGGACGCAACCCGGACCTCAGAGGAGCGAAGTGGCTAAGGTCCGGGTCTACGAACTCGCCAAGGAGTTCGGTGTCGAGAGCAAGGTCGTCATGGCCAAGCTCCAGGAACTCGGTGAATTCGTCCGTTCGGCGTCTTCGACGATCGAAGCGCCCGTAGTACGCAAGCTGACAGACGCCTTCCAGCAGGGCGGCGGCAACGGCCGGTCCGCCGGTCGCCCCGCGGCCCCGAAGAAGGCTGCCCCCAGGCCGTCGGCGCCCTCCCCGGCGCAGGCGGCTCGTCCGGCTGCCCCGCGGCCGGCCGCACCCAAGCCCGCCGCTGCCCAGCAGCCCGCGGCTCCGTCGGCCCCCGCGCCGGCGCCGTCCCAGGGCCCGCGTCCGACGCCGGGCCCCAAGCCCGCGCCGCGTCCGGCCCCGGCCGCCCCGGAGTTCACCGCTCCGCCGGCCTCCCCGGCCGCCTCGGCACCGGCCCCGTCCGGCCCGAAGCCCGGCGCGCGCCCCGGCGCCCCCAAGCCCGGCGGCGCCCGTCCGTCCGGTCCGGGTCAGGACCGCGGTCAGCAGGGCGGCCAGGGCCGTCCCGGTGGCCAGCGGCCCGGTGCCCCGGCGCAGCGTCCGGGCGGTCGTCCCGGCGGTCCGCGCCCGGGCAACAACCCCTTCACCTCCGGCGGCAACGCCGGCATGGCGCGCCCGGCGGCGCCCCGTCCGCAGGGCGGGCCGCGTCCGGGCGGCCCCGGTGCCCCCGGCGCCGGTCCCCGTCCGCAGGGCCCCGGCGGCCAGGGCGGCGGTCCCCGTCCCCAGGCTCCGGGCGGCAACCGTCCGAGCCCGGGCTCGATGCCCCGTCCACAGGGCGGCGGCGCCGGTCCCCGTCCCGGCGGCGGCCCGCGTCCGAACCCCGGCATGATGCCGCAGCGTCCCGCGGCCGGCCCGCGTCCCGGCCCCGGTGGCGGCGGTCGCGGTCCCGGCGGTGCCGGTCGTCCCGGCGGCGGTCGTCCCGGTGGCGGCGGCGGCTTCGCCGGCCGTCCCGGCGGTGGCGGCGGCCGTCCCGGTGGCGGCGGCGGTTTCGCCGGTCGTCCCGGCGGTGGCGGCGGCTTCGGCGGCGGCGGTGGCCGTCCCGGCTTCGGCGGTCGTCCCGGCGGTCCGGGTGGCCGTGGTGGCACGCAGGGCGCCTTCGGTCGTCCCGGTGGGCCCGCCCGTCGCGGTCGCAAGTCGAAGCGGCAGCGGCGCCAGGAGTACGAGGCCATGCAGGCCCCGAGCGTCGGCGGCGTGATGCTGCCGCGCGGCAACGGCGAGACCATCCGTCTCTCCCGCGGCGCGTCGCTCACCGACTTCGCGGAGAAGATCAACGCCAACCCGGCGTCGCTCGTCGCGGTCATGATGAACCTCGGCGAGATGGTCACCGCGACCCAGTCCGTCTCCGACGAGACGCTCCAGCTCCTGGCCGACGAGATGAACTACACGGTTCAGATCGTCAGCCCGGAGGAGGAGGACCGCGAGCTGCTCGAGTCCTTCGACCTGGAGTTCGGCGAGGACGAGGGCTCCGAGGAGGACCTGGTCGTCCGTCCGCCGGTGGTGACCGTCATGGGTCACGTCGACCACGGTAAGACCCGACTCCTCGACGCCATCCGCAAGACGAACGTCATCGCGGGCGAGGCCGGCGGCATCACCCAGCACATCGGTGCCTACCAGGTCGCGACCGAGGTCAACGACGAAGAGCGCAAGATCACCTTCATCGACACCCCGGGTCACGAGGCGTTCACCGCCATGCGTGCCCGCGGTGCCCGGTCGACCGACATCGCGATCCTGGTCGTCGCGGCCAACGACGGCGTCATGCCGCAGACGGTCGAGGCGCTCAACCACGCCAAGGCGGCCGAGGTCCCGATCGTCGTCGCGGTCAACAAGATCGACGTCGAGGGTGCCGACCCGACCAAGGTGCGCGGTCAGCTGACCGAGTACGGCCTGGTGGCCGAGGAGTACGGCGGCGACACCATGTTCGTCGACATCTCCGCCAAGCAGGGTCTGCACATCGACTCCCTGCTGGAGGCCGTGGTCCTCACCGCGGACGCCTCGCTCGACCTGCGGGCCAACCCGAACCAGGACGCGCAGGGCATCTCCATCGAGTCCCGTCTGGACCGCGGCCGCGGTGCCGTGGCGACGGTCCTCGTGCAGCGAGGCACCCTGCGGGTCGGCGACACGATGGTGGTGGGCGACGCCTACGGCCGCGTCCGCGCCATGCTCGACGACAACGGCAACAACGTCGCCGAGGCGGGTCCGTCCACGCCGGTCCAGGTGCTGGGTCTGACCAACGTCCCGGGCGCCGGTGACAACTTCATCGTGGTCGAGGAGGACCGTACGGCCCGCCAGATCGCGGAGAAGCGCGCCGCCCGCGAGCGCAACGCCGCGTTCGCCAAGCGCACGCGCCGCGTGTCGCTGGAGGACCTGGACAAGGTGCTGAAGGCCGGCGAGGTCCAGCAGCTCAACCTGATCATCAAGGGCGACGCGTCCGGATCGGTCGAGGCGCTGGAATCCTCCCTGCTCCAGCTGGACGTCGGCGAAGAGGTCGACATCCGCGTCCTGCACCGCGGCGTCGGTGCGGTCACGGAGTCCGACATCGACCTGGCGATGGGCTCCGACGCCATCGTGATCGGCTTCAACGTGCGCGCCGCCGGGCGTGCCGCGCAGATGGCCGAGCGCGAGGGTGTGGACGTCCGGTACTACTCGGTCATCTACCAGGCGATCGAGGAGATCGAGGCGGCCCTCAAGGGCATGCTCAAGCCGGAGTACGAAGAGGTCGAGCTGGGCACGGCGGAGATCCGCGAGGTCTTCCGCTCCTCCAAGCTGGGCAACATCGCGGGTGTGCTCATCCGCTCCGGCGAGGTCAAGCGCAACACCAAGGCGCGCCTCCTGCGCGATGGCAAGGTCATCGCGGAGAACCTCAACATCGAGGGTCTGCGTCGCTTCAAGGACGACGTCACCGAGATCCGCGAAGGCTTCGAGGGCGGTATCAACCTCGGAAACTTCAACGACATCAAGGTCGACGACGTCATCGCGACGTACGAGATGCGCGAGAAGCCGCGGGTGTAAGCACCGCGACTTCCGGGAGTGACCGGTCCGGGGCCGGTCGGCGGAGCACAATATCCGTCGATCGGCCCCGGCCGTTCGTTGTACGGTTCTGATGATCCCGCCCGTGGACGGCGGGGCCATCGATCCCGGACCGGCGGGTGAACCGGCTGCACATGTATGTGGGGACGCTGTCCTTCGACCTCCTCCTCGGCGACGTACATTCGCTGAAGGAGAAGCGCTCCGTCGTCCGCCCGATCGTCGCCGAACTCCAGCGGAAGTACGCGGTGAGCGCGGCGGAGGTGGAGCACATGAACCTGCACCGCCGGGCGGTCGTCGGCCTGGCCATGGTGTCCGGCGACGCGGGCCACCTCAGCGACGTGCTCGACCGGTGCGAGCGGCTGGTGGCCGGCCGGCCCGAGGTGGAACTGCTGTCGGTGAGGCGGCGCTTCCACGGCGACGACGACTGACCAGACCGGGCAACCGGCACAAGACCGGATCGGGCACGAAAAGGCCGGAAGCCGGATCAGGCAAGAGAAGAAAGAACGGGAGACGGACCAGTGGCCGACAACGCGCGGGCGAAAAGGCTGGCGGACCTCATCCGAGAGGTGGTGGCCCAGAAGCTGCAGCGCGGGATCAAGGACCCGCGGCTCGGCTCGCACGTCACCATCACGGACACCCGGGTCACGGGTGACCTGCGGGAGGCGACCGTCTTCTACACGGTCTACGGCGACGACGAGGAGCGCAAGGCCGCCGCGGCGGGCCTGGAGAGCGCCAAGGGCATCCTGCGCTCCGAGGTCGGCAAGGCGGCCGGCGTGAAGTTCACGCCGACCCTGACCTTCGTCATGGACGCCCTGCCGGACACCGCCCGCACCATCGAGGACCTCCTCGACAAGGCGCGGCAGTCCGACGAGAAGGTGCGCGAGGCGTCCGCGGGCGCCACGTACGCGGGCGAGGCGGACCCGTACCGCAGGCCGGGCGAGGACGAGACCGAGGCCGACGAGACGGACGACACCGCTAAATGACCGAGAAGCACACCACGCCCGACGGCCTTGTCATCGTCGACAAGCCGTCGGGCTTCACTTCGCACGACGTCGTCGCCAAGATGCGGGGCATCGCCCGCACCCGGCGCGTCGGGCACGCCGGCACGCTCGACCCGATGGCGACGGGCGTCCTGGTCCTCGGTGTGGAGCGGGCCACCAAGCTCCTCGGCCACCTCGCCCTCACCGAGAAGGAGTACCTGGGCACCATCAGGCTCGGGCAGACGACGCTCACCGACGACGCCGAGGGCGAGATCACGGGGTCGCAGGACGCCTCGAAGGTCACCCGGGAGGCGATCGACGCCGGCATCGCCGAGCTGAGCGGCGACATCATGCAGGTGCCGTCCAAGGTCAGCGCCATCAAGATCAAGGGCGTGCGCTCCTACAAGCGGGCGCGCGAGGGCGAGGACTTCGAGATCCCCGCCCGCCCCGTCACCGTCTCCTCCTTCACGGTGTACGACGTCCGGGACGCCGTCGCCGACGACGGCACCCCGGTGCTCGACCTGGTGGTCTCGGTGACCTGCTCCTCCGGGACCTACATCCGGGCGCTGGCCCGTGACCTGGGCGCCGGTCTCGGCGTCGGCGGACTCCTCACGGCGCTGCGGCGCACCCGCGTCGGGCCGTACAAGCTGGACGGCGCCCGGACCCTGGATCAGCTCCAGCAGGAGCTGACCGTGATGCCCGTCGCGGACGCGGCCGCTGCCGCCTTCCCGCGCTGGGACGTGGACGCCAAGCGGGCCCGGCTGCTCACCAACGGCGTACGGCTTGAGATGCCCGAGGAGTACACGGGTGCCGGTGCCGTCGCCGTCTTCGATCCCGGCGGCCGCCTCCTGGCCCTGGTGGAGGAACACAAGGGCAAGGCGAAGAGCCTGGCCGTCTTCGGCTGAGCCGACACCGCGCCGGGCCCGCCCGTGGAGCGGCGATCACGGGGACTGCCACTGTCGCCGCTCCACGGTCCCCCCTCGGTTCCCCCACCCCCTAGGGTGTATCCAACCCACCCCGTCTGTTCACCCGTCCGGGCAGGCGCTCGGAGTGAACCGGGGGAGTGGAAGGGGGCGCGTTCGCCAGGGGATCTGTCCCGCTGATCATCTCGCGCCTACCGTCGAACACACGGCACGGGTGTACGGCGGGGAGGTTCGACGATGGCGTCGCGGAACCGGTCCCGGGAGGCGACGGGCGGCAGGGCGGGGGAGCGGCCCGGCAACGGCTCCCGGGAAGTCCCGGGCGGATCCCCGGCCTTCGGGGAGGCCGATCCGGCGGGGCACGCGTCCGCTCCGGACGGGTGGGCGTACGACGCCGCCCTGATCCGCTTCCACGACCTCGCCGGCCGCCCGCGCGGCACGGGATTCGTCGCCGACCACCACGGCACGGTGCTCACCAGCCACGAAGCGGTCGACGGCCTGCCCCGGCTGGTGCTGAGCACCGCCGGGGACCGCCGCCGCGTCGTGGCCGCCGCCGACGTGACCCCGCTGCCCGCGCTCGGACTGGCCCTCGTCCGCACCGAGGGCCTCGGCGTCGACCCGCTCCCCCTCACCGCGCGCGACCGCGTCCCCGCCGGGACCTACGTGCGGATCGCCGCCGGCGGCTGGCGCGAGGCCCGGGTCCTGGGCGCCACCGACGTCACCTACACGGCCACCGACCGCTTCCACCACCTCGGCGACGCCCTCGAACTGGCCGTCGGCACCTGCGGGCGGGACGCCCTGCGGCTGGGCGGCGGCGCGGCCGGCGGGCCCGTGCTCGACATGGCGACCGGCGCCGTCCTCGGCGTCCTCGGCACCGCCCTCAGCTCCGGACACAGCGACGTCGGCTTCGCCGTGCCGCTGCGCCGCGCGACCACGGGCCCACTCGCCGAACTCCTCGCCGAGAACGCGGCGACGGTCCCCGCGTACGGTGCCGACCTCAACCTGGCCGGTGTGCTCGCCCTCACGGCGACGACGGTCACGGACGGGGTCCCCGCAGCCGCGCCGGGCGGCGGTTCCGGTGCGCCGGTACCGGTCGAACGGGCCGGGGTGGCCCGCGAGTTCGCCGCCTTCACCGCCGGTCGCGCCCGGGTGCTCGGCCTGGTCGGCGCGCCGGGCAGCGGCCGGACGACCGAGCTGGCGGCCCTCGAAGCCCGGCGTTCCCGGGGTCCGGAGGCGGCTCCCACACTGTGGCTGCGCGGGGCCGATCTGCACGACGGCGACCTGTCGCTGGCGGACGCGGCTCGCCGGACGCTGGCCCGGGCCGCCCGTATCGTCGCCGCGTCCGACGGTCCCGGACCCGACGACCCCGGTGGCCTCGGCGGCGTCACCCCGGAACGCGTCGCCCACCTGGCCCGCACCGCCGGACGGCCCCTCCTGGTCCTGCTGGACGGCCCCGAGGAGATGCCGCCCGTCCTGGCGCACCGCCTCCCCGAGTGGACCGAGGGCACGGCCACCTGGCTGCGGGAGACGGGGACACGGCTGGTGGTGGCCTGCCGCACGGAGTACTGGGAGCACGCCGGGGCGGAGTTCCCGAGGGAACTGCTGCACGGATCGGGCCCCGGGGAGGCCCCGCCGCCCCGGGCGGCGCTCGCCGTGCCGGGGCCGGGAGCGGGTGTGTCCTCGTCCTGGACCGACCTGCGGCCGGTGCGCCCGGAGGCGGCAGCAGGGGGAGCGCCGACTCCCCGGGCGACCGGCGGGACGTCCGGTGCGCCACCGTGGCCGCGTCGCACCGCCGCTCCCGCGGGTCCGCACCCGGGGTCCGGTGTCGCAGGTTCCCCGGAGGCGACGGGTGCGGTTGGCTCCGGGCCGGTGTCTGGTGGCGCTGCACCGTGGTGGCGTGGCGGCACCGGCCGCGTGGCACCGCTACCGGGGCCCGGTACCGGCACCGCAGGTCCCCTGGACGCGACGGCAGCCGTCGCCTCCGGGCCGGTGCCGGCAGGCACCCCGGGGGGTGGGGACGCCGGGCTCCCGCCCTGCGTCCGCCTGGGCGACCTGAGCGACGAGGAGGCCCGCGAGGCCCGCGTCCGCCACGGCGTACCGGAGGGCGCCCTGGCCGGCCCGGACGCCGGTCACCCCCTCACCCTCCGCCTGTTCTCGGAGGTGCTCGCCGCGCTCTCCGGCCCCGCGGCCCCCGCAGCCGTCACCCGGGACGCGGTCTTCGCGGCCTACCTGGACCTGATGTGCCTGCGCGTCGCCACCCGCCTGGCCGGGGAGAACGGCCTGCACGGCGCCGCCGTGCGCCGACTCGCGGCAAAGGTCTCCGGGCAGGTCCACGAGGCGGCCCGGCGCAGCCTCGCCCGCGGACAGGGCGGACTGGACCGGGAGTCCTTCGGGGCCCTGTTCCCGTGGGGACCGGCCCCGGCCCGGCTGGGCGGCGGCACCGGCTGGGCACCCGCCGTGCTCGCCGAGGGCCTCTTCACCCCCGCGGGCGGCGGGTACCGCTTCGCGCACGAGGAGCTGGCCGACTGGATCCAGGGCACCCACCTCGACCTGGCGGAGGCCCTGCGCGCCCTCGTCCACCGGCGCGACACCCCCCAGACCGCCCACACCCTCCCCGTGCCGCACCACCGCATCGGCTCCGTCGTCGAGGCGGTCCTGCTCCTCGCCCGGCAGCACGGCGTCCCCCAACTCGCCCTGACCCTCGAAGAGCTGGTGCACGCCCTGGACCGCGATCCGCACTCCTGGTGGGCCGCCCGGCTGCTCGCCGAAGTGCTCACCCGGGTACCCGACGCGACGCCGTACACGGAGGTGCTGCGGCTGCTCGCCGACGGGATCGCGGAGCGGGGCGGCGAAGGACACCCGGCGCCGCAGGCCCTCGGGCCCGGATTCTGGACGGCGCTGCGCGTGCCGGAGGCCACCCGCCTGGACCTGCTGCGCCGCCTCGTCCTCGCCGACGGACCGCCGCACCAGCCCGGCCCTCGCCACCTCGACACGGCGGCCGGGCTGCTCGCCGCCGACCCCGCGGCCGTACAACCGCTGCTCGTCCGCTGGTTCGACGACGAGCGGCCGCTGCCCGCCACCCCGCACGCCACCGTGGCGACGGCCGCGCAGGCGCTGCTGCACACGCACCGCCACCGCGGCCTGGACGGCCTCACCGAGGTACTCGTCGACAGCGCGCACCGACGCGCCGACGAACTGCTCGCCGTCCTCGCCGAGGAGGAGCCGTCGGCACTCTGCCGCGCGGTGGAGCGGTGGGCGCGCGACGAGCGTCCCGCGCGGCAGACCGCGGCGGTCACCCACGGACTGCGCACCGCCCCGCACGCACGCCCCGGCGCCGACCGCACCCTGCTCCGGCACGCCGCCCTGGTCCTGCTCGCCGGCCCCTCCGACAGCCCGCTGCGCGGCGGCGCACTCGCCCTGCTCGTCCAGGACCCCGCCTGCCGCGACCGGCACCTCCCCAGGGCCCTGGACCACTTCGCCGCCGGCGACCCGTACCTCCCGCCCAGCGCGGTGGCCGCCGCCCTGCCGACCCACCCCGAGCCCGTTCTCGAAGCCTTCCGGGCCCGCCTGCTCGGCCCGGACGCCGGTGAGGCGCTGCGCAGGCTCGCAGACGCCACCACACCCGCGCTGACCGACCGGGTGGCCGCCCTCGTCGGACGGACGGTGGCCGAGCGCCCCGAGACCGCCGGGCACCTGGCCGCGTACGTCGACCGGCGCCTCGACCTGGACCCCGCACCCGGCGCCGTACTCCTGCCGCTGGTCACCCGCCTCCTGGACGACGGGCCCGAGCCGGTGCGGGCCGCGCTCGCCGGAGTCCTCGCCGCCGACGGGGCGACGGCAGGCGCCCGGCTCCGCCGCGCCCTGCGGGAGCACCTGTTCGCCCACGAGCACGACCCCGCCGTCCTGGACGCGTTGCTGCACGCGGCCGCTCGGTGCGACGGTGAGGAGCTGCGCGCCCTCGTCCAGCGCACCGGGCGGCTCCTCGTCCGCACCCCCGAGGGCGCCACCCGCTTCGACCGCGGCCTGGTCGACCTGGCCCGCCACCTCCCGGGCTTCGCGCCCCGGCTGACCGGCTGGTTCACCGACGCGCCCCAGGACTGGGCCGCGCTGGTGGGCCCCAGCACCCGCCGCACGATCGAGCACCTGGCGGGCGCCCGCGTCCCCGCCTGACCCCCGCCTCGGTCACAGCGGCGAGGCGGATGCCGATGCGGGCCGGAGCCGGGCGGCATGGCACCCTTAGACCTGCGTAAGGGTCACCACGGAACCATCGAAACCACGGAAGCACCGAGGAGCGGACACAGTGCAGCGCTGGCGTGGCTTGGAGGACATCCCCGAGGACTGGGGACGCAGCGTCGTCACCATCGGCTCCTACGACGGCGTGCACCGCGGGCACCAGCTGATCATCCGGCACGCCGTGGACCGCGCCCGCGAGCTGGGCGTTCCCGCCGTCGTGGTCACCTTCGACCCGCACCCCAGCGAGGTCGTCCGCCCCGGCAGCCACCCGCCGCTGCTCGCCCCGCACCACCGCCGGGCCGAACTGATGGCCGACCTGGGTGTGGACGCGGTGCTGATCCTCCCCTTCACCAAGGAGTTCTCGAAGCTCTCCGCGGCCGACTTCGTGGTCAAGGTCCTGGTCGACCGGCTGCGCGCCAAGGCGGTCGTCGAGGGCCCCAACTTCCGCTTCGGCCACAAGGCCGCCGGGAACGTGGACTTCCTCATCGAGCAGGGCAAGGTCTACGACTTCGAGGTCGAGGTCGTCGACCTGTACGTCACCGGCGAGGCGGGCGGCGGCGAGCCGTTCTCCTCCACCCTGACCCGCCGCCTGGTCGCCGAGGGCGACGTGTCGGGCGCCGCCGAGATCCTGGGCCGCCCGCACCGCGTGGAGGGCGTGGTCGTGCGGGGCGCCCAGCGCGGCCGCGAGATGGGCTTCCCCACGGCCAACGTCGAGACCCTCCCGCACACCGCGATCCCGGCCGACGGCGTCTACGCCGGCTGGCTGCACGCCCAGGGCGAGGCGATGCCGGCCGCGATCTCCGTCGGCACCAACCCGCAGTTCGAGGGCACCGAGCGCACGGTGGAGGCGTACGCCATCGACCGCGTGGGCCTGGAGCTGTACGGCCTGCACGTGGCCGTGGACTTCGTGGCCTTCGTACGCGGGCAGGCGAAGTTCGAGACGCTGGACGCGCTACTGGAGCAGATGGCCGCGGACGTGGACAGGTGCCGCGAAATCACCGCGACGGACGCTCCGCGGACCTGACGGCGGACGCGCCGCCCTCGGGCCTGACGGCTGCGACGGCCCCCTGGGCATGCGACCGACGACGCCCCCCGGGGGCTTGGTGGCGGACGGCGGTCCGGACCTGTCGGCCGACGCCGGGGGAGCGGGAGCGGTGACCGACGGAGTCGCGGCCTGAGGCCGACCAGGGCACGGCCATGACGCGGGGCGGCGGAGGCAGCCCGCGCGAGGGACCGCCCGCGCGGGGCCCGTTCGCGGTCGCCGCCCCCCTCCGATTGCTCCGCTCTCCTCCTCTCGTCGGCTCGTCGGCTCGTCGGCCCGTCAGCGCGGTGCTTCGGCCGTCGGTCGCTCCGCCCGGGCCCAGTGGCAGGCGACCTGGGACTCGGCGCCGCCGCGCAGGATGTCCAGCTCCCGGTTCCGGCAGGCGTCCGCGACGCCGGCCCGTTCGGCCTCGCCGCCCGCCAGTACCGGGCAGCGGACGTGGAAGCGACAGCCGTCGGGGACGTGCGAGGGGTCCGGGGGCTCGCCGGTGAGTACGACCGGGGTGCCGGGTGCCTCGGGCAGCACGGACAGCAGGGCCTGGGTGTAGGGGTGCCGGGGTGCCGTCAGCACCTGCTCCACCGGGCCGGTCTCGACGATCCGGCCGAGGTACATCACCGCGACCCGGTCGGCGATGTTCCAGGCCAGGCCCAGGTCGTGGGTCACCACCAGCGCGGACAGACCCAGCTCGGTGCGCAGCCGCAGCAGCAGCGCGAGGATCTCGCCCCGCACCGACGCGTCGAGGGAGGCCACCGGTTCGTCCGCCACGAGCAGCTCGGGTTGCAGGACCAGCGCGCCCGCGATGACGACCCGCTGGCGCTGGCCCCCGGACAGCTCGTGCGGGTAGCGCAGGAAGAAGCGCTCCGGCGGCCGCAGCCCGGCACGCGAGAGGGCCTCGGCGACCGTCGCCCGCTCGTCCCGGGCGTGGCCGTGGATGCGCAGCCCCTCGGCGACGATGTCGTAGACCGTGTGCCGCGGGTTCAGCGAACCGCTCGGGTCCTGGAGGACGAGCTGGGCCCGTCTGCGGTACGCCTTGAGCGCCCGGGAGGAGTACTCCAGGGACGCGCCGTCGAAGGTGACGCGCCCCCCGGTCGGCCGCACCAGGCCGAGCAGCGAACGGGCCAGGGTCGTCTTGCCGCAGCCCGACTCGCCGACCAGCGCGACGATCTCACCCCGCCGGATGTCCAGGTCGACCCCGTCCACGGCACGTGCGGCGGCCGCCCCGCGCCTGCCGGGAAAGGTGACGTGCAGCCCCTGGACGCTCAGCAACGGGGGCGTGTCACCGGCGGTGTCACCCTGCCCGCCGGTGGCGCCGGCGGGTGCGCCGCTGGTCGTGGTGCTGGTCATGGGGCACTGCTCCTCACTCCGTCGTCCTCCATCGACGCGTCCCTGCCGCCCGCAGGCCCTTCGCCCTCGGCGGACGCCCCGCGCTCGGCGGATGCCCCGCCGTCATCGGCAGCCCCTTCCCGGGCAGGAGCCGCGTCCTCGGTCGGCGCTTCGCCCTCGGCGGCCGTACCGTCGCCCGGTGTGCCCGTGCCGTCCGAGCCCACGTGCACGCACGCCGCCCGGCGCCGCGCGCCCGCCTCCCGCAGCGGCTGGTCCTGGGCGGCGCAGAGGTCCAGCGCGACCGGGCAGCGCGGATGGAACGCGCACCCGGACGGCACCGCCGCCGGGTCGGGCGGGTCGCCCGGCAGCCCGCGGGGCGCGAACCGCGACGCCGGGTCCCCGATCGTGGGGAACGCCTCCGCCAGCGCCCGGCCGTAGGGATGCCGGGCGTCGTCGTACACCTGCCGGGCCGGACCCTCCTCGACCACCCGGCCCGCGTACATCACCGCGAGCCGGTCGCAGGTGTCGGCCAGCACCGCGAGATCGTGGCTGATCATGATCAGGCCGACGTCCTGCTCGCCCACCAGACCCTCGATCAGCCGCAGGATCTGCGCCTGGATCATCACGTCGAGCGCCGTGGTCGGTTCGTCGGCCACGATCAGCCGCGGATCGCAGGCCAGCGCCATCGCGATCATCACCCGCTGCCGCTGTCCGCCGGACAGCTCGTGCGGGTAGGCACTCGCCCGGGCGGCCGGCAGACCGACCTGCTCCAGCAGTTCCCCGGCCCGCTTGCGCGCCCCGGCCGGCGTGGCCCTGCGGTGCAGCAAGATCGGCTCGGCGATCTGGTCACCGATGCGGTGGACGGCGTTCAGGGAGTGCATCGCGCCCTGGAAGACGATCGACGCACCGGCCCAGCGCACCGCCCGCACCCGGCCCCACTTCATCGTGAGCACGTCCTCGCCGTCCAGCAGCACCTCCCCGCCGACCCGGGCACCGGGCGGCAGCAGCCGCAGCAGCGCCAGGGCCAGCGTGGACTTGCCGCAGCCGGACTCGCCCGCGACGCCGAGCTTCTCGCCCGGCGCCAGGGACAGGTCCACCCCGCGCACGGCGGCCGCACCGCCGGGATACGTCACCTTCAGGTCCCGGACCTCCAGCAGACTCAACGGGACACCCCCAGCCTGGGATTGAGCACGGCCTCCACCGCACGCCCGCACAAGGTGAACGCCAGCGCCACGACCGCGATCCCGATGCCCGGCGGCACCAGGTACCACCAGTCGCCCGAACTCACCGACCCCGCCTCCCGTGCGTCCTGCAGCAGCCCGCCCCAGGACACGACCGCCGGGTCCCCGAGCCCGAGGAAGGCCAGGGTCGCCTCGGCCAGGATCGCGGAGGAGATGATCAGCGTCGTCTGCGCCAGGATCAGCGGCATCACATTGGGCAGCACGTGCCGCGACATGATGTGCCAGTGCCCGCCCCCGAGCGCCTTCGCCCGCTCGATGTACGGCCGCGACTCCACCGCCAGCGTCTGCGCCCGCACCAGGCGCGCCGTGGTCGGCCAGGTGGTCACGCCGATCGCGAGCACGATCGTGCCCAGTGACCGGGACAGCACCGTCGCCAGCACGATCGCCAGCACCAGCGTCGGCATCACCAGGAACCAGTCCGTGATCCGCATCATCACCGTGGCGTACCAGCCGCGGAAGTGCCCGGCCGTGATCCCGATGAGCGCGCCGATCAGCACCGACAGCACCGCCGCGAGCAGCCCCACCAGGAGCGAGACGCGCGAGCCCCAGATCAGCAGGCCCAGCAGGTTCCGCCCGAACTGGTCGGTGCCCAGCGGGAACCGGCCGCTCGGACTCTCCAGCGGCTTCCCGGGCGCGTCGGTCACGCTGTCCACGTCCGACCCGACGGTCAGCGGCGCGGTCAGCGCCACGAGCACGAACAGCACCAGCGCCGCCAGCCCGAACACCCCCGCACGGTGCTTGCGGTACTCCCGCCAGAAGCGGGCGACGGAGGCACGGCGCCGCCGCCGGGCGAGTGCGCGCGGACCGGGCCCGCCGGACTTCACCGGCGGCGGCCCACCCTCGGATTCGGTGGTCTCGGCGGTCATCGGCCCACCCTCGGATCGAGCATCGGATACAACAGGTCGGCCAGGGTGTTCATCAGGATCACCGCGGCGGCGAAGACGAAGAACAGCCCCTGCACCAGCGGCAGGTCGGGCACGCTGAGCGCCTGGTAGAACAGCCCGCCGAGCCCCGGCCAGGAGAAGACCGTCTCGACGAGGATGACCCCCGCCACGGTCCGCCCCAGATTGACGAAGACCAGCGTCACCGTCGGCAGCAGCGCGTTGGGCACGGCGTGCCGGCGCCGTACGAGGTCGTCCCTGAGCCCCTTGGCCCGCGCGGTCGTCAGATAGTCGCTGCCCATCTCGTCCAGCAGCGCCGACCGGGTGACCAGCAGGGTCTGCCCGTACTCCACCGCGACCAGCGTCACCACCGGCAGCACGAGATGGTGCGCGACGTCGAGCACGTACGCGAAGCCCTCCTCGCGGCCCGACTCCATCCCCCCGGTCGGGAACAGCCCCGGGATCGGGTCCACCCCCACCGACAGCACGATGATGAGCAGCAGCCCCAGCCAGAAGGACGGGATGGAGTACAGCGTCAGCGCCAGACCGGTGTTGAGCCGGTCGCCGAGGCCCCCGTGCCGCCACGCCGAGCGGGTGCCGAGGAAGGCACCCAGTGCGGTGTAGAGCACGAAGGCCGTACCGGTGAGCAGCAGGGTGTTCGGCAGCGCCTCGGTGATCTTGTCGACGACGGGCGCGTGGAACTGGTACGACGTGCCCAGGTCCCCGCTCAGCGCCTTGACGCAGTAGTCCGTGAACTGCTCCCACAGCGGCAGGTCGAGCCCGAACTCCTCCTTGTACACCGCGAGCTGCTCGGCCGAGACCGGGCGGCCGCCGGTCATGAACTTCACCGGATCGCCGGGGATCAGCCGGAAGAGGAAGAAGCTCGTGACGAGGACGGCGAACAGGGAGACGACCGCACCGGCCAGCTTCCCCGCCACGTACCGGGGATACGCGCTGCGGGACAGGCCCCGCGGCGCCGCGGCCGCGGGAGCCCGCTTCTCGACGGCGGGGCCGGTGGCGCTACTCACGGTCGTCGGCCGACGCCCGGCGGCGGACGGCGAAGAGCACCCCGAGACCGACCAGGACGACGACGCCCGCGACGATCCCGATCACGGTCCCGGTCGACGACGAACTCCCCGAGGAGTCACCGGAGTCGGCGGGCACGGCGGACCACCAGCTCCAGTAGCCGTCCTGCCCGTAGATGTTGCCCGCGTCGGACGGCATCGTCGTGATCGACTTGATCTGGTCCGTGCGGTAGGCCTCGACCGCGTTCGGGTACGCCATGACGTTCATGTACCCGGTGTCGTACAGCCGGGACTGCAGCTGCTTGACGATCTGGGCCCGCTTGCCGGCGTCGTACTCGGCCAACTGCCGTGCGTACAGCTCGTCGTACTGCTTGTCGCAGATGAAGTTGTCGGTGGCCCCGGTGTCCTTCGGCGTCGCCGGGAGCGCGTCGCAGGTGTGGATGGAGAGCACGAAGTCCGGGTCCGGGTTGACGGACCAGCCGTCGAAGGCGAGGTCGTACTTGCCGGCCAGCCACGGGTCGGTCACGTTGTCCAGGCAGTCGAGGGTGACCGAGATGCCCAGCTCGCCCCACCACTCCTGGAGGTACTTGCCGACCGCCTTGTCGTTGGGGTCGGTGGCGTGGCACAGGATGCGGTAGTCCAGCGGCTTGCCGTCCTTGCCGAGGCGCTTGCCGTCCCCGTTCGTCCGGTAGCCCGCCTCGTCGAGCAACCGGGCGGCCTTGTCGGGGTCGTAGGCCAGCTCCTGCCCGGCCGACGGCTCGAAGAAGTACGAGGAGAAGCGCGGCGGGATGTAGCCCGCCCCCTGGACCGCGTGGCCCTGGAACACCTTGTCGACGATCGCCTTGCGGTCCACCGCCATGAACAGCGCGTTGCGCACCCGCTGGTCCAGCAGCGAGGGGTCGCCGTCGCCGAACTCCGTGCCGTCCTTCGCCCGGGCGCCCGGGTTGGTGGCCAGCGCGTAGAAGCGGCGGCCTGGGGCGTCGTTGACGCGGATGTTCTCCTCGCCCTTGAGCGAGTCGGCCTGGGCCGGGGTCAGCGACGGCGACCCGGCGACGAAGGACACCTCGCCCTTGCGCAGGGCGGCGACGGCGGCGTCCTGGTCCTTGTAGTAGCGGAAGACCAGCTCGTCGAACTTGGGAGCGCCGCGCCAGAAGTCCTTGTTGGCCTTGAGCCGTACATAGCTGTCCGGCTTGTAGTCGGTGAGCACGAACGGACCGTTGCCGACGACGGGGAAGTCCTTGTCGTTGTTGAACTTCGAGAAGTCGTCGACCTTCTCCCAGACGTGCTTGGGCACGATCGGCACGTCCAGCGCGGTCATCGTGGCCTGCGGCTTCTTCAGCCGGATCACCAGCTGGGTCGGGCTGGGGGCGGTGACCTTCGCGAAGTTGCCGACGAAGCTGCCGTTGGCGGTGGCGGCGCCCGGGTCGGTCATCATCGTGTTGAACGTCCACGCCGCGTCCTCGGCGGTGGCCTGTTCGCCGTCCGACCACTTGGAGTCGGAACGGATCGTGTACGTCCAGGTCAGCTTGTCCGGCGAGGACTTCCACTCGGTGGCGAGCCCCGGTATGACGTGGTTGTCCTTGGGGTCGTAGTTGGTCAGGTACTCGTACGTCAGCCGGTGGATGCTCGTACTGAGCAGCCGTACCGCCAGGAACGGGCTGAGCGAGTCGACGCTCTGCGCCACGGCGACGGTGAGCACCTTGCTGCCCCCGTCGCCCCCGTCGCCGTCCTTCGCCGAGGCCGAGGGGGCCACCGCCCCCGACGCGAGGAGCAGCGCGCCGGCGCCTGCTGCCGCGAGGAGACGGGTGCGCCACGGCCGGTGCGCGGTACGTCCGCTGCCGTGCTGATCGTGTCTGTTCATGACTACCTGACCTCGCGTCATCGCACGCGCAGACGCCGGGCGTCCTCGCGTGAGGCGGGCTTGAACGGTGGTGAACGCGGAATGAAGTGTGTGTCTACCAGCGGCAGTCTGCGCGCGTCAACGGTGTGTCAAACCCCATGTGGCCTGCGGAAACGGCGAGTTGACCCATACGTCACCCTCATTGGCGCAGACCACTGGCGCTTGCCTGGTGAGAGCGTGACGGCTGGGGCGGACGTTGCCGTTCGCACACGCCCGAAGGCCCGTGCCGTCGAGGACGGCACGGGCCTTCGGAGGTGGTTCGCGGGTGGGTCGAGCTACTGCTGGGGCGGGGGAGGCGGGGGATTCTGCCCCGGCTGCGGCTGCCCCGGCTGTCCCGGTTGCCCGTGTTGCGGATATCCGTAACCGGGCGGCGGGGCGTAGGGCTGACCGTAGCCGGGCTGGGGCTGCGGCGGCTGCTGTCCGGGCCCGGGCTGCCCCGGGTACGGCTGCCCCGGAACCGGCTGCCCCGGCTGCTGCTGTGGCGGCATCTGCTGGCCCGGCATCGGCTGCCCGGGCATCTGCTGGCCCGGCATCGGCGGGGCCGCGACCGGCGGCGGGTTGCCGTCGGAGGTCCACAGGCCGTGCGACTGCTGGTGGCGGACGAAGTCCTCGGCGACCATCGCCGCGAGGTTGAAGTACGCCTCCCGCACCTTCGGCCGCATCATGTCGAGGTCGACCTCGGCACCGGCGGCCAGGTGCTCGTCGAACGGCACCACGACGACACCCCGGCACCGGGTCTGGAAGTGCCCGACGATGTCGTCGACCTTGATCATCTTGCCGGTCTCGCGGACCCCGGAGATGACCGTGAGGGACCGGGAGACGAGGTCGGCGTACCCGTGCGCGGACAGCCAGTCCAGGGTCGTACTGGCGCTGCTCGCACCGTCCACGGACGGCGTCGAGATGATGATGAGCTGGTCGGCGAGGTCGAGCACGCCGCGCATGGCGCTGTAGAGGAGACCGGTGCCCGAGTCGGTGAGGATGATCGGGTACTGCTGGCCGAGCACGTCGATGGCGCGCCGGTAGTCCTCGTCGTTGAAGGTCGTGGACACCGCCGGGTCGACGTCGTTGGCGATGATCTCCAGACCGGACGAGGCCTGCGAGGTGAACCGCCGGATGTCCATGTACGAGTTCAGGTACGGGATGGCCTGGACGAGGTCGCGGATGGTGGCCCCGGTCTCCCGGCGCACCCGGCGGCCGAGCGTGCCGGCGTCCGGGTTGGCGTCGATCGCGAGGATCTTGTCCTGCCGCTCGGTGGCGAGCGTGGAGCCGAGGGCGGTGGTGGTGGTCGTCTTGCCGACACCGCCCTTGAGGCTGATCACCGCGATGCGGTAGCAGGACAACACCGGGGTGCGGATCAGGTCCAGCTTCCGCTGCCGCTCGGCCTCCTCCTTCTTCCCGCCGAGCTTGAACCGCGAACCGCCGGCCGCGGGCCGGCTGCTCTTCGCCTTCTGCCGCTTGTTGTTGAGCAGCCGGTCGGAGGACAGCTCCACGGCCGCCGTGTAACCCAGCGGCGCGGCCCCCGGGTTGGTGGGCTGCCGTTGGTCGTGCTGCATGGGCTGCGGCCACGCGGCACCGAGCCGGGGATCGGCGGGCGGCTGCGCGTGCGGCTGAGGCTGCTGCTGGGGGTGCGGCTGCTGCGGTGCCTGCTGCTGGGGCGGGAGGGGCTGGTTCTCCGGCTGCTGCGCGGCCTGCGGCGGCTGAGGCGTCTGGGGTGGCTGGGCCGCTGCCTGCGGTGCGTGGGGTGCCGGAACCGGCGGAACCGGCTGACCGGCCTGGGCCGGCGGAGCCTGACCGTCGCCCTGCGCCTGCTGTGCCTGCTGCGGGACACCGGGGTAGGGCTGCTGCGCCGACGGCCCGTGCGGTGCCTGCGGGAAGCCGTATCCGCCGGGCTGCACGGGGGAGGGGGGCTGGGGCTGAGTCTGGGGCTGAGTCTGGGGCTGAGGAGCCTGCGGACCGGGCTGCGGGAAGCCGTAACCGGTCTGCGGGGCGGCGGGCGGCGGCGGGTTCCACGCGGCGGGCGCCGGCTGCGGAGCCTGCGGCTGGAAGGGAGGCTGCTGGGCCGGTACGCCCGGCTGCTGGGGAGGCGCGGGGGCGGGCTGCGGCTGTGCGGGCCACTGGTGGGCGGGCGCGGGCGCGACCGGCGGGTAGGACGGAGGCAGCGGCGGCGTTCCGGCCGGGGGCGGCGGTGCGTCCTGCGGCACGGCGTCCTGCGGTACGGCGTCGGCCTGCGGCGCCGCGTCGGCGGGCACCGCGTCCTGGGGCTCGTCCTCTGCCGGGACGCTGTCCTCCGGCTCGTCCGCGGGCTCGTCTACGACCTGGTCCTCGTCCTCATCCTCGTCCTCGTCCTCGTCCCGAGGGTCCGCGTCGGGCACGGCGGCCAGGGCGGCCGGGGCCTGCTCGGCGTCGGAGTCGACGCCGGCCCCGGTGTCGTCCGTGCTCGCCGGGGCCTCGTCCGGCGAGTCACCGACCTCGTCGGAGCCGGCCGCCGCGGACTCCTCGGCGGTGTCCTCCGCGGCCGCCCGTTCGGCGATCTCACGCTTGAGCGCGACGGCGGAGAACCGCATGGTCGCGCCGCTTTCCAGGTCGCCGTTGTCGAGATCGGCGGTGTCGGTCTTGCTGTCGGGCTCCGGCTCCGGCTCGGGTTCCTCGGAGGCCGGCGGAGCGGGCGCCTGGAGCTGGAACCCACCGGCCGGAAACGCCGGCAGGGCGGTGGGAGAGGCGAGGTCCGCGACAGGCTCCGGATCGGCCACGGCCTCCGGTTCCGGCATCTGAACCTGCGGTTCCGGCTCGGGTTCGGGCGGCGCAGGCGGCTGCGGCTCGAATCCGCTCCCCACCGGCAACTTGGGCACCCCGGTCGGCCCCGCGCTCGGCGGCGCCGGGGGCGTGAACGGCGCGCCCGGCCCCGGCGGCGGAGGCGGCGTGAACGCGGCACCCGGAGCGGGCGCCGGCGGCGGAGGCGTGAACGGCGCACCCGGGGCCGGAGCCGGAACCGAGGCAGACCCGTTGGGCGTCGCGTGCGGCGGCGGCGTCAACCCCGGCAACGGCGGAACCGGCCCACGAGGAGCAGGCGGAGCGGTCGGACCGGAAGGCGAGGACGAAGAGGAGGACGAGGAAGACGAGGAAGACGAGGACGAGGAAGGGGAGGACGAGGAGGCAGCGGACGAGTCGGAGGAGGATCCGGAGGAGGAACTGGAGCCGTCCCCCTCGCCCTCCCCCTGACCGCCGTCACCGGACGCGTTCTGCGTGTACCAGGCGGGCGGCGCGTAGTCGATGGTGAACTCGCCGGTCGTCTCGACGGAGGACTCCGCGTCGGGTTGGTCATCGCCGGGTGTAGCCCAGCCCCCGCGGATCCCGTCCCGATCGCTGCTCACAGTTCCTCCTGGTGTGGTCGAGCACCCTCAAGCCGTGCTGGGGCGACCCTTGCTTGTCATTCGAAGTTGTCCGAGGTCGTCCGATCCCACCGGTTCTCCCCCTGAGACGCCGACGCCCGCTGACGGGTTCTGGTGTCGCGCCCGACACCAGCCTAATCATCACGAGCCCCGCCCCGGCAGCCCCGCCCGCCCCCGAAGTCCTGCCCATCGCGTCACAGCCGTCTCGTAAGCGTCACGCTGCTTCATATGCCCACCCACGTAAGGAGGATGACCCCGTCGGTCACCACCCGCTTCCAACGAGTGATCGCGGGCCCGGCATAGTTGATGGCGATCTCCGTCGGTCCGTGGCCGCATCAACTGCCCGAATCACCGTAATTCCCAGGAAAGAGGAAGAGGTTCCCGAGTGAGCTTCGGCCCGCCCCCGTCCATGCCTCCCGGCCCGGCGACCGCCCCGGACCCCGCCGTGAACCGGGGCGGCCGGCACGGGCTCGACGACAGTGGCGGACCGGGGCGGAAGCGACCGAGGAAGCTGCTGACCGGGCTGCTCGCGGTCATCCTCGCCGGGGTGTTGGGCACCGGCGGCTGGCTCCTGTGGGGACGCGGCGGCAACGGCTCCGAGGCGTCGGGCACATCACCGGACCCGGTCGCCCAGGGGCCGCTCGACGTACGCGAGACCGTCGAGAAGCAGCCCGCGAGCAGCAGCGGCAAGATGGCGTTCCGCTTCTCCGTGGACGACATGAAGCCCGGCGAACACGTGGAAATGCCCGGAATGTGGGCCACCGACCGCATCCTCGCCAAGGGCATCAACAAGACGGTCGTCGGCCTCGGCATCGGCACCGACGCCGCGCCGGGCGACGAGAAGTGGCGGCTCGCACTCGACGGCCCGATCTGCGGCTACACGCGCGACGTCACCGGCGACCACCGCACCGCCGTCCTCTTCAGGGCGAACGACTGGGCGGACGAAGCCCTCTGCAACCAGGTCGCCTTCGTCGACCTCGACGACGGCCGCCTGGTCTGGGAAGCCAAGTTCCCCGTCTCCCGGGCCGGACGCGAGTCGGCCGACGCCACGGGCACCGACAAGGACCGGCCCGGCGTGGCCCTCGCACCCGGCACGGTCGCCGTGACCTGGGGCGGCGGCACCATCGGGTACGACATGAAGAGCGGCGACACCCGTTGGTCCACGACGACCACCGCGCCGTGTCAGGACATGGGTGTCGCGGGCGGCCGTGGCCTGATGGTCCGGGAACAGTGCTGGAGCGGCGAGGACCCCGGTTCTGCGGGAGTCTGGCAGTCCACCACGTACAAGCTGCGCAAGGTGGACCCGGCCACGGGCGAGTCCCTGTGGTGGTACTCCCTCGCCAAGGGCGTCCGGGACGTCCACGTACCCTCCGTCGACCCGCCGGTCGTCGCCGTCTCTGCCGGTGACAGCGAGGTGACCGACCTCATCTCCCTCGACGGCCGGGGCCACAACCGCGCCACCATCAGCCTCCGCAACGGCGCCTACGTCGCCGAGTGCCTGCTCACCGACTACCTCCAGATCGACGACTGCCCGACCATCGCGGTGGGGAAGGACCAGGTCTTCATCCGGAGCAAGGACCAGCCGGAACTGCCGACGTGGAACTGGATCATCGGCTTCGACCTCGCCACCGGAAGGACCACCAGGAAATTCGACTCCGGTCCGGGCGCACTGCTCTACCCGGTGCGCATGAGCGGCGACCAACTCCTCGCCCTGAGCGTGAGCGAGGACCACATCGCACCGAACGCGCTGGTCGCCCTGGACCCGGGCACGGACGAGGCAGTGCCGTACCTCTACTTCGACGTCCCCGACGAGGCGCGGTTGATGACGATGGCGGAGCACAACGACATCGTCGTCCAGAACGGGCGCCTCTTCTTCGGCGTCAAGTCCGCGGACGGCCCCGCCGACGCCAAGACCAAGCAGTGGACCTACCTCGTCCTGGGCATCGGCAGCAGCGCACAGCGAAAACCCTGACGGACCGGCGCGCGATCATCGGTACACCGTCCACACCCTGCCCGTCGGCGCCGCGGGCCCCGGCGTCAGGCGGGGGCGCCGTCCGAGTCGTCCGGGGCCGGCTCCAGATCGAACTCTCCGTCCCGCGCCCCCAGGACGAACGCCCGCCACTCCGCCTCCGTGTACCGCAGCACGGTCTCCGGGTCCAACGACGACCGCATGGCCACGGCACCGTCGGGCAGGTAGGCGATCTCCACCCGCTCCTCGTGCTCCTCCGTACCCGGCGCGCCGTGCCACTCCACGCCCGAGATGTCGAGCGCGTACAGCTCGTCCCGCTCGCGCTCCTTGCGGGCTTTGACGTCCTCGTCCGGCACCTGGGCCATGGCGGAGGTGTCCTTTCAGGCGGCTTACCAACGATCCCCGGCAACCTTACTGGCGCCCCGCAGCCCGTGGTGGGCGCAAGCGCGACATCGCCGACAAGATCCGCGGGCCCGGAGAACACCACACCTCCCGACTGGTACTCTGTGTGACGGCCGTATGTGTACGCGCCCCCGGAGCCGTGAGCCCTGGAGGCCGCGCCCAGCGGATCCCCGCCTTCCGAGTCGAGGAAGCTCCCCCGAGACGCAGACCGGGGGCACTCGGTGGCCACTCACAGACCAAGGAGTACGCGTGTCGCTCGACGCCGCAGTGAAGAAGCAGATCATCACCGAGTTCGGTACCAAGGAGGGCGACACCGGCTCCCCCGAGGTCCAGGTCGCTCTGCTGTCCCGTCGGATCTCCGACCTGACCGAGCACCTCAAGACCCACAAGCACGACCACCACTCCCGCCGTGGTCTGCTCATCCTGGTCGGCCAGCGCCGCCGGCTGCTGCAGTACCTCGCCAAGAAGGACATCCAGCGCTTCCGTGCGCTGGTCGAGCGCCTCGGCATCCGCCGCGGTGCGGCGGGCGCCCGCTAGCACACCGTGAAGGGAGCGGTTCCCAACGTAAGGGGGCCGCTCCCTTTGCTGTACGTGCGCGGTGTCGCTGCCCCTTTGTAGTGTGGTAACAGAAGACAAGACGCACGAGGAGAAACGGACCGCACCGCCGCCGCCGGTCCTCGGTAGTGGCCCCCGGGGGCAGATCCCCGGGTGCTTCGATCGAAGACCGGCCCGCATTGCACGGAACGCTTCTCCGGCACCGTCCCCTCCGCCACACGGGCGGGGCGGACAAAAGACGACAAGCATCGGAGAAATCACTAGTGGAGAACGAGACCCACTACGCCGAAGCCGTGATCGACAACGGCGCCTTCGGCACCCGCACCATCCGCTTCGAGACGGGCCGCCTGGCCCGTCAGGCCGCCGGTTCCGCCGTGGCGTACCTGGACGACGACACCATGGTGCTGTCGGCCACCAGCGCCTCCAAGAACCCGAAGGACCAGCTCGACTTCTTCCCGCTCACGGTGGACGTCGAGGAGCGGATGTACGCCGCCGGCAAGATCCCCGGCAGCTTCTTCCGTCGTGAGGGCCGGCCCTCCGAGGACGCCGTCCTCACCTGCCGCCTGATCGACCGCCCGCTGCGCCCCTCCTTCAAGAAGGGCCTGCGCAACGAGATCCAGGTCGTGGCCACCGTCATGGCCCTCAACCCCGACCACCTGTACGACGTCGTGGCGATCAACGCCGCCTCCGCGTCGACCCAGCTGGCCGGCCTGCCCTTCTCCGGCCCGATCGGCGGCGTCCGCGTCGCGCTGATCCGCGGCCAGTGGGTGGCCTTCCCGACGCACACCGAGCTCGAGGACGCCGTCTTCGACATGGTCGTCGCGGGCCGCGTCCTGGAGGACGGCGACGTCGCGATCATGATGGTCGAGGCCGAGGCCACCGAGAAGACCATCAAGCTGGTCGAGGGCGGCGCCGAGGCGCCCACCGAGGAGGTCGTCGCCGCCGGTCTGGAGGCCGCGAAGCCCTTCATCAAGGTGCTCTGCCGCGCCCAGGCCGACCTCGCCGCCAAGGCCGCCAAGCCGACCGGCGAGTTCCCGATCTTCCTGGACTACCAGGACGACGTCCTCGAGGCGCTGACCGGCGCCGTCAAGCCCGAGCTGACGCAGGCGCTCACCATCGCCGGCAAGCAGGAGCGCGAGGCCGAGCTGGACCGGGTCAAGGGGCTCGCCGCCGAGAAGCTCCTGCCGGAGTTCGAGGGCCGCGAGAAGGAGATCTCCGCCGCGTACCGCGCGCTGACCAAGTCCCTGGTGCGCGAGCGCGTCATCAAGGAGAAGAAGCGCATCGACGGCCGCGGTGTCACCGACATCCGCACCCTGGCCGCCGAGGTCGAGGCCATCCCGCGCGTGCACGGCTCCGCCCTGTTCGAGCGTGGCGAGACCCAGATCCTGGGCGTCACCACCCTGAACATGCTCCGCATGGAGCAGCAGCTGGACACCCTCTCCCCGGTGACCCGCAAGCGCTACATGCACAACTACAACTTCCCGCCGTACTCCGTCGGCGAGACCGGCCGCGTCGGCTCCCCGAAGCGCCGCGAGATCGGCCACGGCGCCCTCGCCGAGCGCGCCATCGTGCCGGTGCTGCCGACGCGCGAGGAGTTCCCCTACGCGATCCGCCAGGTGTCCGAGGCCCTCGGCTCCAACGGCTCGACGTCCATGGGCTCGGTCTGCGCCTCCACCATGTCGCTGCTGAACGCCGGTGTGCCGCTCAAGGCCCCCGTCGCCGGTATCGCCATGGGCCTGATCTCCCAGGAGATCAACGGCGAGACGCACTACGTCGCCCTCACCGACATCCTCGGCGCCGAGGACGCCTTCGGCGACATGGACTTCAAGGTCGCCGGCACCAAGGAGTTCGTGACCGCCCTCCAGCTCGACACCAAGCTGGACGGCATCCCCGCCTCCGTCCTGGCCGCCGCCCTCAAGCAGGCCCGTGACGCCCGCCTCCACATCCTCGACGTGATGATGGAAGCAATCGACACGCCGGACGAGATGTCCCCGAACGCGCCGCGGATCATCACCGTGAAGATCCCGGTCGACAAGATCGGCGAGGTCATCGGCCCCAAGGGCAAGATGATCAACCAGATCCAGGAGGACACGGGCGCCGACATCACGATCGAGGACGACGGCACCATCTACATCGGTGCCGCCGACGGCCCGGCCGCCGAGGCCGCCCGCGCCACGATCAACGGCATCGCCAACCCGACCATGCCCGAGGTCGGCGAGCGCTACCTGGGCACGGTCGTCAAGACGACCACCTTCGGTGCGTTCGTCTCCCTGCTGCCCGGCAAGGACGGTCTGCTGCACATCTCGCAGATCCGCAAGCTGGCCGGCGGCAAGCGCGTGGAGAACGTCGAGGACGTCCTCGGTGTGGGCCAGAAGGTCCAGGTCGAGATCGCCGAGATCGACTCCCGCGGCAAGCTCTCCCTGATCCCCGTGATCGAGGGCGAGGAAGGCAGCGAAGAGAAGAAGGACGACGCCGACAAGTGACGTCCCGTAGCGCCAAGGCGACGGCCCGCACCTCCTCGGAGGCGCGGGCCGTCGCCCGTACCCAAACCCTCATCAAGGGCGAGCACGGCATCGGCACGGTCCGCCGGACGACCCTCCCCGGCGGCCTGCGCATCGTCACCGAGACCCTCCCCTCGGTCCGCTCGGCGACCTTCGGCATCTGGGCCCACGTCGGCTCCCGCGACGAGACCCCCGCCCTGAACGGCGCCACCCACTACCTGGAGCACCTGCTCTTCAAGGGCACCCGCAGGCGCAGCGCCCTGGACATCTCCTCCGCCATCGACGCGGTCGGCGGCGAGATGAACGCGTTCACGGCGAAGGAGTACACGTGCTACTACGCGCGCGTGCTCGACACCGACCTGCCGCTCGCCATCGACGTCGTCTGCGACATGCTCACCGGCTCGCTGATCCAGGAGGAGGACGTCGACGTCGAGCGCGGCGCCATCCTCGAGGAGATCGCGATGACCGAGGACGACCCCGGCGACTGCGTGCACGACCTCTTCGCGCACACCATGTTCGGCGACAACGCGCTGGGCCGCCCCGTCCTCGGCACCGTCGACACGGTCAACGCCCTCACCGCCGACCGCATCCGCCGCTTCTACAAGAAGCACTACGACCCCACCCACCTGGTGGTCGCCGCGGCCGGCAACGTCGACCACAACAAGGTCGTACGCCAGGTCCGCGCCGCCTTCGAGAAGGCCGGCGCCCTCAAGGACCCGGCGGCGCAGCCGCTCGCCCCGCGCGACGGCCGGCGCACCGTCCGCGCGGCCGGCCGCGTCGAGCTGATCGGCCGCAAGACCGAGCAGGCCCACGTCATCCTCGGCATGCCGGGCCTGGCCCGCACCGACGAGCGCCGCTGGGCCATGGGCGTCCTCAACACCGCCCTCGGCGGCGGCATGTCCTCGCGCCTGTTCCAGGAGGTCCGGGAGAAGCGCGGGCTGGCCTACAGCGTGTACTCGTACACCTCCGGCTTCGCCGACTGCGGCCTCTTCGGCGTGTACGCGGGCTGCCGGCCCTCCCAGGTGCACGACGTGCTCAAGATCTGCCGCGACGAGCTGGACCACGTCGCCGAGCACGGCCTCACGGACGACGAGATCGGCCGCGCCGTCGGCCAGCTCCAGGGCTCCACGGTCCTCGGCCTGGAGGACACAGGCGCGCTGATGAACCGTATCGGCAAGAGCGAGCTGTGCTGGGGCGAGCAGATGTCGGTCGACGACATGCTGGCCCGGATAGCCTCGGTCACGCCGGACGACGTCCGCGCCGTCGCCCGCGACGTCCTGGGCCGCCGGCCGTCCCTGTCGGTCATCGGCCCGCTCAAGGACAAGCAGGCGTCCCGGCTGCACGACGCCGTCGCCTGACGGCCCCGTTCCGAGAAGTTCGAGAAGGAAGCATGTGACATGAGCAAGCTGCGCGTGGCCGTCCTCGGTGCCAAGGGCCGGATCGGCTCCGAGGCGGTACGGGCGGTCGAGGCCGCCGAGGACATGGAGCTGGTGGCCGCCCTCGGCCGGGGTGACAGCCTGGACGCGCTGGCCGAGTCCGGCGCCCAGGTCGCCGTCGAGCTGACCACCCCCGACTCGGTGATGGACAACCTCGACTTCTGCGTACGCCACGGCATCCACGCCGTCGTCGGCACCACCGGCTGGACCGACGAGCGCCTCGCCCAGCTGACCGGCTGGCTCGCGAAGTCGCCGGGGACGGGTGTGCTCATCGCGCCCAACTTCTCCATCGGCGCCGTACTGACCATGAAGTTCGCGCAGATCGCCGCCCCGTACTTCGAGTCCGTCGAGGTCGTCGAGCTGCACCACCCGAACAAGGCGGACGCCCCCAGCGGCACCGCCGCCCGCACCGCCCAGCTGATCGCCCAGGCCCGGCAGAAGGCAGGCTCCGCACCGGCGCCCGACGCCACTGCCACCGCCCTGGACGGCGCCCGCGGCGCGAACGTGGACGGGGTCCCGGTGCACTCGGTCCGGCTGCGCGGCCTGCTCGCCCACCAGGAGGTCCTGCTCGGTGGCGAGGGCGAGACCCTCACCGTCCGGCACGACTCCCTGCACCACAGCAGCTTCATGCCGGGCATCCTGCTGGGCGCCCGCCGGGTGGTCAGCACCCCGGGCCTCACCTTCGGCCTGGAACACTTCCTGGACCTGGACTGAGACCCTCACCCTGATGCGCGCGAAGATCACCTACCTCGTCACGGCCGCCGTCCTGGTCTTCTACTTCCTCCTGGTCGGCAGCCGCGGCGTGCTGCTCATCAAGACCGGCACCCTCCTCACCGTCACCTTCGGCGTCGCGGTGCTGATCCTGCCGGTGATCGGCCTGTGGTTCCTGTGGAAGAACACCCAGTTCGTCCGCAGGGCCAACCAGCTGGCCGCCGAGCTCGACGCCGAGGGCGGACTGCCCGTCGACGAGCTGAAGCGCACCCCCAGCGGCCGCGTCGACCGGGAGTCGGCCGACGCGGTGTTCGCCCTGCGCAAGGCCGAGACGGAGGACAGCCCCGCCGACTGGCGCACCTGGTTCCGCCTCGCCGTCGCCTACCACGACGCCCGGGACACCCCGCGCGCCCGCAAGGCGATGCAACGGGCGATCGCCCTGCACGACGGCAAGCACGCCGAGGCCGCCTGAGCGGGGCCGCAGCCGAAACGCCGGGGCCCGGACCGCAAGCCCTGCGGTCCGGGCCCCGGCGTTCACGCCGTCGCTGCCGCCGCTGCCGTCAGCCCCGTCGGTACTCGTCGGCCCAGGCCTCCACCGCGTCGGCCGCTCGGTTGAAGGCGCCGTCGCGGGCGAGGAAGTCGGAGTTGTGCGTGGTCAGCAGCGGGGGAGTCGGCTCCGTCGACCGGCCCTGCCGCACCAGCAGCAGTGCCTGCCCCTGCACCGTGCGCGGCAGTCCCAGCCAGCGCACCGGCTGCTGCACCGTGCGCACGCTGGCGACCTGCTGCCAGGCCACCGTGCGGGTGGTGAAGAAGCCCACCTGACGCACCCCGTGCGCGCTCACCCACACGCCCATGCGCAGCATCCGCAGGGCGCAGAGGATGACGACGAGCGCGATGCCGAAGACCACCCCGGCGGAGGACGGCCCGCCGGTCGCCGCGATGATGACCGCCGCGAACAGCACGAACGAGGCGAGCAGCAGCAGCAACGCCGCCGCCCCCACCCGCCACGGCCCCGGCCGGTAGGGCCGGCGCCACTGGTCGCGGTCGTCGTACGGCAGCGCGACGTCGTCGGCCGTGTCAAAGGCGCGGTCGGCCGTCAGGAAGGGCAGGGGCACGGCTGGTCCTCACTCGTTCCAAGGCAAGTGTTGTGCCCGGTGAGGCTACCGACCTGTGTCTCCGGTCACCACCCTCGGGGGTCCGGACGGAGTCGTCGGGACCCGCCGTGCCCGGCGCGGCTAGCGCCCTTCGGACGCCTGCGACGGCTGCTTGTGCGAGGAGGGCTGGTCGGCCGACAGGGCGGGCATCCCGATCACCAGGGAGCCCACGAGACCGGCGACGACGGTGACGCCGAGGAGCCAGCGCCCGGCCAGCTGGCCGAAGGAGGGCCGCTCGCGCGGCGGGGGTGTGACATTGCTGCGGAACCTGTCGGCCTCGGCGACGAAGGCGAACGGCACGGGTTCACGCCGGCGGATCATAGGGGCTGCGTCTCCCTTCAGGGACTGGAATGAAGTGCTGTTACTCATACAGACGAACGAACGCCCCTCCAGGTGCCCTGTTTCACCGACTTCATTGCGGCACGGCAGTCAACGCCCGATTCGGCGCCACTTGGGCTGGCCGTAGAGTGGGCTCGCCAAGCGACGAGACGGGCGCCGAGCGACGAGATGAGCGCCAGGCGACGAGATGGGAAGGCCCTCCACACCGTGACCGACACCCCCGCCGACGATTTCAAGATCGACCTCCGCAGCGACATCACCGTCGAGCTGGTCAAGAGCGCCGCGACCGACTCCGACGTGCTGTTCGCCGCCCGTGTCTCGACCGCCGGGGAGCAGTCCCTGGACGAGCTGAAGAAGGACCCGGAGCGCTCCAAGGGCCTGATCAACTACCTCATGCGGGACCGGCACGGCAGCCCGTTCGAGCACAACTCGATGACCTTCTTCGTCAGCGCCCCGATCTTCGTCTTCCGGGAGTTCATGCGGCACCGCGTCGGCTGGTCCTACAACGAGGAGTCGGGCCGCTACCGGGAGCTCCAGCCGGTCTTCTACGTGCCCGACGCCTCCCGCAAGCTGGTGCAGCAGGGCCGCCCCGGCAAGTACGTCTTCGTCGAGGGCACCCCCGAGCAGCACGAGCTGGTCGGCGGCGCGATGGAGGACTCCTACCGCCAGGCCTACGCGACGTACCAGAAGATGCTCGCGGCCGGCGTCGCCCGTGAGGTGGCCCGCGCGGTGCTCCCCGTCGGCCTGTACTCGTCGATGTACGCCACCTGCAACGCCCGCTCGCTGATGCACTTCCTGGGCCTGCGCACCCAGCACGAGCTGGCGAAGGTGCCCTCCTTCCCGCAGCGGGAGATCGAGATGGTGGGCGAGAGGATGGAGGAGGAGTGGGCCCGGCTCATGCCGCTCACCCACGCCGCCTTCAACGCCAACGGCCGCGTCGCTCCGTAACGGCCCGGCCTCCGGGCGGCCCGGCCGGGCACAGATGTACGCATCAACCATGCGAAGTGTCCGGTTTGCGGCGTTTGGAGAAGTTCATCTAGCCTGATCAAAGGGACCCGGCACTGCTTGAACCCCCGAGCAGGCAGTGCCGGGCTCCACTTCCGTTCCGACCTGCCGCCTCCCCCGAGGGCAGACCTGGCCCTGAGCAACGAGTAGCGTGTAACCCATGGCTCCGACCTCCACTCCGCAGACCCCCTTCGGGCGGGTCCTCACCGCCATGGTCACGCCCTTCACGGCGGACGGCGCACTCGACCTCGACGGCGCCCAGCGGCTCGCCACCCACCTGGTGGACGCAGGCAACGACGGCCTGATCATCAACGGCACCACCGGCGAGTCCCCCACCACCAGCGACGCGGAGAAAGCGGACCTCGTACGAGCCGTCCTGGAGGCCGTCGGCGACCGGGCACACGTCGTCGCCGGAGTCGGCACCAACAACACCCAGCACAGCATCGAGCTGGCCCGCGCCGCCGAGCGCACCGGCGCCCACGGCCTGCTGCTCGTCACGCCGTACTACAACAAGCCCCCGCAGGAGGGCCTGTACCAGCACTTCACGGCCATCGCCGACGCCAGCCGGCTGCCGGTCATGCTCTACGACATCCCCGGCCGCAGCGGCGTCCCGATCAACACCGAGACGCTGGTCCGCCTCGCGGAGCACCCGCGGATCGTCGCCAACAAGGACGCCAAGGGCGACCTCGGCCGGGCCAGCTGGGCCATCGCGCGCTCCGGCCTCGCCTGGTACTCCGGCGACGACATGCTGAACCTGCCGCTGCTCTCCGTGGGCGCGGTCGGCTTCGTCTCCGTCGTCGGCCACGTCGTCACCCCCGAGCTGCGCGCCATGGTGGACGCGTTCGTCGCGGGTGACGTACAGAAGGCACTGGAGATCCACCAGAAGCTGCTCCCCGTCTTCACCGGCATGTTCCGCACCCAGGGCGTCATGACCACCAAGGCCGCGCTCGCCCTCCAGGGCCTGCCCGCCGGACCGCTGCGCGCCCCCATGGTCGGCCTCACGCCCGAGGAAACCGAGCAGCTCAAGATCGATCTTGCCGCCGGCGGGGTACAGCTCTGACATCAGACTTCGCACCACCGCACGACCGGACGGACTTCACAACTGAATAAGCGGGCCACCGGTGCCCGCACCCCACTACGACAACTGCTTCTGCACGAACGTCACGCGCGCCACGTGCCCACCGGTACGTGGCGCGTGTGGTGAGGAGAGTCTTTTGAGTCATCCGCATCCTGAACTGGGCCGGCCCCCGGCGCTCCCCAAGGGCGGCCTGCGGGTCACACCCCTCGGCGGCCTCGGCGAGATCGGCCGCAACATGACGGTCTTCGAATACGGCGGCCGTCTGCTGATCGTCGACTGCGGCGTGCTCTTCCCCGAGGAGGAGCAGCCCGGCATCGACCTGATCCTGCCGGACTTCTCGTCCATCCGGGACCGCCTCGACGACATCGAGGGCATCGTCCTGACCCACGGCCACGAGGACCACATCGGCGGCGTCCCCTTCCTCCTGCGCGAGAAGCCGGACATCCCGCTGATCGGCTCCAAGCTGACCCTCGCGCTCATCGAGGCCAAGCTCCAGGAGCACCGCATCCGCCCCTACACCCTCGAGGTGGCCGAGGGGCACCGCGAACGCGTCGGCCCGTTCGACTGCGAGTTCGTCGCGGTCAACCACTCCATCCCGGACGCGCTGGCCGTCGCCATCCGCACCCCGGCGGGCATGGCGGTGCACACCGGCGACTTCAAGATGGACCAGCTCCCGCTGGACGGCCGGCTCACGGACCTGCACGCCTTCGCGCGGCTGAGCGAGGAGGGCATCGACCTCCTCCTCTCGGACTCGACGAACGCCGAGGTCCCGGGCTTCGTCCCGCCCGAGCGGGACATCTCGAACGTCCTGCGGCAGGTCTTCGCCAGTGCCCGCAAGCGCATCATCGTGGCGAGCTTCGCCAGCCACGTCCACCGCATCCAGCAGATCCTGGACGCGGCCCACGAGTACGGCCGCCGGGTCGCCTTCGTCGGCCGCTCCATGGTCCGCAACATGGGCATCGCCCGGGACCTCGGCTACCTGAAGGTCCCGCCGGGCCTGGTGGTCGACGTCAAGACGCTGGACGACCTGCCCGACAGCGAGGTGGTCCTGGTCTGCACGGGCTCCCAGGGCGAACCGATGGCCGCCCTGTCCCGCATGGCCAACCGCGACCACCAGATCCGCATCGTCAACGGCGACACGGTGATCCTGGCCTCGTCCCTCATCCCGGGCAACGAGAACGCGGTGTACCGGGTCATCAACGGCCTGACCCGCTGGGGCGCCAACGTCGTCCACAAGGGCAACGCCAAGGTCCACGTCTCGGGCCACGCCTCGGCCGGTGAGCTGCTGTACTTCTACAACATCTGCCGCCCGAAGAACCTGATGCCGGTCCACGGCGAATGGCGCCACCTGCGCGCCAACGCCGAACTCGGCGCCCTCACCGGGGTGCCGCACGACCGCATCGTCATCGCCGAGGACGGCGTGGTCGTCGACCTCGTCGAGGGCAAGGCGAAGATCGCCGGCAAGGTCCAGGCTGGGTACGTCTACGTCGACGGCCTCTCGGTCGGCGACGTCGGCGAGCCGGCCCTCAAGGACCGCAAGATCCTCGGCGACGAGGGCATCATCTCGGTCTTCGTGGTCATGGACTCCTCCACCGGCAAGATCACCGGTGGGCCCCATGTCCAGGCCCGCGGCTCGGGCATCGACGACTCGGCCTTCTCGGCGGTGCTCCCCAAGATCACCGAGGCACTGGAGCGCTCGGCCCAGGACGGGGTCGTCGAGCCGCACCAGCTCCAGCAGCTGGTGCGCAGGACCCTCGGGAAGTGGGTCTCGGACACCTACCGACGCCGGCCGATGATCCTGCCTGTCGTCGTGGAGGTCTGACGGACCGTCGGACCACCGACAGCGCCAACCTGGAGCGGGGCGCCCCGATTTGCATCGGGGCGCCCCGCTCCAGTACGTTTACATCTCCGCTCGGACGGGCACCCGATCACTTCGTGGTTCGGAGCCGCCCCGGAGGGCGGAAATCCCGACTCAGAATCTCTGATAAAGTCGGAACCGCCGGAAAGGGAAACGCGAAAGCGGGAACCTGGAAAGCACCGAGGAAATCGGATCGAAAAG
>NZ_JAIOJZ010000020.1 GCF_020404845.1 Streptomyces hyderabadensis | reverse complement strand
GATCGACGCCGTCACCTTCGTATTACCGAGGTTGTCCACGGCGAGCCGCGGCCGCCCCCGGAACCTGCCCTTCACCGTCGGCGGCACCAACTCCGCACGCACCTCGGTGAACGACGTGATCGTCAGATTCCCCTCCGGAACCGTCACCGCATCCGGATGCTCCGTCGGAAGGATCCGCACCGCATACGGATTCGGCCCCGCCACCGCATCAGGAGTACGCGGCGGAGCGAACGTCAGCTCCACCGTCCCCGTCGTCCCCGGATACAACCGCAACGTCTGCGGCTCCACCGTCGTCCAGGGAGCCACATCCCCCACCGGCTCGAACCGGTACTCGTCCACCACGTCACCGGTATTACGCACCCTCAGGCGCACACGGGTACTACTGCCGGGGTCCACAGTCGCGGACGCGGGCTCCAGCGAGGTCCACAGGCTCACACGCCGACGGTACGAGTGACCCGACGCGGCGTCAGGTCGCGTCCGGGCAGACCGGGTTGCCCCAAAGGGCCGTTCGCGCGGCGCCCGGGACTAGTCCGCGCCCTCCACGTCGTCTGTGACGGCCCGCTGGGCGACGAGGGACGGGGCGGTGCTGTGCCCGGCCTTGAAGGCCGCTCCGTCGTTCACCGCGGCGACCTCGGAACCCTGCCCCGGGTCCGTGACGGCGGGGCCGCCGCCGCTCCCGCTGCCCGTCTCGGTGATTCCCCTGCTGTTCTTGTCGAGGTGGCTGGCCTCGTGGGCGAGGATCTCCTCGTTGCCGATGGCGGACGGGCCGAGGAAGACGTCCATGCCGATCGTCATGGCCTCGGCCCCCATGGCCGCCGTCGCGCGCTGAGCGATCGGGTCCGTGTGCACGCGGGCGCCGGCGAGGGCGGGATTCTGGTAGAACGGCACCGCCTTGTCGAGGAAGGACCCGGGGAGCGGCGAGCTGGACGTCTTCTTGGCCTCGTCCAGGAGCTGGTGCTGTCCCTCCGGGCTCCGGTCGTCGATCCCGTCGTGCCCGCAGCCCGCGCCGTGCTGGTGCGCCTCCGGGTCCATGCGGCGCTGGACGGTGTGCCCGCAGCCGGGCCCGTGCTGGTGCGTGTCCCGGGCGACGACCCGCTGGACGGCGGCGTTGCCGGCGGAACTCTGCAGCGCCAGGACCGCCGCCGGGGTCATCGGGGCCCCGCTCACCGAGGTGGTGGGCGCGGGCGTGACCCGGTGCGGAGCGCGGCCGCCCCGGGCGGCCTGCTGGTCGGTGGCTTCCTCGTGCGCGCGCACCGTGCGCTCCCTTCGACACCGGACGTGTGGTCATCAGCTGTACCGGAACATCCCCGCGGCCGACAGGGCCGGGAGGGCAGCACCGCGGGCAGTTGTACGGAGCGGGTGTCAGGACGACGCCAGCTGCTTGGCTATGTACTTCTCCCAGTCCTCCTGCTGCTCCGGGTCGTTGAGCGAGTCGCTCCACTCCTGCGCGTTCTCGTGCCGCCTGGCCGGGTCGCACTTGAGGTCCAGGAGCAGGCCACGCGCCTCGCGCCGGATGTCGTCGGGCACGTTCCTGCCCACGGGCACGGCCGGTCCGGCCGCCAGCGCGTAGATCTCCTGGGCCATGAGCTGACGCTCGCCCTGATCGACAGCCTTCGTCACCTTGACGGACTCCAGCGCCGCCCGCCACCTGCTGCCCTGCTTCTCCTCGCCCGCCTCCGTGAACTCGGTGTCACCCTGAGCCAGGGTGGTCCGACGCCACCTGTTCGGGTGCCGCACCGACTCGGCGCGCTTGTAGCCGCCCTTGCCACCCTTGTAGACCGCGAGACCGCCCAGTGTGACCGCTCCGGCGGCACCCACGGCGGGTGCGACCGGAGTGGCCAGCGATCCGGCGAGGGCGACCACCACCAGGATCCCGCCCGCGGTACGGATGACGTTTCCGCCCAGGTTGACCGCGCGCTTGATGAGCTTGTTGTTCTGCTTGTGTATCGCGTACTGCTGTGCGCTGGCGAGGTGTTCCCGCAGCTCTTCCCTGAGCCGGCCCATTTCCGCCCGGGACGCGGCGAGGGACGTCTGTTCCTCCGCCGTCGGCTCGGCCTGCGAGCCCGACTCCGCCGCCGCCTTCTCGACCAGTTCCGCGTTCACTTCACCCAGCCGGTTGAGCACGAGCTGGAGTGTCCGGGTGCGCACCGCGTTCACGTCCTTGAGCGCGTGCTTGACCAGAGCGTCGCGCTTGTGCGAGGTGAGGTAGATCGCCCTGGTCTCGCGAGCGCCGATGCCCACGGAGAACAGTCCGGTGGTCACGCCGACTCCCTCTCCGGCGGCAGCCACCCCTTCCACGATGCCGCTGTTCGTCGCCGCGGCGCCGCCCACCTTCATCCCGTCGCCGGCGAGCATGGCGGTGTTCGTCAGGGCTCCGGCCGACTTGCCCTTCTTGTCCTTGTCCGCCTGATGGGCGGCCGATCCCTGCGCGTCCTTCTTGGTCCCCATCGCGGACGCCAGGCCGCGCAGGTCGTTGGTCAGCGCCAGGCTGGTGAGGGCGAAGTTGTGCGAGGACTCGGCCATCTGCTGCCCCGGCGTGCCGAAGGCCGGTGATTTGTGCGCGTCGGTCGCGGCCGCTTTGGCCGCCGTTCCCGAGGGTGCGGTGCCGCGAAGGATCAACGTGTCGCCCGGATCCCCCATCTTCTTCAGGTTGGTGAAGCCGAAGGCCTTCCTGAACCTCTTCAGGCGCCCCGGCTTCTCCTGCTCCGCCGTCTGCTCAGCCGTCTGCTCAGCCTGCTCCGTCTGGCCCGTCTGCCCCGTTTTACCCGTCCGGCCCGTCTGGCCCGTCTGGCCCGTCTGCTCGCTCTGGCCCGTCTGACCCGTCTGGCCGGCGGCCTCTCCCGCCCGCTTCGTCGCCGCTGCCGCCGCCTCGCGCGCCGCGGTCTCCGCCTTGGTCGCCCGTTGCCGCTCCCGCGCCGCGGCCGCCGCCTCGGCCCGCGCGGTCTGCTCCGCCCGCCTGTGGTCACTCGCCTCGGCTTCGGACTTCGCCGCCTCCTGCAGCGCCACGGCCTTGGCCTTCTCCTGCGCCGTCCGCTCGGCGGCCGCCTGGGTCACCTGCTGCTCGGCCGACGCCTTGGCGTTCTGCCGTTCCTCCAGCTCCTGCTCCGCAGCCTCCCGCGCCTGCGTCGCCGCGGTGAACTCGCCCGTCCGCTCCTCCAGCGCCTCCTGGGCGTCCGCCACCGCCTTCCCCGCCGACGCCACGGCTTCGGCCCAGCCCTGCACGACGGTTTGGGCGTTCCGCTGCCTGCCCTCCTCGGCCTCGGCCTCCCCCTGCCGCTGTTTCACCTTCCCCTCCAGAGCGACCACCCGCTCCTTGGCCCTGGTGACCTCGGCGGCCCACGTCTGAACCGCGGCCTGCGCGGCCTCCGCGGCCTTCATCGCCTGCTTCTGCGCCTCGTCCTCGGCCGATGCCCGCGCCGCCACCGAAGCCTCGGCCTGCTGGTGTGCGGCCGCCGCGGCCTCGGCCTCCTTCGTGCACCTCTTCACCTCGGCCTCGGCGGCCGCCAGCTCCTTCCCGGCGGCCTCGGCCCGTTCCCTGCGCCGCTTGACCTCGGCCTCGGCGGCCGCCAGCTCCTTCGCCGCGGCCTCGGCCCCCTCGGTAGTCCGCTTCACCTCGGCCTGGGCGTCGGCCAGCGTCCGGCGCGCCGTGCTCAACCGTTCCCGGGCCGCGGACTCGTCGCCGACCCGGCCCTTCACCGCGGTGGCGGCCTCCGACCGGGCCTTCTCCTCCTCCTCGACCTGCTCCGCCCAGCGCCGCTCCTCGCCCTCGGCCTCCGCCCGCGCCCGCTCCGCCGCGCCCGCCTTGTCCCTCGACTCGGCCGCCGCCTTCTCGGCCCCGGTCGCCTGGTCCCGCGCCGTGGCCGCGACCTCGGTCTTCTGCCACATCTGGGCCTCGGCGTCCGCCCGTTCCAGCGCCGCGGACGCGGCCCGCTTCTTCAGCGCCTTGGCCTCGTCCTCGGCCGCCTGCTTCCGCTGCGCGGCTTCGTCCTGCTGCTGCTCCCCCTGCGTCTGCCCGGCCCCGGGCGCAGCCGGCTCCCGCGTCCGCGAAGGTCCCGCCTCCACCTCTTCCGTGGGCTCGGGACTCGTGGCCGTGACGGTCGCCCGCTGGATCGCCGTCGTCACGGCCCGGTTGCCCGCCGCGGCCTGCAGCGAGGCCATGGCCGGTGACTGACGCGCCTGCGGGCGGGGCCGTGCCGGGGCGGCTCCCGCCGGGCGGTGTCTCTGCGTGTGGTTCAAGCGGTCCGACACGGACGATCCCCTCCTGACACCCCGTCACCGTCCCCGCTCACGCGGGGCAGCGCCCCGGTGCGGCGGGACGGCGCGCCCCGGAACGGGGCTTGATCGCAAGATGACATCCTGGCGAACTGACAGTCGACACAAGACGTTGAATCAGAAACGCCGGGCGTCCGCCAGGGGTCTTCGAGGGGAAGTGCCGACAAGCCGCGGGAGTCTGCCCCAACGGGCACGACCCGGGGCAAGGAAAATGCCCCTGCTCCGGCACCCGGGGACGTTTCGGCGTCGGCAACGCGCGCGTGAGGCTGAGGGGCGTCCTGTCTCGTACCCCGAGGAGAGCAGAGCATGCCGTCCTACCTGTCGCCCGGCGTCTACGTCGAGGAGGTGGCCAGCGGCTCGCGCCCGATCGAGGGAGTGGGCACGTCGGTGGCGGCCTTCGTCGGTCTCGCCCCGACCGGCCCGCTGAACGAGCCCACGCTGGTGACCAACTGGACGCAGTACGTCGCGGCCTTCGGTGACTTCACCGGCGGGTACTACCTCGCGCACTCCGTCTACGGGTTCTTCAACAACGGCGGCTCCGCCGCCTACATCGTCCGGGTCGGCGGTTCGGCCGAGGACGCCGGCGCCGACGGCTCGGTGAACGGCGCCGCCGCCCCCGCCGCCGTCACCGGCAGCACCGCCAAGGCGCTGCCCGCCGCCGAGCCCAAGCAGCTCGGCACCTTCGCCGTGACGGCCACCGCGGCCGGCCAGAGCGGCCCGCTGACCGTCGAGGTCGCCGACCCCGAGGGCGAGGGCCCCGCCGAGCGCTTCAAGCTGATCGTCAAGGACGGCGACAAGCCCGTCGAGACCTTCGACGTCAGCGCCAAGAAGGGCAACCGCTCCTACGTCGTCACCCAGGTCAAGGAGCGCTCCAAGCTCATCACCGTGACCGAGGCCGCGCCGTCCGCGCAGCTGGCCCGGCCGGAGAACCAGACGCTGACGCTGCCCGCGCCGCCGTCCGCCGCCCCCGCCGTTCCGGCCGGGCAGGCCGAGAGCGCGCACCCCGGGCCGGCCCAGTACCTCGGCGACTCCTCGGACCGCACCGGCTTCGGCGGCCTGGAGGCGATCGACGAGATCTCCATGGTCGCGGTGCCCGACCTGATGGCCGCCTACCAGCGCGGCGCGATCGACCTGGAGGCCGTCAAGGCCGTCCAGCTCGGTCTGATAGCCCACTGCGAGCTGATGGGCGACCGCGTCGCCATCATCGACCCGCCGCCCGGCCAGAACGCCCGCCAGATCCGCGTCTGGCGCCAGGAGACGGCCGGCTACGACTCCAAGTACGCGGCCCTGTACTACCCCTGGATCAAGTCCTTCGACCCGGCCACCGGGCAGTCCCGCCTGGTCCCGCCGAGCGGTCACGTCGCCGGCATCTGGGCCCGCAACGACTCCGAGCGCGGCGTGCACAAGGCGCCCGCCAACGAGGTCGTGCGCGGCGCCGTCGACCTGGAGCTGCAGATCACCCGCGGCGAGCAGGACCTGCTCAACCCGATCGGCGTCAACTGCATCCGTTCCTTCCCGGGCCGCGGCATCCGCGTCTGGGGTGCCCGCACCCTCTCCTCCGACCCGGCGTGGCGCTACCTGAACATCCGCAGGTACTTCAACTACCTGGAGGAGTCGATCCTGATCGGCACCCAGTGGGTGGTGTTCGAGCCGAACGACCACAACCTCTGGGCCCGCATCCGCCGCAACGTCTCCGCCTTCCTGGTCAACGAGTGGCGCAACGGCGCCCTCTTCGGCCAGAGCCCCGACCAGGCGTACTACGTCAAGTGCGACGAGGAGACCAACCCGCCGGAGTCCGTCGACCTCGGCCGGGTCGTCTGCGAGATCGGCATCGCGCCGGTCAAGCCCGCCGAGTTCGTCATCTTCCGGCTCGCCCAGTTCTCCAGCGGCGGCGGCGAACTGGACGAGTAGGCGGATCGCGCGCCCCGCCCTCCTCCCACTTCCTCCAGAAGGACAGCGAACCCATGTCTCTCCCCAAGCCAGAAGACGTACTCGTCGCACCGAACTTCGGCATCCAGATCGACGGTGTGATGGTCGAGTACCTCAACTCGGTGTCGAACCTGCAGATCGAGCAGGACGTCATCAAGTACCAGCAGAACCAGGGCACCACCGGACGCAACAACGTCACCCTGATGCCGGGCGTGGCCAAGGACGGCTCGGTCCAGGTCGAGCGCGGTATGAGCCAGTCGTCGGTCTTCACCCAGTGGATCAACGACTCCATGGCCGGCCGGATGGCCACCGCCCGCAAGAACGCCACGATCATCGTGATGGACTACGAGGACAACCCGGTCAAGCGCTGGAACCTGCGCAACGCCTGGTGCAGCAAGGTCGTGGCGGGCACCCTGAAGGCGGGTGACACCAACGCGCTCACCGAGACCATCACCATCGTGTTCGAAGAACTGGTCGTCGAGTAATGCGCCGTTCGGCTGCCAAGGCGCCCGCCGCGGCACCCCAGACCGCGGCGGCGGGAGCGGACTTCCCCCGTTCGGCTCCCGCCGCCGCGCCCACGGAGGCGCCGGCCGGTTCTCCGGCCGGCCCTCCCGCCGGGCCCCCCGTCGACACCGCCCCGAGGCAGCAGATGCAGACCGAGTTCCCCTTCGAGCTGCCGCGCGGGTACGTGGACGAGTCGGGCACGGTGCACCGGGACGGCGTGATGCGCCTGTCGACGGCACGGGACGAGCTGATCCCGCTGCGCGACGTGCGGGTGCAGGAGAACCCGGCGTACCTGTCGGTGGTGCTGCTCGGCCGGGTCATCACCCGGCTGGGCACGCTGGCGATGGTGCACGACGGCATCGTGGAGAACATGTTCGCCTCCGACCTGGCGTTCCTCCAGGACTTCTACCGCCAGATCAACGCGGAGGGGCACACCCGCGCGGCCGTCGAGTGCCCGCACTGCTCGGAGCCCTTCGAGGTGGAACTCGGCGGGAGCCGCCTGGGGGAATCGTGACGTACGCGACCGACCGGCTGCACGAGGAGATCGCGTACGTCGCCTACCACTTCCACTGGAGCCTGGAGGCGATCCTGGACCTGGAACACCAGGACCGCCGCCGGTACACGGACCAGATCGCGTCCCTCGTGACGCGAGGCACGGCGGAGGGCTGATCGGTGGGACTCCTGGACCGGCTGCGGGGCCGTCGGGACGGCGGCGAGGAACACAGGAACGGGGGCGGGACCGCGGCATCGGCGGCGGTCCCGGCCGGCCAGGCGGGTCCGCCCGCGGACACCGGCGCGCGTCCGGACCCGGGCGCGGACGCCCCTGCGGCATCCGCACCCGCGCCGGTGGCCGTCGCCGCCTGGACGGGCCTGCCGCCGATCCAGCGCACCACGGGCGCGGACCGTACGGGGGTGGCGGACTCCGCCTTCGGCGGCCGCCTGCCGACGTGGCAGGACCCGTCGTTCACCCGGGCACCGTCCCCGGCCGTGCTCGACCCGGCGGCCGGCGACCGCCTGCTGTCCGGCGCCTTCGACGCCTCGGCCCGGCAGCCGTCGTCCACGCCCCTGGCCCGCCCGGCCGGTACACCGCCCGTGCAGCGGATGCCGGTCGCGCCGCTGCGCGCAGTACCGGCCGACGCCCCGGCCGCGCCCACGGGTTCCGCCCCGAGGGCGCGCGGTGGTGTCCCGGGTACGCCGGGCACGCCGGGTCCCGCGCCGACGGCGGCCACGTCGTCGGGCACGCCCGCGGCCGCGCCGGTCCAGCGGGCGCGTTCCGCCGGGCCGGCGTCGTCCGCCGCGCCCGCGAGCGCACCGGCCCAGGCGCCCCGCGGGGTCCGGGTGACCCCGGTGCCCGCGCCGCCCGCCGCCCCGCGTCCGCGGCAGTCGCTGACCAAGGCCCCGTCCGGTTCGCCGGCCGTGCAGCGCCGGGCGTTGCCCGCGAGCCGCCGGACCACGGGCGCCGCCCCGGCGTCCTCCGGTACGGCGCCCTCGTCGGCGGACGCCGACCGAGCGGACCCCGGCTCGGCACCGGCCGGGGGCGCCTCCCCGGCCCACGGTTCCGTCACCCCGGCGCCCGCACCGACCCCGGCGCCCGTCCAGCGGGCGGTGCCCGGGCCCGGGCCCGCACCGGCCCCCGGCACGTCCGGCGACGCCGCGGCACCGGCTGCCCCGGTACGCCGGCCCGACGGCGGCACCCCGCCGACCCCCGCACCGGCGGCCAGCGGCCCCGCATCCACCGCACCCCCGGCCCAGCGCGCCACCGCACAGCCGTCCAGCCCCGCGACGGACGCACCGTCACCACGCGCCGTCCCGCTGCCCGGCAACGGCAACCCGGCGGGCCCCGGACCGGCGGGCAGCAGCACCGCGCCCACCACACCGCCGGTCCAGCGCGTCACCACCCGCCCGTCCACCCCCGCGACGGACACACCGTCACCACGCGCCGTCCCGCCGCCCGGCAACGGCAACCCGGCGGCCACCACACCGGCCCGGAGCACCACGCCCGTCCAGCGGGCCACCGCACGACCGGGCGGTTCCCCGGTCCGGCCCGGCAGCGGCGGCCAGGCACCCACAGCGAGCAACAGCGGCTCCGCGTCCGGCGCACCGCCGGTCCAGCGCGCCGCCGCGCAGCCGTCCCGCAGCAGCAACCCGCCGGCCTCCACACCGACGCGCGACGGCTCCGCATCCGCCACACCGCCGGTCCAGCGCGCCACCACCCGCCCGTCCTCCCCCGCGACGGACGCACCGTCACGACGGGGCACCCCGCAGTCGGGCGCCAGCACCCCGGCAACCACCGCACCGGACACCACCGCCACGCCCGTCCAGCGCACCACCGCGCGACCGTCCGGCGGCGGCAACCCGCCGACCCCGGCACCGACGCGCAGCGGCTCCACGCCCGCCGCACCCCCGGTCCAGCGCGCCACCACCCGCCCGTCCGGCTCCCCGGCACGGCCCGGCAGCGGCACCCCGGCGACCGCACCGGCCGACGGCGGCACCGCGGCGGACACCCCGGTACGGCGAACTCCCGCCCCACCCGGCACCGGAAGCCCGGCAGCCGGCACACCGGCAGGCGGCACCACGCCCACCGCCCCGCCCGTCCAACGGGCCGCGGCACCACCGTCCGGCAACGGCAACCCGCCGGCCCCCGCACCGGCCGACAGCGGCACGGCATCCGCCGCCCAGCCCGTACAGCGCGCCGCCGCACAGCCGGCCAGCCCCCCGCCGACCGACGCCCCGTCAGGGCGGCCCGGCGGCAGCCCGGCGTCCGCGCCCACGGGCAGCGGTGCCGGGGCCTCGACGCCGCCCGTGCAGCATGCCGTACGCCGCGCGGACGGCGGCACGACCCCCCCGGTGGGCGACGACGCACCGGCCGCCCGGCGAGCCGCCGCGCAGCCCGTCCGCCCCGCCTCCTCCGCCGGTGACCGCAGGGCCGGTTCGCCGGGCACCCCGACGACCGGCGCCCCCGTGCAACGGGCCGTACCGCAGCCCGAGTCGGGGTCGAAGGCCCCCGTGCGGCCGGTCACGCCCGCGTCCGGCACCAGCTCGGACCGGGCGACCGGCACCCCACCCACCAACAGCACGACAGCACCGTCAGCATCGCCGTCGCCGTCGGCGGGAGCCACCCCCGCCGCACCCCCGGTCCAGCGCGCCGTGGCACCGGCACCGGCCGCGGCCCGAACCGACCCGAGCCCGGCGCCCGGCGGCGACCCGGCGCCACCGTCCACCGCACGCCCCTCCGGTACCGGTGACGCCACCGGAGGGCGGCGATCCTCGGCGAACGCACCCGGCACTCCCGCCACCCCGGACGACCGGCAGCCCTCCGTCCAGCGCCGGGTGCCGGCCGCCCAGCCGTCGCTCCCCGTGCAGCCGTTCCCGGCCCACCCGGGCACCGCACCGCACCCGCCGGTCCAGCGCTCGTCCGAGCCACGCCCCGACGGCCCGATCGCGCCAACCCCCGCCGCACCGGCGGCACCGGCGACACCGGCGGAGCCGTCGGCACCGACCGCGCCCGCCCCCGCCGTACCGCTGTCCCGCTCGGAGACCGGCAAGACGGTCAGTCCGGGCGCCCCGAGCACCCCCGTGCAGCGCAGCGCGGCCGGGCGGCGTCCGGGGCTCGGCGCGCCCACCTCGTCCGGCCCGGTCGGCGCCGTACGTCCGACCGTGACGCCGTCCCCGACGGCGGCGCAGGCACCGGCACAGACCCCGGCACCGGCACCGGTGTCCACCGCCACCCCGGCGCTGCCGCCGGCCGGGGCACCCGCGCGGCGTTCTCCGCTGGGCGCGCCCCTCTCCGCACCCCCGACCGACACCACCTCGCTCACCACCTCGCTCACCACGTCGCTCGCCACCCAGCCCCCCGCGCCGGCGCCCTTCGCCGCGACCGAGAGCGGCGCACTCCCGCCCGTCCAACGGGCCACCGCCCGGGCCGCCACTTCCGCGGGCCCGCCCTTCGCCGCCCTGGCCACCCCCGCGGCACCGCCCTTCGCCGCCGCGGCAACACCCGCGGTACCGCCTTTCGCCGCCCCGGCCGCGCCCGCGGTACCGCCTTTCGCGCCCGCCGTACCGCCCTTCGCGGCCGCGGCAACGCCCCCGGCGCCCCCGCACCCCGCACCTGCGCCGTCACCGCCCGGTGGCGGCGGGTCCGCGCCCTCCGTCGTCCAGCGCGCGCCCGCCAGGGCCGTGCCGCTGCGCAAGCCCGTGGCCCCCGGCGCCGGCGCCGCCGGAGCCCCGCTGCCGGTGGCACCGCTCACGCCGCCCCGGCCGTCGGCGGCCCGGCCCGAGCTGCCCGTCGCCACCCAGGCGGCGCCCGCGCCGACGCTCCCGGACACCGCACCGGACGCCCCCGCCCCCTCCGGCACCGCGTCCGCCGACATGCCGCCGGTCCAGCGGTTCTGGCGCCGTTCCCACCGCGCCGGACGCACCACCGCTGCCCTGGCCTCCGCCACGGCCGCCACCGTGGCGGACAACCTGGCCCGCCTGAGCACCCCGTCGTCCCCGCCCGGCCAGGACCAACCGCCGCCGTACGACGACCCGCCGCCCCCGTACCAGGCGGGCGCGGGCGGGCGGCCCTCCGGGGACCCCCCGCCCGGGTACACCGCGGTTCCCGAGGGCGGGCTCGACCCGCGCGAACTCACCGACTTCCAGCTCGACGAACTGGTGCACCGGATCATCGGCCGCGTCACCCGTCTCGTCCGCACCGAACTGCGTATGGACCGCGAACGGATCGGCAGACTCCGCGACCCGCGCTGACCGGACCGCACCGGCCCCGCCGGACGGCCGGACACCGGACGACCGGACCGCCCCGAGGGCCGCGCCACCCGCCCGCCACCGTTCCCCGACAAGAAAGGTCGACCCCCGATGACCCGTAAGGACCCGGGCTCTTCCATCTGGTTCAGCCTCGCCATCGACGGCGAGAGCCTCGGCTACTTCAACGGGTGCGAGGGCCTGTCGACCCAGGTGGAGGTGGAACAGCGCCAGGAGGGCGGCAACAACGGCTTCGTGTGGCAGTTGCCCACCCGCGTCACCTACTCCAACATCCGGCTGACCCGGCCCCTCACCCCGGACACGGCGAAGGTCGCCAAGTGGATCTCCTCCGTGCAGACCGGCATCCAGCGGCCCACCGCGCAGATCTCCGCCCTGCGCGCGGACGGGTCGCTGGTCGCCCGCTGGGGGCTGATCGACGTCCTGCCCGTCAGCTGGCAGGGCCCCAGCCTCGACCCCGGCAGCGCGTCGGTGGCCAACGAGGTCCTGGAGATCGCCCACCACGGGTTCACGGACTGACGGCGCCGCGGAGCAGAGAGGAACAACCATGGCCAACAGCAAGGGCGCCGGCAAGAGCCTGGTACGCGCCAACCTCGCCATCCACGAGCCGCCCACCGGCAAGTCCACCTCGCCCGGCGCGCTGATCAAGCGGTTCCCGTTCGAGTTCAACCCGGCGCAGCTGTCGATCAGTCAGCGCTCCCAGTGGAAGGCGACCCCGACGGCGGCCGTGCGGAAGGCCGCGAAGCCGCAGTTCCTGGGTGCCGAGCCGCGGGAGATGACCCTGGAGATCTTCCTGGACTCCTCGATGAAGCCCGGCGGCAACACCGTGATGAAGAAGGTCGAGTCGCTGCTGATCTGCTGCGAGGTGACCGCCAAGAGCCTGGCCGCCAAGCAGCCCTCCCCGCCCTGGGTGATCTTCGAGTGGGGTTCGTTCTCCACCGCCCGGTTCAACGCCTACGTGGCGTCCATCGAGACCCAGTACACGCTCTTCGGCACCGCCGGCGTCCCCATCCGCGCCACCTGCCAGCTGGCCCTGGTGGAGATACCCGGCCCGACCCCGAGGCAGAACCCGACCTCCGGCGCCCTCACCGCCCAGCGCGTGCACCGGGTCGTCGCGGGGGACTCGCTCCAGTCGCTCGCCTGGAGCGAGTACGGCAGCGCCAACGCCTGGCGGGTGATCGCCGAGGCCAACGGCATCGACGACCCGTCCCGCCTGCCGACCGGCACCGAACTCATCCTGCCGGCCACCGAGGAGGTGCCTCACTGATGGTGCGTCCCTCCTTCTCCAGCATCGTCGAGGTGAAGATCGGTGGCGCCCCGCTGCCCGACACCATCGCCCCGATGCTCACCGACGGATGGGTCGACCAGGGCGTCAACGTGCCGGCGGCGTTCCGCCTCACCTTCCGCGACCCGTACCACAAGCTCCTCGGCGACCTGAACGTGCAGTTCGGCACCAAGGTCGTCATCACCCCGATCGCCGACGGCGAGGGCAAGGGCAACCCCCTGCTGACCGGCGAGGTCACCGGCCTGGAGACCGACTACGACGGCACCGGCAGCTTCACCGTCATCCGCGGCTACGACTACGGGCACCGGCTGATGCGCCAGCGCCGGGTGGCCGCCTACCGCAACCAGAAGGCGTCCGACATCGCCCGCAAGCTCGTGGCCATGGACGGCGTCTCCATCGGCCGCATCCAGGCGACCAAGGGCACCTACGGGTTCATCTCCCAGTCCAACGTCACCGACTGGGACTTCCTCGCCCGGCTCGCCGACGAGAACAAGATGATCATGTACCTGGACTCCAAGGGGAAGTTCCGGTTCGTCACGCCCAAGCCGTCGGCCGGAGCGCCCTCGCCGCAGACGGACGGCGACAAGAGCACCTTCGTCCTCCAGGCCGGCCACGACATCCTGCGGCTGCGGGCCGCCGTCACCGCAGCCGACCAGATCGGCAAGGTCGAGTCGCGCGGCTGGAACGTCACCACCAAGAAGAAGATCACCGAGACCGCGCCGGCCACCACCGACCCCGGCATCAACATCAAGTGGACGCCCGGCACGGCCGCCGGCAAGTTCAAGCCCGGCAAACTCGTGGAGACCGCCAACCCCTACGACAAGCAGGACGAGGTCCAGAACGCCGCGAAGGCCCTCGCCTCCGACGTCACCGCCGCCTTCGCCGAGCTGGAGGTCGCCGCCAACGGCCACCCCGACCTGCGGCCCGGCGTCCCCGTCGCCCTCGCCGACGTCGGCACCCCCTTCGAGGGCAAGTACACCGTCACCTCGGTACGCCACCACTTCGGCGACGGCGTCCCCTACGAGTCCTGGATCACGGTCAGCGGACGCCAGTGGCGTTCCCTGTACGGGCTCGCCTCGGGCGGCAGCGGCGGCGCGGACCCGGCGAGCGCCGCCCGGCTGCCCAGCGTCGCCAACGCCATCGTCACCGACGTACAGGACCCCCTCAAACAGGGCAGGGTCAAGCTGCAGTTCCCGTGGCTGGACGACACCTACGTCAGCGACTGGGCGCGCAGTGTCCAGATGGGAGGCGTGGCGGGCGGCGGCATCTTCCCCATGGACGTCGGCGACGAGGTACTGGTCGCCTTCGACCGCGGGGCGCTGGACCACCCGTTCGTGATCGGGGGCCTCTACAACGGCCGGGACGTACCGACCAAGAGCGACGTGCCGCTGCACGACGGCCTGAAGAAGAAGGCCGTACGGCACACCCTGTCCGACCGCCAGGGCAACCGGGTCGACCTGCTCAGCCAGCGCACCGGCGGACGCAAGCAGGGCGTGCGGATCGCCAGCGGCAACGACAAGCTGACCATCAACCTCGACCGCACCAAGACCGAGATCACCGTCGACAGCAAGGGCACGGTCAAGATCACCGGCAGCCGCTCGGTGTCGGTGGAGGCGGGCACCGACCTGTCGCTGTCCGCCAGGCGCTCCCTGACCATCAAGAGCGGCGGGCCCCTCAGCATCCAGGGCGGCAGCATGGTCAACATGCGCAGCGGCGGCCAGATCGGGGTCAACGCGGGCGCCGCCCTGAACCTGGGGGCGGCGGGCGCCGCGACGCTGAGCGCCGGGGCCGCGACCACCATCTCCGGCACCGTCAACGTGCAGATCAACTCCGTCATGACGAGGGTCGTCGGCGCGACCTTCGAGGTCAAGACGCCCATCTTCAAGGTCGCGACGATCCCCGTGCCGGGCCTGTGACGAAGCGTTTCCGAGGAAGGCAGGTTGCTCTCTGATGGCCGAACAGTTCGTCGGCTCCGGCTGGTCGTTCCCGCTGCGCATCGGGCCCACCGGCGGGATCGCCCTCGTCAGCGGCGAGCAGGAGGTGGAGGAGGCCATGCGGCTCATCCTGGCCACCGCGCCCGGGGAGCGGCCGATGCGCCCCGAGTTCGGCTGCGCCATCCACGACCTGGTCTTCGCGCCCGTCAACGAGCAGACGGCCGGCCGGATCCAGCACGAGGTGTACGTCACCCTCGACCGCTGGGAACCGCGCATCGAGGTGCACGACGTCGACGTCACCACCGGCGAGGACCAGAACGTCCTCTTCATCGACGTCCGTTACTCGATCCGCGGCACCAACAACCCGCGCAGCCTCGTCTTCCCGTTCTACGTCATCCCCTCCCACGACGAGCCCGACCTCCCGGATGCTCCGGCCGGCCTCCCGGGCTCTCCCGAAAGCGACCGCTGATGCCCCTGCCCTCCCCCAACCTCGACGACCGCCGCTTCCAGCAGTTCGTCGACGATGCCAAGCGCTACATCCAGCAGCGCGCCCCGGAGTGGACCGACCACAACGTCTCGGACCCCGGTGTCACGCTCGTCGAGACGGTGGCCCACATGGCCGACCAGATCGTCTACCGGCTCAACCGGGTCCCGGACAAGAACCACCTCGCCTTCCTGGACCTGGTCGGCATCACGCTCTTCCCGCCGTCGGCCGCGCGCACGGACGTCACCTTCTGGCTCTCCGCGCCGCAGGAGGACACGATCCTCGTCCCGGTCGGCACCGAGGTCGCCACCCTGCGCACCGAACGCGACGAGGCCGTCGTCTTCGCCACCGAGCACGACCTGCGCATCGTGCCGTGCACGATGGTCCGCCTGGTCACCCAGGCCCGCGGCGAGGCCGTCAGCGACCGCACCACGGACCTCGCCGAGAACAAGGACGTGATGTGCTTCGCCGAGTCGCCCGACCCCGGCGACTGCATGCTCATCGGCCTCAGCGCCGCCGTCCCGGACTGCGCGCTCGCCCTCGAACTCGACAGCCGCGTCGACGGCGTCGGCGTCGACCCGCGCCAGCCGCCGCTGGTCTGGGAAGCCTGGACCGAGGACGGCTGGCAGCCCTGCGAGGTCGACCGCGACGGCACCGGCGGCCTCAACCGCCCCGGCGACGTCGTGCTGCACATACCCGGCGGGCACGTGCTGTCCCGCAACGGCGGCCACGAGGCCGGCTGGATCCGCTGCCGGGTCACCGAACCGCTGAGCGGCCAGCCCTTCTACACCACCTCGCCGACCATCCGCTCCGCCGAGGCCTACACCATCGGCGGCACCACCGGCTCCATCCACGCCGAGACCGTGCTGGACGAGCCCCTCGGCGAGTCCACCGGCCTGCCCGGCCAGCGGCTGCGGCTCGAACACGCCCCCGTCGTCGCCGGCGAACCGTCCGTCCTGCTCCAGACCGCCGACGACGACGGCTGGCAGGACTGGCAGGTCGTCCCGCACTTCTCCGGCTCCCACCCGGACGACCACCACATCACCGTCGACGCCACCACCGGCGAGATCGCCTTCGGCCCCGCCGTCCGCGAGGCCGACGGCACCCTGCGCCAGTACGGCGCCGTCCCGCCCAAGGGCGCCGTCATCCGCGCCCGCCGCTACCGCACCGGCGGGGGCAGGGCGGGCAACGTGGCGCGCGGCGCCGTCCAGGTGCTGCGCACCTCCATCCCGTACGTCTCCGAGGTCGTCAATCGCGAGGCCGCCCTCGGCGGCGTCGACGGCGAGACCATCGAGGAGGCCAAGCTCCGGGCCCCCATCACCCTGCGCGCCCAGGAACGCGCCGTCACCCTGCGCGACTACGAGGAACTCGCCCGCCGCGCCGCCCCCGACACCGCCCGCATCACCTGCCTGGAGGGCGCGGAGAACGAGTACGGCGCCCACGCCGTCCGCGTGCTGGTCGTCCCGCAGGCCGTCCCGGACCCCGGCGGACGCCTGCGCTTCGAGCAACTCGTCCCCAGTGACGCGCTGTTGAACCGCATCACCCGCCACCTCGACGAACGCCGGCTGATCGGCACCCGGCTCGCCGTCGGCCCGCCCTACTACCAGGGCGTCACCGTCGTCGCCACCGTGCACGCCTTCCGCGACGTCGACGCCGACCGGGTGCGCCGGCAGACCCACGACGCCCTCTACCGCCACCTCGACCCGCTCACCGGCGGCGCCGACGGCAAGGGCTGGCCCTTCGGACGCCCGGTGCAGACCGGGGAGCTGTTCGCCGTCCTGCAGCGCGTGCCCGGCGTCGAACTCGTCGACGAGGTCGTCCTGCACCCGGCCGACCCGCTCACCGGCAAGCGCGGCGACCCCACCAACCGCATCGACCTCGACCCGCCCGCGCTGGTCTTCTCCTACGACCACCGGGTCCGCGTGATCGGGGACGGCGCGTGAAGTCCGACTCGCAACGGGGCTCCGTCGACGGGCTCGGCTCGTCGCTGCCCATCGCGTCGATGCTGCCGGCCGTCTTCGCCGACGACGACCTCGCGCTGCGTTTCGTCGGCGGGCTCGACGACGTCCTCGCGCCCATCCTGAACGTCCTGGACTGCCTGGACAGCTACTTCGACCCCGCCCTCACCCCGGCGGACTTCGCCCAGTGGCTCGGCACCTGGGTCGGCGCGGAGACCGACGGCGTCGAGTCCGAGGCCATGCTGCGCGCCGCCGTCGCCGCCGCCGCCCGGCTGCACCGCGTACGGGGCACCCTGCAGGGCCTGTCCGAGACCGTCCGGCTCGCCTTCGGTGTCACGCCGGAGATCACCGAGAGCGGCGGCGCCGTGTGGAACGCCCGGCCGCTGGGCCCGTTCCCGGGCCGGCCTCGCCCGTACCTGCACGTCGCCCTCCGGCTGCCCGACCCCAGGCCCGTCGACGTCCACCGGCTGGACTCCCTCGTCGCCGCCGCCCGCCCCGCCCACATGCCCTACACGGTCGAAGTGACCGCCTCCGAAAGGACCCCGGAGAGATGACCACGCAGAACTGCGCCGAGTGCGGAACCCGCGCGGAACCGGGCCAGTCCTTCTGCGACGCGTGCGGCGCCGTACTCAGCTGGGACCAGGCCGGCGCCGCCGCCCGCACCGCACCGCCCGCGGCCGCCACGGCCGACCAGAGCCCCGGCTTCGACGCCTTCGCCGGTGCCGGTGTGCCCCCCGCCCGCACCGGCCGCCCGGCCGCGGCACCCGCCGCGGGAGGTGCCGGCGAGCCGGCCGGCGCCCTCGGGGACAACCCGACGCTGCCCCAGCCGCGCCGCCCGGCAGGCACCACGGACACCCCGGCCGCCGACACCCCGGCCGGCACCGGGGACACGCACGGCACGGCGCCCGCGGGAGGTGCCGCGGACCCGGACGACGCACCGGGAGCCCCGGCCCGCCCGGCGCCCGCGGCCACGCCCGCACCGGCACCCGGCACCGACGAGACCGCCCCCACCACCCCGGTGCCCGCCGCCTCCACCCCCGCGCCGAACCCGCTCACCGACACCATGTCCGACCGGGCCCGCTCCCTCCTCGTCCCCGTCGCCGACCCCGAGGCCCCGGCCCCGGCGGCGCCCCCCGCCGTCGCGCCCGTCCTGCCCGGCCGCCCCGACGCGGACCGCCCGCAGGTCCGCGCCCCCGGCCACCAGGCGGACATCGCCAACGGCCCGCCCTGCCCGTGGTGCTCCACGCCCAACCGCCCCGACCGCCACTACTGCGCCCGCTGCGCCATGCCCCTGGTCGCGAGCGGCGACCAGGCCACCGTGCGGGCCCCGTGGTGGCGCCGGCTCTTCGGCGGACGGCGCCAGGAGACCCCGTGGGCCGGCGACCGCCCCCGCCTGCGCCGCGTCTTCGACCGCATCGGCACCTGGATCACCGTCGCCGTCGTGGCCACCCTGGCCGTCCTCGGCTTCATGTACATCCCCGACGGCGTCCAGAACACCCGCGACCACTTCGCCAAGCGCGCCCCCGTCTCCCCGGACGGCATCAAGGCCTCGCGCTCCTTCCCCGGCCACAATCCGGAACTCCTCATCGACAAGCTCAGCAACACCTGGTGGGGGCCGGGCATCACGGAGTCCGGCCAGGGCCAGTGGGTCGAGGCCACCTTCACCGAGCCGACCCGGCTGCTCGACGTGATCATCACCCCCGGTGTCTCCTCCCGCGCCAACAGGCTGCAGGAGTCGGCCCTGCCGCACCGCATCAAGGCGACGATCACCATGAAGGACGGGTCGGTGAAGACCCGCGACCTCACCCTGGACCAGGGCGCCGGCGGCCAGCGGCGCCCGTTCCGCGTCGGCGAGGTCACCAAGGTCCGCTTCACCATCGAATCCGCCCACGCGGCCTCCGCCAAGAAGCAGGTCGCCATCGCCGAGATCGAGTTCTTCGGCCCCTCCAGCGCCAACCCCTCCTGACCCGCCCCGGGCCCCGCCGCCGCACCGTCCCGCAGCGGCGGGGCCCGGGCTCCCACCCGAACGGACGCCACACCATGCGCCCCCCTCCGGGCCACCGGAGGCTGAGGCCATGCCCACAGCACGAGCGATATCCACCGCCGTCCTGCTGTCCACGGCCATCCTGCTCGCCTCCTCCCTGACGGCCTGCGCGCCCGCGGCCCAGGACGGCGACCGGCACGGCGACACCGGCGGCGCCACCACCGACGCACAAGCCCTGACCAGCCTCCGCAACCAGTCCCTGTCCTGGCGCAACTGCCCCGCCCCGTCCCCCGTCCAGGGCGGCGGCGAAGCCCCCGGCGCGCTCCCCGACGGCACCCGGTGGCAGTGCGCCACCCTGCGCACGCCGTTGGACTGGAAGAACCCCTCCGGCAAGACCATGGACCTCGCGCTGATCCGCGCCCGCGCGAGCGGCGACCCGGACGAGCGGATCGGCTCCCTGCTCTTCAACTTCGGCGGCCCCGGCGGCTCCGGCGTCGCCACCCTCCCCGGTCTCGCCCCCGACTACGAGAAGCTCCGCACCCGCTACGACCTCGTCAGCTTCGACCCGCGCGGCGTCGGCAACAGCAACGGCGTGCGCTGCCTGGACGCCGGCCTGCCCGACGAGGAGGAGATCGACAACACCCCCGACGACGGCGGCGACGAGACCAACGCCCTCGTCCGCTTCAACCGGGAGACCGCCGCCGCCTGCAAGAAGAACTCCGGCGACGTCCTGCCCTACGTGGGCACCACCCAGGCCGCCCGGGACATGGACCTGATGCGCCAGGTGCTCGGCGACGACAGGCTCCACTACTTCGGCATCTCCTACGGCACCGAACTCGGCGGCGTCTACGCCCACTTGTTCCCCGAGCACGTCGGCCGCGCGGTACTCGACGGCGTCGTCGACCCCACCCACGACCTGATGGAGGAAGCCCTCGCCCAGGCCGGCGGCTTCCAGCTCGCCTTCGAGCACTTCGCCGCCTGGTGCGCCCGGCAGGGCTGCACCCTCGGCGACGACGCCGAGGACATCGTCGACCTGACCGTCGGCCTCGAAGAAGCCCTCGACGACACCCCCCTGGCCACCCCCGACGGCGGCGAACTCGACGGCGACGCCCTCGTCGACGCGATCAGCGGCGCGCTCTACCGGCAGGACTACTGGCCCGCGCTCCGCGTCGGCCTGGAGGCCGCGGCCGACGACAACGGCGAGGTCCTGCACGACCTCGCCGAAGCGCTGGGCCAGCACGGCAGGGGCGGCGACACCGACGACGACTCCGACGACTCCGACGAGCAGAGCAACGAGGACGACGCGTTCAGGGCCATCACCTGCGACGACTCCAGCAGCCGCTACACCGTCGCCGACGTCCTGTCCCGCCTGCCGGACTTCCTGGAGGCCTCCCCCCTCTTCGGCCCCGGCCTCGCCTGGAGCACCCTGTCCTGCGACGGCTGGCCCGTCCCCGGCGCCGCCCGGCACCCCGAGGTCAGCGCCCCCGGCGCACCCCCCGTCCTGCTCGTCGGCAACACCGGCGACCCCGCCACCCCCTACGAGGGCGCCGCCCGCATGGCGGAGCGCCTCGGGGAGAAGGTCGGCGTCGAGCTGACGTACGAGGGCGAGGGCCACGGCGCCTACGACAGCGGCAACACCTGCGTCCAGAACGCCGTCAACGCCTACCTGCTGAACGGCACCCTCCCCGAACCCGGCACGACCTGCAAGGCAGACCCCCTGCCGGAGGGCAAGTAACACCCCGCACACGCACCACGGCCGACGCCCCCGCGATCAGTGGATCGCGGGGGCGTCGGCTTGGTGCGGAGCCCCCTGTCGGATTCGAACCGACGACCTTCGCTTTACAAGAGCGGCGCTCTGACCAGCTGAGCTAAGGAGGCAGGCGCGCGACGGGCGCGCGCGGGCTGCTCCACTGTACACAGAGCCGGTGAACGATGTGATTCGAAAGTTTCGGCGGAATTCACAGACTCCCAGCTACTGACAGATCAGGTGAACGCCGGGTACCGTCCTGCTCAGCTTCACCCGTGTGGACTACACCACCACCTTCCTACAACGGATCGTCCGGCACGTTCCTGCCGGTAGAAGGGGGCCCATTCACCATGGCCACTGTTACGTTCGACAAGGCGACCCGGATCTACCCGGGTTCCACGAAGCCCGCCGTCGACGGTCTCGACATCGACATCGCGGACGGCGAGTTCCTCGTCCTGGTCGGCCCGTCCGGTTGTGGCAAGTCCACCTCGCTCCGGATGCTCGCGGGGCTCGAGGACGTGAACGGCGGCGCCATCCGCATCGGTGAGCGCGACGTGACGCACCTGCCGCCGAAGGACCGGGACATCGCCATGGTGTTCCAGAACTACGCGCTGTACCCGCACATGTCGGTCGCCGACAACATGGGCTTCGCCCTGAAGATCGCCGGCGTCAACAAGGCGGAGATCCGGCAGAAGGTCGAGGAGGCCGCGAAGATCCTCGACCTCACCGAGTACCTGGACCGCAAGCCGAAGGCGCTCTCCGGCGGTCAGCGCCAGCGTGTGGCGATGGGCCGCGCGATCGTGCGTGAGCCGCAGGTGTTCCTCATGGACGAGCCGCTGTCCAACCTGGACGCCAAGCTCCGCGTCTCCACCCGTACGCAGATCGCCTCGCTCCAGCGCCGCCTGGGCATCACCACCGTCTACGTCACCCACGACCAGGTCGAGGCCATGACGATGGGCGACCGGGTGGCGGTGCTCAAGGACGGTCTGCTCCAGCAGGTCGACACCCCGCGGAACATGTACGACAAGCCCGCGAACCTCTTCGTCGCCGGCTTCATCGGCTCCCCGGCCATGAACCTGGTCGAGGTCCCGATCACCGACGGCGGCGTGAAGTTCGGCAACAGCGTCGTCCCGGTCAGCCGCGACGCCCTGAAGGCCGCCTCCGACAAGGGCGACCGCACGGTCACCGTCGGTGTCCGCCCGGAGCACTTCGACGTGGTCGAGCTGAACGGCGGGGCCGCCAAGACGCTGTCGAAGGACTCGGCGGACGCCCCGGCCGGTCTCGCGGTCTCGGTGAACGTCGTGGAGGAGACCGGCGCCGACGGCTACATCTACGGCACGGTCGAGGTCGGCGGCGAGACGAAGGACCTGGTGGTCCGCGTCAGCAGCCGCGCGGTCCCGGAGAAGGGCGCCAGCGTCCACGTCGTGCCGCGTCCGGGCGAGACGCACGTGTTCTCGTCCTCCACGGGCGAGCGCCTCAGCGACTGAGCGACTGAGCGACTGAGCGCGGTCACGCGGTCGCGGGAGAGCCGCCCGCGAAACCTCCCGCTGAGAAACCACGCGACCGGGTGATTTCACCCGCGTTGACGAAAAGGGCCCCGCAGCCTGCTGCGGGGCCCTTTTCGTTGTCGACAAATACCCCGGCACAACGGACGTTTCGACCGGTGTTCGTCAATCCTCTACCGCGCCGCGAGCCGCTCTTCATCCCCCGAAGGGGTGACTAAATGTCGCCAAATCATTACCGGGCGCTACCCTCACTCGCGTGAAGCACTCCGTGAAGCACTCCACCACCCGACAGACGCGACGCGGCCGGGGCCCCGCCCGCCGGATCGGCCGCTCTCTCGCCTTCGTCCTGCCCGTCGTCCTGGTGCTCTCCGGGACTCTCGCGGTCACCCGCGTCAACTGGTCCGGGGATCCCTCGGACTCGGTGCTCGCCGCGTCGGAGGCCTCCTCCGCCAAGGCCTCCTCCGCCCGCGCCCCGCACGAGGTGCTGCGCGACCGGCTGCTGACCGAGCTGCAGGAGGAGGACCCGGGCGTCGCCCTCACCCACCTCCAGCAGGCGGTGAACGAGCGCCCGTCGCTGGCCGACCACTGCGCGACCATCGCCCGCGCCCTCGGCCGCGCCGCGGTGAAGGCCTACGGCCCGACGCGCGCCCAGTCGTACGCCCGCCCCGTCTGCGACACCGCCTTCGCCTCGGGCGTCCTGGCCGCGCACGGCTAGGACCCGGCAGGGCTCGGCGCCCTTCGGGGGCGAGCGGGGCGCCGCGTACAGTTCGGGCATGACCGATCCGAACGCCGCGTCCCGCCGCCCCGTTCAAGCCGTCGTCCTGGCCGGCGGGCAGGGTTCCCGGCTGCGCCCCTACACCGACGACCGGCCCAAGCCGATGGTCGAGATCCCGGGCACCGGGACTCCGATCATCGGCCACCAGCTCGCCTGGCTCGCCGAGGAGGGCGTCACCGACGTCGTGGTCTCCTGCGGTCATCTGGCCGAGGTGCTGCAGAAGTGGCTGGCGGGCGCCGACCTGCCGCTGTCCGTCACCACCGTCGTGGAGACCGAGCCGCTCGGCCGCGGCGGCGGCCTCAGGTACGCCGCCGCCCGCCTGCCCCACCCGGACCGGCCCTGGTACGCCACCAACGGCGACATCTGGACCCGTTTCTCGCTGCGCGACATGGCCGACTTCCACGCCGAGCGGGACGCCGTCGCGACCCTCGCCCTGGCCCGCCCGCGGCTGCCGTGGGGCGCCGTGCAGACGGACGGCTTCGGCCACATCACCGACTTCATCGAGGCGCCCCCGTCGACCTTCGAGATCAACGCGGGCGTGTACGTCTTCTCGCCCGAGTTCGCCGCGATGCTCCCGGAACGCGGCGACCACGAGCGCACCACCTTCCCCCGGCTGGCCCGCGAGCGCCGGCTGGCCGGTTTCCCGATCCCGCAGGGCTCCTACTGGCGCGCGATCGACACCGCGAAGGACCTGACGGAGGCGGCCAGGGAGCTGGCGGCGCTGTCCGGCCGCTGAGACTCCCGTACGCAGGCGTACGCCGAGCAGCAGGGCCCCGCACGCGATGTGCGGGGCCCTGCTGCTTGTTGGCGTACTGAGGGGGGTGCGCCGCCGCTAGCCCAGGAGGCCGCCGACCAGGCGTCCGCCGGGCTCTCCGGTGGAGGAGGAACCGTCGGCGTCGCCGCTCCCGGTGGAGCCGCTGGAGCCGCCGCTGCCGCCGCTGCCGCCGGTCGAGGTGCCGCCCGCGGTCGGGCCCGCCGTGGTGCTCGGCGCCTGGCCGCCGCCCGGAGCCGACTGCCGGGGCGGGGCCTGGCCGCCCGTCGTGCCCTGGGTCTGGCTCGGCGTACCGCCGCCGCTGGAGGTGCCGCTGCTGTCGCGAGTCGCGCCCGGAGCGGTCGCCGCGTCCTCGGAGGGGGTGGACGCGCCGCTGGTGGCGCCCTGGGTGGGGGATGCGGAGGCCTCCGGGGACGAGGACTCCGGCTCGCGGGTGCCGGGCTCCTGCGGGAGCGGGGAGCCGGGCAGCTCGTTGCGCGGGGCCTCGCCGGGCCCGGGGACGACCACGCGGTCGGCGTCCCGGACGGCACCGCCGAGGACCGAGCCGACGAGGAGGGTGACACCGGCGACCAGGAAGGTGATCACGGCGCCGCGGCGCAGGACGTAGCGGCGCAGGTCCCAGATGTCGGAGCGGGGGCCGAGCCGGCGCCAGGCGCTGCCCGCGAGCCTGCCGTCCACGGAGTAGACGGGCGCCCCGGCGATGATCAGCGGGGACCATGCGGCGAGGTAGATGATGTCGGGCGCGTCGTAGACCGGGACGCTCTTCCAGCTGACGGTGACGAGGAGCGCGGCGGACAGTCCGGCGCCGATGACGGCGGCCACGCGCTGCCAGCAGCCGAGGACGGTGAGGACGCCCACCAGCACCTGGAGGAAGGCGATGACCAGCCCGGCGCCCACCGGGTGGGCCAGGGCGAACTGGCGCAGCGGCTCGGCGACGTCCCAGGGGTGCAGGGTGTTCAGCCACTTGACCATGGAGCCGCGTTCGCCGCCGTCGAAGTAGACGGGGTCGCAGAGCTTGCCCATGCCGGCGTAGATGGAGATGAAGCCGAGGAAGACGCGCAGGGGCAGCAGGACGACGCCGAGGTTCATCCGGCGGCCGGGGAAGTAGGCGTGGCGGGCCGGGTCGTCGGTGCGGCGCCTGCCGCGCGGCTCGTCCTGGTCCGGGTCGTCGGCGTAGCCGGCGGCGAAGTCCTCGGTGCCGTAGGCGGCTTCGCCGTAGGGGGCACCGTCGTAGCCGGGCCCGCCGTACGCGGGCTCGTCGTAGGCGCTGCCCACGGTGCGCATCGCGGGCAGCAGCCGGGTGCCCTCGGGGACGGGGCCGCGCTGGGCGCCGACGAGGGGGGTTTCGAGCGTCTGGGTGGCGGGGCCGTCGTCGAGGTCGACCCGGGGGATGACCTGTGTGGCCCCGGCGTCGGCGGAGAGGTCGGCGGCCGGGTCGTCGGCGTGGTGCCCGGCTCCCGCCCGCACCGCCTGGAGCAGCCGGTGCGCGCCGGTGTCGTCCGGGTCGGACCGCCCGCTCCACACGACGGCGCGGCGGCGGCCCGCGGCCGGGGCGGCGGGCATGCGGGCGGTGTCCTGGGTGGCGCTCAGGTGCCGCGCGATCCGCGGGGACTGGGTCCGCCGCGCGGAGGCACCGAACTGCACGCGGAAACTCGCGTGGTTGACGATGACCTGGGCCGGATCGCTCGGCACCTTCACCATGCTCAGCGCGGGAGCGTCGTCGTATCCCGACGAGCGGTCCCCCGTGGGTGTGCGGGGTGTTCTGGTGTCCACACTCATCTAACCGAGTGATGTGTCGTTAGGACACTGCCTTGACCGCCCCGATCTGTCCGGACCGCGTCAAGCATGTCCGGACAGCCTCGAACACCCCGTTTGAGCTATTCGGCGAACACCCGTTCAGGAGCGCCGGCGCGCCGCCTCGTACAGCACGATCCCGGCCGCCACACCCGCGTTCAGCGACTCCGCGCCGCCCGGCATCGGGATCCGCACCCGGAAGTCGCAGGTCTCGCCGACGAGGCGGGACAGGCCCTTGCCCTCGCTGCCGACGACGATGACCACGGGGCCGTCGAGGGCGTCCAGGTCGCCGAGTTCGGCCTCCCCGTCGGCGGCGAGGCCGACGACCGTGAGCCCGGCCTTCTGGTACGACTCCAGCGCCCGCGTGAGGTTGGTGGCCCGGGCCACCGGCGTACGGGCGGCGGTCCCCGCGGACGTCTTCCAGGCGCCCGCCGTCATGCCGGCCGCGCGCCGCTCGGGCACGACGACGCCGTGGCCGCCGAAGGCGGAGACCGAGCGGACGACGGCGCCCAGGTTGCGCGGGTCGGTCACGCCGTCCAGGGCGACGATCAGCGGGTCGGCACCCTCGTCGTGGGCGGCGGCGACCAGGTCCTCGGGGTGCGCGTACTCGTACGGCGGCACCTGGAGCACCAGCCCCTGGTGGTTGAGCCCGTTGGTCATCCGGTCCAGCTCGGGGCGCGGCGCCTCCATGAGGTTGATGCCACCGCGCTCGGCGGCGAGCTGCAGCGCCTCGCGCACCCGCTCGTCGTTGTCGATGAACTGCTGGACGTAGAGCGTGGAGGCGGGCACGCCCTCGCGCAGCGCCTCGCAGACCGGGTTGCGGCCGACGACCAGCTCGGACGTCGACCGCCCGCCGCCGCGCCGCTGCTGCGGGCGTCCCGCGGCGCGGCGCGCCTTGGCGTTGGCGGCGCGCTGCTTGGCGTGCCCCTTGCGCATCTCGGCGGGGGGCGTCGGCCCCTTGCCCTCCAGGCCCCGGCGTCGCTTGCCGCCGCTGCCGACCTGCGCGCCCTTCTTGCCGGACATGCGGCGGTTGTTCGCGGCCATGAGTACCTGTCTCGCTCTCTGCGACTTCGCGTCTCTACGGGAGTGTGCGTCGTACGTGCGTCTTGTGCAGTGTGCCGCCCGGAGGGCCGGGCGGCACAATCGATCTACGGGCTCGTCCCCCGCCGCCCGGTCGGATCAGCGGGAGCCGAGGGTCCAGCGGGGTCCCTGGGGGCTGTCCTCGATGGTCAGTCCGGACTGTCCGAGCTGATCGCGGATGGCGTCGGCGGTGGCCCAGTCCTTGCGTGCCCGGGCGCCCTCGCGCTGGTCGAGGACGAGCCGGACCAGGCTGTCGACGACATGGCGCAGGTCCTCGCCCTGCTCCTGTTCCCCGGCCCACTGCGCGTCCAGCGGGTCCAGGCCGAGCACGCCGAGCATGGCGCGGACCTCGGCGAGGCGGGCGACGGCGGCGTCCTTGTCGTCGGCGGCCAGCGCGCTGTTGCCCTGCCGGACCGTGGTGTGCACGACCGCGAGGGCCTGCGGGACGCCCAGGTCGTCGTCCATCGCGGCGGCGAAGGCGGGCGGCACCTCGGCGGCCGGCTCGACCGTACGGCCGGCCAGCTCGGTGACCCGCTGCACGAAGCCCTCGATCCGCGCGTACGCCGACTCGGCCTCGCGCAGGGACTCCTCGCTGTACTCGATGGTGGAGCGGTAGTGCGGGGTGCCCAGGTAGTAGCGCAGCACGACCGGCCGCCACTTCTTGGCCATCTCGCTCACCAGCACGCTGTTGCCGAGCGACTTGGACATCTTCTCGCCGCTCATGGTGACCCAGGCGTTGTGCACCCAGTACCGGGCGAAGGCGTCGCCGAAGCCGCGGGCCTGGGCGATCTCGTTCTCGTGGTGCGGGAAGATCAGGTCGATGCCGCCGCCGTGGATGTCGAACTCGCTGCCCAGGTACTTGTGCGCCATCGCGGAGCACTCCAGGTGCCAGCCCGGCCGCCCCCGCCCCCACGGCGTGGGCCAGCTCGGCTCCCCGGGCTTGGCCGCCTTCCACATGGCGAAGTCGCGCAGGTCCCGCTTGCCGGTCTCGCCGTCCTCGGAGGGCTGGCGCAGGTCGTCGAGGTCCTGGTTGGACAGCGACAGGTAGCCCGGCAGGGACCGGACGTCGAAGTAGACGTTGCCGTCGGCCTCGTAGGCGTGGCCGCGCTCGATCAGGCCGCGCATCATCTCGACCATCTCGGTGATGTGGCCGGTGGCGCGCGGCTCGTAGGTGGGCGGCAGGCAGCCGAGGGCGGCGTAGGCGTCGTTGAACGCCCGCTCGTTCTCGTACCCGATGGACCACCAGGGGCGGTTCTGCTCGGCCGCCTTCTTGATGATCTTGTCGTCGATGTCGGTGACGTTGCGGATGAACGTGACGTCGTAGCCGCGGTAGGTGAACCAGCGGCGCATGATGTCGAAGTTCAGCCCCGACCGGATGTGCCCGATGTGCGGGGCGGCCTGCACGGTGGCACCGCACAGGTAGATCGAGACGCAGCCCGGCGTGAGGGGGGCGAAGTCACGGATCTGCCGGGCGCTGGTGTCGTACAGGCGAATAGTCACGTGTCCAGGGTAGTAGGCGCCGGGCAGTGCCCAGGGCACACGCACCCCGTTGTTGCGGTGACTTCTTGTCCCCGCGAGTCGGGTGGTGGGTGGGCATGGCCGGGGCCAGGGGCGGAGCCCTTGGCGGGGCGCGGGGCGGAGCCCCGCACGGCGCGTCACCCGGCGGCACCTCTCACACTGCGCCCCGCCCGGCTAGGGCACCCGCACGACCAACGCCGTGGCCACCGCCATCAGCCCCTCCCCCCGCCCGGGGAACCCCAGCCCGTCCGTCGTCGCCCCCGAGACGGACACCGGCGCCCCCACCGCCGCGGAGAGCACGGCCTGCGCCTCGTCCCGCCGCTTGCCGATCTTCGGCCGCGCCCCGACCACCTGGACCGCGACGTTCCCGATCCGGAACCCCGCCGCCCGCACGATCCGCGCCGCCTCCGTCAGCAGCGTCACCCCGGACGCCCCGGACCACTCCGGCCGTCCGGTGCCGAAGTGCTGACCGAGGTCACCGAGCCCCGCCGCGGAGAACAGCGCGTTGCACGCCGCGTGCGCGACGACGTCGGCGTCGGAGTGCCCGGCGAGCCCGGGCCCCTCGCCCTCCCACTTCAGCCCGGCGCACCACAGCTCCCGCCCGTCCTCGAAGGCATGGATGTCGGTACCGATCCCGACCTGCGGCAGCAGCACCTGCGCGTCCGTCTCAGAACCCATCGTTCAGCCTCCTGCGCGCCAGTACCGCCTCCGCCAGCACCAGGTCGAGCGGCCGCGTCACCTTGAACGCCTCCTCGTGCCCCGGCACCACCACCACCGCGAGCCCGAGCTGCTCGACCATGCTCGCGTCGTCGGTGACGTCGTCGGTCACCGTCTCGTGGGCCCGCACCAGCGTCGCGCGGTCGAAGCCCTGCGGCGTCTGCACCGCGCGCAGCCGCGCCCGCTCCGGCGTGGCCACCACCGGCTCCGGCTCGCCCGGCGCCGCGGCCGGCTCGACCTGCTTGACGGTGTCGGCGAGCGGCACCGCCGGCACCACGGCGGGCGCGCCCTCCCGTACGGCGTCGATCACCGCGTCCACCGTGTCCACCGGCACCAGCGGCCGGGCCGCGTCGTGCACCAGGACGATGTCGTACTCGGGCGGCAGGGCCTCCAGGCCGAGCCGTACGGACTCCTGCCGGGTCTCGCCGCCGGGCACCACGAGGAAGTCCGTCCGCTCGGGCAGCGCGTGCGCGTCCAGGAGGCTCTTGACCTCGGCCGCGCCGTCGGGCGGGGCGACGACCACGACGAGGGAGACCCCGCGGGAGGCGGCCATCGCCCGGACCGCGTGGATGAGCATCGGCGTGCCGCCCAGCGCGCGCAGGGCCTTCGGGGCTCCCGGGCCGAGCCGTACGCCCCGTCCGGCGGCCGGAATGACGGCCGCGGTGCGCGTGTTGGCACGGGTGTCGGTGGGCATCTCGGCGGGCGAGGGACGCGATTCGTCAGACATCGGTTCCTGTCAGGTTTGTGTGCTCGACCTAGTTGGGTATGGCCTCACCGTGCCGGGCGCGATGCCTTGACCGGACCCTTCCGTGACCCTGGTCGAGCCAGCAGCCCGGGCCCGGCACGCCAGGACCCGGGGAAACCTCCCGGGACGAGCGTACGAGGATCACCGGCATCCGGACGCCCGGATACCGGAACCGGACACCGCGTCCGGGTACGAACATGCCGCAGCGCCCGGCGACAGCAAGGATGTCATCGGGCACCGCGGCATTTCAGTGCGCTGAACTCGGATCCGGTCGGATCATGGATCCCGTCGGATCAGGGATCCCTTCGGATCAGGAGGCGAGCACCTCGTCGAGCAGGGCCTCCGCCTTGTCCTCGTTGGTGTTCTCCGCGAGAGCCAGCTCGCTCACCAGGATCTGCCGTGCCTTGGCGAGCATGCGCTTCTCACCTGCGGAGAGTCCGCGCTCGCGCTCCCGGCGCCACAGGTCGCGCACGACTTCCGCGACCTTGATGACATCGCCGGACGCGAGCTTCTCCAGGTTTGCCTTGTAACGACGCGACCAGTTCGTGGGCTCCTCGGCGTACGGCGCGCGCAGTACTTCGAAGACCCGGTCCAGCCCGTCCTGACCGACCACATCACGCACGCCGACGAACTCCGCATTGTCCGCTGGCACACGTACCGTCAGGTCGCCCTGGGCGACCTTCAGCACCAAGTAGGTCTTGTCCACGCCTTTGATCTGGCGAGTTTCGATAGCCTCGATCAGCGCGGCCCCGTGATGGGGATAGACCACGGTGTCGCCAACCTTGAACGTCATGTGACAGGTACCCCTTCCGTGGCTATCCAGGGTAACACGGAAACGGCGTCTTCTGAATGGCGTTTTCGCAGGTCAGGGCATATCTCGGGGCTTGACAACAGCGACCGGAACGTGCTGCGCCGGGCTGGCGGAAGAAAGTATTCGCAGGTCGGAGCGGCTCTCCAGGCCGGGCGAAACACGCACGTCACACACCTCCGGAGCCCTCTCCACCCGCCCGAAGATCCCGATATGTCCGGTTCCACGCGTGCGACTTCCGCTACTCCGTTCGGTGGCCGTGACGGGGTTCCGGACGAATCCGGAATTGATCACGAGCCGCCCCGTCCGCCCCACCGGTGATCAATTCCCCGGCCGTCCGCGCATTCCTTCACGGAAATTTCGCGTAGCGATCAGCGACCTGTATGGCGGAGGGCTTCATAGCTGAATGTCGGACGAGTACGAGCGGCAAAACGGCCCGTCCGCACCCCGCCGGGACGGCACCCGTACCCCGTCCGGGCCTACCGCCTGCCGGGCGAAGCGGGATGTCTTGGGGGAGGGTCGGGTGCGGCGGCCCGAGAACGGCTCGGTAGCCTAAGGCCGCTGACAGCCACTTAGGGCGGCTTTATCCGTAGCCGCCACCCCGCTCGAGTCCAAGGAGTTGCCGCCGCCGTGAGCAGCAGCCTTCGACGCGGTGCCCTCGCCGCCGCCGCCATCGCGTTCTCGATCGCCTCGCTCGCCGCGTGCGGCGCCGGTCACAACGCCCAGACGCTGGAGATCAAGCCGGACAACGCTGCGACGTCCGTCGGCGACATCAAGATCCAGAACGCGGTCGTCATCACCCAGCCCGACCTGGAGTCGACCGGCCCGGCCGTGGTCTCCGCCACCCTGTTCAACGGCGGCGACAAGGACCAGACCCTCGAGTCCGTCACCGTGGCCGGAACCGACAAGTCCGCCGAGCTGAAGCCCGCCAAGGGCGAGAAGGGCGACCTGACCGTCCCGGCCGGCGGCTCCCTGGTCCTCGGCGGCAAGGACAACGCCGCCGCCGTCCTGCCCAGCAGCCGCGAGGCGATCCGGGACGGCAACGCGCAGAAGATCACCTTCACCTTCAGCGAGACCGGCGCCGTGAGCCTGCGCGCGTTCGTCGTCCCCGCCGAGAGCTACTTCTCCGAGTGGGGCCCCAGCGAGACCCCGGCGGCCCCGGGCGCCTCCGCGCAGCCCTCCGGGGAGGCCTCCGCGCAGACTTCGGGCGAGCCGTCCGACGGTGAGTCCTCCGGCACCCCGGCGGACGGCGAGACGAACGGGACCGGCACGGGCGAGTCCACCGGCGAGACGGACGGAACCGGCACGGGCACCGACGCGGGCACCGACGCGGGCACGGACGCGGGCACCGGCACCGGCACCGGCACCGAAGCCGGCCACTGAGCGCCGTACCGTACGGACGCACCCACGTACGACCGAAGGGCGGGACCTCTCCACGAGGCCCCGCCCTTCGGTCGTTCCGGTGGACCGGCCCGGCCTACGGCTCGAACTTGTACCCCAGCCCGCGCACCGTCACCAGGTACCGCGGCGCGCCCGGGTCGGGCTCGATCTTGGCGCGCAGCCGCTTGACGTGGACGTCGAGGGTCTTGGTGTCACCGACGTAGTCGGCGCCCCACACCCGGTCGATCAGCTGCATGCGGGTCAGCACCCGGCCGGCGTTGCGCAGCAGCATCTCCAGCAGGTCGAACTCCTTCAGCGGCAGGTCGACCTTGGTGCCGCCGACGGTCACCACGTGCCGGTCGACGTCCATCCGGACGGGACCGGCCTCCAGGGCGGCCGGGGCGACCTCCTCCGGCTCGCCGCGCCGGCGCAGCACGGCCCGGATGCGGGCGACCAGCTCGCGGGAGGAGAAGGGCTTGGTGACGTAGTCGTCGGCCCCTATCTCCAGCCCGACGACCTTGTCGATCTCGCTGTCCTTGGCCGTCACCATGATCACGGGGACGTTGGAGCGGCCGCGCAGCTGGCGGCAGACCTCGGTGCCCGGCAGGCCGGGCAGCATCAGGTCGAGGAGCACGAGGTCGGCGCCGTTGCGCTCGAACTCGTCGAGTCCGTCGGGGCCGGTGGTCGCGATGGCGACCTCGAAGCCCTCCTTGCGGAGCATGTACGACAGGGCGTCGGAGAAGGACTCCTCGTCCTCGACGACGAGCACACGGGTCACGGAAGGACCTCCGGGGCGGGGAAAGATTCGTACGGGGATGTGTGGGATGCAGGAGATGCGGGAGATGCAGGAGATGCATGGGGGGATGAGGACGGCCGCTCGGTCTCGTCGTCGAGTCCGGCGCGGTCGGACCGCTGCTGCGCGCGGTCGCGGGCCGGGCCCGCCTCCGGCAGTCGCAGGGTGAAGGTGGAGCCCTGGCCTTCGGCGCTCCACACCGTGACCTCCCCGCCGTGCGAGGCGACCACGTGCTTGACGATCGCGAGACCCAGACCGGTGCCTCCGGTGGCCCGGGAGCGGGCCGGGTCGACGCGGTAGAAGCGCTCGAAGACGCGCTCCTTGTCCTTCTCCGAGATGCCGATGCCCTGGTCGGTCACGGCGATCTCGATCAGGTCGCCGCCGGGGGCGGCGACCCGGCGGGCGGCTATGCCGACGCGGGTGCGGGCCGGCGAGTAGTTGACGGCGTTCTCCACGAGGTTGCCGAGGGCGGCGGCGAGCTGGCCGCGGTTGCCGCGTACGTGCAGGTCCGCCGTGCCGCCGGCGGCCATGGTGATCTGCTTGGTGCCGGCCGCGTGCCGGCAGCGGTCGATGGCCTCGGCGACCAGCTCGTCCACCCGGACGGGCTCGGCGTCGTCGAGGGGGTCGTCGTTCTGCACCCGGGAGAGGTCGATCAGCTCCTGGACGAGGTTGGTGAGCCGGGTCGCCTCGATCTGCATCCGCCCGGCGAACCGCTCCACGGCCTCCGGGTCGTCGGCGGCGTCCATCACGGCCTCGGACAGCAGCGACAGCGCGCCCACCGGCGTCTTCAGCTCGTGGCTCACGTTGGCGACGAAGTCGCGCCGTACGGCCTCGATGCGGCGGGCCTCGGTGAGGTCCTCGACCAGCAGCAGCACCAGCCGCGACCCGAGGGGCGCGACGCGTGCGGACACGGCTAGGGCCTCCCCCCGCCCGTTCCCCCGTCGGGGCAGGTCCAGCTCGACCTGTCGTATCTCGCCGTCCCGCCGGGTGTCCCTGGCCATCTGCAGCATGGGCTCGACGGCGAGCTTGCCGCCCCGGACCAGGCCGAGGGCGTACGCCGCCGAGCTGGCCTTGACCACCGCGTCGGCCTCGTCGAGGACGACGGCGGAGGAGCGCAGTACGGACAGGACGGTGTCGACGCCGGGCGGCAGCACGGGGTCGGTGTGGAGCGAGGTGCGGGTGGGGCGCTTCTGCTCCCGCTCGCTCCAGCGGAACGCCAGCACGGCGATGACACCGGTGAGTACTCCGGCGATCGCCGCCACTGCGGCGACCGCCGCGTTCACGTCCATGTCTCCAGGTTAGGCACGGCGAACCGTCCGGCCCCAGCCATCGGAGTGCGACCTCGAACACTCGTCGCCCAGAGTTCACCTTGGAGCCAGGGACGGTTCATTTGGGGTGCCGGAAACGGACGCGTACAGGCCGGAACGTGTAAGCGTGGGGGCACGGCGAGGGGCGCGAAGCCGTCTTCGAGCCCCCGAAACGGACGCACGAGAGGGAATCCTGATGCGGGACGCGTACCACGAGGAACTTGATTCGATCGGTGACGGTCTGGTGGAGATGGCCCGGCTGGTCGGGTCGGCCATCGGACGCGCCACGACCGCGATCCTCGACTCCGACCTGAAGCTGGCGGAGGCCGTCATCGAGGCGGACCAGAAGGTCGACGACCTCCAGCACGAGCTGGAGGCCCGGGCGATAACCCTGCTGGCCCGGCAGCAGCCGGTGGCGACGGACCTGCGCATCGTCGTCACCTCGCTGCGGATGTCGGCCGACCTGGAGCGCTCGGGCGACCTGGCCCAGCACGTGGCCAAGCTGGCCCGGCTGCGCTACCCGGAGCGCGCGGTGCCGCACGACCTGCACGCCACCATCCTGGAGATGGGCCAGCTCGCGCAGCGCCTGATGGCGAAGGCCGCCGAGGTGATCATCACCAAGGACGTCGACCTGGCGCTCCAGCTGGAGCAGGACGACGACGCGATGGACCTGCTGCACCGCACCCTCTTCCAGCACCTGATGGACGACCGCTGGAAGCACGGCATCGAGACGGCGGTCGACGTGACCCTGCTGGGCCGCTACTACGAGCGCTACGCGGACCACGCGGTCGCGGTCGCCAAGCGGGTGGTCTACCTGGTCACCGGCGAGCACGCGGACGACCTCCAGTCGGACATCCAGCCGGCGACACAGGTCGAGGGGGCCTGAGGGTCCGAGGGGCCTCGGCTGCTGAGGGACCTGGGGGCTGATGGACCTGAGGGTCTGACGGACCTGAGGGGCTAATGAACCTGAGGGGCTAATGAACCTGAGGGGCTAATGAACCTGAGGGGCTAATGAACCTGAGGGGCTAATGAACCTGAGGGGCTAATGAACCTGAAGGCCTGCGGCCCGCGCGCGTCAACGGCGCATTGGAGCGCGTGTCCGCTTCCGTGCGCCGTTGATGCGACGGCCACCGGGGGCGTGCAATGGACCCATACACCCGGGTCCCAGGCACCCGCTTCCAGGAGGAACCATGGCCGATTCCCCCAGCACGAAGCCCGACCCCGCACAGGAACGCCCCACCGAGCAGCCCGCCGAGATCCGCAGCCTGCCGCTGATCGCCGCCTGCGGCTGCGGCTCGGGCTGCGGCTGCGGCTGCCAGTCGGGCAGCCCCTGCCAGTGCGGCTGACGCGACAGCGGTCCGACGGCGGCCGGCCCTCCGGCCGCCGTACGGCCGCCGCCGAAGACCACCCCTGGGTGTCACGTCGTACGACTTGAGTACGGGTACTCAGGCCCCCGCCCCCGTCGCGGCCCGACCCTGGAGACAGGAAGCGAGGCAGGAAGCCTTACGCAGACGACGAGCCCGGGGAGCGCGAGACCCGATGACGAAGACCACCCTCACCACGCGGATCCGCACCCTGACCCGCCTGACCGTCACCAACCGAGTCTCGGCGGTCTACCTCGCCCTGGTCGGCGGCGCGATGGCCGTCGCCGCGGCGGGTCCCCTCTTCACGACCGGCCCCGACGCCTCCCTCATCTGGGTCTGGCCGGCCCTGTTCACCTTCCCGGCCTTCGGCTTCGTGGCCTGGCTCGGCGAGGCGGGCTGGGGCGGCGAGGCCCCGGTGTGGTTCCTCGTCGGCGGCATCGTGCTCTCGGCGCTGGTCCAGTCGCTGGCCCTGGGGACGGTGTGGCATACCCTGCGCGGACGCCGTGCCCACCGCACCCGCCTGACGACGGCGAACTGACCCCGCCCCCCGGGGCCCTTGGGCCGCTCGCGGATGCGAGAGTGACCCCATGACGGCACCGGGAACCACGGTCGTGGCGGTCGACGAGGTCGAGGACATCGCGGTGGAAGGGCTGCGGTGGCTGACGGGGACCGCGCGGGAGACCCGCGAGGGCGGCCTCGCCTGGCCGACCAGGCCGTCGGACGACGCCGACGAACCCACGCTCTACAACGGCACGGCCGGCATCGTCCCCGTCCTCCTCGAGGCGTGGCGGCACTTCGGCGACGACGCGTACGCCGACACCGCCCTGCGCGCGGCCCGCGGTCTGGCCGCCCGCGTCGACGACCTGGACGACGACTCCCTCTACTTCGGCCGCACCGGCCTGGCCCTGGTCCTGCGGGCGGTCCACGACTCACTGGGCGACGCGGCCGCCGGCGAGGCAGCGGACCGCGCCCTGCGTCTCGTCCGCTCCCGCTTCGACGGCACCCGCTGGGGCGAGCTGTTCGAGCTGATGGGCGGCAACGCGGGCATCGGCCTGGGCGCCCTCCTGTGCGGCGACCCGGATCTGGCCGTCCTGGCCGTGGAGCCGTACCTGCGCACGGCGGAGCGGACCGCGCACGGCGTCCACTGGCCCCACCGCCCGGGTACCGACTCCCGCCTGCACCACGTCTCGCACGGCACCCTCGGCATCGCCCTGGCCCTCGCCCGCGTCGGCGCCGCCACCGGCCGCGCCGACCTGCTCGGCCTGGCGCTGTCCGCCGCGGCCGACGTCGTGTCCCGCGACTCCGCGGGCCCCGAGGGCTTCCTGGCCCCGCACTCCACCCCGCAGTACCTCCCGGACCTGATCGACCCGGTCAGCTACGGCTGGTGCCACGGCCCGGCCGGTGACGCCCAGCTCTTCCGCACCCTGCGCGACGTCACGTCCGACCCCGCCTGGACCACCCTGGCCGACCGCTGCTGGCACACGGTCGTCCACTCCGGCGTCCCCGAGCGGCTGCGCCCCGGCTTCTGGGACAACAACGGCCGCTGCTGCGGCACCGCGGGCGTCCTGGCCCTGGCCTGCGACCGGATCGCCGAGCAGCGGGACGCGTTCGACTTCGCCGACGTCCTGGTCGCGGACCTGACCGCGCGTGCCGTCCGGGACGGTGCGGGCGCCCGCTGGTCGAACGTCGACTTCCGGTCCACCCCGTCCGGCCTCGAGCCCCGGCCCGGCTGGGCGATGGGCAACGCGGGCATCGTCCGCGAGCTGCTCCGCTACGTGCGTCTGGCCCGCGGGGGCGACCCCGGGTACGCCTTCACGTGGCCGGACCAGCCGGCGGTGACCACCGCGCAGGGTCGACCGCTTGCTCGGTGAGCCGGTGCATGCGCAGGGCGGCGTCCCGGTCGAAGGCCGCCCCTTTCAGGGTGATCGTCCTCGACGGACTCCGCAGCCACCCGGGCCAGGCGCGGCTGCCCGTCCCCTGACCGGCCGGGGCGGCAGACGCCGACCGAACCGAACCGCAGCGATCGGGTGCCGTGGCGGTGCCCCCTGCCACGGTGGATGCCGAAGGGAGGCCCCGTGATCTCGGCCCTGAACCGCCTGGTCGACCTGGTCGAGGACCGTCTCGGCGAGGAACCGGACGTCCCCGCGCTGGCCGCGACGCTCGGCACCACCGAGTACCACCTGCGCCGGATGTTCTCGTCGCTCGCGGGCATGCCGTTGTCGGAGTACGTCCGCCGGCGCCGCATGACCGTCGCCGCCGCCGACGTCGTACGGGGCGGGGACGACCTGCTGGGCATCGCCGTCCGGTACGGATACGGGTCCACGGAGGCGTTCGGACGCGCGTTCCGGTCGGTCCACGGCGCCGCCCCGCGCGAGGTACGCCGCGACGGAGGCCCCCTTCGGACACAGCCGCAGCTCAGGTTCCGCCTGACCGTCGAAGGGAGCACCCCCATGGACACCCGCTTCACCGACCGCCCCGCCTTCCGCCTGATCGGCCACGCGACCCGCGTCCCGCTCATCCACCAGGGCGTCAACCCGCACATCCAGGAGCACATCGCCTCCCTCCCCCAGGACACTCACGCCCGCCTGAAGTCGCTCGGCGACACGGACCCGGCCGGACTGCTCCAGGTCTGCGACGACGTGGCCCAGGACAGCGCGGAGGGCACCGAGCTGACCTACCTGCACGGCGTCGCGGTCTCCGGGGGCACCCCGGCCCCCGACGACCTGGACGCCATCGAGGTACCGGCCGGCACCTGGGCGGTCTTCCGCAGCTCGGGCCCCTACCCGGAGACCCTCCAGAGCACCTGGGCGGCCACGGCGTCGGAGTGGTTCCCCTCCAACCCGTGGCGCCTGCGCCCCGGCCCGTCGATCGTCTCCGTCCTGGAGCGCGCGGACGACTTCACGACGGCGACGACGGAACTGTGGCTCCCGGTGGAACCGGCCTGACGGGCCGGCGACTCACAGCGGCCTGATGCGGGCCTTGAGCAGACAGAACTCATTGCCCTCGGGATCGGCGAGGACGTGCCACGGCTCCTCGCCGGTCTGCCCGATGTCGGCCGGACGCGCCCCGAGCTTCAGCAGGCGCTCCAGCTCGGCGTCCTGATCGCGGTCGGTGGCGTTGACGTCGATGTGCAGCCGGGACTTGCCGGGCTCCGGCTCGTCCCGGCGACTGAGGATGATCGTCGGCTGCGGCCCGCCGAACCCTTCCCGCGGCCCGATCTCGAAGTACTCGTTGTCCTCGCGGTCGAGCACGACGAAGTCCAGCACCTCGCACCAGAAGCGCGCCAGCGCCTCGGGGTCACGGCAACCGAGCACCAGCTCACTGATCCGACAAGCCATGGACGAAAACCCGCTCTCGACGTGGGAAGCACCGCTACGAACGCGCTGTGACGCTATCCGGCGGGGCGGGCGGGGGCGAAGCATTTCCCACTGCTAGCTTCCGGGGCCATGGCGACGGACAGCGTGTACGTGGGCAACGCGGGCAAGGACGCGGCACTGGACCGGGGGTGGCTGCTGGGGCACTTCAAGGACCCCTCCGACCCCCGGCACAGCGAGGACGTGGAGATCAAGTGGGGCGTCCACCCCAAGGGGGACGAGCGCGCCCACTGGGTCTCCGGCGAGGAACGCACCGCCCTGCAGGTCCTGGTCAGCGGACGCTTCCGGGTGGAGTTCCCCGGCCGCAGCGTCGTACTGGCCGAGCAGGGCGACTACGTCGTGTGGGGCAGGGGCGTCGACCACTCCTGGTACGCGGAGGAGGAGTCCGTGGTGCTGACGGTGCGGTGGCCGTCCGTGCCGGGGTACGCGGTCGCCGACGGGGACGACTCGGGGACGCGGCCCACCGGGCACTGAAGTTCTCCTCGACGGCGCCGGCTCCGCCCCGCAACCTGCGAACTCTCCACTTGCCACTCCGGAAACCCGACACTTTCCACGCCGGAAACAGACTGCTATTGTTTCCGTCATGGAAAGCAACGGGGTACCACTCACGCCGGAGCAGGCCCGCGCCGCCCTGGCCGACACCGAGCGCGTCCGGGTCTCGACCACGGCACTGACCGCCACGCCGTGGCCGACCTGGTTCTTCATCACGCTGACGCTCTACGCTGCGGCGCTTCCGATCGCCCTCGGCGGCATCGTGGCCGACCGTGACTGGTTGCTGCCACGCTCGGCCTGGATGGCCACCATGCTGGCGATTACCGCGCTCTACGCGGCGCTCTTCTCCGTCGCGGCGAAGGCGTGGCGGGAGAAGACCGGCGTGGCCCTGCGCATGGACGTACTGCCGAAGCGGGCGACCCTGCCGCTCATGGTCGGCCTGCCCCTGCTGCTGGTCGGCGGACCGTACGCCTTCCGTGCCACGGGAGAGCCGGTGTGGCTCGTCGCGGCCTCGCTGATCGGCGCGGCGGTGTCCGTCGGCTTCCACCTCACCTTCGTACGCCTGCACCGGAGGACCGCGTGAGCACCGGAGACGGCGACCCGATGGAGGGCTTCGACACCACCATCCACGCCCCGCACCGGCTGCGCGTCTGCGCCCTCCTGGAGGCGGCTGGCGAGGCGGAGTTCGCCCTGGTCCAGAGGAGACTCGGGCTCTCCGCCTCGGCCCTGAGCAAGCACGTCACGGTCCTGATGGACGCCGGCTACGTCGAGCAGCGCAAGGCCGTCCGCGACACCCGCCAGCGCGTGTGGCTCCGCTTGACCCGCCAGGGCCGAGCCGCGTATCAGGGCCACCTGGCGGCACTGCGCGCGATCACGGCACCACCGGACCCGGCTCACTGACCGGGGCCACCGGCCAGGGCGCGGTCGAGCAGGGGCAGCAGACGGTCCCAGTGCAGTTGAAGCGCGGCCGAGTCGAAGGCATCGGTGTCTGCCATCGTGAACCCGTGGACGGTGCCGGGGTAGATCTCGGAGGTGTGGCGGACACCGGCGGCGTCCAGTGCCTGGTTCAGCTCACTGAGGGCCTCGGGCGTCAAGTCGCCCTCCGCGTGCCCGAAGTGGGCCTCGGCGGTGAGCCCGGAGAGACTGTCGGGCCCGTCGGCTCCCACCGGCGCGTGGAATGCGGCGAGGGCGGCCACCTGCCCCGGGTGGGCCACGGCGGTGCGCGTCGCCAGGAGACCGCCGATGCAGTACCCGGTCACCGCGACCGGCCCGGCGCCGACCTCGGCCTGAGCGGTGAGGAACGTGAGGAAGGCGTCGGCGTCCCTCAGGGCGCGTTCTGCGGTGTGCGCCTCGATCATGGGCATCAGCCGCTCGAAGACCGCGGGTCGCTCCTCTTCTCCGATGTGCTCGGGAAGCTCGATCACCGGTGCCGGGCCGTGCCGGTAGAAGAAGTTGGGGACGAGTACGTAGTACCCGTGCCCGGCCAGTTCACCGGCCATCTCCCGCAGCACGGGCCGGATCCCGAAGCCGTCCGGGTACATCAGCACCCCGGGGTGCGGCCCCGCACTCCCGGGGAAGGCGGCGAACGCGTCGGCCTGTCCGTCCGCGGTGGGGATCTGCAGCATCTTGGTGGGCATGAACTCTCCTGTCGTGGTTGATGCGTCAAGCCTGTGATCAACACGACGGGAGGCGGAGCCCGCGCGGCGCTCAGCGGAGCACCGGGTCACCAATCCGTGTGTGGCGCGAAGCCGTCCCGGTAGTCATGACTGCACACCGTAGCCCACCGGACGCCGTACTGCCGGGGCCCTGGGAGCCGGGGCCTCACTCCGGCGGATAGATGTCCCCGCCCCGCTCCATGCTTTCCTCTTCGCTCTGGCTCTGCAGCCTTCGCGCCTTCTCCTGGAGCCGCTTGCGCTCGCCGGGGTCGTCGGCCCGTTCCGAGGCGGCCTTCAACTCCTGGGCCTTGTCACACATCTGCTGGAGTCGGGCGCGAACTTCTCCGCTGGCACTCATGAGATCCGTCCTCGCATCGTGAGTGTGCAGTTGCGTATACCAGCGAAGCACGCTCGGCTACCTCCCGCATCCCCTCTGGCCTGCAGGTCAGCGCACGACCAGGCGACCGAAGACTCCTTTCTTGAGCGACCGATCCAGATCGGTTACGGTGGAGCCATGGCAAGAACCCGGGAGTTCGACACCGAAGCGGCGGTGAGCCGCGCGATGGAGCTGTTCTGGACACGCGGCTACGAGGCCACCTCGGTGCGCGACCTGACCGGGCACCTGGGGATCGGGCAAGGATCCTTGTACGCCGCGTTCGGCGACAAGGACGGCCTCTACCGGGCGGCGCTGGAGCACTACCGCACCACCCTCGCGGCGGCCGCCCTGCGCAGCCTGGAGGAAGGGGCGGACGCCCGGTCGGCGATCCGCACGATGCTGGTCGAGCGGGTCCGGATCGCCGCGGGGGACGACGGCCGGGGCTGCCTGGCGGTCAATGCCGCCTGCGAGCGCCTGCCTCAGGACGCGGCGACCCGGCGCACCGTGCGCGACATGCAGGACGCCAGCCGGGACGCGCTCGCCGAAGTACTGCGGGCCGCGGCGGAGCGGGGCGAGATCGCGAGGCGGCACGACCCGGACACCCTCGCCGCCTTCCTCGTCACCTTCCTCAACGGACTGCTGGTCTCCGCGAAGATCACGCCGGACGCCCGCACCCTCGAACCCCTCATGGAGGTCGCGCTGGCCGCCCTCGACTGACTTTTTCATGCCCGGAATCTGTAACAGACGATCCAGAAAATCGCCGGTGCCCGCCCGGACACGGAATCCGGCGACCCCGCCCCGCCCGCACCCTGACCGAAGACTCCGGAGGACCCATGCCCCGCACATCCATCCCGACTACGCCCGTCACCCCGACTGCGCCCGCCATCCCGACTACGCCCGCCATCCCGGCCACGCCCGCCGCTCTCGGCGGAAGCCGCTGGAACACCTTCCCCGCGGCCGGCACCACCCTGACCGCCCGCGAGTTCTTCACCGCCACCGAGCCGCTGCTCCAGGGCATCATCGACGACAACGCCCTCACCAGCGCCGACATCGAGGTGCTGGAGGGTCAGATCCGCGCGACGCTCGCCCTCGGCACCCGGGAGACCTCCCTCCCGCTGTTCCTCGGCCCGGACAGCGCCTCGGCAGCGCGCGAACTGGGCGCTCAGGCCGAGACGATCGGCCAGGAGCTGGCCTCCTGGTCGACCGAGGCGCTGAAGAGGCTGCTGACCGCCCCGGTACCGCTGCCCGCCGGCCCGCTGGTCGTCCGCAGCCACTGCTACGGCCACCTGCTCACCCCTCCCGCAGCCGATCTGCTCCGCGGACGCCGCGGCGGACCGGTCACGATGCAGCTCTACAACGAGTGGCTGCACCAGATCGTCCTGCTGCGCGACGCCGTACTGCCCTTCACCAACTGGCAGGACGCCCCGCTCCCGATCACCCCGACCGGACTGCGGCACACCGAGCCGGCCCGCGACGCGTTCCTCACCGAACTCCTGGTACGGCAGATCCGGCACACCAGCATCGTGGCCTTCGCCCGCACCGTCGTGACCGGCACCTCCGGCCCGGCCGGCTACGGCTTCGACGCGAGTGGCGGCACCGCCCTCCCCGCCGTCCTCGACCAGCCGCCCCTGACCGCGCCCCGGCACCTGCTGACCTGGCGCCCCGACCCGTCCGTCGGTGAAGCCGCCACGTACGTCGCCGAGATACAGGACTACTACGCCGCACCCCGCACGCTCGTCGAGGACCTGCCGCCCGCCACCACCGCGTCCGGCCCGCTCGCCGCCCGTCCCGTCACCGCACCGGTCGTCGACGGGACCCGCACCGCCCGCATCGAGGTCACCCGCGACGGCACCACCGCCCACGTCGACCTCGGCCAAGCCCTGCGCGGCCACCGCTTCACCCAGCGTGAGAGCCCCGACGCAGGCGACGCACCCGGCACCGCCGACGCCTGGTCCGCACTGCGCGCGCCGGGACTGGTGTGGACGCAGGACGGCGACGTCACCCTGGACGCCACCGGCCAGGACGGCCTCGTCGTACTGGCCCTGCTCGGCCGGCTCTACCCGGAGAACCTCACCCTGCGCCCCGCGGACCGTTCCGCCGGCCGTTCCGCTGCCCGGACGACCACGGACGGCACCGGACCGAGCCGCCTGACGATCCTCGTCGACCCGGCACCGGCCCCCTGACGCCCGCATCGCCACGCACACCAGGAGAGTTGAAGAAGAAGAACATGATGTTCGACCACGAGGGAACGCCCGTCCGCACGGGCCGAGCCGCCGTGAACGGAACGAGTCTCCACTACCGCACGGCCGGGTCAGGCCCCGCGGTGGTGCTCCTGCACGGCGTACCCAAGACCAGCTACCACTGGCGCCACCTCGTTCCCAGGCTGACGCCCCACTACACCGTCGTCGTGCCGGACCTCCGCGGTCTCGGCGACTCCGCCCGGCCGTCGGACGGCTACGACTCCGCGACCATGAGCGACGACATCGCCGAGCTGATGAACCACCTCGGGCACCGGACGTACACCGTGGTGGGCGAGGACTGGGGAGCGGTGATCGGCTACCAGCTCGCCGCCCGCCACCGCGACCACGTCACCGCCCTCGTGTTCGCCGAGGCGCTGTTCCCGGGATTCGGCTTCGAGGACCACACGGCCCTCACCCCCGAGAACGTCTCCAGCGGCATGCACCTGTGGCACCTGGGCTTCTACTTCCAGCCCGACGTACCCGAGATGCTGATCAGCGGACACGAGCGCGAGCTGATCACCTACATGATCAAGTACGAGCGCAGTCGGCCCGACACCGCCACCCCCGAGGCGGTCGACGAATACGTGCGCTGCTACTCCATGCCCGGCGGCATCCGCGCGATGCTCTCCATCTACCGGGCCATGCTCGTCGACGCCGAACAGAACCGGCAGGCCGCACAGAAGAAGCTGGACATCCCGGTCCTGGCCCTGGGCGGCTCCGCGTTCATCGGCGACCGCTGCGAGTCCCAGATGCGGCTCATGGCCCACGACGTCACCGGCCACGTCTTCGACGCCGGCCACGACCTCGCGGAGGAAGTACCGGACGAGATGACCGACGTCCTCCTGCCCTTCCTGGCCACCCACCAGTAACGGCCCCCGGCCGCCGAGTTCACCGCGTCGAAGCGACCCGGCACGGCGAGGGCCTCGTGCGCGTGCCTGAACCGAACGATCTGTTTCCGCACAGCCACGAGGCCCTCCTGGCCCCACCAGCGTCGGGCGAGCGCCCTCAGGCACCCCTCAGGCACGGAGTCAGTCTCACGCTCGTCCCAACACTGGGGCCCCACACCCGTGGGATGGAGCGAAACCGCGCGGCCTACGCGTCGAAGTCGTACTCCAAGACGTACGAGGCGGCGTCCAGCTTCATTTCGTTGACCTCGATGGCACGACCCTCGGCCGTGAACGCGGTGCGGCAGATGACGATGACCGGGGTGCCCGCGGCCATGCCCAACTGGTCGGCCTCGCCCTTCGAGGGCATGCGTGAGCGGATCTCCTCACGGAAGTGAACCGGCCCGTGGCCGAGTTCGCCGAGCCGGGCGTACGTCCCGCCCTTCCCGGTGTCCTCCTGAGTGATCGCGGACCCGGCGACCAGCGCGGCGGACAAGTAGCTCGTCGCGAGCAGGACCGGCTTGCCGTCCAGGACGAAGCGCCGACGCCGCACGCACACCGCCTCCCCGTCGGCCAGCTCCAGGACCGCGGCGACGCCCTCAGGCGCGACTTCCTCCGACACGGCGACCCGGTCCACCTCCAGGGAGCGGTCCTCGATGTCGACCGCCCAGATGGACTTGCCGTTGCCCCATTGCTGCTGGGCCAGACGCTGAATGCCCCGGCGTCGAAGCGGGCGAAACTCCCGGACGAACACACCGGCGCCCTTGCGGGCCTCGGCGACGCCTTCGTCCCGGAGGACGCTCAAGGCCTGGCGGGCCGTCATGCGCGCCACGCCGTGCGTGGCCATGAGGTCGTTCTCCCCCGGGAGCCGATCACCGGGACCGTACTCGCCCGACCGGATCGCTTCACGCAGCGTGTCCGCGATCCGCTGGTACTTGGGCCGTCGGTCGTCTCCGGCACTGGCCATCCCGCGGGCCTCCTCTCCTTCTCTAGACACCTTAGGCCACAGGTTGGCGGCCTGCTCGCCGCGAGTAGGGCTCAACCTTCCCAAGGGCCTCCGGACGAGGGCAGCTTGACGTCTCTAGAGATGTTCGTCACAGTACCTGTCTAGAGATGTAGCAGTGACTTCCCGAGCGAGGGGTGCCGTATGACGTCGCACGCGATCGATCCGTCTGCTGCCGTGGTCTCAACAGAGAGAGAGCCAACTCAGCCGCCCGCCCCGGACACAGGGAAGCGGCGGCAGCACCCCCCTTGCGGCCTCAGCAGCGGGGAGTGAGCGCGGGTGACCTACGCGATCGACCGCTATCCCTGTGCGGAGTCACCGCGCCTCGGCGCGATGACCTTGCACCCCGTCGCCGAGTCCGTGCCCCGGGCCAGACGCTGGTTCCGAAAGTTCGTCACTCCCTACCAGCTGACGTGCTCGATCGACGACTGTGTCCTGCTGCTCTCCGAGCTGGTGACCAATGCCGTCGTCCACGGCACGTCAGACGCACCTTGGCTCGTCCGGGTCGAGTGGTTCCGTGTGGAGGCGTCGCTCCGGGTCGAGGTGCACAACCCGGGGCTCCCGGAGAGCGTGCGGACCAGGTGCCCGGAGGCCAACGACGCGCACGGGCGCGGGCTGCTACTCGTCGACGCCGTCGCCGACTCCTGGCAAGCCGGCCCCAGCCGCTTCGGCGGAACGGTGGTCTCCTTCCAGATGGCCAACGCCTGGCCACCGCCCTGACATGACCGCCCGCACGAGCTGCCAAGCGGGCCGAGGACGAGGGCGGGCTGACGTCGGCTTACCTCTTCGCGCCTGGATCTTTCCGGGGATCTTGATGAGCTGGGTTTCTGCTGGTCAGGGGCAGTGGGCTCGTGCGCTTGGTGGTCGTCACTAGTCGCCATCGGCAACCTGTCGAGCGTCTTCGGACCGCCCAGAGACGGCCCAGCCAGCACCGTCATGAGCGTCGGCTTACGGCGCTACGCAGCGCCTCGAACCAACCTATGAAGAGCCACCTCAGCCACCAGAACCACCCTCTGCGCCTGCGTTGCGGCTGTGGTTCCGGACCCGTCGACATGCGCGGAAGTCGGGGAGGAGTAGAGAGAGTAGAGACACGCGGGCTTCGGCTTCGTAGGCCTCCACCACCGTGCAGATGGCAGTAGCCGTTCCATCCGGCCAGATTTCCGCACGCTCGTCCCTGCCGTGTCACCCCGGCGCAACGCCCCATGAAGCGAGTCTGGCAGAGCCTGCACGGGCAAGGGCGACTATGGGGCAACTGCTTGCGGGAGCTACGGAGTCTCGCGGAGCCATCAGCTTGGGAAGCTGAGGTGATCCGCAACGGTTCGCCGGGCTGACCTGCGCCGTAGCGGCGTGGGCGCTTGACTGACCGCCGATGTGCTACCCGCTATTACCTGTGGTTCCCCGCAGGATCTGGCACAGCCGCCGTTGATACGCGCTTCCACCACCAAGCGGCCGGCAGATGCAGCCGCCTGCCGCTTCTTCGACTGCGTCCAGGTTGTCTCGGCTTGTGCAGCGCGCGCCGCCGAGGCTACTAGCGGGTATCGGTATCCCTTCCCGTGTGGTTGGGCCCCAGTCTGAGGGAAAAAGCGCGACTGGACCATGAGCATCCATGATCGGGAGTAGTGTTCTCCTGTATCAGGAAAACGGGAGGTTAGAGTGACTGAATTTATGCGCGTTCAGGAAAAAATTCAGCTGGCTCGCGAACTTGGCGAGAGCCAGTTCCGTGAATTCAAGAGCGCGCTTCAGGGGCCTCCTGATGCCAAAGTGCGACGTCCTGTTGTTGATGTTTGTAGGGACATCGCTGAAGCTCTGGTTGGCTTTGCAAATGCCGAGGGCGGAGAGTTGCTGGTTGGAGTTGAGGATGATGGCTCGATCACAGGAGTTAGGCATTCCGAAGCAGATATCCAGCGCATGCTCGCGGCTCCGGCAGATCGAGTAATGCCAGAGACCCCCCTTCCGACGCCTGTGCGCCTTCGAGCAGAATTCGATGGCAAAATGGTCTTGTATTTTAGCGTGGATAAAGGGACGGAGCACGTACATCAGACGACTGATGGGAAGTGCTTGCAGAGAAATGACCTAGAGACCCGCCCAATTTCTACCGGCGCGATCAACCTTGAGCGCCAGGAGAGAGCGTCAAGGGAATATGATCGCCAGTATGTCGACGGCGCCACGATTGGTGACCTCGACACATCTCTGATTGAGCGTGCGCGTGACAAGGTGGCTCCCGGGCACTCGGTTGAAGCATTCTTGGGCTTTATGAAGCTCATGGACTTCTCGACTCGTGGAGTACAACTCAGGCGGGCTGCGCTTCTCCTGTTCGCTCAAGACGTCACGTTGTGGCATCCTCGTTGTGAGGTCCGTATCTTTCGAGTGCAGGGAAATGAGGTAAGAACAGGTCGAGATTACAACGTCTCGAAGAGCGTGCAGGTTGCGGGAGCCCTTTTCCAGTTGATCTCTGAAGCATGGGATCAACTGCGCCCCTACTTGGTTGAGACTAAATTTGGCCCGGAAGGCACCTTCGAGGAGAAAATTCTCTATCCGGAAGATGCTTGCTTGGAGGCGCTCACGAACGCGATCGCTCACCGCGATTACAGCAATGAAGGACGCCCCATTGAAATCTATGTATTCGACAATCGGATTGAGGTAAAAAGTCCCGGCGGCCTTCTGTCGAATGTGACGATCGGGGAACTTCGACAATTGAAAGGTGTGCATCAGTCCCGCAATGCGTATCTGGCGCGCGTACTTCGAGAACTCGGGTACATGCGTGAAATGGGTGAGGGGATGCGTAGGATCTTCCACTTGATGCGTGTCCATGATCTCGTTGAGCCGGAGCTTCAAGCTGATCCCTCCTCGTTCACGATCACCCTCCATCACAGATCAGTCTTCTCGCCAGAAGCGCAGCGCTGGGTAACCGCATTCGATAAATTCAACCTGACCCGCGAGGAGGCACGTGTTGTACTCCTCGGGCAGAATAATTCCAGAATCAGTCCTCAGCAGATCATTGATGCCCTGGATATTGTCGACACGGACCAACTTCGATCGGTCGTCGAGCAGCTGCAGACGAAGGGGATTTTGATTAACGTCCTCACCAAGGTGCAAGTGAACAACTTGGTAAAGAGGGAGAAACTGTCGAGCCGCCGTCTGGTGCGCAAGTTTGCGATTCGTCCTCCATTTGAATGTGAGAGATTCCTTTCTCAGTTCCTAATGGAGGTTATTCGTGAAGCAGGCGGAAGCGTGGTTACAGTCGGTTCCGTGAAGCGAGCAGTTGGACGCCTACCCATTGAAAATCCCTACAGTAACCCAGGCACTCGAGGCGCTTTTGGAGCACTTCTGGCTCTCGGGTTGATTGACGATCAAGGGAATCCAATCGGTCGATTGCGGAGCTTGACCCTATCGGGTGAGTTGGTTGCGCCCGAGCCAGTAAAGTCGAAAAGCCAGAGCCGGGATATCGCCACTGCGGGGGCCGATCCTGAAGAATCTGTAGTCGAAGACTTCGAAAGCGGGCGTGATTCCGAGACACCCCGCAAGGTCTACGTAGGGAATCTTCCTTTTTCTGCAACATCGAAACAGCTAGAGGAAGTGGCGCGCCAGTACGGAAAAGTTCTCAACGTTTCGGTTCCTCTGGATCTCTACACCGGCAATTCAAGAGGGTATGGCTTCGTTGAGTACGCCCGCGAGAGCGATGCTACTGCTGCGAAGAATGGTATGCGGAAACACATGTGGGGTGAACATCGCATTTCGACGGCTTGGGCGCGGGCTCGAAAATAGATAGCTGCGACGTAATCGCATTACATGAACGAGTGGAGCCTTGACCGCCGTGTGGTGCTGCAAGCCCTTTAGTCGGTCGGTGGAGCGGCTTTGGGTGGCGCTGCTTTAGCGCGAGTGATCATGGCTCCCATAAGCTGCTGGCGCGTCGGGCAGTCTGTGGACCTGCCCGATAAAGGCGGATTCATGGCACTCCGGCCCAGCCACCTCGGCGGCACGGTCGTCTCGTTCGTGCCGCCGATGCCTGGCCGGCCTAATGGAGATGCGAACGACCTTGAGTGCCACCGACCGCGGGGCCCGAGCACATGAAAGAGCCCCCTCCCGGCGGAGGCTCCGCAGGCAGGGGGCTTCTTCAGGTGGGTCTACTTCTTCTTGCCCTGGTTCTTCACGGCCTCGATCGCCGCTGCGGCCGCGTCCGGGTCGAGGTAGGTGCCGCCCGGGTTCAGGGGCTTGAACTCGGCGTCCAGTTCGTAGGACAGCGGGATGCCCGTCGGGATGTTCAGGCCCGCGATGTCGGCGTCGGAGATGCCGTCGAGGTGCTTGACGAGGGCGCGGAGGGAGTTGCCGTGGGCGGCGACGAGGACCGTGCGGCCGGTGAGGAGGTCGGGGACGATCGCGTCGAACCAGTACGGCAGCATGCGGCCGACGACGTCCTTCAGGCACTCCGTCTGGGGGCGCAGCTCCGGCGGGAGCATCGCGTAACGCGGGTCGGAGAACTGGGAGTACTCGGCGTCGCGGTCCAGCGGCGGCGGCGGGGTGTCGTAGGAGCGGCGCCACAGCATGAACTGCTCCTCGCCGAACTCCGCGAGGGTCTGGGCCTTGTCCTTGCCCTGGAGGGCGCCGTAGTGGCGCTCGTTCAGGCGCCAGTGGCGGTGGACCGGGATCCAGTGGCGGTCGGCGGCCTCCAGCGCGAGCTGGGCCGTGCGGATCGCGCGCTTCTGGACGGACGTGTGGACCACGTCGGGCAGCAGGCCGGCGTCCTTGAGCAGCTCGCCGCCGCGCGTCGCCTCCTTCTCGCCCTTCGGGGTGAGGTTGACGTCCACCCAGCCGGTGAACAGGTTCTTCTCGTTCCACTCGCTCTCGCCGTGGCGGAGGAGGATCAGCTTGTACGGTGCGTCGGCCATGCTCCCGAGCGTAATCGAACCCCCGGACCCCGTGCTCGTCGCGCCCGGTGGGCGGACGGTTGACGGGAAGTGTTAATCGAGTGGCTTCCCCGAGGTGCGCCTTTGTAAGTTGTGCTCACCGCCGCAGCCGCTTACATCCACAGCTGCCTGCATCCGCCTCAGCCACCTCGGGGGAACCATGTCAGTCACCGGACTCAGACGCGCCGCACGCGAGACCGTCTCCGGGCTCCCCCGCGAGTTCTGGTGGCTGTGGACCAGCACCCTGGTCAACCGGCTCGGCGCCTTCGTCGCCACCTTCATGGCGCTCTACCTCACCATCGACCGCGGCTACTCCGCCTCGTACGCCGGTCTGGTCGCCGCCCTGCACGGGCTCGGCGGGGTCATCTCCTCGCTGGGCGCCGGGGTGATGACCGACCGGCTGGGACGGCGGCCCACGCTGCTGGTGGCGCAGACCTCCACCGCGCTGTCCGTCGCGCTGCTCGGCTTCATGCGGGACCCGGTGGCCATCGCCGCCGTCGCCTTCCTGGTCGGCATGGCCAGCAACGCCTCCCGGCCAGCCGTGCAGGCGATGATGGCGGACATCGTGCGGCCCGAGGACCGTATCCGGGCGTTCTCGCTCAACTACTGGGCGATCAACCTCGGCTTCGCGATCTCCTCCATGGCGGCCGGGTTCATCGCCGAGGTCAGTTATCTCGCCGGGTTCATGATCGAGGCCGGGATGACGCTGGTCTGCGCGGTCCTGGTCTTCGTGAAGCTGCCCGAGTCGCGGCCCCAGCAGGCCGAGAGCACCGACGTCGGCGACAAGGACGCGGCCGTCTCCCTGTGGACCGTGCTGCGCGACGGGCGGTACATGAGCGTCGTCGGGCTGTCCTTCCTGATCGCGCTGATCTTCCAGCAGGCCTACGTCGGACTGCCCGTCGCCATGGGCGAGGCCGGGTTCACGCCCGCGGACTTCGGGCTGGCCATCGCCGTCAACGGCGTGCTGATCGTCGTCCTGCAGATCCCCGTCACGCGGTTCATCCAGCACCGCGATCCGCGGCTGCTGCTGGTCGGCTCGTCGCTGCTGGCCGGGTACGGCTTCGGGCTCACCGCCTTCGCCGGGTCGGTCGGCGTCTTCGCCCTCACGGTGTGCGTGTGGACACTCGCCGAGGTCGTCAACGCGCCGACCCAGACCGGGCTCGTCGTCCGCCTCTCCCCCGTGCACGGGCGCGGGCGCTACCAGGGCATGTACACCATGTCCTGGGCGGTCGCCGCGCTCGTCGCCCCGCTGATGTCCGGGTTCGTCATAGACCACTGGGGCGCCGAGTGGCTGTGGGGCATCTGCGCCGTCGTCGGCACACTGGCGGCGGCCGGGTACTGGGGGCTCATGCGGGGCCTGCCGGAGGACGGCAAGGGCGAGGGCGACGGTGACGAGACGCCGGTGGCCCGGGGCGCGTCCGCCGACCCCGCGCCCAGGGCGGACACCAGCGCCGCCGTCTGACCACGCCGCTCGCGCGCGGATGCGTCCGTCCCGTCACGGATGCATCCGCGCGCCCTTCAGCACCTTGTCCACCGCGTTCTTCGGGCCGTACACCGCGAGGCCCACCAGGTCCAGGTCCGCCGTCGCCACCGCCCGTACCGCCGCGCGGTTGTCGCGGTCGTTGCCCGTGGTGAAGAGGTCGGACGTGAACAGGGACCGGGGCAGCGCGCGGGACAGCGCACGCGCGTGGGCGGTGGTCAGGGTCTCCTTAGTGCCCTCGAAGACCAGCACCGGCTGGCGGAACATCGGCAGGTAGCCGACGGCGTCCGCGTCCTCGTACGGCTCCCCGATCACCTCGGGGAACTGCTTGCCCAGGCCGCTGACCAGGAAGGCCGTGACGTTGAGGCGCTGCCAGGTCTCCAGGTCCTCGCGCAGCAGTACGGCGATCTTGGTGTCGAAGCGGACGGGGGCCTCGGCCCCGGGGGTCTCCGGGGCGGCTTCGTGCGTGTTCATACGGTGAGACTGCCGATCCGTGCCCCGTCCGGTCTTGTACGTTTTTTGCATGGCCGGCCGACGGAAGGACCAGCGGAGCGCCCCGCGGAGCACCCAGCGGAAGACCCAGCCGAACGTCTCCGCCTGGCGCCCCCCTGTCCCCGGCGTCGTCGAGGTCTTCCACGCCCACTACACCGAGTACGCCTACCCGATGCACGTCCACGACGCCTGGACGCTGCTCATCGTCGACGACGGCGCCGTACGGTACGACCTGGACCGGCACGAGCACGGCACCCCGCACGACACGGTGTCGCTGCTGCCGCCGCACGTGCCGCACAACGGCTCCCCGGCGACGCCGGACGGCTTCCGCAAGCGCGTCCTGTACCTGGACGCCTCCCGGCTGGGCGACGAACTGATCGGCCCGGCCGTGGACGCGCCCGACCTGCGGGACCCGGTGCTGCGGCGGCGGGTCGGACAGCTGCACGCCGCGCTCGCGCTGCCCGGGGACGAGCTGGAGGCGGAGAGCCGGCTGACCCTGATCGGCGACCGGCTGCGCGCGCACCTGCGGCCCGGGACCGGCGCGTCCGGCGCCCGCCGGGACCCCGTGCTCGCCCGGCGGCTGCGGGAGCTGCTCGACGAGCGGATCGTCCCGGGGATCGGCCTGGACGAGGCGGCGGCGCTCGTGCCCGCGCACCCGGCGCACCTGGTACGGGCGTTCAGCGGCGCGTACGGCATCGCCCCGCACCAGTACCTGATGTCCCGGCGGGTCGACCGGGCCCGGCGGCTGCTGCTGGCCGGGGACTCCCCGGCGGAGGTGGCGGGTGCCACCGGGTTCTACGACCAGGCCCATCTGACCCGGCACTTCAAGCGGTTGGTGGGGGTCACGCCGGGGCGCTACCGGGCAAGCGGCGCCCGGACCTGACGCCGGTCAGTCGCCGGAGCGCTCGATGAGGTGCTGGAACGCCTCCAGGTTCCGCGTGGACTCGCCGCGCGAGGTCCGCCACGCGTGCTCCTTGCGGATGGCGGTGGCGAAGCCCAGCTCCAGCAGCGTGTTGAAGGCGCCGTCGGCGGCCTCCAGGACCTGGCCGAGGAGGCGGTCGATCTCGTCGGGGGTGACGGCGGCCAGCGGGAGTTTCGCGGTGACGTAGACGTCGCCGAGCCGGTCGACGGCGTAACCGACGCCGTAGAGCTTGAGGTTGCGCTCCAGCAGCCAGCGGTGGACGGCCGGTTCGTTCTCGTCGGGGTGGCGGATGACGAAGGCGTTGAGGGAGAGGGAGTGCCGGCCCACGAGGAGGGAGACCGTCGTCGACAGTTTGCGGGTGCCGGGGAGCTTGACGACGTAGTTGCCGGGCTCGGGGCTCTCCCACTCCAGGTCGGCGTCCTTCAGCGCCCCCTCGACGACCTGCGCTGCCTTGTCCGGTGCCTCAGCCATGGTGCGAGCGTACGCGACGGCGGTGCGACTGGATCGCGGCCGTGTAGACGTCGGCGGTGGCGGCGGCGGCGCTGTCCCAGCCGAAGGACTGGGCGTGCCGGGCGGCGGCGTCGCCCATGCGGGGGGTCAGCTCGGGGTTGTCGGCGAAGTCGCGCAGCACGCGCGCGTACGCGGTGGGGTCGTGGCCGTCGACGAGGCGGCCGGTGACCCCGTCGCGGACGGCGACCGGGAGGCCGCCCACCGCGGCGGCCAGCACCGGGGTCCCGGCGGCCTGGGCCTCTATGGCGACCAGGCCGAAGGACTCGCTGTAGGAGGGCATGACGAGGACGGACGCCGCCCGGAACCAGTCGGCGAGCTGCTCCTGCCCGACGGGCGGCCGGAAGCGCACGACGTCGGCGATGCCGAGCCGCGCGGCGAGCTTCTGCAGGCCCTCCGGCTTGGCGAGGCCGCTGCCGCTGGGCCCGCCGACGACCGGGACGACGATGCGGGAGCGCAGCTCGGGGCGCTGTTCGAGGAGCACGGCGACGGCGCGCAGCAGGACGTCCGGCGCCTTCAGGGGCTGTATGCGCCCCGCGAAGAGCGGGATCAGCGCGTCCTGGGGCAGGCCGAGGCGGGCGCGGGCGGCGGCGCGGGCGTTGCCGTGCTGGCCCGGGCCGGGTACGGAGCCCCTGGGGAAGGGGCGGAAGCGGTCGAGGTTCACGCCGGGGTGGACGACGGCGACCTTGTCGGGGTCGGCGGCGTAGTGGCGGACGAGTTCGTCGGCCTCCTCGGCCGTGTTGGCGATCAGCCGGTCGGAGGCGGCGACGATCTGGGTCTCGCCGATGACGCGGGCGGCCGGTTCGGGGGTGTCGCCGTCGGCCAGGTTGGCGTTCTTGACCTTGGCCATGGTGTGCATGGCGTGCACCAGGGGCGCGCCCCAGCGCTGGGCGGCGAGCCAGCCGACGTGGCCGGAGAGCCAGTAGTGCGAGTGCACGAGGTCGTAGTGGCCGGGGCGGTGTCCGGCCCAGGCCTGCATCACGCCGTGGGTGAAGGCGCAGAGCTGGGCGGGCAGGTCCTCCTTGGCCAGTCCCTCGTACGGGCCCGCGTCGACGTGCCGGACCAGGACGCCGGGGGCCAGTTCGACGACGGGCGGGAGGGCGGCGGTGGTCGCCCGGGTGAAGATCTCGACCTCGATGTTGATCGCGGCGAGGCGCTGCGCCAGCTCCACGATGTAGACGTTCATGCCTCCGGCGTCGCCGGTGCCGGGCTGGTGGAGCGGCGAGGTGTGCACGGAGAGCATGGCGACGCGGCGGGGCCTGCGCGGCAGCCGGAGCCGCGGGGAGACCGCCGGTGAGCGACGCCCGAGCCTGCTGACGTACTGGCTCACGAGCCGTTCCTCCTCGCTGCGGGCATGCCGGTCGGAGGACCTGGGTTGCCCTCCAAGGGGTGGGAACACCGGACGGGCGGTGCTCCATTCCGGTTTTCCGGCCTTTGCCGAATCATTACCGCTGATCGCTCAACCGTTCGATCACTTCTCGGGTCCCGGGTACCACCGTCCTGCGCACGCATGCCCGCCCGGCCGACCGCCCGCCCGCCCCCGGCCGCATACCCTCGTAGGCATGCCACCCCGCGCCACCGCCACCCGCCCCGTGGGCACGGTCACACGCGGGACGACGAACCCCAACCGGCTGCGCCGCATGGACCGCTGGATCGCGGCCGTGCACGGCGCCGAACTGCGCCGCGCCGCCGATCCCGTCGCCGTCGACCTCGGCTACGGGGCGGCCCCCTGGACCGCCGTCGAGCTGCTGCACCGCCTGCGCACGGTCGCGCCGCACGCGCGCGTGGTGGGCGTCGAGATCGACCCGGCGAGGGTGGCGGCGGCCCGGCCGTACGCGCGCGCGGGGCTCGACTTCCGGCACGGCGGCTTCGAGGTCCCCGTCTCCCGGCCGCCGCTGCTGATCCGCGCGGCGAACGTGCTGCGCCAGTACGACGAGGACGAGGTGGCCGCCGTCTGGCGGCGGCTGTGCGCGCGGCTCGCGTCGGCGTCGGGGCACTCGCGCGGCGGGCTCCTGGTCGAGGGGACCTGCGACGAGATCGGGCGCCGGCACGTGTGGGTGGCGCTCGGGCCCGAGGGACCGCGCACGGTCACCTTCGCGACCCGGCTCGGCTCCCTGGACCGCCCCTCCGACCTGGCCGAACGGCTGCCGAAGGCGCTCATCCACCGCAATGTCCCCGGCGAGCCCGTGCACGCCTTTCTGCGCGACTTCGACCGCGCCTGGGCCGCCGCCGCGCCCTACGCCTCCTACGGCGCCCGGCAGCGCTGGATACGGGCCGTACGGGACCTGACGGCCGACTGGCCGGTGACGGACGGGCCGGTGCGGTGGCGGCAGGGCGAAGTGACGGTGCGCTGGGAGGCGTTGGCGCCCCGCGCGTGAACCGGCGGGGGCGGCACGAGAGGGGAACGCCCGCGACCCGCGACCCGCGACCCGCGACCCGCGACCCGCGACCCGCGACCCGCGACCCGCGACCGCCGGGAACGATCTCCGGGCGGCGTTCGTCACACACCCGGGGAAGCCGTCGAAGGGGGAAGCGGGAGGAAAGCACGGCCTCTGTCGCTTTTCGCGACGGCATGGCACGATCCCCGGAGCGAGCTAAGTTACTGACGGTTAATCAGCTTGGGGGCGGGGTATGCGTACGGGGAAGCGTGGCTTGACGACCGTTGCCGTGACCGTGGTCTGCGCGATCACCGTGCTGGCGGCGCCGGGCACGGCGTTCGCGGACCCGGGCCCCTCGGCCCCGCCCTCCTCGTCACCGTCCCCGGGCACGTCCGGCACCTCCGCCGCCCCGACCGCCCCGACCGCCACTCCCGGCAAGGACCTGGACGCCGTACGCGAGAAGCTCGAGAAGCTCTACCGCGCGGCGGCCTCGGCCACCGAGGAGTACAACGCCGCGGAGGAGCAGGCCGAGAAGCAGAACGCCGAGATCGTCGAGCTGGCCAAGAAGATCGTGAAGGGCCAGGAGGAGCTGGACGACCTCAAGGACCGCGCCGGCGCCGCGGCCCGCGCCCAGTACCGCACCGGCGGACTGCCCGACGGGGCCAAGCTGGTCCTGAGCGACGACCCCGAGGACTTCCTCGACGGCACCGGCCGGGTGCTCCAGGGCCAGCGCGCCACCAAGGGCCTGCTCGGCGAGCTGACCCGCGTCCAGAAGGACCTCAAGGCCTACGCGGCGGACGCCTCCGCCCGCTTCAAGGAGCTGGAGGCGAACCGCAAGGCCAAGGCCACCGCCCAGAAGAAGATCGAGAAGCAGATCGCGGCGGCCGAGAAGCTGGAGTCCGAGCTGGAGACGGAGGAGAAGGAGCGGCTCGCCCGGCTGGAGCGGGAGGCGCAGGCCAAGGCGCAGACCGCCTGGCTCGACTCCGGCATCCTCGAGGACCTCGACGCCGAGGCGACCGAACGGGGCCGCAAGGCGGTCGAGTACGCCACCGCCCAGATCGGCAAGCCGTACCAGTGGGGCGCCGAGGGCCCGAAGTCCTACGACTGCTCCGGCCTGACCTCGCAGGCCTGGATCTCGGCCGGGCAGGCGATCCCCCGCACCTCGCAGCAGCAGTGGAAGCAGCTGAAGCGCGTCGACGTCAAGGACATGCGCCCCGGCGACCTGATCATCTACTTCGACGACGCCAGCCACGTCGGCATGTACGTCGGCGACGGCTCCATGGTGCACGCCCCGCGCCCGGGGCGCTCGATCACCCTCGCTGGAGCGGGCTCGATGCCGATCCTCGGCGTGGTCCGGCCGGACCCGGCACCGGCGCAGGCATCCGCGCCCAAGGGGTGACGCGGGCCACCGCTGCGCGCCGGGGGCGTGAGACGGGCCACGTGACCCAGTCCACGCCCGGCGGCCCGCCCCGCGTGACGTTCGTCATCCCGGGTCCTCGGTCGACGTGTCCAACTGCGGGCGATAACGCGGCATATGACAGTGGCCGATGGCCGCCCGACGTGTTCTGGACCATTCCGCAGCGGCGCCGTCACCCGCTATGGTCCCCGTCGGTGGGTCGAGGTCCCTCGCCCCGCCATGCCCTCGGGGGGAGGGAAGGAAACCAAGACGATGCCCGTACCCGTACCGCGGCAGAGGGCGATCCCGGCCGTGGAGTGTGGTCAGGCGCCCGCCGCGTCCCCGGACAGCGGCCCTTCCAAGGAACAGGCCCCGCCCGGGACGCACCCGGCCGAGAACCCCACCACCCGGCGCGAGAAAGCCCGGGAGACCACCACGGAGAAGCGCGAGAACCCCACGGACACCAGCCCAGGCACCCACACCGGCACCGGCAGCGACCGGGCGCAGAGCGGCCGGACGGAGAGCGCGGCCCCCACGAACCTCACCGTGCTGCTGATCGAGGACGACCCGGCCGGCTCGCCGATCGTGCCCGACCTGCTCGACCAGGCGGGCAAGCCGATCCGCGTCCGCACCGCGCGCAACCTCACCGAGGCCGGGCGGCTGCTCACCGACGACGTCCACTGCATCCTGCTGGACCTCGCCCTGTCGGCCCCCGCCCCGGCCCGCACCGGCGGCGACGGCGCCGGCCACGGCACCGGTGACGCGGAGGGCGACGACGAGCTGGCGGTGCTCCGGCACGTCCTGGAGCTGGCGCCCCGGCACGCCGTGCTCGCCCTCACCTCCTCCAGCGACGCCGAGCGCGGCGCGGAGGCCGTGGCGGTCGGCGCGCAGGACTACCTGTTCCGCGACGAGCTGGACGGCCGCCTGCTGAGCCGCGCGATCCGCTACGCCGTCGAGCGCAAGCGGTCCGACTCCGCGGAGCGGCGGCTGGCCGAGGGCCGGCTGCGGGCGCAGGAGAACCGCCGTCTGGAACGCGGGCTGCTGCCCACCCCGCTGCTGGCCGGCTCCCCGCTGCGCTTCGCCGCCCGCTACCGTCCGGGCCGCTCGCGCGCACTGCTCGGCGGCGACTTCTACGACGTGGTCCGCACCCCGGACGGCACCGTGCACGCCATGATCGGCGACGTCTGCGGGCACGGCCCGGACGAGGCGGCGCTCGGCGTGGAGCTGCGGATCGCCTGGCGGGCGCTGACCCTGGCGGGGCTCTGCGGCGACCAGCTGCTGGGCACGCTCCAGCAGGTGCTGGAGCACGAGCGCGCGGACGACGAGATCTTCGCGACGCTGTGCGCCGTGGACATCTCGCCGGACGGCCGGCGCGCGGGCCTGTGCCTGGCCGGGCACCCGTCCCCGCTGCTCAGCCGCCCGGGCATGCCCGCACGGCTGCTGCCCTACGACAACAACGGCCCGGCGCTGGGGCTGCTGCCGGGCGCCCGCTGGCCGCGGATGCAGGTGGAGCTGGGCGCCGAGTGGAGCCTGATGCTCTACACCGACGGTCTGATCGAGGGCCACGTCGGCGGGGGCCGGGAGCGGCTCGGCCAGGACGGCATGGTGGAGGTGGTCCGCCGCCAGCTCGCCGAGGGCCTGACCGGCGAGGAGCTGCTGCGGGCGACCGTCAACGAGGTCCGCGAACTCAACGGCGGCGAGCTGGCGGACGACCTGGCCGTGGTCCTGCTGGACCGGACGGCCTGAGCCGCCCGGTCCCCGCCGCGGGGTCGGCGTCCGCCCTACGGGGTCAGCGTCCGCCGTTGTACGGGCCGTAGGGGCCGTCGCTGCTGGAGCCGCGGCGGCTGCGGCCGCCACCGGACAGACCGCGCAGCGCGGGCCGTACGTCGACCATGTACACGATCGTCGCGATGAGGCCGATGATCGGCAGGAACGACAGGATGTTGAAGATCAGGTTCACCACGAAGGCGAGCCCGAGGATGATCAGCCAGAAGGGCTTGGTCTTCTTGTCGGCCGCGCGGTAGGCGTCCTCGCGGCGCGTGGCGGCGTCGATCAAAGCGAAGCCGCTGAAAAGGATCAGGGCGATGCTCAGCAGCCACATGAAGCCTGCGAACCCCTGCATCAGCACAACGTCCACCACCAGAATCGGATCGTCATTACGCGGTCACCGTACCCGCAGAACGAGCCGGACACCCCAAGGGTGCCCGGCCCGCTCCCCGCTCCTCGCGCGCTGCCCTACTTGGCGGGCGGCGTGGTCTTCTTGGCGGTGGTGCTCTTCTTGGCCGGGGCCTTGCGCGGGGCGGGCGTCTTCTTCGCCGCCGCGGACTTGTCCTCGGTGACCCGGACCGGCTCGGACTTGGCGGTCGCGGGCTTGGCGGTCGCGGGCTTGGCCGGGGCGGGCTTGGCCGGCTCGACGGCCACGGCGAGGTCCTCCACGTCCTCGGCGAGGTCCTCGATGCCGTCGGCGGCCTGGCCGCGCCAGGCGCGCACCGCGTGCTCGCCGCGCTCGGCGACCTTCTCGTAGGTCTCCCGGGCCTTGACGGCGTACTCGGCGGCGACGCCGACGGAACGCAGCGCGAGGTCCTGAGCGGTCTCGCCGAGCTTCTTGAAGTCGGCGTCGAGGGAGCCGAACAGCTCGTTGGCCTTGGCCTGGAGGCTCCCCTGGGTCTCCTTGACGCGGGCCGTCGCCTTCTCCTGGACGGCCTTCGGGTCGGTGTTGCGCACGGCGTCGATCCGCGCCGGGGCCTCCGCGCGCAGCTGCTCCACCAGCACCGGCACCTTCTTGGCCTGCTGGAAGGCGAGGTCGGCGGTGCCCGCGGCGAAGTAGAGCGGGGTGGGGTCGCTGAAGGTCTTGCGCAGGTCGTCGGTGATGGCCATGGCGATGGTCCTCCGGAATTGCTTATGAATGAGGGTTTTTTACTGTTTCAGCCCCGTCGACAGCGGCATCGACGTCGACGCCGGCACCCGAGTCCGGATCCGCGTCCGCGCCCGCGTCCGCGTCGGCCCCGAACCCGTTCTCCTTGCGGAAGGACTCGTAGACCTGGAGCAGCACCTGCTTCTGCCGCTCGTTCAGCGAGGGGTCGGCGAGGATGACCGCACGCGTCTCCACGTCGTCCCGGTCCCGCTCCGCGTCGAGGATCCCGGCGCGGACGTACAGCGTCTCGGCGGAGATCCGCAGCGCCTTGGCGACCTGCTGGAGGACCTCCGCGCTCGGCTTGCGCAGCCCGCGCTCGATCTGGCTCAGGTACGGATTGGAAACGCCCGCGGCATCGGCGAGCTGCCGCAGCGACAGCTGCGCGTTGCGCCGCTGCTCGCGCAGGTACTCACCGAGATTGCCGACGTTGAGCGATGCCATGACTCCAGCATGCGCCCTCGCGCTAACTTTTGCAAGCACCTGCTTGCAAAAGTGTGTCCGGCCTGGCAGCCCGGCCCGGCGTACCCACCTTTTTGTGCGTACTGGGCAACGTGCCGCGCCCGTCGGAGACTGAGGGGGCAGGCGGGCGTCAGGACGGCGTGCGGGCGGCGGCCTCCGGTCCCGCCAGCCGGTCCAGGCGGCGGTGGCCCCAGTCGGAGAGGGGGGAAAGGGCCTCGGCGAGATCGCGGCCGAAGGCGGTCAGGGAGTACTCGGTCCGCAGCGGCAGCACGTCGTACACCCGGCGGTCCACCAGGCCGTCCGCCTCCATCTCGCGCAGCGCCTGGGTCAGCACCTTCTCGGTGAGTCCCGGCACCTTGCGGCGCAGCTCGGCCGGCCGGTGCGGTCCGGACTCCAGCAGCCACAGCAGCGTGGTCTTCCACTTGCCCTCGATCACGGCGATCGCGGCGGTCACTCCGCAGACGTTCGGATCGTGGCGCCGGTGTGCCATGAGGTGCCCCCATTCCCCATTCATCAGCAATTGTTCTTCACGTTACGGGAGTTGAATCATGTCCGCACACACCGACCGGCCCTCGGCCGTCACCGTCGTCGGCCTGGGCCCGATGGGCCGGGCGCTGGCCGCCGCGTTCCTGGCTGCGGGAGTGTCCACCACCGTCTGGAACCGCACGCCGGGCCGGGACGCCGAACTGGTCGCGGCGGGCGCGCGGGCCGCCGGGTCGGCCGAGGAGGCGGTCGCCGCCTCGCCGCTGACGGTGGTCTGCGTGGTGAACTACGACGCCTCGGACGCCGTGCTGCGCCAGGAATCCGTCACCGCCGCCCTCAAGGGCCGCACCCTGGTGAACCTGAGCGCCGACACCCCCGGCCGCGCCCGGGACACGGCCGAGTGGGCCGCCCGGCACGGCGTCCGCTACCTGGACGGCGCGATCATGACCCCCGCCCCGACCATCGGCACCGACGACGCCGTCTTCCTGCACAGCGGCCCCGCGGAGCTGTACGAGGAGCACCGGCCGGTGCTGGCGGCGCTCGGCGGCACCCACACCCACCTGGGCGAGGACCCCGGGCGGGCCGCGGCCTACGACATCGCGCTGCTCGACATCTTCTGGACGGCGATGGCGGGCTACGTGCACGCCCTCGCGGTGGCCCGGGCGGAGGGCGTCACCGGCGCCGAGCTGGCGCCGTTCGCACAGGGCATCGCCGCGATCCTGCCGCCGCTGTTCACGGAGTTCGCGGCCGACACCGACGCCGGCACGTACTCGGGGGAGCTGAACCCGATCACCTCGGCCGTCTCGACCATGGCGCACGTCGTCCACGCCGCCGAGGCGCACGGCATCGACGCGAGCCTGATGCGGGTGATCGAGGGGCAGGCCCGCCGGGTCGTCGCGCGGGGGCACGGCTCGGACGGGTACACCCGGGTCGCGGACGTGATCGCCGGGCGCTGACCGGACGAAGGGGGCCGAACGACCAAGGGCGGAGAGACGGAGAGGCGGAGGGGCCGGCGCGTCAGAACGGCAGCGGCCGCGCGTGCACCACGTCGAGGCGGGACACCGCACGGGTGAGCACCACGTACAGCCGGTGCAGGCCCCGCCCCCCGGGCCCCTCCGCCGCCACGATCGCCGCCGGTTCGACGGCGACGACGTGGTCGTACTCCAGGCCCTTGACCAAGCTCGCCGGTACGACGGCCACCCGGGCGCCCAGCTCCTCGGGCCCCGCCGCCGCGACGCCGGCCGCGTCGAGGGCCGCCCGCAGCCCGGGCACGTCCGGGTCGGCGGCGACGACGCCCACCGAGCCCTCCCGGGCGAGTGCGTGCCGTACGGCGGCCACGACCGCCTCCGGCACGGCGCCCGGCGCGACCTCGCGCAGCGTCAGCTCGCCGTCGCCGCGCAGCGAACGCGCCGGGGGCACGTCCACGTCGAGCCGCGCCAGCAGCCGGTTGGCGAGACCCACCACCTTCTGCGGCACCCGGAACCCGGTGGTCAGCGGCACCACGGCCGCGTCCGGGCGGCCCAGGTGGGCGAGGACGGCAGGCCAGGACCGGGCGGCCCACGGCGTGGTCCCCTGGGCCAGGTCGCCGAGGACGGTGAGCGAGCCGAAGGCGGACCGGCGGGCGATGGCCCGGCACTCCATCGGGGAGAGGTCCTGGGCTTCGTCGACGACGATGTGGCCGTAGCCCTCGGGGTGTTCGAGGAGCCCGGCGACCTCGTCGAGCAGGACCAGGTCGGCGGCGGACCAGCGCGCCGACTTCCACGACCGCGGTGCCCGCCCCGTCCACAGCAGCGCCCGCTGCTCTTCTTCGTCCAGCACACCGTCGGCCGCCCGCGCCAGTTCGGCCGGGTCGGCGAGCAGCGGGGCGAGGACCTCCTCCGGGCGCACCCGGGGCCATACGGCGTCGAGGGCGGCGCCGATCGGCCGGGCCCGCTCCACCCGGCGCAGCCAGGCGTTGGTCCGCGGCCCGGCGCGCCGTTCGGCCCGCTCCTGGACGTACCGCACGATCCGGGCCCTGACCCGCTCGCGCCCGACGGTGTACGGCGGCTGCTCCCGCCGTACGTCCGCGACGACGCGGGCCAGCGCGTCGGCCGGGACCCGCCAGCGGTAGGAGCCGTCCGGCACGGTGAGGTCGCCCGCGGCGCCAGGGTCCACGCGCGCGTACAGGGCGCGGCGCAGCACCTCGGCCGTCCGGGCGTCGTGCTTGAGGGCTGCGGTCCGGGCGTCGTCGGTGCGGGTGACCGGGTGCCGGGCGATCTCCCGGGCCAGCGTGGACTGCCGCACGCCGCTCTCGCCGAGGGCGGGCAGCACCTCGGCGATGTAGGAGAGGAAGGTCGGGTTGGGGCCGAGGATCAGCAGTCCGCCCCGCTGGATGCGCTGCGGGTGGGTGTAGAGCAGGTAGGCGGCGCGGTGCAGGCCGACGGCGGTCTTGCCGGTGCCCGGGGCGCCCTGGACGCAGACGGTGGTGCCGAGACCGGCGCGGACCAGGTCGTCCTGCTCGGGCTGGATGGTGGCGGCGATGTCCCGCATGGGCCCGACGCGGGGGCGTTCGATCTCCCGCGCGACGATGGCGCTGGCCCGGGACTCGCCCCGGCCGAGGTGCTCGTCCTCCATGCCGGTGAGGTCGGCGCTCTCGCCGCGGCTGCCGGGTGCCCATCCGAAGCGGCGGCGGACGGCCACGCCCCGGGGGTCGCCCGCGGTGGCCTGGTAGAAGGCGCGGGAGACGGGGGCGCGCCAGTCGACGACGAGGGGCGGGGCGGCCGGGTGCTCGGTGATCCGCAGCCGCCCGATGTGCAGCGCCCGCTCGCTCTCCTGCCCTTCCCTCTCCGCTTCCTCCGCCCTGCCCGCTTCCTCCTCCCCTTCTGCTGCCGCTTCCGCGAAGTCCAGGCGGCCGAAGAAGAGCGGCCCCGGGGGCAGTTCGCGCATCTCCTTGGCCCGGCTGCGCAGCCGGTACCCGAGGACCTCGGCGTCGGCACCGGAGGCGGAGACGTCCTCGCCGGTGACGACGTGTTCCTGGGCGCCCTCGACCATCGCGGCGAGGACGGTCCGGCAGTGTTCGTGGTGGGCGCGTTCGCGGTCGAGGGCGCTCTGGAGGGCGGTGTCGGTCGACGTCATTCCGGCAAGCCTAGCGGAATAACGTGACCGAGTCACATATTTTACCGAGTGAGCAAGGGCGGGACGGCCCGCACGGCCACCCCGTCAGCCCTGAGCCGTGGGGCGTACGACGATCTCGCTGATGTCGACACCGTCCGGCTGCTCGATCGCGTAACCGATGGCGGATGCGACGGCCGAGGGCGGCATGGCGATCGCATCACGCTGCCGGACCAGCTCCGCCGCCGCCTCCGCGCTCGCCCCCTTGCCCACGCCCTCCGTGTCGGTGAAGCCCGGCGAGACGAGGGTGACGCGCAGGTCGGGCCCGGACTCCTGGCGCAGCCCCTCGGTCAGCACCTTCACCGCCGCCTTCGTGGCCGCGTACACGCCCTGGGGCGACTTCACGACGTAGGCGGCGGTGGAGGCGACGTTGACGAACTGCCCGGAGCGCTGCCGCCGGAAGACCGGCAGCGCCGCCCCGATGCCGTTCAGCAGGCCCGTGACGTGCGTGGCGACCATGGCGTCCCAGTCGTCCTGCCGCAGCTCGTCGAAGGGCGAGACCGCCATGGTGCCCGCGTTGGAGACCAGGACGTCGAGCCGGCCGAAGCGGTCGACCGCCGCGCCGGTCAGCCGCAGCAGGTCCGCGCGGCGCGTCACGTCGACGACGCACCCGACGGCCGTGCCGCCCCGCTCCGTGATCCGGTCCACCACGGCGTTCAGCCGCTTCTCCCGCCGGGCTCCGAGCACGAGGCGGGCCCCCCGTTCCGCGAGATGGAGCGCCGTCGCCTCCCCGATGCCGCTGCTGGCGCCCGTGAGCGCGACGACCTTGCCCTTGATGCCCGACATGGCGGGTCCTTCCGGAAGCGGTGTACGCAGGCAGGCGCTCGGCGCGCTGGCCTACAGTGGGCTGCGGCGGAAGTGGGGACACTTCCACTTAGCTTCTTCGAGGCTAAGTGGGGACGCCCCCACTTAGCAAGCGGAGCACTCGGAACAGGAGAGGGAGCGCACATGGCCGAGGGAGCGCAACGGCCGTTGCGGGCCGACGCGCGGCGCAACCGGGAGAAGATCCTCGCGGCCGCGGTACACGTGTTCACGACGGAGGGGCTCGACGCCCACATGGAGCGCGTCGCCAAGGAGGCGGGAGTGGGCAGCGCCACGCTGTACCGCAACTTCCCCACCCGCGAGGCGCTGGTGGAGGCCGTCTACCGCAACGAGGTGGCGCACCTGTGCGACGCGGCCCCCACCCTGCTGGCGACGAAGCCGCCCCTGGAGGCGCTGCGCGCCTGGACCCGCCTCTTCCTGGACTACGTGACCGCCAAGTACGGCATGATCGACGCCCTGCGCGCCATCGCCGCGACGGGGAGCAACCCGTACGGTCACAGCCGGGAGATGATCCTGGCCGCCATCGCCTCGCTCATGGACGCCTGCACGGCCGCCGGGGCGATCCGCACCGACATCCGGCCCGCCGACGTCAGCGCCGCCCTGGAGGGCATCGCCCTCACCTCGGCGGGCGCCGAGCACCGTCCGCAGGCGGAGCGCCTGCTCGACCTCGCCCTGGACGGCCTCACGGTCGGGCGGCCGCGCTGAGGTGCCGGTCCGTCCGGCTCCCCGTCCCCAGTACGTCCAGGAGCGCCAGGGCCTCGGCGCCCGGTGATCCGGCCGGCGCGGAGTAGAGCACCAGGCGCTGGTCGCGGTCGTCGAGGGTGAGCGAGTCGCAGTCGACGGTGACCTCCCCGACGACCGGGTGCCGGAAGGTCTTCGTGAGCGTCGGCGCGGCCTGGACGTCGTGCCGCTCCCAGAGCCGGGTGAACTCGGGGCTGGCGTCGGACAGTTCGTCGACGAGTCCGCGCACCGCGGGATCCGTGGGGTACCGGGCGAGGGCGGACCGCAGTCCCATGACGACGTGCATCCGGAAGTCCGCGCCGTGGGAGCTCTCGTACAGCACCGTACCGGTGTGGGTGGTGCCGAGGAACGCCCAGCGCGCGAGGTTGCGGTCCCTGGGGGCCAGTTCGGCGAAGTCCACCATGAGCGCGGCCGCGAGGCCGTTCCAGGCCAGCACGTCGTGCGTGGCGGAGACCACGAAGGCGGCCGTCTGCGGCAGCCGTTCGATGAGCGCGAGGATGCTCGGGCGGACATCGCGCCGGTGCAGTCCGGTACGGCTCGGGGCGGTGCCCGCGAGGACGTGGAGGTGGCCGGACTCGGCGTCCGTGAGCCGCAGGGCGTCCGAAATCCCGGCGAGGACCTCGCCCGACGGGCGCGGCGCCCTGCCCTGTTCGAGGCGGACGTAGTACTCGGTGGAGATGTGCGCCAGGACCGCCACCTCCTCGCGGCGCAGGCCCGGCGTCCGGCGCCGCGGGCCCGAGGGGAGGCCGACGTCCTCCGGCCGGAGCCGCTCGCGGCGGCTGCGGAGGAACACCCCGAGTTCCTTCTTGTCCATACCCCAAGTCTGCACGCGGCGCGGCGACCGGTGCCTGGTACAGCCTGTGCCTGTATCCGCCCGGCGGCCGGCCGGACGCTGTGGCCATGACGAACGACATGAACCCCACGCATGCCACGAACAGCACGCACCCCACGGACAGCACGAACCACATGAGCAGCACGCACCCCACGGACTCCGTCCACAGCGCACCCATCGGCCTGCTGACCGGCAAGGTCCTGTTCATCACCGGTGCCAGCCGCGGCATCGGGGCGGCCGCGGCCCGGCTCTTCGCCGCCGAGGGCGCCGCCGTCGTGCTCGCCGCCCGCGGTACCGACGCCCTGGACCGCGTCGTGAAGGAGATCCGCGCCGAGGGCGGTGTCGCCGACGCCGTCGGCATGGACCTCGCCGACCCCGCGAGCATCCGCGCCGCCGTCGACCACGTGTCCGACCTGCACGGCCGGCTCGACGGCGCCTTCAACAACGGCGCCGCCATCCAGCGGCCCGGCCCGCTCGACACGACGAGCGACGAGGACGTCGAGACGCAGTTCGCCGTGAACTTCCGCTCGCACTGGACCGCCATGAACGCCGAGGCCGCGCTGATGCGACGGCACGGCGGCGGGGCGATCGTCAACACGTCGAGCATCGGCAGCCGCCGCGCCAACCCGGCCCTGCCCGCGTACGGCGCCATGAAGCGCGCGCTGAACAGCCTCACCGAGACCGCCGCGGTGAGCTGGGCCGCCGACCGCATCCGGGTGAACGGCATCACGCCGGGCGGCACCGCCACGGAGATGATCGACGCCTGGGAGGCGGAGACCCCCGGGATCATCGAGCGCAACAACGCGGCGACCCCGTTCGGCCGGATGGCCGAGCCCCGTGAGGTCGCCGAGGTCGCCGGGTGGCTGCTCAGCGACCGCGCCTCGTGGGTGACCGGCGCGATCGTGCCGGTCGACGGCGGCGCGGGCGCCTGAGCGGCGGGGCGGCACTGGACGCAGGGCCCGGGCCGGTCCGGCTCCCGCCCGGGACCGGTGCGGTCAACGCGGTCAGTGCCACCGGTGCCCTCACCCCGTCGACGGCCCGGCCGCCCCCGGCAGCCCCGCCGCCAGACCTGCGGCCAGTCCGGCGAACGCCCGCTCCGCCGCCGCCACCGCGTCCTCCCGTACGTCCTCCACCCGCTCCCCGGCGGCGATCCGCCGCCAGTTGTCCAGCGCGAGGATCCGCTGCACGGCGATGATCTGCCCGGCCGCCAGCCTGGCCGACAGGTCGCCGCCGAGCGCCTCGGCGAGCGCGGCCTCGGACCGCTCCAGCTGGGTGTGCATCCGGGCGACCAGGGCCGGGGTGCCGTAGAGCAGCCGGTGGAAGGCGAGGACGGCGGGGTGGTCGTTGAGCCCGGTCACCGGGTCGCACCGGTCGAGTCCCGCCAGGAAGTGCCGCCGCAGCGCCTCGATCGGCGTGGGGCCTTGCACCGCCACCCGGGCCGCCTCGTCCTCGTGGTCGGCGATGCGGTAGAGGACCAGGTCCTCCTTGGCCGGGAAGTACCGGAAGAGCGTCGGTTTGGAGACCTCGGCCGCGGCCGCCACCTCCGCGACGGACACCGCGTCGAAGCCCTTCTCCAGGAAGAGTTCGACGGCGGTGTCCGACAGGGTCCTGTACATCCGCTGCTTCTTGCGTTCGCGCAGACCGGGGGCGTTCATGGGGCGAGCCTAGGGGGTGTCCGGCGTGGGCCCCTCGTCGTCCGGACGTGTGCGGCCCCAGCGCACGAGGGCGGTGCCGATCTCGGCGGCACCGGGTACCGATTCGAGTCCGAGGGGCCGGGCCGCGCCGGTCAGGACGGTGTGCAGCCTGGCGGCGGCCGACTCGACCGCGGGACCGGCCGACCGCGCCCGGCGGCCCAGCGAGACGGCCTCGCGGACCACGTCGGTGAAGACCGACTGGGCCCTCTTGTAGCCGACGATCCGCCCCAGGTCCTCGCGCCAGCCGCGGGTGCCGCCGGGCCGCACGGCCTCGACCGTGCGGCGCCACTGCTCCGCCACCCCGGGGCCCTGCCAGGACGGGTAGCGCATCAGGTGCAGATGGGTGGCGAGGTCGTAGAGCGGATCGCCGACCATCGCCAGTTCCCAGTCGATGGTCCACAGTCGCCGGTCCGCGTCGACGATGATGTTCTCGCGGTGCAGGTCGGCGTGGAGCAGGCAGAACGGACGCTCCCGGAGCCCGGCGACGTGCTTGCGCAGGCGCTTGAACGCGTCGTCGTCCAGCCCCAGGGCCGCGAAGAGGGAGCCGAACCGCGGCAGGTTCTCCGCGTAGACGCGCTGCTCGGTGAAGCAGACGAGCCGTTCCATGAAGCCGTCGGTGTCGCCGTCCGCCGGCCGGTCCTCGGGCAGGCAGCGCCGCTCCGCCGGCAGCGTCGGCGCCGTCACGGCCGCCATCTCGCCGAACAGCCGCAGGATCTGCCCGGTGAACTCCTCGGGCACCGCCCGGCCGGCCCCGTGCAGCGATCCGAGGGTGTGGCCCTCGACGAACCGCTGCAGGGGCAGCCCGTCGACCTCGAAGACGTCCGGCACATGGGTGATCCGGCCCTGCAGGGCGCGCAGCAGCTGCTCCTCCGAGACGAAGCACCGGCGGTCGAACCACAGCAGGCCGCTGCGCGGCTCCCGGCACTTCCAGCGTCCCGTGGCGCCCGTCGCTCCGGGCAGCGGTACCACGTAGGTCTCGTGGTGGTAGCCCCGCAGCGGGCCCTCGACCGTGCTCTCGTCACCGCTCACGCCGACGGCGCGGAGCCTGGCGGGGGAGGTCGGATGAGGCGACATCTACCGTTTTCTTTCGCCCGGGACCCTTGCGGAGGTGCAGGAGTGGGAAAACGGTACTCCTGTTGCCGCCACCGTCCACGCGGAACCCCGACGGACACCACCGCGCCGTCCCTCCGCAAGACGAACGGCTGCGCAGGTGTACGACGCGGGCGACGGCTCAGGCGCGGTCCGCTCCCGCCCCAGCCGCCTCCCACAGCAGCCGCAGCACCGGCTCCAGGGAGTCCACGACCGTTTCCGCGCCCGCCTGTTTGAGGATCTTCACCTTGCGTTCGTTGTGGCCGTAGCCCAGGAAGGGGACTCCGGCCCGGCGGGCGGCGGTCACGTCGGAGGCGGAGTCGCCGACCATCAGGGCCCGGGCGGGGGCGGCGCCCATCGCGCTGAGGGCGCGGTTGAGGCAGTAGGGGTCGGGTTTGAGCAGCTGCGGGTCGCCGGTGCGGCCGTAGATGTGGGGGGCGAAGCAGCCCAGCAGGCCCCGGGTCGCCAGGTACTCGCTCACGACGCGGGGCGCGTTGTTGGTGGTGACCGCGAGGCCGACGCCGAGCGCGGACCAGGTGCGGATCAGGGCGTCCGCGTACGCGGTCGGCCAGGCCGTGGGCACGGCGCGCAGCTCCTCCCGGGTCAGCCGTTCCTCGAACTCGGCGACCAGGTCGCTCTGCCGGTGTCTGCGGTTGACCGCGGCCAGCAGGACGTGCGGGTCGGGGTGCACCTGCTCCTCCTGGGTGAGCAGGTCCTTGAGGCCCAGCCGCTCCAGCCAGTCCACCAGTTCGCCCGCCACCCGGTCCGCCGAGTAGCCCGCGAACAGGCGGCAGATGGGGCCGTCGAAGTCCCACAGGACGACGCGGGCGCCCACGACCAGGTCGCGCAGGGCCGCGGGCTGCTCGTCCCGGCCGGCCCGCTCGCCCACCGGTTCCGTCTGATCCGTATCGGAAGTCACTAGGAGAGTGTCATGTCCGTGGTGATGGTTTCCCAGAGGGCGTCGAACCACTTCTGGGATTCCGCCACGAACACCGCGTCCCGGTGGCCGGTCCGCTTCAGGAAGGAGAACAGCAGCGACTGGGAGCCGAGCGCGTCGTACATCTGGAGCGTCCGGCTCTCGTACTCCTCCTCGCGCCGGGTCAGCATGTAGTAGCCGAGGAGGGCTTCCTCGCCGTTGAGCAGGTAGAGCTTCATCGGCGGGGTGAACGGCAGGGCGCGGAAGGCGATGCGCACGTCGACGCGGTGGGTGGAGCGCACGGCGTGCAGGTTGTGCCTGAGGACGCGGGCCTGGGCGTTGCGCATCTGCAGCCAGCGCTGGTGGACCGGGTCGTCCTCCTCGTCCTCGACCAGGACGGGGAAGGCGAGTGCGATGTCGCGGGAGGGCATCAGCACCCGGAAGTCGATCGCCTCGGGGTGGATGCGGCCCTCGTGGATCAGGCGGAGCGGCTCGCTGAGGGCCAGCATCAGCGTCTCCGAGGTGTGGCACACGACGTCGACCCGCACGCGCGGTGCCGCGAACGCCTCCGCGAGGCGCGGTCCCAGTGCCACCATCGTCGGCTGCGGCTCGGCCCGCGGCGCGGCGGGCTCGGCGATGCGCGGCGGACTGCCCTTGCTGACGTTGGTGAGCAGGCCGTCCTCCTGGAGCGCGCGCAGCGCCTGGCGGACGGTGCCGCGCTCCACGCCGAACTCCTCGGCCAGCTCGGCCTGGGTGGGCAGGCGGTCACCCGCCTTGAGGTCTCCCCCGCGGATCCGCTCCCGCAGGGCCTCGGCGATCTCCTGGGACGAGAGCCTTCTGCTGCCGTTCACGGACACGTTCTCCTGGGTCACGACCAAACGCTACAACTTCGACCTACCTATAGGGAGTTGTTTGAAACTTGTTTATAGCTAGCAGCCAAGTGGGGACAACCTAGGGAGAGTTGGCTGCCAACTTCGCCATGTTGGCGAAAGTTTAGCTTCCCGAAGGGGGGAAAGACCATGCCCGTCCTCGCCCTGGTCTCCGCGGTCTTCGTCATCGCCTTCGAGCAGATCGTCCAGTGGAAGTACGGTGCCACCGGCATCGTCGGCCTGCTCCTGCTCACCGTAGGGGTCAAGGCCAAGAGCCCCTCCGTCAGCTCCGCCGGAGCGGTGCTGCTGGCCCTCCTGGTCGCGGGTCCCGCACTGTGACGGGGGCGGTCAGGTCGTGAGCTGCAGCTCCGAGCTGATCGTCCCCCACAGCGCGTCGAACCACAGCCGGGACTGCTTCACGAACACGCCGTCGCGCAGGCCACCGCCCTGTTCGAAGGCGAACAGCGTCGAGCGGATGCCCTCCGCGTCGTACATCTCCAGCTGCTCGTGGTCGATCTCCTGCTCGCGCCGGCTGAGGGTGTAGTACGCGAAGAGGGCCTCGCTGCCGTTGAGGACGTACAGCTTCACCGGGGGGGTGAAGGGCAGCGCCCGGAAGGAGACGCGCACGTCGATGCCGTGCGTGGCGCGCAGGCTCAGCAGGTTGTGCTGGAGCACCTGGCCCTGGGCGTTGCGCATCGCCAGCCACCGCTCGTGCACCGGGCCGCCCGCCGCGCCGCCCGCGACCGCCACCGGGAAGGCGAGATCGATGGCGCTGCTCGGCAGCAGGACCCGGACGTCGACCTTGGCCGGTTTCATGCGCCCCGCGTGGATCTGGCGCAGCGGCTCGCCGATGGCGAGGGTGAGGGAGACGGAGGTCAGGCAGAGCGCGTCGATCTCGACGTGCTCGGCGTCGAAGGCCGCCGCGATCCGGGAGGCGAGGGCCACCGTGGTGGGCATCGGCTGCGCCTCGGCGCCGGCCCGGGAGCCGTACAGGTCGGACGTGACCGTCGCGGGGCTCCCCTTGGACACATTGGTGAGCAGACGTTCCGACTGCAGGATGCGCAGGGCCTGGCGGACGGTGCCGCGCTCCACGCCGAACTCGTCGGCCAACTGGGCCTGGGTGGGCATGCGCTGGCCCGGCCGCAGCCGACCGGACCTGATCCGGGCGCGCAGCTCGTCGGCCACCTCTCGATGTGTTGTCTGTGGCCGCTGCGGTCTCTTCCGCCCGTTGACGGGGGCGTGTTCCGGCTCCACGACCAAACCCTACAACTTCTCGCCATCTTTTGGCAGTTCACGGAAAGGTGGTTATGAGCCGCTTCCAAGCGGAGATAAGTACAGTGAAGTTGGCAGCCAACTTGAGCAACGTGGTCGAGCCTCACGGGGGTTGGCCACCACGGTGACAGGGGGTACACCATGCCGCTCATCGCCATCGTCGTCGCGGCTCTGGCCATCGGGTTCGAGCAGCTCGTGCAATGGAAGTACGGGACGATGGGCATCATCGCGTTCGTCGCGCTGTCCATCGGCATCAAGGCGAAGAACACCATGATCGGCGGTGTGGGCGCGGTGATCCTCGTGATGCTGCTCGCCCAGTCCGGCTGAACCGACGCGCCGACGGCCGGGCCCCGTTCCGGAGGGGAGCCGGGAGCCCGGCCGCTCGGCAGGCACCACGCACAACAACCACAACCACAACTGAAGAGCACGAAGAACACCGCGCTACGGATGCGCAGGTCCACCGTCACCGGCCGAAGGGAGTCACCTCAGAACATGTCCGGGCACCAAGGCCGCCTGGACGTACGCAGCAGGGCGTCGACCACACGGGCGGCGCCCGCTCGTTCTTCCCGCACCCGGCCGAGCGCCGCCAGCCGTACCGCCGAGGCGTCGCCCAGCCACAGCGCCCCCAGCTCGCCGACGTCGAGCACCAGATCGGCGCTCTCGGTGGCCGGCACGCAGGACGCCCCGTCCGGACCCGCCGTCAGCCGCCACCGCCCGCCGGTCAGCCCCGCACGGTCCACGACCTCCAGCACCACCGACCCCTGCCCCTCGTACGTCCGCGCCGTGAGCGCCTGCGCGACGTCCAGGATCCGCACCCACAGCCAGTCGGCCTGCGTGGTGATGCGGGCGGCGCGCGGGTCCGGCAGCAGGTGCGGGAGCAGGTCGTCCGGGGAGCGCCAGCCGCTCTTCACCGTCTGGACCCAGTCGATCGAGCACAGGTAGTGCCACAGCGCGCGCTCGGCGGCCGGGGTCACGGCCAGCAGCCAGTCCACGGTCGCCGTGTTCAGCGGCTGCTTGGCGTCGCCCCAGCGGTCGTCGGTCCGGTATGCGGCCAGGCCCTCGACCTCGCCGTCCGCCGCGCGGTACAGGGCGTAGTAGGGCTCGGTCCACGGCGTGCCGTTCATGTTCACCACGCCGGTCCGGGCCTGCCACCACAGCTCGGTGCGGCTGACCGCGCCCGGCTGGGCCCGGCGCAGCCGCTCGTGCAGCCCGGGGCCTAGCTTGCGGACGTCCGTGCCGTCCACGAGGTCGATCCGCCCGCCGTCCTCCGGGGCCGCCCAGCGCCGGTCGAGGCCGGCTCGGGGCACGTCGACCGTCCACTCGGTCAGGGTGGTGGCGGGGCCGAAGCCGTACCGGCCGTAGATCGGGTACTCCGCCGCGATCAGCGTCGCGACCACGTCCCCGCGTTCCTTCGCCGCGGCCAGGTCCTGCGCCATCATCCGGGTGAGCAGGCCGCGGCGGCGGTGGGTCGCGGTGACGGTGACGTTGGAGACCGCGTCGGCCCGGACGGGGGCGCCGCCGACGGCGGTCAGCTCCTGGTCGAAGGACCGGAAGGTCGCCACGCACCGGTCGCCGTCGAAGGCGCCGAGCGACCGGCCGGGCACGAACTGCCGGCGCCGGGCCTCCAACTGCTCCTCGGCCACGGCGGGCGGCTGCAGGAACCCGGTGTTCAGTGCCCGGTTCCAGTCGGGGAACTCGGCCTCGGTGATGGGGCGTACGTCTATCTCGGTACGGCGGCTCATACGCTCACGGTAGATCGCCCGACCGGCCGCGTCGCGCGGATTATCGGGGCGGCCCCGAGGGCCCCGGACATCACCCGAGGGCCCCGGACGTCAGAAGGACGCCCGGATCTCCCCCACCTCCCGGCCGCCGCCCAGCAGGGGCGCGCGCCCGATGCGCTCGACGACCGGCCCGTCCACGCCCAGCAGCGTCAGGGCGCGGGCCAGCACCGGGCCCAGTGCCCGGGACGCGCCGTCCTCGATCTTGAAGGCGAGGGCGCGGCCGTCCGGCAGGGCCACCGCCTGCACGGCCTCGGCGCCCATCTTGGAGAGCGTGCCCGGCACCTCCCGCATCAGCCAGGTGTCGGCGCGGCGGCTGCCGGCCACGTACTCGGGGTGGGCGCGCATCGCGTCGGCGACCCGGCGCTCGGCCGAACCGGGCTCGGCGGCGACGAAGGAGCGGAAGGCGCGGGCCAGCCCGACCAGGCTGATCGCCATCAGCGGCGCCCCGCACCCGTCGGTGCCGACGGCGGCGACGGGCTCGCCCGCCGCGTCCTCCACCACCCGGTGGATGATCCGCTGCAGCGGGTGCTCGGGGTCGAGGTAGGTGTCCAGCGGCCAGCCCTGCTGCGCGCAGACCGCCAGCATCGCGGTGTGCTTGCCGGAGCAGTTCATCGTGACGCGGTCGGGCGCGGCGCCCGAGGCCAGGTACGTCTCCCGCTCCTCGGCGTCCAGCGGCAGGTCGGGCGGGCACTGGAGCAGCGCCGGGTCCAGGCCGTACTCGTCCAGCATCTTGCGGGCCAGGTCCCGGTGAAACGGTTCTCCGGAGTGGCTGGCGGCGGCCAGCGCCAGCCGCTCCCCGGCCAGGTCCAGGCCCGCCCGCAGCACGCCCGCCGCCTGCATCGGCTTGTTGGAGGAGCGCGGGAAGACCGGCGCCGTCACCTCGCCCAGGGCCAGCTCCACCGCCCCGTCGGCGCCCAGCACCACCAGGCTGCCCCGGTGCCGCCCCTCGACGAAGCCGGACCGGACGACCTCGGCGAGGACGGGCGGCACGACGGGCGACAGGGCGGACGTGGGCGCTGACTGGTTCGCGTGCGACGGCTGTGACGGTTGCGACGGCTGGGGCGCGGGCATCGGCGGTGGCCTTCCGGAACGGGCGACCGCCCGCGGCGACGGCCCGGGATCACCGGGCCCCGGGGGCGGCGCGGCTGGCCGCCCCCGTGTCACACGAGCAGGTCGTCGACTTGTGCTTCCCCTTCACGGTACCGGCGTGCGATCTCCGCGCTGCAGCCGTCCGCCGTGCGCTGGAGCCGCTGCCTGCTGCGGGAGACCTGCTGCTCGTAGCGCACCAGCCGCCCCAGGCCGGCGGACAGCTCGACGTCGGTGCGGGCCGTCAGGTCGGACAGCTCCACCTCGCCCAGCATCTCCGCGGCCAGCCGCCGGCACTCCTCGCTGCGCGGGGTGGCCAGCGTCACGTGCCGGGCGGAGGAGCGCTGCCGGGCGGGCGCGTCGGCGAGGATCTCCGACAGCCGGTCCACGACGGAGCCCGTCGCCGCGGTGGTGACCACGGACGACGTCGAGGCCGGCCCGCGCCCCGCCAGCTCCGCGCGCAGGATGTCGATACGGCCCTGCAGCAGCCGCCGTACATAGCTGAGGTCGGCCTCCTCGCGCTGGGCCTGGCGGCGCAGCGTGCGCAGCTCCGGCAGGCTCAGCGCGGTCAGGTCACGCTCCGGCGGGTCCGCCGGGGGATCCGCCGGCAGCTCCGGGCTGTCCGTGCGCTGCACGGGCGCCCGGGGCGCCTCCAGACCGCTCAGGCCACCCGGACCGCTCAGGCCACCCGGACCGCTCGGAGCGCCCCGTCCACTCGGACATGTCAACGCGGCATTCCCGAACGACCGCCCCGTACTCGTCGTGCTCATGTGCCTCAACCGTCCCCTCGCCCGGCGTCTGGAAGCATCGTGCCACCCCACGTGGCCGCTATGTGACCGAGTGCCCCCGATCGGCCCCGATCGGCCCCAGATGGGGGGTTCGCAGTGATAAGAAACCCCGTACGCCCCCGCCCGTCCACACCCTGGGGGCGCACGGCATCATTGCGGGATGCGTGCGGTGGTGCAGAGGGTGGACGGCGCGAGCGTCGTCGTGGACGGCGAGACGGTGGGCGCGATCGACGGCGAGGGCCTGTGCGTCCTGGTCGGCGTCACGCACGACGACACCAAGGAGAAGGCGGCGCAGCTGGCCCGCAAGCTCTGGTCGGTGCGGATGCTGCACGACGAGAAGTCGTGCAGCGACCTCGACGCTCCGCTGCTGGTGATCAGCCAGTTCACTCTTTATGGCGACGCCCGCAAGGGCCGCCGCCCCACCTGGAACGCCGCCGCCCCCGGAGACGTCGCCGAACCGCTGGTCGACGAGGTCGTCGCCCGGCTGCGTGCGCTGGGCGCGACGGTGGCGACGGGACGTTTCGGCGCGCAGATGCGGGTGTCCCTGACGAACGACGGCCCGTTCACGATCCTCGTCGAGGTCTGAGGCGGGCCCCGGACGGGCCTACGGCTCGACGACCGTCTCCTGTGCGGCCGCCGTGTCCTCGGCCGTCAGCCGGGCGTCCACCGGCACGTTCCGCTTCACCAGGGCGAGGGCGACCGGGCCCAGCTCGTGGTGGCGCACGGACGTGGTGACGAACCCGATCTTCCGGCCGTCGGGCCCGTCGTCCGCGAGGCGGATCTCCGCCCCGTTCGGCGGCAGGTGGACCTCGCTGCCGTCCAGGTGCAGGAAGACCAGCCGGCGCGGCGGCTTGCCCAGGTTCTGCACCCGGGCGACGGTCTCCTGGCCGCGGTAGCAGCCCTTCTGGAGGTGCACGGCCGTCCCGATCCAGCCCAGCTCGTGCGGGATGGTCCGGTGGTCGGTCTCGAAACCGAGGCGCGGGCGGTGCTGCTCGACCCGCAGCGCCTCGTGCGCGAGGATCCCGGCCGCGGGCCCGGCCTCGGCGGCGAAGCCCTCCAGCTCCTCCCGCGGCAGGAAGAGATCACGTCCGTACGGCGTCTCGCGGACCACGGCCGAGGCGGGGGCCTGGGCGATGGACCCGGCCGGCAGGTGCACGACGGCGGTGTCGGCGGTGCGGTCGGCGACCTCGACCCGGTAGAAGAATTTCATCGACTCCAGGTAGGCGATCAGCGCCTCCTGGGTGCCGGGCTCGACGTGGGCCCAGACGCTTGTGCCGTCGTCGACGAGGTACAGGGCGTGTTCGATGTGGCCGTTCGCGGAGAGGATCAGCGCCTCGGTGGCCTGGCCGGCCGGCAGGTCGCTGACGTGCTGGGTGAGCAGCAGGTGCAGCCAGCTCAGCCGGTCGTCGCCCGTGACGGTGACGACACCGCGGTGGGACAGGTCGACGAAGCCGGTGCCGTCGGCGAGGGCACGCTGCTCGCGGAACAGGTCGCCGTAGTGGGCGGCGACGCCTTCGTCCACGCCCTCGGCGGGAACGGCGCCGGGCAGGGACAGCAGGGGGCTCTTCATACGCCCAGCCTACGACTCGCTTACGACTCGGTAGTTGAACCCTTCAGGGAACAGCTCTCGCACCGGCCGAAGATCGCGAAGTGCTTCATGTCGGTGTCGAAGCCGAACTGCTCGCGCAGCTTGGCCGTGAAGTCCGCGGCCACCGACAGATCGGCCTCGATCACGTTGGTGCAGTCCCGGCAGACCAGGTGGATGTGGTGGTGCCGGTCGGCCAGGTGGTAGGTGGGCGCACCGTGCCCGAGGTGGGCGTGGCTGACCAGCCCCAGCTCCTCCAGCAGCTCCAGCGTGCGGTACACGGTGGAGATGTTGATCCCCGACGCCGTCTTCCGCACTTCGCCGAGGATGTCGTCGGGGGTCGCGTGCTCCAGGGTGTCGACGGCTTCGAGCACCAGCTGCCGCTGGGGCGTCAGCCGGTAGCCGCGCTGCCTGAGGTCGCTCTTCCAGTCGGTGCTCACCACACCACGAGTCTAGGCCCGGCGGTCCGCTTCATCGGGTGACGCCCGGGAATCGCCCCGGCCCATCGCCGCCATCGGTACCGTCGACATCGACATCGGCCTTCGCCCCGGAGGACTTCATGACCGCTCACCACCCGGAACCACTCACCGAGCCCCTTGTCCCCATGCCCGCGCTCACCCCCGACGCACTCCGTACCGCGGTCGCGAGGCTGACGCCGAGCCGGGTGCCCGCGTTCGTCGAGGATCTCGTCGAGGCGACCACCAACGCGCAACAGACGCAGTCCCTGGCACCTCTGCGCACGTTCGTCCACACCTGGGGAGTGTTCGTGGCGATCCAGCGCCGGCCGACGCTCGCCGCGCGACTGCGGCACCTGGAAGAAGTGGTGAGTGCAGGCACGGAGGATCCGACGGACGCCATCGCGGAGATCCGGAAGATCCACGCCGACGCGGAGGCGGAGGCGGGTCTGTGAGCGACTGGAAGTGGGAGTACAACCCGAGCGAGGAGTACCTCACGGCAGGGTTGCCCGTAGGCGTCGTGGCCGAGGTGGAGCGGATCGCCACCGAGATCGCCGCCCTCGGACGAGAAGCCGAGGTTGCGGGCAGTCGCCCGGAGGGGAAGCCCGGCGGGTTACGGAACTTCCCCATCTTCGGCGGACGCGGCTTCATCCAATTCCTCGCGGTCCCCCGGCACGAGTGCGTCTACATCTGCACCATCGTCTGGAACGGGTGACCGGGCGAACGGAGGATTACTTGAAGAAAGCGATCCCGTCGTCCGGCATGTCGTCCGGCAGGGCCTTGGCCCAGCGCTCGACGTCCTCCGGGGTGACGACCTTCTTCAGGTGCGCCGACATGTAGGGGCGCAGCTCGACCTCCGGGGTCTGCTTCTCGCCGACCCACATCAGGTCGCTCTTGACGTAGCCGTACAGCCGCTTGCCGCCGGTGTAGGGGCGGGAGGCCGCGGTGCGCGCCACCGCGTCCGTGACCAGGTCGATCTGGGGCTTCTGGTCGGCCAGCTCGCCGTACCAGATCTCGATGACGCCGTCGTCGCGGGTCATCGTGACCTCGACCTTGCGGTTCGCGTCGATGCGCCAGAAGCCGTGCTCGGACTCCAGCGGGCGGACCTTGTTGCCGTCGTTGTCCAGCACCCAGGTGTGGGACTCGTACTCCAGGAAGTCCCGGCCGTCGTGGGTGAAGGAGACCTCCTGGCCGAAGTTGCACTTCTCGGCACCGGGGAAGTCGTGCACGCCCGCGCCCGCCCAGTCACCGAGGAGGAAGGCGAGGGGGACGAGGTCCTTGTGCAGGTCGGACGGGATCTCGATCATGAGCGGACTTACTTCCTGGCGTCGGTGATCAGCGCTGGCCCTGGTACAGCTTCTTCACGGTCAGACCGGCGAAGGCGAGAACGCCGACGCAGACCAGGACCAGCAGGGCTTCGAAGAAGATCTCCACGGGGTGCTCCTTGAGCGGGGGGCATACGACAGGGCCGCCCCCAGCTTACGCGGCCCACCTCGGCTCTTCTCGCCGGACTCCGTCCAGGAAGGCGACCCACGCGGGCGCGGCGAACAGGAGGGCACCGCGGGCGGGGTCCTTGCTGTCCCGGACCGGGACGAGGGAGGGGAGGTTGGGGGCGACCTCGACGCAGTTGCCGCCGTCCGGGTTGCTGTAGCTGCTCTTGCGCCAGGTGATCGTGCTCAGATCGATGGCTCGCATGGCGCTTCCTCCAGCATCCGCTCGATGAACTCCCGCGATTCGCCCGGAGACAGGGCCATATCGCGCACCCGATCGTATCGGAGCTGGAGCAGATCAACGGCCTGAGTTTCTTGCACCAGTTCGCCTGAATAGCCCGTCTCTACCCAAGCCACGGTCCGGCCACCAGCACCGCGCAGGAACATGGCGTCGGTGTTGGGCAGCCCGTGCAGCCCGGCCGACAACAGCTGCACCTGGACGATGACGTTGGAACGGCCTCCCATCACCAAGAGATGACGCAACTGCGACCGCCACTGAGCGGGTGCGTTCATTGGGCTGCGCAGCGCTGCCTCGGAGAGCAAAGCCCGGAACTGCGGCCCGCCCTCGGCCAGCAGCGGCTCGCGGCGGCCCATGCGCGCCGCCACCTGCTTGTCCAGCTCGACGCCCGTCAGTCCACCCTGGCTGAGCAGCTCCGCCGCGTACTCCGGCGTCTGGAGCAGGCCCGGCACGAAACTCGGCGAGTACTGCCACATACTCACCGCCTCGGCCTCCAGCACCATGTACCGGCGGTACCGCTCCTTGAACTGCGTCGGATCGGCCACCGCCAGCTCCCACAGGGTGAGCAGCATGCCGCCCGTGGCGTAGTACTGGTCCAGCGCCTCGACGATCTCCGGGCCGCCCAGCGTGTGGCCGTTCTCCATCTTCCCGAACTGGGACGCGTCCCACCCCACCACCTCCGCGACGCCCCGCAGGGACACGCCCCGCCGGTGCCGGAGCAGCCGCAGCTCCTCCGCGAACCGTGCCCTCGGTTCCTGACTGCGACCCGTGATCGCCCTCCGCTGCGGCACCGCACCCCTCCCGGCTGTGGAATTTGTGGAATTTGGAGCGCCCGTTGTGGCACTAGCGGCCGTTCCGGGCTTGGCGACCCCCGCCGTGGGTCATGCTCGTAACTGCCCACCACTACGCAGAGTAGGGCAACTGTCGCATTCCGTATAGATGTTGACGTAAGGGAGCGGACCCGTGAGACCAGAACCGGCCACCTACGAGCCCGGCACCGTGCTCTACGACACCGCCGCCGCCAAAGTCGGTGAGTACCGGGACCGCAGCGGGGCGCGTGTGCTGCTGCGTCCCCTCGGCGGCGGCCGGGAGTGGGAGGCGGAACCGGCCGCGCTGCGCCCCGCGACCGACCGCGAGCGCCTCGGGGCGAGCCTGCGCGCCGCGAACGACCGCACCCTCGCCACGCCCCCGGCCCCCGGCGAGCTGGAACGGCCGCTCCTGCCGGTGCCGGACTGCGAGGCCTGCGCCTGGCTGGCCGACCGGCGGGAGGCCGCACGCGCGGCGTTCGACCACAGCGCGGTGACGGACGCGAACGTCCTGCTGCGCCAGCACCAGCGCAAGGAGCACGAGGCATGACGTACGACGGCGGACTGCCCTACGAGGAGTGCCGGCGGGCACAGCGGCTCGCGCCGCGACGGGACCGGACGCCCCTCTCCCCCGGCTTCGCCATGCCCCCGTTCCACCCGGGCCACCCGCCCCGGCCCGCGCCGAAGCACAAGGCCCCGCCCCGGCGGCGCACCCGGCTGGACGGCGCCACGGTCAGCGGCCTGCTGACCGTCCTCTGCGTCGCGACGCTACTGGTGACGATCACCTTCGCGGTCTGACGCCGCCCGCGAGGGCTACGCTTCCGGCATGGCGAAGAAGCTCGTGATCAAGGTGACGGCGGGGGCCGATGCCCCGGAGCGCTGCTCGCAGGCGTTCACCGTGGCGGCGGTGGCCGTGGCCAGCGGGGTCGACGTGTCGCTGTGGCTGACCGGTGAGTCCGCGTGGTTCGCGGTGCCGGGGCGTGCGGCCGAGTTCGAGCTGCCGCACGCCGCGCCGCTGCCCGACCTGCTGGACTCGCTCCTCGCGGGTGGCCGGGTGACGCTGTGCACCCAGTGCGCGGCCCGGCGCGACCTCACCGAGAAGGACGTCATCGAGGGCGTGCGCATCGCGGGCGCGCAGGTCTTCGTGCAGGAAGCCCTGGCCGACGACACGCAGGCCCTCGTCTACTGAGCGGTCCGCTACCCGGTCACCCGAGGAGCCTGCTCTGGAGGGCGACCGTCTGCTGGAAGGGCACAGCGGCCGCCCCGCCCTTGCGGGTCTGCAGGACGACGGCCAGCACATCCCCGGCGCCGAGGTACGCCTGCCTCACCTGCTCGGCGCCGTACGGCTCGGGCTCGACGTAGACCGAGTAGTCCAGGTCGTCGCTCACGGCCTCCGTCGGGAACTTCTCGTCGGGAAAGCTCAGGTCCGTCCCCCGCACGGCGTAGGCGGGCTCGCTGTACGACGCGAGGTGGCTGTTGCGCAGTTCGTCCACCACGGCCGCGGTGTCGAAGTGCAGCAGGTAGACCCGCGTGTGAGTGCCGTCGGACGTGGTCCAGCCGCGAGCGGCGATGTGGCGCAGTCCGTAGTCGACGAACAGCTGCCGGAGCTCCTCTTGTTCGGAGGTGTCCCCGTACTCCTTGAGGAACTCGTCCGTCGCCAGCCAGCCGTCCTTGCCACGCAGGCTCTTGTCCGGCTCGGCACCCTCGGGCGCGGGCAGCACGAGCTCCCGCAGGTCCGCGTAGTGGGTGCCGGCCGGATTGGTCCGTGCGAACGGGCGGGGACTGCCGGTCGGCAGCGGCGGGGCCGTCAGCTCGGGGTACGTCCAGCGCCCGTCCGTCCGGGTCGCCAAGCCCGGTACGTCCGTCCGGTCCATGCTCGTGACGCCGTACGCCGTGGCCGACCCGACCGCGGCGAAGACGGCGACGGCCGCGGTCCAGCGCAGCACGCCGTGCAGGACGCGACGGTCCTTCCTCGCCGCGGAGGGCACCGCAGCGTCGGCGGGCTCCGCGACCGGCTGGGCGATGTCGGGCACGGGCTCCATGGACGGCTGGGCGGGCTGCTCGGCCTGTGCGGGCTGCTCGGTCACACCGCCACCCCGGTTTCGCCGAGGCGGTCGAGCTGCTCGGTCAGCAGCGCGACGACGCCCTCGGCACCGAACGGCCGCACGCCTTCGGCGGTGGCGGAGACGAGGACGTCTCCCTGGGAGGCGGTACAGAACATGACGTCGAGTTCCTCATCCGATTCGCCCGGAAGGCGGTAGCAGCGGGCGTCCTTGTGGCCCTTGATGCTCGGTCCCGCCTCGAAGACGTCCAGGGATTCGAAGGCTTCGTTCCGGTCGCTCGCGCCGGAACGGGCCGCGCCCCGGTCCATCCGGGTCAGGACGATGCTGAGCGTGGCCGCCCCGGTCTGCTCACCGTCGTGGAAGCCGCCCGTCGTGGCGTAGCTGCGCATTGCCACGCCCGTGATGTGCAGGCGGTCGATCTCCTTCTCCAGCTCCTTGCGCTGCGAGCGGGGCAGGTCGCTCAGCGACTCCTTGGTCAGAGCGGCCGCATGGGCACCGGTCAGCGCGGCGTCCGCCCCGAACTCCCCGAGGTCGGGGCCCCGCGTCCACTCGTCGGACCGGTACGGCACCAGGGCTCCGGACAGTCCGGTCGCCGGTGTCTCCTTCTCGCCGTCCGTCGAGGCACCGGGCGGTGTCCAGACGGGTGCGCCGGAGGCCCGATCGGCATCCTTGACCGTGTCGACGGTGTAGCCGACCGCTCCCACGACGACGGCCATCAACAAACCGCCCGCGGCGACGGCAGTCACCCGCCCGCGCCGCTTCCCCTGCCCGCTCACAACCGCTCCATCTGCCGCCGGGCCAGATCCATGATCTGGTCCTTGCCGATCCGCTCCGTGTCGGCGATCCAGATCTCCATCTCGATGTCGCCCCGCCAGGCATGTGCCTCGGCGGAGTACAGCGGCGGAGACCCGTCCACGGACTCCGGACGGTTGTGCACGAACACCTCGCCGTCCCCGGTGCCGGGAACGGGCCACCTGTCGGTGTCGTCCTCCCGTCCCCACCCGGCCCAGTGCCGCCCGGTGTCGCTGCCCTCCAGTGCGGACAGGACTTCTTCCTGGTGGAACTGAATGAGCCGGATCTCCACGGTGCGGGTGGCCCCGGTTCGCCAGCGGGTGACGGCCGCCCGGCGGAAGTCGTCATGGACGTACTCCGAGAACTGCTCGCTCGGGCTCCCGAAGTTTCCGGCGTAGGTCGCGAGGTCCATCCACCCGTCGACGCCGTCCAGCCACTCGATCTCCCGCGCCCCGCTCGGCTTCTTCAACAGCAGCTCGCGCAGGTCGCCGTCGGTGCGCACCCGGCGGTCCTGGTCGGCGGGCAGCGGCTTCGGTGCCTTCCCCGTGCTGGGTGCGAGCGCGGCCTGCGACAGCGGCGGCAGCTTCGTCGGCTCCCGGTCCGCCTGCACGAGAACCCCGGTACACGTGCCGGCGACCAGCCCCAGCACGGCGGCGGCGGCGATGAGCAGGGCCGTACGCCCGCGCCGTCGGCTTCGTCCAGCCACTGCGTCGGGCGCGGCCCCTGCGTCCGGCGCGGCCTCGCCGACGGGTGCGGCCTCGCCGACGGGTGGCTCGGGGGCCGCCGCCGGCTGTGGCCCCTCCGGTGTCGTCGGCGCGGCCGGTGCCGCGGGTCTCGCCGGTTCCTCTTCCATGACGTCCCCCCACAGAACGTGAAGCGCGCGTTCCGTGCGCGCGCACACAGGAGACCCACAGCCGGGGTTCGGGGTTGCGGCCGTGTTGATCACGATTCGGCCGCGGCGGGGCCTACTGCCCCATGACGTACGCCACGGTCGGGCCGGTGGTCCAGCCGCCGTCCACCGCGAGTTCGGCGCCGGTGACGTAGGACGCGGCGTCCGAGAGCAGGAAGACGACCGCGCCGGCGATCTCGTGGGCCTCGCCGACCCGGCCCATGGGCGTGTTCGGGTACTTGCCCTCGCCGCGCTCGATGCCGACGGCCGCGGTCATCGGGGTGTACGTCATCCCGGGGTGCACGGAGTTCACGCGGATGCGGGCGGTGCCCCACTCCACGGCGCCGATCTTCGTGAGCCCGCGCACGCCCCACTTGGAGGCGCCGTAGCCGGCCGTGAGGGCGAGGCCCATCAGGCCGGCCGCGGACGAGATGTTGACGATGGATCCGCCGCCGGCCTCCTTCAGCGCGGGGACCACGGTCTTCATGCCGATGAAGACCCCCGTGAGGTTGATGTCGAGCACCTTGCGGAAGTGCTCGACGGACTCCGACTCCAGCAGGCTGCCGGTCGAGATCCCGGCGTTGTTCACCAGGCCGTGCAGGGCTCCGAACTCGGTGGCGGCGAAGTCGGCGGCCCGCCGCCAGTCCTCCTCGGAGGTCACGTCGTGGTGCAGGAAGCGGGCGTGGTCGCCGAGTTCGCGGGCGGTGGCCTCGCCCTCGGCGTCCAGGACGTCGGTGATCAGGACGTGCGCCCCGGCGGCGACCGCCTGCCGCGCGGCTTCCGCGCCGAGGCCGCGGGCGCCGCCGGTGATGATCACGTTCTTGCCGGTGAGGTCGTGCATGGTGGGTGCCTTTCTGGGGTTCGGGGGGCGGGCGCCCTCAGAAGTGGGTGCCGCCGTCGACGCGGACCTCGGTGCCGGTGATGAACCGGCCGTCCTCCGAGGCCAGCATCGCGACGACCGACGCCACCGTCTCCGGACCGGCGAAGCCCTGGCCGAGTGCGGGGGAGAGCTTCGCGAACAGGGCCATGTCGGCGTCCGCGGGCAGTCCGGGACCGACGCTCTGCCCGCTGACCCCGCTGCCGTCGGTCATGCCGGAGGAGATGGAGCCGGGCTGGACGGCGGTGAAGCGGATGCCGCGTCCCGCGTACTCGGCGGCCAGCGCGTGGGTCATGGACTGGATGCCGCCCTTGCTCGCCGCGTAGGCCGCCATGTAGGGGTGCGCGAACGCGGCGGAGGTCGAGCTGAAGTTGACGACGGCCGCGTCCTTGCCCTCCAGCAGCGCGGGGATCGCCTCGCGGATCACCAGGAAGGTGCCGACGAGGTTCACGGTCAGGACGCGGGTGAAGTCCGCGAGGGCGGTCTCCTCGGTGTGCGAGGAGCGCAGGATGCCGGCCGCGTTGACCAGGGCGTCGAGGCCGCCGAGCGCGTCCGTCGCCGCCCGGACGCCCTCGCGCACCGAGGTCTCGTCGGCGATGTCGACGACGAGCGTGGTGAGGCGGTCCGCGTGGGCCCCGGCCTTCTCCACGGTGTCCTTCAGGCCCGGCTCGCTGACGTCCGCCGCGACGACGGTGCCGCCCTCCGCGAGCAGCCGCAGCACGGTGGCCTGGCCTATGCCCGAGCCGCCGCCGGTGACCAGGACGCGACGGCCTTCGTAACGATGCATGTGGTTCATACGAGTCACCGTACGCCTGGGTGGCACGGTTTGCCACTACGTCACGGCGTGCCACCAGGGGGTCGCGGGACGTACTCTTCTGGGGTGAGCACCGAGCCGCCCCCGTCCCTGACCGAGCGCCGCAAGGCCGCCACCCAGCTCGACATCGCCCACGCGGCGGCGGAACTCTTCGCCACCCGGGGCCCGGACGCCACGACGGCGGAGGACATCGCCCGGCAGGCCGGGGTCGCGCTGCGCACCTTCTACCGGTACTTCCGCTCCAAGCAGGACGCGGTCGGCCCCCTGCTGACGGTCGGCGGCGACCGCTGGCGCGGGCTGCTGGAGAGCATGGAGCCGGGCACCCCGCTCGGCGTGGCGCTGCGGACCGCCGCCGAGCAGGCCCTGGCGGTCCCGGACGCCCAGGCCGCCCAGGCGCTGCTGCGCACCCGGGGGCTGCTGCGGGCCGCCGCGGACGATCCGGCGTTGCGTGCGGTGTGGTACCGGGTGAACCAGGAGTCCGAGGAACGGCTCGTGCCGGTCATCGCGCGGCTGGCCGCCCCCGGGGACGAGGGCCGCGATCCGCTGGAGGCGCGGCTGAGGGTGCGGCTGGTGGCCGCCGCGGCCACCGACACCATCCGGATCGCCCTGGAGACCTGGGCCGGCACCGATGCCGGGGCCGAGGGGCCCGGCTCACCCGCGGATCTGGCGGTGCGCTGCCTGGAACGTCTCGGCGGGGGCCTGGACGGGGCCTAGGGCGGGCTCGCTCAGTGCGGGCGCTTCTTGCCGTCCAGCTCGTCCCACCACTCGTCGGACTGGGCGTCGCCCGAAGGGTCGTCCCACCAGCGGTCGTCGGGGCCGCGCCGGTTGGCGATCACCGCGGCCACCGGCGGGATCAGCATCGCGAACACGCACAGGCCGACGGCCGCCGGGACGGACCAGAGGCGCACGACGCCCCAGGCCAGGACGAAGAGCACGATGCAGGTCCCCATCATGGCGAAGTAGACGTGCCGCCGCCGCGCGTACATACCTCCAGCGTAGGTCCGGACATCCCGTCCGGACACGCCGAAGGGGCCGCACCCCAGGCGTCCAACCCGGTGAGTGCGGCCCCTTCGGCCGTTGCCGCCGTCAGACGGCGATCGCGACCTCCGCCAGGCCGCCCTGCTGGGCGACGACCGTACGGTCGGCGGAGCCGCCCGGGACGAGCGCGCGTACGGTCCAGGTGCCCTCGGCCGCGTAGAAGCGGAACTGGCCCGTCGCGGAGGTCGGGACCTCCGCCGTGAACTCGCCGGTGGCGTCCAGCAGACGGACGTAGCCCGTCACCGGCTCGCCGTCGCGGGTCACCTGACCCTGGATGGTGGTCTCACCGGGCTTGATCGTCGAGGCGTCGGGGCCGCCGGCCTTCGCTCCGCACATGTCGTTACTCCTGAGGTGTTGGGAGGGGCGGGCTTACTTGTTGGCGCCGAGCTCGATCGGCACGCCGACCAGGGAGCCGTACTCGGTCCAGGAGCCGTCGTAGTTCTTGACGTTCTCCACGCCCAGCAGCTCGTGCAGGACGAACCAGGTCAGGGCCGAGCGCTCACCGATGCGGCAGTAGGCGATGGTGTCCTTCGCCAGGTCGACCTGCTCGTCGGTGTAGAGCTGCTTCAGCTCCTCGTCCGACTTGAAGGTGCCGTCGTCGTTGGCGTTCTTCGACCACGGGATGTTGCGGGCGGACGGGACGTGGCCCGGGCGCTGCGACTGCTCCTGCGGGAGGTGGGCCGGGGCGAGCAGCTTGCCGGAGAACTCGTCGGGCGAGCGGACGTCGACCAGGTTCTGCGCGCCGATCGCCTTGACGACGTCGTCGCGGAAGGCGCGGATGGAGGTGTCCTGCGGCTTGGCCTTGTAGTCGGTGGCGGGGCGCTCGGGCACCTCGTCGCCGGGGACCAGCTCGCGGGCGTCCAGCTCCCACTTCTTGCGGCCGCCGTCGAGGAGCTTGACGTTCTCGTGGCCGTAGAGCTTGAAGTACCAGTAGGCGTACGACGCGAACCAGTTGTTGTTGCCGCCGTAGAGGACCACCAGCGTGTCGTTGGCGATGCCCTTGGCCGACAGGAGCTTCTCGAAGCCCTCCTGGTCGACGAAGTCACGGCGGACCGGGTCCTGGAGGTCCTGGGTCCAGTCGATCCGGATCGCGTTCTTGATGTGGTTCTTCTCGTAGGCGGACGTGTCCTCGTCCACCTCGACGATCGCGATGCTCGGGTCGTCCAGGTGGTCCTGCAGCCAGTCGGCGTCGACCAGGACGTCGCTGCGGCTCATGTTTTCTCCTCCGGGGCAGTTGGCGGCGGGGCGTGCGGTACGAGGGTGGGCGCGCTCGGGCCGTGCGGCGGCGCGCGGGTGCCCGGGGCAGGCCGGGGCGGGGGCGAGGGACGAGGGGGACTCGGACGGCGACGTCGCCGTCCGCCTCAGAAGGTGCGACAGAGCATGGCGGCAACGCGGCACAGGTCCACTGCCCGCCGCTTCGTGAGATCCGCCTGTTGCTTCATAGGTCCCGATCGTAAGGATTGGGGGCGGGCCGTGTCACCGATGTGTCGCATGATGAGACGGGATCGTCCGAGATGTGGGATACGGAAACCCGTCGCTCCGGCGCGGAGGACCGCAGGGGACGGCGCGGGTGCCCCGGCTTCTGCGGTACGGACGGCAGCGTCTCGCCAGTCGGACGCAGCCGTCGGCGGCGGGCGGGGCGGACGTCGCGGGTCCGCCGGGCGGGGCGCCGGTGGAGCGCCGCCTGTCGTCCTACCCGGCCAGCTTGACGTTCGAACCCTTCACCGTGATCTCGACGCCGTCCTCGGCCGCCTCGACCTTGTCGAGCCTGATGCCGCCCGGCAGCTCGTCGATGGTCTGCTGGAAGTCGGTGATGGCCCGGACCCGGGACTCGGCGAGCTGCCTGCCGCCGATCTCCGGCAGCCCGTCGGCGACGACCTCCACGTCGTCGTCCTTGACCTTGACCGAGCTGAGCACCTCGACCGGCTCGGGCACCTCGACGCCGAGGACCGTGGCCTGCAGCGACACCTTGATCTTTCCGTTGCCGCCGTCGGAGAGGCCGATGACCTTGGCGTCGATGCCGGGCGCGATCTGTGTGGGCTCGGACTTGGTGGCCTTCATCAGTTCGTCGTAGCCGACGGTCGCGGTGCCGGTGGCGGTGGCCGCGGTGGCGGAGCTGTAGTCGCCGGAGAACTCGACGCCCTTCATGTTCGCCCGCAGGCGGGCGATGCGGATCTTCTCGTTCGCGTTGCCGGTGGAGGCCTCGTAGTCGTCGATGCCGATCTCCACGTCGTCCAGTTCACCGCCGGCGACCTGGGTGAGGAAGGGGAAGCCGTTGATCGAGACGTCCGGCGTCTCGGCCAGGTTCTCGGTGCTGCGGAGCTTGTCCGCCGCCTCGTCCTCGGCGAAGTTGACGGCGACACGGTCGGCGATCACGAAGAGGCCGCCCAGGATCACGACGACGATCAACAGTATTCGCAGTGCGCGCATGCGGTGTTTCCCCAACCCTGGACGCTCGACGGCGGCGGACCCGACGACCGGCGGCCGTCCAGCGCGAGCGTAACGCGGCCCCCGGGCGCCCCCGGGTTTTGTCGAACACCTGTGACAGGGGGCGCCGACACCTGTGACGGCGCCCCCTGTCGGGAGGCTCAGGCCAGGGCCCGGCCCAGGACGTAGACGGCCGGGGCCGCCGCGGCGAGGGGCAGCGCCACGCCCGCCGTGAAGTGGACGAAGCGGGAGGGGTAGTCGTAGGCCGCCACCCGCAGGCCGATCAGCGCGCAGACCGCCGCCCCCGCGCCGAGCAGCGCGCCCGAGGCCCCGAAGTCCGTCGCCGAGCCGACCGCGATGCCCGCCCCGGCCGCCGCGAGCAGCGCCACGACCACGGACACCGGGGTCGGCAGCGGCAGCGCACGGGCCACGGCGGCCACGGCCACCGCGATCCCGCCGACCGCCACCGCGTCCGCGTCGGCGGCGAGGTACCCGCCCGCGACGACGGCCAGGGCCGCCGCGGCGATGGTCGCCATCAGGCCGTACATCCGCTCGTCGGGGTCGGCGTGCGAGCGCAGTTGCAGGACCAGGGAGAGCAGCACCCACACCCCGAGCGTGCCGAGGATCGCCGCCGGGGAGCGGTCCGACGCCAGCAGCGCCGCGTCGGCGGCGAGCGCGCCCGCGAAGCCCAGCGCGATGCCCTGCCGGGCGGGCCACATGCCGTTCAGCCGGAACCAGCCCGCCGCGGTGACCGCCTGGAGGACGACGAGCGGGACGAGCAGGGCGTACGTGCCGAGCGCCGCCGCGCCGGACAGCAGCAGCCCGAGCAGCGCGGTGAGCCCGGCCGGCTGCATGCCCGGGTCGATGATCGGCGAACGCCCCTCGGCGCGGGCCCGCTGCGCGTCCGTGATCCGCGTGTTCCCGGCGACGGTCGCGGGACCGTAACCGGGCTCGGCGGAGGCGTCGGGCGCGGGCGCGGGGGCAGAGGCAGGGGCGTGCGCGGGGGGCTCGTACGCCTCGGGCTGCGGCTGCGGCTGTCCGTATCCCTGCGACGGGTACGGCTGGGGCTGCGGCTGCGGCTGGGCGTGCGGCGGGAGGTACGCCGTCTCCTCGGCGGAGACCGGCGGCTGCACCTGCGTCTCCCAGGTCTGCCCCTGCCACTGCTGCGTGTACTGGCCGGCGTTCGGATCCGGCTGCGGCTCCCCGTACCCCGGGTACGACTGGTACGGCTGCTGCTGGGCGGGCCAGGCCTGTGCGTCGTATCCCTCGTACGGCTGATCCTGGCCGTACGGCTGATGCGGCTGATGCGGTTGGTACGGCTGATGCGGCTGGTCGGTCATCGCTCACCCTCCTGCGAACGGCGGGAGCACCTCGACCGTGCCGCCCTCGGCCAGCCGTACCGTCTCATGCCCGCGGGTGCCCACGGGGTCGCCGTCGACGAGGAACGAGCAGCGCAGCAGCACGCGCGTGAGTTCGCCGGGGTGGCGCTCGCGGACCGCGCCGAGCGCGTCGGCGAGCGTCGCCGCGTCGTACGGCTCCTCGGCCACCCCCGCCGCGGCCTTCGCGGCGGCCCAGTAGCGCACCGTGACCTTTGCCATCTGCTTCCTTCGTCGTCGGCGATGAACAACGTCAGGCTAGCCCGCCCGGGCCACCGCCCAGTCGCCGATGCGGTCCAGCAGTTCCCCGGCGGAGGCGTTCTCGGCGTGGCCCATGCCGGGCTCCAGCCAGAGTTCGCCGTGGTCACCCGCCGCCTCGGCCAGCATCCGGGGGTGGTCGAGGGGGAAGTACCCGTCCCGGTCGCCGTGCACGACCAGCAGCGGCGTCGGCGCGATCCGGCCCGCCGCCTCCACCGGTGACAGCGGCACCGGGTCCCAGTCGCGGTGGTGGATACGGGTGCGCAGGCCGTAGCGGCCCACCAGGCGCCCGGCGGGGCGCAGCACCAGCCAGTGCAGCCGGCGCATGGGTGCCGTGCCCCGGTAGTACCAGCGGGCGGGGGAGCTGACCGACACCACGGCGTCCGTGCCCGCCACGGCGTCGTCGGCGTACAGCGCGGCGTGCCGCAGGACCACCGAGCCGCCCATGGAGAAGCCGACGGTCGCCACCCGGGTGTGTCCGAAACCGCGCGCCCAGGCGACCGCCGCCGCCAGATCGAGGATCTCGCGGTCCCCGACGGTGGACCGTCCGCCGGACGCGCCGTGGCCCCGGAAGGAGAACGTGACCACGGCGCCGTGCCGCGCGAACGCCGCCGCGATGCGCCGCACGTGCGGCCGGTCGGCGTCGCCCGTGAACCCGTGCGCGACGACGAACGCCAGGTCAGAGGGGTCGCGCCCGGTCGGTCCCGGCTCGTACACGGCGTCGATGGAGACGCCGTCGGCCGTACGGAGGAAGGTGCGCGCGGGCGCCCGGCGCGGCGCTCCCCGGGGCGTCTCGGGATGCGGACGATTGGCTGGACCACGGGTGGAACGCGCCACATGACCCGGCGGTCGGTTGCTCATGTCGGCTATTCTGCTGGGCAGAGGACTCGGGCAACGTAGCCCCCGGGTCCTTTTGTGCTTTCGGGAGCGATGCCGGGCGGTCGTCGGGCGGTCGCCGGGCATTCACCTCCCGAACGCCACCAGTACGAAGCAGTGCCAAACGTCCTCGCAGGGACCGGGAGGAACCAGACGTTATGGGCGAGCGAACCGGGCACGACCACAAACCGTCCCAGGCAGGTGGGGCGCGATGAGTTCTCTGCTGCTCCTTACCAACGCCCTCCAGCCGTCGACGGAGGTGCTCCCCGCCCTCGGCCTGCTGCTGCACAACGTACGCGTGGCCCCGGCGGAGGGCCCCGCCCTCGTCGACACCCCGGGCGCCGACGTCATCCTCGTCGACGGGCGCCGCGACCTTCCCCAGATCCGCAGCCTGTGCCAGCTGCTGCGCTCCACGGGCCTGAGCTGTCCGCTGGTCCTCATCGTCACCGAGGGCGGTCTCGCCGCCGTCACCGCCGACTGGGGCATCGACGACGTACTCCTCGACACCGCCGGTCCGGCGGAGGTCGAGGCGCGGCTGCGGCTGGCCACCGGCCGCCAGCAGCTCGGCGGCGACGACTCCCCCATGGAGATCCGCAACGGCGACCTGTCGGTGGACGAGGCGACCTACTCCGCGAAGCTCAAGGGCCGGGTCCTGGACCTCACCTTCAAGGAGTTCGAGCTGCTGAAGTACCTCGCCCAGCACCCCGGCCGCGTGTTCACCCGCGCGCAGCTGCTCCAGGAGGTGTGGGGGTACGACTACTTCGGCGGCACCCGCACGGTCGACGTGCACGTGCGGCGGCTGCGCGCCAAGCTCGGCCCCGAGCACGAGTCGCTCATCGGCACCGTCCGCAACGTGGGCTACCGCTTCGTGACACCGGAGAAGCCGGAGAAGACCGAAAAGCCGGAGAAGACCGGGAAGGCCGAGCGGAACGACAAGGCCGAGGAGCCCGGGGGCGAGGGTTCCCAGCAGGACGAGGCGGCGGACGCAAGGTCATCCAAGGTGTGATACGCCCTGCCCGGGGCGGGTCCATCCGCGTAGACTCCGCGCGTGGCCAAGGTGACTCGGGATGACGTGGCGCGACTGGCGGGGACTTCCACCGCGGTCGTCAGCTACGTCATCAACAACGGACCCCGGCCGGTCGCCCCGGCCACGCGCGAGCGTGTCCTCGCCGCGATCAAGGAACTGGGGTACCGCCCGGACCGGGTCGCCCAGGCGATGGCGTCGCGGCGCACGGACCTCATAGGCCTGATCGTCCCGGACGCGCGCCAGCCGTTCTTCGCGGAGATGGCGCACGCGGTCGAGTGGGCCGCCTCCGAGCGCGGCAAGATGGTGCTCGTCGGCAACAGCGACTACGTCGGCGAGCGCGAGGTCCACTACCTGCGCGCCTTCCTCGGCATGCGGGTCTCCGGCCTGATCCTGGTCAGCCACGCCCTGAACGACCTGGCGGCCGCCGAGATCGACGCCTGGGACGCCCGCGTCGTCCTGCTGCACGAGCGCCCCGAGGCCATCGACGACGTCGCCGTCGTCACCGACGACCTCGGCGGCGCCCAGCTCGCCGTACGGCATCTGCTGGAGCACGGGTACGCCTACGTCGCCTGTATGGGCGGCACCGCCGAGACCCCGTCCGTCGGTGACCCGGTCTCCGACCACGTCGAGGGCTGGAGGCGTGCGATGAAGGAGGCCGGGCTCTCCACCGAGGGCCGGCTCTTCGAGGCGCCGTACAACCGCTACGACGCGTACCGCGTGGGCCTGGAGCTGCTCTCCGGGCCGCAGCGCCCGCCCGCGATCTTCTGCTCCACCGACGACCAGGCGATCGGCCTGCTGCGCGCGGCCCGCGAGCTGCGCATCGACGTCCCCGGGGAGCTGGCGGTGGCCGGCTTCGACGACATCAAGGAGGCGGACCTCGCCGACCCGCCGCTGACGACGGTCGCCTCGGACCGGTCGGCGATGGCCCGCGCCGCCGTGGACCTGGTCCTGGACGACGGCCTGCGGGTGGCGGGCTCCCGCCGCGAGCGGCTGAAGGTGTTCCCGTCGCAGCTGGTGGTCCGGCAGTCCTGCGGCTGCGCGTAACACACCGCCCTGGCGTTTGCGCAACACACCGCCCTGACCTCTTTATATCGGGCATACGAGGTTCTGCCGGGCTTCTCAGGCGGCACTCAGGCCGCTCTCATCCGGGGGCGGGAAGCTCATGAACATGACCGAGAGCCTCCGCCAGAACGGCGAGTACGAGCACGCGAACCCGTACCAGGGACCCCACCAGCACGCCTCCTCTCCCGTCAACCCGGAGTGGCCGCCCCCGCCGGCGCAGCCGCCCGGGAACCCCACGCAGCCCCTGCCGGACATGCGGCCCGAGCAGCCCGAGCAGCCCGCGGAACCGCACGGCAGGCGTCCGGCCCGGCGGCGCGGCCCGGCCGCCCTGCTGGTGGCCGTGGCGATCGTCGCGGCGGCCGTCGGCGGCGGCACGGCGTACGGCATCCAGGAGCTGGCCGGCGGCGACACCGTCGCCTCCAGCTCGACCAGCACCAACGTGGTGCCCTCCAGCCAGAAGGGCACGGTCTCCGGCGTCGCGAAGGCGGTCAGCCCGAGCATCGTCGAGATCAACGCCACCTCGAACGCCGGCTCCTCCACCGGTTCCGGCGTGATCATCACCGACGACGGCGAGATCATCACCAACAACCACGTCGTGTCCGGCGCCTCCTCCGTCAAGGTCACGACGAGCGACGGCAAGCAGTACACCGCCGAGGTCGTCGGCACCGACAGCAAGAAGGACCTCGCGCTGATCAAGCTGGAGAACGCCTCCGGCCTGAAGGCCGCCACCCTCGGCGACTCCGACGGCGTCGGGGTCGGCGACCAGGTCGTCGCCATCGGCTCCCCCGAGGGCCTGACCGGCACCGTGACCAGCGGCATCGTCTCCGCCCTCGACCGGGACGTGACCGTCTCGACCGATGAGGGCCAGGAGCAACAGCAGCAGCGGCAGGGCGGCCAGTGGCCGTTCGAGTTCGGCGGCCAGCAGTTCAACGGCGACACCGGCTCCTCCACGACGACGTACAAGGCGATCCAGACCGACGCCTCCCTCAACCCGGGCAACTCCGGCGGCGCGCTGATCGACATGAACGGCAACATCATCGGCATCAACTCCGCGATGTACTCGGCGACCGAGTCCTCCGCGAGCGCGGGCAGCGTGGGCCTCGGCTTCGCCATCCCGATCAACACGGTCAAGGCCGACCTGCCCGAGCTGCGGGCGGGCGCGAGCAACTGACGTGGAGCCGAGCGGGCGCGCGGACGTGCGACGCTGAAGGCGTTGACCCTCCCTGCCCGCCCCCGACCGCACCCGAGGAACCCGAGCCCATGAGCCCCGCAGACGCCGACCGCGACCGCGAGATCCAGCGCATCCTGATCGTCGACGACGAGCCGGCGGTCCGCGAAGCCCTCCAGCGCAGCCTCGCCTTCGAGGGGTACGACACCGAGGTCGCCGTCGACGGCGCCGACGCGCTGGAGAAGGCGGCGGCCTACCGGCCCGACCTGGTCGTCCTGGACATCCAGATGCCCCGCATGGACGGCCTGACCGCCGCCCGCCGCATCCGCGGCGCCGGTGACCTGACGCCCATCCTGATGCTGACGGCCCGCGACACAGTCGGTGACCGGGTGACCGGCCTGGACGCCGGAGCGGACGACTACCTGGTCAAGCCGTTCGAACTGGACGAGCTGTTCGCCCGCATCCGCGCGCTGCTGCGGCGCAGCTCCTACGCGGCGGCGGTGGAGGCCACCGCCGAGGACGACGACACGCTGAGCTTCGCCGACCTGACCATGGACCTGTCGACCCGCGAGGTCACCCGGGCCGGGCGCCCGGTGGAGCTGACCCGCACGGAGTTCACCCTGCTGGAGATGTTCATGGCGCACCCGCGCCAGGTCCTCACCCGGGAGCAGATCCTCAAGGCCGTCTGGGGCTTCGACTTCGAGCCGTCGTCGAACTCCCTCGACGTGTACGTCATGTACCTGCGCCGCAAGACCGAGGCGGGCGGCGAGCCGCGCCTGGTCCACACCGTCCGCGGCGTCGGCTACGTCCTGCGGCAGGGCGGCGCCGAGTGACAGGCCTGGCCCGCCGGGTCCGCGCGCTGCCCATCCGGGCGCGACTGTCCCTGCTGGTGGCGGCGGCGGTGGCGTTCGCGGTGGCGGCGGTTTCGGTGACGTGCTGGTTCATCGTCCAGGGGAGGCTGTACGACCAGGTCGACAGCGACCTCAGGAAGGCCACGATGCTGAACGACCCGCAGCAGCGTGACCAGGCCCGGGAAGCGCTCAACAACTGCTCGCAGACTCCGCGGGAAGGCGTCAACGGTCTTCGGACGACCTACTCCCAGGTGGTAACGGCGACCGGGACGGTCTGCCTGTTCACCACCTCGGTGGGTGAGATCAAGGTGACGGAAGCCGACCACGAGGTGATCGACGACGGTTCACCCCGTGAGGGCAGCTTCCGCAACGGCACCGCCGAGGACGGCACCGAACTGCGCGTACTGACGCTGCCGGTGACCATCACCAACCCGGTCACGCAGGACCGGGCGAGCGCCGCACTCATCGCAGCCGTACCGCTGAAGGGCACCCAGTCCACGCTCAACGACCTGGCGCTGATCCTCCTCCTCGTCTCCGGCGTCGGAGTCCTCGGCGCCGGCGCCGCCGGGCTGTGGGTGGCGCGGACCGGGCTGCGTCCCGTCGACGACCTGACCCGGGCCGTGGAACACGTCGCCCGCACCGAAGACCTGACCATCCGCATCCCCGTCGAGGACGACAGCGACGACGAGATCGCGCGGCTGTCCCGGTCCTTCAACAGCATGACCTCGTCCTTGGCCAGCTCCCGCGACCTGCAGCAGCAGCTCATCGCCGACGCGGGGCACGAGCTGCGCACCCCGCTCACCTCCCTGCGCACCAACATCGAGCTGCTCACCCGCAGCGAGGAGACGGGCCGCCCGATCCCGGAGGCCGACCGCAAGGCGCTCCTCGCCTCGGTCAAGGCGCAGATGACGGAGCTGGCGGCGCTCATCGGCGACCTCCAGGAGCTGTCCCGCCCCGACACCGGCCAGCACGAGGGCCGCACCCGGATCCTCGCCTGGCAGGACGTCGTCGAGTCCGCCCTGCGCCGCGCCCGCCTGCGCGGTCCGGAGCTGACGATCAACGCGGACGTACACCCGTGGTACGTACGGGCGGAGCCGGCCGCACTGGAACGCGCGGTGGTCAACATCCTGGACAACGCGGTGAAGTTCAGCCCGCACGGCGGCACGATCGACGTACGCCTCGCCGACGGCGTCCTCACCGTCCGCGACCACGGCCCCGGCATCTCCGCCGACGAACTGCCGCACGTCTTCGACCGCTTCTGGCGCTCCCCGAGCGCCCGCGCGCTGCCCGGCTCCGGCCTGGGCCTGTCCATCGTGGCGCGGACGGTGCAGCAGGCGGGCGGGGCCGTGAGCCTGACCCCGGCCGAGGACGGTGGCGGCGGCACGGTGGCTTCCGTACGCCTGCCGGGGGCGCCGGTGCCCCCGCCGGAGACCGGAGGGGCCGACGGGGGCCGGGGGTAGCCGGGGGCCCGGCCCCCCCCCCTCACGGCCTCACGTCTGGGGAGGGCCCGCCGCTGCGGCCGCGGCGGTATTCACGCTGTCCGGCTTCTGCGGAACGGGCGGCTTGAGGCCCGAGATGTACTTGAGGGGGACGCCCGTGATGAAGACGTACTCGCCTCGCGACTCGAGCGCCAGTACCGACGCCTGGCTCAGGTCGGCCTTGTCCGCCCACAGGGTCGGGTTGAGCATTCCCGGCGTCGTCTCGCCCCCCACCAGCTGCAACGGCACGTTGAGGGTGTACTGGTACCCGCCCTTCTGCGCCTCGCCGCCGGTGGCCACGTAGGGCAGGTCGTCCTTCTTCGTGGCGGTCTCCCTCTTCCAGTCCTGGAACCAGTCGCGTCGTTGCGCCGCGTTCTTCGCCTGCCAGGCGGTCGCGAGCGACCTCGCGTGCTCGACCGTCACCGGCCCCCAGCCGAAGAACCCGCCGGCCGCCTCGACCTCTTCCTTGCTCCGGGTGTCGCCGCGGTGCAGGGTGATCACCGTGCTGGCGGCGACGCGACGGGAAGGGGCACTGTCGGTGAGGTTCTTCTTGATGCCCTTCTCGACCTCCTCCCGGGGGTACTTGGCCGGCATCGCCATGCGCAGGAGGTCCTGCACGGAGGTGGGCGCCAGCGGGGTGTTCCTCCTGGCGTGGAACTTGGCGACGATGGCATCGACGTCTGCCGGGTCGACGTTGTAGCTCGGCAGCAGCTGCCTGAGCTGTTCCTCCGTCATGTCCTCCATGACGTTGGCCACCGTCCGCTGGACCGGCGTGCGCGAGTGGGACACCGCGTGCGCCATGGCCTGGTTCCCGGCGGAGCTCTGCATCGCGTGCGCCATCCGGGCCACGGTGGACTCCTGCGAGGTTCTGGCCGCGGTGCGGGTCAGCGGCACCTTCGCGGCCGAGGGGTCTATGCGGTCGGTCTGGTCCTGCGCGCGCATTCGGGCTCCCGTTCGGTGTCGCGACTCGTCATCGGGGTCGACGAGACTCGAGGAGGGTGTGGGCATCCTCGTCGCCCCCTCATTCTTGCAAGACCCCTGTGACCGCCGACGAGTTCCGGCCCCGGTGTGACGAGCCCGGCAAACCGCGACGGCTGAGCCGTACGGTGGGCCGGGCTCGTGGTACGCCGGGCCGCGGCCGGTTACTGCACGACCGTGATCCGGTCGGCGGCCGGCGGTGCGATCGGGTCGGTGGCCGAGGAGTTGGCCGTCAGGTACTGCTGGAAGGCGGCCAGGTCGTCCGTGCCGACCAGTTCGTTCGTGCCCTCGCCCAGCGTGGTGAAGCCGTCGCCGCCGCCCGCGAGGAAGCTGTTGGACGCGACGCGGTAGGTGGCGGACGGGTCGATGGGGGCGCCGTTCAGGCGGATCGAGTCCGTGACGACGCGGTCCGCGCCCGACCTGGTGAGGTCCAGGGTGTAGGTGAGGCCGGAGGAGACCTGGAGGATCTTCGGGGCCGCCTCGTTCGGGCCGCTCACCTGCTCCTTGAGGACCTGGATCAGCTGGGCGCCGGTGTAGTCCTTGAGGTTCACGGTGTTGGCGAAGGGCTGCACCGTGAAGCCCTCGGCGTAGGTGACGACGCCGTCGCCCTCGGCGCCGGAGGCCGCGTAGGTCAGCGGGGCGCGGATGCCGCCCGGGTTCATCAGGGCCAGGTCGGTCTCCGGGTCCTGCTCCTTGCCGTACGCGAACTGCGCGTCGGCGATCAGGTCGCCCAGCGGGGACTCGGTGCCGTTGCGGTCGATGTCGGCGGAGACGTAGCCGATGGGGCGGTTGCCGATCGGGGCGGCCAGGGTGCTCCACTTGTCGATCAGCCGGGTCATGTCGGGCGCCTTGGCGACGTCCCGCGTCACCACGTGGTTCGCCGACTTCACCGACGTGCGGGCGATGTCACCCGTGCGGCGGTCGTACGTCAGCGTGGTGTCCGTGTAGAGGCGGCCGAAGGAGGAGGCCGAGGTGACCATGCGGGGGTTGCCCGCCGGGTCGGGGATGGTGCAGACGTACGCGTTGTGGGTGTGGCCGGTGACCAGCGCGTCGACCTGCGGCGTGATGTTCTTGGCGATGTCGACGATCGGCCCGGAGATGCCGTCGCCCGCGCCCGGGGAGTCGCAGTCGTAGTTGTAGGAGGAGGAGGCCGGGAAGCCGCCCTCGTGGATGAGCGCGACGATCGACTTCACGCCCTGGCGCTGCAGTTCCTTGGCGTACTTGTTGACCGTCTCGACCTCGTCCTTGAACTTCAGGCCCTTCACGCCCTCGGCCGAGACGATGTCCGGGGTGCCCTCCAGGGTCACACCGATGAAGCCGACCTTGACGCCGCGCTGCTTCCACACCCAGTAGGGCTTGAGGACGGGCTTGCCGGTCTTCTCGTCGAGGACGTTCGCCGCCAGGTAGGGGAAGTCGGCGCCCTCGAACTCCTTGTCCGTGTAGCAGCCCGCGGTGGGGTGGCAGCCGCCGTTCTGGAGGCGGGCCAGTTCCCTGGCGCCCTCGTCGAACTCGTGGTTGCCGACGCTCGTCACGTCCAGGTCGAGTTTGTTCAGCGCCTCGACGGTCGGCTCGTCGTGGAAGAGACCGGACAGGAGCGGGGAGGCGCCCACCATGTCGCCGCCCGCGGCGGTGATGGAGTAGCGGTTGCCCTTGCGGGCCTCGCGCAGATGGGTGGCCAGGTACTCCACGCCGCCCGCGTCGACCGTCTTCGTGGTGCCGTCCGGCTGGACCTCGGTGACCCGGCCGGAGGAACCGGCCGGCGGCTCCAGGTTGCCGTGCAGGTCGTTGAAGGAGAGGAGCTGGACGTCCTGGTAGCGGCCGTGACCGTGACCGCCGTTCCCATGGCCGCTGTGGCCGCGGTCGGTCCCGCCCGCGCTCGCCGAGGCCGGCAGCGTCGCCGCGGCGAGCGCCCCGGCGGTGACGACGGTGGCGGCGGCCACGAGGAGACGGCTGGTACGGCGTCTGCGACGCGGCTGGTGCGGCTGTGCTGTGGCTGGCATGCGCCCCCCTGTGGGTGTGCGTGGCGCGAGCCGCTGAGGAGACGGCTCGTCGGCGCAGCAGCCTAGAGTCAACGCGCGTAGCGCGACAGGGGCTTCCGGGTTACAGCCTGGTTTAACTTCACCCCCTCCTTCGTCCCCTGCCTCCTCCCCTTCCTCGTCCTGGTCCGCTGCCGCCGCTTTGCCCCGCCCGCCCCTTACCCTCGTACGCATGACCAGCGACGACACCGTGCGGCCCGGCCGCCCCCGCTCGATCGAGACCCTCGCCGAACTCACCCCGGAGCAGACCGACGCCGTCCTCGCCCTGCTCGCCGAGGCGGCCCGGAACGACGGGCAGCACGCCGTGTCCGAGCAGGGCCGGCTGCAACTGCGCGGCCCCGCCCGGGAGGGCGTCGCGCACCTCCTGCTCACCGTCGACGGCGGTGAACTCGTCGGCTACGCCCAGCTGGAGGGCACCGACCCGGTCGAGCCGCCGGCCGCCGAGCTGGTCGTCCACCCCTCGCACCGGGGCCAGGGCCACGGCCGGGCCCTGGGCTCCGCGCTGCTCGCCGCCTCCGGCAAGCGGCTGCGGGTCTGGGCGCACGGCGGGCACTCCGCGGCCCGGCACCTCGCCCAGGTGCTGGGGTTGTCCCTCTTCCGCGAACTGCGGCAGATGCGCCGCCCGTTGGCCGGGCTGGACCTGCCGGAGCCGAGGCTGCCCGAGGGCGTGAGCGTACGCACCTTCGTGCCCGGCCAGGACGACGCGGCCTGGCTCGCCGTGAACGCCGCCGCCTTCGCCCACCACCCCGAACAGGGCTCGCTCACCCAGCGCGACCTCGACGACCGCAAGGCGGAGCCGTGGTTCGACCCGGCGGGGTTCTTCCTCGCCGAGCGGGACGGCGAGCTGATCGGCTTCCACTGGACCAAGGTGCACGCCGAGGAGCAGCTGGGCGAGGTGTACGTCCTCGGCATCCGCCCCGACGCCCAGGGCGGCGGCCTGGGCAAGGCGCTGACCACGATCGGCCTGCGCCACCTGGAGCAGCAGGGGCTGCCCACGGCGATGCTGTACGTCGACGCCGACAACAAGGCGGCGGTGGCCGTCTACGAGCGCCTCGGCTTCACCACCCACGAGACGGACCTGATGTACCGCACGGAGACCTGAGCCCCGGGCACCGCCCCCCTCACCCCCGGGCACCGCCCCGCTCACCCCCGGGCAACGCCCCGCTCACCCCGGCGCACCGGCCCTGCTCAGCCGCCGCGCCCCACGCCCCAGCGGCTCCGGCCCGCACAGCGCCCCCACCACGGCCGCCACCGCCAGCAGCAGTGCCCACCGGTCGTGCCCGGCGGGCCAGCGCGGATCGTCGGCCTGGACGAACAACGCCCACCCCTCCGGTGCGAGGAGGGGCGCGAGGACGGCGATGAGCAGCAGGGCCGCGGCGACGAACGGCCCCGGGCTCGCCTCGTCCGTCAGCCGTACGGCCAGGGCCGCGACGGCGAGGGCCAGGACGCCCACCGCCGCCGCCTCCAGGCTGACCGCGCCGGCCGGGGGCCGGGACGCCGAGTGGGACAGGAGCAGTACGGCCGTCCACCACAGGACGGCCATCGGCGCGACCAGGGCCACCCGCAGCGCCTGCCGGACGGGTCTCGGGGCCGGGACGGGCGCGGTGAGGTGGCGGGCCGGGTCGTCCAGCAGGAAGACCAGGCCCAGCGCGCCGATCAGGGCGACACCGCGCAGCACCAACAGCGTCTGCCAGGGCGCCGGTTCGGCACCGGTGGCGAGGGGGCCGGCCGCGACCAGCAGACCCAGCGTCCCCGCCGCCGCCAGAGCCCGCCACGGGAGCGTGCGCCACAGCGGGCCGACCAGCTGCGCCGTCACTCCCGGAGCCATGGTCACTCCTCGCACGAGTCCGCCTTCCCCGGTTTGGCCACGCCCAGCAGCTCGGCGACGCGGGCGGTCGTGACACCCGGCGCGGTCAGCTCGGCCCAGTGCTCCTTCACCCGGGTCCCGACCCCGGCGGGCGGCTTCTCCAGCAGGTGCCGTACGACGTCCGTCTGCCCCTCCGTCATGCTCAACGGGTCGGTGGGCGACAGGACGATCGCGGAGCCCTTCACACTGTCGTCCAGGCGGACCCGGCGCAGTGCGGCCATCGGGTCGTCCTGCCAGCTCAGGGAGAGCCACATGACGGTGACCATCCGCCCGTCGCAGATCTCGCTCCCCGCCGCCTCCGTGCCCGCGACGAGGACGGCGGCGACGGCACTGGAGAACTCGGGGACCCGGTTACCGCCCCAGGCGGTGCCCACGGTCACCTGATGGGCGTCGGTCAGCGCGGGAATCGCGCTGTCGGCCGCCGGCCCGTACCGGGCGTCGATCCGCTGCCGTACGACCAGGGGCCGGTCGTGCGCGGGGCCGCCGGCCAGGGACTGGACGTGGTCCACGACCCCGGCCCAGGCGTCGGTGCGCGGGCCCCACTCGGGAAAGGCGCAGTACTTCGACCGGCCGTGCTCGGTGCAGGTCAGCTCGGGGCGCACCGAGGCACGCTCACGCGCCGCGGTCAGCTCCGGCGACGGCGTCGCGCCCTGGGCCTGGAGCACGCCGCCCGTCACCGCCGCCGCGAGGCCGAGGGCGAGGCCCGACCGGACCGCCGCGCTCCGCCCGCCCGCGACGACCACCGCGAGGACGGCGATGCACAGGGCGACACCCGACAGGTAGAGGGCGTGCCAGGCGGCGGGCCGCCCCAGCAGGTCCGAGGGCAGGGTGTCCGGGCCGATCTCGGAGACGACCGGTGCCAGCCAGGACCGCCCGTTCGTGTCGCCCGGGGAGGCACCGAGCACGAAGGCGAACAGCAGCACGACCACCAGCAGCGGTGCGGCGAACGCCCACCGCCGCGCCAGCCGGCCGAGCAGCACCCCCAGTTCCCCGAACACCAGCACCGTCAGCGGCCCCACGGCCAGCTCGGCCGGCGAACCGTGCCCGATGGCCCCCGGCTTGAACGCCTCCCAGGTGAACTGACCGGCCACGCACACGGCGGTGAGCAGGGCGGCCGGCACGACCGACAGCGCGTGAGCGGCCGTACGGCGCCAGGGCCGCAGGACCAGCATCGAGAAGTGCGGCTCGGTGCCGTGCCGTTCGGAGCGGACGACCGCGTAGTTGGCGTACAGCAGGACGGCCAGGCCGACGAGCATCGGCATGGACTGGGTGGCGCGGTCGGCGTCCTGGAGGGCGGGGCTGCCGTCCCAGGAGGTTCTGGTGCGCCAGACGATCCACGCGACGTACGCCGCGAAGGCGATGAGGACGGGGATGCTCAGCAGCAGCCTGCGTGCCTCGAACCGGGCCAGGGCCAGCACGGCCCGCGCACCACGGTCCCGCAGCGGCGCCTGTACGGGCGCGGGCTCCGCCACCAGTACGGCGCTCACGCCGCCACCTCCGTGTCCGCGCCGTCCAGGACGAGCAGGTAGCCGTCCTCCAGGGTGGGTTCGGCGGGCTCGGCGCCGGGGGGCGGATCGCCCACGTTCCGGAAGGAGCCGGTGCCGGTGCGCCAGCCGGCCTTGGCGCCGGGGTCCTTCTCCGTGCTGCTCCACACCCGCCCGGCGGCCCGCGCGGTCAGCTCGGCCGGCGTCCCGTCGAACCGCACCGCCCCGGCCGCCATGACGATCACGCGGTGGCAGAGCATCGCCACGTCCTCGGTCTGGTGGGTGGACAGCAGCACGGTCCGCCCCTCCCCCGCTCCGGCGATCAGCTCCCTGAACCGCATCCGCTGCTCGGGGTCGAGCCCGACCGTCGGCTCGTCCAGCACCAGGAACCCCGGGTCGCCCACCAGCGCGGCGGCGAGCGCGACCCGCTGCCGCATGCCCCCGGACAGCTTCTTGATCCGGCGCCCGCGTGCGTCCCCGAGATCGACCTCCTCCAGTACGCGCCGCACCTCGCGGTGCCGCTCCCGGCGGTCGGCCAGCTCCTTGAGGATCGCCACGTAGTCGACGAACTCGAAGGCGGTGAAGTCCGGGTGGAAGCCGGGCGTCTGCGGCAGATAGCCGAGCCGCCGCCGCACCTCCTGCCGGCCGCGCGCACTCGCGGGGTCGTGCCCGAGGACGGTGAAGGCCCCCCGGTCGGCGGGCACGGCGGTGGCGAGCACGCGCAGCAGCGTGGTCTTCCCGGCGCCGTTGGGCCCGAGCAGCCCGGTGACGCCCGGGCTCAGCCGCAGCGACACGTCGTCCAGGGCGCGGGTGCGCCCGTAGTGGAGGCTGAGCCCGGACGCGGAGACGGTGGGGGTCATGGAGGTCATACGGCACTTCCGTACGGGAGAAGGGTCAAGACGAAGCGGGGGCTCACGCGACGCCGCGGGTGGAGACGTCGAACCGGTCGCGGTACAGGAACAGCAGCCCGGCGCCCAGCACCGCCACACACCCGGACACGCCTTGTCCGGTCGCGGTGAACGGCGCCAGCGGACTGTCCGTGGACGCGCGGGCCGCGTCCGCGGCCAGCAGCACGGCCGCCCAGGCGCACACGAGCACGGACGGTGCGAGCACCGGACCCAGCCGGGGGGTCAGCGCGAGCCCGGTCGCGGTGAGGGCCAGCCCGGGCAGCAGCCAGGCCAGGGCGGCCGGTCCGAACCCGGGCAGTGCGAGAGAGGCCAGGCCGCCCACCCCGAGCGCCACCACCAGCACGGCGACCGTGCGGATCATCAGCAGCCGGAAGCCGTGCATCGGCGAGACGACGGCCATCTCGTGCGTGGGGTCCAGCGCGGGCCCGTAGGCGAGCGCCACGGAGACCAGCGGCAGCAGCGGGGCGCAGACCAGGAACAGGGTGGGCCGGCCGGCGGCACCGGCCGCGACGGCCACGAGGAAGGTCGTGATCAGCACGGCGGCGAGCGCGCCGAACCAGGACCGGCGCAGTATCGGGGTGGCCGCCAGCAGCCTCGCGGTGCCGTCACCCACGCCGCACCGCACCAGCAGGCGCTCCAGCAGGGCGGGCCGGGGGGCGTCCAGCTCGGCGTCGAGCCGGGCCCACCCCGCGTCCAGCGCGGCGGCGTCGCTCACCTCGGCGAGGACGCCCCGGCAGGTGGCGCAGGAGGTCAGATGGGTGTCGGCGGACCACAGCGCGGGCGCCGCCAGCTCGCCCCGGGCATAGGCCCGCAGGTCGTCCTCGTCCACGTGCCAGGCGTCCCGGGGACGGCTCTCCTCGATTCTCATGCCAGCGCCTCCCTCAGCTGCCGGCGGGCCCGCATCGCCCGCGTCTTGACCGTGCCCGGCGGGATGCCGAGCAGGACGGCCGCCTCACGGGTGGTCAGCCCGTCGACGACGGTGGCCTGGAGCACCGCGCGCAGCTCCGGCGAGAGCCGCACGAGCGCGCCGGCGAGGTCCCCGTGCTCGACCCCGGCGAGGACGCGCTCCTCCGCCGAGACCTCGTCCCGGTGCCGCAGCCGCGCCAGCGCCTGCCGCAGCCGTCCGCGCGCACCCTCGCCGCGCAGCGCGTCTATCAGCCGCCGCGACCCGATCCGCCACAGCCACCCCGCCACGTCCCCTTCCTCCCGGTAGCGCGCGCTGCCGCGCCACACCGCGAGGAAGGTCTCCTGCACGACGTCGTCGACCACGGCCGCGTCGGCGCAGCGGCTGCGCATGCGGGCGGTCAGCCAGGGTGCGTACCGGCGGTACAGCTCCTCGAAGGCGCGGCGGTCGGCATCCGCCGCGACGGCCCGCAGCAGCTCCCCGTCGCTTCTCGTTTCGCTCACATCTCCTCATCGCACGAGCCGTGCCGATCGGTTCACACGATCCCAGAGGCGCCCCGCCGCCCTTCCCGCCCGCCGCCCTTCCCGGCGACCTTTCGGAGGCCCGCCGCTATCCCGCACGTCATGTCCCCGTAACCATCGATTCAGACAGCCTTGCGAGGCTCACCGAATGAAGCCGACCGAGCCGCAGCCTTCCGGGCCCTTGGGGCCCTCCGACGCGCCTGACTCGCGCGCGGCGCGGAAGAATGGGTTCATGAGGCAGCCGAACACCCAGGCAGAGGTCCAGCACACGCAGCCCTCCGTGGGCTCCATCGCGGCACACCGCCCCGACACGGTGGCCGCCACGGTCTCCGGCCTGGAGCCGGACATCGACGCCGACCTCGACGCGTACGAGGAGTCGGAGGAGTCCCAGAACGGCGACCTCCGCCTTCCGCAGGGCCGCTTCCTGGACCGCGAGCGCAGCTGGCTCGCGTTCAACGAACGCGTGCTCGAACTCGCCGAGGACCCGAGCACGCCCCTCCTGGAGCGCGCCAACTTCCTCGCGATCTTCGCCAGCAACCTGGACGAGTTCTTCATGGTCCGCGTCGCCGGCCTCAAGCGCCGCATCGCGACCGGCGTCGCCACCCGCTCCGCCTCCGGCCTCCAGCCCCGCGAGGTGCTGGACATGATCTGGGCCCGCTCCCGCGAGCTGATGGCCCGGCACGCCGCCTGCTTCCACGAGGACGTCGCCCCGGCCCTGGCCGAGGAGGGCATCCACCTGGTCCGCTGGAACGAGCTGGCGGAGAAGGAGCAGGCCCGCCTGTTCACCCTCTTCCGGCACCGGATCTTCCCGGTCCTCACCCCCCTCGCGGTCGACCCGGCCCACCCCTTCCCGTACATCTCGGGCCTCTCCCTCAACCTCGCGGTGGTCGTCCGCAACCCCGTCACGGGCCACCGCCACTTCGCCCGCGTCAAGGTCCCCCCGCTGCTCTCCCGCTTCCTGGAGGCCTCCCCGGGCCGTTACGTCCCCGTCGAGGACGTCATCGCCGCCCACCTGGAGGAGCTGTTCCCGGGCATGGAGGTGCTGGAGCACCACACCTTCCGCCTCACCCGCAACGAGGACCTGGAGGTGGAGGAGGACGACGCGGAGAACCTCCTCCAGGCTCTGGAGAAGGAGCTGATGCGGCGGCGCCTGGGCCCGCCCGTCCGCCTGGAGGTCGAGGAGTCGGTCGACCGCGAGGTCCTGGACCTCCTCGTACGCGAACTCAAGATCGGCGAGGCGGAGGTCTATCCGCTGCCCGGCCCCCTGGACCTCACCGGCCTCTTCCGCATCCACAGCCTGGACCGGCCCGAGCTGAAGTACCCGAAGTTCGTCGCCGGCACCCACCGCGACCTGGCCGAGGTCGAGTCGGCGTCCGCGCCGGACATCTTCGCCGCCCTGCGCACCAAGGACGTCCTGCTCCACCACCCGTACGACTCCTTCTCCACCTCCGTGCAGGCGTTCCTGGAGCAGGCCGCCACCGACCCGGACGTCCTGGCGATCAAGCAGACGCTGTACCGGACCTCCGGCGACTCCCCCATAGTCGACGCGCTCATCGAGGCCGCCGAGTCCGGCAAGCAGGTCCTCGTCCTGGTGGAGATCAAGGCCCGCTTCGACGAGTCCGCCAACATCAAGTGGGCCCGCAAGCTGGAGGAGGCCGGCTGCCACGTCGTCTACGGCCTGGTGGGTCTCAAGACCCACTGCAAGCTCTCCCTGGTGGTACGCCAGGAGGGCGAGACGCTGCGCCGCTACAGCCACGTCGGCACCGGCAACTACCACCCGAAGACGGCCCGCCTCTACGAGGACCTGGGCCTGCTCACCTCGGACCCGCAGGTCGGCGCGGACCTCTCCGACCTGTTCAACCGCCTCTCCGGCTACTCCCGGCGCGAGACCTACCGCCGGCTGCTCGTCGCGCCGAAGTCGCTGCGCGACGGCCTCGTCTCCCGCATCCACAAGGAGATCCAGCACCACCGCGCCGGCCGCCCCGCCCACGTCCGCATCAAGGTCAACTCGATGGTCGACGAGGCCGTGGTCGACGCCTGCTACCGGGCGTCCCAGGCAGGTGTGCCGGTCGACGTGTGGGTGCGCGGGATCTGCGCGCTGCGCCCGGGGGTGCCGGGCCTGTCGGAGAACATCCGGGTCCGCTCCGTCCTCGGCCGCTTCCTGGAGCACTCGCGGGTGTTCGCCTTCGGCAACGGCGGGGAGCCCGAGGTGTGGCTGGGCAGCGCCGACATGATGCACCGCAACCTCGACCGCCGGATAGAGGCCCTGGTCCGGGTCACCGACCCGGCCCACCGGGCGGCCCTGAACCGGCTCCTCGAGAACGGCATGTCCGACACCACCGCCTCCTGGCACCTCGGCCCGGACGGCGAGTGGACCCGGCACGCCACCGACGCGGACGGCCAGCCCCTGCGCAACGTCCAGGAGATGCTCATAGACGCCCGGAGGCGCCGGCGTGGCACAGCGACACCTTGACCCGACGGACCCCACGGCGACCGCCCCGCCGCCGCACCCCGCGAGCGGGCACGCGACCGCGCGCGGGGAAGCGGGCGCGAGCCCGCGGGCCGACGCGGACACCGACGCACTCGTGGGCTACCTGCGTGCCCAGGCCACGGAGTTCCTGCGCGCGCTGCGCCGGCACCGGGAGTCGGGAACGGGAACCGGCACCGGCCCGGAGACCGGCACCCGCCCGGGACCCGGAACGGGACCCGCCACCCGCCCGGGACCGGGAACCGGCACCGGCACCCGCCCGGGACCCGGCCCCCGAACCGCCACGGAGCCGGCCGCGAACGGCACCCACGGCACCCACGGCTCCCCGGTCCGGGCGACCCCGCCCGCGGACGACGTGGACGCCGCCCGCGCCCTGCGCCGAGCCGCCCGCCGCATCAGCGCCACCCTGCACACCTTCCAGCCGCTGCTGGACGCCGACTGGGCGGAGGAGATGCGCCCCGAGCTGGCCTGGCTGTCCGGCACGCTGGCGATGGAGCACGCCTACGCGTCCCGGCTGGAACGCCTGCTCCAGGCCCTGCACCGGCTCTCCGGCTCGACGGCGTTCCCGGCCCCGCGGCCGGTGGGCCGGGCCGGCGTCACCGCGACCGTGCCGCCGCCCGGCGTGTCCGCCGTGTCCGCCGCAGCCACCGCACCCGTGGCCGCCCACCCGGCGTCCGCGAACCGCGGCAACCTCACGGTGGGCGCGGCCAAGGCGGGCGCGCTGCTCGACCGGCAGCTGACCCTGGCCCGCACCCGGGCGCACTCCACGGCCCTCCAGGCGCTGGGCAGCAGCCGCTTCCACGCCGTCGCCGACAAGGTCGCCTTACTGGCCAGCGAAGTGCCACTGAGCAGCACCGGCCGCAGGGCAGCCGCCGCTGCCCCCGGATCCACCGGCCCCGACGCCGCGCCCGTCGACCTGCGCCCGCTGGCCGCGGCCGCGCAGGAGCGCCTCACCGACGCGGTGGCCGCCCTCCCCCTGGTCACCGCGGGCAGCCCGTACAACGCCGAGGCGCTGGTCCACGGGCTCTCCCCGGACCCGGCCCCGCACCCCCAGGACGCCCCGTGGCACCAGGTCCGCCTGCTGCTGCGGCTGCACCGCTACGCCCTGGAGGCGCTGGCCGGCGCGGCCCCCGCGGGCCCCGGGGACACCGACGACTCCGTCGACGTACGCCTGCTGGCCGCGGGCGAGGCCCTCGACCGCCACCGCGACGCCGCGGAGGCCGCCGCGGCCGCCGCCCAGGCCGCCCGTACCCCGCGTATCGCCCCGGCCACGGCGTACGCGCTCGGCGTGCTCCACGCCGACCAGCGGCATGAGGTGGAGGCGGCGCGGTACGCGTTCCAGCACTGCTGGCGCAAGGAACCGATCAGGCTGCCGTAGGCACGGCCGCAGGACGACGGGAGGCGTGCGCACCGTGAGCCCCGCAGACGACGACACCACGGTCCGTGCGGCCGGCTGCGTCCTGTGGCGCCCCGCGCCGCCGAGCGCCGCCGGCGGCCTGGAGCTGTGCCTCGTGCACCGCCCCAAGTACGACGACTGGTCGCACCCGAAGGGCAAGCTCAAGCCGGGCGAGGCCCCGCTCGCGGGCGCCCTGCGCGAGGTCGCGGAGGAGACGGGGTACGCCGCCGACCCGGGCGCGGAGCTGTCCACCGTGCGCTACCTCGCGGGCGGCCGCCCCAAGGAGGTCCGCTACTGGGCCGCCGAGGCCACCACCGGCGCCTTCGCCCCCTCCGACGAGGTCGACCGCATCCTCTGGCTGTCCCCGGCGGCCGCGCGAGCCCGCCTCACGCAGCCCCGGGACCGGGCCCTCGTCGCCGAGCTGCTCGCCACGCGCCTGCCCGGAGCACCCGGCGGGGCCTGACCCCTCGGGACCGCCCCGTGTCCTCGACGTAAGCGTTCCGTGACCTCACCGCACCGTCCACAGGGGTTCACCCGGCGTTCATTTATGCCCTTCGGCGCCTTCATCTGATCTGCCTAATTTCGGCCTTACCACTCCTCGCACGCCGCCGAATTCAGGACGGCGGCTCCTGGAAGGAACTCCCTCAAGTGAAGCTTCAGCGCATGAACCGGCGGGCCCTCGCTCTCGGTGCTCTCGCCGTCTCCGGCGCCCTGGCCCTCACGGCGTGCGGCTCCGACGACACCGGCGGCAACAGCAACGGCGGCGACGCCAGCGCCGCCGCCAACAGCAACATCAAGTGCGACGACGCCAAGGGCCAGCTCCAGGCCTCCGGCTCCTCCGCGCAGAAGAACGCCATCGACGCCTGGGTCAAGCAGTACGTCGCGGCCTGCAAGAACGTACAGATCAACTACAACCCGACCGGCTCGGGCGCGGGCATCACCGCCTTCACGCAGGGCCAGACCGCGTTCGCCGGTTCGGACTCCGCGCTGAAGCCGGAGGAGATCGAGGCCTCGAAGAAGGTCTGCACCGACGGCCAGGCCATCGACCTGCCGATGGTCGGCGGCCCGATCGCGGTCGGCTTCAACGTCACGGGCGTCGACTCGCTCGTCCTGGACGCCCCGACGATGGCCAAGATCTTCGACAGCAAGATCACCAACTGGAACGACGAGGCGATCAAGAAGCTCAACCCCGACGCCAAGCTTCCGGACCTGAAGATCCAGGCCTTCCACCGCTCCGACGAGTCCGGCACCACGGACAACTTCACCAAGTACCTGAAGGCCGCCGCGCCCGACGACTGGAAGTACGAGGGCGGCAAGTCCTGGGAGGCCAAGGGCGGCCAGTCCGCGCAGGGCTCCTCCGGCCTGGCCGGCCAGGTGAAGCAGACCCCCGGCGCCATCTCGTACTTCGAGCTCTCCTACGCCAAGGACGGCATCAAGACCGTCGACGTCAAGACCGCGGCCGCCGAGCCGGTCAAGGCCACCGTCGAGAACGCCACCGCCGCCATCGGCGCGGCCAAGGTCGTCGGCACCGGCAAGGACCTCGCCCTGGAGCTGGACTACACCCCGGACGCCGCCGGCGCCTACCCGCTGGTCCTGGTGACGTACGAGATCGCCTGCGACAAGGGCAACAAGGCCGACACCCTGCCCGCCACCAAGTCCTTCCTGAACTACATGGCCTCGGAGGACGGCCAGGGCCTGCTGGCGGACGCCGGCTACGCCCCGATGCCCACCGAGATCATCACCAAGGTCCGCGAGACCATCTCGGGCCTGAGCTGACCCGAGTGCGGTCCGGTCCCCCGGGGCCGGACCGCACCGTCCGGTGCACCGCCGCCAGGAGCCCCGACCGGGCTCCGCCCGAGCCGCCGACCACGGCGGCTCCGCAGACCGGAGAACCCGATGGACATAACAACGGACACCCAGAAGCCAGCCCCCTCCCGCACACCCCAGCCACCCGCCGCCGGGAACAAGCGCGCCGGCCGCGGCGTCACCCGCCCCGGCGACCGGATATTCGTCGGCCTCTCGCGCGGGTCCGGCATCCTCGTGCTGGTCATCATGGCCGCCATCGCGGCCTTCCTCACCTACCGCGCCGTCCTCGCCATCGGCGAGGACGAGGCGAACTTCTTCACCAGCTTCGAATGGAACCCGACCGGCAGCCCGCCGGAGTTCGGCATCGCGGTCCTGGCCTACGGCACCGTCGTGTCGTCGGTCATCGCCATGGCCATCGCCGTCCCGATCTCGGTCGGCATCGCGCTGTTCATCACGCACTACGCCCCGCGCAAGCTGGGCGGCCTGATCGGCTACGTGATCGACCTGCTCGCCGCCGTGCCCTCGATCGTCTACGGCCTGTGGGGCGCGCTCGTCCTCGTCCCGCACCTGAACGGGCTCTACGGCTGGCTCGACGAGTACCTCGGCTGGACCGGCATCTTCGAGTGGAACGGCGGCGCGGGCCGCTCGCTGCTCACCGTCGGCATCCTGCTCGCGATCATGATCCTGCCGATCATCACCAACGTCAGCCGTGAGGTCTTCCGGCAGGTCCCGCGCATGCACGAGGAGGCCGCCCTGGCCCTCGGCGCCACGCGCTGGGAGGTCATCCGGATGTCGGTGCTGCCCTTCGGCCGCTCCGGCGTCATCTCCGCCTCGATGCTCGGCCTCGGGCGCGCGCTCGGCGAGACGATGGCCGTGGCCATGGTGCTCTCCCCGACCTTCGACATCACCCCGAGCCTGCTCGACCCGGGCGGCGGCACCTTCGCCCAGAACATCGCCAGCAAGTTCAACGAGGCCACCCAGATGGGCCGCGACGCCCTGATCGCCTCCGGTCTGGTCCTGTTCGTCATCACCCTGCTGGTCAACGGCGGCGCCCGCATGATCATCGCCCGCCGCAAGGAGTACTCGGGGGCCAACGCATGAGCAACGCAACCCTGACCCCCGCCCCCAAGAACCGCAGCTCGCTGCGCGCCGCCACCCTGCCCAAGTGGTTCCCGTGGGCGGTCGCGGCCGGCTCGGTCCTCCTCGGCCTCGGCATCAGCGCCGCCGCCGGGCTGAACAGCAGCATCCAGTGGGCCCTGATCGCCGCGGTCCTCTTCGTCGCCGGTTCGTACGGCATCTCGGCGCGCGTCGAGGGCGGCCGGCAGGCCAAGGACCGGGTCGCGACCAGCATGGTCTGGGTCGCCTTCCTGCTGGCCCTGATCCCGCTGCTGTCCCTGATCTGGGAGACCGTGAAGCAGGGCGTGAAGGTCCTCGACGGCTACTTCCTGACCCACTCGATGGGCGTGGTCGGCGACAGCGAGCCCGGCGGCGGCATCTACCACGCCATCCTCGGCACCCTGGAGCAGGTCGGCCTCGCCACGCTGTTCTCCGTGCCGGTCGGCGTGCTCACCGCGATCTACCTGGTCGAGTACGGACGCGGCCGGCTCGCCAAGGCCGTCACCTTCTTCGTGGACGTCATGACGGGCATCCCGTCCATCGTCGCCGGTCTGTTCGTGCTCAGCCTGTGGGTGCTGATCCTGGACATGGGCCCGTCCGGCGTGGCCGGCTCGTTCGCCCTGTGCATCCTGATGATCCCGGTGGTCGTCCGCTCCACCGAGGAGATGCTGAAGCTCGTCCCGAACGAGCTGCGCGAGGCGTCCCTCGCCCTGGGCGTGCCGAAGTGGCGCACGATCCTCAAGGTGGTCCTGCCGACCTCGATCGGCGGCATCGTCACCGGCGTCATGCTGGCCGTCGCCCGCATCACCGGCGAGACGGCCCCCGTGCTGCTGCTGGTCTGGGGCACCGACTTCATCAACGCGAATCCCTTCCAGGACCCGCAGGAGTCGCTGCCGATGTACATCTACCTGCAGTACGGCGCGGGCTCCGACGCGGCCTACGACCGTGCCTGGGCGGCGGCCCTGACGCTGATCGCCTTCATCATGATCCTCAACCTCGCGGCCCGCGGCATCGCCCGCTGGAAGGCCCCGAAGACGGGTCGCTGACGCGACCGACGCAGAACAGTCAGCGACTCGGACCGAAAGAAGCAGTGATACCCATGGCCAAGCGCATAGATGTCAGCGGCCTCAACGCCTACTACGGCTCCTTCCTGGCCATCGAGGACATCTCGATGACCGTCGAGCCCCGCTCCGTGACGGCCTTCATCGGCCCCTCCGGCTGCGGCAAGTCCACCTTCCTGCGCACGCTCAACCGCATGCACGAGGTCACCCCGGGCGGACGCGTCGACGGCAAGGTGATGCTCGACGACGAGAACCTCTACGGCGCGGGCATCGACCCGGTGGCCGTGCGCCGCGAGGTCGGCATGGTCTTCCAGCGCCCGAACCCGTTCCCGACGATGTCGGTCTACGACAACGTGGCGGCGGGCCTGCGCCTGAACGGCAACTACAAGAAGTCCCAGCTCGACGACATCGTCGAGAAGTCGCTGCGCGGCGCCAACCTCTGGAACGAGGTCAAGGACCGCCTGAACAAGCCGGGCTCCGGCCTCTCCGGCGGCCAGCAGCAGCGCCTGTGCATCGCGCGGGCGATCGCGGTCGAGCCGAACGTCCTGCTCATGGACGAGCCCTGCTCCGCCCTGGACCCGATCTCCACCCTGGCGATCGAGGACCTGATCGGCGAGCTGAAGGAGCGCTTCACGATCGTCATCGTGACGCACAACATGCAGCAGGCGGCGCGCGTCTCGGACCGTACGGCGTTCTTCAACCTGGCGGCGGTCGGGCAGCCCGGCAAGCTGATCGAGATCGACGAGACGGAGCGCATCTTCTCCAACCCGTCGGTCCAGGCCACGGAGGACTACATCTCCGGCCGCTTCGGCTAGACCGTCCCTCCCAACCCCTCGCGGTGCTGCATGGCGGTGCCACCGCGAGGAGCACAAGGGCCCGCCCCCGGCTCCCGGGGGCGGGCCCTCTCACGTGCTGTGCGGGGCCTCGCTAGAGGAAGGCGAGGTTCACGATCCAGAACGACACCGCCGCCACCACCGCGGCGGCCGGCATCGTGATGAACCACCCCATGATGATGTTCTTCGCGACCCCCCACCGCACGGCGTTGACCCGCTTCGTCGCCCCCACACCCATGATCGCCGAGGTGATCACGTGCGTCGTGGAGATCGGCGCGTGGAACAGGAACGCCGACCCGAACATGATCGACGCCCCCGTCGTCTCCGCGGCGAACCCCTGCGGCGGATCCAGCTCGATGATCTTCCGCCCCAGCGTCCGCATGATCCGCCAGCCACCGGCGTACGTGCCCGCGGACAGCATCAGCGCGCAGGCGAGCTTCACCCACACCGGGATCGGGTCGCCGTAGTCCTCGACGTCGGCGATGACCAGCGCCATCACCACGATGCCCATCGTCTTCTGCGCATCCTGCAGGCCGTGCCCCAGCGCCATGCCCGCCGCCGACACCGTCTGCGCGATGCGGAAGCCGCGCTTGGCCTTGTGCGGATTGGCCCGCCGGAAGATCCACATGATCGCGGTCATCACCAGGTAGCCGGCCAGCAGGCCGATCACCGGCGACACGAACATGGGGATGACGATCTTGTCGACGACCCCGTGCCAGTACACGGTGGTGCTCCCGGCCAGCGCCGCGCCGACCATGCCGCCGAACAGCGCGTGCGACGAGGACGAGGGAAGCCCGAAGTACCAGGTGATGAGGTTCCAGACGATGGCGCCCACCAGCGCCGCGAAGAGGATCCCCATCCCCTTCGAACCCTCGGGGGTCTGGATCACCCCCTCACTGACGGTCTTGGCGACCCCGGATCCCATGAACGCGCCGGCCAGGTTCATGACCGCGGCCATGGCGAGCGCCGCCCGGGGCGTCAGCGCACGCGTCGACACCGAGGTGGCGATCGCGTTGGCCGAATCGTGGAAGCCGTTGGTGTACGTGAAGAAGAGCGCGACCCCGATGGTCACGACCAGAGCGAAGGTGTCCATGAACGGCTCAGGACTCCTTGACGGCGATGGTCTCCACCGTGTTCGCCACGTGCTCGAACGCGTCGGCCGCTTCCTCCAGCACGTCCACGATCTGCTTCAGCTTCAGCACCTCGATGGCCTCGTACTTGCCGTTGAAGAGGTGGGCGAGCAGCTTGCGGTGGATCTGGTCGGCCTGGTTCTCCAGCCGGTTGACCTCGATCCAGTACTCGGTGAGGTTGTCCATGGTGCGCAGGTTGGGCATGGCCTCGGCGGTCAGCTCGGCGGCCCGCGCCAGCACCTCGATCTGCTGCTCGACACCCTTGGGCAGTTCCTCGATGTTGTAGAGGACGACCAGGTCGACGGCCTCCTCCATGAAGTCCATGATGTCGTCGAGGGAGGAGGCGAGGTTGTAGATGTCCTCGCGGTCGAAGGGCGTGATGAACGAGGAGTTCAGCTGGTGGAAGATCGCGTGCGTGGCGTCGTCACCCGCGTGTTCGGCGGCCCGCATACGCTCTGCGATCTCGGCCCGGGCGGATGCGTCCGCCCCGAGCAGTTCCATCAGGAGCTTGGAGCCCGTGACGATGTTGTCCGCGGATGCGGCGAACATGTCGTAGAAGCTCGTCTCCCTGGGGGTCAGACGAAAGCGCACGTGGGGTCCTCGGGGTGCATCGGTTTCGGTCAGGCTGATGCTAGGCGCATCATCCGGCCACTGCTATCGGCCGTCCACCAGTGTCGCCCATCAGGCAGAGTGATGAGCAGGGGGGCGACGCCGGGCGCTCCGGCAAGGGCCCCCTACCCGGGAAAGTTCGTTACCATATACCCACCAGGGGTATATGTCCGTTATTGGAGGACGCGATGACGACCACCGAGGCCGGCGCGGGTGCGCCCTCCCCCGCCGTGGACCAGACGGTGCCGCAGACCGAGACGGACGGCACGGACATCGTGACCGACCACGACCGGGGCGTGCACGGCTACCACAAGCAGAAGGACGAGCACCTCAAGCGCCTGCGCCGGATCGAGGGCCAGATCCGCGGCCTGCAGCGGATGGTCGACGAGGACGTCTACTGCATCGACATACTGACCCAGGTCTCCGCCTCCACGAAGGCCCTGCAGTCCTTCGCGCTGCAGCTGCTGGAGGAGCACCTGCGCCACTGCGTCGCGGACGCGGCCCTCAAGGGCGGCAACGAGATCGACGCGAAGGTGGAAGAGGCGACAAAGGCGATCGGCCGCCTACTGCGCACGTGACCGCTCCTCGGCGACGCGCAGCACCTCGTCGATGCTCTCCAGGCTGAGCCGCTCCCGGGCGGCCGAGGCCGCGATGATCAGCTCGCCGCACAGCTCGATCTCGGCGAGGGCCACGTGGTCCTGAACCGCCGTACCGCCGACCGGAGCCACACGCGTCACCTCGTCTCTGCCGTCACCGACTTCCTAGAGTAGGGAGCGGCCTACACACCGCGCATGGCACGGAAGGGCTAGTTCTTGCCGTCGACCGCCGCACCGGAGCCCTCGCCCGCCGTGCCTGAGCCCTCGCCCGCCGTGCCCGGCTCGCCCTGCTCGCCCGGCTCGGCGGCGATCTTGCCGGCGTAGATGTCCCGGTCCTCCGGCAGCCGTACGCGTACGGCGGCGCCGAAGTCGTAGAGCAGCGTCGTCGAGGCGACGTCCACGATGCCGGTGCCGTCCTGGCGCCCGTTGGCGAAGCTGAAGCGGTGCCGGACCTTGCGGATACGGCCCTCGTCGTCGAGGTAGGCGTCGAAGGGCACCTCGGCGGTGGCGAACCCCTCGGCCGCCGCGGCCAGCGCCTTCCTGTTGCCGTCGGAGGCACCGCGTGCCGCCCGCGCGAGATCAGCCGTCCCCCGGTAGTGCCGCACCTCGGTCCCGGCCAGCTCCGTGCGCCCGACGAACGTCGCCGTCCGCGTCCCCCGCAGCACCTCGGCGGCGGCGAACGGATCCGTCGCGCCGCCGGTCACCAGGTTCCCGTCGGACAGCGAGTCGGTCGCCACCCGCACCCACTTGTCGTCGGGGACACCGGCGCCCCGGTTCTTCATGAACAGGGCACCCGGCGCGAGCAGCTCGGTGATCGGCCGGTGCTCACTCGCCCCCGCCGGATCCTGCGGCAGCCGCACCTTCAGCTGCCCGAGCCGCTCCTCGAAGTCGTACACACCCTCGCCCCGGATGGTCACCCGCGTCCCGCCGCTGGCCATCTGCATCGCGGTCCGCGCCTTGGCGCTCCCGGCGGCCACCAGCCGGTCGGCGGCCCGGTGCAGCACGGCGACCGGATCCCCGCCGTCCGCCCCCTGGACCGCGGCCCCCTGCCCCGAGCATCCGGAACCGGCCAGACAGACGCCGACCACACCGCAGGCGAGGGCGAGACCGCCGCCCGTCCGCCAGCTCCGCAGCTCCCGCTCCCGCCCGACCATCGCCACCTGCTGTCCCATGCCGTCACGCCCGTTCCGGACCCCCTGCCGTCCCGCTTAACGAGGGCCGGGCGACCCCGGTAACGTTGTGGGCGTGGCGCAGCAGGACGGTCCAGAAGCCCCCGCGGAATCCCCGGAACACCTCACGACGACGGTCGAACAAGGCCCCTTCTGCCTGGCCCGCTGCACCTGCGGCTGGCGAGGCCCGGCCCGCAGAGCCAGAAGCCAGGCCCGCACGGACGCCCAGACCCACACCACCGCCTAGCCGCAGCTGCGGGCAGTCGTGCCTCCCCCAGTGCCTGAACGGCCTGGGAGGTACCCCCAGGCGGCACGGGTGGGCGCAGCGGCACCCGCCCAGCGCGGCAAGCACTCCCCCGCCCGACACCCACGCCCTTCACGCGCCCCCGTACACGCCCGTACGCCCGTACACGCTCGTACGCCCGTACACCCATACACCCGGCGCACGGGAGCACACCGGGGAACCCCCACCCCCACACCCTCGTCTCCCCCCACGACCCCCACGGGACGCGGAGGCGACATGCACCGGCGCACCTTCCTGACCACCACCACGGCAACGGCCCTGGCGGCAACCACCCCCGCCTGCACCGGCAAGAACCAGACCACCGGCACCGACTCCAAGGCCACCGGAGCCACAACCACCACCACAGTCGGCAACAAGCCCACCACCCGCACCCCCACCCCCATCCCCACCCCCAGGGCCCCCGCCACCTGGTCCGCCCTCGCCGCTTCCCTGGACGGCCAACTCGTCCGCCCCGGCGACCGCGCCTGGAAAACGGCCCGCCAGCTCTACAACACCCGCTTCGACACCCTGAAGCCCACCGCCGTCGCCTACGCCGCCCACCCCGACGACATCCGCACCGCCCTCTCCTACGCCCGCGCCCACCACATCCCCGTGGCGATCCGCAACGGCGGCCACTCCTACGCCGGCTGGTCCTCCGGCGACGGCCGCCTGATCATCGACGTCTCGAAGCTGAACCGCGTCCGCGCCTCCGCCGGCGAGGCGGTCGTCGGCGCCGGCGCCAAGCTGATCGACGTCTACCGCGCCCTGGCCGCGAAGGGCGTGACCGTCCCCGCCGGTTCCTGCCCCACCGTCGGCGTCTCCGGCCTCACCCTCGGCGGCGGCCACGGCGTCGTCTCCCGCGCCTACGGCCTGACCTGCGACAGCCTCACCCGGGCCACCCTGGTCACGGCGGACGGCAAGGAGATCACCGCCGACGCGACGGGCGACCACAAGGACCTCTTCTGGGCGCTGCGCGGCGCGGGCAACGGCAACTTCGGCATCGTCACGGAGTTCCACTTCCGCACCCACCCCGCGCCCCGCGCCGTATCGGCGTACCTGACCTGGCCCTGGCGCAGGGCGGCGGCGGTCGTCCGCGCCTGGCAGGAGTGGGGCCCCGACCAGCCCGACGAGATCTGGTCCTCCCTCCACTTGGCCGCCGCCCCCGGCCGCACCCCCACCGTCTCGGTCGCCGCCTTCTCCCTCGGCACCTACGGCGAGCTGCAGAACGCCGTCGACCGCCTCGCCGACCGGGTCGGATCATCCGCGAGCAAGGTCTTGCTCAGGCGCCGCACGTACGAGGAGTCGATGGAGGTGTACGCGGGCTGCTCGTCCTTCTCGACCGACGCCCGCTGCCACCTGCCGGGTTCCGCCCCGGGCCACTCGCCGGAGGGCTCGCTCGGCCGCGAGACGTACGCGGCCCGCTCGGACTTCTTCGACCACTCGATCCCGCCGGCCGGCATCAAGACCCTGCTCGCCAAGCTCCCCCAGGTGCGCGGCGGCGCCGGCAGCATCGCGTTCACCGCACTCGGCGGCGCCGTGAACCGCGTCTCCCCGACGGCCACCGCGTTCGTCCACCGGCGCTCCCGGACGCTGGCCCAGTACCTCGTCTCGTGGCGGCCGGGCACGAACGGTACGGCGGCCCAGTCCTGGCTGAAATCCGCCCACGCGGCGATGCGCCCGTACGCCTCGGGCGCGGCCTACCAGAACTATCCGGACCCGACCCTGAAGGACTGGCGGAAGGCCTACTACGCAGACGCGGCCCCGCGTCTGGCGCGGCTGAAGCACCAGTACGACCCGGACCGCGTCTTCACCTACCCGCAGGCACTGTGACCGTCAGAGCGTCAGGCGGCGAGATCCCGCTCGCCCGACGCCTCGGCGGCACTCTCCTTGCGCGCCCCGGGGATCACCGCACCGCGCCCGGCGGCACCCGTCCGCCCCCGCGCGCTGACCAGCCACCCCACCCGGGGCGAACGCTCGACCGCCCGGGTCAGCGGCGTCAGCAGGGCCATGGCGACCGGCGACAGCAGCAGCGCGACCGCCGTACCGAGGGCGAACCCGCCCACGACGTCCGTCGGGTAGTGCACGCCCATGTAGACCCGGGCGAAGCCGCCGAAGAGCGCCAGCACGATGGCGGCGATCCCGAACTTCCGGTTGGCGACGAAGAGTCCGACCGCCAGGGCCATGCAGAGCGTGGCGTGGTCGCTCACGAAGGAGAAGTCGTTCTTCCCCTCCACCAGCACTTCGAGCCCGTCATGCGACTTGAAGGGCCGCGGCCGCTCGACGAACCCCCGTATCGGCACGTTGACCAGTACGGCGACCCCGGCGGCGAGCGGTGCCCACACCAGCGCGGCCACGTTCGAGGCAGCGTCCTCGCCGCCCCGCCGCCGCACACCCCACCAGCACCACAGCACCAGCAGCACGATCGCGAACAGCAGTCCGTACTCACCGACGAACTCCATGACCCGGTCGAACCAGTGCGGCGCGTCCTTGGCCAGGCCGTTGATGTCGTAGAGCAGCTCGACGTCGGGGTTCGACCCGGATTCGGCGAGTCCAGCCATGGTGCTGCGGCCCCTTCGTCATGTCCTCCGGCGCACCTGTCGCACGCCTCTTCTGCCACCCCCGTGGTCAGCTGTACGTCAACAGGAACGCACGTCCCCTGTTGATACGTTCCACACTCCACTGAATGATCACGCAGACGTTATCGAAGAGAGACACGTCGCCGCAGCTCAGGGCAGGGTTTCACGCTGAGTCCACACCCTCCCATTCACACCGTGGTGGGCAGCGCTTTCGCGCCATCCTCGGTCACCCGGGTGGCCCCGAAGTAGTCGGGAGTGTCGATCGGGTCGAACCGGATGACCGCCCCCGTCCGCGGCGCGTCGATCATGTACCCGCCGCCCACGTAGATCCCCACGTGCCGGATGGCCCGCGAGTTGGTGAGGTCGTCCGAGAAGAACACCAGGTCACCCGGCAGCAGTTCGTCCCGCCCGGGATGCGGCCCCGCGTTGTACTGGTCGTTGGCAACCCGCGGCAGCTTGATCCCCACACTCTCGTATGCCGCCTTGGTCAGCCCCGAACAGTCGAACCGCCCACCCTGGTCGGCCGTCCCGTTCCCACCCCACAGATACGGCGTCCCCAGCTTCTTCTGCGCATAGGCAATGGCCCCCGCAGCCTGCTCGGACGGATCAACCCGCCCGGCGGGCGCAGCGAAGCTCTTCTCCAGGGTCGTGATCACCTTGACGTAGTTCTGCGTCTCCTTGTACGGCGGCACACCCTGATACTTGATCACCGCATAGGCCCCGGCGTTGTAGGAGGCCAGCATGTTCTCGGTCGGATCGCCGGGCACGTCCTTCACGTACGAGGCGAGCGAGCAGTCGTACGACGCCGCCGACGGAATCGCGTCCGCCGGGTCCCACACGTCCCGGTCCCCGTCCCCGTCCCCGTCGATGCCGTGGGTGGCCCACGTCCCGGGGATGAACTGCGCTATCCCCTGCGCCGCCGCAGCGCTCCGGGCCTTCGGGTTGAACCCGCTCTCCTGGTACAACTGCGCCGCGAGCAGTGCGGGGTTGATGGCGGGACAGAGATTGCCCCACTTCTGGACGAGCGGCTGGTACGCCGCGGGCACGCTCCCCTTGGCGAGCTTCTTGGCCCCGCCGCCCGCACCGCCGGCCAGGTTCCCGGCGACGAGGTAGACACCCACGACGAGCAGCATCACGAAGCCCATCCCCAGGGCGACCGCGGCACCGGCTCCGACCCACATCTTGCGCATGCCCCAACCATCCCCCATGGGTGCACCGTTCAGTGCCGTTTCCCGGCCATGTCGCACGGCACCTGACCGCGTCGGCCGCGAACACCCGAAAGAGGTCCAACGACGGAACCGCGTGACAGGTTGCGCCCCCGCATCATTGCCCGGTGTAACCTCACGTGATACACAGAGTGACCATACGACTCTTCGCACACCGTTCCGCACCACCCGGCCAGGGCCCGGCGCGGACCGGTGGCAAGCTGTTCGTACGAAACCCGCCAATCAATGACGCCAAGTCGACATGCGACGGTGCCATTGTCGGCGACAATGAGGCTTGACCTCTGCATGTCCGCAGAGGGCGCGGAACTACCCAACAGGGGCGGTGACTTACATGCTCTTTGCGGCCGACGAGGGAGACATCAACACCATCATCGGGGGGATCGCTCCGGACTGGGGCCCCTTCGGCAGCCTGGGCAACGAGGCCAAGGTGATGATCGAGGTGGTGATGGCCGTCGCCATTCTGCTCTGCCTCGGCATCGCCATCTGGGGCGCCGCCAAGCAGCGCATCGGTGCCACCGCTCTGCGGGACACCTTCAGCGCGGAGCAGGGCAAGGGCCTGATCATCGCGGGGCTGACGGGCGTGTTCATCATCGGCTCGCTCGGCACGCTCTTCACCATCGTGTACGGGATGGCCGTGTAGCCCGGCACCCAACCGTTCCTCCCCCTCCATCCCACCCGCCCGTCGTGCCAACCGGCTGAGGTTGCGTTTCCCTGATGTCGAGTCATAACACCGCGCCCGAGCGGGAACCAGCACGGCTACCGTCGTACGTACACGGCCGACCCGACGTCGAGGGGGCGTACGCGGCATGAGTCTCGGAGACGATCACCAGTCGTCCGGCGATTACGGCGGCACCGGCCAGACCCGGCTCCGGCTGCCGGAGGAGGACGGCGGCCCCCGGCGCGGTAGCCGCTCCTCCTCCCGGAGCCTGGTCACCGTGGTCGGCGTCGTCGTCCTGCTCATCGCCGCGATCGCCTTCGCGAACCGTGGAGGAGACGATTCCGCATCCGCGGAGGGCGGCGACGGCGACAAGCCCAAGACGTCGGCGACGGCACCGTCGGGCACGCGCCCCGTACAGGCGGGCTTCGCCCATGACGAACAGGGAGCACAGAGCGCGGCGGCGAACTACGCGGTGACTCTCGTATCGGCCGACATCGTCAAGCCGGCCCTGCGGGACGACATCGTGCGGCGGGTCTTCGTCGCCGACAAACAGGCAGCTCTCGCCGACAAGTTCGACAAGGCCTACAGCGAAAAGTTCCTCAGCAGCATCGGCCTGGACAAGAACGGCAACGCCACAGGTGGCAACACCTACGTGTCGCGCACCATGCCGATCGGGACCAAGACCACGCAGTACTCCGACACGAACGCGACCGTGGACGTCTGGTGCACGGGGGTGTTCGGCACAGCGGGTGAAAAGACCACCACACCCGTCAGCAGCGACTGGTTCACCATGACCCTGCAGCTGCGCTGGGTGGGCGGCGACTGGAAGGTGGAGTCCTTCTCCCAGAAGGACGGCCCCGCGCCTGTCCCGGGCGACAACAAGGCCTCCAGCGCCGACGAGATGTCCAAGGCCGTCCAGGAGTACGGAGGGTTCACGTATGCCCGCTGACCAGCGCCGCGTACTCAAGGCCGCGACGGCCTTGACCGCCGTACAGACCACGCTCGTACTGGTCGCCACCCGTGCCGCAGCCGCCCCCACGCCGTCGCCGACCCCGTCGGACGACAACTGCGACCTCATCGTGGGCCCCGCCAAGGACTACTGCGAACGAGGCGAAGGCGGTGGTTCCGGGGGTGGCGGGTCAACGCCCGACACGCTCCCCAGCACCCTCGACCCCCTCTCCTCCCTCGCCAAGGGCTGTGCCGACGCCGCCGCCTGGACCGTCGACACGCTCAGTGACGCAGTCAAGAGCACCGCCGACGTCGACTTCACGAACGACACCTTCCTCAAGCAGTACGCCGTCGTCTTCGCGGCGTCCGCGTTCCTCACGCTCGTCCTGTGGCTGCTGGCCGTGGCCAAGCGTGCCGTCCGCGGCGTCCCGCTCACCACCGCGATCTCCGAGGCCGTCGGGTTCCTCTGGCTCACCGTCCTGGCGTCGGCCTTCACGCCGTTGATCCTGTACACGGTCGTGTCGGCCACCGACGCCGTCACCGACGTCCTGGCCAAGGGCACCGGCGACCAGACGGACACCTTCTTCGGCACGTTCTCCCAGGCGCTCAAGCAGGGCAACGACATCGGCGGCGGCCCGATCATGCTGATCCTGGTGTCCTTCGTGTCGATCGTCGCCGCCGGCGTCCTCTACCTGGAGCTGTACCTGCGCGCCGTCCTGCTCTACGTCGGCGCCCTGCTCGGCGTCGTCGTCTACGCCGGCCTGGTGGACAAGAACCTGTGGGGCCACGTCCGCCGCTGGGCCGGCATCATGATCGCGGTGATCATGGTCAAGCCGGTGATCGTCATCGTGCTGGGCCTGGCCGGCGCGCTGACCACGGAGGACGGGCCCGACTCCGTGGCCGCCATCGTGTCCGGCCTGGCCATCATCCTGCTCGCGATCTTCGCCTCGGCGATGATCTACCGCTTCGTCCCCGGCTTCGGCGACGAGATCGCCAACGGGCGCAACAACCGCATCATGCAGGGTGCCGAGGGCAAGGCCGCCGCCGTGATCAGCTCCCCGGCGAACCTGGTCGCCCAGGGCATCAGAACCCACAGCACCCGCAGCGGCGGCGACGGCGGCGGCGGCGGACAGTCCTCCTCCGCAGCCGCCCGCCCCTCCAACCCCGCCTCCGGCGGAGTCGCCGCGCACAGCTCGCGCCCCTCGAACGGCGGCGGCGGAAATGTCCCCTCCGCCGCACCCGCACCGCGCTCCGGCAGCCCGGTGAACACACCGCACGCAAGCAACACCCGCAACAGCAAGAGCACAGGAGGTGACGGGCGTTGACGACCGAGTCCCACATGTCCCATACGGTCACGCCCCGCCGTACGTATCTGATCGGCCGCGCCCGGCCGAACGCGATCGTCGGCCGCAACCGCGAGACCGGAGAGATCGCGCTGATCGTCGCGGGCGCGTTCCTCGGCATGATGTGCGGGCTGCTCGTCCCCGTCCTGTCCCTGCGCATCGTGCTGCTCGTCGGCTTCCCGATGCTCGCCCTGGCGGCGGTCTACGTGCCGTACAACCACCGCACGTTCTACCGGTGGTTCGAGATCAACCGCAGCTACAAGCGCACCCTCCGCAGGGGTACGACCTACCGTTCCGGCGCCATCGAGGCGGGCACGAGGATCGACGGCCGGGAGGTCGAGGTCGGGCCGCCGCCCGGCATCGGCCGCATCTCCTGGCTGGCGGCGCCCTTCGGGCCCGACGAGATCGCCGTACTGCTGCACGCCGACCGCAAGACGGTGACGGCCGCGATCGAGATCGAGGGCCCCGGCGTCGGACTGCGCGACTCCGAGGACCAGGAAGCCCTCGTCGACCGCTTCGGCACCCTGCTCAAGCACGTGGCCAACGGCGACGGCTTCGTCACCCGCATCCAGATGCTCGCCCGCACCCTCCCGGCCGACCCCGACGCACACGCCAAGGACGTCGCCCAGCGCGGCGACGACAGGTCACCGGCGTGGCTGCAGCAGTCGTACGACCAGCTCCAGTCGATGGTGTCGACCAGCAGCGAGCAGCACCGCGCCTATCTGATCGCCTGCATGCACTACAACCGCGAGCTGGCCGCCGAGGCCCACACCATGGCCCGCGCCGCCCGCCCGCACACCGGGCGCAAACTGGACCGGGACGCCGGACTCGCGGTCGTGATGGCGCGCGAGCTGACCGACATCTGCTCCCGCCTCCAGGAAGCCGACATCCGCGTACGCCAGCCGCTGGGCCAGGGCCGGCTCGCCTCCCTGATCCACGCCATGTACGACCCGGACCATCCCATCGACCACATCCAGGCGATGACCAAGCGCAATGCCTGGCCGGCCGAGCTGGACGCCATGGAGCCCACCTACCTCCAGGCCAAGACCAGGGAGTCCGCGACCCGCGCCCCCTGGTGCCACGCCACCGCCTGGATCAAGGAGTGGCCGATGACCCCGGTGGGCGTCAACTTCCTGGCGCCGCTCCTCGTCCACACCCCGGACGTGATCCGCACCGTCGCCGTGACGATGGACCTCGAACCCACCGAGGTCGCCATCGAACGCATGCTGACCGAGAAGACGAACGACGACGCCGAGGCGTCCCGCGCCGCCAAGATGAACCGGACCGTGGACCCCCGCGACATCGCCGCCCACGGCCGCCTCGACCAGCGCGGCGAGGACCTCGCCAGTGGCGCGGCCGGCGTCAACCTGGTCGGCTACATCACCGTCTCCTCCCGTTCCCCCGAGGCGCTGGCCCGCGACAAGCGGACGATAAGGGCCTCGGCCGGAAAGTCGTACCTGAAACTGGAGTGGTGCGACCGTGAGCACCATCGCGCCTTCGTGAACACTCTTCCGTTCGCCACCGGCATCCGAAGGTAGGGGCTGAGCCTGATGCGGGACCCGCTGACCGTCCTCACCGACGCCTTCACGTCCTTCCTGTTCGGGAAGGTGGAGACGACCCGCCTCCCCGTCCGCACGTCCACCGGCCAGGCCCAGGCCGTCTACCTGCCCACGGCCGCCCCCGGCCTCGGCGACTCCGGCGTGATCATCGGCCGCGAGGTCTACTCCGGCAAGGGCTACATCTACGACCCCTTCCAGCTCTACGGCCAGCAGCTGCCCGCCCCGCACTGGCTCGTGCTGGGCGAGTCCGGCAACGGCAAGTCGGCCCTGGAGAAGACGTACGTCCTGCGCCAGCTCCGCTTCCGCGACCGCCAGGTCGTCGTCCTGGACGCCCAGGGCGAGGACGGCGTCGGCGAGTGGAACCTCATCGCCGAGGAGCTGGGCATAACTCCCATCCGCCTCGACCCGATGGCCGCCCTGGACCACGGCATCCGCCTCAACCCGCTCGACCCGGCGATCACGACGACGGGCCAGCTCGCGCTGCTCCGCACGATCATCGAGGTCGCCATGGGCCACGGCCTGGACGAGCGTTCCGGCTTCGCCCTCAAGGTCGCGCACGCCTACGTCAACGAGACCATCGTCGAACGCCAGCCGGTCCTCACCGACATCGTCGAGCGGCTCCGCCACCCCGAGCCGGAGTCCGCCGAGGCGATGAACGTCGCCATAGACGACGTACGGGCCTGGGGCCTGGACGTGGCGCTGGTGCTGGACCGCCTCGTCGACGGCGACCTGCGCGGCATGTTCGACGGCCCGACGACCGTCGGCATCGACCTCGACGCACCGCTGATCGTCTTCGACCTCTCCCACATCGACCGCAACTCCATCGCCATGCCCATCCTCATGGCCATCGTGGGCGTCTGGCTGGAGCACACCTGGATCCGGCCGGACCGGAAGAAGCGCATCTTCCTGGTCGAGGAGGCCTGGCACATCATCAACAGCCCGTTCGTGGCGCAGCTGTTCCAGCGGCTCCTGAAGTTCGGGCGCCGACTGGGTCTGTCGTTCGTGGCGGTGGTGCACCACCTGTCCGACGTCGTCGACGGGGCGGCCGCCAGAGAGGCCGCCGCCATCCTCAAGATGGCCTCCACCCGCACCATCTACGCCCAGAAGGCCGACGAGGCACGGGCCACCGGGCGCGTCCTCGGCCTGCCCCGCTGGGCGGTGGAGATCATCCCGTCCCTCACCCCCGGCATCGCGGTGTGGGACGTCAACGGGAACGTCCAGGTGGTCAAGCACCTCATCACCGAGACCGAACGCCCCCTGGTCTTCACCGACCGCGCGATGACCGAGTCGTCCTCCGATCTGACCGACGACGCCCTGCGGGCCGCCGAGCTGGAGGCGGAGGAGCGGGCGGCCGCGTTCATGGAGCAGCACATCGGCGACTCGTCGGAATCGACGGTGGCTTAGCACGACGGCGGCACAGCACGAGAGACGGAGAGGCACCGGACGCATGAGACCGGACGACCGCCGCGACCAGCGGCCGGCCCAGGGCGGCATCCCCGACGGCCTGCTGATCGGCATACTGGCCTTCCTCCTCGGCATGACCCTGCTGGTGTGGACGGCGACCGGCCTGTCCGCCCTGTTCGCGCACGGCTCCTGGCCCGACGGCGTCAGCTTCACCGGCACCCCGCAGGCCATGCGCCAGCTGATCGCCCAGCCCCACGACATCCCCGGCGCCTGGCCGGACGCCCCTCGGGCGGCGCTCTCCGGGTACGGGCTGTTCTGGGGGCTGTTCATCGGCCAGTTGATGGTGCTGGTGGTACTCACGGTGTTCGTCATGGGCACGGTCGCCCGGTGGCGCGCGGTACGGCAGCGACGGCGCGAGGTGCCGGCGGCGGCACCGGCACCGGCACCGGCAGCGCAGGAGCAGCCGGTCGGGGAGCCCCGAGTCCGGGAAGCACCGGTACACGAGGTACCGGTAAGCGAGGTACCGGTAAGTGAGGTACCGGTGCACGAGGTGCCCACCCCCAGGGCGCCGCAACAAGCCCCGGCTCCGGAAACCGAGCCCCTGGCCGCTGTGTCCAACGGCAAGCGAGTGGGCGGGTGGGAAACCAACCGCGCCGAAGGCGGGGTGCACTACGGCCCAAGGGAAGGCCGCCACTCAGCAGCCGTCCAAACCCTGCGGGACGCAGAAGGCGCCGCCCTCGTCATCACCTCCAACCCGGCCCTCTGGTCGGACACCAAGGACGCCCGCGCGAAACTCGGCCCCGCCCACCTCTACGACCCGAACCACCTCTGCGACACCCCGGCCCGCTTCCACTGGTCCCCCACCGCGGGCTGCGAGGACAGAGAGACGGCCACCGCCAGAGCCGCCGCGCTGCTCACCCCGGTCCGCCCCACCGCCCGCCTCGACCAGGCGGTCGGCGACACGGCCGAACTGCTGCTGCGCAGCTACCTCCACGCCGCCGCCATCGACGGCCGCACCATCCGCCACGTCCACCGCTGGTCCCAGGGCCTCCAGGTGCAGGACGCCGTCCGCATCCTGCGCACCCATCCCAAGGCCGCCCCCGGTTCCGCGGGAGAACTCGAAGGGTCCCTCACCGCCCACCCCGAACGCCGGGACATGGCCCAGCAGCTGACCGCCCGGGCCCTGGCCGCGCTCTCCACGGTCAATATCCGCGAGGCCTGCACTCCCAACCGAAATGATGCCCTCGCCTTGGATTCCTTCGTCCACGAACAGGGAACCCTTTACGTGGTGGGTGAATCCATCGAGGACCCCCGCACGAGCCCGGGCGCGATGCCGCTGCTGACGGCGCTCGTCTCCAGCGTGGTCGAGCGCGGCCGGCGCATGGCCGAACGGTCATCCTCCGGTCGCCTCGACCCACCACTGACGCTCGTCCTGGACGACGTCGCGGCCGTGGCCCCGCTCCCCCAGCTCCCGGAGCTGCTCGCCACCGGGACCGACCTCGGCATGCCGACCCTGGCCCTGCTCCGCTCCCGCGAACAGGGCCGCGCCCGCTGGCCGCACGACGAACTCCCCGTCTGACCGCGGCACGGGACGAATCAGCGCTCCAGCACGTACTCCAACTCGTGGTCGCCGGGCCCGCCCTCCAGCGGCACCGTCCGCCCGCTCGGCACGAACCCGGCCTTGCGGTAGGCGCCCCGCGCCCGCCCGTTGTCCGGGTGCACGATGAGCCGCACCCGCTCCAGACCACTCGCCCAGGCCCACTCCAGACCGGCGTCGAACAGCGCCTTCGTCAGCCCGCTCCCGCGCCACTCGGGCCGTACGAACACCCCGACGACGTGCCCCTGCCGCCGGTCCACCGGGAACCCGGCCCAGTCCGTCGTGCCGGCCTCCTCCACGATCACGGTCAGCGTGCCGAGCCACAGCCCGCCGGGCCCGACGGCGACGAGCTGCTGCGCTCCGGAAGCCCCCTCGCTGCCCATGGCCGCCCGCTCCTGCCAGAAGGAGTCCGGCCGCGCCGCCGCGTTCTGGTACGTCTCCAGGTACGCGAGGTCCGCGACGGGGTCCTGCAGGGCCCGCAGCCGCAGCTCCTTCACCGCGGGCCACTCGTCGGCGCGTATGGAGCGGATCACGTAGTCACCGGGGACCGAGGCACTCATGCCGGTCACCGTAATACCCGGGTACTACGCTCCTCACCTCATATACGGCCCCCAGGCGGACGCCCGCGTCGCCCCCATCCCCGACCATGGTCGGATGCAGCCCGTGAAGCCGGTGCCGGAAGACCGAGCCGCCGAACCCCTCACCGAGTACGTCCAGCGTGTCAACCGGCGGATCCGTTCCTTCGACCACCGTCATCCGCTCGTGTGGGACCTCCACCTCACCGGCTTCTGGGTACTGGCCGCCCTGATCGACGCCACCAGCGGCGGCTGGGACAACGTCGCCCACAACCCCGACGTGCCCTTCGGCCTCGTCCTCGTCCTCAGCGTCGCCCTCTCCGTCCCCCTCCTCTGGCGCCGCAGCCACCCCGCGACCGCCCTCCTCATCACCCTGCCTCCGGCACTGGTGAGCGCCTGGTCGGGCGCCGCCCTGCAGGCCGCCCTGCTCCAACTCCTCCTCGTCCACCACATCGCCCTGCGGCTGCCGCTGCGCAACCTCTGGTGGGCGGTGACCCTGGCGACCGTTCCGGCCTGTGTCACGGTCGTCCGCTACGGCGACAGCGCGGGCTCCTGGAACCAGCAGGTCGGCTCGCACCTCGTGTCCCTCGGCGTGGCCGTGCTCATCGGCATCACCGTGCGCACCCGTCGCGACTACACAGCCGCCCTTGAGGACCGCGCCCGCCGCCTGGAGACCGAACGCGACCAGCAGGTCAGGCTCGCCGCGGCGGCCGAACGCGCGCGCATAGCCCGGGAGATGCACGACATCATCGGACACAACCTCTCCGTCATCACCGGCCTCGCCGACGGCGGCCGCTACGCCGCCGCCAAGTCCCCCGACCGCGCCGCCCAGGCCCTCGACGCCATCGGCACGACTAGCCGCCAGGCCCTCGGCGAACTCCGCCGCCTCCTGGACATCCTGCGCGACGACGACCAGGACGGCGGCGCCGGCCAGGCACCCGAACTGGCCCCGCAGCCCGCCCTCACCGACCTCGACCGCCTCCTGGACGGCGTCCGCCAGGCCGGCCTGCCCGTCCGCACCACCATCAAGGGCGAGCCCGCACTCCCCGAGGGCCGCCAGCTCACGCTCTACCGCGTCATCCAGGAAGCCCTCACCAACACCCTCAAGCACGCCGGCCCCGACGCCACCGCCCACATCGACCTCTCCTACGAGGCGGGCGGCGCCGTCACCCTCACCGTCACCGACACCGGCCGAACCACCCCGCTCCCGTCCCCCGCGCTCTCCGGCGGCCGCGGCCTGCCCGGGATGCGCGAACGAACCTCCCTGTACGGGGGCACACTTGAGGCCGGCCCCCGCCCGGCCCCCGAGCAGGGCTGGCGCGTCCATCTGCACCTACCGGAGGAATCCCCGCAGTGACCACCGTCCTCATCGCCGACGACCAGCCCCTCCAGCGCTTCGGTTTCCGCATGCTCCTGGAGAGCCAGGACGACATGACGGTCGTCGGCGAGGCGTCCAACGGCGCGGAAGCGACCCGGATGACGACCGAACTCCACCCGGACGTCGTCCTCATGGACGTCCGCATGCCCGGCCTGGACGGCATCGAGGCGACCCGTCGCATCGTCGCGGGCGGCGGCCGCACCCGCGTCCTCATCCTCACCACCTTCGACCTGGACGAGTACGCCTACTCCGGCCTGCGCGCCGGCGCCTCCGGCTTCCTCGTCAAGGACGCCCAGCCGGAGGAACTCCTCTCCGGCATCCGCGCGGTGGCCACGGGCGACGCCGTGGTCGCCCCCAGCCTGACCCGCCGCCTCCTCGACGCATACGTCCACCACCTGCCGGCCGCCACCACCACCCCGGCGGTCTCCCCCGATCCGCGCCTGTCCCCGCTCACCGACCGGGAGACCGAGATCCTGCGCGTCATGGGCCAGGGCTGGACCAACACGGAGATAGCCGAGCGTCTCCACCTCGCCGAGTCGACGGTGAAGACCCACGTGGGCCGCATCCTGGCCAAGACGGGCTCGAGGGACCGCGTCCAGGCCGTCATCCTGGCCTACGAAACGAAGCTGGTGGGCTAGGGATGGAACGGGGCCAGGGATTGATCGGGGGGAAAAACGCAGA
>NZ_JAIOJZ010000002.1 GCF_020404845.1 Streptomyces hyderabadensis | reverse complement strand
GGCCCGGGGGGCGTGGGACGACACGGCGTCGGGCCCGCCGGGCGGCGTCGCGTCGGGGATGTACGGCGGTGGCGGGGTGAGAGCGGTGGCGGGGGATGTGGGGAGGGGCGGAGCGGCGGGGCGGAGAGGGGTTCTGGTCATGACCTTGCGCATGGGGGTCCCCGTTCGGCGGCCCGGGTGATACCGGGCAGTAACTTCGTGGTCGTGGATCTTGTACGGGTTGGCGGGGTGGCACGGCAAGGAGGCGGGCGGCCGCGTCGAGGGGGCGGCGAAGTTCACCTATCCGAGTGACCTGGGCGGTCCCGGAGCCCGGAACGCCGCGGGTGGACCGGGTGAACACCGGGCCCGGGATGGACGCGTCGGAGGCCCTGGGTGGGGACTCGAAAGGGGACACCCGCACGTATCCTGAAGGCTCTCCACCGGGCCGCCGGGCACCGACCGCTCCGGCGGCGTCCCCGACCACGAAAGCGGCAGACTCATGCGCGTCTACGTCCCCCTGACCCTGTCCGGCCTCGCCGAGGCGCACCGGGCGGGGGAGCTGGGGGCCGGGCCGCTCGTCGCCTACGCCGTCACGCCGGCGCTGCGCGAGTGGTACCTGTCGGACGACATCGAGGAGCTGGAGTACGCCGCCCTCAACCGGGCCGCCCTGGCCTCGCTGCGGCTGCTGGCGGCCGACCCCGCCGCGGCACGGCGCCGGGTCGTGGTCGCCGCCGACGTGCCCGACGGCGCCGCCTCCGCCGACCCGGACCGGGGACTCGATCCGGCGGCGCTGGGCGAGGTCCGGGTCGCCGGGCCGCTGCCGCTGGCCAAGGCGGCCGCGGTGCACGTCGACTCCGCCGACGCGGAGGCGGACGTGAGCGCGGCGGCCGAGGCGCTCGCGGCGGCGGACGGCGGGGACGACGACGCCCAGTTCGTCGTGGACGGCGCGGAGGACCACGAGCTGCTCTGGTACGCGACGCAGGAGCTGCCGAACCTGGTCTGACCAGGAACTTCACCCTGAGGCGTCCCGATTGTCAGTGGCGGCGGGTACGTTTTCGGGCATGGGGACGCAGACGGGGGCACACATCGTGTGGGACTGGAACGGCACGCTGTTCCACGACAACGACGCGATCATCGGAGCGACGAACGCGGCGTTCGCCGAGCTGGGGCTGGCGCCGATCACACTGGAGCAGTACCGGGCGCTGTACTGCGTTCCGGTGCCGAAGTTCTACGAGCGGCTGATGGGGCGGCTGCCCACCGACGCCGAGTGGGAGGTCATGGACGCGACCTTCCACCGCCACTACACCACGCAGCGGAGCCGGTGCCGGCTCGCGGACGGCGTCACGGAGCTGCTGGCGCGGTGGCGGTCGGCGGGGCGCAGCCAGTCGATCCTCAGCATGTACGGCCACGACGAGCTGGTGCCGCTGGTCAAGGGCTTCGGCATCGAGGCCCACTTCATACGCGTCGACGGACGGACCGGGCCGTCCGGGGGCAGCAAGGCCGAGCACATGGTGCGCCACCTCGCGCAGCTGGCGCGCTCCGGGGTGGAGCCCGCCCGCACGGTGGTGATCGGCGACGCCGCCGACGACGCGGTGGCGGCGCACCACGTGGGTGCGGAGGCGGTGCTGTACACCGGGGGGTCGCACAGCCGGGCCAGCCTCGAGGGGGCCGGGGTGCCGGTGGTGGACACGCTCGGCGAGGCCGTGCTGGTGGCGGAGCGGCTGGCGGGGTGACGGTGCCGTCCGGTACGGAAGCCGTGCCGGTCCTCGCGCCCGGCGCGCACTCCGGGTCAGGTACCCGGCCGTCGCTGTGCGGAACGTCCAAGTTGTGGGCCCGGTTTTGTACACATGCGGCTCATGACGGGGAGCCCGTGGGGGGCGATAGCCTTGTGGGCGTGATCAGCGCGATAGCTCGCGGGGGCACTGGTGCCCCTGCCCTGCGCCCGGCACACACGGACGACATCCGTGGCCGGGCGGCGGTCGCTGATCCTCGCGGGCGGGACGGGGCCTCCGAGATCCCCGGCACGGCGCCGCGCACTCCCCGGACGGTGACGGCGAGAGCGAAGTCACACCCGGTGGGAGCGGCGACATTGGCCGATATGCCCCCGCTCCTCTCAACTTGCGGCATAGCGTCGGAGCAGACCGGACACCCCGTGTCTCGACGTCATGCCGGAAGGCAGGAGACCGTACTTCCTTCTACGTCACGCAACGGCGCGCGACAGGAGTCAGAGGACAATGCAGACCAAGCTGGACGAAGCCAAGGCCGAGCTGCTCGAAAGGGCTGCGCGGGTAGCTGAGAACAGCCCGGTCGGGGGACACCTACCGACCGGGACGACGGGCGAGGGAACTCCGGGCACCCCGGACGGCCCGGACGGCGCCCCGGACTACGCATCCGTGTCCGCGTTCCTCCAGCGCTACTACCGGCACACCGCCCCGGAGGACCTCGCCGACCGCGACCCGGTCGACGTCTTCGGTGCCGCCGTCTCGCACTACCGGCTGGCCGAGAACCGCCCGCAGGGCACGGCGAACGTCCGGGTGCACACCCCGACGGTCGAGGAGAACGGCTGGACGTGCAGCCACTCCGTCGTCGAGGTGGTCACCGACGACATGCCCTTCCTCGTCGACTCCGTGACCAACGAGCTGACCCGGCAGGGCCGCGGCATCCACGTCGTCGTCCACCCGCAGATCGTGGTGCGGCGCGACATCGCGGGCAAGCTCGTCGAGGTGCTCGCCGGTCCGCCCGCCGCCGACCTGCCGCACGACGCGCACGTCGAGTCCTGGATCCACGTCGAGATCGACCGCGAGACCGACCGCGGCGACCTCAAGCAGATCACCGCCGACCTGCTGCGCGTGCTGAACGACGTCCGCGAGACCGTCGAGGACTGGGGCAAGATGCGGGACGCGGCCGTCCGCATCGCGGACCAGCTGTCGACCGAGGCGACCCCGGAGGACCTGCCCGCGCGGGAGCTGGAGGAGGCCCGCGAGCTGCTGCGCTGGCTGGCCGACGACCACTTCACCTTCCTCGGCTACCGCGAGTACGAGCTGCGCGAGGACGACTCCCTCGCCGCCGTCGCCGGCACCGGCCTCGGCATCCTGCGCTCCGACCCGCACCACGCGACCGACGAGAGCCACCCCGTCAGCCCCTCCTTCGAGCGGCTGCCCGCCGACGCCCGGGCCAAGGCCCGCGAGCACCGCCTGCTGGTGCTGACCAAGGCGAACAGCCGGGCCACCGTGCACCGGCCCTCGTACCTCGACTACGTCGGTGTCAAGAAGTTCGACGAGAACGGCAACGTGGTCGGCGAGCGGCGCTTCCTCGGCCTGTTCTCCTCCGCCGCCTACACCGAGTCCGTCCGCCGGGTGCCGGTGGTGCGGCGCAAGGTCGAGGAGGTGCTGGAGCGGGCCGGGTTCTCGCCCAACAGCCACGACGGGCGCGACCTGCTGCAGATCCTGGAGACGTACCCGCGCGACGAGATGTTCCAGACGTCCGTCGAGGAGCTGGAGCCGATCGTCACCTCCGTGCTCTACCTCCAGGAGCGGCGCCGGCTGCGGCTCTACCTGCGCCAGGACGAGTACGGCCGCTACTACTCGGCGCTCGTCTACCTCCCCCGCGACCGCTACACCACCGGTGTCCGGCTGCGGATCATCGACATCCTCAAGGAGGAGCTGGGCGGCACCAGCGTCGACTTCACGGCCTGGAACACCGAGTCGATCCTGTCCCGGCTGCACTTCGTGGTCCGGGTCCCGCAGGGCACCGAGCTGCCGCACCTGTCCGACGCCGACAAGGAGCGCGTCGAGGCCCGACTGGTCGAGGCCGCCCGCTCCTGGGCCGACGGCTTCGGCGAGGCGCTGACCGCCGAGTTCGGCGAGGAACGCGCCGCGGAGCTGCTGCGCCACTACGGGTCCGCCTTCCCCGAGGGCTACAAGGCCGACCACGGTCCGCGCTCCGCGGTCGCCGACCTCGGCCACCTGGAGCAGCTCGACGAGGAGAAGACCTTCGCGCTGAGCCTGTACGAGCCGGTCGGCGCCGCGCCCGAGGAACGGCGCTTCAAGATCTACCAGAAGGGCGGCTCGGTCTCCCTGTCCGCCGTGCTGCCGGTGCTCAGCCGGCTCGGCGTCGAGGTCACCGACGAGCGGCCCTACGAGCTGCGCTGCGCGGACCGCACCACGGCCTGGATCTACGACTTCGGCCTGCGCATGCCCAAGGCCCCGGCCGGCGGCGCCGACTACCTCGGCGACGACGCCCGCGAGCGCGTCCAGGACGCCTTCGCCGCCACCTGGACCGGCAAGGCGGAGAACGACGGCTTCAACGCCCTCGTGCTCAGCGCCGGACTGACCTGGCGCGAGGCGATGGTGCTGCGCGCGTACGCCAAGTACCTGCGGCAGGCGGGCTCGACGTTCAGCCAGGACTACATGGAGGACACCCTCCGCAACAACGTCCACACCACGCGCCTGCTCATCAACCTGTTCGAGGCGCGGATGGCGCCGGAGCGGCAGCGCGCCGGGCGGGAGATCGTCGACGCCCTGCTCGAAGAGGTGGACGCGGCCCTCGACCAGGTCGCCAGCCTCGACGAGGACCGGATCCTGCGGTCCTTCCTCACCGTCATCAAGGCGACCCTGCGGACGAACTTCTTCCAGGAGGCGGAGGGCGGCAAGCCGCACGACTACGTCTCCATGAAGTTCGACCCGCAGGCCATCCCCGACCTGCCGGCGCCGCGCCCGGCGTTCGAGATCTGGGTCTACTCGCCGCGCGTCGAGGGCGTGCACCTGCGCTTCGGCAAGGTCGCCCGCGGCGGTCTGCGCTGGTCCGACCGCCGGGAGGACTTCCGCACCGAGATCCTCGGCCTGGTCAAGGCGCAGATGGTGAAGAACACCGTCATCGTGCCGGTCGGCGCCAAGGGCGGCTTCGTCGCCAAGCAGCTGCCCGACCCGAGCGTCGACCGCGACGCCTGGATGGCGGAGGGCATCGCCAGCTACAAGACGTTCATCTCGGCCCTGCTCGACATCACCGACAACATGGTGGCCGGCGAGGTCGTGCACCCCGCGGACGTCGTCCGGCACGACGAGGACGACACCTACCTCGTCGTCGCCGCCGACAAGGGCACCGCGAAGTTCTCCGACATCGCCAACGAGGTCGCCGAGTCGTACAACTTCTGGCTCGGCGACGCCTTCGCCTCCGGCGGCAGCGCGGGCTACGACCACAAGGGCATGGGCATCACCGCCCGCGGCGCCTGGGAGTCCGTCAAGCGGCACTTCCGGGAGCTGGGCGTGGACACCCAGACCCAGGACTTCACGGTGGTCGGCATCGGCGACATGTCCGGTGACGTGTTCGGCAACGGCATGCTGCTCAGCGAGCACATCCGCCTGGTCGCCGCCTTCGACCACCGGCACATCTTCATCGACCCGACGCCGGACGCGGCCACCTCCTACGCCGAGCGCCGCCGGCTGTTCGAGCTGCCCCGCTCCTCCTGGGAGGACTACAACACCGAGCTGCTCTCGGCGGGCGGCGGCATCTTCCCGCGCAGCGCCAAGTCCATCCCGGTCAACGCGCACGTCCGCGAGGCCCTCGGCATCGAGTCCGGCGTCACCAAGATGACCCCGGCCGAGCTGATGAAGGCGATCCTCAGCTCCCCGGTGGACCTGCTGTGGAACGGCGGCATCGGCACGTACGTCAAGGCGTCCACCGAGTCCAACGCCGACGTCGGCGACAAGGGCAACGACGCCATCCGCGTCGACGGCAAGGACCTGCGGGTCCAGGTCGTCGGCGAGGGCGGCAACCTGGGCCTGACCCAGCTGGGCCGGATCGAGTTCGCGCTGCAGGGCGGCCGGATCAACACCGACGCCATCGACAACAGCGCGGGCGTGGACACCTCCGACCACGAGGTGAACATCAAGATCCTGCTCAACGGTCTCGTCAAGGACGGCGACATGACCGTCAAGCAGCGCAACAAGCTGCTCGCCCAGATGACCGACGAGGTCGGCGCGCTGGTCCTGCGCAACAACTACGCGCAGAACACGGCGATCGCCAACGCGCTGGCGCAGTCCAAGGACATGCTCCACGCCCAGCAGCGCTTCATGCGGCACCTGGTCAGGGAGGGCCACCTCAACCGGGCCCTGGAGTTCCTGCCCACCGACCGCCAGATCCGGGAGCGGCTGAGCAGCGGACACGGCCTGACCGGTCCGGAGACGGCGGTGCTGCTGGCGTACACGAAGATCACGGTCGCCGAGGAGCTGCTGCACACCTCGCTGCCGGACGACCCGTACCTCAAGGGCCTGCTGCACGCCTACTTCCCGACGGCGCTGCGCGAGCAGTTCGCCGAACAGGTCGACGGCCACCCGCTGCGCCGCGAGATCACGACGACGGTCCTGGTCAACGACACGGTCAACACGGGCGGTACGACGTATCTGCACCGGATGCGCGAGGAGACCGGCGCGTCGCTGGAGGAGATCGTGCGGGCACAGACCGTGGCCCGGGCGATCTTCCGCTCCTCCCCGGTGTGGGACGCGGTGGAGGCCCTGGACACCAAGGTCGACGCGGCCGTCCAGACCCGGATCCGGCTGCACTCGCGCCGCCTGGTCGAGCGCGGCACGCGGTGGCTGCTCAACAACCGGCCGCAGCCGCTGGAGCTGGCGGAGACGGTGGACTTCTTCGCCGAGCGGGTCGAGCAGGTGTGGTCCCAGCTGCCGAAGCTGCTGCGCGGCGCGGACGCGGAGTGGTACCAGCACATCTACGACGAGCTGACCGCCGCCGGGGTCCCGGACGAGCCGGCCACGCGGGTGGCCGGGTTCTCCTCGGTCTTCGCGACGCTGGACATCGTGTCGGTGGCCGACCGCATGGGCAAGGAGCCGCTGGACGTCGCCGAGGTGTACTACGACCTCGCCGACCGGCTCGGCGTCACCCAGCTGATGGACCGGATCAGCGACCTGCCGCGGAACGACCGCTGGCAGTCGATGGCCCGTGCGGCAATCCGTGAGGACCTGTACTCGGCGCACGCGTCGCTGACCGCGGACGTCCTGGCGGTGGGGAACGGCACGTCGACGCCGGAGCAGCGGTTCAAGGCGTGGGAGCAGAAGAACGCGGCGATTCTCGGGCGGGCGCGGACGACGCTGGAGGAGATCCGGTCGTCGGACGAGTTCGATCTGTCGAATCTGTCGGTGGCGATGCGGACGATGCGGACGTTGTTGCGGACGCATTCGTAGGCGGGGCGGTGTTGCGCCGCTCGCTGTGTGAGGCGCCCCGGGCCGGGTTCGGTCCGGGGCGCCTTGGTGTGTGCGGCGGGGTGGGGCTGGGCGGGGGTGGGGACGCAGCCCGGCGTTGCGGGGTGCCGCTGCGCCCACCCGTGCCGCCCCAGCGGCACGACTGCCCGCAGCGGCGGCGGCAGTGGCGGCGGGGTGCGGCGCGACTGCCCGCAGCGGCGGCGGCAGTGGCGGCGGGGTGCGGCGCGACTGCCCGCAGCTAGGGGCGGGCGGCGTCAGCGGAGGATGTTGGTTATCAGGCGGGCCGCTCGGCGGGTTCTGGGGGTGGACAGGCGGCGGGCCGTCGGGCGGAGGACGGTGGCCGTCGTGCCCACCGGGTGCCAGGTGATCTGGAGGCGGCCCGGGTTGTGGCCCTCCGGGCGGAGGGTGACGCGGTGGGGGGTGAGACCGGCGCGGTGCGGGACGCGGGCCGTGAGCGGCGGGAAGTCCAGGGGCGCCAGGAGGATGCCCGTGTGGGTACGGCCCCGGTGGCGGAGGCGCAGCACGGGATGGCGGGTGCCCTCGAAGCCGTGCAGCGGGAGACGGGCCGCCGCCAGGTCCAGGCGGACGCGGCCCTCGAACAGGCCGGGGCGGACCGGCGAGAGGCGGAAGGGGACCGTGAGGCTGCGGCGGCCCGGCGAGAGGTGGAGCACCGCGCGCTGGGGACCGACGGGGAGGCGCAGAGCGGGGTCGTAGGTGCGGACGGTGAGGTCGACCGACGCACCGGGGCCGCGCCTGACCTCCGTGATCTCGTGCCGGAGCAGGGCGGTGAAGAACGGGCGGGTGTCCAGCTCCAGGTCCGTCAGGTCCAGCTCGCGCCGGGACTCGGGGGAGGCCGGGACCTCCTCGCCCCAGTACAGGCGGCCGCTCTCCCCGTCCGGCGTCACCTGGCGCGGTGCCACCTCGTGGCCGAGGCCGCGGGCCGCCGTGCGTACGTCGGCCAGGCGCCGGTCGCGCAGCAGGCGCAGGACGACGCGTTCGGCGCGGGGCAGCCTGGCGTAGGCGCCCTCGGCGAGCGTGTCGAGGTAGGGGTTCATCAGGTCCGCGAAGGCCGACAGCCACGCCTCGTCCCGGTAGGGGAGGTCGCCGGCGTACATCCGGAAGTCGTGCTTGAGGAACTTGAAGTCCTTGTCCTCGCGCAGCCCCTCGTGCCCGCTCTCGGCCAGGAACGCGTCGATGAGCCGCTGCACGTGGACGCGGTCGCGGACGTTGGTGAGCTTGTGCCGCTGGTTGGAGATGGAGGCGGTGTCGGAAGCGGCGTACGGGGCTATGTACCAGCGGTAGACCGGCTCGGGGACGACGGTGAACGACTTGGCCAGGCAGTACGCCTGCGCCGAGAAGAGCTGGTCCTCGTAGTGGATGCCCTCGGGGAAGCGCAGGCCGTGCCGGTCGAGGAAGGCACGGGCGTACATCTTGCTGGTGGAGAGGTGCTCGAAGAGCAGGCGCGGGTCGGCCTCGATGCCGTCGAGGGTGCGGCGCTCGGCGACCAGGTGCGGCATCCAGGTGGTACGGCGTCCGCCGTCGACGCGGATGCGGTGCACGGCGCCCATCGCGAAGTCCAGGTCGCGTTCGCGATGGGCGGCGAGCAGGACCTCGACGGCGCGTTCGGGGAGTTCGTCGTCGCTGTCCAGGAACATCAGGTAGGGCGCCCGCGCGATCTCCAGGGCGCGGTTGCGCGGGGCGCTGCACCCGCCGCTGTTCTCGGGCAGCCGCAGGTACACGATCCGCGGGTCGTGGGCGGCCAGTTCGCGGGCCACCTCCTCGGTGGCGTCGGTCGAGTGGTCGTCGCTGATGACGACCTCGATGTTCGCGTGGGTCTGGCGCAGCACGGAGGCGACCGCACGGGGCAGGCGTTCGGCGTCGTTGTAGACGATGACGGTGACGGTGACGTCCGGAGTGCTCGACGAGAGGGGCGCGAGCGTGCCGGTGGCCGGGCTCGTGGTGGCGGTCCTCATGACGCGCAGGCCTCCTCGGGGCTCGGGGCCGGGGTGCGGTCCTCGACCGGCAGGACCGGGGGCAGGGTCCGCTCGTCCTCGCCGAGGAAGACCCGGCGTACGACGCGCTCGGCGGCGCGGCCGTCGTCGTACTCGCAGAACCGGCGCCGGAAGGCGGCCCGCGCCTTCGCCGCGCGCTCGTCGTGCCAGGCGTCGGTGGTGAGGATCTCGGTCAGCTCCGCCTGGGTGCGGGCGACCGGGCCGGGGGCCTCGGCCATCAGGTCGAAGTAGACGCCGCGGGTGGTGCGGTACGTCTCCCAGTCGTCGGCGTGGATGACGATCGGGCGGTCCAGGTTGGCGTAGTCGAACATGATCGACGAGTAGTCGGTGACCAGCGCGTCGGCGGCCAGGCAGAGTTCCTCGACGGGTTCGTAGGAGGAGACGTCGACGAGGCGGCCGGTGCGGCGCAGGCCCGCCAGCGGCGCCGAGGCGGGGGCGGCGCTGTCGTAGAAGTAGTGGGCGCGCACCAGCAGGACCGTGTCCTCGCCGAGTCGGTCGGCGAGGGCGGCGAGGTCGAGGCGCGGGGTCCAGCCGGCCTCGTAGTCGCGGTGGGTCGGCGCGTAGAGGACCGCCCTGCGGCCGGGGGCTATGCCCAGGCGTTCGCGGGCCGCGCGGACCTCGGCGGGACCGGCGGTGTAGTACACGTCGTTGCGCGGGTAGCCGTGGTCCAGGGAGGTGTGGCGGGAGGGGTAGGCCCTTTGCCACATGCGGGTGGAGTGGCTGTTGGCGGAGACGCTGAAGTCCCACTTGTCGACGCGCTCCAGGAGGGCCTGGAAGTCCAGGCCGTGGGCGGCGGCCGGGTAGGGCAGCTGGTCCACGCCCATGCGCTTGAGCGGGGTGCCGTGGTGGGTCTGGAGGTGGACGGTGCCGGGGCGCTTGACCACCGCGTCCGGGAAGTTGACGTTGTTGACCAGGTACTTGGCGCGGGCCAGCACCTCCCAGTAGCGGCGGGTGCCGGGCACCACGTGGTCGGTGCCGGGCGGCAGCAGGGCCGCGCCCTGCGCCGTGACCACCCACACCGGGTGGACGCCCGGGGCGAGTTCCGCGAGCTTGGCGGCGATCGCGGCCGGGTTGCAGGCCACCCCGCGGTTCCAGTACGCCGAGAAGACCGCGAGGTGCGGGTCGACCGGGCGGGCCAGGGCGGCGCGGTACTGGAGCGCGCGCAGCCGGGTGCCGGCCCGGCGTCTGCCGGTGCGCGCGGCGGAGCGCACGCGGCGGCGGGCGTGGTTGGCGGTCTGGAGGGCGCGGTACTTGCCGTAGGCGCCCTCTTCGAGGAGCGAGCGGCGCACCCCTTCCAGGCCGGCGGGCTGCCGCAGCCCCTCGGGGCGGTGGCGCCGGGCGGTCACGGACGCCCGGTGGAAGAACTCCCGGGCCACCTCGTCCGGCATCCCGGCGCGGGCGAAGGTGCGCAGGCAGTCGCGGACCATCAGGTCGTACAGGACGCCGTGGACGGCGGGCCGGTCGGCGGTGAGGCCGAGCAGCGCCTCGTAGCGGTCGACCAGCGCGTACCGCTCGGCCGGGGTGGGCGGCGGGAGGCTCTCGGGGCGCAGCCTGCGGTCCTCGTACGCCGGGTGGGGCAGGCAGGCGACGCGGCCGGCGAGCAGCAGCGCGGCGTACGCGGCGAAGGGCTCGTCCTCGGTGGTCAGGAGCCGCTCACGGGCCCGCCAGAAGGCGGCGCGCACGACGCGGTTGCCGAGCAGCGGGGTCAGCCGGAGCAGCGCCGCGCGGTCGTCGAGGGCGAGGTCGGCGCGGCCCGCGCGGGCCAGCCGGGGGCCGTCGGGGGAGGGCAGGCCCGAGGCCCGCCACGAGCTGCGGACATGGTCGACGAGCAGCACGTCCACGGTGTCGGGCAGGCCGGCGACGTGCTCGGCGATCGTGCGTGGGGCGCCGGGAGGCAGGCCGTCCTTGGCATGGACGAAGTGCAGCCAGCGGCCGGACGCCCGTGCCGCCCCGGCCGCCCGGGCCGCCGCGTCACCGGCGCCCTCCGGCAGGGGCAGCACGGTGAACGCGGGGACGTGCCGCTCGGCGGTCTCCCGTGCCCAGTCCCCCACGGCGGCGACGATCACCTCGACACCGGCGAGGGGGTGGGCGTCGAGGGAGTCGAGGAGCGCGGGCAGGTGGTCCTGGACGTTGGGGCCGTGGACGATGACGCTGAGTTCGGGGGTCTCGGACATCGCGGGGACTCCTTCGCCGTCGGCGCTCCCGGCACACTCCTGCTCGTTCGTCCGGCCATAGTGGCACTAATCAGGCAAAAGGGTTAACCGTACGTACGCTTTCCGGGCGAAGAGGCCCTTCGGGACGGGTCAGGCGGCGGCCTTCGCCTTGGGTGCGGGCTTGGGTTTCGCCGCCTTGTCCGGACCGCCGGTGAACTTCTCGTACTCCTTCAGGACCTCCTCCGTCGGCCCGTCCATGCGCAGCTCGCCGCGCTCCAGCCACAGCACCCGGTCGCAGGTGTCGCGGATGGACTTGTTGCTGTGGCTGACCAGGAACACCGTGCCGGCGTGCTGCCGCAGCTCCCGGATGCGTTCCTCGGACCGCTTCTGGAAGGAGCGGTCGCCGGTGGCCAGGGCCTCGTCGACGAGGAGGACGTCGTGGTCCTTGGCGGCGGCGATGGAGAACCGCAGCCGGGCCGCCATGCCGGAGGAGTACGTGCGCATCGGCAGGGTGATGAAGTCGCCCTTGTCGTTGATCCCGGAGAAGTCGACGATCTCCTGGTACCGCTCCTTGACCTGCGCGCGGGACATGCCCATCGCCAGGCCGCCGAGGTACACGTTGCGCTCGCCGGTGAGGTCGTTCATCAGGGCGGCGTTGACGCCGAGCAGGGAGGGCTGCCCGTCGGTGTAGATCCGGCCCCTCTCCACCGGGAGCAGCCCGGCGACCGCCTTGAGCAGCGTCGACTTGCCCGAGCCGTTGGTCCCTATCAGGCCGATGGCCTCGCCGCGGTACGCCACGAAGGACACGTTCTTCACGGCGTGCACCCGGCGCACGCCCGCGGCCTTCTCGGCCTTCTTGCCGCGCAGGATGCGGTTGAGGGCGGCGGTCGCGGAGCCGCGGCCGGCCCCGGTGCCGTTGACCCGGTAGACGATGTCGACGCCGTCGGCGACGACGGTGGGCACGCGCTCGGCGGGGGTCTTGTCAGCGGGGGTCTTGTCAGCGGGAGTGTCAGCCACGACCGTACGTCTCCTCGGCCTTCCAGAAGTAGATGAAGCCGCCGACCCCGGCGACCAGGGCCCAGCCCACCGCGAGCGCCCACACGTGGGGCGGCAGCTGGCTGCCGCCGAAGCTGTCGATCAGGGCGAAGCGCATCAGGTCGATGTAGACGACGGCGGGGTTGAGCTGGAGGGCGGTGCCGACCCAGGACGGCAGGCCGCTGTCGGGGCCGGTCATGTGGTGGATGCTGAACATGACGCCCGAGGCGTACATCCAGGTGCGCAGCAGGAACGGCATCAGCTGGGCCATGTCGGGGATCTTCGAACCCACCCGGGCCATGACCATGGCCACGCCCGCGTTGAACAGGAACTGCAGCACCAGTGCCGGGACCGCGAGCACCCAGGAGGGGGCGGGCGGCACGCCGAAGGCCAGCAGGATCAGGACGAGGGCGGCCATCGAGAACAGCAGCTGCTGGAGCTGCTGCAGGCAGAACGACACCGGCAGCGCCGCCCGCGGGAAGTGCAGGGCGCGGACCAGGCCGAGGTTGCCGGAGATGGCCCGGGTGCCCGCCATGATCGAGCTCTGGGTGAACGTCCACACGAACACGCCGGTGACCAGGAACGGGACGAAGTCCTCCACGCCGCGGCTGGTGTTCATCAGCATGCCGAAGATGAAGTAGTACACCGCCGCGTTGAGCAGGGGCGTCATCACCTGCCAGACCTGGCCGAGCTTGGCCTGGCTGTACTGGGCGGTGAGCTTGGCGGTGGAGAAGGCGCCGATGAAGTGCCGGCGCGCCCACAGCTGGCGGACGTACTGGGGCAGGGAGGGGCGGGCACCGCTGACCGACAGCCCGTGCCGGGCGGCGAGTGCCGCGAGGTCGTGGTCCGGTTCGGGGCCGGGGGGCGCCTGGGTGGTCGGGGGCGGGGGGTCGAGGACCTGGCTCACATCCGGTGCTTTCGCTCGGGGGAGGGGGCGAGAGGGCGGCGCCCGTCGTTCACCTGGATGACGGTGGGTGTTCACTTACGTCGGGACGGCACCGTATCGTCGTAACGTGAGCGTAGGGCGTGGGGACGCCGGAACGCAACCGTTTCGTCGTTACGCCCTATGCTTGGCCCGCATGACGACCAACGCCGCCGCCGACGAGCCGACGCCGCGCCCGCGCCGCCGGGCCCCCGCGGGGGCCGCGGTGCTCCGCGAGGACGTGACGGAGGCCATCCGGGCCGCGGTCTTCGAGGAACTGGCGGCGGTCGGCTACGCACGGATGTCGATCGAGGGCATCGCGCGCCGCGCGGGCGTCGGCAAGACCGCCGTCTACCGGCGCTGGCGCTCCAAGCTGCACCTGGTGCTCGACATCGTCTCCGCCCTCGCCGTACAGGGCCTGCCCGCGCCGGACACCGGCTCCCTGGAGGGTGACCTGCGGCTGCTGTACGAGGTGACGTCGCGCGCGCTGCGCCACCCGGTGGCCTCGCAGGTCATCCCCGACCTCCAGGCGGAGGCGGCCCGCAACCCCGACATCGCCGAGGCGCTCCAGAAGACCCTGCGCGAGGGCCAGGACGGCGTCGCCAGCCGGATCCTCGCGGCGGCGGCCGAACGCGGTGAGCTGGCCCCGGGCCTCGACGCGGACCTGGCCCTGGACCTGATCTCGGGCCCGCTGTACTGGCGTTCGGTGGTCGTCCGCAGCCCGAAGCTGCCCAAGGGGTACCTGGGATCGCTGGCGCGGGCCACGGCGGAGGGCCTGAAGGCGCTCTGAGCAGGGCCGGAGCGCGACTGTCAGTGCCCCCTGTCAGGCTGCGCCCATGACACACACACCGTCTCCGGAACCAGTGGAACCTGTCGAATCCGTGGAACCCGCGGAACCCGCGGAACCCGCCGCGATCGTCCGGGAGTTCTGGACCCGCATGCAGGCCCGGGACTGGGACGGCCTGGCCGCGCTGCTCGCCGAGGACCTGGTGGTGGAGTGGCCGGTCAGCGCCGAGCGGATCGAGGGCCGCGCCGACTTCGTGAGCGTCAACGCGGAGTATCCGGAGGGCTGGTCGATCGAGGTGATACGCGTCGTGGCCGACGGCGAGACCGTGGTCTCGGAGGTGGAGGTCCCGCACGAGACGATGGGCGTCCACCGGGCGGTGTCCCTGTGGACGGTCCGGGAGGGGCGGATCACCGGCGGCCGGGAGTACTGGTCGGCCCTGGGCTCGGACCCGTCCCCGCAGTGGCGGGCCCCCTTCGTCCGACCGCTGTAGCCGCCGCGCCCGCCACGTACGATCGGGCGGTGACGACCACCTACCTGTGGCGCGAAGACGTCGACAACGGCTCGCTGAACGCCCTGCACGCCGAGGCCTTCGGTCATCCGGTCGAACGGACCGACTGGCGCACGCAATTGGAGCGGCACAGCCTCGGCTGGGTCTGCGCCCGGGAGGACGGCTCCCTGGTCGGCTTCGTCAACGTCGCCTGGGACGGCGGAGCGCACGCCTTCCTGCTGGACACGGCGGTGGCCCGGCACCAACGGTCGCGCGGCGTCGGCGCCCGACTCGTCGCGGTCGCCGCCGAAGGGGCCCGCGCGGCGGGCTGCGAGTGGCTGCACGTCGACTTCGAGGACCACCTGCGCCCGTTCTACTTCGACGCCTGCGGCTTCAAGGAAACGACGGCCGGTCTCGTCGCCCTGTGACGCGCCACTGACGGGACGGTTCTCGATGCCGCCGGAGGGCTATCGCCGTGATCTGGTCGGTCAGCAATACGGTCGCTGGTTGGTCATGGAGGCCGCCACCCGCATCCAGACGCAGAACTGACGGTAGAGGCCGGGCAGCGCGCCCCGGGCCTGGACCGTCCGGGAGTCCCTGGCGGTGACACCCGGGATGCCCTGAAGCACCGAGGCCACCGAGGCCGACTGCCATCGGACCGCCAGGACGGCCGGGTCCGGGTTCGCCGCCGCGGCCCTCGTTCCGGCCAGGCCGGTGGCAACGGCCTCCTCGATCGCCCCGCGGGCTTCGTCCGCAGGCCGCAGTTCGGCGGCGAAACGGTCATGGGCGTACTTCACGGCCACGGTGGTGACCGAGGGATCCCACTCCGTCATCTCCTCGCAGGCGCGGTCGTCACCGGTGAGGACCGCCACGGGAACACCGAGGGCGGCCGCGGTGGCATGGGCCAGGCCGATCTCTCCCACCGGTCTGCCGTCGAGCCACATGTCCTCGATCTCGTGCCCCATGAAACTGTGGCTCAGCACCCCCAGTGCGCCGGCTCGGGAGTGGTAACCGACACAGAGCATGGCGTCGTGGCCGGAAGTGAGGCCGTCGAGCATGCCCATGTTCTTGGGTTTGCCACGGATGAGCCGTGCGGCCGGGTGCAGGGCCTCCGGCAGGAGGTTGCGCATGGGGCCGTGTGCGTCGTTCACGGTGATGTGAGTGGCGCCCGCGGCGACCGCTCCTCTGATGGCCGCGTTGACGTCCTCGGCCATCATCCGGCGTCCGCGTTCGTAGTCCTGGCCGCCGGGCTGGACGTCGTCGGCGTCGACGAGCCCCGTGATGCCTTCCATGTCCGCGCTCAAGTAGATCCGCACTGAGTCAGCTCCTCCTGAAAGTCGATCACTTGGACGACATCACGGAACTGATCGACGGTTCCCAGGAAGGGAGCGGAGACTGGCCTCATGATCCCAACAGACCCCAAGGCCGTGCTCCGTTTCTACCTTCAGGCCGCTCGGGACGCCCTGCTCTGGAAGCTGGAAGGGCTCTCGGAGTACGAGGTACGGCGGCCGGTGACGCCGACCGGTACCAATCTGCTCGGGCTGGTGAAGCACGCCGCCACGGTGGAGCTGGGGTATCTCGGCGTCGTGTTCGGGCGGCCGTCGGAGGAGCCGCTGCCCTGGAACGAGGAGGGCGCCGAGGAGAACGCGGACATGTGGGTCACCGCGGACGAGTCGCGCGAGTACGTCGTGGGGCTGTACCGGCGGGCGTGGGCCCACGCGGACGCGACGATCGACGCGGTGGCGCTGGAGACGGTGGGCAGGGTGCCGTGGTGGGCCGAGGGCAGGGACGAGGTGACGCTGCTGCATGCCGTGACCCGCGTGATCGCGGACACCCAGCGGCACGCCGGGCACGCCGACATCATCCGGGAGCTGACGGACGGCGCCGTGGGGATGCGCGAGGACAACGCCGCGGTGCCGGCGGGGGACGCGGCGTGGTGGGAGTCGTACCGGGACCGGCTGGAGCGGGCGGCTCGGGAAGCCGGGCGCCGGGAAACGCCGGGGCAGGGCCGATGAGGCGGGCGTGGACGGGCCCGGTGCTGCTGCTGATCGCCGGGGCGGGGGCCGCGACCGGGCCGTTCGTCCAGGGGCGCACCGGGACGGGTGCCGTGCTGTTGCTGGTGTTCGTGCTGCTGGCGGGGCTGACCTCGCCGCTGGTCTTCCCCAGGTCGGTCGGTGCGTCGCAGGCGCGGCGGCGCAGTGCCGTCGACGGGCGGCCGGTCGTGTTCTGGCGGCCGGGGTGTGCCTACTGCATGCGGCTGCGCCTCCGCCTGGGGCGCAGGGCGCGGCGGCTGTACTGGGTCGACATCTGGCGGGACCCGGCCGGGGCGGAGCTGGTGCGGGAGGCCAACGGCGGCGACGAGACCGTGCCCACGCTGCTCGTGGCGGGCCGGACCTACACCAACCCCGACCCGGCGTGGGTGCGCGAGCAGGTCTCCTCGCCGCGCTGATCCGGCGTCAGTCCCGCGCGGCCTCCGGGTGGAGCCGCACCCAGCCCGCCCAGGCCGACGTGATCATGTCCTCGACGTCGTACTTGGCCTTCCAGCCCAGCTCGACGGCGGCGCGGTCGGCCGAGGCGACGACGCGGGCCGGGTCGCCGGGGCGGCGGGGCGTGACCGTCGGCGGCTGGTCGTAGCCGGTGAGCGCGTTGATGCGGTCGATCATCTCGCGGACGGAGACGCCCTCGCCCCGGCCGATGTTGAGGGTGAGGGTGCTGCCCGGGGAGGACTGCAGGGCGCGGGCCGCCGCCACGTGGGCCTCGGCCAGGTCGACGACGTGGATGTAGTCGCGCACACAGGTGCCGTCCGGCGTCGCGTAGTCGTCGCCGAAGATCCGGGGGGCCGCGGACTCCGTCAGCTTCTCGAAGACCATCGGGACGAGGTTGTATACGCCGGTGTCGGCCAGCTCCGGGCTCGCCGCGCCCGCCACGTTGAAGTAGCGCAGGGACGCCGTGGACAGCCCCGCGGCCTTGCCGGTGGCGCGGACCAGCCACTCGCCGGCCAGCTTGGTCTCGCCGTACGGCGACATCGGCACGCAGGGCGTCTCCTCCGTCACCAGGTCGACGTCGGGCATGCCGTACACGGCGGCGGAGGAGGAGAAGACGAAGGACGGGACCTCGGCCTTGGTGACCGCGTCCAGCAGGACGCGCAGCCCCTCGACGTTCTCCCGGTAGTAGTGCAGGGGCAGGTCCACCGACTCGCCGACCTGCTTCTTGGCGGCCAGGTGCACCACGCCGGTGACGGAGTGGTCGGCCAGGGCGCGGGCGACGCGTTCGCCGTCCAGGACCGAGCCCACCACCAGGGGGACGCCGTCGGGCACGCGCTCGGCGATCCCCGTGGACAGGTCGTCGTAGACCACGGCCTTCTCGCCCGCTTCGGTCATCGCCCGTACGACGTGCGCCCCGATGTATCCGGCGCCGCCGGTGATCAGCCAGGTCATTCGGCCGTCCCCTTCGTTCAGTGGTCCTTGGTAGCCATGATCCGTCATCCCGGCGCCGGCCCGGCGCCCGCACCCCTCAGGACGGTCCCGGGGCCGGATCGGTGCCGTACGCGTCCAGCGCCGCCGTGAGCCGGTCGAGGCGGGCGCGCAGGTCCTGGACCTCGGTCAGGTCCAGGCCGGTCGCCGCGGAGATCCGGCGCGGCACCTCGACGGCCCGCTCGCGCAGCGCCGCGCCCTGGCCGGTCAGCCGCACCTCCACCGAGCGCTCGTCGCGCGCGCTGCGCTCGCGCCGGACCAGACCGGCCGCCTCCAGCCGCTTGAGCAGCGGGGAGAGCGTGCCGGAGTCGAGCCGCAGATGCTCGCCGAGCTTCTTCACCGGCAGCTCGCCGTGCTCCCACAGCACCAGCATGACCAGGTACTGCGAGTAGGTGAGGCCCAGGTCCTTGAGGACCACGCGGTAGACGCTGCCGAAGGCGCGCGACGCGGCGTTCAGGGAGAAGCAGATCTGCTGGTCCAGGCGGAGCCAGTCGGTGGCGGGCGTGGTCATGGGCTCCAGGGTAGCCGACTGCACCTTGTCCCCAATTTAGTTGTGCACAATTAAGTTGCGTACGACTCGATCGAGTGCTCTACTTGTGGCAGTCAGGCACGCAGCCCCCTCCTGAAAGGGACGGTTCTCCCATGGACGCGCTCTACACCGCCGCCGCCACCGCCACCCACGGCCGCGACGGCCGTACCGTCAGCTCCGACGGCAGGCTCGACCTCGCCCTCGGCGTCCCCGTCGAGATGGGCGGCAACGGCCAGGGCACCAACCCCGAGCAGCTGTTCGCCGCCGGGTACGCGGCCTGCTTCGGCAGTGCCCTCGGCGTCGTCGGCCGGGCGGCCAAGGTCGACGTCAGCGATGCCGCGGTGACCGCCGAGGTCGGCATCGGCAAGCAGGGCGAGGGCTTCGCGCTCGCCGTCACCCTGCGGGTCGAGCTGCCCGACGGCCTCGACGAGGAGACCGGCCGCAAGCTGGTCGAGCAGGCCCACCAGGTCTGCCCCTACTCCAACGCCACCCGCGGCAACATCCCGGTCGACCTCGTCATCGAGTAACGCCGCCGGGCGGTGCCCACTCGTCATCGAGCACCACCCCCTGGGCGGTACTCACCCGACCCGCGCCAGCACCTCGCCCGTCCGCTCGCTCCACGCCACCACCACCGCCTCCTCGGGCACCGGGTGCCAACGGGTCAGCAGCAGCCAGCGGACGTGGTAGCGGCGGGCGACGGCGGTGCGCTCGGCGCGGGTCGAGTCCGGCGCGAGGTACGCCTCGACGTCGGCCACCCGCCGGGCCCGCTCCCGCTCGTCCAGCGCCGGGTCCGGCCAGGCGGGCGCCGCGAGGTTCGGCCCGTACCCGGCGATGGCGTGCCCGGCGTAGTAGCCGTCGGTGATCACGACCTCGCCGGGGCCGATGTGCCGGGCCGCCCACGCGTACTCCGGCCACCGCGGCGGCTGCTCGAAGCCCACCGGGTCCAGGGCGCGCGGCAGCACCGCCCCCGCGTGCACGGTGAGGAGGCCCAGCAGGGCCCCGGCCGTCGCGGTCCAGCCCAGCGCCGCCCGCCACCGCCCCCAGGGCCGGGGTGCCGCCAGCTCCACCGCCAGGGCGAACTGCAACGGCACCAGGGTGAGCCCGAGGATCCGGCCGTAGGTGTAGTGGCCGCTGAACCAGCCGTACGCCACCACCGCGCAGTCCAGCGCGAACATCAGCACCAGCGGGTCCCGCGCCGAACGGCGGCCGCGTGCCCACAGGGCCGGCAGGCCCAGCAGCGCCAGCCAGAACTCCCCGGGCAGGTGGAGGTAGAGGACCCGGTGCATCGCGTCCACACTGCCGTCGCCGGCCAGCGCGAACACGTCGAAGTACGGCCAGAGGACCGCCGCCCCGACCGCCACGGCGACCGTCAGCGCCCACCGCCCCACCACCGGCCCGCGCCAGCCGCGCTGCCACCCGGCCACCAGCGCCACCGCGCCGAGCGCCGCCGCCACCGAGGTGATCGGGTGGACGAGGAGGATCAGGGCGTAGAGGGCGCCCAGCCCCGCGTACCCGGGCAGGCCGCGCAGTCCGCTGGGGCCCACGTAGCGCACCCGGCGCCGGTCCCGCGCCCGTGCGCCGGTCAGTGCCCAGGCCCAGAAGGTGAGGCCGATCGCGAACGTGGACGGGTAGCCGAGGTTGCCCGTCATCGACATCAGCCCGAGATAGCCGCTCCACCAGGCCCGCTCGGTGCCCCACAGCAGCGTCATCGCGCCCAGCGCCAGGACCGGCGCCCACGGTCGCGGGGTCAGCACCCGCACGAAGCGGCCGAGGCCGGTCAGCAGCACCAGCAGGTTCAGCGGCCCCGCGAGCCGCACCACCTCCCAGCCGCCCAGCCCGGTCAGCCGGGCGAACGCGCCCTCGGCCACCGCGTACGGCGAGTAGTACGCGCTGCCCGCGCCCGGCAGGTCGGCCATCGGATGCCGGGGGTGGAGGAGGTTCTCCTTCAGACGCTCGACGACGGCCGCGTGCTGGCCGGCGTCGCAGCACAGCGGCACCGCCCAGTACGCCAGCGTCATCACGAGGAAGAAGAGGAAGCCGGCCGCCTGGTACGGGCTGGGACGCCAGGCGCGTCCGCCGCGCAGCGCCGTCGCGCCGCGCACCGGCCGCCGGACGAGGACGCCGGCGCTCACGAAGCAGCGAGGGTGTGGGGCAATCTGGACATTTGGCGTATGTTCCCGGTGGGGTCGCCCCCGTCAATCCCCCGGCGCCCCAAGTCACCCGGGTAGCGGATGCTCAGCCGACCGCGCCCGCCCGGTCCGGCTGCCCCTGCGCCGGCAGCGGCACCCGGCCGCGCCGCACCCCCGGCGCCAGCAGCAGCGGCACCCCCACCACCGGCAGCAGCCAGGCCAGCACGATCAGCCGCTCGCCCCAGATGTTGATGTCCGGGTGCCCGGCCTGGGTGAGGATCCCGGTGAACGCCGCCGCGACCAGGAAGCCGCCGACCGCGCCGCCGCGCCTGAGCGCACCCCACGCCCCGGCGGCCAGCGCCGCCGCGAACAGCGGCTGCCACGCCTGCCTGCGCAGCCACTCCACCCAGAAGTTGCCCTGCAGCTGCCAGAACTCCGGCCACGGATGCTTCCGGTCGGGGCGGTTGAAGTGGTCGGTGAGCAGGTCCTGGAGGCTGTCCGCCTCGGACGGGTAGTGCAGCAGCCGCGCCAGCAGCAGGGTGACGGCCGCCCCGGCCAGGCCCACGGCCGCGAGCGCCAGCACGTCCCGGGACGCCGGTCCGCCCCGCCCCCGCAGCCGCCGACGCCGCCGCCGGTACCGGCGCAGGGCGATCACCCCGCCGGCCGCCGCCAGGCACAGGCCGAGGAACAGCGCCTGGGAGTGCTTGACCGTGAACAGGGCCAGCAGCGAACCGGCGACCAGCGCCAGCCCGGCCCGGGGCCGCCCCGCCCGCAGCACCAGCGCGCAGCCCCACACCGCGGCCAGGGTCAGCGCCATCAGCAGGCCCTCGGTCATCGGGCGCATCGCGGTCGTCCCGCACGGCAGCACGTAGTACAGCGCCTGCCCGGACAGGGCGAGCGGCACCGGCACGGACAGGTTCCGCAGGATCAGGAAGACCAGGACGCCGCCCACGACCGCGATCACCACCCCCGCCGCCCACAGTCCCCACGTCACCCCGAAGGCCAGGACGAACGGCACCAGGAACACCGGATAGCCCGGCCGCGCCTCGAAGATCGCCATGAACCGCTCCGACATGTACGGGACCGTGTGCCCGCCGGTCTGCCCGGCCGCCAGCCGCGGCCGCACCACCGCCCACTCCTGCTCGCGGCACTCGGCCAGCACCTCGGCGGAGGGGTCGGCGCGGTGGAAGCGGACCACGTGCACGCTCTGGTCCCGTCGGGCCCGCTCCGCCCGGCTCGCGCACACGTAGTCGATGGTGGCCGTCGCCGCCGCGTGCTTGCTCTCCCCGGTCAGACTCAGGGCGTACGACAGGTAGTTCCTGGTGTCGGGCGTGTCCCGGCCGGTGACGTTCGCCAGCTGGAGCACGGCGAACACGGCGGCCAGGACCAGCACCCCCAGAGCCCCCGGCACCCGCCCGCTCACCCGGCTGCCGGGTCTCATGTGGAGGGCAGCAGGTCGCGTCCGGCCGGGACGGCGCGGGCCCCGGGGACACCGGAGGGCTCCGGGGCGGGCATCGGCTCGCCGAGCAGCAGCGTCCGCACCACCCGCTCGGCGGCCCTGCCGTCCTCGTACTCGCAGTACCGGGCCCGGAAGGACGCCCGCAGCCGCGCCGCCTCCTCGTCCCGCCACGCCCCGGACGCCAGCAGCCACGCCAGCTCCCGGTAGGAGCGCGAGACGTGCCCGGGTGCCTCCTGGGTGATGTCGAAGTAGGTGCCGCGGGTCGCCGTGTACGGGCCCCAGTCGTCGGCGTGGATCAGGATCGGCCGGTCCAGGAGGGCGTAGTCGAACATCAGGGCCGAGTAGTCGGTGATCAGCAGGTCGGAGGCGAGCATCAGGTCCTCCACGTGCGGTTCGTCCGTCGCGTCGATCACCACGCCCCGCCGGTGCAGCTCCGCCAGGCCCAGGCCCCGCGCCGGGCCGGTGGCCAGGGACGGGTGCAGCCGTACCACCAGGGTGTGGCCCGCGCCGAGGTCGGCGGCGAGCCGGGCCACGTCGAGGCGTTCGACGAGCCCGCCGCGCCGGTACTCGCGACGGGTCGGCGCGTACAGCACCACGGTGTCCCCCTCGGGGACGCCGAGCCGCTCGCGGACCCGGCGGCCGTCCTCGGGACCGGCGTCGACCAGGACGTCGTTGCGCGGGCTGCCGGTGCGCGCGGACGTGAAGTGGCAGGGATAGGCCCGCTCCCAGATCCGTTCCGCGTACCGGCCCGCGACCAGGCTGTGGTCCCAGCGGTCGGCGCGCCGCAGCATCTGCGGCACGTCCAGACCGTGCCGGGCACCGGGCCTGCCCAGCAGGTCGACGCCCATGTACTTGAGCGGGGTGCCCTGGTGGGTGTGGATGTGGACGGCGCCGTCCCGCTTGGCCACCGTGCCGGGCCAGTTGACGTTGTTGACGAGGAACGCCGCCCGTTCGGTCACCCGGCGGTAGGCGGCGCTGCCCAGGACCACGTGCTCGGTGCCCGGCGGCAGCAGCGCGGGGTCCGCCGCGCACTCCTCGTCCCGCACCACCCACACCCCGCGCAGGTGCGGCGCGATGTCGCGGGCCGCGCGGTGGATCGCGGCGGGGTCGCCGAGCACGCCCCGGTGGGAGAACGCCGAGTACACGACGAGGCCGGGGTCCAGCGCGCGCCGGGGGAGCGCGGCGGCGGCGAACCGGCGGGCCCGCCCCGCGGCCGCGCCGCGCGCCTGCCGGGTCCGGCGCTCCAGCTCCCGCGCCGCCCGCCCGGACTGCCGGCGCACCCGGTAGGCGGCGTACGACCCCTCCAGCACCTTCAGTTCGGCCGGGACCGACGCGTCCTCCGGCCGGTACGCGCGGAACATCTCGGCGGTGCGGTGGAAGAACTCCGCCCGGTCGGCCGGCGGCAGCCGGTCCGGCTTGGACAGGATGTCCAGGCAGTGCTCGCCCATCTTGGCGTGCAGGAACGGCCGCCACCGCGCCGCCAGCCGAGGGCGGTCGTCGAGGAAGGCGAAGACCCGCTCGTACTGCGCGTGGACGTCGAAGTGCTTGCGGCTGGTGGTGGACAGGATGTTGCCCTGGCGGCGCTGGCGGTAGTTCAGGCAGATCCGGTCCAGCGTCGCGATCCGCTCCGCGCTGAACAGCACCGGGAAGGTCCAGGGCGTGTCCTCGTAGTAGCCGGGCGGGAAGGTGAAGCCCTCCCGGTCGACGAAGTCGCGCCGGTAGACCTTGTTCCACACCACCATCAGCAGGTCGAGGATCTCGGGGCGTTCGTCCGCCGTGAAGGTGCCGTCGCCCGCCTCCGCGAGCACCCGGGCCAGGACGTTGCGCCGGGTGCCGCCCCACCAGTAGGTGCGCGCGTAGTCGAAGACCAGCACGTCCGGATCGTCCGTCTCGGCGAGCCGGTCGGCCATGGCGCGCAGGGCGCCCGGGGTGAGGGTGTCGTCGCTGTCGAGGAAGAAGAGGTAGTCGCCGGTGGCGTGCGGCAGCCCGGCGTTGCGGGCCCGGCCGAGGCCGACGTTCTCCTCCAGGTGCAGCACCCGCACCCGCTCGTCGCGGGCCGCGTACTCGTCGAGGATGGCCCCCGAGCCGTCCGGGGAGCAGTCGTCGACGGCGATCACCTCGATGTCCCGGAAGGACTGGTCCAGGACCGAGTCGAGGCACTCGCGCAGGAAGCCCTGCACCTTGAAACAGGGGACGATGACGCTGAAGCGGGGCACGGCGGGGTCAGCTCCTTACGAGGCTCTCGTGGGTGACGGCGGCGGGGGCCGGGACGCGCTCCGCGAGCGGGACCACCGGCGGCAGCGCCTCGGGCGGCTCGCCGAGCAGCACCCGGCGCACGACGCGCTCCGCGGCCCGGCCGTCGTCGAACGCGCAGAACCGCTCGCGGAAGGCCGCCCGCAGCGCCGTCGACTCCGGGCCCGCCCAGGTGCCGTCGGCGAAGACCCGGGCCAGCTCCTCCGGGGTGCGCGCCACCGGCCCCGGGGGCGCCGCCAGCAGGTCGAAGTAGACGCCGCGGGTCTCCCGGTAGACGTCCCAGTCCTCGGCGTACACGACGATCGGGCGGTCCAGGTTGGCGTAGTCGAACATGATGGAGGAGTAGTCGGTGACCAGCGCGTCCGCGGCCAGGCAGACGTCCTCCGAGGAGCGGTGCGCGGTCACGTCGATGACCCGGCCGGTGCGTTTTCGGCCGGCGCCCCGGTCGTAGAAGTAGTGGGCGCGCAGCAGCACCACCACGTCCTCGCCGGCCGCCTCGCAGAACGCCTCCAGGTCCGGGCCGCCCGCGCCGAAGCCGCTCTCCCAGTCCCGGTGCGTGGGCGCGTACAGGACCGCCGTCTTGCCCTCCGGGACGCCCAGTTCGCGCCGGACGCGGGCCACGTCGTCGGCGGTCGCGGTGCAGTAGACGTCGTTGCGCGGATAGCCGTACTCCAGGTGCTCGTAGGAGCCGGGGAAGGCGCGCTCCCACATCTGGGTGGAGTGCCGGTTGGCGGACAGGTTGAAGTCCCAGCGGTCCACCCGGCCGAGCAGTTTGGTGAAGCTGCCGGTGGCCGCCGCCACCACCGGGTACGTCGACTGGTCCACGCCCATCGTCTTCAGCGGCGTGCCGTGCTGCGTCTGCAGGTGCACGCTGCCGGGGCGCTTGACGACGCCCTCGGCGAAGTTGGCGTTGTTCACCAGGTACCTGGCGCGGGCCAGCACCTCCCAGTACCGGTGGCTGCCGATCACGGCGTGGTCGACGTCCTCGGGGACCGTGTGCGCCTGGTCCGGCTCCACCAGGAACACCGACTTCAGGTGCGGGGCGAGTTCCCGGGCCTTGGCGTGGATCGCGGCCGGGTTGCAGGCGTAGCCGCGGCCCCAGTAGGCGCAGTACACCACCAGATTCGGGTCCAGCGGGCGGCGCAGGTGACGCCGGTAGCGCAGCCGGGTGCGCAGCCCCCGCGGCCACGGCAGGCGGCGCAGCAGGCCGGTCGCGGCCCGGTTGGCGGCCCGCAGCGCGCGGAAGCCGGCGTACGAGCCCGATGCCAGCAGCCGGTGCTGCACGCCGAGCCGCCCGCCCGGCGGCCGGAAGCCCGCGGGGCGGTGGCGCCGGTAGAGGCGGCCGGCCCGGCGGTAGAAGGCGCGGCGCCCCCGGCCGGTCAGGCGGCGGGGATGGGTGGCCGTCTTCAGGACCGCCGCGAAGAGCTGCTCGAACAGCGGGCCGCGCCGCTCGGGCGGCAGGCCCAGCTCGGCGGCGTGCGTGAGCGCCAGTTCGGCCTGGTCGAGCAGGTCCGCATGGTGCTCGCCGGGCAGGTTCAGCCGGTTGCCCTGGCGTCGCACCCGGTGCCGCACGACCACCTCGCGCAGCACCGCCACCCGCTCGGCGCGGGCCGCGACCCGGGCGCCGAAGCCGATGTCCGTGTAGTGCCCGGCGGGGAAGTCCAGCTTCCGCTCGGCCAGGAAGGTGCGGCGGTGGACCGCGCTCCACGCGGGCAGGTGCACACCGGTCAGCTGCGGGGCGCGGTCGGGGGCGAAGGCGCCGTCCGGTGCCTTCGCCAGCAGCGGCGCGGCCGGGTTGGTGGTCTCGCCCTCCCACCAGGGCACGCGTTCGTACTCGACGTACAGGACGTCGACGCCGCCGGTGTCCGCGAGGCGTGCGTCGAGGGCGGCCAGCGCGCCCGGCACCAGGACGTCGTCGCCGTCGAGGAACAGCAGGTAGGCGCCGGTCGCCGCGCGCATCCCGGCGTTGCGCGCCCCGGCGAGACCGGCCGACGGCGGCGAGTGCACGGGCCGCACCCGGGAGTCCCGCTCGGCGTGCTCCCCGGCGACGTCGGCCGCGGCGCCGTCCGGGCCGTCGCACACGGGGATCAGCTCGAAGTCGCCGAAGGACTGGCCGAGGACCGAGTCCAGTGCCTGGGAGAGCCGCCCCGCCACCCCATGGGACGGGACGATGATGCTGAAGCGGGGCATACTGCTCTTTCTCTTCTTTCGCTCGTCGGACGGGAGCCCGGGGGCTCCCGGGGGACAAACGGTGCTCAGAGGCTGTCGGTGACGGTGCGCGGCCCCGCGGGTTGCGGCACCGTGGTCAGCGGGGTGCGGGCGAGGACGGCCGCGGCCGACGGCGCGGGGCGGCGCTCGGCCGGCGGGACCACCGGCGGCAGGTCCGTCTCGCCCAGGACGACCCGGCGCACCACGCGGTCGGCGGCACGGCCGTCGTCGTACGGGCAGAACCGCTCGCGGAAGGCGGCCCGCAGCCGCGCCGACCGGGCGCCCTGCCACTCGCCGCTCGCGAACAGGCCGATCAGCTCGTCCTCGTCCCGGGCGATCGCGCCCGGCGGGAAGGAACGCAGGTCGACATAGGTGCCGCGGGCCGCCTCGTAGGCCTCCGCCTCGTGCGCGTGGAGCACGATCGGACGGTCCAGGCCCGCGTAGTCGAACATCAGGGACGAGTAGTCGGTGACCAGGGCGTCCGAGGCCAGGCACAGCGACTCCACGTGCGGATGGTCGCCGACGTCGAGGACCCGGCCGCCGGACGCGGCGAGCGGACCGCCGTGGCGGGGGTGGGCGCGGGCCAGCACCACGAAGCGCGGGCCGAGCCGGCGCACGACGCGCTCCAGGTCCAGGGCGGCGCGCTGGGTGCGCCAGTAGTCGCGGTGGGTCGGGGCGTACAGGATGGCGACCGTGCCCTCGGGGATGCCGAGGGTCTCGCGCAGCCGGATCACGTCCGCCGCCGTCGCCCGCTGGAGGACGTCGGTGCGCGGCTGGCCGTACTCCAGGGTGGTCCAGCCGCCGGGGTGGACGCGTTCCCAGGTCAGGGTGGAGTGGCGGTTGGCGGAGACCACGTAGTCCCAGGAGTCGGCCTCGCGCAGCAGCCGGGCGAAGTCGGTGCCCCGGGCGGCGGCCGGGCGCTCCTGGAGGTCCAGGCCCATGTGCTTGAGGGGAGTTCCGGCCTGGGTCTGGACCAGCACCTGTCCCCGGCGTCTGACCAGGCCCGCCTCGAAGGCGGCGTCGCACACCAGGTAGCGGGAGCGGGCCAGGGCGGTCCAGTGGGCGGCCGTGCCCGGGGCCACCCGGCGGGTGCCGGGCGGGACGGTGTGGTGGTGCACCGGGTCGGCGGCCCACGCCGTGCGCACCTGCGGCGCGAGGCGGCGGAACGCCTCCTCCAGCGCGCCCGGGTCGCGGCCGTACCCGCGGTGGCCCTCGACGGCGAAGACGGCCCGGTCGGCGCGGAGCGGGAGGCAGCGCTGGACGCGGTAGTGCAGGCGCAGGAGCCCGGTGCGGGCGGTGCGCGCCAGGCTCGTGGTGCCCCTCGCGGTACGGCGGCGCAGGGCGGACGCCAGCCGCAGCGCGCCGTAGGTGCGGCGCAGGCCGAGGCGGAGCAGGGCGTGGCGGAGGCGGACGGGCAGCGGGGCCCGGGCGCCGGGGACCCGGTAGCGGCGGCAGTGCACGCGGGCCCGGCGCAGGAACTCGGCGCGCAGGGAGCGCGGGAGGCGGTCGGGGCGGGTGTACACCGTCGTGAGGTGGTCGGCCATGCGCCGGTACAGGACCGGCCGCCAGCGGGCCAGTTCCCGGGCCGACTCCGGATGCGTCTCCATGCGCGCCTGAAGGAACGCGAAGACGCGGTCGTACTGCGTGAAGACGTCCAGGTGGCGTTCGCTCGGCGTGCCCAGGATGCTGCCCCGCAGACGCTGCCGGTAGTGGACGCAGACCCGGTCCAGGGTGGCGACGGAGCCCGCCGTCAGCAGGACCGGGTACGTCCACGGCGTGTCCTCGTAGTAGCCCGGCGGGAAGGCGAAGCCCTCGCGCACGGCGAACTCCCGCCGCACCGCCTTGTTCCAGGCCACCATCAGCAGCTTCAGCAGCCCCGGCCGGTCGGCGAGCCGGAACGGCGCCGGGCCCTGCTCGGTGAGGTGCGCGGCCGCCTGGTTGCGGACCGTCTCGCCGGTCCAGTAGGTGCGTGCGTAGTCGTAGACCAGGACGTCCGGCTCCCCGGTCTCCTTGATCCGGTCGGCGATGCCGCGCAGCGCGTGCGGGGTGAGGGTGTCGTCGCCGTCGAGGAAGACCAGGTAGTCGCCGCCCGCCCGTTCCATCCCGGCGTTGCGGGCGGGGCCCAGGCCCTCGTTGCGCGCCAGGCGTACGACGCGGACGCGCGGGTCGAGGGCCGCGAACTCGTCGGCGATCGCGCCGCAGGCGTCCGGCGAGTAGTCGTCGACCACGATCACCTCGAAGTCCGGGTACGACTGGGCCAGCACCGACTCCAGGCACGCGTGCAGATACGCCTGAACCTGGTACGCGGGAACGATGACACTGAACCTGGGCACGGGGACATCCATCGGTCGGCGGGATCGGTGCGGGCGTTCGGCCCGGCAACGGCCGGGGAAGCCCCTTGGTTACGGTCGCCGCGGCATTCGGGGGACGTTGTGCCCGTACGGATGAGGGGGCGGACCGGTGACCGGTCCGCCCCCTCAAGGGTGGTACGTCGGCGCCCATTTGACGGCGCCCGCTGAACGGCGGCTACTTGACGGCGCCCGCCATCACGCCGGAGACGAACTGCCGCTGGAACGCGAAGAACACGGCCAGCGGGATCACCATGGAGATGAACGCGCCCGGCGCCAGCACGTCGATGTTGTTGCCGAACTGCCGTACCTGGGTCTGCAGGGCGACCGTGATCGGCTGGCTCCCGGAGTCCGAGAAGATCAGCGCGACCAGCATGTCGTTCCACACCCACAGGAACTGGAAGATGCCCAGGCTCGCGATCGCGGGCCCGCCGAGCGGCATCACCACCCGGGCGAACAGCCGCAGTTCGCCCGCCCCGTCCAGCCGGGCCGCCTCCAGCAGCTCCCGCGGGATCTCCGCGAAGAAGTTCCGCAGCAGGAACACCGCGAAGGGCAGGCCGAATCCGACGTGGAAGAGGATCACGCCGAGCATCGACCCGAACAGGCCGATCTTGCCGAAGAGTTCGGCGATCGGGATCAGGGCCACCTGCACCGGCACGACCAGCAGCCCGACCACCGCCAGGAACCACCAGTCGCGGCCCGGGAAGTCCATCCACGCGAAGGCGTATCCGGCCAGCGCCCCGATGACCACGACCAGGACGGTCGCGGGGACGGTGATCAGCGCGGTGTTGAGGAGGGAGGAGGTGATGTCGCCGTTCTCCAGCAGCTCCTCGTAGCTCTGGAAGGTGAGCTGCGACGGCTCGGTGAAGACCTTCCACCAGCCGCTCGCCGCCATGTCCTCGGGCGTGCGCAGTGAGGACAGCAGCAGACCGATCGTCGGGACCAGCCAGAACAGGCCCACCACGATCAGGAACACCCGGACGAGACCGCCGCTGACGGCCTCGACGAGCCGGGACCCCAGCGACTGCCTGGCCTTGACGGCCGTCTCGGGCGGCCGGGTGGCCGCCGGGGTGAGGGAACCCGCGTCCGCGGTCATCGCCGCACCTCCCGCCGAAGTCGCCGTACGTTACTGCGCCGTCCCGGGGGGTACCCCCCGGACCCCCAGCCGCCCCATCGCGGACGCGACTTCATCGCCGCACCTCCCGCCGCAGCCGCCGGACGTTGAACCACATCACCGGGATCACCAGGAGCAGCAGGAACACCGCGATGGCGCTGGCGACGCCCGGCTGGTCGGAGGCGAAGCCCTTGCGGTACAGCTCCAGGGCGAGCACGTTCGCGTCGTCCTGGGCGGAGCCCGGGGCGATGATGAAGACCAGGTCGAACACCTTCAGCACGTTGATCATCAGGGTGACGACCACGACCGCGAGGACCGGTGCGAGCAGCGGCACCGTGACCCGCCGGAAGACCTGCCATTCGTTGGCGCCGTCCACCCGGGCGGCTTCGAGCAGCTCCCGGGGCACCCCGGCCAGGCCCGCCGCGATCAGCACCATCGCGAAGCCCGCCCACATCCACACGTACGATCCGATGATCGCCGGGGTGACCAGGGAGGGGCCGAGCCAGTCCAGGCCGTTGTACGGCTCCTTGAAGTTGTCGGCGGGCAGTCTGAGCAGCGCCCCGTCGGCCGCCGCGGGCAGCGTGAAGGTGCCGTCCCCGGCCGCCGTGGTCGACGCCACCACCTCGCCGTCCTTGATCGCCTCGATCTTCATCCCGGCGTAGCCCAGTTCGGCCGCGTCGACGCCGCCCAGCTTGCCGACGCCCTTGCCGCGGGTGAAGTCCTGCCAGGTGGTGCCGGTGACCTTGCCGTCCGCGGGCTCGGCGGTCGCCGCCTTCGCCGCGCCGTCGGGCATCAGGTCGGGGGCGACGCCCACGAGCGGCAGGGCCACCGGGGTGCCCGCGCTCACCGGCTGCTTCGTGATGAACGCGCCCCCGCCGGCGGGCTTCAGCGGCGAGTCGCGGCCCGGGTGCGCCTTCGGGAACGCGGACGACTCGGCGAAGGTGTCGTGCACCCCGACCCACACCGCGTTGGCGACGCCCTTGTCCGGGTCCTGGTCGTACACCAGCCGGAAGATGATGCCGGCCGCGAGCATCGAGATCGCCATCGGCATGAAGACGACCAGCTTGAACGCCGTGCCCCAGCGGATGCGTTCGGTCAGCACCGCGAAGATCAGACCGAGCGCGGTGGCGACCGTCGGCGCGAACACCACCCAGATGATGTTGTTCTTCAGGGCGGTGCGGATGCCGTCGTCGGTGAACAGCGTCTCGTAGTTGTCGAACCCGGCGAAGGAGTCGCCGGACTGGTCGTAGAAGCTGCGGATCAGCGAGTACCCGATCGGGTAGACCACGAGCGCGCCGAGCAGCACCAGGGCGGGCAGCAGGAACAGCGCCGCCACGGACTTCCGGGTGCCGGTCACGCTCTTGCGCGACTTGGGGGACTTGGGGGCGGCGGGGACCGGAGGGCCCTCGGGGGCCGGGCCGGTCCCCGCCGCGGTGGCCGACGTCATCGCGTCAGCCCCCGTAGGCGGCGGCCGCGTCCGCCTCCAGCTTCGCCTGGGCGCCCGCGACGTCCTTCGGGTTCTTCAGGAAGTCCTGCAGCGTCTTCCACTCGCCCTTGCCCGGGGTGCCGCCGAAGGCCTGCGGGGCCTGGTCCGACATGTCGAAGCGGAAGTCGTCACCGGCCGCGAGCAGCGCTTCGGCGATCTTCTTCTGCACCTCGTTCGGATACACCGACGTGTCGACGCTCTTGTTGGGCGAGAGGAAACCGCCGAGCTTCGCCTGGATCGCCGCCGCGTCCGGCGAGGCCAGCCAGGTGGCCAGCGCCTGCGCCGCCTTCGAGTCCTTCAGGATCACCGCCGCGTCGCCGCCGGACACCACCGGCGCGGTGTCGCCCACGGCCGGGAACGGGAACACCTTCGCGTCCGTGCCGACCTCCGCCTTGGTCTCACCGATGTTGACCTGCGCGAAGTCGCCCTCGTAGACCATGCCCGCCTTGGGCTGGTCGCCGCCGGTGAAGGTCTGCGTCACCGAGGCCGGGAACTCCGTCTGCAGCGCGCCGGACGCGCCGCCCGCGACGAAGTCCTTCTTGCCCCATATCTCCGCCAGGGTGGTCAGGGCCTCCTTCACGGACGGGTCCGTCCACTTGATCTCGTGCTTGGCGAGCTGGTCGTACTTCTCCGGGCCCGCCTGCGAGAGGTAGACGTTCTCGAACCAGTCGGTGAGCGTCCAGCCGTCCGCGCCGCCCACGGAGAAGGGGGTGACGCCCGAGTCGTAGACCATCTGGGCGGTGTTGAGCAGCTCGTCCCAGGTCTTGGGCTCGGCGGCGCCCGCGTTCTCGAAGACCTTCGCGTTGTACCAGATCAGCGACTTGTTGGCGGCCTTGTAGTACACGCCGTACTGCTTGCCGCCGACCTTGCCGATGTCCTGCCAGCCGGGTGAGTAGTTCTCGCCGAGTTCCTTCGTCGCCTCGGCGCCCAGCGGCTTGGCCCAGCCCTTGTCCACGGCCTGCTTGATGGCGCCGGGCTGCGGGAGCATCGCCACGTCCGGCGGGGCACCGCCGGCGATCTTCGAGCCGAGGAAGTTGATGATCGGGTCCTGGGCCGGCACGAAGGTGACCTTGGCGCCGGTGCGCTTCTCGAACTCGGTGAGTACCTGCTTGAAGTTCTTCTGCTCGGTGCCGGTCCAGACGGCGGCGACCGACAGGCTCTCGCCGTCCAGCTTCGGGAGGGTGACGGAGGCGCCGGGCTGCTTGCCGCCGCCGCCCTTGTCGCCGCTGTCGCCGCTGCCGTTGTCGTCGTCGCCGCCGCACGCGGTGAGCGAGAGCGCGAGTGCTCCCGCGGCGAGGGCGGCGGCGGCCCGCGTGGTCCTCTTGACGGTTCCGCGTGTCCGGATGGTGCTGCTCGTGCGCATCACTGCCCCGTTCTTCGTTCCTCGTCGAACGCTCGGCGCTGTCCCGTGCGCTCTGGTGTACGCCAGGGGGGTGAGGGCGGCAAGGGCGCGTCCGCTGTCAAGTGGGCTTTTGTGACCGCGTCGTGACCGTGATCAGTCAGGCGGTGCCGGTGCGGGCGTCTCGGGGGCTGCCGCCCCCGGGCCCCCGCTTCGGCCCGAACGGCCTCGTCCTCAAACGCCGGACGGGCTGACTTGTGCCCCCCGGCGTCGCAGGCGTGAACGGGCCTGCGGGGACGGGGCCTCGGGAGGCGCTTGCTTCGGCCGGACGGTCTTGTCCGCAAGCGCCGGACGGGCTGACTTGTGCCCCCGGCGTCGCAGGCGTGAACGGGCCTGCGGGGACGGCGTCTACAGCAGTGACGGGACCTCCGCTGCCGAGACCTCCCTGGCTGCCCGTTCCAGGGCGCTGGCCAGCAGGGCCAAGTCGGTGGGGCCGTTGCCCAGTTCGCGCACCGGGCGGCGGGTGGGCGGGTCGCCCATGCGGTGCCACTCCAGGGGGACCACCGTGGGGCGCAGGGTCGCCGTGCGCGGGATGCGGCCCGTGACGCGGCCGCCCTGGAAGGCGGTGGTGCGTCCGTCGGGGCGGGCCAACCGCCCACGTCCGGGCGCCGGTTCGTCCGGCCCCGGCACCGGCGGGTCCAGGGTGACGCGCAGGGTCGCGCGCAGGACGGGCTCGGTACGGTCCGTGCGGCCGCCGGGCGCGGTGGCGGCCACCAGGTGCACGCCGAGCCGCTCGCCCTCCCGCGCGACGGCCTCCAGCGCCCGCATCACCGAACCCGCCGCGGGCCGCCCGGGGGAACCGAGCGGCGGGGTGACGAGGGCGTCGAGGTCGTCGACGACCACGACGAGGCGGGGGAGGGGCGGCACGGGACCCGTCCGGCGCCTGGCGGCGGCCGGGCGCAGCCGCAGCGTGGAGCTGGGCGGGGACTCGACGTCCCCGGAGTCGGAGACCGGCACCGGCCCCGCGCCGGCCGGGGTGCGCTGGGCGACGAGCCGGCCCGACACCTCGCGCCCGGTGTGCCACTCGGCGAAGTCCGACCGCCCCAGCAGCTCGGCGCGCCGCTTCAGCTCGGCGCTCAGCGACTGGGCGAACTCCCGCATCAGCACGGGGTCGTTGGCGGTGAGGTGGGTGGTGACGTGCGGTACGTCCGTGCACACGCGCAGGCCCTCGCCGTGGGCGCCGCCCGAACTCACGCTGTCGCGGCCGTCCATGAGGACGATGCCGAGCCGGTCGGGGCGTTCGGCGGAGGCGAGCGAGGCGACGAGCGCCCGCAGCAGCTCGGTGCGGCCGCTGCCGGGCGGTCCCTCGATCAGCAGGTGCGGCCCCTCGGCGGCCAGGTCGACCGGGACGGGGCCGCGCGGACCGGCGCCCAGCACCGCCTGCGCGCGTCCTCCGAGGGACTCCGTGTCGTCGGCCGCGGCCGCCCAGCGGGCCATCAGGGAGGCCGGGGTGGCCCGGGCCAGGCCCAGTTCGTCCAGGAGCCGGGCCGCCTGGGGCAGCGGCGCGGACACGCGCGTGTGCCGCTCGCCGCCGGTGGCGGTGTCGGTGCGCAGCGGGGCCAGGGCGCGCGCGAACCGCTCGGCCCAGGGCAGGGAGACGGCGTCCACCGTGGCGACGGTGCCGTGGCCGACCGGACCGGCGGGAGCGGCCGGGGTGCCCGTGCCCGCGTTGGTGCCGGCGCGGGCGACGCGCAGCAGGCGCAGGGTCGTCGCCACGTCGCCGCTGAGCAGCGCCACCGCCCCGCACTCCCGGAACACCGGCGACACCGCGCAGGCCTCCTCGTAGGTCCGCGTCACAGGGGAGGTGGGGGAGGCGGCCGCCGTCTCGGCGAGGCACACGACGTGCACCCCGGCCCGCGGTCCCTCCAGGGCCAGCCGGGCCACCGCCTCGCGCACGTCGGCGCCGCCGGGGTCCCCGTCCACGACGACCACCGCGTACGGCCCGGGGAAGCCGCCGGAGGGGTCGGTGCCGGAGTCGGGCCGGGCCCAGGAGGGCTGCGGGCGGGCCGCGACCGCGGGCGCCGCCGGGTCCGTGGGTGCCGCCGGGTCCGCGGGTGTGGCCGGCGGGCGCGCCCCGGGCCGGGGCTCGTCCGCGAGGCGGTCGTCGAGGCGGCGGAGGAGTTCACCGGCGCGGGCCGTGGCCTGTTCGCGGTCGTGGGCGAGCAGCAGGCGGCAGTCCTGGCCGTGTCCCGGGCGCACCTGCGGCAGCCAGCCCAGCCAGGACCACTCGGCCGTCCGCTCGGCGAGCGGGCGGGAACGGTCCGCGCTGATCAGGACGATCTCCAGGGCGTCCGCCGAGTGCAGCGCGGCGAGCTGCGCCAGCACCGAACGGGCCAGCCCGGTGAGCCGCTCGCGCGGGCCCGCGAGGCCGAGCGCGCCCACCTCGCGCAGGTCGGCGGTGACCGGCACCGCGGGCAGCGGGGCGTCCCCGCCCGGCACCACCCGGTCGGCCGTACCGAGCCGCACGGTGAGCGCCTCCGGGTGGCCCGGGCCGCGCTCCCACAGCCGGGGGCCCGGTCCCAGCGCCGTGAGCAGCAGCGAAGCGGGGTCCGGCCAGGTCTCGGGGGCGCGCGCGGGGCCGGACGACGGGGACGCCGGTGCCGGTCCGCGCTCCGTCTCGGCGGGTGCGTGCGCCCCGGACACGGTGGTCTCCGGAGCGGCTCCGCGCCCGCCGGTCAGCCGCCGCGCCCAGGCTCCTATCCCACCGCGCCTGCGCACCTCCTGCGGCACGTCGGTACCGCGCAGGGGAGTCCCCTTGCGCCCGGATCGGGAGCCCGGCGCGCCGCCACGCCCGGCGTCGGGGCCGAGAGCCGCCGCACCGGCCGCGCCCGTACGGGACGTGCCGGTACCGGACGTGCCCGCGCGAGGGGCGGCGCCGTCTGCCGGGTCCGTACCGGCCGCGCCCCGGCCGGTCGCCCGCGGGTCCGGAGCGCCGTAGGCACCGGGGCCGACCCCGTCGGCGTGGGGCGGGCCCCCACCGGCCGCGCTCGCGCCGGGCGCGGCGGGGCCTGTGCCGTACGGGGCCTGGCCGAGGGGGTTCCGGCCGGGGCCGTGTCCGCCCGGGACCGTACCGCCCGTGCGGGGTGTGACCCCACCGGTTGAGTTCGTACGGGCCGCGCCCGGCGCGGCAGGCCCCGCGTCGTACGGGGCGTCCTGGCCGGGCGGGTTCTGGCCGGGTGCCCGCGGGGCGGGGCTGCCGTGGTCGCCGGGGCCGGTCCCGCCGGGGCGGGGCGCGCCCGCGCCGGCCGTGGTGGTGCCGGGCGACCCGTACCGGTCACGGTCGGTCGGGGTCTGGCCGGGTGCCTGTGGGTCCGGGGTGCCGTGGTCGCCCGGGCCGAGTCCGTCGGTGCGGGGCGCGGTCGCGTCGGGACCGCCGGTCGCGTACGCCCCCGCGCCTCCCGCGCCCCGCGCGCCGCCGTGCGTCTCGCCCGCGGCGGGGGACTGCCGGGGCAGTCCGGCCGTGGGGCCGGTGCCGTGGCTCTCGATGCGGGGCGCGCCGCCCTGACCGGGGACCTGCGGCGGCTCTACGGGCCCCCGAGCCGTCTCGTGGCCCGAGGTGCCGTACGCGTGGTGGGTGCGGCCGCGGGGCCCGGTGCCGGGGGCCGCGGGGTCCGCAGCCGTCACCCGGGTGTATCCCGTCGGCCCGGCCGGGACCGCGCGGGAGCGGCCGTCCGCGTCGCGCACCTGGCCCTCGGCGCCGTCGGCCACGCGCGCGTGGGCCACCGCGCCGCCCTCCCCGTCCGGCGCGGACGCCCGGGGCACGGACAGCCGTACGTGACCCTCCCCGTCCGGTGTCGTCGGCACCCGCACCTCCGCCGTCGGCGGCACCGGCACGAGCCGCAGCGCCGACTCGCCGATCCGCAGCAGCGCACCCGGCGCGAAGCGGACCGGGCGGTCGCCCACGCGGGCGCCGTCCAGGGTGGTGCCGTTGGTGGAGCCGAGGTCGGCGACGGAGACGCGGGCGTCGGGGCCGACGGTCACGGCGCAGTGCATCCGGGAGACGTCCGGGTCGTCGAGCGCGACGTCGGCGTCGGCGGAGCGGCCGAGCCGGATCTGGCCGCCGTGCAGCAGGTGGACGCCGCCCGCGTCGGGCCCCGCGACCACGTGCAGCTGGGCCGGGACGTCCGCCGGCTCGGTGTGCGGATCGGGCTCGCCGGGGGCGCCCAGGCAGAGCACGGCGCCGTCGATCAGCGGGGGCTCGCCCAGGGTGCTGCGCTGGGCGTCGAGGCGCTGCGCGCCGGCGTACAGCACCACCTGACCGGAGCCCGGGCCCTCGCCGGGGAGCGCGGCGGCCAGCGCGGAGGCGACCGCGGCCAGGGCGGTGCCGGCCGGCGCGGTGACGAGCACGTCACACCGCGCGGCACGGTCCGCCACCGAAACAGCCGAAGCAGCCGAAGCATGCGGGCCCAGCGGGTCTACGACGGTCAGCCGGATCTGCATCGCCGTAAGCGGTCCCTTCGCGCGGGCGCCCGCACGCCGGGACGGAAGCCGTCACCGCGGTCCCCCACCGCGGACTTCCCCCACCGTCACACGAGCACGTCGGCCAGTACTGCACGCATCCTCGCACCTGCCACTGACAACGCGCCCGCCACCCACCGCCAAATGATCTTGATTGGTCGGCTCTGCCCCCAAAAATGCCTGACAGATGCTTCGCGGGTGATCGATTGCCGTCCCCTTGAGATCGGTCACGTCCGGGCAGCGGCAACCAAGGGACCGGGTCGAGCGTCTTTCCTTCGAACGTGGTCCGGGGGGCGGCACTACAGTTGGGTCCGACTGGGACCGACCGGGTCCGGGACAGCGTCCGGGTCTGTAACAGTGGGTCCGAACAGCCAGCAAGCAACTAGGAGCGCATGACGTGCGGCCGGTAGGCAGCAAGTACCTCCTCGAGGAGCCCCTCGGCCGCGGCGCCACGGGCACCGTCTGGCGTGCCCGCCAGCGCGAGACCGCGGGCGCCGAGGCGGCCGTGGCCGGACAGCCCGGCGAGACCGTAGCGATCAAGGTCCTCAAGGAAGAGCTCGCGAGCGACGCCGACATCGTGATGCGCTTCCTGCGCGAGCGCTCCGTCCTGCTCCGGCTCACCCACCCCAACATCGTCCGGGTCCGCGACCTGGTCGTCGAGGGCGAGCTGCTGGCCCTCGTCATGGACCTCATCGACGGCCCCGACCTGCACCGCTACCTGCGCGAGAACGGGCCGCTCACCCCGGTCGCCGCCGCCCTGCTCACCGCGCAGATCGCCGACGCGCTGGCCGCCAGCCACGCCGACGGCGTCGTCCACCGCGACCTGAAGCCGGCCAACGTCCTGCTGAAGCAGACCGGCGGCGAGATGCACCCGATGCTCACCGACTTCGGCATCGCCCGCCTCGCCGACTCGCCCGGCCTCACCCGCACCCACGAGTTCGTCGGCACGCCCGCCTACGTCGCGCCGGAGTCCGCCGAGGGCCGCCCGCAGACCTCCGCCGTCGACGTCTACGGCGCCGGGATCCTGCTGTACGAGCTGGTCACCGGCCGTCCCCCGTTCGGCGGGGGCTCCGCCCTCGAGGTGCTGCACCAGCACCTGAGCGCCGAACCGCGCCGCCCCTCCACCGTCCCCGACCCGCTGTGGACGGTCATCGAGCGCTGCCTGCGCAAGAACCCCGACGACCGCCCCAGCGCCGAGAACCTCGCCCGCGGCCTGCGCGTCGTCGCCGAGGGCATCGGCGTGCACGCGAACAGCGCGCAGATCGGCGCCGCGGAGAACGTGGGCGCGCTCCTGGCACCGGACCCGGCGCCTGCACAGGTCCCCGGCACCCCCGACGCCGCCTACGACCCGAACGGCGCGACCAGTGTGCTGCCGCACACCGGCGGCCCGGCGGGGGCCGCCGACCCGACCGCCGTACTCCCGAACACCGGCGCCGCCGACCCCACCGCCGTCATGCCCCCGGTGCCCCCCGGGCAGCCGGGTCAGCAGGGCGCGCCGGGCCAGGGCGGCCCCGAGGACCCGCACCCCTGGCAGAGCCAGCTGCGCGCCGCCCGCGACCGCAACGAGCAGACGCAGGTCCAGTACCTCGACCCGAACCAGGACCCGCTGCGCCGCCGCCCCCAGCGGCAGGTCGCCCGCCCGCCGCAGCAGCCCCGCCAGGCACCCCAGGGCCCGCCGCCCCAGCAGCCCGGCTACGGCTACCCGCAGCAGCAACAGCCGCAGCGGTACGCCACCCCGCAGCCCCAGCCGCCGCAGCGGTACGCCCCGCCGCCCGCGCCCGAGCCGCAGCCGCCCCGGCGCGAGCCCAGGCCGCCGCGGCAGCGCAGCGCCAACCCGATGCGCATCCCGGGTCTCGGCTGCCTCAAGGGGTGCTTGTTCACGATCGTCATCCTCTTCGTGGCCGGCTGGCTCGTGTGGGAGCTGAGCCCGCTGCAGGACTGGATCGGCACCGGCAAGGGCTACTGGGACCAGCTCACCGACTGGTTCACCACCGTGACCGACTGGATCGGGGACCTGGGCGGCTCCAGCGGAGGCTGAGTCTGGAGACTTGTCGACATCCGGAGGGTGATTTCCGCCTCCGCGGTGAAGGCCGGCTCCCGGGACGCGTACTTTTAGGCGCAACACGCGTCGGTAGGAGCAGTCTTGGCACGGAAGATCGGCAGCCGGTACACCGCCCACCAGATCCTCGGACGGGGCAGCGCCGGCACGGTGTGGCTGGGCGAGGGTCCCGACGGACCCGTCGCGATCAAGCTGCTGCGCGAGGACCTGGCGTCCGACCAGGAACTCGTCTCCCGCTTCGTGCAGGAGCGCACCGCCCTGCTCGGCCTGGAGCACCCGCACGTGGTCTCCGTGCGCGACCTGGTGGTCGACGGCAACGACCTCGCGCTGGTCATGGACCTGGTCCGGGGCACCGACCTGCGCACCCGCCTCGACCGGGAGCGGCGCCTGGCGCCCGAGGCCGCGGTCGCCGTCGTCGCCGACGTCGCCGACGGACTGGCCGCCGCGCACGCCGCCGGGGTCGTGCACCGCGACGTCAAGCCGGAGAACGTGCTGCTCGACATGCAGGGCCCGCTCGGCCCCGGCGGCGCGCACCCGGCGCTGCTGACGGACTTCGGGGTGGCCAAGCTCATCGACACCCCGCGGCGCACCCGCGCCACGAAGATCATCGGCACCCCCGACTACCTCGCCCCGGAGATCGTCGAGGGCCTGCCCCCGCGCGCGGCGGTCGACATCTACGCGCTGGCCACGGTCCTGTACGAGCTGCTGGCCGGCTTCACGCCGTTCGGCGGCGGCCACCCCGGCGCGGTGCTGCGCCGCCATGTGACCGAGACCGTCGTCCCGCTCCCCGGCATCCCCGACGAGCTGTGGCAGCTCCTGGTCCAGTGCCTGGCCAAGGCCCCGGCCTCCCGGCTGCGCGCCTCCGAGCTGAGCGTCCGGCTGCGCGAGCTGCTGCCGATGCTCGCCGGCATGGCCCCGCTGGACGTGGACGAGCCCGACGCCGAGCAGCAGGAGGACGACCCCGAGGAGTCCGCCGCCTCCCCGGCCGCCGCGTCCGCCGCGGAGCCCGTGCGGCGCCGGGGAGCGGTGCCGCTGGTGCCGGGGGCCAAGCCGGCCGACTCCAACCGCGACACCCACACGTCGATGCGGGTGCCCGCCCCGGACGAGCTGGCCGGCGGCGCCCGCGGCACCGCCCGCGCCCCGCGCGCGGCGGGCGCCCCGCGCCCCGGTTCGGCCCGCAACCGCGCCACCGCGCGGCGGCGCCGGATCGCGGTGGGCGCGGGCGCGGTGGCCCTGGTGGCGGCGATCGGCGTCGGCACCTGGCTGGCCACGGGCGGCGACGAGGACGGCACCGGACCCCAGGACACGCGGAACTCCGCCCCGGCCGCTCCCTGAGCCCCGTGGCGCCGCCGCGGTCCGCGCCCGCACCCCCGCCGGGCGTGGACCGCCGGCCGGAGCCGTTACGCTGGATGCGTGGCAGTCGTCGATGTATCCGAAGAGCTGAAGTCCCTCTCCTCGACCATGGAGTCGATCGAGGCCGTCCTGGACCTCGACAGGATGAGGGCAGACATCGCCGTGCTCGAGGAGCAGGCGGCCGCGCCCTCCCTGTGGGACGACCCGGAGGCGGCACAGAAGATCACCAGCAAGCTCTCGCACCTCCAGGCCGAGGTGCGCAAGGCCGAGGCCCTGCGCGGCCGGATCGACGATCTCGGGGTGCTCTTCGAGATGGCCGAGGAGGAGGACGACCCGGACACCCGCGCCGAGGCCGAGTCCGAGCTGACGGCCGTCCGCAAGGCGCTGGACGAGATGGAGGTCCGCACCCTGCTCTCCGGCGAGTACGACGCGCGCGAGGCGCTCGTCAACATCCGCGCCGAGGCGGGTGGCGTGGACGCCGCCGACTTCGCCGAGAAGCTGCAGCGCATGTACCTGCGCTGGGCCGAGCAGCACGGCTACAAGACGGAGGTCTACGAGACCTCGTACGCGGAGGAGGCCGGCATCAAGTCGACCACCTTCGCCGTGCAGTCGCCGTACGCCTACGGCACCCTCTCGGTCGAGCAGGGCACGCACCGGCTGGTGCGCATCTCGCCGTTCGACAACCAGGGGCGCCGCCAGACCTCCTTCGCGGGCGTCGAGATCCTCCCCGTGGTCGAGCAGACCGACCACATCGAGATCGACGAGTCCGAGCTGCGGGTGGACGTGTACCGTTCCTCCGGCCCCGGCGGCCAGGGCGTCAACACCACCGACTCGGCGGTGCGCCTCACCCACATCCCCACCGGCATCGTCGTCTCCTGCCAGAACGAGCGCTCGCAGATCCAGAACAAGGCCACCGCCATGAACGTCCTCCAGGCCAAGCTCCTGGAGCGGCGCCGCCAGGAGGAGCAGGCCAAGATGGACGCCCTGAAGGGCGACGGGGGCAACTCCTGGGGCAACCAGATGCGTTCGTACGTGCTGCACCCGTACCAGATGGTCAAGGACCTCCGCACGGAGCACGAAGTGGGTAACCCCGAGGCCGTGTTCAACGGCGAGATCGACGGTTTCCTGGAGGCCGGCATTCGCTGGCGCAAGCAGCAGGAGAAGTAGCACCGCGCCAAGTCGCCGCTTTGTCGACAAGGCAACTGCCGCTCTCCGGGCGGCAGTTGCCTTTTGTCTGCCCGTTGTTCGCCGGTGATGTCTGGGTTTTGCATCACACTCACACCCTTTGTGTCCGGCATACGTCCCGTACCTGGACATCGCGTACGCAATGGCCTTGACGTTGCTTTGAACATTCGGAATGGTGAGGCGCGGCATGCGTATTTCTGGGGCGCATGTGAACCGGGGGGCTTGAGCACACACGCAGCCACCCCCGTCGATCACGGCCCCCGAGTGCGGCCTCACCGACTAATCGGCTACTGGGGGTAGCAACTACATGACGAAGAAGACGCGCATCCGTGTCGCGCGCATAGCGGCCGGCGCCGTGATCGCGGCCGGTGCCTCCCTGACCGCCGCGGGTGCCGCCTCGGCGCTCGACATCGGCGTGAGCGCCAGCGCCGACGACGAGGGTCTCGGCCTCGGCGTCAGCGTCCAGGGCGGCGAGGAGGACGGCGGTGCGACCGAGGGCAACGCCATCGTCGGCGTGACCGAGGGCACCTCGCAGGGCACGTCCGAGGGGACCTCGGAGGGTACTTCCGAGGGCACGTCCGAAGGCACCTCCGAGGGCACCTCGGAAGGGACGTCCGAGGGTACTTCCGAGGGCACCTCCGAGGGGACGTCGGAAGGCACCTCGGTGGGCACGTCCGAGGGCACTTCGGTGGGCACGTCCGAGGGCACCTCCACCGGCACCTCCGAGGGCGGCGACAACGGCGGTTCCGGTGACAACGGCGGCAACGGCAACAACGGTGGCGCCGGTGACAACGGCGGCAACGGCAACAACGGCGGTTCCGGCAACAACGGCGGTTCCGGCAACGGCGGCGGCAGCGGCGACAACGGTGGCGGCAACGGGGGCAACTCCGGCGGCACCGGCGGCGGCGACAACACCACCCCCGACGGCGGCGGCAACGACAACGTCGCCCAGGAGGAGGGTTCCTCCGCGCTGACCGACACCGGCGAGGAGGCCCCGGCCTCCGACGCCGCCGCCCAGGGCAGCGGCGAGGAGCTGGCCGAGACCGGTGCCGCGGAGACCACGTTCCTGCTGGTCGGCGCCGCGACGATGATCGCCGGAGGCATCGGCTTCCGCTTCCTCCCGCGCCTGATGAACGGCCGCGGCGGGGCTGCTGCCTGACGGTAGCCGTCCGCGTACGCACCGCGCACGCAGCCGAAGGGGCCCGGAGCTTCATCGCTCCAGGCCCCTTCCGTGCCTTCCGGTCCCGCGAAACCCTCTGTCGCGTCCTGGCGGGCCTGAGGGCCGCTCCCGGCCCCTCAGACGGTCTGGTGGGCCAGCAGGGCCACCGCCGCGACCAGCACCGCCAGCAGCGCGATCAGCGTCGCCGGATTCAGCCCCGCGAAGGGGTTGCTCTCCTGCTGCAGCCGCTCGCGGTTGGCCCGGCACACCGGGCACCTGCCCTCACTCACGGGCGCCGCGCAGTTCGCGCACACCAACCGGTCGTACGTCATGCGCTCGCCCTCCTTGCCACCGGCTCTGTTCCGAAGAACGCCCGCAACGACACGAACGTTCCCCTTCCACTGTGCCAGGTTCCACGGGGCCCCGCGCGCCCTCCCGCAGGGACAAAACACGCAACTGATGCGCAACCCCGACCGGTGACTGCGGTCGGCTCCCCGGTTCGCGTATGGTCACGCACATCTACCCCCGGCGACCCGTGGTGCATCCGTGATCCGATTCGACAACGTCTCCAAGGTCTACCCCAAACAGAGCCACCCAGCCCTCAGGGACGTCTCCCTGGAGGTCGAGAAGGGCGAGTTCGTCTTCCTCGTGGGGTCCTCCGGCTCCGGAAAGTCCACCTTCCTGCGGCTGATCCTCCGCGAGGAGCGGTGCAGCCACGGGCAGGTGCACGTGCTGGGCAAGGACCTCTCCCGCCTGTCCAACTGGAAGGTGCCGCAGATGCGGCGCCAGCTGGGGACGGTCTTCCAGGACTTCCGCCTGCTGCCGAACAAGACGGTCGGCGAGAACGTCGCCTTCGCCCAGGAGGTCATCGGCAAGTCCCGCGGCGAGATCCGCAAGTCCGTGCCGCAGGTCCTCGACCTCGTCGGACTCGGCGGCAAGGAGGACCGCAGGCCCGGCGAGCTGTCCGGCGGTGAGCAGCAGCGCGTCGCCATCGCGCGCGCGTTCGTCAACCGGCCCAAGCTCTTGATCGCCGACGAGCCCACGGGCAACCTCGACCCGCAGACCTCGGTCGGCATCATGAAGCTGCTCGACCGGATCAACCGGACGGGCACCACCGTGGTGATGGCCACGCACGACCAGAACATCGTGGACCAGATGCGCAAGCGCGTCATCGAGCTGGAGAAGGGCCGCCTCGTCCGTGACCAGGCACGCGGTGTCTACGGCTACCAGCACTGACGAGCCACAGACGACGAGGAACGAAAGGCTTAACGAGACGCCATGCGCGCCCAGTTCGTAGTCTCGGAGATCGGTGTCGGTCTTCGCCGCAATCTGACGATGACCTTCGCGGTCATCGTCTCGGTCGCCCTGTCCCTGGCCCTGTTCGGCGGTTCGCTGCTGATGAGCGACCAGGTCAACACCATGAAGGGCTACTGGTACGACAAGGTCAACGTCTCGGTCTTCCTCTGCAACAAGAGCGACGCCGAGTCCGACCCGAACTGCGCCAAGGGCGCGGTGACCGAGGACCAGAAGAAGCAGATCATGTCCGACCTCGACGAGATGGCCGTCGTCGAGAAGGTGACCTACGAGTCGCAGGACGAGGCGTACAAGCACTACAAGGAGCAGTTCGGCGACTCGCCGCTGGCCAGCTCCCTCACGCCGGACCAGATGCAGGAGTCGTACCGGATCAAGCTGAAGGACCCGGAGAAGTACCAGGTCATCGCCACCGCCTTCGACGGTCGTGAGGGCGTGCAGTCCGTGCAGGACCAGAAGGGCATCCTGGACAACCTCTTCGGTCTCCTCAACGGCATGAACTGGGCCGCCCGCGCGGTGATGGCCCTCATGCTCGTGGTCGCCCTGATGCTGATCGTCAACACCGTGCGCGTCTCGGCGTTCAGCCGCCGCCGGGAGACCGGCATCATGCGCCTCGTGGGCGCCTCCGGCTTCTACATCCAGGCGCCGTTCATCATGGAGGCGGCGGTCGCCGGTCTCATCGGCGGTGGTGTCGCCTGCGGATTCCTGGTGATCGCCAGATACTTCATCATCGACCACGGACTCGCCCTGTCCGAGAAGCTGAACCTGATCAACTTCATCGGCTGGGACGCGGTGCTGACCAAGCTCCCGCTCATCCTGGCCGTGAGTCTGCTGATGCCGGCGTTGGCGGCGTTCTTCGCGTTGCGCAAGTACCTGAAGGTGTGACGCATACCAAGGGGGCCGCGCGGTCAAGGGACCGTGCGGCCCTCACGCGTTGTCCTAGACTCACCGGCATGTCAGGTCGTGACCTGTTCTGTCAGCCCCGTCGCGTGCGCCACGGGGCCGCCCTGACCTTGGTGTTCGCGAGCGTGCTCGTCGCGGGCGCGGCCACCGGCTCGCTCCCCGGTCCGGACCGGAAGTCCGAGCCCGGCACCGCCCGTTCGGCCGCCCCGGCCGGTCAGCAGGCCCGCCACGACGACGTCGCCCGCGCGGCGGCCGAGGCCATGGCCGACGGCAAGTCCCCCGTGGAGGCCGCCGAACGCGCCGTCTCCCGCAGCGGGGACCGCTGGGGCGCCGTCTACTCCGAGGGCGAGTACGAGGAGTTGGAGGACGCCCTCGACGGCCGGTACACCGGCGTCGGGCTCTCCGCGCGCCGCGAGCGCGACGGCCGCATCCAGGTGACCAGGGTGCGCTCCGGCTCGCCCGCTGCCGACGCCGGGATCCGCGAGGGCGACCGGCTGCGCAGCGTCGACGGCGAGCGGGTCGACGGGCGGCCGGTCACCGAGGTCGTCTCCATACTGCGCGGCGACGCCGAGGCCGAGCCCGCCGGCACCGCCGTCCGGCTGGGCCTGGAGCGCGGCACGCGCGCGTGGACCGAGACCGTACGCCGGGCCACGCTGTCCACCGACCCCGTGACCGTCCGCACGCTCGCCGACGGCCTCACCGTCGTCAGGGTCGCCTCCTTCACCAAGGGGGTCGGCGCCCAGGTGCGCGATGCCGTGGCCCGGGTGCCGTCCGGCGCCGGGGTCGTCCTCGACCTGCGCGGCAACTCCGGCGGCCTGGTCACCGAGGCCGTCACCGCCGCCTCCGCCTTCCTCGACGGCGGCCTGGTCGCCACGTACGACGTCGACGGGGACCAGCGGGCCCTGCACGCCGGAACCGGCGGCGACACCTCCAGACCCCTGGTCGCGCTCGTCGACGGCGGCACGATGAGCGCGGCCGAGCTGCTCGCCGGGGCCCTCCAGGACCGCGGCCGGGCGGTCGTCCTGGGTTCCCGCACCTTCGGCAAGGGCTCGGTGCAGATGCCGAGCCGGCTGCCCGGCGGCTCGGTGGCCGAGCTGACCGTCGGGCACTACCGCACCCCCTCCGGGCGCGGCGTCGACGGCACGGGCATCACGCCCGACCTGGAGGTCGACCCGGCGGACCCGGCCGCCCTCGCGCGGGCCCGGACGGTGCTGAGCGGGCTCGGGCCGACCGCGTAATCGGCTTTCCGCCAGGCCCCTCCGTAGTGCCAAAATGGACCGCACTATGGCTAAGGAAAAAGGGCGCAAGCTGATCGCGCAGAACAAGAAGGCGCGGCACGACTACCAGATCCTCGACACCTACGAGGCCGGCCTCGTGCTGTCCGGCACCGAGGTGAAGTCGCTGCGCCAGGGGCGGGCCTCGCTGGTCGACGGCTTCGTGCAGCTGGACGGTCAGGAAGCGTGGCTGCACAACGTGCACGTGCCCGAGTACAGCCAGGGCACCTGGACCAACCACAGCGCCCGCCGCAAGCGGAAGCTGCTGCTGCACCGGGTGGAGATCGACAAGCTGGAGTCGAAGTCCCAGGAGACCGGTCACACGATCGTGCCCCTGGCGCTCTACTTCAAGGACGGGCGGGCCAAGGTCGAGATCGCACTGGCGCGCGGCAAGAAGGAGTACGACAAGCGCCAGACCCTCCGGGAGAAGCAGGACCGCCGCGAGGCGGAGCGGACGATCTCGGCGATCCGGCGCAAGCAGCGGGCCTGAGGCCCGCCGGAATAGGCTGGCACCGGTACGCGTTGTTCACGTACGATGGCACCTGCACCTCACAGCGGGTGCGCGCCCCTCTTCGGAGGACTTGAAAAATCAACATGGGGATGATCGGTTTCGACAGCGGCTGTCGAAGCAGGGGAAGCGTGTCGAGGAAGCGGCCATGATCTCGTAAACCACAGGCCGAAAAAAATAATCGCCAACACCAAGCGCGATTCCTCCCAGCAGGCCTTCGCCCTCGCTGCCTGATCTCAGGTAGCGAAGCGAGCCTCCTACTAAGGGAGTGTCAGCCCGGGGATGTTCCCGACCCGGATCCTGGCATCAGCTAGGGGACTAAACCTTGATCCCGGTCACGGGGTGAAGAGGGAAACCAAACAGTGACTGAGCCCGTCGGAGACTTGTCCGCGTGATCTCCGGGGCCGAGAAAATCGAAGCGGACTGCACACGGAGAAGCCCTGGTTCCGCACCGTTGGACGCGGGTTCGATTCCCGCCATCTCCACGAGGTCGAGGGCGACGTGTGCTCGCGCGGTAAGCGCGAGCCACGTCGCCCTCGTCGTTTTTGCGCGGCTGCGCCGCGCGGCGCGGGGGCTCCGCCACCCGCACCCCCTCACCGGGTTCGCCGGGTCGGCAGCAGGGACAGGAGCAGGGCCGTTGCCGCCGCCGTGACCGGTACGCCGTAGGCCGCGGTGGGGGAGACGTGCTCCACCGTCCAGCCGCCCGCCGCGCTGCCGCAGGCGATGCCGCCGAGCAGGCCGGTCACCGCGAGGGTCATGCCCTCGTTCAGTCGGCCCTCCGGGGTGCGGTGCTGGACCAGCGTCATCGTGGTCACCATCGTCGGGGCCGTCGCCATCCCGCCGACCAGCAGCGTGAGCGCCAGCAGCGGCAGCGACCCGCTGAGGGAGGCCGCGAGGAGCGGCAGCGTCAGCAGGGCGGCCATCGCGGCCACGCACCACGGCAGGCGGTGCTCGGCCGGGCCGGCGGGCTTGATCGCGCCGTAGAGCAGACCCGCGGCGCAGGACCCGGCGGCCTGCAGGGCGAGGACCACACCGGCGGCCGCGCGGTGACCCTGTGCGTCCGCGAAGGCGATGGTGACGACCTCCATGGCGCCGAACACCCCGCCCACCGCCAGGCACACCACCAGCAGTGACGGGATGCCCGGCGCCCGGAAGGGAGCCTTCGCCGTCGGGCGCGGGCGGGCCGGGGGCTCGGTCGAACGCCGGGCGGTGAACAGCAGCATGCCGGTCACCAGCAGGACCACGCCGACGAGCGTGCCCGCCTCCGGGAACAGCGAGGTGCACAGGAACGCCGCGAGGACCGGCCCGAGCATGAAGCACAGTTCGTCCGCGGCCTGTTCGAAGGAGTTCGCGGTGTGCAGGGCGTCGGCGTCTCCCTTCAGCAGGTGGGCCCAGCGGGCGCGGGCCATGCCGCCGGTGTTGGGCGTGGTCGCGGTCGCGGCGTAGGCGGCGAACAGCGTCCAGGCGGGCGCCCCGTACCGCACGCACAGCAGCAGCGCGAGGGAGCCCAGCGCGGCGAAGAGCGTGGCGGGCAGGGCCACCCTGGCCTGTCCGTACCGGTCCACGAGCCGCGCGGTCCACGGGGCGACCAGCGCCGTCGCCGCGAGGCCGGTCGCGGTGACGGCGCCGGCGAGGGCGTACGAACCACGAGTGCCGGCGATCATCACGACCGCGCTGACGCTGAACATGCCCATGGGCAGCCGGGCGATGAGGTTCCCGAGCGTGAACGCCCGGGCGCCGGGGGTGGAGAGCAGCCGCCGGTACGGGCCGGGCGGCCGACGCCGGGTACGGGGGCGGAAGTCGGCCGCGACCAGGGTGTCGGCGGTGACGGCCAGGAAGGGGGCCGGGTGAGGGGGACGGGACGGGCGTGCGGGAGTCGGTTGCGGCATGCGTCCACCGTCGCCCGGGGACGATCAGTGGGTCCAACACCTTCTCCGTGGCCATTCACGCACCAGCGTTGTAAATTCGCCGGATGTCCGCACCCGCCCACCTCGACCCGCGCCTCCTCCGCGCCTTCGTCGCCGTCGCCGAGGAGCTGCACTTCACCCGCGCCGCCGCCCGCCTCTACGTCGCCCAGCAGGCGCTCAGCCGGGATGTGCGGCGTCTGGAACGGGAGTTGGGCGCCGAGCTGTTCGTCCGGACCACCCGGCAGGTGACGCCGACGGCCGACGGCGAGCGGCTGCTGCCGTACGCCCGCCGGGTCCTCCAGGCGCAGGACGACCTGCTGGCCGCGTTCGGGCAGGCCCGGCCGCTGCTGGTCGACCTCAACTCCCCGGGGCTGGTCACCGGTCGCCTGGTGCTGGCGCGGGCCCGTGCGCTCGCGCCCGAGCAGGAGCTGATGGCGCGCTACGAGAGCGGACTGACGCACGCGGCCGGTGAGCTGGTCGCGGGTCGACTCGACGCCTCCTTCGGCCGGTTCGCGGGACTGCCCGCCGCCCTGCGGGCCGGACTCGGTCACCAGCCGGTGCGCCTGGAGCCCATGGCGGTCGTCCTGCCCGAGGACCATCCGCTGGCCCGGCTGCCGAGGGTGCCGCTCGCCGCACTCGCCGGGGAGGCCGTGTACGCCGGGGCCGGCAACCCGCGCACGCCGGAGTGGACCGACCTCGCGCAGCGTCTGTTCGAGGGGCGCGGCATCCAGGTGGCGTCCCCCGCGCCGCTGGCGGTCGGCGAGGAGGAGTTCCAGCGCATCATGGACAAGACGCGCAATCCGATCCTCGCCGTGGAGAGTTTTCCGGCCATGGCCGCGACGGTGGTCCGCCCGCTCGTCGATCCCGTGCCGCTGTCGCCGGTCTCGCTCGTGTGGCGAAAGGGACTGGTGCATCCCGCGCTCGACGCGCTGCGCCGGGCGGCGTCGCAGGTCGCGACCGAAAAGGGTTGGCTGGAGCTTCCCGACGGGGGGTGGATTCCGGCCGCCGACGCCGCTGTGATGTCCGTCCACAAGTGACACGCGGCCACCACACATCCTCCGCGTGCGCTACATTCTTTGCCTGAGCACGGTGTGATACAGGGGGCGCTCGAAGCTGGTGGGGGCCGGTTCGGCCGACGAGTGCTCGGAGTCGTATGCGCACCCGGAAGTGTTCCGTGGGGGGAAGTGCGCGCGCGTGAAGAATTGGCAAAAAGACGCCCAACCGGAGTGGCCTGAGGCCGAGTCCGGGGCTCCTGATCGGTCGGAGGCCGGACGAGATGCTGACGCCACCGAGGTGCTGCCCCCGGCCGGCCCCCTCCCGTCGGCAGGGGAACCCCCGGTGACCGCGCCGGGTTCGGGGTGGTTCGGCGACTCCGGTGCGGGTCCGCGCGGCCGCGGGAGTTCCGACGCCGGCCGCACGGAGGGCCCGGGCTCCCGAATAGGCGGCCGCGCCCCCCGCCAGCCGTCCCCGGACCCGCTGGCCCGGGGACGCATAACCTGGGGCACGCCCGCCGCCCCGCCCGCGGCGGACCCCGGCCCCACCGCCCCGATCCCCAACTCCTTCGACCCGTCTCCCCGGACTTCCCGAATCCCCGGAAACAGCGAGGCCCGCGACTCCGCCCCCGGCACCGGTCCCGGCCGGGGTGTCGACACGGGACCCGACTTCGACCGCACGGCCGTGCTGCCGCCGACCGGTGGTGGCGCACCGGGGGCCGCGGCAGCCGACGCCCGCGATTCCGGCTCCGCGAGCGGGTACGCCCGCGGCTCCGCCCCCGGGAGGGGCTACAGCCGCGCTTCTGTCCCCGGGAGCCGTCCGGACTCCGACTTCGACCGCACGGCCGTGCTGCCGCCGACCGGTGGTGGCGCCACGGGGCCCGCGGCAGCCGGGGTCCGCGACTCCGCCCCCGGCACCGGTCCTGGCCGCGGTGCAGGCTCCGGGCCCGACTTCGACCGCACGGCGGTGCTGCCGCCGACCGGTGGTGGCGTCCCGGGGCCCGCGGTGGGCGACGCCCGCGACTCCGGCTCCGCGAGTGGCTACACCCCCGGAACGGGCTACACCCGCGCTTCTGTCCCCGGGAGCCGTCCCGACCCCGGCTTCGACCGGACCGCCGTGCTGCCGCCGACCGGTGGTGGCGCCCCGGGGGCCGCGGCAGCCGACGCCCGCGACTTCGGTCCCGGCACCGGTCCCGGCCGCGGTGCAGGGTCCGGCGGTGACTTCGAGCGGACGGCCGTGCTCCCGCCCGCCGGTGCCGGTGCGTCGGGGGCTCCCACGCGGGTCTTCTCCGGGCCCGGGGAAGACCCCGCGTCGCCGCTCCCGTCCGGGCCCGCCACCGCCGCGCTGCGCGATCCCTGGCAGGAGACGCCGGAGGCGGACGCCGGGCACACTCACGATCCGCACGAGGTCACCGTGCAGCTCGACGCCGTCCACCTCGGCGACGGCGTGCTGCTGCGGGCCGACGGCGGGCACCGCAAGAGCGGCCCGGAGGCCTCCGACGGGCCCGTCTTCGTCGACGCGTCCGGCCGCCGCAACCGCCTGTACCGCCGCCTCGGCATCCTGGTCGCCGTCGCCTGCGCGGTCTACGCCGTCGTCATCGTCTCCACGCTGCTCTCCGGCAACTCCGACGCGCCGTGGATGCCCGTACCGGGCCAGGAGGAGGGCGCACCGGCCGGCCAGGTCGACACCACCCCGCAGCCCTCGCAGTCGGCGCAGCCCACCGGCACCGGCACCACCGCCCCGCAGGCCACGCCCTCGGCCGGGGCCGGCGCGACGACCGAACCGGGCGTCGAGTCACCCGCGTCCGGCACCTCCGGCGTCACCGGCGGCGCCACCGGACAGCCCGGCACGAGCGCCGCCCCGAAGACCTCGGCGCCCGGCACCGACCAGAACCAGGGCGGCGGCGCGACCGGTCCGGACCCGACGCAGTCGACCCAGGTCCCGCCCCCCGACAGCACGGACCCGTCGGCCCCGACGGGCGGCGACGGCACCTCCGTCGAACCGACCGCGCCCACCGGCGGTTCCACCACCGGCACCGACCCGGGCACGGGCGGCGGCACCAACGCCAACGGCGCGGGCGCCCCGGACCCCCTCGCGGGCCAGGGCGGCGCACCCGTCGTGGTCGCCGGCCCGGCCGACACCTCCACGTCCCCTCATCTGTCCCCGGAGAACACCCTCTGATGGCATCCCGCACCCGCCGTCACGGGGCCGCACGCAACGCCCGTGAGGGCTCCCGCCGTCGTGTGCCCTTGCGCCTGCTGCTTCCGCTGCTCGTCCTGGTCGCCCTGGTGGCGATGCTCATGCTGCGCGGCTACGTGCACAGCGAGATCCTCGCCGACCACCGCGTCCAGCCGCCCGCCGCCACCGACAAGGTGCCGCAGAAGATCCTCGAGGGCGGCCCCGTCATCGACGTGCGCGGCGGCCGCACCGAGAGCCTGAGCGTGCCCGACCACCGGCTCGTCCTCACCTTCGACGACGGCCCGGACCCGACCTGGACGCCGCGGGTGCTGGACGTGCTGAAGAAGCACGACGCGCACGCGGTCTTCTTCGTCACCGGCACCATGGCCTCCCGCTATCCCGACCTGGTCCAGCGCATGGTCGACGAGGGCCACGAGGTGGGCCTGCACACCTTCAACCACCCCGACCTCTCCTTCCAGTCCAAGAAGCGCATCGACTGGGAGCTGTCGCAGAACCAGCTGGCGCTCACCGGCGCGGCCGGGGTGCGCACCTCGCTGTTCCGCCCGCCGTACTCCTCCTTCGCCGACGCCATGGACAACAAGTCCTGGCCGGTCACCGAGTACATCGGCAGCCGCGGTTACATCACCGTCGTCAACAACACCGACAGCGAGGACTGGAAGAAGCCCGGCGTCGACGAGATCATCCGGCGCGCCACCCCGCACCGCGGCAAGGGCGCCATCGTCCTGATGCACGACTCCGGCGGCGACCGCCACCAGACCGTGCAGGCCCTGGACCGGTTCCTGCCCGACCTGAAGAAGAAGGGCTACGAGTTCGACAACCTCACCGAGGCCCTGGACGCGCCCAGCGCCATGTCCCCGGTGACCGGCGCCGAACTGTGGAAGGGCAAGGCGTGGGTCTTCCTGGTCCAGGCCTCGGAGAAGCTCACCGACGTCCTGGTGGTGGGCCTGGCGATCATCGGCACGCTGGTCATCGGGCGCTTCGTCCTGATGCTGCTGCTGTCCGGCGTACACGCCCGCCGGGTCCGGCGCCGACGCTTCCGCTGGGGCCCGGCGGTCACCGAACCGGTCACGGTGCTGGTCCCGGCGTACAACGAGGCCAAGTGCATCGAGAACACGGTGCGTTCCCTGGTGGCGAGCGACCATCCGGTCGAGGTCGTCGTCATCGACGACGGCTCCACCGACGGCACCGCCCGCATCGTGGAGGGGCTCGGCCTGCCGGGCGTCCGGGTGATCCGGCAGCTCAACGCGGGCAAGCCCGCCGCGCTCAACCGCGGCCTCGCCAACGCCCGTTACGACATCGTCGTGATGATGGACGGCGACACCGTCTTTGAACCCTCCACCGTCCGCGAACTCGTCCAGCCCTTCGGCGACCCCAGGGTGGGCGCGGTGGCGGGCAACGCCAAGGTCGGCAACAAGGACAGCCTCATCGGCGCCTGGCAGCACATCGAGTACGTGATGGGCTTCAACCTGGACCGCCGGATGTACGACGTCCTCGGCTGCATGCCGACCATCCCCGGCGCGGTCGGCGCCTTCCGCCGCTCCGCCCTGGAGCCCATCGGCGGCATGAGCGACGACACGCTCGCCGAGGACACCGACGTCACCATGGCGCTGCACCGCGCAGGATGGCGGGTCGTCTACGCCGAGAACGCCCGCGCCTGGACCGAGGCCCCGGAGTCCGTCAGCCAGCTGTGGTCCCAGCGCTACCGCTGGTCGTACGGCACCATGCAGGCCATCTGGAAGCACCGCCGCGCGGTGATCGAGAAGGGCCCCTCGGGCCGCTTCGGCCGCGTGGGCCTGCCGTTCGTCTCGCTGTTCATGGTGCTGGCCCCGCTGCTCGCCCCGCTGATCGACGTCTTCCTGCTCTACGGCATCGTCTTCGGACCCACCGAGAAGACGATCGTGGCCTGGCTCGGCGTCCTGGCCATCCAGGCGGTCTGCGCCGCCTACGCCTTCCGGCTGGACCGGGAGAAGCTGACCCCGCTCATCTCGCTGCCCCTCCAGCAGATCCTGTACCGCCAGATCATGTACGTGGTGCTGCTCCAGTCCTGGATCACGGCGCTCACCGGCGGCCGGCTGCGCTGGCAGAAGCTGCGGCGCAGCGGCGGGGTGTCCGCGCCGCCGCCCGGCGCCGACGGCATCCCGCCCCAGCGGCGGTCCGGGGCCATGGACGGGAGGCCGGTGCGATGACCACCCCGCCCTACGACCCGACGCGGCCGCCCGCCGCGGCCGGCTTCCCCGCCCCACCCCTGCCTGGTCCGACCCGGAGCGCCCCGCACATGACCGCACCACCCCTCCAGCCGCCCGTCGGCACGGACACCGCCGTACCGGCGGAGCCCCGGCCGAAGCAGGCCCGGCGCGCTCCCGTGCGCGACCGGTACTTCGACCTGCTCCGGGCGGTGGCCCTCTTCCGCGTGGTCCTGTACCACCTGATGGGCTGGGCCTGGCTGCCGGTGGTGTTCCCGTCCATGGGCGTGATGTTCGCCCTCGCGGGCAACCTGATGGCCCGCAGCCTCAAGCGGCCGGCCGTACAGGTCGTCCGCAGCCGCATGCGCCGCCTGCTGCCGCCGCTGTGGCTGCTGGGCGTCGTCGGCGTGACCGGCATGGTGCTGCAGGGCTGGGGGCCGAACGAGGACGGGCACCCGGGCTGGTGGTGGTTCCACCTGGTCTACTGGATCCTGCCGCTGAGCGACCCGCCCTTCGCCGAGAGCGTGCCGGGCATCCACGGCATCCTGGGCGAGGACTGGGCCGCGGAACTGGGCGGGCCGCTCTGGTACATCCGCGCCTACCTCTGGTACGTCCTGCTCTCCCCGGTCCTGCTGCGCGCGCTGCGGGCCCTGCCGTGGCTGACGATCCTCGCGCCCCTGGTGCTGTCCGCCGCCTTCCAGTTCGGCTACCTGAACCTGCCGGGCGAGCGCTTCCCGTCCGCGCTCACGGACTTCAGCACCTTCGGCGCCTGCTGGATCCTCGGCATGGCCCACCAGGAAGGCATCCTGAAGCGGCTGCCGCGCTACGTCGTGCCCTCGGTCGCTCCCGTGATCGCCGCACTGGGGCTCTGGTACGCCTTCAGGGAGGGCTTCAAGACCGGGTACGACCTGGACTCCATCCCCTTCGCGCAGGCCGTCTGGTCCTTCGCCACGGTCCTGCTGCTCCTGCACGTCAGCCCGTCGTGGACCGAGTGGCCGCGCCGGCTGCGCCGCTGGGACCGGCTGATCACCCTGCTCAACTCCCGCGCGGTGACGATCTACCTGTGGCACAACGTCTGCATCCTGGTCGCGGCCACGCTCTGGGACCAGTTGTGGGGCTTCGACGCCATCTACGAGAACGTCCCGTGGCTGCTGGAGAGCCCCTGGCCGGTGCTGGTCATCGCCTGGCTGCTCATCGGGAGCTGCATCGTCTGGTTCGGCTGGATGGAGGACGTGGCCGCCAAGCGCAGGCCCCAGCTGTGGCCGGACGGCGGCAAACGCACGGCAGCGAAGCAGCCGAGGGCCCGCGCCGCGCACCGGGGCTGACGCTCCGCACCCGGGGCCGCGCGCCGCACCGGGGCTGACGGGTGTCGGCCCGCCGTGCGAGACTGCCCCGGTTGCGCGAGTGAACAGGGTGGCGTGAGCCGGTCAGGGGGAGCAGCGGGATGAGCAAGCGGCAGACGCAGAAGATGCTGGAGCTGATGGCGAGCGGCGAGCCGGTCCAGCTCACCAGCCGGATGTCGTCCGTGAAGAAACTCGCCAAGCTCGCCTTCGTCGCCCAGCAGTTCGGGTATGAGTACGCCGACGTGCGGCAGAGCGGCGGGAACAACGCCGCGCTCACCATGCTGCTCGTCCCCGACCCGAGCCCGCAGGCCCGCACCCGGGCCGCGCAGAACTGGGCGCAGTACCCGAACGCCGGTGACGGCGTGTCGCTGCCGCCGCTCGTGCCGGACGCCTTCGAACTCCTCAAGGCCCGGATCAACTTCGACCTCACTGGCAAGAACGCCCAGAAGAACATGGGCTACGGCGCGCTCGGCGCCACCGTCGCCAGTGTGGTCCTCGCCTACCGCGAGGGCGGTTCGTCCGACGACTTCGTCCTCGCCGGGATCATCTGGCTGGTCCTCATGGTGGCCCTGGGCCTCGGCTTCCTCGTCACCCGCAAGCGCAACGCCAAGTTCGCGGCGCGGCTGCAGGCGGCCGGGTTCGTGCCGCTGGCCGACGAGACCGGGCGGGTGCGGTACCTGCCGCCCGGCGGGCAGCTGCCGGGGCACGGGAACCCGTTCGGCACCGCGCCGGGTGGCTACGGGCAGCCGGCCCCGGGCCCGTACGCCGCCCAGCCGCCGCAGCAGCAGCCGTACGGCGCACCGCCGCAGCCGTACGCACCGCAGGCCCCGCAGCCGTACGCGCCCCAGCCCGCCCCGCAGGCCCAGCAGCCCTACGCGCCCCAGCCGCCCTACCCCTCGCAGCAGGCCCCGCAGCCGTACGCCCAGCCGCAGCAGCCGTACGCGCCCCCGCAGGGGCAGCAGCCGTACCCGCCGCAGGGCCACCCGCAGCAGAACCCGCACTGGCAGCCCCAGCACCCGCAGGGCTGACCGCGATCTCTCACCCCGCCTCCGCGCCGGGTGAGAGCAACGTTCCCTGCCGGTCATCCACAGCCCCACCGGCCCGAAACGCGCCCTGCCTAGCGTCGGCGCCACCGAGCTGTGGAGCACCGTGGAGGCGCGATGAAAGCCCGTGGCGGACGCTGGATCGAGCACTGGGATCCGGAGAACGAGACCTTCTGGAAGGAGACGGGGCGGCGAACGGCCCGGCGGAACCTGTTCTTCTCCGTGCTCTCCGAGCACATCGGGTTCTCCGTCTGGACGCTGTGGTCCGTGCTGGTGCTCTTCATGGGCCCGGAGTACGGGCTGTCACCGGCCGACAAGTTCCTGCTGACCTCCGTGGTGACCCTGGTCGGTGCCGTCGTGCGGGTGCCGTACACCTTCGCCGTCGCGGTCTTCGGCGGCCGCAACTGGACGATCGTCTCGGCGAGCCTGCTCCTGGTCCCGACGGTCGCGGCCTTCGTCGTGATGGAACCGGGGACGTCCTTCTCGACGTTCCTGCTGATCGGACTGCTGGCCGGGATCGGAGGCGGCAACTTCGCCTCGTCCATGACCAACATCAACGCCTTCTTCCCGCTCCGGGAGAAGGGGTGGGCGCTGGGCCTCAACGCCGGCGGCGGAAACGTCGGCGTCCCCGTCATCCAGCTCGTCGCCCTCGCGATCATCGGGGCGAACGGCGGGCCCCGGGTGCTGCTCGGCATCTACATCCCGCTGATCCTGGTCGCCGTCGTCCTCGCCGCGCGCTACATGGACAACCTCACCACGGTGAAGAACGACACCGGGGCCGCCAAGGACGCGGCCCGGGACGCCCACACCTGGATCATGTCGGTGCTGTACGTCGGCACCTTCGGCTCGTTCATCGGCTACAGCTTCGCCTTCGGACAGGTGCTGACCACCCAGTTCGGGCGGACGCCGCTGCAGGCCGCGTACCTCACGTTCATCGGCCCGCTGCTCGGTTCCCTCGTCCGTCCGCTGGGCGGCAGGCTCGCCGACCGGTACGGCGGTTCGCGGATCACCCTGTGGAACTTCGTCGCCATGGCCGCCGCCACCGCGGTGCTCGTCCTGGCCAGCATGGAGAAGTCGCTGGCGCTGTTCGTGCCCGTGTTCGTGGTGCTGTTCGTGCTCAGCGGGCTCGGCAACGGCTCGACGTTCAAGATGATCCCGGGCATCTTCCACTCCAAGGCGCTGGCGCGCGGGCTGACGGGCGAGGCGGCCGTACTGCACGGACGGCGCCTGTCGGGTGCGTCGATGGGGCTGATCGGTGCGGTGGGCGGCCTCGGCGGCGTCGGGATCAACCTCGCCTTCCGCCAGTCCTTCCTCTCCTCCGGGTCGGGCACCGGTGCCTTCGTCGCCTTCCTGGCCTGCTACGCCGTGTGCATCGTGGTGACGTGGGCGGTATACCTCCGCCGCCCCGCCGTGCGCGGCGATGCGCGGGCGGGAGCGGCGCGGACGGAGGCGCGGCGCAGCTATGCGGAGGTGTGACGTAACACTGGTGACATGAGGCCGAACCGAGCCTGTCACGCACCGTTGACAGGCTCGGTCGGCACGTGACTGTGCACGCGGGTGTGAACGGATCGGAGCGCGGCGGGCGATGGACGACGTAAGCGAGGCGGGTGGCATGGACGAGGGAACGCAGCGACCCGACCACGGCCCCCTGGCCGGGTTCACCGTGGGCGTGACCGCCGCCCGCCGGGCCGACGAACTGGGCGCGCTGCTCCAGCGGCGCGGTGCCACCGTGCTGCACGCGCCGGCGCTGCGGATCGTGCCGCTGGCCGACGACGGCGAGCTGATGGCCGCGACCAAACGCATCGTCGACCAGGCACCGGACGTCGTCGTCGCCACCACCGCCATCGGGTTCCGGGGCTGGGTCGAGGCCGCCGACGGCTGGGGGCTCGGCGAGACGCTGCTGGAGCGGCTGCGCACGGTGGAGCTGCTGGCGCGCGGGCCCAAGGTCAAGGGCGCGGTACGGGCCGCGGGGCTGACCGAGCGGTGGTCGCCCGCCTCGGAGTCCATGGCCGAGGTCCTGGACCGGCTCCTGGAACAGGGGGTGGAGGGCCGCCGGATCGCCGTGCAACTGCACGGGGAGCCGCTGCCGGGGTTCGTGGAGGCGCTGCGGGAGGGCGGCGCCGAGGTGGTGGGCGTGCCGGTGTACCGCTGGCTGCCGCCGGAGGACCTCGGGCCGGTGGACCGGCTGCTGGACGCCGCCGTGTCGCGCGGCGTGGACGCGGTGACCTTCACCAGCGCGCCCGCCGCGGCGTCCCTGCTGGGCCGGGCCGAGGAGCGGGGCCTGCTGCCGGAGCTGCTCGCCGCGTTCGGCCACGACGTGCTGCCCGCCTGCGTCGGGCCGGTCACCGCGGTGCCGCTCCAGGCGCACGGCGTCGACACGGTCCAGCCCGAGCGCTTCCGGCTCGGGCCCCTCGTCCAGCTGCTCTGCCAGGAACTGCCGGCCCGCGCCCGGGCCCTGCCCGTCGCCGGGCACCGGCTGGAGATCCGCGGACACGCGGTGCTCGTCGACGGGGAGCTGCGGACCGTGCCGCCCGCCGGCATGTCCCTGCTGCGCGCCCTGGCCCGGCGGCCCGGCTGGGTCGTGCCCCGCGCGGAGCTGCTGCGCGCCCTGCCGGGCACCGGCCGCGACGAACACGCCGTCGAGACCGCCATGGCCCGCCTCCGCACGTCCCTCGGCACCCCGAAGCTGATCCAGACGGTCGTCAAACGCGGCTACCGCCTCGCCCTGGACCCACCCACGGACGCCAAGTACACAACCGACTGACCCCCTGACCCCCCGGCCCTTCCGCACCCGCGGCGCCTCCACCCGCTCGCCGCGACCAGTCGCCCTCGGGTGTGTCAGTGCGGTGGCGCCGGGGAGGGCGTGGTTGCCGGTCGGGAGGGGCGGTTCCGGGTGGCCAGGCCCGTGGCCAGGCAGGCCGTCGCCAGGGTCGACAGGGCGGCGCGTACGGCGTTCCACGCCACCCACGGGTCCTCGAACCGCTCGCGCAGCGCCGCCGGGTCGCCGGGGCCGGCCAGGGCGTCGTTGAGGGGGACGTTGCCGACGACGGTGACCAGGAAGGCGAGCGCGTACGCCGTCGCGCCGGCCCGGATCCACCAGCGGCCGGGCAGCCCGCGCGACTGCCACCCCGCCAGGCCCGCGAGGGCGAGCGCGCCCATGAAGACCAGCAGGAACACCGGGTTCTGGATCACGTCGTTGACGTCGCGCATCACGTCGACGTACACCCGGTCCCCGCTGCGCGCCAGCGCCGGCATCACGGCGCAGGCGAAGACGTAGAAGGTCCCGGCCATCAGACCCGCGGCGACCGTGGCCGCGACCAGTACTCCAGCGGCGGTGCGGGACCGCCGTTCCCCGTTGGTGTTCGTCATGCGTCCAGTCAACGCGCGGCCCGGCGCGCCGGACATGGCCCGGGCGCGCGGGCGCATGCGCGAGCGTCCACGCGGGAGCGGTACGAGGGGTTCCGGGCGCGGGAGCGGGCAGGCACTGTAGAGGGGAGCGGTCCGCGTGCGGCCCGCGCGGTCTCCCTGCTCCCCTTTCCGGGCCCGTGCCTGAGCGGGCAAGCCCTAGGCGGTGACAGGAACATGGCACTGGGCACGGCCACCGACCCGTACGAGCTGCGGTTCGACACCGGGCGGATCTGTCTGGACCTCGTCGCCACCACCCACCCCGCCGAACGCCTCGGCTCCGTCGACGCCCTGCGTGCCTGGATCACCGGCTCCGGACTCGTCCCGCCCGGCACCCCGCTGGCCCACGCCGACCCCTCCTGGCTGACCGGCTTCCGCGAACTGCGCGGCGAGACCGCCCGGTTGGTGCGCGGCCGCCCGGTGCCCCCCGACCGCCGCCACGAACTCGCCCTCGCCCGCGTCAACGAACTCGCCCTCGCCGCACCGCCCGCCCCCCGTGCGGTACCCGGCCGGGACGGCGCACTGGTGCGGGAGCTGACCGGGCCACCGCGGTGCGCCGCGCTGCTCGGCGCCCTCGCCCGGGACGCCGTGGACCTGCTCACCGACCCCGTCGCACGGGCGAGCCTCAGGCAGTGCGCGGGCGACAACTGCCCCATCGTGTACGTCGACACCTCCCGCGGCCGCCGCCGGCGCTGGTGCTCCAGCGAGATCTGCGGCAACCGCGAGCGCGTCGCCCGGCACCGCCGCCGCGCGGCCCTGGCCCGGTAAGTACCCGTAGGTTCCCCCGCGTCCCGTTCGTCACGCCGCCCCCGGGAAAACTCTCATCTCGTTTTGAACACGCCGCACTTCGCGTCCGTACCGGATGGGCGAGCGACCGACTGGGGGATCCCCCGGACACCGGAGGTGGGCGTGCGCAAGGATTCCGTCGTGGCCAACGAACGTGGTGCGAGGGCCCGACATCGCATGTCCCAGTCGTCCTCGGAGCCCGACGAGGAGCTGATGCGCGCGCTGTACCGCGAGCACGCCGGCCCCTTGCTGGCCTACGTGCTGCGGCTGGTCGCGGGGGACCGCCAGCGCGCCGAGGACGTCGTCCAGGAGACGCTCATCCGGGCCTGGAAGAACGCCGGTCAGCTCAACCGTGCGACCGGATCGGTACGCCCCTGGCTGGTGACGGTCGCCCGGCGCATCGTCATCGACGGCCACCGCAGCCGGCAGGCCCGGCCGCAGGAGGTCGATCCGTCGCCGCTGGAGGTCATCCCCGCGGAGGACGAGATCGACAAGGCGCTGTGGCTGATGACGCTGTCGGACGCGCTCGACGACCTGACCCCGGCCCACCGGGAGGTCCTCGTCGAGACGTACTTCAAGGGGCGTACCGTCAATGAGGCGGCGCAGACACTGGGCATACCCAGCGGCACCGTTCGCTCCCGGGTGTTCTACGCCCTGCGTTCGATGAAGCTGGCACTGGAGGAGCGGGGGGTGACGGCGTGATGAGCGGCTACGGGGGAGTTCAGGGATTCGGCGGGGGATTCGGCCCGGACGACACGGGTAATCCTGTCCCCATGCAGGGAGCACCGGCGCCGAACGAGCACGAGACCGTCGGCGCCTACGCCCTCGGGATCCTCGACGACGCCGAGGCGACGGCCTTCGAGGCCCACCTCGCCACCTGCGAGTGGTGCGCCCAGCAGCTCGACGAGCTGGCCGGCCTGGAGCCGATGATGGCGGCCCTCGCCGACCTGCCCGGCACCGGTACGCCCGCGATCGCCGAGTCGCTCACCGTCAAGCCCAGCCCGCGGCTCTCGGAGAAGCTCGTCGACGAGGTCGCCGAACGCCGCGCGAGCAAGCGCCGCCGCAACTTCTACCTGGTGGGCACCGCCGCCGCGCTGATCATCGGCGGCCCGTTCGCCGCCGTGGCGACCACGGGCGGCGGCGGTGGCGGCGGTGACGACGGCGGCAGCCCCAGGGCCGAGGCCTCGCAGCAGGCGGCGAGCCCGGCCGAGGCCGCGTTCGCCGCCATGCCGGACCGGGTCACCGCCACCGACCCGGCCACGCAGGTCAGCGCGACCGTGGCGCTGGAGAAGAAGGCCTGGGGCACCGAGACGGTCCTGGAGCTGAAGAACCTCAAGGGCCCCCAGAAGTGCTCCCTGATCGCCGTCGGCAAGAACGGCGAGCGGGAGACCCTCACCTCCTGGACGGTCCCCGACTGGGGCTACGGCATCCCGGGCGCCACCACCGACAAGGGCAAGAAGCCGCTCTACGTGCACGGCGGCGCCGCCTTCGAACCCAACCAGATCTCCCACTTCGAGGTCATGACCTTCGACGGGAAGCGACTGGTGGAGGTCGACGCGTAGCCGGCCGCGGGCGTGCCGTGGCTTCCTGGGCCCCCTTCGCGTATTTTTGACGGCTGCCCAGCACGTCAGAAGGGGGCCCGGTGGCCGCACAGGCGCAACAGGATTCGGCGGTCGACTCGGAGCACGACCCGGTACGCGGGGACTCCGCACGGGAGGACTCCGTACGGGACCGAGAGATCGACGTGGAACAGGCGCACCTCGACCGGGTGTACCGCCGCCTGGAGGAGAAGATCCACGAGGCGGAGTTCCTCATGCACGACGCCGCCCAGCGCGGCCACGTCGGCACGCCCGGCGCCCTGGCCGAGCGCGACGCGCAGGTCTTCCGGGCCGGCATCCACCTCAACCGCCTGAACAACGAGTTCGAGGACTTCCTGTTCGGCCGCATCGACCTGCTCCTCGGCAAGGACGGGAAGAAGGGCCCGGACGGCGCGTACACGGCGGTCGAGCCCGCCGAGGGCGCCCTGCGCCCCGACGGCACCGCCGACATCGCCGAGACCCTGCACATCGGCCGGATCGGCGTCCTGGACGAGGACTACGCCCCGCTGGTCATCGACTGGCGGGCGCCCGCCGCCGCCCCCTTCTACCGGTCCACGCCGGTCGACCCGGGCCGGGTCGTGCGCCGCCGGGTGATCCGCTCCAAGGGGCGGCGCGTCCTCGGCGTCGAGGACGACCTGATGCGGCCCGAGATCACCGCCCGCCTGGACGGCGAGGAGCTGGCCGTCGTCGGCGACGGCGCCCTGATGGCCGCCCTCGGCCAGGCCCGTACCCACTCCATGCGGGACATCGTGGCCTCCATCCAGGCCGAGCAGGACCGGGTGATCCGCGCCCCCGCCGCCTCCGTGACCTACGTCGAGGGCGGCCCCGGCACCGGCAAGACCGCCGTCGCCCTGCACCGGGCGGCCTACCTGCTCTACCAGGACCGGCGCCGGTACGCGGGCGGCATCCTGATCGTCTCGCCGACGCCGCTGCTGGTGGCCTACACCGAGGGCGTGCTGCCCTCGCTCGGCGAGGAGGGGCAGGTCGCCATCCGTGCGATCGGTTCACTGGCCGACGACGCGGCCGGGGCGGAGGCCACGCTGTACGACACTCCGGCGACCGCCCGCGTCAAGGGCTCCTCCCGCATGCTCCGGGTGCTGCGCAAGGCCGCGCGCGGGGCGCTGGAGCCGGCCGACTCGCCCACCCTGCTCAGGGTCGTCGCCTTCGGCCGCCGCCTCGAACTGGAGGCCGAGGAGCTGGCCGGCATCCGCCGCACCGTCCTCGGCGGCACCGCGCCCGTCAACCTGCTGCGTCCCCGGGCCCGCCGGCTGCTCCTGGACGCCCTGTGGGAGAAGTCGGGGGCCGCGGCCCGGCACACCGACCCCGAGCTGGCCGCCGAGCTGCGCTCCTCCTTCGACGAGGACGTCAGCTCCGAGGACTCCTTCACCGCCTTCCTCGACGCCTGGTGGCCCGAGCTGACCCCCGCCGCCGTGCTGGCGGCCATGGCGGACGAGCGCCGCCTGGGCCGCTGGGCACGGCGCGTGCTGAACCCCGGGGAGGTCCGCAAGGTCGCCCGTTCGCTGCGGCGCGAAGGGTACTCCGTGCACGACATCGCCCTGCTCGACGAGCTGCAGGCGATCGTCGGCACCCCGGCCCGCCCCCGCAAGCGGCGCGAGGCGGACCCGCTGGACCAGCTCACCGGCCTGGAGGAGCTGATGCCGCAGCGCGAGGAGACCCAGTGGGAGCGCGCCGAGCGCCTCGCGCAGGAGCGCACCGAGTACGCGCACGTCATCGTCGACGAGGCGCAGGACCTCACCCCCATGCAGTGGCGGATGGTCGGCCGCCGCGGCCGGCACGCCACCTGGACCGTGGTCGGCGACCCCGCCCAGTCCTCTTGGTCCGACCCCGACGAGGCGGCCGCCGCCCGGGACGAGGCCCTGGGCACCCGTCCGCGCCGCCGCTTCGAGCTGACCGTGAACTACCGCAACCCGGCCGAGATCGCCGAGCTGGCGGCGAAGGTCCTCGCCCTGGCCATGCCCGGCTCGCCGTCCCCGTCGGCGGTGCGCTCGACCGGCGTGCGGCCGCGCTTCGCGGTGGTGGAGGACTCCCTGGCCGGGACGGTCCGGGCGGAGGCGGCCCGGCTGCTCGGCCTCGTGGACGGCACCGTCGGCGTCGTGGTCGCGATGGACCGGCGCGAGGAGGCCCGGCGCTGGCTGGCCGGGCTCGGCGACCGGGTGGTGGCGCTGGGCAGCCTGGAGGCCAAGGGCCTGGAGTACGACGCCACGGTGGTCGTCTCCCCGGCCGAGATCGCCGACGAGTCGCCCGCCGGACTGCGGGTGCTGTACGTCGCCCTGACCCGGGCCACGCAGCAGCTGACGGTCGTCTCCGGCGAGCGGGACGAGCCGGACGCCTCCGGCGTGCCGGACCTGCTGCGCGACTGAGCGCCGGGCCGGGGACCGGCTCCGGGACGTGCGAAGGGCCCGCGCCGTCGGCGCGGGCCCTTCGCTTGCGTTTAAGTGGCACCGACCCGCCATGCTCGCCTCGCGGCAAGTGGTCGCTCGTAGCGACGAAGGTTGGGCCCGGGGGCTTGGATCGAGCCGGTGCCACGTCCAAGGTAACAAACGATCCCCGCAAGACAATTCCCGTCCCGCGGGTTCCTTCGGCGACCTCGTCGCCTCCCTCGCGACTCTCCCGGTGCCCCCTTCCCCCGACGGGCTACTTCTCGTATGGTGGAAGTCGTTTTCCGAAATCCGGGTGAACAAAAAGTTCGCAATCCGGGGCGGCTACCGCGTACCCAGCGGTAGGTGCGACGATCGGACGGCACAACCCAGTTACACGGTGAAAGCAGAGGAAGTCGGCCATGGCAACGGCGCCCAGCGTCTCCTACTCGATGACGGTCCGACTGGAGGTGCCCGCGGGCGGAACCGCCGTCTCGCAGCTCACCACAGCGGTGGAGTCCGCCGGCGGCTCGGTCACCGGCCTCGACGTCACGGCCTCCGGCCACGACAAGCTCCGCATCGACGTCACCATCGCGGCCGGCTCGACCGCCCACGCCGAAGAGATCGTGGAGCAGCTGCGCGGCATCGAGGGCGTCAGCCTGGGCAAGGTCTCCGACCGTACCTTCCTCATGCACCTCGGCGGCAAGATCGAGATGGCGTCCAAGCACCCCATCCGCAACCGCGACGACCTGTCCATGGTCTACACGCCCGGCGTGGCCCGCGTCTGCATGGCGATCGCCGAGAACCCCGAGGACGCCCGCCGTCTGACCATCAAGCGCAACTCCGTTGCGGTCGTGACGGACGGCTCCGCGGTGCTGGGCCTGGGCAACATCGGCCCGAAGGCCGCGCTGCCGGTGATGGAGGGCAAGGCGGCCCTGTTCAAGCGCTTCGCCGGCATCGACGCCTGGCCGATCTGCCTGGACACCCAGGACACCGACGCGATCGTCGAGATCGTCAAGGCCATCGCCCCGGGCTTCGCCGGCATCAACCTGGAGGACATCTCCGCGCCCCGCTGCTTCGAGATCGAGGCCCGGCTGCGCGAGGCCCTCGACATCCCCGTCTTCCACGACGACCAGCACGGCACCGCCATCGTCGTGCTCGCCGCGCTGACCAACGCCCTGCGCGTGGTGGACAAGCCCATCGAGAACGTACGGGTCGTCATGTCCGGCGCCGGCGCGGCCGGCACGGCCATCCTCAAGCTGCTGCTCGCCGCCGGGGTCAAGAACGCCGTCGTCGCCGACATCCACGGCGTCGTGCACACCGGCCGCGCCGACCTGGTGGACGCCGCGCCCGAGTCCGCCCTGCGCTGGATCGCGGACAACACCAACCCCGAGGGCCTCACCGGCACCCTCAAGGAGGCCGTGCACGGCGCCGACGTCTTCATCGGCGTCTCCGCCCCCAACGTCCTGGACGGCGCGGACGTGGCCGCCATGGCGGACGGCGCGATCGTGTTCGCGCTCGCGAACCCGGACCCCGAGGTCGACCCGGCGATCGCCCGCGAGACGGCCGCGGTCGTCGCCACCGGGCGCAGCGACTTCCCGAACCAGATCAACAACGTGCTGGTCTTCCCCGGCGTCTTCCGCGGCCTGCTCGACGCCCAGTCCCGCACCGTCAACACCGAGATGATGCTCGCCGCCGCGCACGCCCTCGCGGACGTGGTGACCGAGGACGAGATCAACCCGAACTACATCATCCCCAGCGTCTTCAACGACAAGGTCGCCGGTGCCGTCGCGGGCGCCGTGCGGGACGCGGCGAAGGCCGCGGGAGTGGTGGCGTAGGTTCCCCCGACCGGGGAAGGCGGCCCGTGGCACGGTGGTGAGGATCACCACGGCGGGCCGCCCCTCCGGCGCGTCGCGGGATGTCGGGCCTCGGATCGCCCTCTAGGGTTGCGCAAGGCTCAGGCCCTCTCGGCGTGTGACTCCCAAGGGTGTTCTCACGACTCCTGGGGGTGCCGGATTGGCTTTACCGCCGCAGGTGGAGGCAGGATGCCTCCCTGGGCGCGAGGGTCTGACGACCGACCCGGGTCCGGGGAATGTCAGAGGGCCCTGGCAGCATCGGCATCGCTGTGCCCAACATGCGGCTCCGCCGCGTGGCACGCCTCAACGGCAAGAAGAACACGGGAGTAACAACATGAACCGCAGTGAGCTGGTGGCCGCGCTGGCCGACCGCGCCGAGGTGACTCGCAAGGACGCCGACGCCGTGCTGGCCGCGTTCGCCGAGGTTGTCGGCGACATCGTCTCCAAGGGCGACGAGAAGGTCACCGTCCCCGGCTTCCTGACCTTCGAGCGCACCCACCGTGCCGCTCGCACCGCCCGCAACCCGCAGACCGGCGAGCCGATCCAGATCCCGGCCGGCTACAGCGTCAAGGTCTCCGCGGGTTCCAAGCTCAAGGAAGCCGCCAAGGGCAAGTGATCGCTCCGCTCTGAGCGCAGGGGACTGCGCGGATCGTTCGTTCGGGATGCGGGCGTTTCGCGGCTGCGGGTCGTTCGTGGCTGGTCGCGCAGTTCCCCGCGCCCCTTCCGGGGCGCACCACGCAACGCCGATGGGGCGGCCACCCGGGTCCGGGTGACCGCCCCATCGGCGTGTTCGGGGGGCCGTCTAGCCGAGGGCCTTGCCCGGGAGTTCCACCTTTGCGCCCAGCTCCACGAGCTTGTCCAGGAAGTTCTCGTAGCCGCGGTTGATCAGGTCGATGCCGTGCACCCGGGAGGTGCCCTGGGCCGCGAGGGCGGCGATCAGGTACGAGAAGCCGCCGCGCAGGTCGGGGATGACCAGGTCGGCGCCCTCCAGTTTGGTCGGCCCGGAGACGACGGCCGAGTGCAGGAAGTTGCGCTGGCCGAAGCGGCAGTCGGAGCCGCCCAGGCACTCGCGGTAGAGCTGGATGTGGGCGCCCATCTGGTTGAGCGCCGAGGTGAAGCCCAGCCGGGACTCGTACACCGTCTCGTGGACGATGGACAGGCCCGTGGCCTGCGTCAGGGCGACCACCAGGGGCTGCTGCCAGTCCGTCTGGAAGCCGGGGTGCACGTCCGTCTCCAGGGCGATGGACTGCAGCCGCCCGCCCGGGTGCCAGAAGCGGATGCCCTCGTCGTCGATCTCGAACGCGCCGCCCACCTTCCGGAAGGTGTTCAGGAACGTCATCATCGAGCGCTGCTGGGCCCCGCGGACATAGACGTTGCCCTCGGTGGCCAGCGCCGCCGAGGCCCAGGAGGCCGCCTCCAGGCGGTCCGAGAGGGCACGGTGGGTGTAGCCGCCCAGCTCGTCCACACCGGTGATGCGGATCGTGCGGTCGGTGTCCATGGCGATGATCGCGCCCATTTTCTGCAGGACGCAGATCAGGTCCTCGATCTCCGGCTCCACGGCCGCGTTGGACAGCTCCGTGACGCCCTCGGCGAGCACGGCGGTCAGCAGCACCTGCTCGGTAGCGCCGACCGACGGGTACGGCAGCCGGATCTTGGTGCCGCGCAGCCGCTGCGGAGCCTCCAGGTACTGGCCGTCCGCCCGCTTCTCGATCTTCGCGCCGAACTGGCGCAGCACCTCGAAGTGGAAGTCGATGGGCCGGCCGCCGATGTCGCAGCCGCCCAGGCCGGGGATGAAGGCGTGCCCGAGGCGGTGCAGCAGCGGGCCGCAGAACAGGATCGGGATGCGCGACGAACCCGCGTGGGCATCGATGTCGGCGACGTTCGCGCTCTCCACGTGGGAGGGGTCGAGGACCAGCTCGCCGGGCTCCTCACCCGGACGGACGGTCACCCCGTGCAGCTGCAGCAGCCCGCGTACGACCCGCACGTCGCGGATGTCCGGCACATTGCGCAGCCGGCTCGGCGCACTGCCCAGCAGGGCGGCCACCATGGCCTTCGGCACGAGGTTCTTCGCACCGCGGACCCGGATCTCGCCCTCCAGCGGGGTCCCGCCGTGGACAAGCAGTACGTCATCAGCGCCGTTGACGGTCATGAATCTCGCGTTCCGTGGGGTTGGGCAGGGGCCAGAAGGGAAAGGGTAATCGTCTTGTACCCCCCTTCAGGGCGCCTCCGCACGGTCCTGCAACGTCATGGATTTGTCACAACACGCGGCGTTCACCGGCGCGTACAGGGGGTCACGATCGAGGGACGTGCGCGGGTGCGTGTTCACTCCCGTGCCCCCGATTGCCTCCCCACGGGAGGGGAACATGCGGGATCATGTCTGGCATGACCGAGGTGTCCTCGCTCACGGGGCGACTGCTCGTGGCAACGCCCGCCCTGGCGGACCCGAACTTCGAGCGTGCGGTGGTGCTCCTCCTCGACCACGACGAGGAGGGCTCCCTCGGTGTCGTCCTCAACCGCCCCACGCCGGTCGACGTGGGCGACATCCTGGAGGACTGGGCGGACCTGGCCGGCGAGCCGGGCGTCGTCTTCCAGGGCGGCCCCGTGTCGCTGGACTCGGCCCTAGGCGTCGCCGTCGTCCCCGGCGGGGCGACCGGCGAGCGGACGCCGCTGGGCTGGCGGCGGGTGCACGGCGCGATCGGCCTGGTGGACCTGGAGGCACCCCCCGAGCTGCTGGCCTCCGCCGTCGGCGCGCTGCGGATCTTCGCCGGGTACGCGGGCTGGGGACCCGGCCAGCTGGAGGACGAGCTGACCGAGGGCGCCTGGTACGTGGTCGAGTCCGAGCCCGGCGACGTGTCCTCGCCGTTCCCGGAGCGGCTCTGGCGCGAGGTGCTGCGCCGCCAGCGGGGCGAGCTGGCGATGGTGGCGACGTATCCGGACGACCCGTCGCTCAACTGAAGCGTGTGAGCTTCAGTACCCTTGGCGGTTATGAGCACTCTCGAGCCCGAGCGCGGGACAGGTACGGGAACCCTCGTCGAGCCGACGCCGCAGACGTCCCACGGCGACGGCGATCACGAGCGCTTCGCGCATTACGTCCAGAAGGACAAGATCATGGCGAGCGCCCTCGACGGCACCCCCGTCGTGGCGCTGTGCGGCAAGGTCTGGGTACCGGGCCGCGACCCGAAGAAGTATCCCGTCTGCCCCATGTGCAAGGAGATCTACGAATCCATGAGCGGCGGCGGGGACGAGGGCAAGGGCGGCGACAAGAAGTAGGCGCCGAGAAGCGGTAGGCCCGCGAGAGCGGTGCCGCTGCCCGTACAGACCTCTCAGATCTTCCCGAAGGCCCCCGGAGTGTGCCCGCGCACACTCCGGGGGTCTTCGTGCGTCCGGCGGATCGACAAAGAGGTTTACGAAATGGTTCAGACCTCTTGTGGACAGGTTCATGTCTCCCTACGCTCCTGGGTGTTGTGCAGAGCGAAACCGTCATTGCATATGTTGCAACGCACGTCCGGAGGAAAGACTCCATGAAGCTCGCCCCCCGCCTGGCCGTACTGCTGGCCGCGGCCGTCGTCGCCGCGACCGCCTGCGCCCCCCAGACGTCCGACAACTCCTCCTCCGGCAAGGACGAGAAGAGCGGCACGCTGCGCGTCTGGCTGTTCCAGGAGGTCAACAACAAGCCGAAGGAAAAGGTCGTCGACGCGGTCCTCGCCGACTTCAAGAAGGCGCACGAGGACACGAAGGTCACCGTGGAGTACATCCCGGTCGAGACCCGTGCCCAGCGCATCAAGGCCGCCTTCAACGACCCCAAGAGCGCCCCCGACGTCATCGAGTTCGGCAACACGGACACCGCCGGCTACGTCAAGGACGGCGGACTCGCCGACCTGACCGAGGAGTTCGCGGCCTGGGACGAGGCCAAGGACGCCGACCCCACCGCCCGCCAGTCGGTCACCGTGGACGGAAAGGTCTACGGCGCCCCCTACTTCGTCGGCGTCCGCGCCCTCTACTACCGCACCGACGTCTTCGACGAACTGGGCCTGAAGGCCCCCAGGACGCTGGACGAACTGGCTGCCACCGCCAAGCAGGTGCACGCCGCCAAGCCCGACCTCTACGGCATCGCGGTCGGCGGCGCCTACACCTACGGCGCGATGCCCTTCATCTGGGCCAACGGCGGTGAACTCGCCACCGGCAAGGGCGGCTCGTACGCCTCCGCCATCGACAGCGCCGCCGCCCGCAAGGGCATCGAGGCGTACACGTCCCTGTTCGGGGACGGCAACTGCCCCGCCGCCAAGTGCGCCGGCATGGGCGGCAACGACACCGTCACCGCGTTCGCCTCCGGCAAGGCGGCCATGGCCATCGGCGGCGACTTCAGCCACCAGGCCGTGGAGGCCGGCAAGGCGAAGGGCAAGTACGCGGTCGTGCCGCTGCCCGGCGTGAAGTCCGGCTCCATCGCCCCCGCCTTCGCGGGCGGCAACAACGTCGGCGTCCTGAAGAGCACCTCGCACCGCACCCTCGCCGTCGACCTGATGAAGCGGCTCGCGTCGAAGAAGGCGCAGGGCGAACTGTTCGACGCGATGGGCTTCCTGCCGACCTTCACGGACGTACGGCAGCAGGTGGCGGCCAAGGAGCCGTTCGTGAAGCCGTTCGTCGACACGCTCGCCGCGGGCACCAAGTTCGTGCCGGCCTCTCCGGCGTGGGCGACGATCGACTCCTCGCAGGTGCTGCCGACGATGTTCCAGGAGGTGATCAGCGGCAAGAAGGACGTGGGCGCTGCCGCTGGGGATGCGGCTCGGAAGATGGATGACGCGTTTGGCTCCGCCGGATGACGGGTTCGCCTATGAGCTCGGGGGGCGTTGTTCGTGGGCGGGTGCGGGTGCGTCGTGGCTTGTCGCGCAGTTCCCCGCGCCCCTTCGGGGGCTCCTCCGCTACCCCCTGGATATATCTTGCCCCCGCTCTTGTGGTCCTCGGTGGGCTGCTGGTCTACCCCGTCTATCAGCTCGGGCTGATCTCCTTCCTGGAGTACACGCAGGCTCAGGTCAGTGGTGGGGAGCCGGCGACCTTTCAGGGGTTCGGGAACTATGCGGAGCTGTTCGGGGACGGGGAGTTCTGGCGGGTGCTGCTCGCCACCGTCGTGTTCGCCGCCGCCTGTGTGGTGTCGACGCTGGCGGTCGGGTGCGCGCTCGCGGTGCTGCTCACGCGGGTGCGGGCGGTGCCGCGGCTGGCGCTGATGCTGGCGGCGCTGGGCGCGTGGGCGACCCCGGCGGTGACCGGGTCCACGGTCTGGCTGCTGCTGTTCGACCCCGACTTCGGGCCCGTCAACCGGATGCTGGGGCTCGGCGACCACTCCTGGACCTACGGGCGGTACAGCGCCTTCCTGCTGGTGCTGCTCGAAGTGGTCTGGTGCTCCTTCCCGTTCGTCATGGTCACCGTCTACGCCGGGATACGGGCCGTACCGGCCGAGGTGCTGGAGGCCGCCGCGCTCGACGGGGCCTCGCAGTGGCGGATCTGGCGCTCGGTGCTCGCGCCGATGCTCCGGCCGATCCTGGTGGTCGTCACCATCCAGTCGGTCATCTGGGACTTCAAGGTCTTCACCCAGATCTACGTCATGACGGGCGGCGGCGGCATCGCCGGCCAGAACCTCGTGCTCAACGTCTACGCCTATCAGAAGGCCTTCGCGTCCTCGCAGTACAGCCTCGGCTCCGCGATCGGCGTGGTCATGCTGCTGATCCTGCTCGCGGTGACGCTGGTCTACCTGCGGCTGCTGCGCCGCCAGGGGGAGGAGCTGTGAATCTTCTGCGCGCGCAGGTGCGCCGTCCGTGGCGGCTGGCGGCCGAGGCGTCCGCGCTGCTGATCGCCGTCGTGGTCGCCTTCCCGCTGTACTGGATGGTGCTGAGCGCCTTCAAACCGGCCGGGGAGATCGAGTCCACCGAGCCCCGGCCCTGGACGCTGACCCCCTCGCTGGACTCCTTCCGGCGGGTGTTCGAGCAGCAGGAATTCGGCCGCTACTTTCTCAACAGTCTGATCGTGGCGGGTTCCGTCGTGATCGCCTCGGCGCTGATCGCGTTCCTCGCGGCGACGGCGGTGACGCGTTTCCGGTTCCGTTTCCGGACCACCCTGCTGATCATGTTCCTGGTGGCCCAGATGGTGCCCGTGGAGGCGCTCACGATCCCGCTGTTCTTCCTCATGCGGGACTTCGGCCAACTGAACACGCTGGGCTCGCTGATCCTGCCCCACATCGCCTTCTCGCTGCCCTTCGCGATCTGGATGCTGCGGGGTTTCGTGAAAGCGGTCCCGGAGGCCCTGGAGGAGGCCGCCTACATCGACGGGGCGAGCCGGACGCGCTTTCTGTGGCAGATCCTTTTCCCGCTGGTCTTCCCGGGTCTCGTGGCCACCAGCGTCTTCTCCTTCATCTCGACCTGGAACGACTTCCTGTTCGCCAAGTCGTTCATCATCAGCGACACCTCCCAGTCGACGCTGCCCATGGCGCTGCTGGTCTTCTACAAGCCGGACGATCCCGACTGGGGCGGCGTCATGGCCGCGTCCACGGTGATGACGATTCCGGTGCTGGTCTTCTTCGTACTCGTACAACGACGACTCGTCTCCGGCCTCGGCGGAGCGGTGAAGGACTGACGACATGACGGACATGACGGAGGTGACGGCGGTGGCGGACGTGACGGACTCGGCCGATGTGATCCCCCGGCCGCGGCACGCGGTGGCCCAGGACGCCTTCTTCGACCTGGGCCCGGACACCCGGCTGGTGGCCGGCGAGGGCGCCGGGCACACCGAGCGCTGGCTGCGTGCCACGCTGGGCGCGGCCACCGGCCTGCCGCTGGCGCCCGGGGCGGGGGACGGCGGGGGAGTGGTCCGGCTGTCCCTGGACGGCGGACTGGCCGACGAGGGCTACCGCCTCGACGTGGCGCCGGAGGGCGTGCACCTCACCGGCGGCGGTCCGGCCGGCCTCTTCTGGGGCGCCCAGACGCTGCGCCAGCTGCTCGGCCCGGACGCCTTCCGGCGCGCCCCGCTGCCCGGCCGCCGCTGGCGACTGCCGCTGGGCCGCATCGAGGACGCGCCCCGGTTCGGCTGGCGCGGACTGATGCTGGACGTCTCCCGGCACTTCATGCCGAAGGACGGCGTGCTGCGCTACCTGGACCTGATGGCCGCCCACAAACTCAACGTCCTGCACTTCCACCTGACGGACGACCAGGGCTGGCGCATCGAGATCAAACGCCATCCGAAGCTCACCGAGACCGGCTCCTGGCGCTCGCGCACGAAATTCGGTCACCGCGCGTCGCCGCTGTGGGAGGACAAACCCCACGGCGGTTACTACACCCAGGAGGACATCCGGGAGATCGTCGCCTATGCCGCCGCACGGCACATCACCGTCGTCCCGGAAATCGACGTACCCGGACACTCGCAGGCCGCCATCGCCGCGTATCCGGAACTGGGCAACACGGACGTGATCGACACCACCGCCCTGACCGTCTGGGACACCTGGGGCGTCTGCCCGAACGTGCTGGCCCCGACCGAGAACACCCTGCGCTTCTACGAGGGCGTGTTCGAGGAAGTCCTGGAGCTGTTCCCCTCCGAGTTCGTCCACATCGGCGGCGACGAATGCCCCAAGGACCAGTGGCGGGCCTCGCCCACCGCGCAGGCGCGGATCGCCGAACTCGGCCTCGCCGACGAGGACGAACTCCAGTCCTGGTTCATCCAGCACTTCGACACCTGGCTCAGCGAGCGCGGACGCCGGCTCATCGGCTGGGACGAGATCCTGGAGGGCGGACTCGCCAAGGGCGCGGCCGTCTCCTCCTGGCGCGGTTACGCGGGCGGGATCGCCGCGGCGCGCGCGGGGCACGACGTCGTGATGTGCCCCGAGCAGCAGGTGTACCTGAACTTCCGGGAGGACGGCGGCGAGGACGAACCCGTGCCGATCGCCTTCGTGCGCACCCTGGAGGACGTCTACCGGTTCGAACCGGTTCCGGCGGAACTGACCCCGCGGGAGTCCGGACACGTGATCGGCACCCAGGCGAACCTGTGGACCGAGGTGACGGAGAACCAGGAGCGGGTGGACTACCAGCTCTTCCCGCGGCTCGCCGCCTTCGCCGAGGTCGCCTGGAGCGACCTGCCCGCCCCCGCCGACCGGGACTACGCCGCCTTCGAGCGGCGGATGGCCACCCACTACCGGCGGCTCGACGCCTTCGGCGTCGCCTACCGTCCGCCCGCCGGTCCGCTGCCCTGGCAGCGGCGGCCCGGCGTGCTTGGCCGGCCGATGGACGGGCCGCCGCCGAACAAGTGAGCACGTGGGCGAGTGACGGTGTGAGCAAGTAAGGGAAACGCCGAAACGCCCCTAAACGTCACCGAAGAGTGGCAACTCGCGCGCATCGCGCGTAGCTCCGATCGTCGGAGGTCCCGTACGAAAACGGACCATCTCGCCGACGAGGTGGGCGAATGCCTCCTAGCGGACCCCTGCGTTCGGGCCCTGCAAAGATGTGCCAGAGTTGCCACGTCCGCCCTGTCAGGTCGTACCGTACGGCCACATGGGCGGGACCAGGTGGGACAGCGGGAAGGGGCAGTCGGTTTGACCACGCACGCACCGCAGGCGGCGCAGGCCGTCACGCTGCCCACGACACTGGACGAGGCCGTGGCGGCGCTCACCGCGATGCCCGCGGCCGTTCCGGTCGCGGGCGGCACCGACCTGATGGCGGCCGTCAACTCCGGCCAGCTCAGGCCCGCCGCGCTGGTGGGCCTCGGCCGGATCAGCGAGATCCGCGGCTGGCAGTACCAGGACGGGCACGCGCTGCTCGGCGCGGGCCTCACCCACGCCCGCATGGGCCGCCCCGACTTCGCCGCGCTCATCCCGGCGCTCGCCGCCGCCGCGCGCGCCGCGGGGCCGCCGCAGATCCGCAACGCCGGCACCCTGGGCGGCAACATCGCCTCCGCCGCCCCCACCGGGGACGCGCTGCCGGTGCTGGCCGCCCTGGAGGCGACGCTGATCATCGCGGGACCGGACGGGGCCCGCCGTGAGATGCCGGTCTCGCACCTGCTGGCGGGCATGGAGATGCTCCGCGCGGGAGAACTCATCGGCTACGTGCGCGTGCCGCTGCTGCACGCGCCGCAGGTCTTCCTGAAGGCGACCGGCCGCACCGGACCCGGCCGCGCGACGGCCTCCGTGGCGCTGGTCCTCGACCCCGCCCGGCGCGGCGTGCGGTGCGCGGTGGGCGCCATCGCGCCGATGCCGCTGCGGCCCCTGGAGGCCGAGCAGTGGGTGGCCTCGCTCATCGACTGGGACAACGGCCGCGCCGTCGTCCCGGAGGCGCTGCACGGCTTCGGCGAGTACGTCGCCGCGGCCTGCATCCCCGACGCGGACCCGGCGGAGGACGGCTCCGTGCCGCCGCTGCCGCCCGCCGTACTGCACCTGCGGCGCACCGTCGCCGCGCTGGCCCGACGAGCACTGGGGAGGGCGCTGTCGTGACCGACGACCAGCACGGCGACGAGTACGGCGACCAGCACGACGCGCGGCACGACGACCGGCACCCGGGGGGCGCGCCCTCGGGAGGCGGGCGCTGGGACCCGCTGCCCCAGGGCGACTACGACGACGGTGCCACCGCCTTCGTGAAGCTCCCCGAGGGCGGCGTCGACGCGCTCCTCGCCTCCTCCGAGAGCCCGCTGGCCGCGCCCGGACACGGCTACGTGCCGCCCCAGATCACGGTCGCGCCCGCCACCACCGCCGGCACCGATCCGGCCGCCACCGGCTCCTGGACGATGCCGTCGGCCCCGACCGCGCCCGTGGACGGCGCCCAGTGGCAGGTTCCGGACGCCGGCCAGGACCCCGCCGCCCACCAGGGGTACGGCGACTACGCGGCCCAGCAGGACCCGTACGGCGGGGCGGCGCCCTACGGCGCGGACGCCGGACAGGACGACCGGTTCGGCTACCCGCCCGGCGCCACCGGACACTGGGACTTCTCCCAGGCCGCGCAGGCCCCGCACGCCGAGACCGAGGCCGCGGCGGCCAGGTCCGCGCCGGGCCAGGACGTGACCGGGCAGTGGTCCATCCCCGTGGCCGACGGCGACCTGCCGGACGAATCCGGCGAGTTCACCACCTCGTCCCTGGCCGAGCAGTGGGGCACCGGCGCCCCGGCCACCCTCCCCGGCGGCGCCCCCGCGCCCTGGGCGACGCAGCCGACCGGGCGGCCGTGGGGCGAGCCGACCGGACCGGCCGACGAGGAGCGGCCCACCGGGACCGCGCACGGACCCGTCCCCGCCGGGACCGGGCACGACTACGGCACCGGTGCCGACCCACACGTACCGCACCCGTCCGGCCCCGCTTCCGCGCCCGGGCAGGACCTGGAACACGGCTCCCCCGCGCGCGGGCACGGCCCCGAGTCCGGAGCCGGGGCAGGCCCCGGCCGTACCGACCCCGCCGCCGGTCCGCACGGGCCGGACCCGACCGCCGCGTACGGGTCGGCTCCCGCCGCGCGCGGGCCGGGGTACGGCGCCGACGCGGACCACGGCACCGACGCCACCGCCGGCGGTCACGGCACCGACGCCACCGTCGTCGGCCCCGGTCCCGACTCCGCCCTCGGCGGTCACGGCGCCGAGGCCGTGCACGGGTCCGCCCGTGGTCCCGAGTCCGGTGCCGGGGCGGGGCACGGACCCGGCTCCGGGTCCGGCGGTGCCGGGCAGGAGCCGAACTCGCCCGCACCCGCCGCCGACGCGAGCGCGCACCGACCCGGCGCCGTCGGGAACCCGGACGGACCCGGCCTCGCCGACGGCCCGTACGGGCAGGCACCCGCCGCCGACGTCCCGCCGGTGACCGAAGCCGCCGCCGGCCCCGCCGCACCGGGGGGCGACGCGTCCCCTGGGGCCGAGGAGGCCCCTGAGGGCCCGGCAGGGCGGTCGCCGGGCACCGCCGGGGAAGACAGGGCAGGATCCCGCCCGCAGGCCGCTGAAGGCCCCGTGGCGGGCCCCGCACCCGCCGACGGCCGGGAGCACGCGGCCGAGTCCGCCCGGGAACCCGGGCAGGAACCCGCGGCAGAGCCGCGGCCGGAGTCCGCGGCCGAGCCCCGGGGCGTCCCGGCCGGTCACGCGGCCGAGGCGGCGGACGCCGCGGACACAGCCGACGCAGCGGCCGATGCGCGCGCCACCGAGGCCGCACCCGACGGCGCGGAGGAGCCGCCGGCCCCCGCCGGCCCCCAGGAGGAACACCCCCTCGCCTCCTACGTGCTGCGCGTCAACGGCGCCGACCGGCCCGTCACCGACGCCTGGATCGGCGAGTCCCTGCTGTACGTGCTGCGCGAGCGGCTCGGCCTCGCGGGCGCCAAGGACGGCTGCTCGCAGGGCGAGTGCGGCGCCTGCAACGTGCAGGTCGACGGGCGGCTCGTCGCCTCCTGCCTGGTCCCGGCCGTGACCTCGGCCGGCAGCGAGGTGCGCACCGTCGAGGGCCTGGCCACCGACGGACAGCCGTCGGACGTGCAGCGGGCGCTCGCCCGGCGCGGCGCGGTGCAGTGCGGCTTCTGCGTGCCCGGCATGGCGATGACCGTGCACAACCTCCTGGAGGGCAACCCGGCCCCGACCGAGCTGGAGGCCCGCCAGGCGCTGTGCGGCAACCTGTGCCGCTGCTCCGGCTACCGGGGCGTCCTGGAGGCCGTCCAGGAGGTCGTCGCCGAACGCGAGGCGCACGCCGACGCCGACGCGCAGGCGGGCGCCGACTCCGAGGAGCCCCGCATCCCGCACCAGGCCGGTCCCGGTGCGGGCGGCGTCAACCCGGCGGCGTTCGACTCCCAGCCGCCGCCAGGGGCGCCGGACACCACAGGACAGCACGACCACCCGCCGTACGGCGACCACGGCGACCACAGCCGGGACGGAGGCCACGCGTGAGCAACGACGCCGCGACTGCGGAGGCCGAGGGAACCGCCGAGGCGGCACCCCCCGCCCCCGAGCCGATCCCGCACGGCCTCGGCGCGTCCCTGCCGCCCGCCGACGCCCGCGCCAAGACCGAGGGCACCTTCCCGTACGCCGCCGACCTGTGGGCCGAGGGCCTGCTGTGGGCGGCCGTCCTGCGCTCCCCGCACCCGCACGCGCGCATCGTGTCCATCGACACCGCCCACGCGCGCGAGATGCCCGGCGTACGGGCGGTCGTCACGCACGAGGACGTGCCCGGCACCCCGCTGCACGGCCGCGGCGGCCGCGCCGACCGCCCGGTCTTCGCCTCCGACGTCGTACGCCACCACGGCGAGCCCATCGCCGCGGTCGCCGCCGACCACCCGGACACCGCGCGGATGGCCGCCGCCGCCGTCATCGTCGAGTACGAGGTGCTCGACCCGGTCACCGACCCGGAGCAGGCCTTCGAGGCCGAGCCGCTGCACCCCGACGGCAACCTGATCCGGCACATCCCGCTGCGCCACGGCGACCCGGAGGCGGCCGGCGAGGTCGTCGTCGAGGGCCTGTACCGCATCGGCCGCCAGGACCCGGCGCCGATAGGGGCCGAGGCGGGTCTGGCCGTACCGCGTCCCGACGGCGGCGTGGAGCTGTACCTGGCCTCCACCGACCCGCACGGCGACCGGGACACCGCCGCCGCCTGCTACGGCCTGCCGCCCGAACAGGTGAAGATCGTCGTCACCGGGGTGCCGGGCGCCACCGCCGACCGCGAGGACCAGGGCTTCCAGCTGCCGCTCGGCCTGCTGGCGCTGAAGACCGGCTGCCCGGTGAAACTGACCGCCACGCGCGAGGAGTCCTTCCTCGGGCACACCCACCGCCACCCCACCCTGCTGCGCTACCGCCACCACGCGGACGCCGAGGGCCGGGTGGTGAAGGTCGAGGCGCAGATTCTGCTCGACGCGGGCGCCTACGCCGACACCTCCTCCGACGCCCTGGCCGCCGCGGTGGCCTTCGCCTGCGGCCCCTACGTCGTCCCGAACGCCTTCATCGAGGGCTGGGCGGTGCGCACCAACAACCCGCCGTCCGGCCATGTGCGGGGCGAGGGCGCCATGCAGGTGTGCGCCGCGTACGAGGCGCAGATGGACAAGATCGCCAAGAAGCTCGGCCTGGACCCGGCCGAGGTGCGGCTGCGCAACGTCCTGGCCACCGGCGACGTCCTCCCCACCGGCCAGACCGTCACCTGCCCCGCCCCCGTCGCCGAACTCCTCCAGGCGGTCCGCGACTTCCCCCTCCCGGCGCTGCCCAAGGACACCCCCGAGGACGAGTGGCTGCTGCCCGGCGGTCCCGAGGGCGCCGGCGAACCGGGCGCGGTGCGCCGGGGCGTGGGCTACGGCATCGGCATGGTGCACATGCTGGGCGCCGAGGGCGCCGACGAGGTCTCCACGGCCACCGTGAAGGTCCAGGACGGCGTGGCGACGGTGCTGTGCGCGGCGGTGGAGACCGGCCAGGGCTTCACGACCCTGGCCCGGCAGATCGTCCAGGAGACCCTGGGTGTGGACGAGGTGCACGTGGCCCCCGTCGACACCGACCAGCCCCCGGCCGGCGCGGGCTGCCGCGGCCGGCACACCTGGGTGTCGGGCGGCGCGGTGGAACGGGCCGCCAAGATGGTCCGCACCCAGCTCCTCCAGCCGCTGGCACACCAGTTCGGCATGTCGACCGAGCTGCTCCAGATCGCCGACGGCAAGATCACCTCGTACGACGGCGTGCTGTCGACCACCGTCGCCGAGGCGCTGGACGGCAAGGAACTGTGGGCCACCGCCCAGTGCCGCCCGCACCCCACCGAGCCGCTGGACGAGGCCGGTCAGGGCGACGCGTTCGTCGGCATGGCGTTCTGCGCGATCCGCGCGGTGGTGGACGTGGACATCGAGATCGGTTCCGTACGGGTCGTGGAACTGGCCGTCGCCCAGGACGTCGGCCGGGTCCTCAACCCGGCCCAGCTCACCGCCCGGATCGAGGCGGGCGTCACCCAGGGCGTCGGCATCGCGCTCACGGAGAACCTCCGCACCCCGCGGGGCCTGATCCGCCACCCCGACCTCACCGGCTACGCCCTGCCGACGGCACTCGACACCCCCGACATCCGCATCGTGAAGCTCGTCGAGGAGCGCGACGTCGTCGCCCCCTTCGGGGCCAAGGCCGTCAGCGCGGCACCGGTGGTGGCGTCCCCGGCGGCCGTCGCCTCCGCGGTGCGCGCGGCCACCGGACGGCCGGTGAACCGGCTCCCGATCCGCCCGCAGGCCGCGGTGGCGACCGGTCACTGAGCGGACATCGCGCCGCTCGCGCGCGTGAGGCAACGCGGAAGGCACCGGGCGCGTCCTACGGGGCGAACGGGGTCCGTGCGCAGGCGCGTTGTCAGTGGTGGCGCGTAGTCTCCGAAGGAGCGCGAACGACAGCCGTCGGCACCCGGACGGCCATACTTTCTCGGGGGAGACATGCACGCGGTCACTTGCGGTACGACGACCACGCGGGACGCGGCGGCGGACGTCCGCACGACGATCCCCTCGCTGGTCTCCCGGATCCGCCTCGCGACGTCCGTGGAGGACCCGTCGTGGACGCGCGGCGCCGCCCGGCGGCCCCAGGGAAGCTGCGAGCGCCCGTCCCTGTGGAACACCTCCACCCTGATGAGCTGCCTGCTCCTGGCGGTGAGCCACCGCACGGATCCGGGCACCTCCCGCGACCTGCCGCCCCGTTTCCTGGACCGCGAGTTCGGCCGCCACCGGGTGACCCGCTTCGAGGACATCGACTTCCCGAGCACCCTCACCCACGAGCCCACCCGCCGCTTCCTGCGCGACACGGGCCTGCCCGAGGACGCGCGGCCCTTCCGCCTCGACGCGGACGACCTGCCGCTGCCGACCCTGGCGGAGTACTGCGAGGAGCACCCCGGGCACCCCGTCCCGGCCGACGCGGACCGCCTCGTCCGCCTGGGACGGCTGGCCGACGGCGCCCACGTGGTCGTCGACGGCACGACGGGCGCCGTCCTGACCTGGCGGACCCCCGACGGCACCCTCCACCCCCTGGTGACGGACGTCTCCGCCCTCGCCCTCACCCTCTGGGCACTGCGCCGGGCGGGACGGTTGGAGGCGCCGGCCGGCGGTGGCCCGGACTACCGGGAGCCCGCCACGGGGCGCGCCTTGTAGAAGGACTCCTCCAGGTAGGCGGCCTCGTGCGGCTGGTAGGGCTCCTCCAGGTGGGCCGCCTCGCCCTCGTCGAGTTCGACGTCCACCGCGGCGATCGCGTCGGCCAGCTGGGCCGGCTTGGTGACCCCCACGATGGGCGAGGTCACCACCGGGTTGCGCATGACCCAGGCCAGGGCGACCTGCGCCGGGGCCAGACCCCGCCTGCCCGCGATCTCCTGGACGCGCTCGGCCACCGCCTGGTCCTCGTCGCGGTAGAGGATCCCGCCGCCCTCGTCGGTCCCGGCACGCGCCGTGGCGGTGCCCCGGGCCCGTGTCAGCCTGCCCCGCGCCAGCGGGCTCCACGGGATCACGCCGATGCCCTGGTCGGCACAGAGCGGGAGCATCTCGCGCTCCGCCTCCCGGTGGATCAGGTTGTAGTGGTCCTGCATCGACACGAACCGGGTCCAGCCGTTCAGGTCCGCCAGGTACAGGGCCTTGGCGAACTGCCAGGCGTACATGGAGGAGGCTCCGAGGTAGCGGACCTTCCCGGACCTGACCACGTCGTGCAGCGCCTCGAGGGTTTCCTCGATCGGGGTGTCGTAGTCCCAGCGGTGGATCTGGTACAGGTCGATGTAGTCCGTCCCCAGTCGCTTCAGGGAGGCGTCGAGCTCGGCGAAGATCGCCTTGCGGGACAGCCCGGCGCCGTTCGGGCCGGGGCGCATCCGCATCCAGACCTTGGTGGAGAGCACGACCTCCTCGCGCCGGGCGAAGTCCCTGACCGCCTGTCCGACGATCTCCTCGCTGCTTCCGGCGCTGTACCCGTTGGCCGTGTCGAGGAAGTTGACGCCGCCTTCGAGGGCCTGCTTGATGATGCCCCGACTGGCGTCCGCGCCCAGCGACCAGGGCTCGCCGCCCCGGTCCGGCTCGCCGAAGCTCATGCAGCCGAGGGCGATGGCGGAGACTTCCAGTCCGGTCGTTCCGAGTTTGATGTATCGCACGCCTCGGAACCTACGAGCTGAAGCGCGCTCCAACGCAACACGCCTCGGTCCGCAGTTCGGAGGCGTGGGGAAGGCGCGTATTGCTCGCGCTGGTGGAGGCCGTGGCGGGAATCGAACCCGCGTAACTCGCTTTGCAGGCGAGCCCCTCAACCGCTCGGGCACACGGCCGGGTCTTTGACTCGGTGCCTCGACGGTAGGCCGGGGCCGGGGATGTGCCCAAGGGATCCGGGCGGGCCGCAACACGACTGCCATATGCCGTTCATGAACGCTCGTCCGAGCCGTGGGCGCCCAGCCAAAGACCCGGTCCTGACGCGGCCGTACGTCATGCGACCTTGAAGCAGGACCAAACGATCTTTCCGAGCGGTGTGCGGTCGTGGACGCCCCAGCCGTCGGCGAGCGCGGCCACCAGGACGAGACCGCGTCCGGACAAGTCGGTGGCGGCGGTCTGACGGGGCTCGGGGCGTCGTCGGCGGCTGTCGTGCACCTCCAGGCGTACGACGCCGTCCTCGGCGTTGAGACGGACCAGGAACCCGTGGTCGGCGACAGTGCCGTGGACCAGTGCGTTCGTGGCGAGTTCGGAGACGCAGAGGCGGATGTCGTCGTGCCGTTCCGCCCAGCCCCAACCGGTCAGGGTCGTGGAGACGAAGTCCCTCGCCTGCCCCACCGACTCGGGGCGTGCCTCGAAGAAGCGCTGCACCGTTTTGATCATTGCTGTCCTCATGACTCGGTCTCCAGGAGGCGGACGGCTTCCGGGCTGTGGCAGTGGGCCACCGTGATGGAGGTGGCCGACGGGCATGTGGGGCGGGATCGGCGAACCAGCAGCAGCCGGGACCCGACGGCCTCGATGCGTCGGCCTCGTTCAGCGGCCATCGCCCTGGGGCCAAGGTGCGACAGGGCCGGGGCGAGCACGCCGTAGACGTCCGGCAGGGCCAACGCGTCCAGCAGGCCGGTGAAGGGGGCTGAGCCGGGGCCGGCGCCTGCGATGCGTTCGGCGAAGATGCCGGACAACGTCAGCTCGTGGCCGCGGGAGTAATCGGCGAGCGAGGCGACCAGCGCCTCCCTCCGGGCGTCGGAGACGCGCACCAGCCGCAGAAATCCGTAGACGACAGGTCCGCTGACCAGGCGATGTTCCGTGAGGGGTTCCATGGGAGAGACCGTCCAAAGGGCCGACACGTGGTGACGTTCCTGAGCATGGAGGTCGTCGAACTCCTGGCCAATCACCCGTTGTTCTACTTTCGTCCTACTTCCGTCCCGCCCTTTCCCCGGCATCTGCTTCGATGGCGGTGGAAGGGAGCGAGACGTGGCAACCGTGCACCACTGGACCGGTCTGGAGGCCAGGGCTCTGCGTCTCGCCCTGCGTCTGAGCGTGCGGGCTTTTGCCGAGCACCTCGGTGTGGCGGTCGCTACGGTCTCGAAGTGGGAGAGCAAGCGCGCGAAAACCGAGCCCAGACCCGACACCCAGGCCATCCTCGACACCGCCCTCGGACGTGCGGACGCTCCTGCCCACCTGCGCTTCGAGACTCTCCTCTCCGAGATGGCCAGCACTGTGCAGGGCGCTGGGCGGCGCGTCACTGCAGCCGGACCCCGAGCCTGGGAGTACGAATCGTGGGCCGACGACCTGGACCGCGTGGTGGTCGCCCTCTCCCGTCAGAATTTCGCCTTTGCCGACAGCCTGCTCAGCCGCTGGTTGGCGCGGTTCGATGCCCAGGGACTGGATGACAAGGGGCTGTATCTGTTTGCCCGCTCGACGGCACTGCTCGGTGACCTCAGGCGTGACCAAGGCTCCGTTCTCGGCCCACTCTCCGCCCAGCACTCCTACGCCGGTGCTCGCGCGGTCTTCACCCGGCTCGACATCCCGCGTCGTGTTGCCCAACTCGACCTTTCCCTTGCGGTGGTCACGGAAATGTCCGGCAGGCTGGAGGCAGCTGCCCGCCAATACGAAGGCCTCGCCGTCGACGACCGTCTTTCCCACCGTGACCGCGCCCGGGCCCGCCTGTGGGTGGGCACGGCGCTGAGCAAGAACGGTCGGCACGACTACGCGACCCGGGTCATGCAGGCCGCGACCCGAGACTTCGAGGCCCTCACCGAACCCGACGACTGGTCGGTGGCCCACCAGAAACTCGCCCTTGCCCGCCGTGGCGCCGGCGACCTCACCCAGGCCCTGCACTCATCGACATCGCCCGCAGCAGCGGGACCACCGACTCGCCGATGCAACGCGTACGGCTGGACACCGCCCACGGCCACGTCCTGCTCTCCGACACAGCGACGCGGGATGATGGGCTCCAGGTCCTCGATCAAGCCACCCGCACAGCCGCGCGGTACGGACTCGTGCACCAACTGCGCAGTATCGAGGGCATCAAGGCCATGAAAGAGGGGCCGATCGGCCCCCGGCGACGGTGACCAGGGAGAAGCGCGTGAGCGACAAGCAGCAGGCCATCACCGAGAACCAGTGGCGTCGCGCCGCGCTCATCTGGGACTACCACCAGATGCACCACCAGCTGCGACCCGCCGACGTGGCGATCGGGCTGGGCAGCCACGACCTCGGCGTCGCCACCCACTCCGCAGAGCTGTACCGCGCGGGGCTGTTCCCGACCCTGGTCTTCACCGGCGGCAACAGCCCTACCACCGCCGAGGTCTTCCCGCGCGGCGAGGCCGTCCACTTTCGCGAGCACGCCATCGCCCTGGGCGTCCCCGCCGAGGCGATCCTGCTGGAACCGAACGCCGGTAACACGGGCCAGAACATCACCCTCTCCCGCGAGGTCCTCACCGACGCCGGCATCACCCCGACCACGGTGATGTTGGTTTCCAAGCCGTACATGGAGCGGAGGTCGTTCGCGACCGCTCGCAAGTTGTGGCCCGACGTCGAGGTCCTCTGCGCGTCGGAGCCGCTGGAGTTCGACGACTACGTGAAGTCCATCGGCGACGTGAAGCTCGTCCTGGACATGCTCGTCGGTGACCTCCAGCGGGTCATCGAGTATCCGAAGCTCGGATTCGCCATTGAGCAGGAAGTACCGGAGGACGTGCGTGGAGCGTACGAGTCTCTCATCCGTGACGGCTTCACCAGCCGCCTCATCGCTTCCTGACCTGCCGGAACCGGGCGGGCTGTGCGCGGTTCACCAGCCCAACCTGTTCCCGAGACTGGCCACACTGGCCAAGCTCTTCGCGGCGGACTACTGGATCGTCCTGGACGACGTGCAGTTCGCCCGCCGCGACTACCAGCACCGAGCACGCCTCGGCGCCCTCGATGCACCGAGCCGCCAGCAGTGGCTCACCGTCCCCACTCGTCTTCCCCAGGGCAGGCCGACTCTCATCCGGGACGCGTTGATCGTCGATCCCGGCAGGGCCCGCCGGAAGACCATGGGGATGCTGCGCCAGTACTACGGAGCCGGCCCACACTGGTCGGCCCTCGCCGAACTGCTGGACGGGGTGCTGGACGCCTTCGACACGGGGAGGATCGCCGCCGTCGCCACGGTCTCCACCCGCATGTTGCTGGACTCCCTCGGCTGGCAGGGCCAAGTCCTGATCAGCAGCGACCTGCCCTCCAGGCCGGGACGCTCTCAGCGGCTTGCCGACCTTTGTGCCGTGACCGGTGCCCGCGCGTACGCGTGCGGGACCGGGGGAGTGACCTACCTCGACCCGGCTCCATTCGCCGCCGAGGGCATAGTGGTCATGCCGTTCCAGCCGCCGACGACCGGTATCTGGTCTTCCAGTCGGAGGCTGAGTGCGCTGTCGGCCGTGGCGGCGCTCGGCCCGCGGGAGGTGGCAGCCCGCATGCGGAGACTTGCCTCGGACCAAGGCCTTTTGCTGTCCGCTGCTTGACTGCTGCCCGCTCGCTCGCCTGGTCAGGCGGCCGCAGACCGGGGCGGGAGTCGAACCCGCGTAACTCCCCGCGAGCGGAGCTCGCTGATGAATGCAGCGCAGGCGAGCCCCTCAACCGCTCGGGCACACGGCCGGGTCTGTGACTCGGTGACTCGACGGTAGGCCGGGGCCGGGGATGTGCCCAAGGGATCCGGGCGGGCCGCAACACGACTGCCACACGTCGTTCATCAACGCCCTCCGGGCCCGGCGGGTCGTACGACCAAGGTCCCGGTCCCGCCCGGTCTCCCGACAGGGGTCAAGGCGGGCCTTGGCCCTTACTCTGGCGACCATGACCGTCCCTGAGCCCCGCGACACCGACGTCGCCGTCCCCGCCGAGCCCTCCCTCGCCCCCGCCGCCCCGGCCGAGACCGTGCTGAGCCGTGCCTACCGGGCGCTGAGCATCGGCATCGTCTCCGTCGTCGTGCTGATCGCCTTCGAGGCGACGGCGGTCGGCACCGCGATGCCGGTGGCGGCGCGGGAGCTGGACGGGGTGTCGTTGTACGCGTTCGCGTTCTCGGGGTACTTCACGACGAGTCTGTTCGGGATGGTGCTCTCCGGCCAGTGGTCGGACCGGCGCGGGCCGCTGGCCCCGCTGACGACCGGCATCGCCGCCTTCGCGGCCGGGCTCGTGCTGTCCGGGACGGCGGGGACGATGTGGCTGTTCATCCTCGGCCGGGCCGTGCAGGGGCTCGGCGGCGGGCTGGTCATCGTCGCGCTGTACGTCGTCGTCGGACGGGCCTACCCCGAGCGGCTGCGGCCCGCGATCATGGCGGCCTTCGCGGCGGGCTGGGTGGTCCCGTCCGTCGTCGGCCCGCTGGCCTCCGGCGCGGTGACCGAACACCTCGGCTGGCGCTGGGTGTTCGTCGGCATCCCGGTACTGGTCGTCGCCCCGCTCGCCCTCGCGCTGCCGCAGATACGCCGCCGCGCGTCCGGCCCCGTGGGCGGTGGACAGGCGCCGGCCTCCTTCGACGGCCGCCGGATCCGCCTCGCCCTCGCCATCTCGCTGGGCGCGGGCCTGCTCCAGTACGCCGCCCAGGACCTGCGCCCGATCGCCCTGCTGCCGGGCGCCGTGGGTGTGGCGCTGCTCGTGCCCGCCGTGCTCGGCCTGCTGCCGCGCGGCACCTACCGGGCGGTGCGCGGACTGCCCTCCGTGGTGCTGCTGCGCGGGGTGGCCGCGGGGTCCTTCATCGCCGCCGAGTCCTTCGTCCCGCTGATGCTGGTCACCCAGCGCGGACTCAGCCCGACCCTGGCCGGGCTCTCCCTCGCGGCCGGCGGCGCGACCTGGGCGGCGGGTTCGTGGCTGCAGTCCCGGCCACGACTGGAGCCGCACCGGGAGCGTCTGATGGCCCTCGGCATGCTCCTGGTCGCGGCGGCCATCACCACGGCGCCCAGTGTGCTGATCGACGCCGTCCCCGCCTGGACGGTGGCCGTCGCCTGGGCCTTCGGCTGCTTCGGCATGGGCCTGGTGATCTCCTCCACCAGCGTGCTGCTGCTCAAGCTCTCCGCCCCCGAGGAGGCCGGCACCAACTCCGCCGCCCTCCAGATCTCCGACGGCCTCTCCAACGTCGTGCTGCTCTCCGTCGGCGGCGCGGCCTTCGCCGCCCTCGGCGGGGGCACCGTCAGCCACGCGGCCACCGAGGCCACCGGCTCCCACCCGGCCGCGTTCGCGGCGGTGTTCCTGCCGATGGCGGCGGTGGCGCTGGTGGGGGCGTGGGTGGCGACGCGGGTGCGGGAGAAGTGAGTGCCGTGCGGCGGGCGGGGCGGCTGTGACGTCCGTCCCACCCGGGGGTGACCCGCCCCCGTGCGCACGGTGATCGCGGCGGCCCGCCGGTAGGGTGGCCCGGTTGTCATACGTGGCCGAGCCGCTCTACCCCCTTCGGAGACCGTGACTACCACCGCCAGCTCCAGCACCTCGCACCACCTGTCCCCGGCCTTCCCCGGCCGTGCCCCCTGGGGCACCGCCGGCAAGCTGCGGGCCTGGCAGCAGGGGGCGATGGAGAAGTACCTCCAGGACCAGCCCCGGGACTTCCTGGCCGTCGCCACCCCCGGCGCCGGAAAGACGACCTTCGCGCTGACGCTGGCGTCCTGGCTGCTGCACCACCACGTCGTGCAGCAGGTGACCGTGGTCGCGCCGACCGAGCACCTGAAGAAGCAGTGGGCCGAGGCCGCGGCGCGGATAGGGATCAAGCTGGACCCCGAGTACAGCGCTGGCCCGCTCAGCCGCGAGTACCAGGGCATCGCCATCACCTACGCAGGCGTCGGCGTCCGCCCCATGCTGCACCGCAACCGCGTCGAGCAGCGCAAGACCCTGGTCATCCTCGACGAGATCCACCACGCCGGTGACTCCAAGTCCTGGGGCGAGGCCTGCCTGGAGGCGTTCGAGCCCGCCACCCGCCGCCTCGCGCTCACCGGCACGCCCTTCCGCTCGGACACCAACCCGATCCCCTTCGTGGCGTACGAGGAGGGCAACGACGGCATCCGCCGCTCCGCCGCCGACTACACCTACGGCTACGGCTCGGCGCTCGCCGACGGCGTGGTCCGGCCCGTCATCTTCATGAGCTACAGCGGCAACATGCGCTGGCGGACGAAGGCGGGCGACGAGATCGCGGCGCGGCTCGGCGAGCCGATGACCAAGGACGCCGTCAGCCAGGCCTGGCGCACCGCGCTGGACCCCCGCGGCGAGTGGATGCCGGCCGTGCTGCGCGCCGCCGACCAGCGGCTGACCGAGGTCAGGAAGGCCATCCCGGACGCCGGGGCGCTCGTCATCGCCGCCGACCAGGACTCCGCCCGCGCCTACGCCAAGCTGATCCGCGAGATCACCGGCGACAAGGCCACCGTCGTGCTGTCCGACGACGCCGGGGCCTCGAAGAACATCGACACCTTCAGCCGGGGCACCGACCGGTGGATGGTCGCCGTCCGCATGGTGTCCGAGGGCGTCGACGTCCCCCGCCTCGCGGTCGGCGTCTACGCGACCACCATCTCCACCCCGCTCTTCTTCGCCCAGGCCGTCGGCCGTTTCGTACGGTCCCGGCGGCGCGGCGAGACCGCCTCCGTCTTCCTGCCCACCGTCCCGGACCTGCTCACCTTCGCCAACGAGATGGAGCGCGAGCGCGACCACGTCCTGGACAAGCCCAAGAAGGAGGGCGAGGAGGACCCCTACGCCGAGTCCGAGAAGGAGATGGACGAGGCGAACCGGGAGCAGGACGAGGACACCGGCGAGCAGGAGCAGTTCGCCTTCGAGGCGCTGGAGTCCGAGGCCACCTTCGACCGGGTCATGTACAACGGCGCCGAGTTCGGGATGCAGGCTCACCCGGGCAGCGAGGAGGAGCAGGACTACCTCGGCATCCCGGGCCTGCTGGAGCCCGACCAGGTGCAACTGCTCCTGCAGAAGCGGCAGGCCCGGCAGATCGCGCACAGCCGCAAGAAGCCCGACGAAGAGGCCGACCTGCTCGAACTGCCCGCCGAGCGGCGCCCGGTGGTCTCCCACAAGGAGCTGATGGAGCTGCGCAAGCAGCTCAACACCATGGTCGGCGCCTACGTCCACCAGAGCGGCAAACCGCACGGCGTGATCCACACCGAGCTGCGCCGCGTGTGCGGCGGCCCGCCCAGCGCCGAGGCGACCGGCGGACAGCTCCGCCAGCGCATCGCCAAGGTCCAGGAGTGGGCGACGCGCATGAAGTGACGCGGGGGCCACCGGTGGTCGTGCGCGTGCGCGGTACGTACCGGGACAAACACCGTCGGTTGATAACGGTTGGCGCCCGGATTCTGGACGGAGCCTTCCGCTGAGCGGACCTGGTAGTTACTGTCCCGCTACGCACACGCCCCGTGGCAGCGCCGCCGCGGAGCGCAGCCGTGAAGCGACTGGGTCCGGGACAAGGCGCCGGGCCGTCAGCCGATCGGCGGCCTCTGAAGCGCGTCACTGACGGGACTCGGTGACGCATCCGCCGCGAGGAGGGCCGCCGACCTCACCACTAAGGAGTGGGCGTCGTGACCGCGGAGACCTCTCAGACGCTCGACAGGGGCCTGCGGGTCCTCAAACTGCTGGCCGATACGGACCACGGACTGACCGTCACCGAGCTGTCCCACAAACTGGGCGTCAACCGGACCGTCGTGTACCGGTTGCTCGCCACGCTGGAGCAGCACGCACTCGTACGCCGCGACCTGGGCGGCCGCGCCCGCGTCGGCCTCGGCGTACTGGGCCTCGGCCGCCAGGTGCACCCCCTGGTCCGGGAGGCCGCGATGCCGGCCCTGCGCGCGCTCGCCGAGGACATAGGGGCGACGGCCCACCTGACCCTGGTGGACGGCGCGGAGGCCCTGGCCGTGGCCGTCGTGGAGCCGACCTGGACGGACTACCACGTCGCCTACCGCGCGGGCTTCCGCCACCCCCTGGAACGGGGCGCCGCCGGCAAGGCCATCCTCGCCGCCCGCCGCCCTCCCCGGCCCTCCGGCGAGGACCCGGACGCCCCCGGCTACACCCTCACCCACGGCGAACTGGAGGCCGGCGCCTGCGGCGCGGCGGCCCCCCTGCTCGGCGTCACGGGCGTCGAGGGCAGCGTCGGCGTGGTGATGCTGGCGGACGTCGTCCCCGAGCGCGTGGGCGAACGCGTCATGCACGCGGCCCGAGAGGTGGCGGAGGCACTGCGGTGAGACGGGGCGTGCCCGGGTGTCGGTGCCCCGGGAATCGCGCCACGTTAGATTGACTTCGTGCTCTCTCGTCTCACGCGTCCCCAGTTCCTCGCCGTCTGTGGTGTGCCCGTCGTGGCGCTGCTCGCGACCGCCGTGTTCGCGCCGTTGCCGTTCTCCGTGGCGCGGCCGGGGCTGACGGCCGACGTGCTGGGCGAGAACCAGGGGGCCGAGGTGATCACGATCAGCGGCGCGCCGACGCACGAGACCAGCGGGCAGCTGCGGATGACGACGATCGAGGCGACCGGGCCGGACGCGAGCATCCACCTCGGGGACGTGCTCGGCAGCTGGTTCGACACCGACCGGGCCGTGATGCCGCGCGACGCCGTCTACCCGAGCGGCGACGACGTGAGCGAGATCGAGCAGTACAACCAGGAGCAGATGAAGGAGTCCCAGGACTCCGCCACCGCGGCCGCGCTGCGGTACCTCCGGATGGACCAGGACGACGTCGACGTCGAGCTCCGTCTGGAGGACGTCGGCGGGCCCAGCGCCGGGCTGCTGTTCTCGCTCGGCATCGTCGACAAGCTCGGCGCCGGGGACCTCACCGGCGGCAAGGTCGTCGCGGGCACCGGGACGATCACGGACGACGGCAAGGTCGGCGCCGTCGGCGGGGTGCCGCTCAAGACGCAGGCCGCCCGGCGGGACGGGGCCACCGTGTTCCTCGTCCCGAAGGCCGAGTGCTCAGACGCGCAGGCCGAGCTGCCGAAGGGGCTGCGGCTGATCCCGGTGACGACGCTCAAGGGCGCGGTCGACTCGCTCAAGGCGCTGGAGAGCGGCAAGGGCAGCGTCCCCGCCTGCTAACCCCGCGAGCGCGGAACGCGGCCCTACCCCTCCTTCACGAAGCCCCTCTCCTTCATCCAGTCCAGCGCCACCTCGTGCGGGTCCTCGCCGTCCACGTCGACCTTCGCGTTCAGGGTCTGCGCCACGTCGTTGGTCAGCGCCTTGGTGACCGGGTCCAGGACCGACGCGATCGCCGGCCACTTCTTCAGGGTGGCCGTGCGGACCATGGGCGCCGCGTTGTAGTTCGGGAAGAACTTCCTGTCGTCCTCCATCACCACCAGGTTCATGGACTTGATCCGCCCGTCGGTGGTGTACACCTCGCCGTAGGTGCAGGCGCCCTTCGCGGTCTGGGTGTAGATGATGCCGGTGTCCATCTGGGTGATGTTCCGGGCGGGCAGCGACATGCCGTACGCCTTCTCCAGGCCCGGCAGGCCGTCCGCGCGGTTGGCGAACTCGCCCTCCACGCACAGCGTCACCGCCCCGGGGTCGGACTTCGCCAGCTCCGCCACCTGCGACAGGTTCTTCGTCCGGTACTTCTTGTAGTTGGCCTGGTTCATCGCCAGCGCGTACGTGTTGTTGAGGCGGGCCGGGGGCAGCCACGTCAGGCCCTTCTTCGCGTCGGCCTCCTTCACCGCCTCCCACTGCTGCCGCGGATCGGGGATCGGCCTGCTGTTGCCCAGGTACGTGATCCACGCGGTGCCCGTGTACTCGTACGTGGCGTCGGCGTCGCCGTTCTCGACCGCCGCGCGGGTGCCCACCGAGCCCTGGATGCCGGTGCGGTCGAGCACCTCGGCCCCGGCCGCCTCGAAGGCGATGCCCATGATCGCGCCGAGTACCAGTTGCTCGGTGAACTCCTTCGAGGTGACCGTGAGATCGGCCCCCTCCAGCGGCTTCCCCCTGCCGATGGTGCCCGGCTCCACGTCGTCGACCATCGGGGAGCCGCTGGTCAGGCCGCACCCGGCGGAGGCGGCAAGGAGTACCGCGGCCAGCGCCCAGCAGGTGCGCCGTCTCATGCGCCCACCTCCAGTCCCCGAGGCCGCAGCAGCAGTTCGGCCAGCGAGGCCAGCCAGTCCACCAGCAGGGCGAGGGCGACGGTGAGGATCGAGCCCAGGACCAGCACCGGCATCCGCTGGCTGGTGATGCCGGTGGTGATCAGCACCCCCAGGCCACCGCCACCGCCGAAGGTCGCCAGCGTCGCCGTACCCACGTTCAGGACCAGGGCCGTGCGCACGCCCGCCAGGATGAGCGGGACGGCCAGCGGGAGTTCCACCCGGGTGAGCACGCCCAGCGGGGACATGCCGATGCCGCGGGCCGCCTCCAGGAGCGTCGGGTCGTTGGCCTTCAGCCCGGCGATGGTGTTGGAGAGCACGGGCAGCACGGCGTAGATGATGATGCCGATCAGGGCGGCCCTGCGGCCGATGCCCAGCCAGATCACCAGCAGCGCCAGCAGGCCGATCGCCGGCGTCGCCTGGCCCATGTTGGCGAACGCCATGGCGAACGGGGTGGCCCGGCGGAACATCCGGCGGGTGAGCAGGATGCCCAGCGGGATCGCGATGATCAGCACGAAGAAGGTGGAGATCACCGTGAGCTGGACGTGCTGCCACAGCGCCTTGGTGACCTGGCCGTTGCCGAGGGCGTTGCGGCTGAGCGCGTCCAGGTCCGCCTGCCGGAACCACAGCCAGGTCGCCAGCAGTACGGCGATCAGGACGACGGGCAGGAAGGTCAGCTTGCGCCAGCCGACCCGGGGCCCGGCCGCCGCCGGGGACGGCGGGGGAGCCCCGCCCTGCTCCGCCTCCTCCCCGTCCCGCTCGTCCGCGTCGTCCCGGAAGGCGATCCCCTTGACCTCGTGCTCGCCGGCGGGACGGCGGCCGGGGGAGGGGCGGGAGGAGCCGCTCACGCGCGGCCTCCGACCTCGCCGAAGCCCTCCTGCTCGCTGTGCGTCTGGGTGGCCCGGGTCTCCTCCAGGTCGTGCTGGTGCTCCAGCGCGTCGAGCCGGTCGGCCTCCAGCAGCTCGTGCACCGAGTTCATCAGCGTCTCCATGTCGACGACGCCCTCGTACTCGCCGCGCCGCCCGGTGACCGCGACCCGCCCCGCGTTGTCGGTCAGCACCGCCTCCAGCGCGTCCCGCAGGGTGGCGTCCCGGGTCACCGTGTCGTGGACCAGCGTCCCGGCCCGCGCCAGCGAACCCCTGGCCCGCATCAGGTCGCCGCGCCGCAGCCACTTGTAGGGGCGCCCGCGCCGGTCCAGGAGCAGGATCTCGTTGGTGCCCGACTCCCGCAGCCGGTCGAAGATGTGCTGGAGCGGGTCCTCCACGGTCACCGTCGGGTAGTCCGTGATGCCCACGTCCCGCACCCGGGTCAGGTTCAGCCGCTTCAGGGCCGCGCCGGCGCCCACGAAGCCGGAGACGAAGTCGTCCGCCGGGTTGGTGAGGATCGCCTCCGGGGTGTCGAACTGCGCGATGTGGGAGCGCTCGCGCAGCACCGCGATCCGGTCACCGATCTTGATCGCCTCGTCGAAGTCGTGGGTGACGAAGACGATCGTCTTGTGCAGCTCCCGCTGGAGCCGGATCAGCTCGTCCTGCAGGTGGTCCCGGGTGATCGGGTCGACCGCGCCGAACGGCTCGTCCATCAGCAGCACCGGCGGATCGGCCGCCAGCGCCCGCGCCACGCCCACCCGCTGCTGCTGGCCGCCGGAGAGCTGGCGCGGATAGCGGCCGTGGAACTCCCCGGCGTCCAGGCCGACCAGGTCCAGCATCTCCTCCACCCGCGACCTGATCCGCGCCTTCGACCAGCCGATCATCTTCGGCACCAGCGCGATGTTCTGGGCGACGGTCATGTGCGGGAAGAGACCGGAGGACTGGATCGCGTAGCCGACCTTGCGGCGCAGCTTCACCGGGTCGATGTCGGTGACGTCCTCGCCGTTGATGCGGATGCGGCCGCCGCTGGGCTCGATCAGCCGGTTGATCATCTTCAGGGTGGTGGACTTCCCGCAGCCCGAGGGGCCGACGAAGATGACCGTCTCCCCGGCCCTGATCTCCATCGACACGTTCTCGACGGCGGGCTGCGGGTTGCCCGGGTAGCGCTTGGTGAGGGACTCCAGCTCGATGGTCGCGCCGGTGGCACCGGTGGCGCCGTCCCCTTCGGTGGTGCTGTCGTGACCGTACTCAGACACGGATCCCCCTCGGAATGGTCAGCCGTCCCAGCAGCACGTACGCCGCGTCGAACAGCAGGGCCAGGACGATGATCCCGAGCGTGCCCGCGAGCACCTGGTTGAGCGCGTTCTTGCTGCCCAGCGAGGCGATCCCGCGGAAGATCTCGTTGCCCAGGCCCGGCCCCGAGGCGTAGGCGGCGATCGCCGCGATGCCCATCAGCATCTGCGTGGAGACCCGAATGCCGGTCAGGATCGGCGGCCAGGCCAGCGGCAGCTCCACCCGCAGCAGCCGGGCCGCACGCGACATCCCGATGCCCTTGGCGGCGTCCACCAGCGCCGGGTCGACCCCGCGCAGGCCCACGATCGAGTTCCGCACGATCGGCAGCAGCCCGTAGAGGGTCAGCGCGGTCACCGTCGGCGGCACGCCGAGGCCCACGACCGGGATCAGCAGACCGATCATGGCCAGCGACGGGATGGTGAGGATGGCCGACGTGGACAGGGTCGCCACGTTCCCCGCCCAGTCGCTGCGGTAGGTGAGGACCCCGATCAGCACCCCGAGCAGGGTCGCCACGACCATGCACTGGAAGACCGCGCTGGCGTGCTGGCCGGCATCGGCGAGCAGCTGCTGGTGGCGGCTGCCCAGGAAGTCCCAGAAGTTCACATCGGCTCACCTCCGGGTCGGTCCCGCCTCAGTCGTGTCCGGCGCTGTCCTCGGCCGCCTGCTCCACCAGCGGGATGATCCGCAGCGGAACGGGGTTCTCCATGACGATCGCCGTGGCGGCCCGGACGATGCCATCAAAACCGACAACCCGGTCGATCACCCGCTGGAGATCGGCGTTCGAGCGGGCCACCAGGCGGCACAGCATGTCCCCGGTGCCGGTCGTGGTGTGCAGCTCCAGCACCTCCGGAACGGTCGCCAAGTGCGCCCGTACGTCGGCCCCTTGGCCCTGCCGGATCTCCAGCGTGGCGAACGCGGTGACCGGGTAGCCGAGGGCCGCCGGGTCCACCTCGGGACCAAAACCGCGTATGACTCCGTTCGACTGAAGCCGGTCGAGCCGCGCTTGCGCCGTGCCGCGGGCCACCCCGAGCCGCCGGGACATCTCCAGCACCCCGATCCGCGGCTCCCGCGCCAGCAGACCGATGATCCGCCCGTCCAGTCGGTCGATCCCCGTCACCGCCATACCCGCACCCTCCCGGCTGGTCATCCTGTACAGATCGCCTGCCTCCACCGGCATATCACTGGTCAGGTTGCCCACTGGAAACGCAAACTATTGCGCACCTTGCGGACACGGGAGAACCTGCGGCTATGACGCAGACCACACACCACACTCCCGACACCGCCCGGCAGGCCGATCCCTTCCCGGTCAAGGGAATGGACGCGGTCGTCTTCGCCGTGGGCAACGCCAAGCAGGCCGCGCACTACTACTCCACCGCCTTCGGCATGAAGCTGGTCGCGTACTCCGGACCGGAGAACGGCAGCCGGGAGACCGCGAGCTACGTCCTGGAGAGCGGCTCCGCCCGCTTCGTGTTCACCTCGGTGATCAAGCCCTCGACCGACTGGGGCCGCTTCCTCGCCCAGCACGTGGCCGAGCACGGCGACGGCGTCGTCGACCTCGCCATCGAGGTCCCGGACGCCCGCGCCGCCCACGCCTACGCCGTCGAGCACGGCGCCCGCTCGCTCGCCGAGCCGCACGAGGTCAAGGACGAGCACGGCACCGTGGTCCTCGCGGCCATCGCCACCTACGGCGAGACCCGGCACACCCTCGTCGAGCGCACCGGCTACGACGGCCCCTACCTGCCCGGGTACGTCGCCGCCAAGCCGATGGTCGCCCCGCCCGAGCAGCGCGTCTTCCAGGCCGTGGACCACTGTGTCGGCAACGTCGAACTCGGCCGCATGAACGAGTGGGTCGGCTTCTACAACAAGGTCATGGGCTTCACGAACATGAAGGAGTTCGTGGGCGACGACATCGCCACCGAGTACAGCGCGCTGATGTCGAAGGTCGTGGCCGACGGCACCCTCAAGGTCAAGTTCCCGATCAACGAGCCCGCCGTCGCCAAGAAGAAGTCCCAGATCGACGAGTACCTGGAGTTCTACGGCGGCGCCGGCGTCCAGCACATCGCGCTGAACACCAACGACATCGTGGCGACCGTCCGCGCGATGAAGGCGGCCGGCGTCGAGTTCCTGGACACCCCCGACTCGTACTACGACACGCTCGGCGAGTGGGCCGGCGAGACCCGGGTGCCCGTCGACATCCTGCGCGAGCTGAAGATCCTCGTCGACCGCGACGAGGACGGCTACCTGCTGCAGATCTTCACCAAGCCGGTCCAGGACCGTCCGACCGTCTTCTTCGAGATGATCGAACGCCACGGCTCCATGGGCTTCGGCAAGGGCAACTTCAAGGCCCTGTTCGAGGCGATCGAGCGCGAGCAGGAGAAGCGCGGCAACCTCTGAGACGCCTGGTGACGCCCAGTGCCGTCTAGCCGGGCGGGCCCTCCACCGGGGGCTCGCCCAGCTCCGCCAGCGCCCGCTTCGCCTCCGGCGCCCGCAGCGGCGAGAAGTACGGGTTGATCGTCAGCGCCTCCCGCAGGTGCCGACGCGCGGGCCCGTACCGCTCCAGCGCCTTCTCGATCATCCCCCGGTGGAAGGCGTACAGCGCGCTGCGCACCCCGCCGCCCTTGTCGCCGTCGGTCGCGAGCGTCGCGAACTCCAGCGCCTCCTCGTCCGCACCGGTGCGGTGCAGCGCCCAGCCCAGCGCGTCGGCGACCTCGGTCCCCGGCTGCCGGCCCCACTCGGTCCGCAGCCGCTCCACCGCCGCCGCCGGATCGCCGTGGTCCGCGTCGAGCCGCCCCAGCACCAGCTGCTCGTCGGCCCCGGCCGCCTCCGCGCCCCGCGCCCGCTCCCGCAGCAGGTCGTACTCGACCCGCGCCGCCTGCCCGAGGCCCAGCGACTCGTACAGCTCGCCCAGCTCCAGCGCGTACTCGGGGCTGGGCCGCTTGGCCAGCGCCGCCTGGTACGCGGACAGCGCCTCCGTCGTCCGGCCCAGCGCCGCCAGTGCCCGGCCCTGCCCGGCCTGGGCGGCCCGCTGGTCCGGGTCGGTGCGCAGCGCTTCCTGGAAGAACCGCAGCGCCTCCTCGCGGTCCCCGCGCTCGAACGCCAGCCGCCCGGCCTGCTCCAGGTACGCCGCCCGCTCGGCCGGTGCCCCGGCGGCCGCCGCCGCGTCCGAGATCCGGGCCGCCGCGTCCTCCCGCCAGCCCCGGTCCCGGTAGACGGCCGCCGCCAGCGCGCCCGCCGCCGGGGCGTCCGGGCGCAGCTGAAGCACCTTGTCCAGGGCCCGGCCCACGCCCTCGTGGTCGCCGAGCCCGGCGTACGCGCCGATCAGCACCGCGTGCGCCGTCCACCGCTTCGGCGCCGCCTTCACCGCGCTCTCGCCCCACTTCTTCGCGGTGGGGAAGTCCCGGCGGGCCACCGCCAGCGCCGCGAGCCCCTCCAGCGCCTGCGGGTTGCGCTCGGGCCCGGTCTTCAGCGAGGTGCGCAGCGCCTTCTCGGCCTTCGGCCAGTTCGCGCCGTCCGCGGTACGGCGGCCCTGCTCGACGTAGGCCGCGCCGAGCACCGCCCACGACGCCCCGTCCAGCGGATGCGCCCGCAGATGGCTCTCCCGGTCGCCGATCAGCGCGGCCAGGTCCGGCAGTGCGGCGGGCACCCCGGTGGTGACCGCCCCGCGCGCCAGCGCCGCGGGCCCCGGCGCGGGCGGGGGAGCGCCGTCACCGTCCCAGGGGAGCAGCACCAGGACCCCGCCGAGTACGGCGGCCCCGGCGACGGAGGCGATCAGCACCCGGCGTCCGCGGCGCGACCGCCGCCGCCCGCCCCGGGTGTCCCGCTGCACGGCGTCCACGGCGTCCACGGTGTTCATGGCGTTCATGGCGCTCACTGTGCGCCAATATGACGATCGCACCGGACAGGCGACGGGTGCCGTCGACGGGGTTCACACCGATGGCCCCGGGTGCGACGCTGTGATCATGAGCCGTATCGAAGCGCCTCGCGACGAAGACGACGCAGCCGCGGCGGTCGCCAGCACTCTCGTCGACCGGCTGACGGCCGGTCTGCCCGCCGGGTCCGTCCTCACCGACCCCGACGTCACGGCCTCCTACGCCAACGACATGGCGAGCTTCTGCCCGGCCGGCGCCCCCGCCGTGGTCGTCCTGCCGAGCACCGTGGCGGACGTCCAGCACGTCATGAGCACCGCCACCGAGCTGCGCGTCCCGGTGGTCCCGCAGGGCGCCCGCACCGGCCTGTCCGGCGCGGCCAACGCCACCGACGGCTGCGTGGTCCTGTCCCTGACGAAGATGGACCGCATCCTGGAGATCAACCCGGTCGACCGCGTCGCCGTCGTCGAACCGGGTGTCGTCAACGCCGCGCTCTCCCGCGCGGTGAACGAACACGGCCTCTACTACCCGCCGGACCCCTCCAGCTGGGAGATGTGCACCATCGGCGGCAACATCGGCACCGCCTCCGGCGGCCTGTGCTGCGTCAAGTACGGGGTGACCGCCGAGTACGTCCTCGGCCTGGACGTCGTCCTCGCCGACGGCCGCCTGATGTCCACCGGCCGCCGCACCGCCAAGGGCGTCGCCGGGTACGACCTCACCCGGCTCTTCGTCGGCTCCGAGGGCTCGCTCGGCATCGTGGTGAAGGCGGTCCTCGGGCTGCGCCCCAAGCCGCCCGAGCAGCTGGTGCTGGCCGCCGAGTTCGCCTCCGCGGCCGCCGCCTGCGACGCGATCTGCCGGATCATGGAGGGCGGCCACGTCCCCTCCCTCCTCGAACTGATGGACCGTACGACCGTCAAGGCGGTCAACGACCTCGCCCACATGGGTCTCCCGGAGAGCACCGAGGCCCTGCTGCTGGCCGCCTTCGACACCGCCGACCCGGCCGCCGACCTGGCCGCCGTCGGCGCGCTGTGCGAGGCCGCGGGCGCCACGCAGGTGGTCCCGGCCGAGGACGCGGCCGAGTCCGAACTCCTCCTCCAGGCCAGGCGCCTGGCCCTGACCGCCCTCGAAGCGGTCAAGGGCACCACGATGATCGACGACGTGTGCGTGCCGCGCTCCCGGCTCGGCGAGATGCTGGCGGGCATCGAGCGGGTCGCCGCGAAGTACGGCCTCACCATCGGGGTCTGCGCCCACGCGGGCGACGGCAACACCCATCCCACCGTCTGCTTCGACGCCGCCGACCCCGACGAGTCCCGGCGGGCCCGCGAGTCCTTCGACGAGATCATGGCGCTCGGCCTGGAACTCGGCGGCACCATCACCGGGGAGCACGGCGTGGGCGTACTGAAGAAGGAGTGGCTCGCCCGGGAGATCGGCCCGGTGGGCCTGGAGATGCAGCGGGCCGTCAAACAGGTCTTCGACCCGCTGGGCATCCTCAACCCGGGCAAGCTCTTCTGACCGCCGCCGCTCCTCACCGGGCGAGCAGCTCGGCCAGCCCGTCGTCGATCCCGAGCCGCGTGCCCTCGGTGCCCGGCGGCAACGCCCGCAGGGTCCGCTCCAGCCAGGCCGACACCTGAGGAGTCGGCGCCTCCAGGAGGGCGTCGCCGTCCGGGCTGCTCAGCGCGATCAGCACGACGCTCCGGCCCTCCGCCTTCGACGGCCACACCCGCACGTCGCCGTGCCCGGACGGCCGGAAGACGCCCTCCACCAGGAGGTCGCGGGCGAACGTCCAGTGCACCGGGTGGCCGGAGTCGATGTGGAAGGTGATGTGGACGGCGTAGGGGTCGTCGGTGTGGTAGACGAGCCTGGCCGGCACCGGGATGCCGTGCTCGGGCGACAGCACGAGCCGCAACTCCAGCTCGCGTTCCACGACGGTGGGGCCGGTGTGATCGGGGTGCATGGCGGGTTCCTCTCCCGGGTCTCGAACGGTTCTTGCCCGGAGAGAGCGGCCGGGGGCCGGAGCATTACGCGGGTTCGGGAATCTTTTTTCTCGGCCCCGGCCCTCGGGGCACCCCGGGTACGGCCCGCCCCCGGGTACCGGCCCCCGTCCGGATGTGAAGGTCCCGGCGTGAGGTTGCCCGGAAAGGGGTGGGTACGGCGGGACCGGCGGTGCGGATTGCGGCCGTCTGATAGATGTTGAGGCCCCCCTATCAACCCCCGAGCAGATACGGGACGACGGACATGAGCGCCCCAACCCCGGCCCCCGGCGACGACAGGCCCCGCGAGGGGTACTACCCGGACCCGTCCATCCCCGGATACGTCCGCTACTGGAACGGCGCCTCCTGGGTGGCGGGCACGAGCCGCCCCGCCCCCAAGGACGGCGAGCCGCTCGCGCCTCCGCCCGGCGCGCGGCCCTCCGTCGAGGAGACCGGACCGCACTTCTTCGACGAGGACCCGGTCGAGGACCCGCCGCCCGCCGCCGCCTCCCAGCACGGCAACCGTCCGGAGTCCGCCACCGCCTGGGGCGCCGACCGCTCCGGCCCGTCCGGTCCCGCCGACGCCCCCGGGCAGCGCGCCGCCTGGCCGGGCCCGGCGCGGGGCGCGGACCCGCGGGTCCCGCACGCCCGGCAGGCCGCACCGCAGACCGACGGCGCCGCGGGCTCCGGTGCCGCGCCGGACGCGGGCCCGGCGGGCGCCGACCGGCCCGCGCAGGACACCGCGGCCGCCTCCGGCGCTGCTTCCGGTGAGGCGGAGGCCCAGGGCGGCAACACCTTCGTCTTCCGCCGGCCCACGGCGGGGCGGCAGGACGCCCCCGCCGCCGCGGAGGACGAGGGCACCATGACCTTCCGCGCGGTCACCCCGCGTACGGGCACGCGCCCCGGCGGCCCCGGTGCCGGTTCAGACTCTGGTGCCGGTTCAGGCTCCGGGCCCGGCTTCGGGGCCGGCAAGGCCGCCGCCGCCCGGGCCGCCGCCGCGCCGGTTCCCCAGGCGCCCGCCGCTCCCGCGGTGCCCCACCAGGCGCCCCCGCCGCAGCCCGCCCCCGCCGCCCCCGCCGCGCCGGTCGCGGCGGGCGGTCCCGGCGGCGGCCAGACCTCCTGGGCACAGCAGGTGCACCGGCTGGCCGGGGCGGGCGGGGACGAGCAGCCCGTCGCACCCTGGAAGCCGCCGGTCGAGGACGTCTTCCAGGCCGCCGCCCGGCGCCAGGCGGCGGCCCGGCCCGCCGGTCTCGGCAAGCGGCTGGCCGCCCGGCTGATCGACACCGTCGTCCTCGCGGGCGTCACCGCCGTGGCCGCCGTACCGCTCGGCGCCAAGGCGGTCGACCACGTCAACGACAAGATCGACGAGGCCAAGCTCTCCGGCGAGACCGTCACGGTCTGGCTGCTGGACGGCACGACCTCCACGTACCTGGGCATCGTGCTCGCCGTCCTGCTGCTCTTCGGCGTCGTCTACGAGGCGCTGCCCACCGCCAGGTGGGGCCGCACCCTGGGCAAGAAGCTGCTCGGCCTTGAGGTACGGGACATCGAGGCCCACGAGTCGCCGTCCTTCGGCGCGGCGCTGCGCCGCTGGCTGGTCTACAGCGTCCCGGGGCTCCTGGCCGTCGGCGTGGTGGGCGTCGTCTGGTGCCTCTTCGACCGCCCGTGGCACCAGTGCTGGCACGACAAGGCCGCCGGCACGTTCGTCGCGGGCTAGCTCGGCCGGGGGGCGGGGGAGCGGGGGGTTCGTTTTCGGGTGCGGGTGCGTGGGGGCTGGTCGCGCAGTTCCCCGCGCCCCTTTCAGCGGCGTCCAGTGCACGCCCTTCTTTTCACCACGCACCGCACCCGCCGGTGAAACCCGCACCTCACCCCCGAACGGCGCACCCCCGTCCACCGGACGGCCCTCGGCGGATGCGCCGTAAGAGACTCCGGGGTCGACTCGGGACATGAGCAGCGAACCGCCCCCCGGCGCCGGCGGGCAGCAGCCGCCGGACGACGACCCGCTGAGGAAGAACCCCTACGACAACCCGCCCCCGGGCGGAGGCGGCCCGTACGGCGGTGCCCCGCCCCCACCGGGGGGAGGCGGCCCGTACGGCGGTGCCCCGCCCCCACCGGGGGGAGGCGGCCCGTACGGCAGCCCGCCTCCCCCCGGTGCGGGCGGCCCCTACGGCGGTGACCCGTACGGCGGTGGCGGCGGTCGCCCCGGCGATCCGCTGGCCGGGATGCCGCCGCTCGCCGACAGCGGCCGCCGCACGCTCGCGCGGATCATCGACATGATCCTCGTGGGCATCGTGGTCTGGCTGCTCAGCTGGGCCTTCAACGTCCAGGAGTACACGGTGGACGGCGACGACGTCTCGGTCGGCAAGTCCTTCGGGCAGTCCGTGATCGCCGCCGTGCTCTACATCGCGTACGACACCTACATGATCACCAGGACGGGCCAGACCCTCGGCAAGAAGTGGCTGGGGATGCGGGTGGCCAACCTGGACAACGGGGCGACGCCCGCGGTGCAGACGTCGCTGATCCGTGCCCTGGTGCTGTGGATCCCGTTCGCCTTCTGCTGCGCCTGCGTGTGGACGATCATCGCGGGCGGCTGGAGCTTCTTCGACAAGCCCTACAAGCAGGGCCTGCACGACAAGGCGGCCAAGACGGTCGTGGTCAGCACCCGTTGACGGCGGACGCGGACGCTCAGGCGGCCCGCCCGCGCGTGGCCTCGCCCGCGCCCGCGGAGACCCGGGCCGCCGCGGGCACCTGCACCGGCTCCCGGTCCGCGGCGAGCGGGTGGGCCGGCACGGCGGTCACCGCGCGCGTCCTGGGCTGGGGGACCGTCATGGCGACCAACAGCCCGAGGGCGAGGGCCGCGACGGCGATGAGGGCGACTCCGGGGCCCGAACTCGTCTGCGACAGCAGCAGCATGGCGAGCGTCGAGAAGATCACGGTGCACGTACCGTAGGCGAACTGTGCGGCAGTCGGACGGGGCATGGCCATCGTGTCCTCGGAAGGCAATCATGGGGGTGAGACAGGCTGTCGGCCTGGCTTTCCGCCGGTCTCCGGGCGTTCCGCCAAGCGACTCTAACCCGCTGTGTGCCCGAGCGGAACCGGTACTAAGCCCGACCTAACCGGCACGGCCGATGCACGGGGGGCGCACGGATTCATGACGTCCGGGAAGTGGACGGTCCCGCGCGCCCGTCGGGGCGGTCCGGGGTCCGTCCTATCGGGCGCGTACCCGGCGAAGGTCACGATCCGGTGTCCGCAAAGCGAACGGCGGCTCCGCATAGTGCACTTGTTCTGCTCAAGTCAAGGTCTGTCTTTTCCGTCGAACCTCTAGTCAAATGTCGTCACTTGACTACACGCGTTGATCACGTGTGCGCGGACTATGCACTGTCCTAGGTCCCCCATCCGCGCGCGTGCACGCGGGGGAGGAACTCAAGTGACCAGAAGATCCTGGACGTTCAGAACGGCGGCGACCACCGTCGCACTCGCCGCCGCGACCGCCACGCTCTCGGCGGCCGGCGTGGCGCAGGCGGACTCGCCGTCCCGGCCGGAGGCCGTGAACCGCCACGACCCGAGCCCGGACAAGACCACCCGCTCCCACGACCTCAAGGGCCCGCTGAGCGACACTCAGGCCGCCCAGCGCGAAGAGGCCCTGAAGCAGGTCATATCCGGCAACGCGTCGGTGAAGAAGAAGGACGGCTCCAACGTCGTCCAGCTGAAGAGCAAGAAGGGCGACGCCAAGTACGTCGAGCTGGGCCGGGAGAAGACGGACAAGATCTTCACCATCCTGGTCGAGTTCGGCGACAAGGTCGACAGCCGCTACGGCGGCACCCCCGGCCCGCTGCACAACCAGATAGCCAAGCCGAACCGCAAGACGGACAACTCCACGGCCTGGCAGGAGGACTACGACCAGGAGCACTTCCAGGACCTGTACTTCGGTTCCGGCAAGGGCGTCAACTCGGTCAAGACCTACTACGAGAAGCAGTCCTCCGGCCGCTACTCGGTCGACGGCGAGGTCTCCGACTGGGTCAAGGTCCCCTACAACGAGGCCCGCTACGGCTCCAACAAGTGCGACCCCGACAACTGCGCCTGGTTCGCGGTGCAGGACGGCGTCACCGCCTGGGTCGCCGACCAGAAGGCGGCCGGCCGCACCGACGCCCAGATCAAGTCCCAGCTGACCCAGTACGACCAGTGGGACCGCTACGACTACGACGGCGACGGCGACTTCAACGAGCCCGACGGCTACATCGACCACTTCCAGATCGTGCACGCCGGCGAGGACGAGTCCGCGGGCGGCGGCGCGCAGGGCGAGGACGCCATCTGGGCCCACCGCTGGTACGCCTTCGGCACCGACGCCGGCGCCACCGGCCCCGCCGACAACAAGCTCGGCGGCACCCAGATCGGCGACACCGGCATCTGGGTCGGCGACTACACCATCCAGCCGGAGAACGGCGGACTCGGCGTCTACGCGCACGAGTACGGCCACGACCTCGGCCTGCCGGACCACTACGACACCGCCGGCGGCGACAACTCCACCGGCTTCTGGACGCTGATGTCGTCCGGCTCCTGGCTCGGCACCGGCCGCAACGAGATCGGCGACCTGCCCGGCGACATGAACGCCTGGGACAAGCTCCAGCTGGGCTGGCTGAACTACGACACCGCCAAGGCGGGCGTCAGCTCCTGGCACAAGCTGGGCCTGGCCGAGTACAACACCAAGCACAAGCAGGGCCTGGTCGTCGAGCTGCCCAAGAAGGCGGTCACCACCGAGATCGTCACCCCCGCCCAGGGCGAGACCCAGTGGTGGAGCGGCAGCGGCAACGACCTCAAGAACACGCTGACCCGCAGCGTCGACCTCACCGGCAAGTCGTCCGCCTCCCTCACCCTGGACGGCTGGTACGACATCGAGGCCGATTACGACTTCCTCTACACCGAGGTGTCCACCGACGGCGGCGCCAACTGGACCGCGATCGACGGCACCTTCGACGGGCAGCCGATCCAGCGCGACGGCAGTGACAAGCCCGCCCTGAGCGCCACCGTGGACGCCTACGGCAAGCTGGTCTACCCGCTGGACGCCTACGCCGGCAAGAAGATCGACCTGCGCTTCCGCTACCAGACCGACGGCGGCCTGGCCATGAAGGGCTTCACCGCCGACGAGATCGCGGTGACGGCCGACGGCGAGACCCTCTTCTCCGACAACGCGGAGACCGAGGACGCCGCGTGGACGGCGAACGGCTTCACCCGCAAGGGCGCCTCCTTCACCAAGGAGTACGCGCAGTACTACATCGCCGAGAACCGGCAGTACGTGTCGTACGACGAGACGCTGAAGACCGGCCCGTACAACTTCGGCTTCTCGGAGCGCCCGAACTGGGTCGAGCACTACGCGTACCAGAACGGCCTGCTGATCTGGAAGTGGGACACCTCCCAGGCGGACAACAACACCAGCCAGCACCCGGGCACCGGCCTGGTCCTGCCGATCGACTCGCACCCGACCGCGCTGAAGTGGAAGGACGGGACGCTGATGCGCAACCGCTTCCAGGCGTACGACTCGCCGTTCAGCCTCTACCGCACGGACGGCATGACGCTGCACAAGGCGGACGTCGCGAAGTACGTCCCGGGCTCGAAGGGCGTCTCGGTCTTCAACGACCGCAAGAACGACTACTACGACCCGGCGAACCCGACCGGCGGTGTCAAGATCACTGACACCAACACGAAGATCAAGATCCTGAAGGAGGCCAAGAACGGCTCGACGATCGAGCTGGAGGTTGGCCCCGCAGGCAGGTAAATAGCATCTGCCCAGGTCAGAGCATGATCGGCGGTGACCCCCTGGCGGGTCACCGCCGATCCGTGTTTAGGTGCGTCCTGTGGTTCTCTTATTGACACCGGGCCCGGTGCCCGGACCGACCCAGGCTGACTCGGGGGTATGACCGCATGGCCGCAGGAGGCTTCTGCAAGCTGCCGAACGGCACGGTGGTGGTGGCACTGAACCTGCCCAGCCCCGCCGCGTCGAGCGCCGGCAGCGTGCGTTTTCTCGTCCACGCCCAGAACCGGGCGCGCGCCCTGACCAGGCTGCGCAACCTGGGGCTGCGCAGCGTCTACCTGCGGGGCAACGCGGCCCCGCCGACCCCGGACGAGGTCACCGCGGTCCTGCACCACCCGGACGGCCTGATATGGCGCACGGCACCGGTGGCGGGCACCGTGGGCGGCCCCGACCTGGTCCAGGAGCTGTGGCACCCCATCCGCGCCCTGCTCAGACGCCCGACCGCCCAGACCTAGGAGCCCCCGGGGGCGCTACTGCACGACCGGCTTCCCGGACAGCTCCACGCCCGCCGCCCGCAGCTCCTCCAGCGCCCGCTCGGTGGTCTCCACCGCCACCCCGGCGGTCAGGTCGAGCAGCACCTGCGTACGGAAGCCCTCGCGGGCCGCGTCCAGCGCGGTGGCCCGCACGCAGTGGTCGGTGGCGATGCCCACCACGTCGACCTCGTCGATCTCGCGGGACCGCAGCCACTCGGCGAGCCCCGTGCCGTTCTCGTCGGCGCCCTCGAAGCCGCTGTAGGCGGCGGCGTACGCCCCCTTGTCGAAGACGGCGTCTATCGCGCCGGAGGCGACGGCGGGGGCGAAGTTCGGGTGGAAGCCGACGCCCTCGGTGCCGGCGACGCAGTGCGCCGGCCAGGAGTGGACGTAGTCCGGGTTGTCGGCGAAGTGGCCGCCCGGGGCGACGTGGTGGTCCCGGGTGGCCACCACGTGGCGGTAGCCGGCGGGCGCCTGCCCGATCAGCTCGGTGATGGCGGCGGCCACGTCGGCGCCGCCGGACACGGCGAGGCTGCCCCCCTCGCAGAAGTCGTTCTGCACGTCTACGACGATCAAGGCGCGGCGCATGGTCGATGTCCTTCGACTGGTTCGGATGTGCGGTTGAGGGGCACCAGCTTTAGCTACCCGAGCCCCCGTGCGCGTACTCCGTCGGAATGACGGGTTCCCCGCGGGAGAGCTGGGTGGCGGACAGCGGGAGGTTGGCGCGGGCGGCGGCGTGCCGGTCCCGGGCGGCGTCCAGCGGCTCGCGGGCGACCACCTCGCCGCCCTTGACCAGCTCGACCAGGAGCTGCCGGCCGGCGAGATCGTCGGGCACCGGCCCGGTGCCGACCACCTCGGCCTCGGCGTACCCGTCCGCGTCCAGGCGCCGCGCGGCCCACTTGCGGCCGCCGACGGAGGTCTTGCCGCCGCTGGACTTCTTGGCCACCGGCACCAGCGGCGCGCCCTCCTGGCCGGACTCGGCGCGGGCGACCAGCTTGTAGACCATGGAGGCCGTCGGGTGCCCGGAGCCGGTCACCAGCTGGGTGCCGACGCCGTAGGCGTCCACGGGCGCCGCCGCCAGCGAGGCGATGGCGTACTCGTCCAGGTCCGAGGTGACGACGATCTTCGTGTCCGTCGCGCCCAGCTCGTCCAGCTGCTGGCGCACCCGGTGGGCGACCAGCAGCAGGTCGCCGGAGTCGATGCGCACCGCGCCCAGCTCGGGCCCGGCGACCTCCACGGCCGTGCGGACCGCCTCGGCGACGTCGTAGGTGTCCACGAGCAGCGTGGTGTCCCGGCCCAGGGCGTCCACCTGGGCGCGGAAGGCGTCCCGCTCCTGGTCGTGCAGCAGGGTGAAGGCGTGGGCGGAGGTGCCGACGGTGGGGATGTTGTAGCGGAAGCCGGCGGCCAGGTCGGAGGTGGTGGCGAAGCCGCCGACGTAGGCCGAGCGGGCGGCGGCGACGGCGGCCAGCTCGTGGGTGCGCCGGGCGCCCATCTCGATCAGCGGGCGGTCCCCGGCGGCGGAGGACATCCGGGAGGCGGCGGCCGCGATCGCCGAGTCGTGGTTGAGGATGGACAGGATCACCGTCTCCAGCAGCACGCACTCGCCGAAGGTGCCCTCCACCCGCATGATCGGCGAGCCCGGGAAGTACACCTCACCCTCGGGATAGCCCCAGATGTCGCCGCTGAACCGGTACCGGGCCAGCCAGTCCAGGGTCTCCTCGTCCACGATGTCCCGCTCGCGCAGGAAGCGCAGCACGCCCGCGTCGAAGCGGAAGTTCTCCACCGCGTCCAGCACCCGCCCGGTGCCGGCCACGACGCCGTAGCGGCGGCCGTCCGGCAGCCGCCGGGTGAAGACCTCGAACACGCTGCGCCGCCCGGCCGTACCGGCCTTCAGGGCGGCCCGCAGCATGGTCAGCTCGTACTGGTCCGTGAAGAGCGCCGTCGAGGGGACGTCCACCGGCAGCCCAAGGTCCGCTGTGTTCATACGACGGATCGTACCCCCATTTCGTCAGTCTGACGATTTCGAAGTCCGCCCGGTTCGCGTGGCGCCCGCCACAGGCCCGTTTGTGCGGGTGCCCCCCTGTGGTGGCAGCATGGGCTGTGTGACGGCAGCCGCACCCATGGAGATCGAGAAGACCGAGTCGGCGGAGGAGGTCTTCGCCGTACCCGAGCCCGACGTGCCCTGGGTGACGATCGTCCACAACGACCCCGTCAACCTCATGAGCTACGTGACGTACGTCTTCCAGACGTACTTCGGCTACTCGAAGGACAAGGCCACCAAGCTCATGATGGACGTCCACCACAAGGGCCGGGCGGTCGTGTCCAGCGGCAGCCGGGAGGAGATGGAGCGGGACGTACAGGCCATGCACGGCTACGGTCTGTGGGCCACCCTCCAGCAGGACCGGAAATGAGCCCGGAAACGACCCACGCCCGCCCGCAGGACGGAAGCAGCTGAATCGCCTTCATGCCCGGACAATTCGAACCGCTCCCCGGCGGCGGCGCGGCCGTCGCGCTCGACGACGTCGAGATCTCCATCATCCGCTCGCTGGCCGTGCAGCTCCTGGAGCTGATCGGCCCGGGACCCGCCGAGGACGCCTCCGACGACCCGCTCGCCGAGCTGTTCGCCGAGGGCCCGAGCGAGCCGCCCTCCGACCCGGTGCTGCGCCGCCTGTTCCCGGACGCCTACGGCGACCCCGAGGGCACCCCGCAGGCACAGGAGGCCGAGGAGCAGCGGGCGCACTCCGCGGAGTTCCGCCGCTACACCGAGAACGACCTCAGGGCCGGCAAGCGGGACAGCGCGCTCGCGGTGATCCGCGGCCTGGACGCCGTCGCCTCCCGGTCCGCGGGGGAGGACGGGGCGGTGCTGAAGCTGTCGGCGGACGAGTCCCGGCAGTGGCTCGGCGCCCTCAACGACCTGCGCCTGGCGATCGGCTCCCGGCTGGAGATCGCCGACGAGGACGACACCGACCTGCTCTACCGGCTCCCCGACGAGGACCCGCGCAAGCCGATGGTGATGGCGTACCTCTGGCTCGGCGGGCTCCAGGAGTCGCTGGTCGCGACCCTTATGCCCTGAACGGGACCGGTTCGTCACTCTCCGTGTCCGCTCAGCGGAGCCTCAAATCCGGATAACGATCCCGTCAAAGCCGCGCCGTTTTTGCACCATCGGCGCGGCTTTTGTGCGCTTCTACCTGTGTGACACGTCACAGACGCCCCCTGTGATCAGCGCCGCCGTCGTGGTAAATCTTCACGACCGCCCGGCGAACACCACCCGAATGTTCGGCCGGGTGCGCCACCGAGCCGGCCGACCGCCGGCCAGGCACCGAGCGGGATGTGAGGCCCGCTCAGCTCCATCATCCGGGGGGATCGAGACCCGATCCGAGGCCGAGCGAAGGTCCGGATCGGCATGGAGAAAGGCGCACCACACATGACCTCTGCGCAGGTCGACACGGACAAGGCCCCCGAAGAGGGCTACGAGCGCGGTCTCAACAGCCGCCAGGTCCAGATGATCGCGATCGGCGGCGCCATCGGCGTCGGTCTCTTCCTGGGCGCCGGGGCCAACATCGCCAAGGCCGGCCCCAGCATCATCCTCATGTACGCCCTCGCGGGTGTGATCATCTTCTTCATCATGCGGGCGCTCGGCGAGCTGCTCCTGTACCGACCCGTCTCCGGCTCCTTCGCCGAGTACTCGCGCGAGTTCCTCGGTCCCTTCTTCGGTTACTTCACCGGCTGGACGTACTGGCTGATGTGGGTGGTCACCGGCATGGCGGAACTCACCGCCGCCGCCATCTACATCCACTACTGGTTCCCGGACATCCCGCAATGGGTCTCGGCCCTGGTCTTCCTGGTGCTGCTGTTCGTGGCCAACCTGATCTCGGTGAAGCTCTTCGGCGAGATCGAGTTCTGGTTCTCGATGGTCAAGGTCACCGCCATCATCGGCATGATCGTGATCGGCATCGGCGTCCTCACCTTCGGCTTCAGCCAGGCCGGCGACACCGCGGCCGTCTCCAACCTGTGGGAGTTCGACGGCTTCTTCCCCAAGGGCATCGGCTCGTCCCTGATGACCCTCCAGGGCGTCATGTTCGCCTACCTCGCCGTCGAGCTGGTCGGCGTCACCGCCGGTGAGTCCGAGAACCCGGAGAAGACCCTCCCCAAGGCGATCAACACCCTGCCCTGGCGCATCGCGCTCTTCTACGTCGGCGCCCTCACCGTCATCCTGGCGGTGGTCAAGTGGACCGAGTTCGCCGACGGCGTCAGCCCCTTCGTGGAGGCCTTCGCGGTCATCGGCATCCCGGCCGGCGCCGGAATCGTCAACTTCGTGGTGCTGACCGCAGCCCTGTCCTCCTGCAACTCCGGCATGTACTCCACGGGCCGGATGCTGCGCACCCTCGCGGACAACGGCGAGGCGCCCCGGGTCTTCAACAAGCTGTCCTCGACCAAGACCCCGGCCATCGGCATCGCCGTCTCGGTGGTCTTCATGGCCATCGGCGTGGTCCTGAACTACCTCGTCCCGGAGAAGGCCTTCGGCTACGTCACCTCCGTCGCCACCGCGGCCGGCATCTGGACCTGGCTGATGATCCTGATCAGCCACGTGCTGTACCGCCGGGGGGTCGTCGCGGGCCGGCTGCCCGCCTCCTCCTTCCCGGCGCCGGGCGGCTCGGTCTGCTCCTACGTCGCCATCGCCTTCCTCCTCTTCGTCACCTGCCTCATCGCCTACGACGCCGACGCCCGCGTCTGCCTGTACGTGATGGCCGGCTGGGCGGTCGCCCTCGGCATCGGCTGGGCGGTGCTCAAGAGCCGCAACCCGCAGATCACCGAGCGGCCCGGCGAGCCGGAGTTCGAGAAGATCGGCTGACGGACCCGTCGGCTGACAAACCCGTCGAACGCCGCTGACCAGCGCCTTCGCGCGCACTCCAGGACGTCCGGCCACCGGGGACGCTCGTGGCTTCCCCTACGGCCACCGCTCAGGATGTCCGGCATGTGGGCTCCTCCGTACCACCCACCGGTACGGGGGAGCCCGTCTGCTTATCCTGGCCGCATGCTGACCATCACACAGGCCCTGTACGACCAGATCGTCGCCCACGCGCGCGCCGACCACCCCGACGAGGCGTGCGGCGTGGTGGCCGGTCCCGTCGGCGAGGGCCGCCCCGAGCGGTTCATCCCCATGCTCAACGCCGCCCGCTCGCCCACCTTCTACGAGTTCGACTCGCAGGACCTCCTCAAGCTCTACCGCGAGATGGACGACCGCGACGAGGAGCCGGTGGTCATCTACCACTCGCACACCGCCACCGAGGCCCACCCCTCCCGCACCGACATCAGCTACGCCAACGAGCCCGGCGCCCACTACGTCCTCGTCTCCACCGCGGACACCGACGGCGCCGGTGAATTCCAGTTCCGCTCGTTCCGCATCGTGGAAGGTGAGGTCACGGAGGAGGAGGTCAAGGTCGTGGAGGCGTACTGATCCCGCACCTCGGACGGAAAGAGTCCACCAGGTGAGATCACACTCCGGATGCCGGACCGGGAATCGATACGATGAGCCCATGGTTCTTCTCGACGTGAGCGAAAAGGCGCCGGGCACGCTGCTCGTGGCGCGGCTGCACGTCGACCTGTGCAGGCTGAAAAGCGCCATCTGTTGATCTTCGTTGCCGCCGTACGGCCGTGCGCCGCGGCGTGCTGACGTGTGCCGCCGCGCGCCCTACGAACCCACGACATCCTTCCGACAGGAGCACTCAGCCATGGCCATCGAGGTCCGCATCCCGACCATCCTCCGCCAGTACACCGACGGCCAGAAGGCGGTGGAGGGCACCGGGGACACCCTCGCCAAGCTCTTCGCCGACCTCGAGACCCGGCACACGGGCATCCAGGCCCGCATCGTCGACGGCGACCAGCTGCGCCGCTTCGTCAACGTCTACCTGAACGACGAGGACGTCCGCTTCCTGGACGGCATCGACACCAAGCTGTCCGACGGCGACAGCATCACGATCCTGCCGGCCGTCGCCGGCGGTATGGCCTGATCGCCGATGCGTTACGACTCTCCGCTGGCCGCGGTGGGCAACACACCCCTGGTGCGCCTGCCGCGGCTGTCGCCGTCCGACGACGTCCGCATCTGGGCCAAGCTGGAGGACCGCAACCCGACCGGCTCGATCAAGGACCGCCCCGCGCTCCACATGATCGAGCAGGCGGAGAAGGACGGCCGCCTCACCAAGGGCTGCACGATCCTTGAGCCGACCAGCGGCAACACCGGCATCTCCCTGGCCATGGCCGCCAAGCTCAAGGGCTACCGCATCGTCTGCGTGATGCCCGAGAACACCTCGCAGGAACGGCGCGACCTGCTCGCCATGTGGGGCGCGGAGATCATCTCCTCCCCGGCCGCGGGCGGCTCCAACACCGCCGTCCGGGTCGCCAAGGAACTCTCCGCCGAGCACCCGGACTGGGTGATGCTCTACCAGTACGGCAACCCCGACAACGCCGGCGCCCACTACGCCGGCACCGGCCCGGAGATCCTCGCCGACCTGCCCTCGATCACGCACTTCGTCGCGGGCCTCGGCACCACCGGGACGCTGATGGGCGTCGGCCGCTACCTGCGCGAGCACAAGCCGGACGTGAAGATCGTCGCCGCCGAACCGCGCTACGACGACCTCGTGTACGGACTGCGCAACCTCGACGAGGGCTTCGTGCCCGAGCTGTACGACGCCTCCGTCCTCACCACCCGCTTCTCGGTGGGCTCCGCCGACGCGGTCACCCGCACCCGTGAGCTGCTCCAGCAGGAGGGCATCTTCGCGGGCGTCTCCACCGGCGCCGCCCTGCACGCCGCGATCGGCGTCGGCAGGAAGGCGGTCAAGGCGGGGGAGAGCGCGGACATCGTGTTCGTCGTCGCCGACGGCGGCTGGAAGTACCTGTCGACCGGCGTCTACACCGCCGAGACGACCGAGGCGGCCATCGAAACCCTGCACGGCCAGCTCTGGGCCTGACGGCTCCCTGCGCGCAACCGCCCCGCGACGCACGCGTCGCGGGGCGCTTCAGTTCCCGGGCCCGCCGGGCCCGTCCCGCCCGTCCGGCGGACGCCGCCCCCGGCCGCGGGGCCGCCGCCCCCGGCCCCAGCCGTCGACGACCGTGGCGACGAGCGCGAGCAGCACCACCGCCGCGAAGACGAGCCACCAGGACGTGCCCATACCGACGACGGTACCGGCGCGCGCCGCCGTCGCGCGCCCCTTCCAGGGCCCCGCACTCCCCGCTTCCAGCCGAACCGGTGATCCCGCAGGTGAGTTCGCCCACAACGGCCCCTGGTGGAGGAGCGACCGCAGGTTTTGCGCCTTACGCTCGACGGACCGCACGACCCCCGTCTCTCCACACGCGCCAGCGGAGGTTTCTGCTTCATGAAGCTCACCGTCGTCGGCTGCTCGGGGTCGTTCCCGTCCGCGGAATCGGCCTGCTCGAGCTACCTCGTCGAGGCCGACGGCTTCCGGCTGCTCCTCGACATGGGCAACGGTGCCCTCGGCGAGCTGCAGCGCCACTGCGGTCTCTACGACCTCGACGCGATCTTCCTCAGCCATCTGCACGCCGACCACTGCATCGACATGTGCGCCTATTTCGTGGCGCGCTACTACCGGCACGACGGCGGCCGCTGCGCCCCGCTCCCGGTCTACGGACCCGAGGGCACCGAGCACCGGCTGACCACCGCCTACGCCGACACCCCCTCGGCCTCCTCCATGAGCGAGGTGTTCGACTTCCACACGGTCAAGCCCTCCACCTTCGAGGCCGGCCCCTTCACCGTGCACACCGAGCGCGTCGCCCACCCCGTGGAGGCCTACGCCATCCGCGTCGAGCACGGCGGCCGTTCGCTGACGTACTCCGGCGACACGGGCGTCACCCCCGTGCTGGACGAACTCGCCCGCGACACCGACCTGTTCCTGTGCGAGGCCGCCTTCACGCACGGCAAGGAGAACATCCCCGACCTCCACCTCAACGGACGCGAGGCGGGCGAGAGCGCGGCCCGGGCCGGCGCCCGGCGCCTGGTGCTCACCCACATCCCCCCGTGGACCGACCCCGCGGTCAACCTGGCCGACGCGCGCGAGGTGTACGACGGGGCGGTGGAAGTGGCCACGGCGGGCGCGGTGTACGAGATCTGACCCCGCGACAGCCGCGACCCCGCGACAGCCGCGACCCCGCGACAGCCGCGACCCCGCGACGGCCGCGACACCGCGTCAGTCACGTCGGCCGCGACACGACGGAAAGGCCCCGGAACCTTCGCGGTTCCGGGGCCTTCGTCACGCCGTACGGCCGGGGCTCACGCCTTGGTGAGGTCCTCGACCTCCTCCTCGGGCTCGCGGCCCGGGGTCTTCAGGTTGAACTTGACGATCGCGAAGCGGAACGTCACGTAGTAGATCACCGCGAACACCAGACCGATCGGGATGATCAGCCATGGCTTGGTGGCGAGGTGCCAGTTCAGGGCGTAGTCGATGAAGCCGGCCGAGAAGTTGAAGCCGGCGTGCACACCCAGCCCCCACGTGACCGCCATCGAGATCGCGGTGAGCACCGCGTGCAGCACGTACAGGACCGGCGCGATGAACATGAACGAGAACTCGATCGGCTCGGTCACACCGGTGACGAACGAGGTCGCGGCCAGCGAGAGCATCATGCCGAGGACGGCCTTGCGGCGCTCCGGGCGGGCGGTGTGCGCCATGGCCAGCGCGGCGGCCGGCAGACCGAACATCATGATCGGGAAGAAGCCCGACTGGAAGATGCCGGCCGAGGGGTCACCGGCCAGGAAGCGGGTGATGTCACCGTGCACGACCTCACCGGCGGAGTTGGTGAAGTCACCGAGCTGGAACCAGGCCACCGTGTTCACGAACTGGTGCATGCCGACCGGGATCAGCGCGCGGTTCACGCCGCCGAACAGGGCCGCGCCGCCGGAGCCGAGGCCGGTCATCCACTCGCCGAAGTTGGAGATGCCGTCGCCGATGGGCTCCCAGACCAGACCGAAGAAGACACCCACGACGATGCCGACGAAGGCCATGATGATCGGCACCAGCCGGCGGCCGTTGAAGAAGCCCAGCCAGTCCACCAGCTTCTTGCGGTGGTACCGCTGCCACAGCACGGCGGCGAGCAGACCCATGATGATGCCGCCGAGCACACCCGGGTCGTTGTAGGTCGCGGCGACGTCCTCGCCGTTCTTGACCACCGCCTCGGTGACCGGGAAGGCCTCGAGCACCTTGCTGTAGACGAGGAAGCCGACCACCGCGGCCAGCGCGGTCGAGCCATCGGCCTTCTTGGCGAAGCCGATGGCCACGCCTATGCAGAACAGGATCGGCAGCGAGCCGGTGAGGGCACCACCCGCGTTGTTGAAGACGGCGGCGACCTTGTCCCAGCCGAGGCCGTCCTTGCCGAAGATGTCGTCCTGGCCGAGCCGGACCATGATGCCCGCCGCCGGAAGAACGGCGATCGGGAGCTGGAGGCTGCGTCCTACCTTCTGCAGCCCCTGGAAAAGACCGGATCCCCGCTTCTTTGCGGGGGCCGCCGTGTCGGTGGCGGTGCTCATGCTTCCTCCATCGGGTGGTGGTCTACACCACTCAGTGGTGTAGACCTGTTGTAGCACGATGAAGGCGGCGTAAGGAACCCGTGATTCCGCGACCGGGCCGCTACGCGCAGTACCCGCCCAAGTCCCCTGATCACAGGCGCCGGAGCGCGCGGAGAAGGCCCCCGGACCGACGGTCCGGGGGCCTTCGCGAGACCACTCCCAAAGGGTACGTGAGGAACGGGAGAGGTCTACACCTTGGTGACGTCCTCCACGTCTTCCTCGGGTTCCCGCCCCGGGGTCTTCAGATCGAACTTCGTGATCGCGAACCGGAAGACCACGTAGTACACCACCGCGAAGCACAGTCCGATCGGAATGATCAGCCACGGCTTGGTCGCCAGGTTCCAGTTGATGACGTAGTCGATCAGCCCCGCCGAGAAGCTGAACCCGTCCTTCACCCCCAGCGCCCACGTCACCGCCATCGACACACCCGTCAGCACCGCGTGCGCCGCGTACAGCAGCGGCGCGATGAACAGGAACGAGTACTCCAGCGGCTCGGTGATCCCGGTCACGAACGAGGTCAGCCCCACCGACAGCATCAGCCCGCCGACCTCCTTGCGGCGGTGCGGCTTGGCGCAGTGCGTGATCGCCAGCGCCGCCGCCGGCAGCGCGAACATCATGATCGGGAAGAAGCCGGTGGTGAACTGACCCGCCTCCGGGTCGCCCGCCAGGAACATGTTGATGTCGCCGTGCACCACCGTCCCGTCCGGCTTCGTGTACGAACCGAACTGGAACCACATCGGCACGTTCAGGAACTGGTGCAGACCGATCACCAGCAGCGCCCGGTTCGCCAGCCCGAACACGCCCGCGCCCCACGCGCCGATCCCGGTCATCCAGTCGCTGAAGCTCTCCAGCGCGTCACCGACCGGCGGCCACACCCACAGACACAGCGCCGCGAACACGATCGCCACGAACGCCATGATGATCGGCACCAGCCGGCGCCCGTTGAAGAAGCCCAGCCAGTCCACCAGCCTGGTCCGGTGGAAGCGCTGCCAGAAGTACGCCGTCAGCAACCCCATCACGATGCCGCCGAACACCCCCGGGTTCTGGAAGACGAACGCCGTCACCTCACCCGAACCGTCGGTCACCTGGCACCCGATCTGCGGGACGGCCTTCGACCCCTCCGGACAGTCCTCCGGGAACTGCCGCAGCACGTTGTAGTAGACGAGGAACCCCGCCACCGCCGCCAGCGCCGTCGAACCGTCGGCCTTCTTCGCCATCCCGATGGCCACGCCCACACAGAACAGCAGCGGCAGCCCCAGCGACCCGTCGAGCAGCGCACCGCCCGCGCCCGTCATCACCTTCGAGACGTTCGTCCAGCCGAGACCGTCGTCCCCGAACACGTCCGGCTGCCCCAGCCGGTTGAGGATGCCGGCGGCGGGCAGGACCGCGATGGGCAACTGCAGCGAGCGCCCCATCTTCTGCAACCCTTGGAACGCCGTGTTCCAGCGGGCGCGTGCGGGACTGACCGTGCTGTCGGCACTCATCCGGTCTCCATCCGGTCGCCGGTACACTGGTGTAGACCAGTTGACAGACGGCACCGCCGTCGTGACGCCATCATTCGGTACCCACCGCATGACCGCTCGCGAAGATGGGCCAACTGTGGGTTACTGCGACAAAGCGGTCCGGATCAGGGAGAAGGAACATGGCCAGCAAGGCTGAGAAGATCGTCGCCGGCCTCGGCGGCATCGACAACATCGACGAGGTCGAAGGCTGCATCACCCGCCTCCGCACCGAGGTCAAGGACGCTTCCAAGGTCGACGAAGCCGCCCTCAAGGCCGCCGGCGCCCACGGCGTCGTCAAGATGGGCACCGCCATCCAGGTCGTCGTCGGCACCGACGCCGACCCGATCGCCGCGGACATCGAAGACATGATGTGAGCCACCGGCTCACCGGCAAGGGGCCTTTCCCACTCCGGGACGGGCCCCTTCCCCATGGGCCGCTAGGCTCACCCGCATGTCACGAATCGACGGCCGCACCCCCCAGCAGCTCCGCCCCGTCACCATCGAACGCGGCTGGAGCAAGCACGCCGAAGGCTCCGTCCTCGTCTCCTTCGGCGACACCAAGGTCCTCTGCAACGCCTCGGTCACCGAAGGCGTCCCGCGCTGGCGCAAGGGCAGCGGTGAAGGCTGGGTCACCGCCGAGTACGCCATGCTCCCCCGCGCCACCAACACCCGCGGCGACCGCGAGTCCGTCAAGGGCCGCATCGGCGGCCGCACCCACGAGATCAGCCGGCTCATCGGCCGGTCCCTGCGCGCCGTCATCGACTACAAGGCGCTCGGCGAGAACACCGTCGTCCTGGACTGCGACGTCCTCCAGGCCGACGGCGGCACCCGCACCGCGGCCATCACCGGCGCCTACGTCGCCCTGGCCGACGCCATCGGCTGGGCCCAGGGCAGGAAGCTGATCAAGGCCAACCGCAAACCGCTCACCGGCACCGTCTCGGCCGTCTCCGTCGGCATCGTCGACGGCACCCCCCTCCTCGACCTGCGCTACGAGGAGGACGTCCGCGCCGACACCGACATGAACGTCGTCTGCACCGGCGACGGCCGCTTCGTCGAGGTCCAGGGCACCGCCGAGGCCGAGCCCTTCGCCCGCGACGAACTCAACACCCTGCTCGACCTCGCCGCCGGCGGCTGCACGGAGCTGGCCGAACTCCAGCGCAAGGCACTCGAAACGGTCCTCGAACGCTGAGCACCCGCACAAGGTAAAGAGAACGCCAAAGACCCTTCAAGGAAAGGCGGCCGCGCACGCAACTCGGCCGCCCGACGGCGCGTCCCTAGCAGTACAGCACCACGGGCGTACGGCAGCAGGCCTGCCGTACGCCCGACGCCGCACCGCACACGGGCCGCCCGGCCCTGTCCCAAGGGGAGGACCGAGACCCATGGCCGCGAGCCGCCACCGCAGCCTTCGCCGCACCGCCACCGCCGTCGCCACCGCGGCGGCCATCGCCCTGACGGCCGGCCTCACCACCGCCTGCGACGCCGTCGACAAGGCCCTCGACTGCGTACGCACGGCCGACGCGATAGCCGACAGCGTCACCGAACTCCAGCAGGCGGTGGAGAACACGGACGACCCCACCCAGTGGGAGGAGTCCCTCGACTCCATCGACAAGAACCTCGACAAGATCGGCGACCAGACCGACAACGCCGACGTCAACAAGGCCGTCGACGACCTCGGCAAGGCCGTGGACAACGTCCGCACCGCGGTGAAGGACGGCGACGAGACCCCCGACCTCAGCCCCGTCACCGACGCGGCGGGCGAACTGACGAAGGTCTGCACGCCGTAGGCAGGGCCCGGCCGGGCGGGGAGCGGGGTCCGGAATACTGGACGCCATGACCCGCCTCATCCTCGCCACCCGCAACGCCGGCAAGATCACCGAACTGAGGGCCATCCTCGCCGACGCGGGCCTGCCCCACGACCTCGTCGGCGCGGACGCCTACCCGCACATCCCCGACGTCAAGGAAACCGGCGTCACCTTCGCCGAGAACGCCCTGCTCAAGGCGCACGCCCTCGCCCAGGCCACCGGCCTGCCCGCCGTCGCCGACGACTCCGGCCTCTGCGTCGACGTCCTCAACGGCGCCCCGGGCATCTTCTCCGCCCGCTGGGTCGGCCGGCACGGCGACGACAAGGCCAACCTCGACCTGCTGCTCGCCCAGATCGGCGACATCGCCGACGAACACCGGGGCGCGTACTTCGCCTGCGCGGCGGCCCTGGCCCTGCCCGACGGCACGGAGCGGGTGGTCGAGGGCCAGCTGCGCGGCACCCTCCGCCACGAGCCCGCCGGCACGGGCGGCTTCGGCTACGACCCGATCCTCCAGCCGGACGGCGAGACCCGCACCTGCGCGGAACTGACGGCGGCCGAGAAAAACGCGATCAGCCACCGCGGCAAGGCCTTCCGGGCCCTGGTGCCGGTCGTGCGGGAGCTGCTCGGCTGAGCAGCGGAAAACGTACTGGTGCGGCCGGAGGGACTCGAACCCTCACGGGAGTTACCCCACTGGGACCTAAACCCAGCGTGACTGCCAATTCCACCACGGCCGCCCGGCGCTGCTGCCCGGCCATGCTACTGGTCGGGCAGCGCCGTCAGATCCCCAAGTCCTTGATGATCTTGGCTACGTGGCCCGTGGCGCGGACGTTGTAGAGGGCGCGTTCGACCTTGCCCTGTTCGTCGACGACGATGGTGGAGCGGATGACGCCCATGTAGGTGCGGCCGTAGTTCTTCTTCTCGCCGAAGGCGCCGTAGGCGTCGAGGACCTTCTTGTCCGGGTCGGCGAGGAGGGTGACCTTCAGGGACTCGGCCTCGCGGAACTTGGCCAGCTTCTCCGGCTTGTCGGGGGAGATGCCGATCACGTCGTAGCCGGCGCCGGTCAGCAGCTCCAGGTTGTCCGTGAAGTCGCAGGCCTGCTTCGTGCAGCCGGGGGTAAGCGCGGCGGGGTAGAAGTAGACGATGACCTTGCGGCCCTGGTGGTCGGAGAGGGACACCTCGTTGCCGTCGGCGTCCGGGAGGGTGAAGGCGGGGGCCGTGTCCCCGGGCTGGAGTCGCTCGCTCATCGATCCAGCGTAACGGGGGGTCCTGACAGTGCGGACGGGCAAGTAGCTGACAGACTGTCCGGGACAGCGTCAGAGCGGACTTCGGAGGCGTACGGTGGCGGACACGTCGGACATCAGGACCCCGGCGCAGATCGAGGCGGACATCAAGCGCCGCCGCGAGGTGCTGGCCGAGACGCTCGACGAGCTCGGGATGCGGGTGCACCCGAAGACGATCGTCGACGACGCGAAGGCCAAGGTCGCCGCCAGCGTCGATCACACGCTGGGGCGGGCCTACGTCCAGGTCAACCGCGTGGTGAGCGACGTGAAGGCGCAGTTCGTGGACGAGACCGGCGCCCCGCGGATGGAGCGTGTGGTGCCCGCCGCGCTGGTGGTGGTCGGGGTCGTGGGGCTGCTCGCCCTGGGCGGCACCCGGCGGCGCGGGCGCTGAGCGCGGGCAGGTAGGTTCAGGGCGTGAGCGCCAAGAGAAACGAGCACGGTCCCCAGGACGACAAGCTGCCCATCCGGATGCTGCACGACCGCGTGCTCGTGCGGCAGGACACCGGCGAGGGCGAGCGGCGTTCCGGGGGCGGCATCCTGATCCCCGCGACGGCGGCCGTCGGCAAGCGGCTGGCCTGGGCCGAGGTGGTCGCGGTCGGGCAGAACGTACGGACCGTGGAGCCGGGCGACCGGGTGCTGTACGACCCGGAGGACCGTGCCGAGGTCGAGGTGCGGGGCGTGGGCTACGTGCTGATGCGCGAGCGCGATCTGCACGCCGTGGCCGCGGACCGGTTCGAGGGGTCGGAGGACTCCACCGGGCTGTACCTCTGAATCACGGGTCCGTCTCGGACCGAAGGGGCTGGTGATCAAGGTCACCAGCCCCCTTCGCCTGTCTTTGCTACCTTGGGAAGCACCCCGACGAGACGCGCCGTACCGGGCTGAAGGAAAAGACGACGCACCACCGTTCAGTTCGTTCACGGAGGTGCCTGTCATGGCGTGGGTTCTGCTCGTCGTCGCCGGTCTGCTGGAGGTCGGCTGGTCGATCGGGATGAAGTACACCGAGGGTTTCACGCGGCTGTGGCCGAGCGTGTTCACCGGTGCCGGGATCGTCGCGAGCATGCTGCTGCTGTCGTACGCCGCCCGGACGCTGCCCATCGGTACCGCCTACGGCGTGTGGGTGGGCATCGGCGCGGCCGGGGCGGCGGTGCTCGGCATGGTGGTGCTGGGGGAGCCGGCGACCGCCGCCCGGATCTTCTTCATCTGTCTGCTGCTGGTCGCCGTGGTGGGGCTGAAGGCGACCTCCGGTCACTGACGCCGGGGTGTGACGGGGATGCCGGCGGCCGTGCCGACCGTGGTGCCCGTGCCGTCGCCGTCCCCGCCGCCCGCGCCCTCGGTGCCCCCGCCGCCCGGCCCCGTGCCGCCGTTCGAGGAGTCGTCCCCGCCCGAGTCGCCGCCGCCCGTGGGGCCGGGCTCGGTGCTGGGGCCACCGGTGGAGGGGGTGCCGCCGCCGGTGGACGGGGGGTCGGACTCGGTGCCGCCGTTGTCGCCGGGCGGGGTGCTGCTGCCGCCGGAGTCGCCGGGCGTCGCGGAGCCGGAGCCGTCCGTGTCGCCGGTGGAGTCCTCGTCCGCCTCGCCGCTGCCGCTCTCGTCGCCGTCGCCCGGTTCGTCCGAGGCGTCGCCGGAGGGGGGCGCGGTGACGTCGGCGCCGGCCTGGAGCTGGAGGTCGAAGTCGCTGACCGGTTCGCCCTCCAGGGCGTTGCGGGTGTACTGGCTCCAGATCTCGGCGGGGGCGCCGCCGCCGTTGATGCGGGCGAGGCCCATGGCGCCGTACAGGGACTTGTGGGCGGCCGTCTTCGGGTCCTGGCCCATGACGGCGACGACGGTGGCCAGGTCGGGGGTGTAGCCGGCGAACCAGGCGGCCGTGTCCTCCTCGGCGGTGCCGGTCTTGCCGGCCGCGGGGCGGCCGGCGGCCTGTGCGGCGGTGGCGGTGCCGTTCTGGACGACGCTGCGCAGGACGGACGTGGTGGTGTCGGCGGCCTCCCGGCTGACGGCCTGGTGCTCGCGCCGCTCCGGCAGTTCGACCTCCTGGCTGCCGTCCTTGGTGACCTTCTCGACCAGCGTGTAGGTGCTGTGCCTGCCGTGGTTGGCGAGGGTGGCGTAGGCCTCGGCCATGTCGAGGGGGCTGGCGGTGGCGACGCCGAGGGCGATGGAGGGGGAGGGGGTCAGTTCGGGCGTGTTCTTGGAGAGGCCGAGGTCGATCGCGGTCTGCTTGACCTTGTCGGAGCCGACGTCGACGGCCATCTGGGCGTACACGGCGTTGATGGACTTGTCGGTGGCCTCGCGGACGGTGACGTGGCCGTAGTCGCGGTGGTCCTCGTTCTCGGGGGCGTAGCGGCCGCCGCTCCAGCCCTGGACGGGGCGTTCGCTGGTGCCGTCGTAGCGCGTGTTCGGGTTGATCGTCTGGCCGCCCTGCGTCTCGGAGTGGTTCTCGACGGCGGCGGTGAACACGAAGGGCTTGAAGGTGGAGCCGACCTGGAAGTCGCGGCGGGTGGCGTTGGGCGTGTACTGCTTGACGTAGTCGATGCCGTTGTACATCGCGACGACCTTGCCGGTCTTCGGGTCGACGGAGGCGCCGCCGGCCCGGACGTAGGTGTCGACCTTGCGTTCCTTCTTGTCCAGCTGGGACATCAGCTTGTCGTCGACGGCCTTGACGAAGGCGTCCTGCTTGTCCTTCTGGAGGGTGGTGGTGATGCGGTACCCGCCGCGGCCCAGCTCCTCCTCGTCGACGATGCCGTTCTCGATCAGGTACTTCTTGACGATGTTGACGACGTAGCCGCGCTGCCCGGACATGCCGGTGGAGATCGTGGACTGCTTGGGCTTGGGGAACTTCGCGGCGGCCCGGTCGGAGGCGCTGAGCCAGCCCTTGTCGACCATGCCGTTCATCACGTAGTTCCAGCGGGCCTCGGCGGCGGGCCGGTTCTCGGGGTGGGCGACGACGTCGTACTGGCTGGGGGCGTTGAGCAGGGAGGCGAGGTAGGCGCCCTGGGCGGCGGTGAGGTCCTTGGCGTCGACGCCGAAGTAGGCCTGGGCGGCGGCCTGGATGCCGTAGGCGCCGCGGCCGAAGAAGCTGGTGTTGAGGTAGCCCTCCAGGATCTCGTTCTTGCTCTTCTCCCGGTCGAGCTTGATCGAGATGAAGAACTCCTTCACCTTGCGGGTGACGGTCTGCTCCTGGGCCAGGTAGTAGTTCTTGACGTACTGCTGGGTGATCGTGGAGCCGGACTGCTTGCCCTTGCCGGTGGCGGTGTTCCAGCCGGCCCGGACCATCGCCATGGGGTCGATGGCGGACTCGGAGTAGAAGTCGCGGTCCTCGGCGGCGAGAACGGCGTGCTGGGCGTCCTTGGAGATGCGGGCGAGTGAGACGCTCTCGCGGTTGACCTCGCCGTCGCGGGCGAGGACGCTGCCGTCGGCGTAGAGGTAGACGTTGGACTGCTTGGTGGCGAGCGCGTTGGCGGCCGGGATCTGGACGAGGTGGTAGCCGAGGAAGAAGCCGCCGACGATCAGCAGGAGGCCGACGACGACGGTGCTCAGCGCGATGCGCCAGGTCGGGATCAGGCGGCGCCATCCGGTGCGCTTGGGCCGCTTGGGCTTCTTCGCCTTCCCGGAGGCGTCCGGCGTTCCCGGTGCTCCCGGTTCCGCCGTGTGCCCCTCGCCGGCCGCCTGTGGCCCCCTGGAGGCCCAGCCCGGGCGCTGCGGCTGCTGCGGCTGCGGCTCGTCGCTCATCTCGTGCACGGACTCCTGTTTCGCTTCTGCTTCGCTTCGTACGGTTTTCGGAACGTCTGAGTTTCTTCTGAACAAGACTCTCGCACCGCGCGTTCCGTTCCCACTCGACGGCACACCCGTGAAATTCCGTGGCAGCAGTCCCCGTGGTCGCACTAGGCTCCTGCGCTTTGGTGCCGGTCGGACGGGGAGGGCAGTGCGTGTGGGCTCGTGGCGGTTGTACGTGGCCGTCGCGGCGGGCGGATTCCGACGGTACGCGACGTATCGGGCGGCGACCGCCGCCGGGGTGTTCACCAACACCGTCTTCGGACTGATCCTGGTGTACACCTATCTGGCCCTGTGGGACGAGAAACCGCAGCTCGGCGGGTACGACCAGGCGCAGGCCGTGACGTTCGTGTGGCTGGGGCAGGCGCTGCTGGCGGCGCTGGCGATCGGGGGCGGCGGGTTCGAGGACGAGTTGATGGAGCGCATCCGTTCGGGTGATGTCGCCGTCGATCTGTACCGTCCGGCGGATCTCCAGCTGTGGTGGCTGGCGGCGGACGTGGGCCGGGCGCTGTTCCAGCTGCTGGGCCGGGGCGTGGTGCCGTTCGTGTTCGGCTCGCTGTTCTTCCCGGTGGCGCTGCCGCGGGAGGTGTCCGTGTGGGCGGCGTTCCTGGTGACGCTGCTGCTGGCGATGCTGGTGGGTTTCGCGCTGCGCTATCTGGTGGCGCTCTCGGCGTTCTGGCTGCTCGACGGCACGGGGGTGACGCAGATGGCGTGGCTGGCGGGGCTGTTCTGCTCGGGGATGCTGCTGCCGCTGAACGTGTTCCCGGGGGCGCTCGGCGAGGTGGTGCGGGCGCTGCCGTGGTCGTCGCTGCTCCAGGCGCCGGCGGACGTGCTGCTCGGCGAGGCGGATCCGCTGGGGACGTATCTCTTCCAGGCGTCCTGGGCGGTGGCGCTGCTGGCGCTGGGCCGGCTGGCGCAGTCGGCGGCGACGCGACGGGTGGTGGTCCAGGGTGGCTGAGGCGACCGAGAGGACCGAGGCGACCGAGGTGACCGGGGCGGAGGCGCGGCGCGGGCGGGTCGTGGAGGGGGTGCGCGCGTACGGGCTGATCGCCGGGATGTGGATCAGGTCGACGATGGCGTACCGGACGTCCTTCGCGCTGACGACCTTCGGGAACTTCGCGATGACCGCGCTGGACTTCGTGGCGATCCTGCTGATGTTCTCCCGGGTCGACGCGCTGGGCGGCTGGCCGTTGCCCGAGGTGGCGTTCCTGTACGGCATGTCGGCGGTCTCCTTCGGGCTGGCGGACCTGGCGATCGGCTCGATGGAGCGGCTGGGCCGCCGGGTGCGGGACGGCACGCTGGACACCCTGCTGGTGCGTCCGGTGCCGGTGCTGGCGCAGGTCGCGGCGGACCGGTTCGGGCTGCGCCGTCTTGGCCGGGTGGTGCAGGGGCTGCTGGTGCTCGGGTACGCGCTGGCGGTCGTCGACGTCGACTGGACGGCGGCGCGGCTGCTGCTGGTGCCGGTGGCGCTGCTGAGCGGGGCCGGGATCTTCTGCGCGGTGTTCGTGGCGGCGGCGGCGTTCCAGTTCGTGGCGCAGGACGCCTCGGAGGTGTCCAACGCCTTCACCTACGGCGGTACGACGATGCTGCAGTACCCGCCGGCGGTGTTCGCGCTCGACCTGGTGCGCGGGGCGACGTTCGTGGTGCCGCTGGCGTTCGTGAACTGGCTGCCGGCGAGCTTCGTGCTGGGGCGGCCGTATCCGCTGGATCTGCCCGGGTGGGTGGCGTTCACGCCGCCGCTGGTGGCCGCGGCCTGCTGTGCGCTGGCGGGGCTGGCCTGGCGGGCGGGTCTGCGTTCGTACCGGAGCACGGGGAGCTGACTGAGATGGCGGAGATGGCGAAGACGACGCGGACGACGCAGGCGGACCCGGTGACCGGGGCGGAGGCCTCGGCCTTCATCGAACTGGACGGCGTCGAGAAGGTCTTCGACGTGCGCAAGAAGACCGGCTTCCTGAAGCGGGAGCGGCGGCAGGTGCGGGCGGTGGACGGGCTGTCGTTCACGGTGTCGCGCGGCGAGATGGTCGGCTACATCGGCCCGAACGGCGCCGGGAAGTCCACGACGATCAAGATGCTCACCGGCATCCTGACGCCCAGCGGCGGCCGGCTGCGGGTGGCCGGCATCGACCCGTCCCGGGAGCGGACCCGGCTGGCGCACCGCATCGGGGTGGTCTTCGGGCAGCGCACGACGCTGTGGTGGGACCTGCCGCTGATCGACTCCTACCGCCTGATGCACCGCATGTACCGGATCCCGGACGCCCGTTACCGCGAGAACCTGGACCGCTGCGTCGAACTCCTCCAGCTCGCCGAGCTGCTGGACGTCCCGGTGCGGCAACTCTCGCTCGGCCAGCGGATGCGCGGCGACATCGCGGCGGCGCTGCTGCACGACCCGGAGGTGCTGTACCTGGACGAGCCGACGATCGGCCTGGACGTGGTCTCCAAGGCCAAGGTGCGGGGGTTCCTGCGGGACTTGAACGCCGAGTGCGGCACGACGGTGCTGCTGACCACGCACGACCTCCAGGACATCGAGCAGCTCTGCTCGCGCGTGATGGTCATCGACCACGGGCGGCTGATGTACGACGGCGCCCTGGACGGACTGCACGAGGCGGGGGAGAGCGAACGCACCCTGGTGGTGGACCTGGAACGGGAGTTGCCGCCGATCGACGCGCCGGAGCCGGCGCGGGTGGTGCGGGTGGAGGGGCCGCGGCAGTGGCTGGCGTTCCCGGCGTCGGCGTCGGCGGCCGGGCTGGTGGCGCGGATCGCGGCCGAGTATCCGCTGGTGGACCTGTCGGTGCGGGAGCCGGACATCGAGTCGGTGATCGCGAAGATGTACGCGGAACGCGCGGGCGCGTAGTGTCCGGCGCGGTGACCTCGTAGGCTGCTGTACATGACCGACGACGCCCCGGAACTCCGCGCCTCCGACGCCGACCGTGAACGAGTCGCCGAGGTCCTGCGCGACGCCCTCGCCGAGGGCCGCCTCGACATGACCGAGTTCGAGGAGCGGCTGGAGGCCACCTACAGCGCCCGGACGTACGGGGAGCTGGCGCCGATCACCCGTGACCTGCCGGTCGGCGAGGTGGCCGCGGCGCCGCGGGTGTCGATGACCAAGGAGCCCGCGCGCAGCGGCGGCTGGGCGGGCCGGATCACCGGCGGCGAGGGCTCGTCGACCTGGGCGGTCGCCGTGATGTCCGGCTTCCAGCGCAAGGGGCGCTGGACGGTGCCGAGGCGGTTCAACTCCTTCGCGTTCTGGGGCGGCGGCGACATCGACCTGCGCGAGGCGGACTTCGCGGCCGGCGAGGTCGTGATCAACTGCGTCGCGATCATGGGCGGGATGAACGTGATCGTGCCGCCCGGTGTCGAGGTGGTCGTGCGCGGCATCGGCTTCATGGGCGGCTTCGACCACCGCGAGGAGGGCGTACCCGGAGACCCGGGCGCCCCGCGCGTGGTCGTGACGGGCTTCGCCTTCTGGGGCGGCGTCGGCGTCGAGCGCAAGGTGACGCGGGCGGAGCGGCAGCGGCTGAAGGAGGAGCGCCGGCAGGAGAAGCTGGAGCGCAAGGCCGCGCAGCGGGAGCTGCGCTCCTCGGTCCGGGAGGACGTGGCGGACGCGCACCGCAGGATGCTGGAGGGCCACCGGGACCTGGTGCGCGAGCACCACGAGGCCCGCCGCGAGCAGCGCGAACTGCGCCGCGAGGACCGTGAGCTGCGCCGTGACGACCGCGACCGCCGCAGGCGCGGCGAGGACTGACGGGGCTACGCCGCCACCGGCGCCGCGCCCTTCAGCGTGTCCAGGTCCAGGACCTGGCCCATGCGCGCGTACCCCTTGTCGCTGGGGTGCAGGTGGTCGCCGCTGTCGTAGTCGGAGCGCAGGCTGCGCGGGTCGTACGGGTCGCGCAGGGCCTTGTCGAAGTCGACGACCGCGTCGAAGACCCGGCCGGAGCGGATCTCCTCGTTGATCTCCTGCCGCATCGTCTCGCGGGCCTTGGTGTAGCCGCGGTGGCCGCCGAACGGCATGATCGTCGCGCCCACGACCCGCAGTCCCCGGGCGTGCGCCCGGTCGGTCAGGGTGCGCAGGCCGGTGAGGATGCCGTCGCGGTCGGCCAGTTCCGGACTGTTCAGGATGTCGTTGACGCCGAGGACGACGACCACGGCCTTGACGTTGGTGCGTTCCAGCACATCGCGTTGGAAGCGGCTCAGCCCGCTCGGGTTGTCGGCCGGGCGGCCCGACCTGCTGGTCAGGATGCGGTTGCCGCTGATGCCCTCGTTCACCACGCTGTAGCGGGGCGTGTCCCGGCCGGTGCCGGCCGCCTCGTGCAGGCGCGCGGCCAGGACGTCGGTCCAGCGGTGGTTGGCGTCCATCTCGGCGCCGAGGCCGTCGGTGATCGAGTCGCCGAAGGCCACCAGGGTGCCGTCGGCCTCGTGGCTCAGCACGTCCAGCGCGGTCAGGTAGCGCCAGTACGGCGTGGGCGTGGTGTACGCGACGGCGGTGACGTCCGCCGTGCGGTCGCCGTCGGCCAGGTAGCTGGTCTGCCGGGCCTGCGGGTGGTAGGTCACCGGCCCGGACGGGACCGGGGAGTACGTGGTGACCAGGACGTTCGCCCCGTAGGGGATGGCGATGCGGGCGGTGTCGCTCATCACCTGGCCGCCCGCCGGGATGATCACCCGGGTGCTGCCGCCGAAGGTCAGCCGGCGCATGGTGTCGGCGATCGCGGCGGCCGTGTCGGGCCCGGCGGCCAGGGCGATCGAGGCGTGCGTGACGGTCAGCGGCGACTGGCCGTACAGGTTGGACAGGGTGATCCGCGCGCTGGTGCCGCCGACCGAGGTGTGCACGACGTTGCGCACCGAGCGGCCCGCCATGCCGGTCGTCTCGGTGCCCGGCTCGGCCGCGGCCGGTGCGGTGGCCCAGGCGCCCACCCAGGCGCCGGTGGAGGCGGGGGCGGCGTCACCGCGCGGGAGACGGCCTCCGGCCTGCAGCGTGTGGCCCATGGTGCCGTCGTCCGCGGACGCTCCGGCGTATATGGCCGCGGAGATCGCCACTATCAGGGTGACGATCGCCGCGAGCAGGGCACGGTGCTTGGTGGGAGGCGCCCCCGCACCCCCGTCACGACCCCGGGTCATGCTGTGCTGTTCTCCTCGGGCGAGGGGAGCCCCGAGGCTCCGGTCCGATGAACCCATGATGCGTCATGGGCGGGGGAAAGGCCGCGGGAGCCCCGGGCGTTCCCCCTTCCGGGACAGACGCCGGGAACTTGTGTTCCGTTCCGGGAGTCGGTCAGGAAGGGACAATGTGTGAGGGACGTATCAGCGAACGGTGGAGCGGATGGAACGCACGAAGGCGGAACTTCCCGAAGGCACGGGGGGCACGGGTGGTTCCGGGGGCGTCGGCGCGGGCGCGGGGGCGGGCACCGGTGGTGCGGCCGCGGGGGCGGTCCGCGACCGCGCGATGACGTCCTTCAGCCCGGCCGACGAGGAAAAGCGCCGCGGCGTGCGCCGGATGAAGCTCACCGCCACCGGACTGCTGCTCTTCGTCGCCCTGGTCTACGTGCTGGCCGAGTGGGCCTCCCACCGGGGCGCGGGCGCCTGGGCGGGCTATGTGTCGGCCGCCGCCGAGGCCGGCATGGTCGGCGCGCTCGCCGACTGGTTCGCGGTCACCGCCCTCTTCCGCCACCCGCTGGGCATCCCCATCCCGCACACCGCGATCATCCCGAAGAAGAAGGACCAGCTCGGCGTCTCGCTGGGCGAGTTCGTCGGGGAGAACTTCCTCTCCGAGGCCGTCGTGCGCCAGCGGCTGCGCGCCGTCGGCATCGGCAGCCGCCTCGGCGCCTGGCTGGCCGTGCCCGAGCACGCCGACCGGGTGACGGCCGAGCTGTCCGCCGCCCTGCGCGGCGCCCTGACCGTGCTGCGCGACTCCGACGTCCAGGCGGTGGTCGGGGAGGCGATCACCCGCCGGGCCGACGCCCAGGAGATCGCGCCCGGCATCGGCAAGATGCTGGACCGGGTCGTCTCCGACGGCGGCCACAAACGCGCCGTGGACCTGATCGTCTCCCGCGCCCACGACTGGCTGATCCTGCACGGCGACTCCGTGATGGACGCCGTACAGGGCGGGGCACCCGGCTGGACCCCCCGGTTCGTCGACCGGAAGATCGGTGACCGGGTCTACAAGGAGCTGCTGCGCTTCGTCACCGAGATGCGCGACATGCCCGCCCACCCCGCGCGCGGCGCCCTGGACCGCTTCCTCACCGACTTCGCCGCCGACCTCCAGTCCGACACGGAGACCCGGGCGCGGGTGGAGCGGCTGAAGACCGAGGTGCTGGGCCGCGGCGAGGTCCAGGACCTGATCGCGTCCGCCTGGACGGCCGTACGGTCCATGATCGTCTCGGCGGCGGAGGACGAGCGCAGCGAACTGCGCCTCAGGGTGCGCGCCTCGCTGCTCTCCCTGGGCTCCCGGATGGCCTCGGACGCCAAGGTGCAGGGCAAGGTCGACCGCTGGGTGGAGAGCGCCGCGGTGTACGTCGTCACCACCTACCGCAAGGAGATCACCTCCCTGATCACCGACACGGTGGCGAGCTGGGACGCCGAGCACACCACGAAGAAGATCGAGGCGAACATCGGCCGCGACCTCCAGTTCATCCGCATCAACGGCACCGTCGTCGGCTCCCTGGCCGGGCTGCTGATCTACACGGTCTCCCGGGTCCTGGGGGCGTAGTACCGCCTTCTGCGGGCACCCCCCATGCCATGACAGGAGACTCGTCGGCCCCGGTGCCCGCCTCCACCGGTACGGTCACCACCGCCGTCCCGGCCCGCCTGGACCGCCTGCCGTGGTCGCGCTGGCACTGGATGATCGTGATCGGCCTGGGCACCGTCTGGATCCTGGACGGCCTGGAGGTCACGATCGTCGGCAACGTCGCCGGACGCATCGCCGAGGACGGCAGCGGCCTGGACATCAGCTCCGCCCAGATCACCGGCCTCGCCGCCGCCCTGTACGTGGCGGGTGCCTGCTCCGGCGCGCTGTTCTTCGGCTGGCTGACCGACCGCCACGGCCGCAAGAAGCTGTTCATGATCACCTTGGTGGTCTATCTGGCGGCCACCGCGCTGACCGCGGTCTCCTTCGAGTCCTGGTGGTTCTTCCTCTTCCGCTTCCTCACCGGCTTCGGCATCGGCGGCGAGTACGCGGCGATCAACTCCGCGATCGACGAGCTGATCCCCTCCACCTACCGCGGCCGGGTCGACCTCATCATCAACGGCAGCTACTGGCTGGGCGCGATCGGCGGCGCCCTGCTGTCGATCGTGATGCTGGACACCGACATCTTCGCCAAGGACCTCGGCTGGCGGCTCAGTTTCGCCCTCGGGGTGGTCCTGGGCCTGGTGGTGCTGCTGGTGCGGCGCCATGTGCCGGAGAGCCCACGCTGGCAGTTCATCCACGGGCAGGGCGAGAAGGCGGACGCCCTCGTCTCCTCCGTCGAACAGGAGATCGAACGGGAGAAGGGTGAGAAGCTGCCGCCGCCGGCCGGTGAGATCACCATCCACCAGCGCAAGTCCATCGGCTTCGGCCTGATCGCCAAGACCGTCTTCGGCCGCTACCCGCGCCGCGCGATCCTCGGCCTGTCCCTCTTCATCGGCCAGGCCTTCCTCTACAACGCGATCACCTTCGGCTTCGGCACCATCCTCATCACCTTCTTCGACGTGCCGACCGGCTCCACCGGCTACTACTTCGCCGTCATCGCCGCCGGGAACTTCTGCGGCCCGCTGCTGCTCGGCCACCTCTTCGACACCGTCGGCCGCCGGATCATGATCTCCGGCACCTATCTCCTCTCCGGCCTGCTGCTCTTCGGCACGGCGTGGCTCTTCGACCGGGGCTCGCTCACGGCGACGACCATGACGGCCTGCTGGTGCGTGGTGCTGTTCTTCGCCTCGGCGGGCGCCTCCAGCGCGTACCTGACCGTCTCCGAGATCTTCCCGATGGAGACCCGGGCCATGGCCATCGCCTTCTTCTACGCCCTGGGCACCGCCGCCGGCGGCATCAGCGGCCCGCTGCTCTTCGCCGACCTGACCGAGTCGGGCGTGGTCGGCGACACGGTCCTCGCCTTCCAGATCGGCGCCGGGCTGATGTGCGCGGCCGGCCTGGTCGCGGCGTTCCTCGCGGTGAAGGCGGAACGCCGCTCGCTGGAGGACATCGCCGAGCCGCTGTCGACGGCGGCACCGGAAGCGCCCGGAACGGCGGACTCCGGGACGCGGACCGCGTAGCGTCGCATCCGCCCGCCCGACCGGCACAGACGTCGAGGAGTCCCCGATGAGCATCCGCAGGATCGTCCCCAACATCCACGTCGAGGCCGAGGAGCAGTGGAACACGAGCCGTGAGTTCTACGGCCTGCTCGGCTTCGAGGAGGTCATGGACATGGGCTGGGTGACGACCCTGGCCTCCCCGTCCAACCCCACCGCCCAGATCAGCCTCTTCACCGAGGAGCGCACCGCACCCGTCGTCCCCGACCTGAGCGTCGAGGTCGAGGACGTCGACGCGGTCTACGACCAGGTGGTCGCGTCGGGCGCCGAGATCCTGCGGGAGCCGCGGGACGAGGAGTGGGGCGTACGGCGCTTCTTCGTGCGCGACCCCAACGGCCGGGTGATCAACGTGCTCACCCACCACTCCTGACCGGCGCCGCAGCCGTTCAGGCGCGCCGGTCGGCGACCGCCCACGAGGCCAGGGCCACGGCGCCCGCCACCCCGAACACCGCGGGCCAGGCGCCCACCTTCTTGGCCAGCGGGTGCGAACCGGCGAAGCCGGCGACGTACGCCGCCGTCAGCGCGCCCGCGGCCCTGCCGCCCGCCCGCGCCCGCCACTGCTGCGCGGCGGCGGCCCCGGCGACGGCGAGCACGGCCCCGCCGAGCTGCCGCTTCTTCGTCCAGCGGGCCACGCCGTACCCGCCGACGAGACCGCTCGCGGCGACCACCGCGCTGGGAACCTTCGCCATCTCTGCCTCCTGCTGCGACTGCGGCCGGACCGGCTCCGGCCGTACCGAGGTGTCGGGACCGAGGCTAATCCCCGCCTCTTTCGGCCGAACATCGAGCCCTGATCGTGACGCTCGCGGGTATCCGCCCCGTTGGGGAGACGAGCACCCCGAGGAGAGCGATGACCACGCAGCGTTCCGGCACGTACGACCCGCCGCGCCCCCGGACGGTCACGGTGGACGGCGCCCGCGTCGCCTGCTGGGAGTCCGGGCCGCCGGACGCCGAGCCCGTACTGCTCCTGCACGGCTACCCCGCCGACCACCGCAGCTGGCGCCACCAGGTCCCGCCCCTGTCCGCCCGGCACCGGGTCGTCACGCCGGACCTGCTCGGCTGGGGCGCGTCCGACCGCCCCCTGCACCTGTCCTTCGACTACGACACGGAGGTCGCCCGGCTCGGCCGGCTCCTCGACGCGCTGGAGCTGGACGCGGTGAACCTGGTCGGCCACGACTACGGCGGCTTCCTCTCCCTCGGCTTCGCCGAGCGGCATCCCGGCCGGGTCCGCAGGCTGGCGCTCCTCAACAGCCGCGCGCACGCCACCTTCACCCGCCGCTGGTACGCTGTGTTCAGCCTGCTCGGCCTCTTCGGACGCAACCCCCTGCTCCGCCGCCCGGCGCTGCACCTGCCCTACGCCGCCCTGCACCGCCGGTCCTTCGCGCCGCTGGTGCGCGCCGGGCGCCTGGAGGCGCAGGTCCTGGACGGCTACGTCGACTGGATGACCACGCCCGACGGACGCCGCTGGCTGCTCCACTACTTCGGCGAGTACCGCACCCCGGCCCGCCCCGAACTGCGCCGCCGTCTGCGCGACATCAGCTGCCCGACGGCGGTGATCTGGGGCCGCGCGGACCCGTATCTGAGCCCGGCGATCGCGACCGAGCTGGCCGGGACCGTGCCCCGCGCCGAGCTGACGATGCTGGACGACGCCGGGCACTGGGTGATGGACGAACGCCCGGCCGCCGTGAGCGGGGCACTGGGCCGACTGCTGGAACGCACCACCGCCAGCGGGTGAGACGCAGGTCACAAGCGGGTCGCACCCGGGCCTGTCACATCGCGCCGCCGGCATCCGTCGTAGCTGTGTAAGGCCAAGAAGCCGGACACCGGACAGACAACGACGGAGGACCCATCATGGAAGCGCGTCTCAACCTCTTCACCAACCCGCTCGCCGGCAAGCTGCTGCGGCACATCAACTCCGCGGGCAAGGCCGTGAGCGACTCGTCGCTGCCGGACGCGACCCAGGAGCTGGTCAAGATCCGCGCCAGCCAGATCAACGGCTGCGGCTTCTGCCTCGACATGCACACCAAGGACGCCGCGAAGGCGGGCGAGACCTCGCTGCGCCTGAACCTGATCGCCGCCTGGCGGGAGGCCAAGGTGTTCACCGACGCCGAGCGCGCCGCCCTGGAGCTGACCGAGCAGGGCACCCGCATCGCCGACGGGAGCGGCGTCACCGACGAGGTCTGGGCGAACGCGGCGAAGCACTACGACGAGGAGCAGCTCACCGCCCTGGTCGGGCTGATCGCCGTCATCAACACCTACAACCGCCTGAACGTGATCACCCAGCAGCCGGCCGGCGACTACGAGCCGGGGATGTTCGGCTGAGGCCGGCACCGCCCCGGCTCGTGGTCCCGGGCTGCCCGGTCCCGTCGCCCGCCGCTCAGCCGGCGTGCAGCAGGACCGGGAGCCGCTGGTGGCCGTTGCTGATCAGCGAGGGCACCGGCGGCAGCTCCTCGGCCGGATCGGCGAGGCGGATGTCCGGGAAGCGGCCGAAGAGGCTCTCCAGTGCGAGGGTCACCTCCATCCGGGCCAGCGGCGCGCCCAGGCAGAAGTGGACGCCGTGGCCGAAGGCGAGGTGCTCCTTGAGCGTGCGGGTGGCGTCGAAGGTGTCGGCGTCCTGGTGCCAGTCCGGGTGGCGGTTGGCGGCGGCGTACGAGGCGAGGATCGCCTCCCCGCGGGCGATGGTCCGCCCGTCCGGCAGGGGGATGTCCGTGACCGCGTACCGCAGCGGGAGGTGCTTGACCGCCGGTTCGTGGCGCAGCGTCTCCTCCACCACGTCCCCCCAGGTGACCTCGCCCTTGCGGACCAGCGCCAGCTGGTCGGGCCGGGTCAGCAGGGTGTGCACGGCCTGGTCGATGACGTTGACGGTGGTCTCGTACCCGGCGCTGATCATCAGCAGCAGGGTGTCGCGCAGCTCCTCGGGGGAGAGCCGGTCGCCGTCCCACTCGTCGTCCCGCGCGGCGATGAGCAGGGACGTCATGTCGTCGCCCGGCGTGCCGCGCTTGGCCGCGATGAGCTGGTCGAGCACCTCGTACAGACGCGCGGTGTTGGCCTGCGCCTCGGCCTGGTCCAGGGTGGTGTCGAAGACGCCGTCCACCAGGGCGCGGAAGCCCTCGCGCCGGTCCTCCGGCACGCCCATGAGGTGACCGATCACCGCGATGGGCAGCGGGTAGGCCAGCTCCTGCCGCAGGTCCACCGGCTCACCGGCGGGAAGCTCCGCGAGCCGGTCGACGAGCCCGGTCACCATGGCCGCGACGGCCGGCCGCATCGCCTCGATCCGGCGGGCGCTGAAGGCGGGCGCCACCAGGCGGCGCAGCTTGCGGTGATTGGGGCCGTACGCGGTGAACATGTTCTCCACCGCCACCCACAGCGCCAGCGGCCAGGTGGCGACGACCTCGCCGAACGCGGGCCAGTGCGCCCGGGCGTCCTTGGAGACGTCGGGGCTGGTCAGCAACTGCTTCAGCAGGACGGGATCGCTGACCGACCAGGCCGGTACCCCGAGGACGTCCACCCGGGTGGCCGGGCCGCCCTCCCGCAGGGCGCGGTGCTCGGCGTGGTGAGCGGCGCCGGTGGGGTCGAGGACGAGGGCGGGCTGCTGGGTCGCCATGGCCTGGCTCCTTAGTGTGCGGCGGGCTGTGCGTCGGTGTGCGCGGCGGGGAAGGTGACGGGCAGGGATTCGAGCGCGCGGTGGAACGGGCCCGGGCGCCAGGTCAGTTCGTCGAGGGGCCGGGCCAGGTCCGTCTCCGGCAGCGCGTCCAGCAGGTGGGTGACCGCGGTCTCGGCGATGAGGTAGGCGTGCGAGCGGGCGGGGCAGGTGTGCGGGCCGGCGCTCCAGGCCAGGTGGGCGCGGTTGCCGCCGAGCCGTCCGGCGGGCACGCCCTCGGTGAGGGCCGGGTCGTTGTTGGCGGCCGCCATCGAGATCACCACCGGCTGGTCGGCGGGCAGCAGCACGCCCTCCACGTCGATGGGGTAGGGCGGGTAGGAGATGCAGTAGTTCGCCATCGGCGGGTCGGTGTAGAGGACGGCGTCGAGCGCGTCGCGCACCGTGGACAGGCCGGCGTGCAGATCCGCGGAGAACTCCTCGTCGGTGAGGATCTTCAGGATGGTGTTGCTGATCAGGTTGGTCATGGGTTCGATCCCGGCGCCGTACAGCGTGACGAGCTGGTGGCTCATCTCCTCGTCGCTCAGCTCGACGGGGTGCAGGGCCAGCCGGGAGGTGATGTCGTCGCCCGGGTGGGTCCGCCGCAGGGTCACGAGGTCGGACACGGCCCGGGCGAGGATCACGTTGCCCTGCTCGGCGTTGGTGGTGTCGAAGATCTTCGCCATGCCGTCGGCGATGCGCTGCCCGATCTCGTCCGGGCAGCCGAGCAGCGCGCTCAGCACCCGGAAGGCGATGGGGAAGGAGTACTGGGTGAGCAGGTCCGCCGAGCCGGTGGCGCGGAACCCGTCGATGGCGCCGTCGGCGACCCGCTCGACGAGGGCGCGCAGCCCGTGCTGGTCGACCTGGTCGATGGCGTGGGTGTTCGCCGCCCGGTAGCGGGCGTGCTCGGCGCCGCCCGAGCGCAGCGCGTTGGGCCGCCACTCCATCATCGGCCGCACCGGGCAGGTCGCCGGGATCAGCTTCTCCCAGGCGCGGGGGTCGGCCGGGAAGTGCAGCGGGTCGTTGAGGATGCGGCGGGCCTGGTAGTAGCCGATCACCAGGGTCGCGGGGACGCCGGGCGCCAGGTCCACCGGGACCAGCGGGCCGTGGGTGCGGCGCATGCTCCGGTAGGCGGCGTGCGGGTCGGCGGCGAACTCCGGGGCGTACAGGGCGATCCGGCCCGACGGACCGGCCGGTGCGGTCTCGGCGGAGGGCAACGTCATCGGCGGGACTCCAGGAGGGCGGCTGAACGGTGCTCGGAGAGGTACTCCGTGAGCGTGATCAGGGCGTGCAGGGAGGAGGTGCGGTCGCGGGCGTCGCAGTACGTCAGCGGGGTGGCCGGGTCCAGGGCCAGCGCCTCGCGCAGCTCGGCCTCGGGGTAACTCGGGGACCCTGGGAAGGTGTTGATGGCGACGGCGTACGGGATGCCCGCACTGTCCAGCAGCCCGAGGGCGTCGTGGGAGGCGTCCAGGTCGCGGGTGTCGGCCAGGACCAGGCAGCCGAGGGCGCCCTCGGCCAGGTCCTCCCACAGCGGCTGGAAGCGGGACTGCCCCGGCAGCCCGAACAGGTACAGCGCGATCCGGCCGCCGGCCATGTGGATGCGGCCGAAGTCCATCGCCACGGTGGTCGTCGTCTTGTGCGGGGTGCCGCGCAGGTCGTCCACACCGGCGCTGGCCTGCGTGATCGGCTCCTCCATCCGCAGCGGCCGCACCTCCGAGACGCTGCCGATCAGGGTCGTCTTGCCGACGCCGAAGCCGCCCGCGACCACGATCTTGGCCGACCGGGTCACCGTGGCGGGGACGTAGGTGACGGACCGGTCGGCCCGGTCGGCGCCTTCGGCCCCGGTGGACTCGTCGGTCCGGTCGGTCCGGTCGGCCCGGTCAGACAAGGGAGCGAAGTCCACGGAGTACCTCCTGCAGCAGGTCGAAGTCGGGCTGGTCGTCGATCGCGGCGACCGGGCTGGAGAGGTGGCCGGAGTCCATCAGCGAGGAGACGAGGATCCGCACCGTGGAGGGCGGCAGCTCCAGCGCGGCGGCGATGTCGGCGACGGCCAGACCGCCGTCCGCACCCGCGAACAGCCGCATCACCCGGCGGGCGTCCGGGCCGAGGGTGTCCGTGGGACCGGTCGCGGCGATGACCACGCTCTCCAGGCGCACGTCCTCGCGCGCGCGGATCCGGCCCTGGGTGCGGACGTAGGGCCGGACCATGTCGGGATCGCGCCGCGGCCCGCTCATACCGGTGAGCCGCCGTCCGCGACCGGCACGCGCTCCTCCGTGGCCAGCTCGTGTCCCACCCGGGTGGCCAGCCGCACCATGTGGTGGGAGATCAGCCCGACGTCGGCGTCGGGGCCGGTCGTGCACACCGAGAGCATGGTGTTCTTCGCGGCGGTCGTCGTCAGGCCGATGCAGCCGACCGACTCGATCAGCAGCTGCCGCATCCCCGCGCCGCCGGTGAACTCGTCCCAGGCCTTGCCCGCCGCGCGCAGCGCCGCCGTCAGCGCGGCGAACTTCTCCCCGTCGTCCTGGCCGATCGTCTGGGTACGGGCCTTCAGCAGTCCGTCGCTGCTCATCAGCACGGCGTACCGGACGCCCTCGACGCTGCCGAGTTCCTGGTCCAGCAGCCAGCCCAGGCTGTTGGTGTGTGTGTCTTGCACGATCAGTGTCCTTCGTCGTCAGCGGCGTCGTGGGGGGCGGGGTGGGCGGCGGAGGTGCGGATGGCGTCGGCGGAGGCCGGCGCGGGCTGCTCCCCCTCCCGGCCGCGCCGGGTGCCGGCCGCCCAGGCGGCGGCGACGGCGGGGCGGCCGGGCCCGGTGTCCTCGGGGGCGGCGGGGCGGCGCGCCGGGGCGGGCGCGGGGGAGCGCCGGCGGACGGTCAGGCCGCTGGCGGTGGTGGCGGGGGCCGTCGCGGGGGCGGGGGAGGACCCGACGGGCTCGGGTACGGGTACGGCCGCGGGCGTCGCCGGGGCCGGTTCGGGGTCGGGCGCGGCGGGAGCCGTGGTCACCGCCGGGGCCGTGGCCTCTTCCGTGGCCTCTTCCGCGGCCGGGTCCGCCGCCCTCGCCGCCGGCTTCGGCGGCAGCGACCGGGCCACCGACTGCGGCACCGGCTGGGCCGAACCCGGGTCGACGATCAGGTTCTTCGGCAGGACGACCATGGCCCGGGTCCCCTGGTAGATGTTGGGCGCGGTCAGCTCGACGCGGAAGCCGTAGTTCTCCGCCAGCAGGGACGCCACCCGCAGTCCGGTCTGGGGGTGGGCGCCCAGGCGGGTGATGTCGTCGCGCTGTTCGCCGGACATCACGTCGCTGGCCCACAGCAGCCGCTCGTCGTCCATGCGCAGTCCGGCGTCGTCCACGATCAGGAAGCAGGCGTGGTGCCCCTGCTCCAGCGAGACGTGGACGCTGGCGGCGGGCGGCGAGTAGCGCAGCGCGTTGTCCAGCAGTACGGCGAGCGCGTGCACGACCGCCTCCACGGCACGGCCCTCGACCACCACGGACCCCATCTCGGGGTGCTTGACCCGCTCGTACCCCTCGATCCGGCCCATGGCCGCGCGCACGATGTCGGTCAGGGTGGTGGCCGGCCAGCGCCGGGAGAGCTTGTCCCCGGCGAGCACGGAGTACCCCGACGCCGTGAGCAGCATCTGCTGCGCGAGGTGGTCGATCTCCACGAGCGTCGCGTACGCCTCGTCCGAGATGTGCCGCCGCACGCCCTGGCTGACGGCCCGGCCCAGCCGCGCCGACCGGGCCACGATGTTGTTGGCGAAGCCGCGCACGGCGGCCCGGGCCACGCCGACGGACTCGCGCCGTACCTGGGCGAGCTGCCGCTCGGTGTCCTGGCGCACCTGGTCGGCGGCGTGGGCCGTGGCCCGTTCGGCGGCCGCCCGCTCCCGGGTCCGTACGTCCTCCACCGCCGCGGCGACCGCGCCGGGTACGGCGCGCAGCCGTTCGGCGAGCGGGGTCCCGTCGAGCTGCGCGGGTACGGGCAGCACGCCGGCGGGGCCCACGTCGCCCGGCCCGCCCTTGGCCACCGCCGGGATCACGGCGGTGGCGAGGTGTCCCACGCACTGCTCGGCCGCGACGAGCTGCAGGGTGAGCCGGTCCGCGTGCTCGCGCAGCTGCTCGGCCCGGCGCCGGGCCTGCTCGCCCTTGCGCCGGAAGTACCCCGCGGCCCCGACTCCGGCCACCGCCAGCACGGCGGCGGCGGCGATTATCAGTTCAGTCATCAGGTCCTCACGGATCGGAAGCCGTCGGTCGGGCTCTCAGCAGGCCGGAGCGGACCGGTGTCTTTCACGGTCACCCCGTGCCGCGGAGCCGGCAGCGATGCGGAGGACGGCGAAGGCGCACGACATGGATCTCCCGGGAACAGGCGAGGGCCGGTACGAAGCAGGGTGGAGCAGGGGGCGCCGATGACGCGGACTCGAAACAGCACGGGACCGCGCGCGTCCCGAGGCGTCTCGAACTCCCGTATCCACGACCGGCGTTCGACGTACGGATGGGACCATACCGCTTGTGCTCACGTTGTGCTCACGCGTCGTGTCGACCTCGTGACCATGATCCGGCGCCGTCGGGGGTTTGACGCGAAAAATGCCCGGATGACGGCCGAACCCCCTTGGCTGAAAAGGGAGTTGGCCTGGCGGGCGGAGCCCTGGTAAAGGCTCGGGCGGACGCCCGGGTGAGGGCCCGGCGCAGGCTCAGCCGCCGTCGGCGAGGCGCTTCAGCCACTCGCCCAGCAGCCGCTGCTCCGCCTCGCTGAGCGCCGTCTGCTCGGGGAGGGCGGCCCGCAGCGCACGGGCGGCGCCCGCCGGACCGGCGTCCCGCACGGCCGGGCGCTCGTGGGTGACGGCGGTGACCATGGACTCGCGCAGGGCGGTGAACAGGGCCGGGTCGCGCCGGTCCTCGGGCAGGGACAGCCAGGTGAGCACCGCGCCGCGCGCCGTGGCGTGGATGATCTGGGCCCCCAGCTCCTCGTCCACGCGGAGCCAGCCGCCGGCGGCCAGCCGCCGCATGCGGCCCATCAGGATCTCCAGGCCGGCCTTGAAGGCGGCCGATCCCGTCCGCGCGGGTTCGGTGTACATCAGCGTGAACAGTGCGGGATTGGCCAGACCGAACTCGACGGCGAGGTCCCAGCCGTTGCGCAGGTCCTCGATGGGGTCCGGCGGGTCCGGATCGACGTGCTTGGTGGCGAGGAAGCGCGCGAAGCCGTACTCGGCGACCGCGTCGAGCAGCCCGTCCTTGTCGCCGAACAGCCGGTAGATGGCCGGTGCCTGCAGCCCCGCGGCCTCGGCGACCGCGCGCGTGGTGACGGCGTCGCGCCCGCCGCGGGTCAGCAGACCGATGGCGGCCTCGATGACCCGCTGCCGGGTCTGGTCGGAACGAGAGGACATGTATCGACGATATCGCAGCCGTGTACTCATCGGAATTATCGGTGTTACTGTGAAAGTGGTTCCACTGGAAACATCGTTGGAAACATCGCTGGGTCCGTCACCGGGACCGTCGTCGGAAACACCACGAGTACTGGAGCGAGTCATGATCATCGTGACCGGAGCAACCGGAAAGCTGGGCCGCCGGATCGTCGAGCACCTGCTCACCCGCGTGCCCGCGGCGCAGGTCGGCGTCAGCGTCCGCGACCCCGGCGGTCCGCACGCCCGGACCTTCGCCGCCCAGGGGGTCCGGGTGCGCAGGGGCGACTTCACGGACGCCGAGAGCCTCGCCCACGCCTTCGAGGGCGCCACCCAGGTCCTCGTCGTCTCCGTGGACAAACTGGGCGAGGAGTGCGTCAAGCAGCACCGCACCGCGATCGAGGCGGCCGTCACGGCGGGCGCCCGCCGCGTCCTCTACACCAGCCAGATGGGCACCGGTGCGGCATCCCACTTCCAGGCCTGCCGGGACCACGCCGCCACCGAGGAGATCCTGCGCGGCTGCTCAGTCCCCTTCACCTCACTGCGCAACGGCTTCTACGCCGCCAGCGCCACGGGCTTCCTCGGCCACGCCCTGGAGACCGGCGAGATCCTGCTCCCCGCGGACGGCCCGGTCGCCTGGACCACGCACGCCGACCTCGCCGAGGCGACGGCCGCCGTACTGGCCGACGAGGGCCGGTTCGAGGGCCCCACCCCGCCCCTCACCGCCTCGCGGGCGCTGACCTTCGACGACATCGCGGCCCTGGCGTCCGAGCTGACGGGCCGGCCGTTCACGAGGAGCGTCGCGTCCGAGGGGGCCTTCCGCGACCAGCTGGTGGCCCAGGGCGTCCCCGCGCCCTACGCCGACCAGTTCCTGGGCATCTTCGCCGCCGCCCGCGCCGGTGAGTTCGCCACGACCGACCCGACGCTGGCCGCGCTGCTGGGCCGGGAGCCGGCCGGCATGCGCGAGGTGCTGGCCGAGGCGCTGCGGGAGGCGCCGGGCGAGCGTCCGTCCGACGGCTGACCGGGCCGACCCGGCGGTCCGGTCAGCCGAACGGGGCGGGACCAGGGGGCCGGTATCGCCTGCGCCCCCTGCTCCCGCCCCGCCGCGTCGTCAACTGGAGGCGAGCTGGTCGGTGATCTCCTTGATCACGTCGGCCTTCTCGGCCGGGTTCATGAGCCGCGCCTCCCACTCGGCCGGATCCAGCTTGTGGTCCGTGGGACCGGCCTTGATCAGGATCAGCAGTTGCAGGGCGGAGGCGCGCAGGGCGGGATCGGTGCCCTCGCGGGAGACCATGTTGTAGAGCTTGTGCGCCGCCAGCTGGCGCTTGTACCTCGTGATCTTCTTCCAGAACTTCATGGCGTGCACCAGCGAATCCCCGGTGCCCTTGGCGGTCGGTATCGGCTCGCCCTCCGGCGTGTACAGCTCGGGGTGGTGGGCCTCTTGGAACCGCCCGTAGGCCGCGCTGCCTCCCTTGTAGGCGGCGGTGGTGAGGACCAGGCCCGCCCCCACCGCGGCGGTGATCCAGCCCGCGGGGTTGGACGCCAGGCCCACGGTGGCGGCGATGGCCACGGTCGCGACGCCGCCCGCTCCCTTGAGGCCCTCGCCCATGACGCCGCCCCCCATTTCCTTGACCACCTTGCTGACCTGCCTGCTCTTCGCGAGGTCCGTGGCGAAGTTCAGGTCCTCCAGGTCCCGCGCGAGGCTGAGGAAGTCGGCCTTGGCCCGGGCCTCGATCAGCGCCGTCGCCTCGTACGCGGCCCCGGCGGTCCTGAGGCCCGCCGCCCACTCCTCCTCCGTACGGCCTTCGCGGTCGTTCCTCGCCCGCTCCACGGCCTCGCGGGCGAAACTGGCGTTGAGCTCGGCGGTGTTGGCCTCGGCCTCCAGCCGGAGCAGCCGTTGGGACTGGGCGGCGTTGTGCTTCTGGAGCTTCCTCAGACCGTGGATCTTCGCGATCGCACCCTTGGACTTGAAGGCGGCCCGGATGCTCTTGGCCACGCCGGCGACGCCGCTGAGCACACCGCTCGCCTCGGCGGCGGCCACGGTGCTTCCCACACCCTGCAGCTTGACCGCTTCCTTGGCGATGGTGCCGGCGTTGGCGCCCGTACTGGCGACGCTCATGCCCGCGTCGGTCGCCTTGGTCTTGGCCTTCTTGTGAGCGTTGTGGTAGCCGGCTCCGTTCTCCTTGCTCAGGGCGGTCCTCAGGTTCCTGAACGCATCCGCGACGCTGGCCGCGCCGGAGAAGAGCTCGGTGAGGCCGCTCAGCGATGCGCCGGAGACGCCCACGGCGGAGGCGTCGTGGGTCTGGGCGGCAGCCTGCGCGGCGGCGGCGGTGTCGGTCTTCGGGGCGGCGGCCGCCGCGGCGGTGGCGTCCTGGCCGAGGCCCGCGGCGGTGGGGGCCTGGACGCCCTTGCCCAGGGCGTCCGTGGGGTCGAGGAGCCTCTTGCCGTGGTCCGCGTTCTCGGCGACTGCCTTCAGGCGGTCGGCCCTGGCCTCCGAGCGGGCGTCGGCGGCGGCGCGTTCGTCGTCGCCTCTCTCGTCGGTGCGTTCCCAGGAGCCGGTGTCGACCTCCACGTGCCGGATGCCGGATTCGGAGCCGCGTCGGGTCAGGTCGGCGGTGCCGGGGTCGGGGCGGGTGTCGGCGTCGGAGGCGCGTCGGGTGCGGCCCGAGGGGGCGAAGCGGGCCTCGAGTTCGGCGATGCGCCTGTCTCTGGCCGCGCGTTCCTCGGGCGTGAGCGTGACCTCCTCCACGGTGGCGCGTGCGTCTTCCGCCTCCTCGACGGGGGTGTGTGCCGTCTCTTCCTCGACGGCGGTGTGTGCTTCCTCCACGGCGGGCGGTCGTGTCGCTTCTTCGAGGCGGCGGCGTCGATCCGCCTCGGCGGCTGCTTCCGCCTCGCGGCGGCGCCGGTCTTCTTCCGCTGCCGCTGCTTTGGCTGCCGCGATGCGCTCGCGGGCTTCGGCCTCGGCCGCTTCCGCCTCCGCGCGACGTTGCCTCTCCCTTTCCGCTGCGGCTGCGGCTGCCTCCGCTTCTTCACGCAGGCGTGCTGCTCTGGCGGCTGCTTCCGCGGCCTCGCGTCGGGCGGTGGTGGCCTGTGCCTGGAGGGCGGGGTCGATGTCCATGCCGTGGGTGCCGGACTCGGAGCCGCGTCGGGTGAGGCCTGTGGGGGCGGGCTGGGTGTCGGCGTCGGAGGCGCGTCGGGTGCGGCCGGAGGGGGTGAATCCGGCTGCGAGGGCTTCTCGTCTGGCGGTGGTGGCCTGTGCCTGGAGGGCGGGGTCGACCTCCATGCCGTGGGTGCCGGACTCGGAGCCACGTCGGGCGAGAACGCCGGGGCCGGGGCGGGTGCCGGTGTCGGAGGCGCGTCGGGTGCGGCCGGAGGGGGTGAATCCGGCCGCGAGGGCTTCTCGTCTGGCGGTGGTGGCCTGTGCTTGCAGGGCGGGGTCGACCTCCATGCCCTGGGTGCCGGACTCGGAGCCGCGCCGGGCGAGACCGGCGGGGCCGCGCCGGGCGCCGGGCGCCGAGCCGGGGCGGGCTGGGTCGGTCCCCGGGGTCCGTTCCAGGGTCCGGCCCCTGGCGCGCTGCACCGTGGCGGCGGCCGCCTGGTTGCCGGCCCGGGACTGGAGCCCGAGGAGGGCCTGTTCCGCCGAGGTCCGGGACCCGGAGGAACTCCCCGCCCGGCCTTCCTCCCGACGCTCCCGGGCCGATGTCAGGGCGGCTACGGAGGGCCGTTCGGAGGTGCGGTGGACAGGGGCGCTCATGGACATACCTCTCCTGCGGCCGGACCGGGCCACGCGAAGGTAGCCGGGCACGGCGAACAGCAGGGGTGCGGCGGGGAAACACTTCGCGGACGCCGCGGAACGCGTCCGCGGGCGACCGGCGGGGAGCGGACCCGGCGCCGGTGCGACGCCGTCTCACCACATCTGCGCGGATCGCTCCCGTGTGGTCGCTCTCACACCGGATTGGGCGATCGAAACGCTGCCGTTCTCTAATGGCGGGCGTATGGTGGGTAGCGATACGAAACAGTTTCGTTTCGACTTGAACGTCTCCCGAACCAAGAACCAAGGACTGGAGAACGTCCCCATGTCCCAAGTGACAACAGAGTCGGCCGCGCCTCCGATCCACCGGCACGGCTCTCCCGCAGACGGAGCCCCGTCCGGTCGCCGTTGGTGGATCCTCGCCATGATCGGGCTCGCCCAGCTCATGGTCGTACTGGACGCGACCATCGTGAACATCGCCCTGCCGTCCGCCCAGGCCGACCTCGGCTTCTCCGACGGCAACCGCACCTGGATCGTCACCGCCTACTCACTCGCCTTCGGCAGCCTCCTGCTGCTGGGCGGCCGGATCGCCGACCTGTTCGGTCGCAAGCCGGCCTTCCTGGTGGGCGTCGGCGGATTCGCGATCGCCTCGGCGATAGCGGGCGCCGCCACGAACTTCGAGATGCTCGTCACCGGCCGCGCCCTGCAGGGCCTGTTCGGCGCACTGCTGGCCCCGGCCGCCCTCTCCCTGCTCACCACCACGTTCACGGACGCCAAGGAGCGGGCGAAGGCCTTCGGCATCTTCGGTGCCATCGCGGGCTCCGGCGCGGCCGTCGGCCTGCTGCTGGGCGGCGTACTCACCGAGTACCTGAACTGGCGCTGGACCCTGTACGTCAACCTCTTCATCGCGGCGGTCGCGATCGTCGGCGGCTGGCTGCTGCTCCAGAAGACGGAGCGCGAGCGCGGCGCCAAGCTTGACGTCCCCGGCACCGTACTGGTCACCGCCGGCCTGTTCAGCATCGTCTACGGCTTCTCCAACGCCGAGTCGCACGACTGGAGTTCGCCGCTGTCGTGGGGCTTCCTGGCCGCCGGTGGCGTACTGCTGGCCGTCTTCGCCCGGTGGCAGACCCGGGCCGCGCATCCGCTGCTGCCGCTGCGGGTGCTCCTGGACCGCGACCGCGGCGCGTCCTTCGTGTCGATGCTGGTCGCCAGCGCCGGGATGTTCGGCGTGTTCCTGTTCCTCACCTACTACCTGCAGCTCACCCTGGGCTTCTCCGCGATCCAGACCGGTGTGGCGTTCCTGCCGATGGTGGCGACGCTGATGCTGTCGGCGACCCTGTCCACCACCTTCATCCTGTCGTTCGTCGGACCGAAGATCGTCGTCCCCGTGGGCATGGCGCTCGCGGCCGGCGGCATGTTCTGGCTGACGGCCCTGGGCCTGGACAGCTCGTACGCCGCCAACGTGCTGCCGCCGCTCCTGGTCTCCGGCCTCGGCATCGGCCTGATCATGGCCCCGGCCATGAGCCTGGCCACCAGCGGAGTGGCCACCGAGGACGCCGGCGTCGCGGGCGCCACCGTCAACACGATGCAGCAGATCGGCGGCTCGATCGGCACGCCCCTGCTCAACACCCTCGCCGCCAGCGCCGCCACGTCCTACCTCGTCGGCCGGGACCCGACCAACAAGCTGGTCCAGGCCCAGGCGTCGATGGAGTCCTACTCCACGAGCTTCCTGTGGTCGGCCGCCTTCTTCGCCGTGGGCGGGCTGATCGCGGCGCTGCTCTACCGGCCCGGCGTCCCCGCGGCGGCGGGCCCCGACGCCGCCCCCACGGTCCACATGTAGGCGGCATGTGGAGGCTCGCACCCACCTGTGGGGACGGGGCGGCTGCGAGCGACCGGCCCGGCACTCTCGACGAGTGCCGGGCCCGTTCCCTTGCGGGCGGCGCGCCTGGCCGTCTGTCTGTGCCCGCCTCTCAGCGAGCGGGGACCGGCCCGTCCGACGGCCGCCAGTCCCGCCTGAGCAGCCCGTACACCCAGGAGTCGGACACCTCGCCGTCCACGACGCAGTCCTCCCGCAGGGTCCCCTCACGCACGAAGCCCAGCTTCTCCAGCACCTGGGCGGACGCCGCGTTGCGGGTATCGGCCTCGGCCTGGACCCGGTTCAGGTCGAGCGTGTCGAAGGCCCACGTCAGCAGGGCGTGCGCGGCCTCCGTCGCGTAGCCGTGGCCCCACATCGGCTCGTCGAGGCAGTACCCCAGGGACGCGCTGCGGTAGACCGGGTTCCACTCGGCCAGTCCGCACCAGCCGACGAAGGCTCCGTCGGAAGCCCGCTCGATGGCCACCCGCGCCCCGGTCCCCTCCTCCGCCATCCTCCGGCACACCGCGACGAAACGCTCCCCGCGGGCCCGCTCCGTCCACGCCGGGGAATCCCAGTACCGCATCACGCGGGCACTGCTGTGCATGGGGAAGAGAAGCTCCGCGTCACCGTCGCCGAACGGCCGCAGCCGCAGACGCGTGGTGTGGAGGGTGGGGGTCGCCAGAGTCATGTGCGCCATCCTGCGCCCCGACGGGGCGGGCGGGACACCGAATTTCCGCCCCGGCCATTCCCAGGCCCTGGCCCGAGGCCCGGCCGACCGGCCCTCGGGCCCTCGGACCCTCGGGTGGTCCCTCGTGGAGCGCCCCACCGATGCCCTGCGGTAGCTGGACACGGTTACCGCGTCCACTCGTACGCGTGGTCAGCGACGAATGCGGCGAAGGTGCGCGGCGGACGGCCGGTCAGTTCGAGCACCGCAGTGCTGACCTGGTCCTCGCGTCCCTCCTTGATCCCACGCTCGACGGCGGCAAGGGCGGCAGCGAACTCGGCCGGCATGCCGGCGGCACGGTAGGCGGCAGCCTGCTCCTCCTCCGTAATGGGCTCCACCCGAACCCGGCGGCCGGTCCGCGCGGTGATGATCTGCGCGGCCTGTGGGTAGCTCATCCCGTGCGGCCCGGTGATCAGGTAGTCGCTTCGAGCGTCCACCCCCGGGTCAGCCAACAGCGCGGCAGCGGCGGCCGCGATGTCCCGCGCGTCGACCCACCCCAGTCTGCCGTCACCGGCAGCGGTGCGGATCTCACCGTGTCGATGGATGTGCTCGGCCAGGGGGTGCGGGCGCAGAAAGTTCTGCATGAAGCCGGACGCGCGGAGTACGACACCTCCGGGCCGAGCCCGGACCCGAGCGGCCAGCTCCGCAGCGCCGGGTGCGTTCGGCAGCACAATGGCGGAACCGAGCATCACGAGGCGCTGGACACCGGCCCGCTGCGCCTGGTGCAGGAATGGCTCGACCAGCGGCAGCGGGTCCACACTCTCCACCGGCGGAAGCAGGAAGACCCGGTCCGTCCCGTCGAGCGCGGGTCCGAATGTGGTCGGGTCGTTCCAGTCGAAGCGGACTGCGTCAGGATCGGCTGCGGCCGGGTTCCGGCCGGCGGCCCGTGCCCGCACACCAGCGCCGCGGAGCAGTTGCACCAGCGCCTTGCCCGTCTTGCCGGTCCCTCCGGTCACGAGCACTCCGGGCATCAGGGGTGGTTCCTTTCGAGCGAGTCGATCAGCCCGGCGAGACCCCCGGCAGCAGCGGCCGCCGACAGCGGGCTCCAGTAATCCCGGTACAGGGCGATCAGCCCGTCGCGGACCGTGAGAACCACGATGTAGTCCAGGCGGTAGGGCTGGGACGTGGCCACGGTGAGGCCGGTGGCCGTCCACTCCACCACGGCGGTGTCCGCCTGATCCGTGGGCCGCACGGTCAGCGCGGCCACCTCCTTCATGTCCATCAGATCCGGATAGTGCGCGAGGTAGGCACGTACCTCCTCACGTCCGCGCAGCACACGAGGGGAACTCCCGGCCGCGAAAGGGAATTCAGCAATTCCGTCTGGCGCCCACAGCTCTGCCACGGCATTCATGTCCTTGGCCAGCATCAGATCGAGCATGCGGCGGAAAATCTCTTCAGGGGTCCTGGACACCGTTTCTCCTCGTAGTCAACAGACCGGCCAGGCCACCCTGCACAGCACGATCACGGGCGTGGAACGGCCGGCCGAGCCCCGGACTGACAGTGCGAGGCTCGGCCGTTCCCTCCGTGGCAGCATGGAAGAGTGAGCAGTCAGGAACTCGCAGATTTTCTCCGCCGCCGCCGCGAGAGCCTGCGACCAGAAGACGTGCGGGCCGAAGCGGTACTTCCACCCGGCCGCCGCGCCCGTCGCACACCCGGCCTGCGGCGCGAAGAGGTGGCCGCCCTGGCGCAGATGTCGGTGAGCTACTACGAACGACTGGAACGGGCACGGGCACCCAGGCCCTCACCCCAGGTGCTGTCCGCGCTGGCGACGGCTCTCCAGCTCACCGAAGCAGAGCGTGACCATCTGGCCCGCCTGGCCGGACAAGTGCTGCCGACGGAGCACGGCGGCACGCCGCAGGACGTACCCGCGGAAGCCCGAGAGCTGCTCGGCCGACTCGACGGCATCCCCGCCTACATCGTCAACGACCGGCAGGACATCGTCGCCTGGAACGCGGCAGCGGCAGCCCTGATCACAGACTTCTCCCGTCTCACACCCGACGAGCGCAACCTCACGCGCATCTCGACGAGGCTCCGTGGCACCCTCTGCACCGGCGCCCCCGGTTCGGAGTCCGGTTTCTCCAAGCAGGTTGCCGCTCAATTGCGCGCGGCCAGCGTTCTTCACCCCTCGGACAACGTGCTCGCAGAGCTGGTCAACGAGTTCGCCGCCCACGATCTGGATTTCGCGAGCAGTTGGCGAAAGCACGCCGTGCGCCCCATACCCAGCGTGCGAAAGAACCTCCATCACCCCACACTGGGCGAGCTGGAAATCGACCGGCAGACGCTCAGCCTGCCCGGCTCGGGTTTCTCCTTCGTGATGTACACGGCAGAAGCCGGCAGCCCCAGCGCCGCTGCGCTGAAGAGCCTTTGAGGCTCGGCCGCGCGGGTCGAACCTGCGGCGCACCGATGGCCGCCGGTGTGGGGCCATGACGTCTGCGAGCTGCCGCGGTCGGCTGGATGAGTTAATCCACCAGTCCCCCCAGCCCCCAGTCCCCCCAGTCCCCCCAGTCTCCGGCGGCGGCCGATCAGTACCCCCGAGGCAGTTGCAGCCGCAGGCCGTGTGCGGGCAGCAGCCGTTGCCCCTTGCCGTCCACCCGCAGGGTGTACGTCTCCGGGCCCGGACGCCCCGCGGCGTCGAAGGCGTCGATGACCTGCTCGATCAGGCTCCACAACTTCAGCGGGCCTCCTTCCCGGACCTCCCACGCCCCGCCCTCGGGAGCGAGCGTGGCGACAGCCCCGGAGACCACGTCGATGAGGTGCAGCACCCCGCCGACGGTGACCATCTGCGCGTCCGGTACGGCACTCTGGGCGAGGAACCGCAGGTGGAAGGCCTCCTCGGTCGCGACCGTGATCCGCTCCGGGGCATGCCGCACAGACCGGGACCGCACCTCGTGCAGCCCTGCGGCCCAGTCCGCGGGATTGCCGTACGCCGGTGCCGCATGGGTCCGGGCGGGCATGAAGGAGATGCTGCCGGGCAGCAAGGGTCCCTCGGCGGTGCCGTCCCCGGCGACGGTGAGCAGGACGCGGGCGTTGCCGTAGAGCCACCCCGACAGGGGAAGCAGGACCTTTCCACCGGGGCGCGTCTGCCTGAGCAGAGCGGGCGGCACGGACCGGAAGGAACAGGCGGCCACGATCCGGTCGAACCACGCCTCGGGCCAGTACCCGTACAACCCGTCGGCCCGGGCGAGAGTCGGCGTGTAGCCGCAGCCGTAGAGCGCGTCGGCCGCTGTCCTCAGCCGCACGGGGTCGACCTCGACGCTGGTCACGTGTGACGAGCCCAGCCGTTCGCAGGCGAGCGCGGTCGAGTACCCCGCCCCCGTCCCGATCTCCAGGACCGTGTGCCCCTCGGAGACATCGGCGTCCGACCACATGCGCAGGACGAGCGAGGGAAGCGTTGACGACGACGTCGGCGCCCCTCCGTGCCGGACGGCCGGCCGTTCCCAGTCGGTCTCCTCGCCGTCGAACTGGGTGATCAGCGTGGCGTCCGAGTACGCGGCGGCGAGCCACCGCCCGTAGTCGAGTTCCGACGTCACCGGCTCCCACACCGTGAGGCCCTGCGCGCCGGGTGCGTCGGCGGGGAGGTAGAAGCCGGGCACGAAGGCGTGGCGGGGCACCTTGCCCGCGGCTGCGAGCCAGGCCGGGTGCATGGGGACTCCGGCACCGGCACTGGGATCGGCACCGGCGAGGCCCTTCACCATGGCCGCGCGCAGTGCATCCGCGTCGTTGTCGAGGTCCGTAGGCAGAGTCATGAGCTGCTGCTGGTCCCTTCCGTGCTCAGAATGTCGGCGAAGGCTTCGGTGATCGCGGGAGCGTCCGGCAGCCAGCCCCACTGCCCGTTGGGATTGCACTCGATCGCCCACCAGTCGTCCGGAGAACTTCCGTCACCGGTGAGCGCGAAGTCGAAGCACCCGAAGACCAGACCGGCGGCGGCCAGGTAGCCGTGCAGGGCGTCCTCGACGACCGCGGGGACGGCGACCGGGGCGTGGACCAGGTCGTTCCAGTCACCGCACCGCCAGTCGACGGCACCGCGCGGGCCAGTGATCCGCTGGGCGAAGACGCGCCTGCCGACCACGGTGACCCGTACGTCGCCGTCCTTCGGCACCTCGGCCTGGAACAGATGCGCCGTCACCGCGAGCGAGTCGTCGAAGTCCTCGCTGCGCACGCGTTGGGTCCAGATCGCACCGGCACGGCCGTCCTCCCCGGGCGGCAGCCCACGGAAGGTCTTGCAGACGACGGACGGATGCGTCCGGGCGAACTGCCGTGCGGCTGCGGCGTCGTTGGTGACGAGGGTCGCGGGAACCCGTAACCCCAGCTCGACGAACTTCTGGAGCTGCCCCGGCTTGAACTCCGCGCGGGCCACGGCCGCCGGGTGGTTGACGTACCGGGCGGAACGCAGACTGCGCAGAACGCCGCCCAGCCCGTGCCGCGCCTCGCCGGTCGCGTAGTCCCGCTCCTGCCGCGGCAACCTCGCGAATCGGTCCCGGTAGGGAGTAGGGCGTCGATGGTAGACGGCTCCGATCTCCCGCAGGTCCACCTCCCGGCTCTCCGTACGCAGCGGTCCGCTCCAGGCAGGCTCACCGGGTCCGATGCGGAAGGCGAAGGCCAGTCGTGGCCCGATGTCAGCGGGGTCCACCCGAACGACGGGCACCCCGCGCTCGTTCAGCGCGGCGACGACCCAGTCGGCGGTCACGTCCTCCAGGGCCGTGACCACCAGAACGGTACGGGCCATCGTTCAGTCCGATTCGTAGTCGGTCGTCGTGTCGTCCTGCGCCTGGGGCTGAGGCTGCTGCCCGTCCCCACCGCCGGACACGGACGCGGTACCGCTCGTCCGCGAGGTCCCGTGCTTCCCCATCTCGACCACCCGGCCGACGGCGTCGGTGTACCGGGCGGTCTGGGTGGCGGCGTCCAGGGTGACGGAGGCGTAGGGGGCGGGGGAGACCGGCAAGCGGTCGGTGACCAGCCGTAGAGCCCAGGGGGCGTGGAGGGAAACGGCGGGGCTCGGAGCCCGCTCCCCGTCCAGTGATTCCGAGAGTTCCGTGAGTGCCATGCCGACCAAGCTAGGAACGTCTGCGAGTGCCCCTCAACGAACGTGTGGGAACTTGCGCGTGGTCACCCGAGCGAGTCGATCGCCGAGGTGATCAGTGTGCGTGCGGGTGCGCCGTAGACCGCCGAGTCGGCGAGGGCGGCGAAGGTTCGTGCGTACATGCCGACCTCGTGCGGCTGTGTGATGGTCAGGAAGGCGGAGACCAATTCGACGTTCACTTGGGCGTCGTCGAAGACCCAGAAGTCCTCGACCGGCCACAGCGCCGTACGGTCCGTGCACAGCGGGATCACGCCCAGGCTGACGTTGGGGAGCGTGGCCAGTGACAGTAGGTGCCCCAACTGCCCCGCCATGGTCTCCGGCCCGCCGATCAGGTGTCGAAGTGTGCTCTCCTCCAGGACGACGGCGAATCGGCGTGCGCCCTCGTACAGGACGCGCTGCTTGTCCACGCGAACATCGATGGCCGCCTCAAGGTCGTCGGGTAGCGCGCGGCGGTCGCGGATCGACATCAGAAGTGCCCGGATGTACGCGGGTGTCTGAAACGGTCCGGGGATGAGCCACGACGAGTACGCCCGGAAGTGCCGAGTTCGCTCCCACAGGGGAATGACCGACTCCTGGGCGCGACGCAGTCCGGAACGCTCCATCCGTCGCCACTCGACGTAAGAACCGTCGATGTTGCGTGCCGTGGCGATCAGGTCGGCCGTCAGATCGTCGGCGGCACAGTGCAGCGTGTACACGCGCAGATCGGCGTCGGAGGGTGGCGTACGCCCGTTCTCGATGCGGCTGCACTTGCTCTCGTGCCAACCGGCCCTGGAGGCAAGTTCACGCGCGGTGAGACCCGAGTCCTTCCGGATCTCGCGCAATCGCTTGCCCAGGGACTCTCGGGCCTGCCGGATGCTGGATGACGAAGACATGGAGCGGGGCGGGTAACGGTCGCTGTCAGGTCGGCCGGTACTCCTCATGGGGGATCGCTCGTTCCCAGACGGCGGAGAAGGCGGAGGAGCAGAGGCCGACGACGGTCTGGTCCGTCACCAGTTCCTCACCGGTCATGGTCCCGTCCCCGGCGAAGTGGTTGAACAGAACAGCGGTGTCGTCGAAGAGCCAGAAGTCATTCCCCGGCAGAGCGAGGCCCGAAGCCCGCCTGCGCGGTAGCCAGCGGACGTCTTCACCGGCCTTGACGTTGTGCCCTGCGGTCAGCTCGTACTCGTAGCGTGTGTAGGAGGACAACGGCTCGGAGACGATGCGGGCGCGTTGCACGGCCACGCCGCGGGCCACCGTCGAGGAGACGAGCTCGACCCACCAGGGCCAGCGCTCCGCCGGGTCGAAGCGGTGGCCTGCTGACCACTCGCGATAGTCCTCGTCGAGGCCGTAGGCATCGCGCATCTCCAGGTGATACGCGCTGTGCCGGGCTGAACGGAAGAGCTCCTCAAACGTCGGCTGCGGCACCGCCGCTCACCTCCGGGAAGAACCGCATCATGCGCCGGGGGAACTCGATCACCGTTTCGTGCCCGGGGATGTCCAATTGAGCCAGGCGCGCGGTGTCCGTGACCCGCCAGCCCTGCAGGATGTAGTTCCCGGTTTCGTCGTCGAGGTACACGGTCGGAGACCCGTTGTTCGGACTCTCGGGGTCCTTGCCCAGGCGGTGCAACGCCATGATGCCCTCCGGCGGCATTGGTGTCGGTCGAGGTGACCAGGTTTGCGTGGTCGCTACTCCGTGTGCCATGTACTTGCACGAACTTCTACGGCCGCGCCTCCCCGGGCCTTGCTGGCTCCCGCGCCCCGGATTTCAGCCGGAGCGTCCAGCGAGGCATGCCGGGCTCCATCTCTCTGCCTTCTCCGTGTGAGCGGGAAGCAGAGGTACCTGCCTGGCTCCGCTCAAGGAGACTGCTGCCCATCGTGGCGTAGTGCGGCGATGAATCGGAGCCAGGTCGTCTGATTCACGTGGAGTACGGGCCCGTCGACGTCCTTGGAGTCGCGCACCAACGCACCACTTGAGACGTACGCGCATTCAACGCATTCAGTGCCACTCCCCCCGCTGAACGAGGACTTGAACCAGTGGGGTTCCGAGTTGGTCGCTATCAAGGCTCACTCCTTGCTGACCCGATCGATGAGGGCGACCGAGGACTCGAGGTCGAGCGCCTGGGCGCTGAGGTAGTCGAAGGCCAACCTATAGCGCTCCAGTTCCTCCGGCTTTTCCATGAACACCCCGCCACCGAGAAGGTCCACGTACACGACGTCCAGTTCACGGGCTTGGCCACGAAGCGTGACGAAGCTTCCGACCGCGGCCGCGTGGGCTCCGAGAGAGAAGGGGAGGACTTGCACGGTGATGTGCGGTCGCTCGGCGCAGGCCAGCAGGTGTGTCAGCTGTTCTCGCATGACCTCGCGGCCCCCGACCTGGCGGCGGATCGCCGCTTCGTCGATCACACACCAGATGTGCGGGGGCTCGTCGCGCTCGAGCAACTCCTGGCGCTTCATGCGGATGTCGACCATGTGCTGGACTTCGCGTTCGTCGCACTGCACCTCTGAAGCACGGTGGACCGCCTCCGCGTAGGCGCGGGTCTGGAGAAGGCCTGGGATGTACATGCACGCGTAGTGGTCCTCGCGTACAACCTCGTCTTCCAAGGTCAACATCAAGTTCATGGAATCCGGGATGGGGTCTGCGAGCGAGCGCCACCACCCCTGGATCTTGGCGCCCTTCGCCAACTCGACCAGTGCGAGCCGCTCTTCGTCCGTGGCGGCGTACTCACGGCACAAGGCGTCCACGGCCGGCCACTTGACGGTGCCCTCCTTCGTTTCGTAGCGGCTCAAGGTCGCCTTCGAAATGCCGACGCGAGCCCCCGCCTCTTCGAGGGTCAGCCCTTGGCGTTCCCGAAGTCGTCGCAGATCGGCGCCCAGTTGGCGCCTACGGGTGGTGGGTCCGACTGCCATGTCCTCAGCCCTTCGCGTTGGTCGGGTAGATCGTGGTGCTCCGCAAGCGGTGGCGGCAAGACGGTGTGCGCTGGGGGCGCGTGAAGCGGCTGTGGGCCCCCGTTGATGCGACGTGAGAGTTCCATTTTGAGAGTTCCAATGCCACTCTGTGTGTCGATGGAAGCACAGTGAGGCGTCGACGAAGGGTTCGGGCAGGACATGGATTACGTGCTATGGAAGCCGATGCAGCCGTGGAGACTGCCGTTTCTGGCTGTGGTCGATCAGGTGGGCGCTCTCCGGCGCGCGTTGCGCGTCCATCTGGGCCACTGGGGGTTACACGAGCTGACGGAGGACGCCGAGCTCTGCGCCGGTGAACTCGTCGCCAATGTCATCAAGCATGTCGGACCGGAGACGCCGGCCACCCTCGTCGCTTCATACGGCGGCGCGCACCTGCGCATCGAGGTACACGACCCCGATACTCGCGCCCTCCCGAGGCTCAGGCGCGAGAACCCGAACGGGGAGGCGGGCCGGGGAATCGCTCTGGTCGACGCCTTGAGTGATCGTTGGGGCGTGGAACTTGCCGGTGACCACAAGGTGACGTGGTGCGAGTTCCGTGTGGCCGAAACCGGGACTACGCCGCAGCACCTGCCGACGCCCCGATTGGCCCGGGCCGCGGACGTGATGAGTCTCTACAGCGGTGCAAGGGCGACGCGGGCGCCGGAGGGTCGGGGCCGCTTGGCGGCGGCTCGGGCGGAGGATGCCGCCATCAACGCCATCACCGACCTCCTCCATTGGTTCTGCGCGCAAGGGTGGGACGTGGACGACGCGCTGGACCGGGCGCAGTCGCGCTTCGAGGCGGAGTGCGAAGCGCGACTGCTCTGAACCTTCCCGGTCACGGCTGACGTGCGTCGATCAACTCGCCTGGATTGCCGCCGAGTACGACCACACGTCGGCCGGGAGCGGATGAGCGAGGTGCCAGGTGATCGCCATCGGCTTGCTGCCCGTGTGCTCCACGTACGTTGCCGGGCCCAGAAGCATCCACGGCTGGGATTTGCCCGTGTCCGTGGTCGAGTAGCGGCGCATGAACAGCAAGACGTGGGAGCCGCGACCGGAGTGCTGCTGGTAGCGCCTTCCCGTGGCGGAATCGGGGGAGGTGGAGTTCTGGGACTCCCAGTGGAAGAGGTGCGGACTGATCGCGTAGTCCTTGTACCGGACGGTGGGTGAGAAGTCCTTCTCGTCCTTCTCCAGGGTGATCAGCAGCGCGTCTGTCTGGAACTCCTCCGCCCACTGCACGCCCTGGGCGAAAGATCTCGGCATCTGACCGCCGAACCGGGCGATGCCGAGGGCGGCCAGTATCTCGGACCGGTTGTACGAGCTGTGGACCTTCAGCGGCACGGTGTCGAGGCCGTCGGGCAGCGGAATCGGGACATGGTCGGCTCGGTCGATGACGTATGACAGCACCTGCCGGAGCTCGTCCCGCAGGGCATGCTGCCGACGTAGCGCCGCAAGGCCCTCCGTGTAGCTGGTGAAGCCGCCCGCGTTGTCCCACAGGTTGAAGAACAGCATGCGGGCGTAGGCCTGGCCGGTCCGGTCGAGCTCCTCGTACGCAGGGGCGTCGTCCGCCAGAAGGCTCAGGTAGGCCTGCGCGCGCTCCGGGTCGTCCACGTGGAGGAAGGCATGGACCCGCTTGAGCAGCGTCTCCTCGCCCGGGGCAGCCGGTTCGGCGGCCAGGCCGGCACGACGCAGGACGAGGGTCCAGGAGTTGCCGTTCTTGTACAGCTCCTTGATCTCTCGGCGGCTCTCTCGGAGGTAGTCGGCGAGGAGGGGAGTGCTGTACTCCTTGACCTCCTTCACCAGCGTCTTCACCGTGGCGGCCAATTGGGTCCTGATGTTGTCGAGGACCAGGTTCTTGGCCTTGCCCTCCAGGATGATCTGGCAGCCCGAGGGCAATTGCGGAAAGCCGCGCTCGATGTGCTCGACCAGCCGGTTGCGCGACAGGTTGGTCATGGCCCGGAACTGCTCCTCGAAGCGGAACTCCGCTCGGTGCTGTCCGATGAAGTCCAGGACCGTGAGTACCGGCTTCGTGTCGGTACGCCGAAGTCCCCGCCCCAGTTGCTGGAGGAAGACGGTGGCGCTGTTCGTAGGCCGCAGCAAGAGCAGCGTGTCCACGTCCGGGATGTCCAGTCCCTCGTTGAACAGGTCCACCGAGAAGATGACCTGGAGCTTGCCGTCCTGGAGATCACGCAGGGCTTGAGCACGCACCTCGGATGACGAGTCGCTGTCGAGGGACGCGGCCTGAAAACCGGCCTTGCGGAAGTATTCGGCCATGAAGTGGGCGTGCGCCTTGGTGACGCAGAAGCCGAGTGCACGCATGGTGCCGGGGTCGGCAACCTTGTCCCGGACCTGCTTGACGATGATGCGTGCTCGCGCGTCGTTGCCCGTGAGTAGATTGCCGAGCTCCTGATCGGCGTACGAGCCCTTCTGCCAGCCGAGATTCGTGAGGTCGGTCCCGTCAGGGATGCCGAAGTAGTGGAAGGGAGACAGCAGGTCGTTCTCCAGGGCCTCCCAAAGCCTCATCTCGGCGGCGATACGGCCGTCGAAGAATTCGTCCTGGACATTGCGCCCGTCCATCCGCTCCGGGGTGGCGGTGAGTCCCAGCAACTCCTTCGGCGTGAAGTGTTCGATCACCCGGCGGTACGTACTGGCCGTGGCGTGGTGGAACTCGTCGATGACGATGACGTCGAAGTGGTCCGGCGCCAGCTGCTCCAGCCTCTGGACGTTGAGTGACTGGACGCTGGCGAAGACGTGGGTCCACTCCTGTGGATCGGCCCCGCCGTACAGCAACTCGCCGAACGAGGCGTCGTCCAGCACTTCGCGATACGTACGCAAGGACTGCTTGAGGATCTCCTTGCGATGGGCCACGAACAGCAGCTTCGGTCGGCCGGTGGTCGCCTGCCTGCTCAGCTCCCGATAGTCGAGAGCCGCCATCACGGTTTTCCCCGTGCCGGTCGCCGCAACCAGCAGATTGCGGTGCCGTCCGCGGATCTCGCGCTCCGCGTTCAGGCGCTCCAACATGTCCCGCTGGTGTGGGAAGGGACGTACCTGAAGACCGGAAAGCTTGACCTCGAAGTCGGTGGCCGAAGCCGTCCCACCCGCCCGGGCCAGCGCCGCGTCGAGGCGCTGGCCGTCCTCATCAGGGTCGTACGTCTCGAAGGCGACGTCGTTCCAGTACGCGTCGAAGGTGGCCTCGAACTTGTCCATCACCGCCGGTGTGGCCACCGACGACAGTCGTACGTTCCACTCCAGGCCGTCGAGCAGTGCCGCACGGGAGAGGTTCGAGCTGCCGACGTACGCCGTGTCGAATCCGGTCGCGCGCCGGAACAGCCACGCCTTGGCGTGCAGCCGGGTCGAGCGGGTCTCGTAGTTCACCTTCACGGTGGCGCCGAATTCGCGCACGAGTCGGTCGAGCGCACGCCGGTCCGTGGCGCCCATGTACGTCGTGGTGATGATCCGGATCGGGACGCCCCGTTCCTTGGCTGCGAGGAGTGAGTCCTCAAGCACGCGGATGCCGTACCACTTCACGAAGGCGCAGAGCAGGTCGATCCGATCCGCCGTGGCCAACTCGGCCCGCAACTCGGAACCCAGGTTGAGGTCCTCGGGGGAGTTGGTGAGCAGCGACGTCTCGGAGAGCGGCGTGAGCGGGCGGATCGCGTAGGCGCCCGGAGCCTCCTGCTCCGCCAGAGCCAGCAACTGCCTGGGACCCTCGACGATGGCGCTGACCGGCTCAGCGCCGCTCTGCTCGCCCACCTCCGCCGCCAGGGACTCAAGGATGCGGTTGGCGAAGGGGACGCGGTCTTGGGGCCGGAGCTGGTTGAGGTGGTGGGCCACTATGTCACCCACGTGGCGGGCCAGCACATGGGGTGACGATTCTGCACCGACCTCGGCGTCGATGGCCTTCCAGCCTGCGGCCTCGAAACGCTCCAGTTGACCGCGCACACGATCCGTCACCAGCTGCTCGTAGACCCCCGCCACCGGCTGCTGCGGACTTCCCGGCTGCTTCACCCCGACCCCTTTCCCCACCACGGTGTTGTGGAGGCAGTTCTAGCAGGAGGCACTGACACGAGGCGTCCGGGCGGTCCCGGCGGCAGGGTGGTCCGGGTTGGTAATCTGCCGAAATGGACGAGGTGTTGGACGAAGGACCGTTCTTCCACGGTACGAAGGCCGATCTGCGGCCCGGCGACCACCTCACCGCCGGTTTCCCTTCGAACTACCGGCCCGAGATCCTGATGAACCACGTCTACTTCACGGCGTTGCGCGACGGCGCGGGCCTCGCCGCCGAGCTTGCCGCCGGGGACGGGGAACCGCGGGTGTACCTGGTCGAGCCGACCGGGGAGTTCGAGAACGACCCGAACGTGACCGACAAGAAGTTCCCCGGCAATCCCACCCGCTCCTACCGCAGCACAGAACCGCTCCGGGTCGTCGGCGAAGTCACCGACTGGACGCGGCAGACGCCCGAAGCGCTCCGTACGTGGCGAGAGCGGCTGGCGGCGATGCGTCTGGAAGGGCGCGCCGAGATCATCAATTGACCTGGGTCCCAGCGTCCCCGGGTTCCAGGCCCTCACGGGTTCGAGGCTTGTTCTGCCTGGTATCTTGCTTTGCATGGAACCAGGTGATCCGACCAAGCAGGCCCGCGCAGCCGCCCAGCTGCGCAAGGGTGTGCTGGAGTACTGCGTACTCGCCCTGATGCGGGACCGCCCGCGTTACGGCGTGGAGCTCCTGCACGCGCTGGAGGAGTCCGGGGCGCTGGCCACCAGTCAGGGCACGGTCTACCCGCTGCTCTCCCGGCTCCGCCGCGAGGACCTGGTCACCACCACCTGGCAGGAGTCCGCCTCCGGCCCGCCCCGTCGTTACTACGCGCTCACCGCGACCGGCCGGGCTGCGCTGGACGAGTTCACCCACGTCTGGCCCGGCTTCCGCGACGCCGTCGACGGGTTCCTGACCGCCGCCCCGCAGCCCTCCGCCGGAGATCCCGCATGAAGACCCCCACGTCCCCCACGTCCCCCACGTCCCCCGCCGGTCCCGTGCGCGACTACCTGCTCGCCGTCGAGCGCGAGGCCGCCGCGCTCCCCGCCGACCGCCGGCAGGAGCTGCTCGCCGACCTCGCCGAGCACATCGACGTGACGCGCGCCGAACGGCCCGGCGTCGCGCCCGGCGAGATCCTGGCGGAGCTGGGGGACCCCCGTACGATCGCGGCGACGGCGCTGGCCGAGGCCGGGAGCGGTGGGGCCGAGGCTCCGGCCCCCGGCGGCGCGGTCCCGTCCGTGCGGCGCGGCAGGGTGCATCCGCTGGTGCCGCTGCTGATGCTGGCCCTGCCCTACCTCGTCACGACGTTTCTCCCCGATGTCCCCGGCCTGGCGCTCTGCAGCGGTCTGGTCCGGATCGCCGGCGGAGTCCTGCTGTGCACCTCGGTGCACTGGGCGCCGGTCCGGAAGGTCGTCGGCGTGGTGCTGAGCCTCGTCGCGCCGACCGTCGCCGGGATCGTCTGGCGGGAGACCACCGTCGCCCCGGCGGGCGACACCCCGGCCCTGGTCGCCAACCTGGTGGTGCTCGCGGTCGTGGCCGCCACGTCGGTCTGGCTCTGGCGGACCCGCCGCGCCTGAGCGCGGCCGGGCGGCACGCTCAGCCCCGCTCCCCACCCCCCAGGAACCCCGTCAAGCCGTCCAGCAGCATCCCGCTGCCCTGCTCCGCGCCGTCCCGCTCCTCCGCCGTGTCGCAGGTCTGGCGGAGGGTGATCACGGTGTTGCGAGGGCCCTGCTCCGCCAGTTCGACGGTCATCGTCGCCGGGTCCGGGCGGCCCGGGACGTCCATGCCGATGGTCAGGGCGCGGTGCTCGGCGACCTCGATGTAGGAGCCGGTCAACGGGAACTCCGCGCCCTCCGGCGTGCGCATCGTGGCCTTCCAGGCGCCGCCGGGGCGGACGTCCATCTCGACGGTGCCGGGGACGGCGTAGGCCCACTGGGCGTACTGGTCGGGGGTGGTCCAGGCCTGCCAGACCTGGGCCACGGGGGCGTCCAGGGTGCGGGTCAGGGTGTAGGGGAAGCCGTTCTCGGGCGCGGTGGGCGTCTGGTCGGTGCTCATGTCGGCGTCGCTCCTCGGGTCGGTTCGGCCGACGCCTCCCGTACCGCGTCGGCCTCTCGCACCGGTAGACGCCCGGCGGCCCCCGATCTCATCGGTCCGCCGCGACGGCTCATTCCGCCCCGTGGCACTCGCCGTACGGCCGTCCCGACCCGCACCAGCACGCCGCCCCGCGCTGCGGCGGCCACGCGACCGCGAGGCCTCGGGCCGCCAGGGTCGTCGCGTACTGGGGCAGCAGGGCCGGGTCGGCCGGGGACGTGCCCTCCGACGCGGCGAAGGCCTCGTAGGAGGGGACCGTGCCCGGGACCACGCCCAGGTTCGGGGTGCCGGACGCCGCCAGCTCGCGCAGGGCCGCCTCTATCGTCGCCAGGTGCTCCTCGTAGGAGGGGTACTCGGCGGCGAGGTCCGGGTACGCCTCGGTCAGTTCCGCCAGTTCGCCGGCCGGCCAGTGCAGCATGGCCACCGGGAAGGGGCGGGACAGGGCCTGGCGGTAGGCGCCCAGCTCGGCGCGCAGCCGGGAGATCTCCGCCTCCAGGTCCGCCGGGTTGTCCGAGCCCAGGGACCAGACCCGCTTCGGGTCGTGCAGCTCGTCCAGGGAGACCGGCATCGAGTGCAGGGTGTCGGCCAGGGCGTCCCAGTCGTCGTGGGGCAGGCCCAGCATGCGGCGGACGCGGTGGCGGCCGTAGAGGAGCGGGTGGGTGGAGTACGGCGGTTCCGGCACGTCCGTCAGGAGCAGGCGGGCGCCCTGCGTGAATGTCTCGTGCGCCGCCTCCAGCTCGTCGTGGGACTCCAGCGCCTCGGCGACGATCACCCAGGGCGCCGGGTCCCGCGGCGACGCCGCACGCACGCCGTCGATGATCGCCCTGGCCTCCGCCTCGTGGTCGTACTCCCAGAGGTTCGACGCCTTCAGGGCGCGGACCAGGGACGGGTTGTCCAGGGGGACGGACGCCTCGGAGGACAGCAGGCGGTCGTACAGCTTGGTCGCGGCGGGGCGGTCGCCGGACAGTTCCAGGTGGGCGGCGGCGCGCAGCAGCAGGGCCTCGGTGTCCTCGGGGTAGAGGCCGGCGGTCCGTTCCAGGCGGGCCGCCTCGGCGGCGTGGTCGACGTTTTCGGCGGGCGTGTCGGGGCGCATGGGGGACACCGTACTGCCGTGAGGTGACGAGGGTCAGCCACCCCGGGGGCGGAGGAGGGGCAGCGGGCCGCCGGTCCGGTGCGTGCCGCTCAGTGCCGTTGGCGCAGCGTCCCCACCAGTACCGCCGCCACCACGGCCAGCCCCGCCGACACCCACAGCGCCACGTCCGTGCCCGCCCCGGGGCTCCCCGCCGACGTGGCGATCGCGATCGTCAGGGCGACCCCGGCGCACGAGCCGATGTAGCGGAACGTCTGCTGCGCGCCCGAGCCCATCGCCGCGCGGGCGGCCGGTACCGACTCCACCGCGAGCAGCGGCAGCGCGGCGTTCAGCAGGCCGCTGCCGACGCCCGCCACCACCAGGCCGGGCAGCAGCCGCGGCCAGGAGCCCGCGCCGACCGCGCCGAGCATGGTCAGGACGCCGACCGCGTGCAGGGCGAACCCGACGGCCAACTGGTGGCGCGCGGAGACGCGGTGGGCGATACGGCGGGCCTGGAGCGCCACCGCGAAGGCGAGGCCGGCCCAGAGCAGGGAGAGCAGGGCCGTGTCCATGGGGGACAGGCCGAGCGCCCGCTGCAGCACCGTCGGCAGGAAGCTGAACAGGCCGATCACCGACAGGCCGGTGAACAGCCCGCCCGCCGAGGAGGCCAGGAAGAGCGGGCGGCGCAGCAGCGCCAGGTCGATCATCGGGGTGGCCGCGCGGCGCTCCAGTACGACGAACAGGGCGCCGAGGAGCACGGCCGCCGCCAGCAGCAGGCCCACCGGTGCGCGCAGCCACCCGTCCCGGCCCAGCGTCAGCGCCGCCACCAGCGCGACCAGCGCCGGTCCGAACGTCAACGCCCCGGCGAGGTCCGGCCGGCCCGCTCGCGGTGAGCGCGACTCCGACAGGGACCGCGCGCCCAGCCCCGCCACCACCAGCGCGGCGGCGCCCAGGACGGCGTGCGCCAGCCGCCAGTCGGGGAACGCCCCGACGAGCACCGGGCCGACGGCTATCCCGCCGCTCACGAAGGCGCCCCACACGCCGGTCGCGCGCAGCCGCCCGGCCGGGGTCGGGAAGGCGTGCACGAGCAGGCCGAGACTGCTGGCCAGCAGCGCCGCGCTGGCCCCGCCCTGCGCGATCCGGGCCAGCGTGAACAGCCAGGTCGTGGCCGCGAAGGCACCCAGGACGGTGGTGACGCCGAGGGCCAGCGTGCCGGAGACGAACAGCCGGCGGCGCCCGTAGTCGTCGGCCAGGCTGCCGGCCACCAGCAGCAGCGCGGCCAGGCCCAGCGGGGTGCCGTTCAGCAGCCAGGCCTGGGCGGACAGCGAGGTGTGCAGGTCGGCGGCCGTCTCGGGGAGCGTGACCATCGGCGCGGTGAACGCCATCAGGGCCACGGCGGTCGCGGCGCTGGTCAGCGCGAGGGTGCGGCCGGGGTGCGGGGGCGGCGAGGCCCGTTCCGCGGGGGCGGGCGGGGATGCCGGTGTCGTGGCGGTTGCCGGTGTGGCGGTGGTTGCCAGTGCGTCGGTGGTCGGGGAGTCCGTGCCGGGGTCGGTCATGGCTGGCGGTCCGTCCGTTCTCGTCTATCGGTTCGGTCAATGAACTGACTCGGCGCGGGACCAACCTAACATCATCGGTTCGGTGAATGAACCGAGAAGCGGAAAGTGGCTACAGTGGAGCCCATGGCACTGGGCAAGGACTACGCGACGCAGGAGTGCTCGATCGCCCGCGCGCTGGAGGTCGTCGGCGAGCGCTGGACGCTGCTGGTGATCCGCGACGCGCTCTACGGCGTCCGGCGGTACAACGACTTCCTCGTCCACCTCGGCATCCCGCGCGCCGTCCTGGCCAACCGCCTCCAGGCGCTCACCGCCGAGGGGATCCTGGAGAAGCGCCGGTACCAGGAGTCGCCGCCCCGGGACGAGTACGTCCTCACCGAGCGCGGCATCGCCCTGTGGCCCGCGCTGCGGGCACTCGGCATCTGGGGACGCGAGCAGCTCGGCGGCGAGCCGATGCGCACCTTCTGGCACGCCGACTGCGGCACCGAACTCAGCCCCTACGGTGCCTGCCCCGCCTGCGGGACCCTCGTCGCCGTCCGCGACGTCGACATGCGGCCGGGCCCCGGACTCGACCCCGACCCGGCGGACCCGGTCAGCCGGGCGCTGCTCGGTCCCCGGCGGCTGCTCCAGCCGATCGAGACCGAGCAGCAGGGCCCCGCACGACGTCGTCCCGCATGAGCGGTCGTCCTGGGTAAGTCGTCCCGTACCAGCCGTCCGTACCAGCCGCCCCGTACCAGCCGTCCCGCACAAGTCGTCCTGTATAACTGGGGCAAACGCGCGTACGAGAGGGGGAGCAGCCGATGATCCGGGAACGGGCCGTCCCGCGCCCCCTCCTCGTCCTGCTGCTGGTCCTCCTGCCCGTCGCGCTCGTCGACGTCGGCAGCCTCTCCGCCACCGTCGCGTTCGCCGCGACCGCCGCGGTCGGTTCCGCGCTCGCTGTGTGCGCCGTCATCGCCGCACGCTGCGTGCCCGCCGTGCCGCCCACCCGGGTGCGCACGGCCATCAGGGACCGGGACCTGCGTACGGCCTTCCTGCCGCAACGCGACCCGGACGCCCCCGGCCGCCGCCGGCCCCGAGCACCCGGACACGCCCTCCCGGCGACCACCGCGTAGGGCACCCGCTTCCACCGCACCTGGCCCCGCGCCGGTCGTGTCGTCATGCCGCCTCACCTCATCCGGCACGACGAGACCCCCGGAGGGCTCACCCGCTCATGTCCGTTTTCGCCAGCCTGGTCGGGCACCTCGCCGACCTGCTCCAGCCGCTGTTCGGCGCCTCGGCCGCGGCCGCCGCCATCGTCCTGTTCACCGCCCTCGTACGGCTCCTCGTGCACCCGCTCTCCCGGGCCGCCGCCCGCGGGCAGAAGGCGCGCACCGAACTCCAGCCGCGGATCGCCGAACTGCGCCGCAAGCACGCCAAGAACCCCGAGAAGCTCCAGCGGGCCGTGCTCGAACTGCACGCCGAGGAGAAGGTGTCCCCGCTGTCGGGCTGCCTGCCCAGCCTGTGCCAGCTCCCCGCGTTCTTCCTGCTCTACCACCTCTTCTCCAGCTCGGAGATCGGCGGCGAGGCCAACGAACTCCTTTCCCACCGGCTGCTGTCCGCCCCGCTCGGCGGGCGGTGGGCCGACGCCCTCGGGGACGGCGGGGCCCTCGGCGGGGCCGGGCTGGTGTACGTGGCGCTGTTCGCGGTCGTCGCCGGGGTCGCCACCTTCAGCTACCGGCTGACCCGGCGGACCATGGCCGACCGGCCGGTGCTGCCCGCCGGGGACGGGGAGGCCGTGCCGGGGGTCGGCGCGCTCACCAGGGTCATGCCGTTCATGTCCTTCTTCACCCTCGTCACCGTGGCCGTGGTGCCGCTGGCCGCCGCGCTGTACGTCGTCACCAGCACGGCGTGGAGCGCCGTCGAGCGGGCCGTGCTCTACCGCTGAACACGCGTGGACGGGCGCGGGGGGCGGGCGCGTGGCTACGGTCCAGTACGTGAACGGGGTATTGCGGAGTGGAACCGGGCCTTGGAGGATCGACCAGCCCTCCGACGGCTGTCGCGTCCCTGCCGCACCCAGGTCGCGCAGCGTCGGGCGGGCTGCCCGCGATCGAGGAGTTGGGGATCATGAAGCTGTTGCGAGTCGGTACGGCGGGGTCCGAGCGGCCCGCGCTGCTCGACGCCGACGGAACCCTGCGAGACCTGTCGGGCGTCGTGGCGGACATCGACGGCGACCTGCTCGCCGACGAGGGCGCGCTCGACCGGGTACGGTCCGCCGCCGCGGCCGGTGGGCTGCCCGCCCTGGACGGCACCGGCCTGCGGGTCGGACCGCCGGTGGGACGCATCGGCAAGATCGTGTGCATCGGGCTGAACTACCACGACCACGCCCGCGAGACCGGCGCCGAGCCGCCCGCCGAGCCCGTCGTCTTCCTCAAGGCGCCGGACACGGTCGTCGGACCGCACGACACGGTGCTCGTGCCGCGCGGTTCCGCCAGGACCGACTGGGAGGTGGAGCTGGCGGTCGTCATCGGGCGCACGGCCCGCTACCTGGAGTCGGCCGAGGAGGGGCTCGCGTGTGTCGCCGGGTACACGGTCGCGCACGACGTGTCCGAGCGGGAGTTCCAGATCGAGCGCGGCGGGACCTGGGACAAGGGCAAGAACTGCGAGACCTTCAACCCGCTCGGCCCGTGGCTGGTGACCGCCGACGAGGTGCCCGACCCGCAGCGGCTGTCCCTGCGGCTGTGGGTCAACGGGGAGCTGAAGCAGGACGGGACGACGGCCGACCAGATCTTCCCGGTGGGCGAGGTCGTGCGGTACATCAGCCGGTTCATGGTGCTGCACCCCGGTGACGTCATCAACACCGGGACGCCGGCGGGCGTGGCGATGGGGCAGCCCGAGCCGAAGCCCTACCTGCGGGCGGGGGACGTCGTCGAGCTGGAGGTCGAGGGGCTGGGGCGGCAGCGGCAGGAACTCAAGGACGCCTGAGCGCGGGCCCGTCGGCACGGCCGGCGCCCGCGCGAGCCAGGTGGGTGCCCCTGCCGGGTCCGATCGTGTGACGGTCGTCCGGCACCGGAATGTTGTCCGGGGGGCGCGGGCAGCCCGCGTGAAGCCTGTGGACCATGCACTCCATCAGACAACGCATGGCCGCCCTCCGGCCCCGGCTGGGCCGGACCGGGCTGGCCTGCGCCCTCGTGGCGGGCCTCGCGCCCGCCCTCGTCGTCGGGGCCGGGGCCTCGCAGGCGCAGGCCGCCCCGCTGCCGGGCGGACTCGGGCCGTGTGCCGGGCCGCAGTGCCCGGACGAGTTCCCCGAGATCAACAACGGCCCGTTCGCCGGGCGCGACAACGCCATCAACGTCTTCGCGGGCGACGACTTCCGCGTCCGGGGGCGGGCCGCCGAGGCCGAGGGCCGGGTCGTCGTCCTCGACGACTTCGACATGAACAAGAGCGAGGGCGGCAGCGCCGTCTACGACATCGGCATCGCGGGCGTCGGCTCGCGCGTGCCGCCGCCGGCCGGGGCGGACTTCCTGACCACCGGGAACGACATCACGGTCGCCCCGGGGCAGCGGCTGCTCGCCGACGGCGGGGTCGTCCGCTACGGCGGGACGCTGACCGGCACCGTGACCGGCGACCTCGAACACGACCCGGACGCCGCCGATCCCTACCTCGGTCTGCGCGACCAGCTCACCGTGGCCAGCCAGTGCTACGCCCGGGTGGACGGCGAGCTGCGGACCGCTACGGGAACGGCCGTCAACCAGGGCTACCAGACGGTGTTCACGGGTGACGGCACCTCCGCGATCCAGGTGTTCAACGTGGACTTCGACCTCGCCAGTGCCTCCGGCGGGCAGCAGGGGATCGTCTTCCAGAACATCCCCGACGACGCGACCGTCCTGGTGAACATGCTCGGCACCGAGCGCACCATCAACACCTACAGCGGCGGCATCACCGACGACACCGACCCGCTCAACGCCTACCGCGAGCGTCTGCTGTGGAACTTCCCCGACGCCACCACGGCGAACTTCGTCGGCACGGGCCAGTTCCAGGGCAGCGTGCTGGTCGGACCGCAGAACTCCATGTCCACGGTGTCGCTGCCCGGCATCAACGGGCGCTTCTTCAGCGGCGGTTCCATCACCCACACCAGCGAGCAGGCGGGCGTCGAGTTCCACGCCTACCCGTTCGACGGTGACCTCCCGGACTGCGGTGACACTCCGCCCGGACCCGGTCCCAACCCGGTGACGGGCGAGGTGCGGGTCGAGAAGACGGACGCGGAGACCGGGGACGCGCTGGCCGGGGCCGAGTTCGAGCTGTGGCAGGAGACCAACGGCGTCGACGGCCTGCAGACCGACGGGGCCAACCCGGACACGCAGGTGGGCGACGTCTGCACGACGGACGCCGACGGCGTGTGCGCGCAGACCGTGACGACCGGCACGTACTACTGGCGGGAGACGGCCGCGCCCGACGGCTACGAGCTGCCCGACCCCAACGTCTTCGGCCCGCTGGAGCTGACGGACGAGAACGTCGCGGACGGGGTGCAGATCGAGGCGGAGAACGCCGCCGAGGACGAGCCCGGCCCGGTGACGGGCGAGGTGCGGGTCGAGAAGACCGACGCGGAGACCGGCGAGGCGCTGGCCGGGGCCGAGTTCGAGCTGTGGCAGGAGACCAACGGGGTCGACGGCCTGCAGACGGCCGGGGCCGATCCGGACACGCAGGTCGGTGACGTCTGCACGACGGACGCCGACGGTCTGTGCGCGCGGACGGTGGAGACCGGCACGTACTACTGGCGGGAGACGGCCGCGCCCGACGGCTACGAGCTGCCCGACCCGAACGTCTTCGGCCCGGTGGTGCTGACGGAGGACAACGCCGGGGCCGGGGTGCAGGTCGAGGCCGGCAACACCGTCGGTGGGGAGACCGGCCCCAAGACCGGGCAGGTGGTGGTCAGGAAGACCGACGCCGAGACCGGCGAGGTGCTGCGGGGTGCGGTCTTCGAGCTGTGGGAGGAGACCAACGGCGTCGAGGGCCTGCAGACCGAGGGTGCCGACCCCGACACCCAGATCGGCGGCGACTGCGTGACCGGCGCCCCCGGGCGGTGCGCGCGGTCGGTCGAGGCCGGCACGTACTACTGGCGGGAGACGGCCGCGCCCGACGGCTACGAGCTGCCCGACCCCAACGTCTTCGGCCCGCTGGTGCTGACCGAGGGGAACCTCGAGGACGGCGTGCAGATCGAGGCGGAGAACACCGCCGACGACGAGCCCGGTCCGCCCGGACCCGACGACGAGGGCTCCATCGAGGTGGAGAAGACCGACGCCGGCAACGGTGAGCCGCTCCCCGGCGCGGAGTTCGAGCTGTGGGAGGAGACCAACGGGCTGGCCGGTCTCCAGACCTCCGGCGACAACGCCGACACCCTGACCGGGGACTGCACCACCGACGCCGCCGGCGGCTGCGTCTTCGAGGACCTGGAGCCGGGGTCGTACTACCTGCGGGAGACCGCCGTGCCCGAGGGCTACGAGCTGCCCGCGGACCCGGTGACCGGCCCGATCAGGGTGACCGAGGCGAACGCCGAGGACGGCGTCACCGTGCGGATCGACAACGAGCGCGAGGACGGCGACGGCGGCGGCGACGACGGCCACGGCGGCTACGGCGACGGCGGCTACGGCGACGACGGCGGCCACAAGGGTGACGACGGGCACGACGGCGGCTACGGCTCCGACTACGGAACCGAGTAGCGGCGGCGCCACCCGGACGCACAGCGCGCCGGCCGCGGGGTGAGGTCCCCGCGGCCGGCGTTCGTGCGTCCGCCCGAGGTCAGTCCAGGAGCCCGGCGAGCCGGCGCCAGCCCTCCCGCGGGAGACGGGTCATGTCGTCCTCCACCAGCTGGAGGGCGACGTGGTCGGCGCCCGCGTCGAGGAACGCGTCGATGCGGGCGCGGACCGCGGACTCGTCGCCCCAGGCGAAGACCGCGTCGATGAGGCGGTCGCTGCCGCCGCCGCTGACGTCCGCGTCGGTGAAGCCGAGGCTGAGGAAGTTCTTCGTGTAGTTCGGCAGCTTCAGGTACATGGCGAGATAGGCACGGGCCGTCGCACGGGCGCGGGACGGGTCCGGGTCGAGGACGACCTTGAACTCCGGGGCCAGCAGCGGGCCCTCGCCGAGCCGCTCGCGGGCCTGCGCGGTGTGCTCGGGCGTGACCAGGTACGGGATGGCACCCGCCGCCCGGTCCCGGGCCAGGTCCAGCATCTTCGGGCCGAGCGCGGCCAGCACCCGGTGACCGGAGCGCATCCCGGCCCGGTCCAGCTCGTCCAGGTAGCCGACCATCGTCGAGTACGGGCGGCGGTACCCCTGCGCGATCGGGGCGTGGCTCACGCCGAGGCCGAGCACGAAGCGGCCCGGGTGGGACACCTCCAGCTCGGCGAAGCCCGCCGCCGCCTCGGGCGCCTTGTGCTCCCAGATGCTCTGGATGCTGGTGCCGACCACGATCCGCTCGGTCGCCCCGATCAGCGGCGCGGCATCCCGGGCGGCGGTGTTGCCGCCGAGCCACAGGGCGCCGTACCCGAGCCGCTCCAACTCGGCGGCGGCTTCGGCGCGTTCCGCCGCGCCCGCCGGGTCGTCGGAGCGGAGCTGCCCGCTCCAGACGCCGTACCGTCCGACCGATTCCTTCAGGGAAGCCGTCGCCTCGTTCATCGCTTGCGATCCCTCCGGTGGCACCGTGATCGTCGTGGGTGTCTGCCTGACAACCACGGGTACCCACCGCTGATTCCCGGACCACATCCGCCGGGGCCGGTCGGGCTACTCGCCCAGGAACCGCTCCAGGGCCTCGACGACCAGCCGGTGGTCCTCCAGCTGCGGCAGCCCGGAGACCGTCACCGCGCCGACGACGCCGACACCGGCGACGGTGACGGGGAAGGAGCCGCCGTGCGCCGCATAGGTGTCGGGGTCGAGCCGCGAGGACTCCTCGAAGGTCGTGCCCTTGGCCCGGAACCGGGAGCCGACCAGGTACGACGCCGAGCCGTACCGCTCCACGACACGGCGCTTGCGGGCGATCCAGGCGTCGTTGTCCGGCGTCGAGCCGGGCAGCGCGGCGTGGAAGAGCTGCTGTCCCGCGCGGTGGATGTCGACGGCGACCGGCGCCTCGCGCTCGCGGGCCAGCTCGACGAGCAGGGAGCCCAGCGCCCAGGCGTCGTCGTGGGTGAACCGGCGGAAGACCAGCCGGCGTTCCTGCTCCTCCAGCTCCGCCACGGTGGGGGTCGTCGGTGCCGTGCTCACTGGGACACCACCACTCCGTCGCGGGCGGACCGGCGGGCCGCCTCCAGCACGTCCAGGGCGGCGGCCGCCTCCAGCGCGTCCACCGGGTTCGGGCCGCCCTCGCGCAGGGCCCTGGCCACCGCCGCGTAGTACGCGGGGTAGTCGCCCGCGACGGTCGGCGCCACCTGGCCGCCGCCGGTCAGCGGTGACTCCCCGGAGCCGACCCGGCCCCACAGCGACTCGTCCTCCTCGCCCCAGCCGGGGCCCGGCCGCTTGCCCTCGCGCAGCGCCGCCTCCTGCGGGTCGAGGCCGTGCTTGACGTAGCCGGCCGTCGAGCCGAGCACCCGGAAGCGGGGGCCGAGCTGGGCGGCGGTGGAGGAGACGTAGAGGTGGGAGCGGACGCCGTTCGCGTGGGTGAGCGCGAGGAACGTGTCGTCGTCCGCCTCCGCGCCCGCGCGCCGGACCACGGACTCCGCGTACACCTGCGTGACCGGGCCGAACAGGACCAGGGCCTGGTCGACGACGTGGCTGCCGAGGTCGTACAGGAGCCCGCCGATCTCCGCCGGGTCGCCGGACTCGCGCCAGCCGCCCTTCGGCTTCGGCCGCCAGCGCTCGAAGCGGGACTCGAAGCGCCACACCTCGCCCAGCGCGTCCTCGGCGAGGAGCCGGCGCAGGGTGAGGAAGTCGTTGTCCCAGCGGCGGTTCTGGAAGACGGAGAGCAGCAGGCCGCGCTCCTCGGCCAGCGCCGCCAGCGTGCGGGCCTCGGCCGCCGTGCCCGCCACCGGCTTGTCCACCACGACCGGCAGACCGGCCTCCAGGGCCCGCGTCGCGAGCGGTACGTGCGTCTTGTTGGGGGACGCGACGACGACCAGGTCCAGCTCGCCGGCCCGGTCGAACAGCTCGTCGGGCGTGGCGACGGTGCGCACGTCCGGGAACTCGGTGCGGGCCTGCTGCTGCCGCTCCGGGTTCGAGGTGACGACCGTGTCCAGGGCCAGGCCCTCGGTGGCGGCGATCAGCGGGGCGTGGAAGACGGAACCCGCGAGGCCGTAGCCGACGAGACCGACGCGCAGCGGGGGATTGCCGGGAGGAGTACCAGTCATGGTTCCTACTTTCGCAACGCTGTTGCCAAAGTGCAAGCGCCGGGGACAATGGGGGAGTGAACAGGAGCAACGGCCAAGGCGCGCGGATCGGCGGCGGGGGCGCGGGCACGGGGACGGGTGGCGCGAACCTGCTCGCCCTGCGCAGTCACAACACCGCCCTGGTGCTCGACCTGCTGCGCACCGCCGGTGCCGAGGGCATCAGCCGGCTGGAACTGGCCGAGCGCACCGGGCTCACCCCGCAGGCGGTCAGCAAGATCACCGCCCGGCTCCGGGACGAGGGCCTGGCCGCCGAGGCCGGACGCCGCGCGTCCACCGGCGGCAAGCCGCGCACGGTACTGCGTCTGGTGCCCGGGGCGGGCCACGCCCTCGGCGTCCACCTGGACCGCGACGAGCTGCGGGCGGTGCTGGTCGACCTCGACGGCACGGTGGTGGCGGAGCGGTGCGCTCCGCTGGACCTCGGCGCGGGGGCGGAGACCGTGCTGGAGGGGGTGGCGCGGGCCGCGGCGGAACTCGCGGCGGAGGGGCTGGGGCATCTCGTCGCGGAGGCCGCCCGGGTGCCGGGCGCCGCACTCGCCGCCGCTCCCACCCTGCTCGGGCTCGGCGTCGCCCTGCCGGGGCCGCTGGACCACGTCCGCGGGGTGCTGCACCGGATCACCGGCTTCCCGGGGTGGGACGGCTACCCGCTGCGGGAGGCGCTGGAGCGGCGGCTGGGCGTGCCGGTCGTCGTCGACAAGGACACCAACGCGGCGGCGCTCGGCCTCGCGGTCGGCGGCGCGGGCGCCGGGGACGGCACCTTCGCGTATCTGCACCTCGGCACCGGACTCGGCGCCGGTCTCGTCTTCGGCGGCGGCGTGCACCGGGGCGCCCGGACCGGCGCCGGGGAGTTCGGGCACCAGGTCGTCCAGCTCGACGGGCCGCCCTGCACCTGCGGCGCCCGGGGCTGCATAGAGGCCCTGTGCCTCGCCGCCGTCGCCCGCGGGGACCTGGCGGAGGCGGCGAGGGTGCTCGGCACGGGCGCCGCGAACCTCGCCGGGCTGCTCGACATCGACCTGGTGCTGCTGGGCGGCCGTACCGTCGCCGCCGCGCCCGGGGCCTTCGTGCACGGCGTCGGCGCGGTCCTCGACGCCCGCGCCCGCCGCGAGGGCGGCCACGACGGCGCCGTACCGGTACGGCTCGCCCCGGGCGGCCCCCGCGCGGTCGCGGAGGGCGCCGCCCAACTCCTCCTCGCCCCGCTCTTCGGCCGGGGCGAGACCGGCTGAGGAGGCGCCGGTGGGTACTCGGCTCGTCACCCGCGTCTGCGAACATCCCTGCGTGGACTATCCGAACGACCAGGCCCCGGGTGCCCCCGTTCGCTCCGGGATTCCCGAGCACGGGCGGGTGCCGAAGTACTACGCCGTCAAGGCGCGGATCGACCGGCTCGTCGGCGAGCTGGGGGAGGGCAGCGCCATCCCCACCGAGCGGGACCTGTCCGAGCGCTACGAGGTCGCCCGCGAGACCGTGCGGCAGGCCCTGCGCGAACTCGTGCTGGAGGGCAAGCTGCGCCGGCAGGGGCGCGGCACCGTGGTCGCGGGGCCGAAGCTGGCGCAGCCGCTGTCCCTGGCCAGCTACACCGAGGGCGTCCGGCGCCAGGGCCGTACCCCCGGCCGTGCGCTCGTCACCCTCGACCGCTTCCCGTGCCCCGACGCGCTCGCCGCCGAGACCGGTCTCACGCGCGGGGAGCCCGTCTGGCACCTGGAACGCGTGCTGCTCGCCGACGACGAGCGGGTCGGCCTGGAGAGCACCTACGTCGCCGTGGCCCGAGTCCCCGACCTGGACACCGCCTTCGACCCGGACTCGTCCTTCTACGCCCACCTCGCCGAGCAGGGCATCGCCTTCGGGGACGCCGACGAACGCATCGAGACCGTGCTCGCCACCCCGCGCGAGGCCCTGCTCATCGGCACCCCGCCGGCCCTGCCGATGCTGCTCATCCACCGCGTGTCGCGGGACACCCAGGGGCGCCCGCTGGAGCGGGTGCGCACCCTCTACCGGGGTGACCGCTTCTCCTTCACCACCCATCTGCGCGGCTGAAAAGCACCGCCTCCCCCGAGCCCACAGGAGTAACGAAAAGATAACGGGTCTAGCCCAAACGTGATGACCAGTTCACGCTCTCGTTGTCAGCCGGATTCCTCCGGTTCCCCGATGCCAAGGAGCGTGGCGGTCGTGAGAGTGATAGTCGTCGGAGCCGGCGTGGTGGGAACCATGCACGCCTGGCACGCAGTGAACCGCGGCCACGAGGTCGTACAGATCGAGCGCGAGACCGAGGCCCGCGGCGCCTCCCTGCGCAATTTCGGCCAGATCTGGGTCAGTGGCCGCGCGGGCGGCGAGGAGCTGGAGACCGCGCTGCGGGCCCGGGAGCTGTGGGAGGAGATCGGCGCCCGGATCCCGGCGCTGGGCTTCCGCCCGAACGGCTCCCTGACCCCCCTGCGCGGCGGCCTGGAGCTGGCCGTCGCCGAGGCGGCCGTGGCCCGCCCGGACGCCGCCGCCCGCGGCCACAAGCTGCTCACCGCCGGCGAGGCCCGCGCCCTGAACCCCGCCCTGCGCGGTGACTTCGACGCGGCCCTGCACTGCGAGCGCGACGCCGCCGTCGAACCGCGCACCGCACAGCTCGCCCTGCGCGCCGAACTGCTGAAGTCCCCGCGCTACACCTTCCTGCCCGGCCGCGAGGTCCGCGACGTCGTCGGCGAACACGCCGTCCGCGACGACCACGGCGACACGCACACCGGCGACGCCGTCGTCCTCGCCACCGGCGCCTGGCTCGGCGGCCTGGTGCGCGAACTGGCAGGCCCCGACCTGCCGGTGCGCCGGGTGCGGCTCCAGATGATGCAGACCGACCCCCTCGGCGAACCGCTCACCACCTCGGTCGCCGACGCCGACAGCTTCCGCTACTACCCCGCGTACGGCTCGCCCGCCCTGGACGAGCTGAACGCCCGGCAGCCGCAGCCCGCCACCGCCGCCGAGCACCGGATGCAGCTGCTGATGGTCCAGCGCGCCGACGGCGGCCTGACCATCGGCGACACCCACGAGTACGAGCACCCCTTCGCCTTCGACACCGTCGAGGACCCCTACGAGCACCTCACCGGTGTCGTCGAGTCCCTCCTCGGCCGCCCGCTGCCCAGGGTCCGCCGCCGCTGGGCCGGGGTGTACGCGCAGTGCACCGACCCGGGCCGCGTCGTGCACCGGCAGCGGGTGCGCGACGGCGTGTGGCTGGTCACCGGGCCCGGCGGGCGCGGCATGACCTGCTCACCCGCGATAGCCGAGACCACCGCGAACGAACTGGGCTGGTGAACCCCCTGATGACCACGACCACCCCCGACATCCGCCTCGTCGTCCTCGACATGGCCGGCACCACCGTCGCCGACGGCGGCCTCGTCGAGCGTGCCTTCGACGCCGCCGCCCGTGAGCTGGGCGTCGAACCCGGCACCCCGGACCACGCCGAGAAGCTCGCCTACGTGCGCGCCACCATGGGCGAGTCCAAGATCTCCGTCTTCCGCCACCTGTTCGGCGACGAGGACCGCGCCCAGCACGCCAACACCGCCTTCGAGAAGGCGTACGGCGAACTCGTCGACGGCGGCCTCGTCGCCCCGGTCCCCGGCGCCCGCGAGGCCGTCGAGGAGCTGGCCGCCGACGGCCGCACCGTCGTCCTCACCACCGGCTTCGCCCGCGTCACCCAGGACGCCGTCCTCGCCGCCCTCGGCTGGCAGGACCTGGTGCCACTCACCCTGTGCCCCGCCGACGCGGGCGGCCGCGGACGGCCGTACCCGGACATGGTGCTGGAGGCGTTCCTGCGCACCAAGGCGGCCGACGGCGTCCACCAGGTCGCCGTCGTCGGCGACACCTCCTACGACGTGCTCAGCGGTGTCCGGGCCGGCGCCGGCCTGGTCGCCGGGGTGCGCACCGGGGCGCACGGCGACGACGCCTTCCGCGAGGCGGGCGCCACCCACGTGCTCGACTCCGTCGCCGGTCTGCCCGCCCTCCTGCGCGGAGCCGGCTGATGGCCCCGCGTCCGGCCGGCGGCATCCGCTTCGACCACGTCACCGTCGCCTACGACGGCAACGTCGTCCTGGACGCCCTGGACCTCACCGTCGAACCCGGCGAGGTCATGGCGCTGCTCGGGCCGTCCGGATCCGGCAAGACCACCGCGCTGCGGGCGGTCGCCGGGTTCGTACGGCCCGCCTCCGGGCGGGTGTTCCTCGGCGACCGCGACGTCACCGCCCTGCCCCCGCACCGGCGCGGCATCGGCATGGTCGTCCAGCAGTACGCCCTGTTCCCGCACATGCGGGTGGCGGACAACGTCGCCTTCGGACTGAAGGCCCGCAAGGTCGCCAGGGCCGAGATCCGGACCCGGGTGGCCGAGGCGCTGGAGATGACCGGCATGGGCGCCTACGCCCGCCGCCACCCCCGCGAGCTGTCCGGCGGCCAGCAGCAGCGCGTCGCCATCGCCCGCGCGCTCGCCGTCCGGCCGGACGTCCTGCTCCTCGACGAGCCGCTGTCCGCCCTCGACGCCCAGCTGCGCTCCGGCATGCTCGCCGAACTGGCCCGGCTGCACCGCGAGCTGCCCGACGTGACGATCCTCTACGTCACCCACGACCAGGTCGAGGCGCTCACCCTCGCCGACCGGATCGCGGTGATGGACCAGGCGAGACTGCGCGCGTGCGGGACGCCGAGGGAGCTGTACCGGGCGCCGGCCGACGCGTTCACGGCGTCCTTCGTGGGCGGCGCGAACCTGCTGCCGGTGACGGTCGGGTCCGGGGGAGTGTCCCTCGGGGACGCGGAGATCGAGGTCGACACGACGGGGGCCGCCCGGGGCGCGTCGGCGACCCTGTGCGTACGGCCGCACCTGGTCGGGCTCGGCGACGGGCCCAACCGGCTCACCGGGACGGTGGGGGAGATCCAGTGGCGGGGGGCCACGCACCGGCTGTACGTCGACGTGGCCGGGCACCGGGTCATGGCCGACGTGCGCGAGCTGAAGGCGCCGCCGGTGCACGGGGAGCCGGTGACCCTGCACTTCGCGCCCGAGGACGCGGTGCTGCTGCCCGCGGGGGTGAGCACCGGTGAGGAGTAGAACGGCGCCCCTGTGGGCCCTTCCCCCGGTGGCTGTGCTCGCCCTCGTCTTCCTCTACCCGCTCGCCCTCGTCGTCCGGCAGTCGTTCCAGCCCGACACCGGCGGGACCTCACTGGAGCCGTACACCGACGTCTTCGCCTCGTCGGCGTTCCGCGAGGCGCTGTGGACCACCGTGTGGCTCGCGGTGGCGGCCACCGCCGGCTGCCTGGTGCTCGGGTTCGTGCTCGCCCTGGTCATCGCCTTCGTGCCGTTCCCCGGGGCCCGCGCCGTCTCCCGTTTCATCGACGTCTTCCTCTCCTTCCCGTCCTTCCTGATCACGCTCGCCCTGCTGTTCATCTACGGCACGGTCGGCATGGCCAACGGCGCGTGGACCGACCTGACCGGGGCGGACCAGGGGCCGTTCCAGTTCCTCACCACGCCCTGGGGCGTGCTGCTCGCGGAGATCACGTACTTCACGCCCTTCGTGATGCGTCCGCTGCTCGCCGCCTTCTCGCAGCTCGACCCCGGGCAGCTGGAGGCCGCCAGTTCGCTGGGCGCCCGCGCGCCGCGCATCGTCCGGCGGATCATCCTGCCGGAGGCGCTGCCCGCCCTCGCGGCCGGCGGCAGCCTGGTCCTCGTCCTGTGCCTGAACGAGTTCGGCATCGTCCTGTTCACCGGCGCCAAGGGCGTCACGACCCTGCCGACCCTCGTCTACGGCAAGGCGATCCTGGAGTCCGACTACCCGGGCGCCTGCGTGGTCGCCGTCGTCAACGTCCTGATCTCCGTGGGCCTCTACGGCCTCTACCGGGTGGTGAGCCGCCGTGCTGGTGCATAGCCGTGGCGCCAGGTGGGCCGTGTGGGCGGTCTTCCTCGTCCTCTTCCTGCCCCTGTTCGCCCTCCCGCTCCTCGTGGTCCTGGGCGCCTCCTTCGCCACCCACTGGTCCAGCGTCCTGCCCTCCGGCCTCACCACCGCCCACTACGAGGCGGCCACCCGCGGCGAGGCCCTCCAGGCGCTCACCACCAGCCTGGTCACGGCCACCACCGCCAGCCTGCTCGCCCTCGCGACCGGCACCTGGGCGGCGCTCGCCGCGGCGGCGTTGAAGCGGCGGCACCGCAAGGCGCTCGACGCCCTGTTCGTGCTGCCCCTGGCCGTGCCCTCGGTCGTCGTGGGCCTCGCCACCCTGGTCGCCTTCTCCCAGCCGCCGATGCTGCTCAACGGCACCCGCTGGATCGTGATCATCGCCCACTCCGTGCTGGTCACCGCCTTCGCCCACCAGTCCGTGTCCGCCGCCCTCGCCCGCCTCGACCCGGCCTACGAGCAGGCCGCCGCGTCCCTGGGAGCCACACCGGCGTACGTCCTGTGGCGGGTGAAGCTGCCCCTGCTGCTGCCGTCCCTGACCGCCGCCGCCGGGCTCTGCTTCGCCCTGTCCATGGGCGAGCTGAGCGCCACGATGATGCTGTACCCGCCCGACTGGACCCCGCTGCCCGTCCTGATCTACGCGGCCACCGACCGCGGCGCCCTGTTCACCGGCTCCGCCGTCGCCGTGGTCCTCATGACCGCCACCCTGCTGGTGCTGCTCGCCGTCTCCCGGATCCGCACCAGAGCCTCGTACCGCTGAACGCCGAAGCACCACCGCCCCGACACGCAAGGAGTTCACCTCGCCATGCCCAGGAACGCCCTCAAGCCGCTCGCCGCCCTCGCCGTCCTGGCGATCCCGCTGACCGCCTGCTCCGGCACCTCCGCCGCCTCCGACGAGAACGTCGTCACCGTCTACAGCGCCGACGGCCTCAAGGGCGAGAACGGCGACGGCTGGTACGACCAGGTGTTCAAGGACTTCGAGAAGGAGACCGGCATCAAGGTCGAGTACGTCGAAGGCGGCTCCGGCGAGATGGTGCAGCGCACCGTCCGCGAGAAGCGCAACCCGCAGGCCGACGTCCTCGTCACCCTCCCGCCCTTCATCCAGCAGGCCGACACCAAGGGCCTGCTGCAGAAGTACGCCCCGAAGGGCGCCGACCAGGTCAGCGGCGCCGACAAGGCCGCGAACGGCACCTGGACCGCCGTCGTCAACAACTACTTCGGCTTCGTCCACAACACGAAGGAGCTGAAGCAGGCCCCGGCCACCTGGGAGGACCTGCTCGATGCGAAGTACAAGAACAAGCTCCAGTACTCCACCCCCGGCGTGGCCGGCGACGGCACCGCCGTCCTCATCAAGGCCATGCACGACTTCGGCGGCGAGCAGCCCGCCATGGAGTACCTGAAGAAGCTCCAGGCCAACAACGTCGGCCCGTCCGCCTCCACCGGCAAGCTCGCCGCCAAGGTCGACAAGGGCGAACTCCTCGTCGCCAACGGCGACGTCCAGATGAACTACGCCCAGTCCAAGTCCATGCCCAACCTCGGCATCTGGTTCCCGGCCCGGGAGGGCGGAAAGCCCACCACCTTCGCCCTGCCCTACGCGGCCGGGCTCGTGACCGACGCCCCGCACACCGAGAACGGCCGCAAGCTCCTCGACTACCTGCTCGGCCGGCAGGCACAGCGGCAGGTCAGCGAGATCGGCGGCGGCTTCGCGGCCCGCCAGGACGTCAAGGCCACCGACGCCAACGCCATCGCCCTGACCAAGCTGATGGACGGCGTGGAGGTCTTCGAACCGGACTGGAACGACATCGAGGAGAACCTCACCTCCTACATCGACGCCTGGAAGGAAGCCACCGGAAGCTGAGCGGCCTTCCGGAAGCCGAGACGGCCGTTCCCTCAAGATCCGGCACTGTCTAGGCTGGAGCGCACGCAGGACCGCGCAGGCAGGAGACCCGCACATGGCAGACCGCAAGCCCATCGAGTCGTGGCTCACCGACATGGACGGGGTCCTCATCCACGAAGGCGTGCCGATCCCCGGCGCCGACGCCTTCATCAAGAGGCTCCGCGAATCCGGCAAGCCCTTCCTGGTCCTCACCAACAACTCGATCTACACCCCGCGCGACCTGCACGCCCGGCTGCGCCGCATGGGCCTGGAGGTGCCGATCGAGTCCATCTGGACCTCGGCGCTGGCCACCGCCCAGTTCCTGGACGACCAGCGGCCCGGCGGCTCGGCGTACGTCATCGGCGAGGCCGGTCTGACCACCGCCCTGCACGACATCGGCTACATCCTCACCGACCACGACCCCGACTACGTGGTCCTCGGCGAGACCCGCACCTACTCCTTCGAGGCCATGACGAAGGCGGTGCGCCTGATCAACGCGGGCGCCCGCTTCATCTGCACCAACCCCGACGAGACCGGCCCCTCCACCGAGGGGCCGCTCCCGGCGACCGGCGCGGTGGCCGCGCTGATCACCAAGGCGACCGGCAAGCAGCCGTACTTCGCCGGCAAGCCCAACCCGCTGATGATGCGCACCGGGCTGAACGCGATCGGCGCCCACTCCGAGACCAGCGCGATGATCGGCGACCGCATGGACACCGACGTGCTGGCCGGCATGGAGGCCGGGATGCAGACCTTCCTCGTCCTCACCGGCCTCACCCAGCCCGAGCAGGTCGAGAACTTCCCGTACCGCCCCTCCCAGGTGGTCGACTCCATCGCGGACCTCGTCGAGCGGATCTGAAACGCCGGCCGTCCCCGGATGACCCGAACGGAGCAAACCGGCCCCCGCGCGGGATGCGGGGGCCGGTCACGCGGGGGAGCCTCCAGGTAACTGGAGGTACACGATGGGCTCACTGAAGGTCACACTCTGTGCCGGAGCCGCGCTGGCCTGCGCGCTGTGCGCACCGGCCGCCCAGGCCCAGGCGGCGGACGGCGGCGGTGTCTCGGTGACACCGTCCTCGCCCGCCCCCGGCACCGACGTCACGCTGCGCGTGCCCGACTGCACGGAGAAGACTGCCGTCGCCGTGTCGGCGGCCTTCGAGTCGGACGTACGGCTCGGCCTGGCCGCGGGCGACGGCGTCCTCGTCGGCTCCAGCCGGGTCCGCACCAGCGTGCAGGCCGGTGCCTACGCCGTACAGGTCACCTGCGGCGACCAGGCCCGCAAGGGCACCATCACCGTCGCCGGGGACCGGCGCCCGGACACCCGGCCGACCGCGCCCGCCTCACCCGTCGCCCCCGTCGACGCGGGCGGCGGCGGCACCGCCCGGCTGGCCGCCGCCGACAGCGGGGAGCAGGCCCGCTCCGAGCCGCCCGGCACGGCGCACACCGTGACCGGCCTGGTGCTCGCCGGCATCGCCGCCGTCGCCGTCGCGCTGCGCAGCGTCCGCAGCCGGAGCCGCGGGACGGACTGACCATGTCCGGACAGGACGAGCAGGACACCGCACCGAAGACCGCCGCCCCCGGCGGCCGCCTGGTGACCGGCATCGCCTGGGCGGTGCTGCTCCTCGGGCTGTGGCTGTGGGGCCGCGAGGCCACCGATGTGCGCGAGGGCATATCCCGGCCCGCCACCGGCGACATGGCGGCGGCCGGCCGGCCCCCCGACGTCCCCCTGCCGCCGGCCCACGCACCGCTCGACGAGGCCCGCCCGCAGCGGCTCGACGTCCCCGGACTCGGCATCGACGCCCCCGTCGTGGCCCGCGGCCTCGACGGCAAGGGCGCCATCGAACCCCCGCCCTTCGACCGGCCCGGCTCCGTCGGCTGGTACGCGGCCGGCGTCACCCCCGGAGCGGCCGGCACCGCCCTGATGGTCGGCCACGTCGACACCGAGACCCGGCCCGCCGTCTTCTACGAGCTGAGCACCCTGGAACCCGGCGAGACGATCCGGGTGGTCCGCGAGGACACCGAGGTCGCCGAGTTCACCGTCGACGACGTCCAGGTCCTCACCCGCGACGGCTTCGACGCCCAGCAGGCCTACGGGCCGCGGGACACGGAGCGCTCCGAACTGCGCCTCATCACCTGCGGCGGCACCTTCGACCGGACGACCGACACCTACACGGCCAACGTCGTCGTCTCCGCCTACCTGACCGGAACCGCTTCCGGCACGCCCTAGCACAGGACCCGGGGACCGCACCCGGGAACCGCGTGGGCGCAGGCGGCGTATGTCAGGATTGAGCCTCGTAACAGTGCACCCAGGGGGGTTGGATGTACGGCAGCAAGCCGGCCGGAAACATGTCCAGGAGGCGGGCTGCGTCGGCCGCGGCACTGGGGGCGGCGGCCCTGCTGCTCGCGGGCTGCTCCTCGTCCGGTGACGGCGGGGACGACAAGGGCGCGGGCGCCGGGATCACGCAACAGCCCAAGGAGACCGACCCGTTCTGGGTCAACCCCGACGGCACCGCGGCACGGCAGGTCGCGTCGCTCACCGAGGCGGGCAAGAAGGACCAGGCCGAACAGATCCGCAAGATCGCCCAGCAGCCGACCGGCGAGTGGATCAGCCCGGAGAACCCCGAGGAGCAGGCCCGCGGCTTCACCGAGGCCGCCGACGAGGCCGGCCGCACCGCACTGCTCGTCCTCTACAACATCCCGCACCGCGACTGCGGCCAGTACTCGGGCGGCGGCGCCGCCGACGGCGACGCCTACCGCGCCTTCGTCGACGGGGTGGCCAAGGGCATCGGCGACCGCGCCGCCACCGTCGTCCTGGAACCGGACGCGGTGCTGCACCTGGTCGACGGCTGCACCCCGCAGGAGTTCCACGAGGAGCGCTACGACCTCCTCAAGGGCGCGGTCGCCAAGCTCGGCGCCCTGAAGAACACCAAGGTCTACCTGGACGCGGGCAACGCCGGCTGGGGCCACCCCGACCAGATCTTCGACCCCCTGAAGCGGGCCGGCATCGACCAGGCCGACGGCTTCGCGGTCAACGTGTCGAACTTCTACACCACCGAGGACTCCCTCGCCTACGGCAAGCAGCTCTCCGCCAAGGTGGGCGGCAAGCACTTCGTCATCGACACCAGCCGCAACGGCAACGGCCCCTACACCGAGGGCGCCCCGGACGAACGCTGGTGCAACCCCCCGGGCCGGGCCCTGGGCGAAACCCCGACGACCAAGACGGCCGACCCCCTGGTCGACGCCTACCTGTGGGTCAAGCGCCCCGGCGAGTCCGACGGCGAGTGCAAGGGCGGCCCGAAGGCGGGTCAGTGGTACCCCGAGTACGCCCTGAAACTGGCGCAAGGATAAACGCCCCAGGGACGCGGGGCCGTGACATGTGCGGCTACCGCCGCGTGCGCGCGACAAGCCACGACGCTCCCGCACCCCTGGTCACAACCCGCGGGAGCGCTACGGCACCCGCACCCACTCCGCCTTGCTCGGCGTCCCCTCCCCGTCCGTCACGAACATCATGTACCACCCCGACTGCACCAGGTTCTTGTTGCCCGGCACCGTCACCGTCAGCTTGTCCCCGTCCGCCTTGAAGTCCAGCGCGATGGACCGCTGATCCACGTCCGTGACGTGCGTGGACGCGCTCGGCCGGATCAACCGCACCTTCTTGACGGTCGACGCCGCCCGCGAGGTGAACGTGCCCGACTCGCCGCGCGCGATGGTCTGCGGGCCGCCGGACAGGTCCGGCCGCGAGTCCCGGTACAGGTACGGCGGCGTGTAGATCTCGATCCGCTGCTCGAACTTGCCCGGCTTGGTGTTGGCCTTGTCGGCGTAGAGCGAGTCCGAGCCGAAGAACATCAGCCGCCCGTCGGGCAGCAGGATCGAGCCGGAGTGGTAGTTGCGGCCCACCAGCGGGTCGGCGACCTGCTCGAACTCGTTCGTCTCCGGGTGGTACAGCCGGGCCTGGAGGATGTTGGAGTCGCTGCGGCCCCGGTAGTCCTCGGAGCCGCCGGAGACCAGCACGCTGTCGTCGGGCAGGATCGAGGCCTGCGGATAGCGCGTGCCCTTCTCCAGTGACGGCCCGTCCACGAACTTGGGGTCGGCCGCCTTGAGGTCGGCGATCCGGGTCTTCTCGCTGGACAGCTTGGACTCGCCGACCCCGCCGCCGCCGATCACCATGTACTTCTCGTCCTGCGCCGGCGGCAGCAGCACCGTGTTCGCCGTCTCCAGCATGTTCGCGTCGCTCATGCCGGGGACCTCGGTGAACTTGTTGGTCTCCACGTCCCAGATGCCCGGGGTGCGGCCCACGTCGTCGGGGCCGTACCCGGCGTTCGCGCCCGAGTAGAAGACCTTGCCGTTCTGCATCAGGAACAGCGCCGGGTAGGTCGGGAACTGGCGGACCTTGTCGGTGTAGGTCCACTCCTTGGTCTTCGGGTCGTAGATCTCGTTCTTGCCCGGGACCAGCTGGCCGATGTCGTCGAGGCCGGAGACGCTGAGGATCTTGCCGTCGCCGAGCGTGGTGAGCGTCGGGTACCAGCGGGCCTCGTGCATCGGGTCGACCTTGATGTACTTCTCGGCGACCGGGTCGAACTCGAAGGCGTCCCGGATGCCCTGGAAGTCCTTCTTGTCGAGGGCGAGCTTCTGCGCGATGCCGTACGTGTTGCGGGCGTCGGCGCCGGACAGGCCCTGGACGCGGTAGTTGTCCTCGGTGCCCGTCTCGTACTCGCTGCCGGTCTTCTCCGCCTCGACGTAGATGCGGCCCAGCCCCGGGTCGTTGCGCAGGAACTTCCCGGTCGCCTCGTCGAAGACCTTCTCGGCCCGGGGCACCAGCACCGGGTCCTTGGAGACGAAGGTCTTGCCGTTCTCCTTGCCGGTGAACCTGGTGCCCGCCGGCAGGGTGATCGGCTTGTCCGGGTTCTCGTTGTGGACGACCATCAGGCCGCCGGCCTTGGTGACGTCGCCCTTGAGCTTCTCGTACCGCTTGGTGCCGCCCGCGATCAGCAGATTGCCGTTGGCGAGCTGCGTGTGCCCGGTGCAGAACAGGTCGGTGGGCGTCGGCACCTTCTTGATGGTGCCCTTGACGGGGTCCCAGATCCGGGTGTCGTACTGCTTGTCGTCGGAGTTGTCCTGGTTGTTGCCGGACCCGGCGACCATCAGCACCTTGCCGGTGCGCAGCAGTGCCGCGTGGATGGTGTTCTGCCGGTACTTCTCGGGAAACTCGATGATCTCCCACTTGCCGTTGGCGGCCTTGTACTCCGGCTGGTTGATCTTGTACTGGTGGTATTTCTCGGTTCCGAAGCGGTAGAGCCACGGTCCGTTCATCCCGGCCAGCGCGACTACCACCGCCGTACCTATCGCGAAGCGACGGGCGCGGCGGCGGCCGGCACGGTCTTTCATTCCTTACGTCCCCCAAGTCCACCAAGGGCGATCTGCATGGTCTGGTCGTCGCCCCCGTCGGCGGAGGCGGCCCAGCTGGGCTTCGGCTGCGGCGCGTGCGGTCCGTACGGCGCCTGCTGCTGTCCGTAGGGCGGGTACGCCTGTCCGGGCACGGGCTGCTGCGGCGGGACCCGTGGCGCGGGCTCCGCCGCCGCGACCGGCGGTTGCTTCTTCGCCTTCCGCAGCTCGTGTCGCCAGGCGAACATCGGCGACGCGGTGATCAGCAGCGCGAAGGTCGCCCAGATGATCATCGCGGGGTGCGAGTGGCCGTACACGAAGCCGGCGGCGATCGAGCCGCCGAAGACGACGATGAAGTACCAGTGGTAGCGGAAGGTGCCGAACAGGGTGTCCGGGCTGGCCGAGTCGCCCTTCGGGGTCACCACGAACTTGCTCTTGCGGCGCAGCACGGAGTCGATGAGCGCCTTCGCGTACAGCGGCGCCGACAGCGCGGACATGATCATGCCGGCCACACCGCCGGAGCCCTCCGGCTCGTGCGGCGAGACGTTGTGCCGGCGGTTCCAGACGTACAGGCCGATCTGGAGCGCGGAGGCGTTGCCGTAGAGCATCAGCCAGACCGCCGGGTCGATGTTGACGCCGGAGGCGCCCAGGCCCAGGAACAGGCAGCAGCTCAGCGCCGCCAGGATCCAGTTCAGGGCCGACATCGGATAGAAGATGATCATCATCGTGTAGTTGAAGAGCTTGCTCGGCGGCAGCGAGTACCAGCCCTTCCAGTACTGCTTGAGGATCGTCTCGTACGTCCCCCGCGACCAGCGCATCTGCTGGGTGAAGAAGTCCGTCCAGGCGTTCGGGCCCTCGCCGACCGCGAGCACGTCCGGGGTGTAGACCGAGCGCCACTTGCGGCCCGTGGCCGGGTTCTTGTGGCGGTGCATCTCGAACCCGGTCGCCATGTCCTCGGTGATCGAGTCGTACAGGCCGCCGATCTGCTTGAGCGCCCTGATGCGCACCGCGTTGGAGGTGCCCACGAACATCGGCCCGCCGTAGCGGTTGCCGGCGCGCTGGATCAGCGCGTGGAAGAGGAACTGCTGCGACTCGGCGGCCTTGGTGATCGGGTTGTCGTAGTTGCCGTAGACCTGCGGGCCGATGACGAAGCCGACGTCGGGGTCGCGGAAGAAGCCGAGCATCCGCTCCAGGTAGTTGGGCAGCGGCACGTGGTCGGTGTCGACGGAGGCGAAGAAGTCGTAGTCGTCGCCGTGCGCGTCCAGCCAGGCGTTGTAGTTGCCGTGCTTGGTCTTGGCGCGGTGCGGGCCCTTCTTCCGGTTCCACTTGGCGACGCCCTTGCGGGAGAAGTGGTGCACGCCCAGGCGCGCGCAGACCTCCTTCACCTCCGGGTCGTCGCCCTCGTCGAGGAGCCAGACGTGCAGCAGACCGCGGTGGCGGATCTTGACGGCCGCCTCCAGGGTCTTCGTCACCATCTCCAGCGGCTCCTTGCCGGGCACGAAGGAGGTGAGGAAGGCGACCTTGGTGCCGGTCTCGGGCACCACCGGGACCGGGTCGCGGGCGACCAGGGTGGCGTGCGCGTTCGACAGCACGTTCAGGCAGCGGAACAGCTCGATCAGACCGATCGCGACGAGCATCACGATGTCGAGCGCGGGCAGCCACGAGAAGGCGGGGTAGTCGCGCTCCGTCCAGTGCTCGGGCTGGAGCAGCCAGACCAGCAGCACCACCGACAGCAGCGGGGCCGCGGCCAGCATCAGGGCGACCCGGATGCGGTGCGGCTCCTGCGAGATCAGCGAGCGGTACTGCACCCGGTACGGCTTGTTCGGGTCGGGCTGGGTGAGGGGGCCCGCGAGGCGGCTGTAGTGCTCGTAGTCGTACTTCGGCAGCGTCTTCTTTATCCGGCGGAACGAACCGGTGTTCCAGTTCCGGTGCCCGGGCACCCTGAGCTGGGTGGTCTGGGACGGGTCGTGGTCCTGCCCGGCGCCCGTCGGCGTCGACGTCATGAATCATCCCCCCACACGCGGGTCATGCGTGTTTCGTCGCTTCCTTCGCCTGCTCCGGTCCCCCTCGACCGTCACGGACGTGTCAGTGGTGGGTCATGGTCACCACGGCATGCACACCTTATATAGACATGGAATGGCGACCCCCGGTTGCATGATGCCCCCCTCGGCATCCCCTCGGCACCCGGCCCCCAACCGGACCAGGGTTCTACGGCGTTCGTCATGATCGCAAGACGTCCCGGAACCGGGTACGCCGAAGGCCCCCCGTGTGATACGGAGGGCCTTCGACTGTCGGTGCGCCGCCAGGGACTCGAACCCCGGACCCGCTGATTAAGAGTCAGCTGCTCTAACCAACTGAGCTAGCGGCGCCTGCTGACCTGCACAACTCTACCCGATGCGGAACGGTGCCCCGGACCACCGCCGACGGCCGGTGGCCCGGGCGGCCCGCGGCCCCGGCCACCGGCCGCCCGGGCCGCGTACATCATTCGGACCGTCAACATGCGCGTCCTGAAGACAGTTGCGAAACTGACCGACATGTACCGAAGTGCACCGCCGCGGACCCGTCCAGCGGGAGTGTGAGGGGAATCGCATGGAGACTCCCGTATTCGAGGAGATCGAGCCCGCGAGCGACTGCGACTGCGCCGGCTGCCGGCACTGGCGGCGGGTGCTGCCGCACGCGCCTTCGGGCCGGGCGCTCGCCCATCCGGCGGCGTACCGCACGCTGGTCGTGGCCACCGCCGCCGCTTCCGCCACCGCCGTGTCCGCCCTCGCCGCGGGACCGGCGGCGGCCCCCCCGGCGGCCGCCCACGCACCCCCCCGGCCGGGCGTCGGCGCCGCTGACGAGCCCGGCACCCCCCAGGGGGCGCGGGCCCCGCTGCACGGTGCGACCGGCCGGCCCGCCGCGCCCCCGGCCGGTGCGGAGCTGGCCGGCATCACCCGAGCGGAGATCATCGACCGGGCCGGCACCTGGGTGGCCGCGAAGGTCCCGTACAGCACGACCGCCTACTGGTCCGACGGCTACCGGCAGGACTGCTCGGGCTTCGTGTCGATGGCCTGGAAGCTGCCCGCCAACGAGTGGACCGGAAGCCTCGGCACCGTCGCCGACCGCATCACCAAGGAGGAGCTCCAGCCCGGCGACATCCTGCTCTTCCACAACGCCTCCGACCCCCAGTCGGGCTCCCACGTGGTGATCTTCGGCGGCTGGACGGACGGCACGCACACCGCCTACACGGCGTACGAGCAGACCCCGCCGCACACCCGCAAGCTGGACACGCCCTACGCCTACTGGAGCAACTCCGCCAAGTACCTGCCGTACCGCTACAAGGGGGTCACGGCGGGCAAGGCGAGCACGGCGGACGCCGGACAGGCGCCGCCCGGGGCCGCGGGCCCGGCCTCCCACGGGGTGGCCGGATACCCCGGACGGGCGATGTTCGGGCCGGGCGCGGACAACCCTTACGTCACCCGGCTCGGCAGGCAGCTGGTGCGCAAGGGGTTCGGCACGCACTACACGAAGGGGCCGGGTCCGCGCTGGGGCGAGGCGGACCGGCGGGGCGTCCAGGCCTTCCAGCGCGCCCAGGGCTGGCGCGGCGGGGCGGCGGACGGCCACCCGGGCCCGGAGACCTGGCGGCGGCTCTTCTCCTGAGCACGCCGGGGTGATCATCCGTTCATGACGCGTCTGGCGCGGAGGCTGGAGCACGCATGAGTACGACATCGTCAACGAACCCGGAGGCCGCGGCGACGGCACCGGAGGAGCCCGCGGCGGCGACCGGTCAGCGGACCGCCCGGCTCATCCACAACGAGGCCACCACCGAGATCCCGGTCCACCTGCTCTTCCGCGACGACCCCGACCCGGCGCCGGTGCCGCTGCGGCCCGCGGTCGTCGCGCGGCGGCAGGGGCCGGGGGAGCGGTCGGCCGGGCGACCCGGCGCCCGGCGCCCGGTCGCCGCGCGACCGCGGCCCGCGCCCCGGATCGACCCGGAGCTGACGGAGCGTCCGGCCCGGGTGCTGCCCGGCGCCGCGGGCGTGGCCGCCGGTCTGTGCGGGGCGGCCGGGTGCGCGGCCACCTCCTGGTGGGCCGGTCTCGTACCGCCGCTCGCGGCCCAGGCGCTGGGGCTGCCGGTGTCCCCGGGGGCCGGGCTCGGACCCGCGCAGTGGGCGGCGTACGCGGCGGCCGGGGCGCTGGGGATGTTCGGGTTCGGCGGGCTCGCCCGGGGCCGGACCGGACGGGCCTGGGTGCTCGGCCTGTTCGGCCGCTACCGGGGGACGGTGCGGCGCACCGGCCTGATGTGGGTGAACCCGCTGCTGCTGCGCCGCCGGGTGGACGTGCGGCTGCGGCACTGGCGCAGCGAGCCGATGCCCGCCGCGGACGGCAACGGGGTCGCGCTCAGGGCGGTGACGCTGGTGGTGTGGCGGGTGCGCGACACCGCCAAGGCCACGCTGGGCGTCGAGGACCACGAGACGTATCTGCGCGAGTGCGTCGAGGCGGCGCTGGCCCGGGTCCCGGTGGAGCCGCTCGGCACGGTGCGCAGCTCGGCGGACGTGGCCGGCGACACGCTGACCCGGCTGGTGGCGGCGGACGCGGCGCCGGTCGGCCTGGAGGTGTTCTCGGTGCGGCCGGTCCGGGTGGAGTACGCCCCGGAGGTCGCCGCCGCGATGCACCGGCGCCGGCTCGCCGCACTGGACGCCGCGCAGCGGGCGAGCGTGCTCACCTCGGTCGTGGACTCGGTGGAGGACACGGTGACCCGGCTGACCATGCGCGGGCTGGTCGAGCTGGACGACTACGAGCGCAAGGTGCTGGTGAAGGACCTCACGGTGGCCTTCTGCGCGGGGCGCGGGGACCCGGGGGCGTGACCCGTCCGGCGGTCCGGCGCGGGCGGGCAGCGCCTTCCGTCTTTGGTATGGACATGTTCAACTAACGGCAATAATCTGAACTTGGTCTAGACCTGCACGGCTCACTGAAATCCCCTGAACTTCCCCACACGTCACAGGGAGCAGCAGTATGCGCACAAGGACCAAGTTGTACGCGGCCGCGCTGGGCATGGCGACCACCGGAGCCCTCGTGCTCTCGTCCGGCGGCGCCAGCGGTCACGGCTACACCGACCTGCCCGTCAGCCGGCAGAAGGTGTGCCAGAACGGCACGGTCAGCGGGTGCGGCGCCATCCAGTGGGAGCCGCAGAGCGTCGAGGGACCCAAGGGCTTCCCGGCCTCCGGGCCGGCCGACGGAAAGATCTGCTCCGCCGGCCACGGGTCGTTCGCCGCGCTCGACAGCCCCAAGCAGCCGAACGGCCAGGCGTGGCCGACCACCAAGGTGAACGGCGGGCAGAGCTACACCTTCCGCTGGCAGTTCACCGCCCGGCACGCCACGACCGACTTCAAGTACTACGTCACCAAGCCGGGCTGGAACCAGAACCACAACCTGTCCCGGTCCGACCTCAACCTCACCCCGTTCTTCACGGTGCCCTACGGCGGCAAGCAGCCCCCGGCCACGCTCTCCCACAGCGGCACGCTGCCGTCCGGGCTGAGCGGGCACCACGTGATCCTCGCGGTGTGGACGGTCCACGACACGGGCAACGCCTTCTACGCGTGCTCGGACGTCACCTTCTGAAGCACGCGGAAGGGCCCCTCGCTCGGCGAGGGGCCCTTCCTTCTGTGCGCCGCCAGGGACTCGAACCCCGGACCCGCTGATTAAGAGTCAGCTGCTCTAACCAACTGAGCTAGCGGCGCATGACTCCCGCCGTCCGCTTCCCGCGGCCGGCGACGACGAAAATACTACCTGGTCCGGAGCAGTGCTCGTGACCAGCCCCGGAGCGGCCGCCGGACGGACCCTAGATCGCCAGGGACAGCAGCACCGGTGCCGCGCTCCGGTTCAGCTCGTCGGCGGCCCGGCGCAGCCGGTGCGCGTGCTCGACCGGGAGCGACAGGGCCAGACAGCCCACGGCGGAACCGGCGGTGATCGGGACGGCCGCGCAGACCGTGCCCACCGCGTACTCCTGGAGGTCGAGGACGGGCACGGTGGCCGGCTGCGACTCCAGCCGGGACAGCAGCACCCTGTCGCTGGTGATGGTGCGCGAGGTCAGGCGGGCCATCCGGTGCCGGGCCAGATGGTCTCGGCGGCCCGCGTGGTCCAGCTGGGTCAGCAGGGACTTGCCCACCGCGGTGGCGTGCGCCGAGACCCGGAAGTCCACCCACTCGTTCACCCTGGGCGTGGCCGGGCTGTCGGCGTACTGGGTGACGCTGACCTCGCCGTCGACGTACCGGCTGATGTAGACCGCGGCGCCCACCGAGTCGCGCAGCCGGTCCAGGGTGTGCTGGAGCTGCTCGCGCAGGGCCTGCTCGCGGCCGTGGGCCGAGCCGAGGCGGGCCAGTGCCTCCCCGGTGACGTACAGCCCGTCGGCGGTCTGCTCGACGTAGCCCTCGCGGCGCAGCATGCGCAGGAGCGGGGTCAGCCGCTCCGGGTCGAGGCCGCTCCCGCGGCCGATCTCGGCGTCGGTGACGCCGGAGGTGTGCCGCGCCACCGTCTCCAGGACGCGCAGGGCGTCCTGGGCCGAGTGGTGCGGCGCGGTCGGCCTGTGCTGCAGCGCCACGGTGGTCTCCCCCTGCGCTCGCTGGTGCATCCCTGCGTTCACGATAGCCGCCAAGAGGCCGCTCGTGAGGGGGTGTTGACCGGATTTCGGGGCTCTCATCTGCGGCGCTGGCCCACCGGCATATGCCGATGACCTGCCCCAACGTCCCGACCTCGGACGTTGGGGCAGGCGCCCCGCGCAATTACAGGACCGCGCTGAGAAACTCCCGCGTCCGGTCGTGCTCCGGCTCGCTGAAGATCTTCTCCGGCGGGCCGGCCTCGATGACCCGGCCCGAGTCGAACATCAGGACCTGGTCCGAGATGTCCCGGGCGAAGTTCATCTCGTGGGTCACGCAGAGCATGGTGATGTCCGTGGTGCGGGCGATGTCCCGCAGCAGGTCCAGGACGCCCGCGACCAGCTCGGGGTCGAGCGCGGAGGTCACCTCGTCCAGCAGCAGCACCTTCGGCCGCATCGCCAGCGCCCGGGCGATCGCCACCCGCTGCTGCTGGCCGCCGGAGAGCTGGGCCGGACGGGCGTCGCACTTGTCGGCCAGGCCCACCATGTCGAGCAGGCCCTTGGCCCGCTCCACGGCCTCGTCCTTGGACATCCCGAGCACCGTGACCGGCGCCTCGGTGATGTTGCGCAGCACGCTCATGTTCGGGAACAGGTTGAACTGCTGGAACACCATCCCGATCTGCTTGCGGACCTCGCGCCGCTCCTTCTCGGTCGCCGGGAAGAGCTTCTGCCCGTCCACGGTGATCGTGCCCTCGTCCGGCTTGAGCAGCGTCATCAGCAGCCGCAGGATCGTCGTCTTGCCCGACCCGGACGGGCCGATCAGGGTGACGTGCTTGCCGGCGTCGACGGAGAAGTCCAGGTGGTCGAGGACGGTGTTGTCGCCGAACCGCTTGGTGACCTGCTCCAGGCGTATCAGCTCGCCGGAGCTGCGCTCGGGGCTTTTCTCGGGGTTGGGAAGAGTGTCAGTGGGCAAGGCGTCGCTCCAGGGCTCGCAGGGCAAGGGAGGCCAGGTAGGAGATGACGATGAAGGCCACGCCGATCACCGTCAGGGGCTCGGTGAACTGGAAGTTCTGCTGCGAGAACAGCCGCGCCTCGCCCAGCATCTCCAGCACCGTGATCGCCATCAGCAGCGGCGTGTCCTTCAGCATGGAGATCACGTAGTTGCCGAGGGCGGGGGCCACGCGGCGGATCGCCTGCGGCAGGATGACCGCCGTCCAGGTCCGCCGCATCGGCAGGTTCAGCGCCGTCGCGGCCTCCCACTGGCCGACCGGCACCCCCTCGATGCCGGCCCGGTAGACCTGCATCGTGTACGTCGAGTAGTGCAGACCGATGGCGACCACACCGGTGGTGAGTGCCGAGAACGTGATGTTCCACTCGGGCAGCACGTAGAAGAGGAAGAACAGCTGCACCAGCAGCGGGGTGTTCCGGATGAACTCGGTGACCACACCGACCGGCCAGGTCACCCAGCGGGTGGGCACCCGCATCAGCAGCGCCCACACCAGACCCACGCCGAAGGAGACCAGCGAGCCGAGGACCAGGATCTGCAGCGTGACCAGCAGTCCGTCCCAGAAGTGCGGCATGAAGTCGGAGACCGCGCTCCAGTCCCATTTCACGACACACCACTTCCCTCGGGCACCCGCACGGCCGCCGTCTTCTTCTGCGGCGCCTTCCCGACGCCCGCCTTCAGCTTCTTCTCCAGGCCGCGCATCACCCGCGTGAGCAGGAACGCGATCACGAAGTAGATCAGCAGGATGTACGTGTAGATCTCCGCGCTCTCCTGCAGCGCCAGGCGCACCAGGTTGGCGCTGAAGGCCAGGTCGCCCATGCCCATGATCGACACCAGCGCGGTGCCCTTGAGCAGCTCGATCAGCAGGTTGGAGAAGGGCGGGATCATCTCAGGCACCGCCTGCGGCAGCAGGATCAGCTTCATCCGCTGCCAGGGCGTGAAGCTGAGCGCGATGCCGCCCTCCTTCTGCGCCGGGTCGACCGCGCCGAGCGCGCCGCGCACGATCTCGGAGCCGTACGCCCCGTAGGTCAGGCCCAGCGCCAGCGTGCCCGCCCACATCGGCACCAGCTGCCAGCCGAAGGCCGGGGGCAGCACGAAGAAGACCCAGAAGATCATCACCAGCGCGGAGGTCCCGCGGAACACCTCGGTGTAGAAGCCCGCCAGGAAGCGGACGATCCACAGCCGGTGGGTACGCGCGATGCCGACCACGAAGGAGACGCCCGTCGCGAGCAGGGCGCTGAAGAAGAGCAGCTGGACGGTGACCCAGACGCCCTGGAGTACGAGTTCCCACAGTCCCGAGGTCATCCGCCGCAGAGCTCCTTCGCGGTCAGATCCGTCATCTCTTCCTCGGTGAAGCCGAAGGGCTTGAGGATGCGCAGCAGTTCGCCGCTCTTCTTGAGCTTCTGCAGCTCGACGTTGAAGGCGTCCCGCAGGTTGGTCTCGTCCGGACGGAAGGCGAAGGCACCGCCGTCGACATGGGGCTTGCCGCCGACGAGCGGGGCGAAGGGCTCGGTCGCCTCCGCCTTGCTGGACTTCTTCACCACCTCGCGCACCGTCAGCGCGGTCCCCGCGAAGACGTCCACGCGCCCGGACTCGACGGCGTTGAGTCCGGCCACCTGGTCGGGGACGATCAGGATGTCGTCCTCCTTGTACCCGTGCTCCACCGCGTAGGCGATCTCGGCGTAGCCGGTGCCGGTCGCGAACTTGGCCTTCTTCTCGACGACGTCGCGGTAGTTGTGCAGCCCGAGCGGATTGCCCTTGCGCACGATGTACGCGTCGAGCATCTGGTAGTCGGGGTCGGAGAAGATGACCTGCTCGCAGCGGTCGGCGTTGATGTACATCCCGGCCGCCACGACGTCGAACTGCTGGGACGCCAGGCCCGGGATGAGGGAGCCGAACTCCGTCGGCACGGGCTGCACCCGGTCCACCCCGAGCCGCTTGAAGATGACCTTCGCCAGCTCCGGCGCCTCACCGGTCAGCTCGCCGTTCTTGTCGATGTACCCGAAGGGGATCTCGCCGGCGATGCCGAGCCGGGCGACGCCCTGTGCCCTCAGCCGCCCGAGCAGGTCTCCTCCCTCGACGTCGGACGCGGTGGCCACCCGCGAGCAGCCGGCCGCCCCCAGTGCGCCGAGCGCCGCGACCCCCGCGAGCAGCGACCGGCGGGAGGGCCCGGCTGTCCTGGACCTTTGGTCGGATATACCCCTTGGTGGGGTTCTGTGTGGTGGAGCCATGGGCGCGCAGCTACCCGAAGGCGGGCAGGTTATGCCGATCTTTTTCAGTCCGATACCTCGGCCCGGCGCCCTTGACCGCGGGGCCGCGGGGCACTGCCATGGAGGCATGGCTGATCGCTTCATCGAAGTCTCGCTGGTCAAGCGCGGAATCACCTGCACGGCCCAACTGCTGGACGAACGGGCCCCGATCACCTGCGCGGCCGTCTGGGACGCGCTCCCCCTCGGCGGCGACGTGTACCACGCCAAATATGCCCGCAACGAGATCTACGCCCTTTTCCCGCCCTTCGCGACAACCGAACCGCCGCTGGAGAACCCGACGGTAACGCCCATTCCGGGCGACCTGTGCTATTTCGCCTTCGCGGGTGCCGAGTTGGGCACGAAGGCGTACGGCTACGACCGCGAGGTCCGCCCCGGCACCACCCTCGTCGACCTCGCCCTCTTCTACGAACGCAACAACCTCCTCCTCAACGGCGACGTCGGCTGGGTGCCCGGCACCGTCTGGGGCCGCATCACCGAGGGCCTAAAGGCCATGGCGGAGGCCTGCAACGACCTGTGGCGCACGGGCGCGGCGGGCGAGACGCTGAGCTTCCGCCGGGCTTAGCCGCGGGCAGTCGTGCCGCCCCAGCCTGCGGGCAGTCGTGCCGCTGGGGCGGCACGGGTGGGCGCAGGCGGCACCCGGCAAGCGCCGGGCAGCGCACCCCACCCCCGCCCGCGCCGGGTCACTACTCGGCCGCCGCCCCGTACAGCGCATGCGCCGCTCGCAGCACCAGATCGTCCCGGTGCCGCGCCGCGACGATCTGCACCCCCACGGGCAACCCGTCCCCGTCCACCCCCACCGGCACGGTGGCGGCAGGCTGCTGCGTGAGATTGAACGGGTACGTGAACGGCGTCCACCCCGTCCACCGCCGGTGCCCCGACCCCTTCGGCACCTCCACCCCCGCCTCGAACGCCGTGATCGGCATCGTCGGCGTCACCAGCAGGTCGTACTCCTGGTGGAACACGCCCATCCGCCGCCCCAGCTCCATCCGGACGTCCACCGCCGCCAGATAGTCCAGCGCCGAGTACCGCGAGCCCGCTCCGACGATCTCCCGCAGCCCCGGGTCCAGCAGCTCCCGCCGGCCCGCCGGCAGATGCTGCACGACCCGTGCCGCCCCGCTGAACCACAGGGTGTGGAAGGCGTCCACCGGGTCCGTGAAGTCCGGGTCGGCCTCCGTCACGTACGCGCCCAGACCCGCCAGCCGCTCCACCGCCCGCCGCACCGCCCCGGCGACCGCCGGACGCACCGCGACCTGCCCGCCGAGCGAGGGCGAGTACGCCACCCGCAGCCCCCGCACCCCGCCCGGCAGGGCCTCGGTGTACGACCCGGGGGCCGGGCCCAGCGCCGACCAGTCCCGGGCGTCCGGGGTGCCGATGACGTCCAGCAGCAGCGCCGCGTCCGCCGCGTCCCGGGTGATCGGACCGACGTGCGCGAGCGTGCCGAACGCGCTCGCCGGGTACAGCGGCACCCGGCCGTACGTCGGTTTCAGGCCGAAGACGCCGCAGAAGGACGCCGGGATGCGCACACTGCCGCCGCCGTCCGTGCCCAGCGCCAGCGGCCCCGCCCCGAGCGCCACGGCCGCCGCCGCGCCCCCGCTGGAACCGCCCGCGGTACGGGACGGGTCGTGCGGGTTGCGGGTGACGCCGGACAGCGGCGAGTCCGTCACGCCCTTCCAGCCGTACTCCGGTGTCGTGGTCTTGCCGACGAACACCGCGCCGTGCTCGCGCAGCCGGGCCACGGACGGCGCGTCCTCGTCCCAGGGGCCGTCGGGGGAGACCGCCCGGGAGCCCCGCAGGGTCGGCTGACCCCGGGTCAGCAGGATGTCCTTCACCGTCACCGGCACCCCGTCCAGACGCCCGCACGGCTCCCCGCGGCGCCACCGCTCCTCGGCCCGGCGGGCCCGGTCCAGCGCATCCTCACCGGTCAGCCGGACGAAGGCGTTCACCTCCGGCTGGATCCGTTCGGCCCGCTCCAGGACCGCCCGGGTCGCCTCCACGGGGCTGAACTCACCCTTGCGGTAGCCGTCGACGAGCTGTACGGCGGTCAGCTCGGTGAGGTCGGTCATGCGGCACCCTCCCGCGGGTCGGTGACGTCGGCGACGTCAGTGTCCGGGCACGTATCCACGCTTCTTGTCGACCACGTTGGCCAGCGGTCCGCCCGCCGCCCAGCTCTCGAACAACTCCACGAACTGCGCCCCCAGTTCGTCCCGCCAGCCGATCGTGTCCCCGCTCATGTGCGGCGAGACGATCAGCTCCGGCACCTCCCACAGGGGGCTGTCCGGCGCCAGGGGTTCGTGGTTCAGCACGTCCAGGGCGGCGCCCGCGATCCGGCGCGCGGTCAGCGCCTCGACCAGGGCGTCCTCGACGACCAGCGGCCCCCGCCCCACGTTCACGAACCGGGCGGAGGGCCGCATCAGCGCGAACCGCCGGGCGTCGAACATGCCGCGTGTGTCGTCGGTGAGCGGCGCCGCCGCCACCACCCAGTCGGCCCCGGCCAGCAGCCGGTCCAGGTCCTCCGGGCCGTGCACACCCGGGCGCGCGGTACGGCCGACCAGCGCGGTGGTGATGCCGAGCGCCTCCAGCGTGCCCACGACCGCCCGGCCGATCGGGCCGGAGCCCACCACGCAGGCGCGGGTTCCGGCCACCCGCATCGACTCGCGGTGCCGCCAGGTCCGCTCGCCCTGGAGGCGCAGGGTGGCCGGCAGGTCCTTGGCCATCGCCAGCACGAGCGCGGCGACGTACTCGGCGATCGGCCGGTCGAAGACCCCGCGCGCGTTGGTCACCACCGTGTCCGACTCGGCCAGCTCCGGGCACATCAGATGGTCCACACCGGCGCTCGCCGTGTGCACCCAGCGCGGGCGCGGGCCGCCGCCCGGCCACGCCTCGCGCACCGCGTGCGAGGTGAAGTCCCACACCAGCAGGACGTCGGCGTGCGGCAGCCGCCCGGCCAGCGCCGCCGCGTCGGCGTGCTCGATCCGGGCCCGGCCGGTCAGCCGGCCCAGCCGGGGGAGCGGCTCGGCGTCCAGGACGAGAAGGGTCGGCAGGGAGGTCGGCGCGGGCGCGGACGCGGGCGCGGACGGGGGCGGGGACGTGGTCATCGGCGGCCTGTCTCCGGTCGGTGGAAGCGGGGGCGGTTCAGGTGTTGACGCGGAAGTTAACCGGCTGTTGACCTGGGAGTGATGCGGGCGGATTGACCACGCTCGCACCGGAACCTACCTTCGTCAACACGGCCGTTCATAACGGTGCGTTGCCCTCCCCTTTCTCAGTGTGAGGCCGGTGCGTGCCATGGACATCTCCTTTCTCGGCGGACCAGCTCCGCAACGCGGGGTCGGCGTGGTCGCCCCGTTCGACTTCGCACTCGATCGCGAGCTGTGGCGATGGGTGCCCGACGACGTGTCACTGCACATGACACGCACCCCCTTCGTGCCCGTGGAGGTCAGTCTGGACCTCGCCCGGATGGTCAGCGAGCACGAGACCCTGGGCGAGGCGGTCCGCACCCTCAACGCCATCGCGCCCGAGGTCGTCGCCTACGCCTGCACCTCGGGCAGCTTCGTCGGGGGCATCGCCGGGGAGCGCGCCATGTGCGAGGCGATGACCTGGGCGGGCGCGGTCCCGTCCGTCACCACCTCCGGCGCACTGCTCGACGCGCTGACCGAGCTGGGCGTGCGCCGGGTCGCGCTGGTGACGCCGTACACCGTGTCCGTGACCCGGGCGCTGGAGGCGTACGTCGCCGAGGCCGGCGTCACCATCACCGGCTGCGCCTTCATGGGGCTGACCCGGCACATCTGGAAGGTCCCCTACCGCGACGTGGCCGACATGGCGCGCCAGGCCGTGCCCGCGTCAGGAGCGGCGGACGCCCTGTTCATCTCCTGCACCAACCTCCCCACCTACGACGTCATCCCGCAGCTGGAGGCCGAGCTGCGGATCCCGGTGATCTCGGCCAACCAAGTGACGATGTGGGCGGCGCTGCGCCGACTGGGTACCCCTGCGGTGGGGCCGTACCAGGCGCTGACCGATCCGGCCGCGCGCCTGGGCCCCGCGGCGGCGGGTGCCGCGGGCCCCGCGGTGGTGGGACCGGCGGGTCCCGTCGACCCCGCGGTGGCGGGCCCGGTCGGACCCGCGGCCGCGGACCTGCCGGGCGTCGCTGACGGCCCGGAGACGGAACAGCAGCAGGAAGGGTGGACATGACAGCACTGGGATTCCTGTACCCGGGCCACTCCGGCGAGGACGACTACCCACGCATCGAGCAGCTCCTGGGCAGCGACATCCGGGTGGACCTGGTGCACACGGACATCGGCGAGGACGCCCACCGGGTGGACGCGCTCCTCGAGATGGGCTCGCCCCGGCGGCTGGAGGCGGGCGTGGCCGAGCTGCGGCTGGCCGGCGCCGACGCCGTGGTGTGGGCCTGCACCAGCGGCAGCTTCGTGCACGGCTGGGACGGCGCCCACGAGCAGGTGCGCGCCCTCGCGCAGGCGGCGGGCCTGCCGGCCTCGTCCACCTCCTTCGCCTTCGTGCACGCGGCGAAGGAGATCGGGGTGCGGCGGGTCTCGATCGGCGCGACCTACCCGGACGACGTGGCGCGGCTCTTCGCGGACTTCCTCGGCGCCGCCGGCATCGAGGTGGCCGACGTCGTCAGCTCGGGCATCATCACGGCGGCGGAGGTCGGCACCTGGACCGAGGAGGAGGTGCTGGCGCTGGCCCGCGCCGCCGACCGCCCGGACGCCGAGGCGGTGCTCCTGCCGGACACGGCGCTGCACACGGCGGCCCACATCCCGGCCCTGGAGAAGGAGCTGGGCAAGCCGGTCCTCACCGCCAACCAGGTCACCATCTGGGAGGGCCTGCGGCTGGCCGACCGCCGGGTCAACGCGCCGGAGCTGGGGGCGCTGTTCACCCGGGAGCCGGTGGTGCAGGTCTGAGAAGGGCGTGACACGGAAGAACCCCGGTCCCGCGTGAGCGGAACCGGGGTTCTCGTCGAGCGCTGGGCAGGCCTTGCACCTGCATTTCCCCACGGGAAGTGGGGCGTCTTTCCTTGGACCACCAACGCAGTGCCCGCTGCGGGGAGTTGGCCCCCGTGATCAGGCAAGATGATCGTACCGCAGCTCCGGTCGGGGTGCACATCGAGCACCGTCCGTTCATGTAGAGGGACGTCGGTCGCAGTTCTGAATCGATCGCGCCGCGCCTGAACCCTTGTCAGCCCTGCACTCTGCTCCTATTCTCACGCCGAGAAAGCGCTTTCCGCCAGGGTGAGATTGACATGATCACGCCATGGCGTCCGTTCCGGCATGTGAAGGCGAAGGGGAGACCGAGGATGAGACGACCAGTCGCGCTGCGACTCCAAGCGGCGCTGGGCACGCTGGCCCTCGCGGCCGCGGCCGGTGTGGTGCTGACGATGCCCGAGACGGCGTCGGCGGCGGCCGGCGGCGCCACCGGCTACGCCACCCAGAACGGCGGCACGACCGGCGGTGCGGGCGGGCAGACCGTGCGGGCCACCACCGGCACCGAGATCCACCAGGCCCTGTGCGGCCGGGCCAGCAGCAGCACCCCGATCATCATCGAGGTCGAGGGCACCATCAACCACGGCAACACCAGCAAGGTGTCGGGCGACAGCTGCAACACCGCGGCCGACAAGATCGAGCTGAAGCAGGTCAGCAACATCACGATCGTCGGGGTCGGCAGCGGCGCCGTCTTCGACCAGCTCGGCATCCACATCCGGGAGGCCGGCAACATCATCATCCAGAACGTGACCGTACGGAACGTCAAGAAGTCCGGCTCACCCACCTCCAACGGCGGCGACGCCATCGGCATGGAGAGCGACGTCCGCAACGTCTGGGTCGACCACACCACCCTGGAGGCGTCCGGCGGGGAGTCAGAAGGCTACGACGGCCTCTTTGACATGAAGGACAACACCCAGTACGTGACCCTGTCCTACAGCACCCTGCGCAACTCCGGCCGCGGCGGCCTGATCGGCTCCAGCGAGAGCGACCGCTCCAACGGCTACGTCACCTTCCACCACAACCTGTACGAGAACATCGACTCCCGGGCGCCCCTGCTGCGCGGCGGGATCGCCCACATGTACAACAACCACTACAAGAGCCTGAACGAGTCCGGCATCAACTCCCGGGCGGGCGCCAAGGCCAAGGTGGACAACAACTACTTCGAGGACTCCAAGGACGTCCTCGGCACCTTCTACACCGACCAGGCCGGCACCTGGCAGGTCAGCGGCAACATCTACGACAACGTCACCTGGTCCGAGCCCGGCGAGGACAACAACCCGGCCGGCCCGGACCCGCAGTCCAACACCACGGTGTCCATCCCGTACTCCTTCACCCTCGACGACGCCTCCTGCGTGCCGTCCGTCGTGAGCGCCACGGCGGGTGCGAACAAGGGGCTGAAGGTGTCGGACGGCAGCTGCACGCCGCAGAGCCCGGACCCGACCGACCCGGGCCCCACCGATCCCGGCCCGACGGACCCGGACCCGACGGACCCGGAACCGACCGATCCGCCGAGCGGGACCAACCTCAGCCTCGGGGCGGGCTCCGACGGCTCGTCCAAGGCGAGCGGCACCAGCTACGGCAACGTGCGCGACGGTGACCTCGGCACGTACTGGTCCCCGGCCGGCACGACCGGCTCCATCTCCGTCAAGTGGTCCTCCGCCACCACCGTCGCCAAGATCAACATCCGGGAGGCGGCCGGGTCCGAGGGCACCGTCGGCTCCTACCGCGTCGTCGACCACGGCACCGGCGCGGTCCTGGCCTCCGGCAGCGGAGCGGGCGTGATCGGCTTCTCCCCGGTCTCGCTGGAGAAGATCACCTTCGAGATCACCGGCGCCTCGGGCACCCCGAGGATCGCCGAGTTCGAGACGTACGCGGGCTGACCCGGCCCGGCGCGCGGGGTGTGACCGGATCGCGGCTCCGGGCACGCCCCGCCCTCTTGCGCGGGCGCGGGACAATGGACGGTGGCCCACTCCACCGGAGTGCCCCCGCACCCGGGGACGGGCCGTCGTCCCGTACGAGGAGGAGAAGACATGGCGGAGCCCACGCCGCGTCGGCACGAACCGCGGCTACGCCCCGCGCCCCTGCTCTTCGAGCCGGCGGAGGCGGCCGCCGATCCCGAGCACTTCTTCGACCTCGAGTCGATCGACGACCCCCGCGCCCTGCTGGAGCGGGCCACCGAGCTGACCCACGCCTTCCGCGCCGCCGCCGACCGGGCGATGGAGTTCCAGGCGGTCGCCGCGGCGCAGCTGGCCGATCCGCGGCGGTTCGACCGGCTGACGGCGGCCGACATCGCCGAGCGTGCCGAGTGGACCGAGGACTACGCCAAGAAGATGGTCGAGTTCGGGCGGGACCTGATGCGCGGCGACCCGGCCGAGTGATCCGGCGGTCGGCCGGCTGATCCGGCTGTTCCGGCGGATCGGAGTCGGCAGCGGGGCGCGCATATGCCAGGGGGGTGGGCAAGATACCCCCCTCACGGTCGTCGTGTCCCGGTTTCCGGTAACCCGGCGGAGCGGGTTCCTCACGCCGGGTAGACATGGGCGGCATGAGCAGCACACGCAACGCCACGCCCCATGTCACGGACGTCACCTCGGACGGCGCCGCCTGGCTGGCCTCGGCGGGCGCGTACCCGCGCAGCACGCTCTCGCTCTGGGAGGAGCGGCCCGACGCCCCGGTCGTGCTGCCCTGCGGTTCCGCCTTCGACGTGGTGAGCGCCCCCGCGATCTTCGGCCGCCGGATGCTGGACCGGCTGTGGGGCGACGGTCCGGGCTCGGGCCCGGTCGCGGAGTTCCGCGGCCGCATGCTGCTGTTCGCCGCGCCGGGCACCGCCCAGCGGCTGCCGTCGCTGCTGGACTGGGAGGAATGGGGTGCCCGCGGCCGGGAGGGCGGCCGTACGGGCGAGGTGCCGCCGCTGCTGTGCCACGGCGCCGGGGACGCGGTGACCGTACCGGCCCCCGCGGGTGCGGCGCCGCGCTCCGGGTCCCGCTGGCTGGTGGCGCCGGACACCCGCCAGCCGTGGCTTCCGGGCCCGGAGATCCTGCTCTGGGCGGTCGTGCGGGCGGCCCGGGCGGCGGTGCGGATTTCGATTTTTCCTCCCGCCGACCAGGATGCTAAGGTCTACGACGTCAGCAGGCGCCGCTAGCTCAGTTGGTTAGAGCAGCTGACTCTTAATCAGCGGGTCCGGGGTTCGAGTCCCTGGCGGCGCACGTTGGCGATGGCGAGGCGTGTTCGCGGAAAGCGCGAACCACCTCGCCATCGTTGTTTTTGCGCGGCTTTGCCGCGCGTTGTGGGGGCTTCGCCACCCACACCCCCCCCCACGTGCGGTGGGCCTGCGATGCCGGGGCCCGATGCCGGTCTGAGCCGGGGACGGGTGAGGCAGGTGGGCGTGGGCCGGGGACGGGTGGGTCAGGTGGGGGTGATCTGTACGGTCCAGGTGCCGGAGGGGGTGCGGTCCTCGACCTTGACCCGTACTCCTTCGCCCGGCACCGTGAAGCTCTCGCCGAGGGCCACCGGGGCGTCGGCGAGCGGCGGGTAGACCGAGTCGGCCCAGCAGGCCTCGGTGTCCGGGTGGGCGTCGACCACCTCGATCGGTCCGCCTCCCGACTCCGCCCCGCTGTGCACCCGGTACACCAGCACCCCCGCCCGGCAGGCGGCCGCGTCGTTGCCGACCGGCGTGCGCACCTCGAAGGCGAGCGCGCTGCCCGCCCCCGTGCGCACCACCGCCAGCTTCGTGCCCCGCCCGAGGCCGAAGGCCGGTGCGCCGGCGGCGCCGGTCACCACCACCCCGGGCCCCGCCCCCAGCGGCTCCAGCGTCAGCCGGGTCGGCCCGTCGCCCCGTACGCAGGCCACCTGCCGGGGCTGCAGCCAGCCCAGCTTCCACTTGTGCCAGCCGAGCAGGTCGGGGGCGAGTCCGAACTGGCTGCCCATCAGGTCCCAGTCGCCGACGTGCGTGTCCCAGTCGCCCTTGCCGTCCACCGGCCGGTGGTACAGGTCGGGCAGGTCGAAGACGTGCCCCGTCTCGTGGGCCAGGACCAGCCGGTCCGGCGGATGGTTCTCGAACACCGTGACGACCCGCCGGATGTCGGTGCCGTCGGCCCGCATCGGCCGGTCCAGGTTGACGACCTTCGTGGCGTCGGAGTCCACCCCGGGCGCGTCCGGATCCGCGACGAAGTACACGACGTCGTACCGGGAGAAGTCGACGTGGCGGTCGGCCGCGGCCAGCGCGTCGCGCAGATAGGCGGCCCGGTGCTCCGGGCTCCAGTCGCGCCGTATCGCGTACGACGTCGACGGGCTCGGCATCCGGATCCAGTCCCGCAGCGGGTGCGGGCGGAGCGTGAAGGCGCCGTAGGAGGCGCGCCGGAAGAAGTCGCCGGTGGCGGGGAAGTGGTCGGCGGCGAGTTCCGCCGGCGCGGTCAGCGGCTGGGAGTCGGGGAAGGACAGGAACACCATCACCGCGTCCAGGGCGCGGGCGGGCCGCGGATAGGCGGCGTTCCAGGTGTCCAGGCCCTCGGAGTGGTGCACGTCGGTGCGCTGGAGGGCGCAGGGCTCGGGGGAGAAGGGCTCGGCGACCGAGGGCGCGGTGATCAGGGAGGTCGCGGCGAGCGCCGACATCGTGGTGCACACCGCGGCGGTGCTGCGCAGTCGCCTCAGGGGGAACTGGCGCGGCACATGGACCTCCGGACGCGGTAGACGGGACACCGCACCCAGCTTGTGCATGATTGTCGTATTGCGCCCTGTTCGCCTGCACCGGATGGGTGAGCCGTCCGGGATTCCGGTGGAGTTCTCCTGGCCGACACCTCGAAGCCACTCACGCAACGTCACAACTGGTCGGAGGGGTGACGGACCCGGCCAGGTGTGAGCAGAAACGATCTGGCAGGGGGCTCGCTCGGTCCGGAAGGCGGGGCGGCGGCTGGAAGGGCCCGGTGTCAGCCTCTATGATCGGCACACTTTCCTGCACGAACAGAGCACGAACAGAGATCGAGGCACTGCGGGAGCGAGCGGTGAACGGAACCTCCGAAGGGCCGGCGCCCGCCGTAGACCTCGGCCCGGCGGTCACAGAGAGTGATGAAGGTCTGGCTCCTCGTACCGGGCGTACGGGGCCGCCGACCTACCGATCCGTGTTCACCGCGGCCCCGCTCGCCATGGCCGTCGTCGACGCCGAGGGCCTGGTGGTCAGCGCCAACGACACCCTGGGCACCCTGCTGGGCACCGACCCGGCCGCGCTGGCCGGCTGCGTCGCGGCCGACCTCGTCGACCTCGCCTCCGATGCCGGCACCTGGCACGCCTATCGCGAGGTGCTGCGCGGCCGGCGGCCCCGGCTGCGCTGCACCCGGCGGCTGAAGCGGGCCGACGGGCACTCCCTGTGGGCACAGGTGACGGTCGAGCCGCTGGCCGACGCCGGGGACGCCGGGGGCGGGGACGCCCCGGGCCTGCTGCTCTCCGTCGCCGACGTCAGCGCCCGGCGCGAACTCCAGGCCCGGCTGCGCCACCTCCAGATGCACGACCCGGTGACCCGGCTGCCCAACCGCGCGCTGTTCTTCGAACGCCTGACGGCCGCGCTGGAGGCGGAGTCGTACGAGCACGGCGGCACCGGCCGGATCGGCGTGTGCTACCTGGACCTGGACGGCTTCAAGGCCGTCAACGACACCCACGGCCACCGCGTCGGCGACCGGCTGCTCGCCGCCGTGGCCGAACGGCTGACCAGGTGCGCGGAGGAGGCCGCCCACGCCCGGTCCGGCGCCCCGCTGGTGGCCCGGCTGGGCGGTGACGAGTTCGCCCTGCTGGTGGAGGACTCCACCGGCACCGACCAGCTCGCCGACCTGGCCGCCGCGGTCCTGGCCGCCCTCCAGCCGCCCTTCGAGCTGGCCGACCGCCGGCTGTCGGTCACCGCCTCGGTCGGCGTCGTCGAACGCCACACCGCGGGCACCACCCCGACCGCCCTGATGCAGGCCGCCGACACCACCCTGTACTGGGCCAAGGCCGACGGCCGCGCGCGCTGGACCCTCTTCGACCCCGAGCGCAACGCCAACCGCATGACCCGCCAGGCGCTGGCCGCCACCCTCCGCCCCGCCATCGAGCGCGGCGAGTTCGCCCTTGAGTACCAGCCGCTGGTCGGCATGGAGGACGGCCGGGTGCGGGGCGTCGAGGCGCTCATCCGCTGGAATCATCCTCAGTTCGGCGTACTTGCGCCGAATCGGTTCATCGCACTGGCGGAGGAGGATGGCTCGATCGTTCCCCTCGGCCGCTGGATCCTGCGCACCGCCTGCCACCAGGCGCGCCGCTGGCAGCTGGCCCACCCCGACGAGCCGCCGATCTTCGTCAGCGTCAACGTGGCGGTCCGCCAGGTCTGGGACTCCGACCTGGTCGCGGACGTCGCCCGCACCCTGGAGGAGACGGGCCTGCCGCCCCACCTCCTCCAGCTGGAGCTGACCGAGTCGGCGGTGATGGGCTCGGCCGGGCGCCCGCTCCAGGTCCTCAAGGCGCTCAGCGAGATGGGCGTGCACATCGCCATCGACGACTTCGGCACCGGCTACTCGAACCTGGCCTACCTCAGCCGGCTGCCGGTCTCGGTGCTGAAGCTGGACGGCGCGTTCGTGCGGGGCTTCCAGTACGACGCCGTGCCCGAGGCGGCCGGCGCCGGTTCTCCGGAGGCCGTCGGCACCGGGGTGGCCAACCCGGCCGACGAGGTCATCGTCGAGGCGATGGTCCAGCTCGCCCATCGGCTCGGTCTGACCGTCACCGCCGAGTGCGTGGAGACCTCGGACCAGGCGACCCGGCTGCGCCGCATCGGCTGCGACACCGGCCAGGGCTGGCTCTACTCCCGGCCGGTGGCACCGGACCGCATCTCCGCGCTGCTGGGCTCGGGACCGGCGGGGGTTCAGGCCGGCGTCGGCAACCCGTAGGCGTCGGCGATCAGCTCGTAGGAGCGCAGCCGCACGTCGCCGCCGTGGGCGTTGGCGGTGAGCATCAGCTCGTCGGCGCCGGTGCGCTTCTGGAGGTCGTCGAGGCCGGACCGCACCTCGTCGGCGGTGCCGTGGATGACGTTGGCGTTCCAGGACCGCACGAACTCCTCCTCCATCGGGCTGAAGTCGTACGCCTCGGCCTCCTCCGGCGTCGGTACGAGTCCCGGGCGGCCGGTGCGCAGCCGGACCATGTTCAGCGCGGCCGCCAGCACCTGCCGCCGCGCCTCCTTCTCGTCGTCGGTCGCGAGCGCGGCGACGCCGATGAGCGCGTACGGCGCGTCCAGGACGGCCGACGGCCGGAAGGCCTCGCGGTACAGGTCGAGTGCGGGGATCGTGTTCTGCGCCGAGAAGTGGTGCGCGAAGGCGAACGGCAGCCCGAGGGTGCCGGCCAGCCGCGCGCTGAACCCGGAGGAGCCGAGCAGCCACACCGGCGGCCGGTGCGCCGACTGCACGCCCCCCGGCGAGGTGGCCTGCACGGGGCCCGGCACGGCGTGGATGCGGGCGTACGGGTGGCCGTCCGGGAAGTCGTCGTCCAGGAACCGGATCAGCTCCGCGAGCTGCTGCGGGAAGTCGTCGGCGCCCTCGTTCAGCCGGTCGGTGCGGCGCAGGGCGGCGGCGGTGGCCCCGTCCGTGCCGGGCGCCCGGCCGAGACCGAGGTCGACGCGCCCGGGCGCCATGGCCTCCAGCGTCCCGAACTGCTCCGCGATGACGAGCGGTGCGTGGTTGGGCAGCATGACGCCGCCGGACCCGAGCCGGATGCGGTCGGTGTGGGCCGCGAGGTGGGCGAGGATCACCGCGGGGGAGGACGAGGCGACGCCGGGCATGGAGTGGTGCTCGGCGACCCAGTACCGCTGGAACCCGCGCGCCTCGGCGAGCCGCACGATGTCCACGCTGGTCCGCAGCGCGTCGGTGGCGGTCCGGCCGGCCCCGACGGTCACCAGGTCCAGTACGGAGAGCGGGACGGGAGCGGTGCCGTGGGCGGTGCCCCGGATCTCCTCTGCGGCGTCTGCGGCCATGGCGGGGTGCCTCCTGTGGTTGACGTGTTCGTACGCGAGTCGCTTCGCGACGTAACAGGAGGGGGTCTCCGGTTATTCCCCGCGCGTCACGCGGTGGCGGAGGAGGACGACGTTCCGGCCGAAGGTGCGGGACTCGACGAGTTCGAGGTTCACCCGGCGCTCCTGGCGGGGGAAGTACGGGGTGCCGCCGCCGAGCAGTACCGGGTGGACCATGGGCCGGTACTCGTCGATCAGGTCGTGGGCGGCCGCCTCGGCGGCGAGGGTCGCGCCGCCGATCGCGATGTCGCCGTCGCCTGGCTCGGCCCGCAGGCGCTCGATCTCCTCCGCCAGGGTGCCGGAGGCCAGGCGGGTGTTGGTGCCCTGGACCGTCGACAGCGTCCTGGAGAACACCACCTTGGGCAGCGCCTTCCACAGCGCGGCCCACTCCAGCTCCGCGGCGCCGAGCGACTCGTCCTGCTCGGCGGTCTCCCAGTACAGCATCGTCTCGTACAGTGGCCGCCCCAGCAGGTGGACGCCGGTCTGCCGCAACTCGTCGGTGAAGTGCGCGAAGACCTCTTCGTCCGGGTCGCTCCAGTCGATGTCGCCGCTCGCGTCGGCGATGTAGCCGTCGAGGGACACGTTCATCGAATAGGTCACCTTGCGCATCGGAGGCCTCCTGGGTAGCCGGTCGGGTCCGACAGTACGGCCGCCGGGGGTGCGGCGCCCGTCAGTCGGCGACGTTCACCTCACGCACTGCCGCGCTCGGCGCCGGAACGGCCTCGGGGCGCCGGCGCCGGCGTTCCAGTACCCGCTCGACGGCCACGGCGGAGAAGCAGAGCAGCGCCGTGAGTACGGAGAAGACGAAGAAGACCGTGGTGTCGGCCCAGACGGTCGCGCCGACGCCGACGAGGAGGGTGGGCGTGACGAGTGCGCCGTACGCGAGCAGGTAGAACATCGACATGACGGCCCCGCGCCGTTCGGCGGGGATGCCGGCGGTGAGGTGGCGCAGGGAGCCGCCGAAGGCGAGCCCGTAGGCGCCGCCCTGGAGGGCGACGGTGACGACGATGACGACGGCGTTGCCGGTGGCGAAGGCGCCCACTCCGGCCAGCATGAGCACGGCGAGTGCGGTGTCGCCGACGAGTGCGACCGTGCGTGCCGGACGGCGTGCGCTGAGGATCTGGGTGCAGGCGGCGGCGAGGGTCACGGCCGCGATGACGACGCCGCCGAAGATGGTGGAGGCGGGCGCCTTCCGGCCGGTCATGGTCGGCCCCGCCCGGGGCCATCGCTTGCGGCGTGATGCCTTGCAGGAGGCGGCACCCGGACTGCTGGACGCGCTGCTGGGGGCGCTGGCCCGGCAGGACTGACGGCGGCGCGGAGCCCTCGCCGCCGGCCTCCCCGCGGCTCGGGCGGGGCGGGACTCAGGCGGCGAGGTCGGCTGCGAGCCGGTCCGCGACGGTGTGGGGCTCGCGGCCGAGGAGTTCGGCCAGCAGGGGGTCGGCCTCGGCGAAGTAGCCCGCGCGGGCTGCCTGGTAGTAGGTGAGCATCAGCCGGGCCATCTGCTCCGGCACGCCGGTCGCGATCTGGTCGGCGATCCACTGGTCGTCGTCCAGGACGACGCGCGCGATGGTGCGACCGGTGAGGTCGGAGGCGATCCCGGCGAGATCGTCGAAGGTGACGGCGGCCGGCGCGGTGAGGTTCACCGGGCCGTCGAAGCGCCGGTCGCCGGCGAGGACGGCCGCGGTGGCCTCGGCGGTGTCGGCGCGGTCGGTGTACGGGACGGGGCCGTCCTCCGGCTTGGCGATCACGCCGGTCCGCTGCCACGGGCCGAGGACCTGGTCGAGCGGGCCGTAGGCGCCGTTGCGCAGTGCGGTCCAGGCCGCTCCGGAGGCGCCGAGGATCGCCTCGGTGGCGAGGTGCACGTCCGACGGCCGGTACGGGTTGCCGGGGACGGCGCCGTGCTGGCTCGTGTAGAGGATCCGGTGGGCGCCGGCCTCGACCGCGGCTTCGACGGCGCGGCGATGCAGGCCGACCATGTCGGCGGCCGGGTCGTTGCCGGAGACCAGGAGGACCTGCTCGGCACCGGCGAACGAGTCGCGCAGCGCGGCCGGGTCCTCGTAGGAGCCCTGCCGCACGCGCACGCCGCGGTCGGCGAGGTGCCGCGCCCTGCCGGGGTCGCGGACGCTGACGCCGATCCGGTCGGCGGGTACGCGCCTGAGGAGGTGCTCGACGGTGGCGCCGCCCAGCCCGCCGGTGGCGCCGGTGACAACGATCATGTTCTTGGCCTTCCCGCATAAGTTGACCAGGGTGGTCACTTTCTCTTCTGCGGGTGACCGTAGGTAAGCTGACTCGACGAGTCAAGTTGCGCTGGTGAGTGACAGGAAGAGACGGTGAGGGCCATGGCCGGTGCGGTGCCTTCGCAACCCCGGCTGCGCGCCGACGCGCGGCGCAATTCCGAGCAGATCCGCTCCGCCGCGATCGGTGCCTTCCAGGGGCAGGGCCTGACGGTGCCGCTGGAGGAGGTCGCCAAGGCGGCGGGGGTGAGCAAGGCGACGATCTTCAACCGGTTCGGCGGGCGGATCGGCCTCATCGAGGCCGTCATCGAAGAGGTCGTCGCGCGTCAGCTGTTCGCCGTCATCGACCACACGCGGACCGTCGACGACGGCGGCGAGCGGATCGCGTACTACCTCACCGCGATCCGCGACCTCCAGTACCGCCAGCCCGCCTTCAACGACGTGCTGTTGCAGACCTATCCGCACTCGCGGCAGCTCATGGAGATCTGCCGGGTCGGCAGCGAGGCCAACGAGGAGTTCGTCGCGGCGGCGCGGGCCTCGGGCGCGCTGCGGCCGGAGTTCACGGCGGGCGACCTGCACGCACTCGTCGTCGACAACGCCCTCGCCCTCAAGCACGGCGAGCGGCCTGCCCGGGAGGACTACGACCGCCGCACCGTGTACCTCCTGGACGGCATCCGCGGGCCTTCGCCCCGGTCCTAGGGGCTGTCCGGTGCCCCGGACCTAGTCGACCGGCGAGACCCGGATCAGGTTGCCGTCCGGGTCCGTCGCCACGAACGTGCGGCCGAAGGGCTCGTCGTGGGGTTCCTCCACCACCGTGACGCCCTTGGCGGCCCACTCGGCGTGGAGCGCGTCGATGGCGGCCGAGGAGCCCGGGATCATCAGGCCGACCTCCGAGGTGCGCGGGGTCGCGGCCGTGATCCGGTCCGCGTGGCCGCTCCAGAGGGCGAACAGGACGCCGGGCGCGACCTCGAAGGGGACGTAGCGCGGGGCGGTCATCACCGGCTTGATGCCGAACAGGTCGGAGTAGAAGGCGGTCGCACGCTCGACGTCGGTGACGTAGACGAGGAAGAGGTTGGGTGCGGACATGGGTGATGGGCTCCTTTCGAGCGGTCCGTTCGGCCGCTGGTACCAGCCTCGGCTGAGAACATGACAGAAGTTGTCGGGTTCGAAGGGGGAGCCGCCGGATGAGTCGGCCGCAGCGTTTGATCGAGCTTCTCGCGGCCCTGCAGACGCGTCGGCGGACCACCGCCGAGGCGCTGGCCGAGGAGCTGGGGGTGTCGACGAGGACGGTCCTGCGCGATGTGCGGGCGCTGGTCGACGCCGGGATTCCCGTCTTCACCGAGCGGGGCAAGTACGGCGGCATCAGCCTGCTGCCCGGCGACCAGGCCGACCTGTCGAAGCTGACGACCGGCGAGGCGGACCTGCTGCGGGCCGTCGGGCTCGACCTCGACCGGGCCCGTCAGCTCGGCGGCGAGGCGGCCGCCCGGTCCGCGCTGCGCAAGCTCACCTCCCGCAGGCAGCCGCCGCCGGCCCGGGACGAGCTGCCGCTCGCGCTGACCGACGTGATCGCCATCGACAACCGGCCCTGGTTCGAGGACGACGCGCCGCTGCCCGACGTGGCGGCGCTGGTGCGGGACGTGCGGACGGCGCGGCGGCTGCGGATCGTCTACCGCAGGAGCGGGGAGGCGTCCGCGCGGGAGCTGGTGGTCGACCCCTACGGACTCCTCCAGCGGGGCGGGCGCTGGTACCTGGTGGCCGACCGGGACGGGCGGCCCCGGATGTTCGCGCTCTCCCGCCTGCTGCGCTGGGCCGTGCTCGACCACGCGCGCCGACTGCGTGCCGGGGCCGACCTCGCCGGTACGGCACGGGAGTTGGGCGAGGCGTTGGAGCGCAGGGAGCACGTCGTGGTCACGGCGCGCGTCGACGTGGCGAGCCTCGACCTCGCCCGGCGGATCCTGGGTGCCCGGCTCAGGACGGTGGGTGAGCCCGGGGAGGACGGGCGGGCCGAGGTGACCGTGGCGTACGGGCATACCGACGCGGTGCGGCAGTTGCTCCAGTTCGGCGAGCACATCGAGGTCGTCGCCCCGAAGGCCGCACGGCGGCTGGTCGAGCGGCTCGCGACCGGGCTCGCCCGCACGCACACCGGTTAGCGCCGGGCCGGGGCGCGCGCCCGTGCCCCACCGGCGCGCTGCTTCGGCCGCCCACCGCCGCCCCGCCGCCTCAGGCGGAGACCCGGTGCTCCGCGAGGTGGGCCAGCACCGCGTGGTTCGCCTCCCAGCCGTCAGGGAACTTCACCAGCGTGCCCAGCTGGACCGGTTCCGTGGACGGGTAGTCGTCCAGCAGGCCGGCCACTCCCTCGCGGCAGACCACGATGCACGCGTGCCGGTGCCGGGAGGCCAGCACGCACAGGCGGCCGGTCTCCAGGTGGAAGGCGGTGGCGTCGGGGCGGCCGGAGAGCGGGTGCAGGACGACCGTGACGTCGTACTCGCGGCCCTGGAGGCGGTTGGCCGTGTCGACGGTCACCTCGCCCGCCCCGAGGTCGGCCAGCGCCGAGCGGACGGCCGCCGCCTGGTCCCGGTGCGCGGTGCCGACGGCGATCCGGGCCGCGGTCAGCGGGGCGGGGTCCGGGGAGCGCTCGGAGGTCGCCCGGCCCTCCCGGTCGAGCAGGCGCCGGACCACCGCCGCCACCGCCCGCACCGCCTCCGGGTCGGTGCGCGGGGTGTGCCGGGCGGGCAGCTCCAGCAGCCCCCAGCCGGAGACGGCGGCCTCGTCGATCACCCGGTCCGGGCCCGAGCCGTCCGACGGCACCCCGAAGGCCAGGCTCCGGTCGCCGTGGTCCGTGCCGCTGCGGAAGGGCGTGTACGGGTAGAAGGCGTCGGAGACCAGACGGGCCGCCGACGCCGGGAGCCGCCAGGAGACCGGGAGCCGGTGCTGGGGCAGGCCCGGATTGTGGGCGAGCAGTGTCGTCACGGCCGAGGACGACGGGTCGTAGGCCAGGCCCGCCCACTGCTCGCTGCCCACCGTCGCGAACGGGTCCAGCTGGCCCGGGTCCCCCACGAACAGCGCCCGCTCGAAGAGCCCGGCGACCGCGAGCAGGGAGTCCGAGCGCATCTGGTACGCCTCGTCGACGATCGCGTGCCGCCAGGGCTCGTCCACCGTGACGTGCGCCCACTTCGCCGCCGTGGACAGGACGACGGCCTGCCCGGCGAGGTCGGCCGCCTTCGCCGACTTCCGTACGCTCTCCAGCGCGTCGAGCGCCTTGTCGTACGGGTCGGCGTCGCTGCTGTGCAGGCGGCCCACCGGAAGGTCCGGGTTCTTCTCCGCCAGGCGCAGCACCAGGTCGTCGACCTGGGCGTTGGTCTGCGCCACCACCATCAGGGGGCGGCCCGCCTCGGCCAGCTCCAGCGCCGCCCGCACCACGAGCGTGGACTTCCCGGCGCCGGGCGGGGAGTCGACGACGACACCGCGCTCCGTGCCGTGCAGGGTGTCGTGCAGGATCGCCGCGGTGGCGCGGGCGGCCTCCGCACCCGGGTCGAAGTCCGCGGGGGCGGGGGCGGCGAGGGCCTCGGCGGTCACAGCACGTCCTCCTCGGTCTGGGCGTCGGCGGCCTCCGGCACCGCGGCCGCCGCACCCGGCGGGCCGCCGTGCGTCCACGGCGTCTGCTCGGGGTCGGGGAGCTTCGCACCGCCCCGCTGCTCGTGCTCGAAGAGCGTGAAGCAGACCAGGTCGCCCTTCTCCGGCACCGACCCCGCCTCGGGCTCCTTGCCCCGCCCCATCTTGTCCATGATCCGCAGGACCAGCACGCCGTCGCCGTCGCGGGTCCCGTCACCGGTCCCGGTCCCGTCCCCGTCACCGGTCCCGGTCCCGTCGCCGAAGCCGTCGTCCGAGGCGGCCGGTCCCACGTACTCGGCCGTCTGCGGCTTGCCGCCCAGCGAGCGGTAGACCTTCGCCCGCTCGCCCAGGTGCGGACGGTCGTCCGTGCGGACCGTGACCAGCGGGCGCGGACTGGGCCGCTTGCTCTCGCTGTACGCCATCACCACGTCGACGACCTCGCCCGCGAACGCCTCCCCGGACAGCCGCCGCCCGGCCATCACCAGCGGGTCGTCCAGCGCCTCCTGCGCCTCCAGGCGGGCCTGCTCGCGCTCGCGCGTGGCCAGCTTGTTCGCCGCCGTCACGGCGTCGTCGCGGCGCGGCTGCGGGGGCTCCCCGGCCAGGATGCGGTCGCGGTGGGAGGTGAACGACCAGCGGTCGCGGGTCCACCGCTCCTCGGCGTGCGCCCCCTCCGGCAGCTCCCGCAGCAGGTCCAGGCCCCGCCACACCGCGTCCCAGGTGGGCCGGGTGCGGCTGTCGACCAGGGCGCGGATCTCCCGCTCGGCGGCGGTGAGCGCGCCGAGCCGCTCGTCGGCCTCCAGACCGTCCTCGGCGGCGGCCAGCGCGGTGCGGGCACGGTCGTAGCGCTCGATGGCGGGGGCGAGCAGCCTGTTGTCGAAGGCCGGGTCGGTCGCCGGGCCCGCGGGCGGGCACAGCAACTGGCCGTCGGCGTCGCGGGCCAGCTCGGCGCGGCGGGCGGCCTCCGCGCCGGTCAGGCCGGGCTCCGGCGAGAACTCCGGCGCGATCCACGCGAGCAGGGCGCCCAGGTGCTGGTCCTCCAGCGTGGACTGCCCGGTCGCCCAGTGCCGCCCCAGCAGGTCGGTCATGGCGAGCAGGAGAGAGGAGCCGGGCACCCGGGCCCGCTCGCCGTAGTGGGTCAGCCACCGGCCGAGCAGCGGCACCCGGGGCGGCGCGGGGTGCGGGGTCTCCGGGTCCTGCTCCGCCGTACGCCGAAAGCGCATGGACCGGCCCAGCAGCCGTACGAAGTCGATGCCCGCGCGGCTCGGCACGACCAGCTGCGCGGCGTCCGCGCACAGGTCGACCTCGACCTTGACCCGCTTGCCCGTCTCCGGGTCGGTCTCGGTGCGCTCGGCGGCCTCGACGCTCTCCGCGTACGCCTCGACGTGCGGCAGCACGATGTCGGCCAGGTCGGCCAGGAACGCGAAGCGCAGGTCGCGGTCGCGGGGCTGCGGCACCACCAGCAGGTGCGGCGCGTCCCGGTCGGTGCCGACCAGCGCGCCGAGCGGGGCGCCGGCCTCGCCGGCGGTGGTCAGCGGGACGAAGACCAGTGGACGGTCGGACAGGTGCCGGTGCCGGACGGTGGCGGCGGGCTGGGCCCGGCCGGTGCGCACCGCCTCCAGCCGGGCGAGCGTGGTGATCAGCGACACGCGGACACCCCGCCGGCCCCGACCGCGAACTCGCTGCCGCCGCCCGCCGCCGCACCGGTCCCCGCATCGGCCGTCGGACCGGCCGCCGCGAGCGCCTCCGCACGCAGCCGGGCCGCCCTGCGCAGCGCGGCCACCGCCGGATCGTCCGGATCACCGGCCTCCCCGCGGGCCGCGGCCAGCACGTCCTCGACGGTGGAAAGCCCGCCCAGCTCGGCCCGCACCGGGCGGCCCAGGCAGGTGACCGCACCCGCCTCGCGGGACCGGGCACGGCAGTGGAAGGCCAGCTCGCACGCGGACAGGCACTCCGGCGCGTACGCCGCCGGGACCGCCTCGACCGCCGCCGCCAGCTCCTCGGCCGGCAGCCCGGGGGAGAAGCAGACGCCCTCCGGCAGCGCGTCGGCGATGTCCTCGATGCGGGTCAGCCGGGCCAGCTGGCGGTCGGTGACGGCCCGCTGCTTGCGCACGTCGACCGCGGAAGCGGTGGGCAGGTTGGAGAAGTCCTTGGGGCAGACCAGCAGGACCCGGTGGCGCACGCGCGGGGCGGGGTCGAGCCGGGCCGCGACCCGCTCCAGCGCCAGCACGTACACCGCGGCCTGCCGTGCGGCGGCGCCCACCTTCGCCGGGTCGGCGGAGCCGTCCAGCATGGGGAAGGACTTGATCTCGACGACCGTCCAGCTGCCGTCCGGATGCACCACCACGGCGTCCGGCTCCAGGAAGGCGGGCGAACCGGCGACGTCGAGGGCGAGCATCGGATGGTCGAGCAGCGTCCAGGCCCCGGGTGCGCCGGTGGCCTCGCGCAGGGCCAGCGCCGTGCGCGCCGTGCGCCCCTCGGGGCCGGCCGCGGTCAGGTCGGGCACTGCCGCCCCGGCCTCGGCGGGCGGCTCGGCACCCCGGTCCAGCTTCTCGTGCACGAGCCGCAGCAGCTCGGCGCCGCCGTCGGCCTTGACCTTCGCCTCGAAGGCATTGCCCCGCGTGAGGGCGAACTGCGACTGTCCGAAGGCGGACGGCGAGCCCAGCGCACTGGCCAGGGCGGCCTTGTCCACCCCCGCGCCGTCGAGGAGCGCGCGCCGACGGCATCCCGGGTTGGCGGCGAGGGCGGCCAGCGCCCGGGCGTCCAGTGCCCTGGCCGGTACGTCGGGACCGCGCAGCTCAGCGAGCCGGTGCCGGAGTCCCGTCCTCCGCGCCCGAGGGGGCGGGGTCCGGCTCGCCCCCCGGTCCGAACCGCTGCTCGCGCTGCCGTGGAAATCGCTCACCCGCGGAAGTCTGGCATCCGCCACTGACAATCGCGGAACCCGCGCCGTCCCGGGCGGTCGCGGAGGTGGCCGCGGAGCCGTTCGCGGAGTCGTTCGCGGGGCCGGCCGAGCCGGCCGCCGCCGGTGCGAAACGGGCCGTGAGCCGGGTCCGTGCCCGCTCCGCGGTCCGCCGCACCAACGGCGTCAGCAACAGCCCCGCCCCCATCACGGCGGCACCGGCGACCGCGTCCAGGAAGTAGTGGTTCGCGGTGCCCATCACCACGATCGTGGTCACCAGCGGGTAGACGACACCGGCCACCTTGGCCGTGCGCGTGCCGCCGTGGCGCCACAACATCACCCCGCACCACAGCGCCCAGCCCACGTGCAGGCTCGGCATCGCCGCGTACTGGTTGGTCATCCCGCCCAGGCCGCGCGGGGCGCTCGCCTCGCCGCCCCACCAGCCGTACGAGCTGTACTGGGCCATCGTGTCGACGAAACCGTGGCCGGCGTCCAGCAGCCGGGGCGGGCAGGTCGGCAGCAGGGTGAAGCCGATGAGACCGATGAAGGTGGACGTCATCAGCCAGGTGCGGGCGGCCCGGTAGCGCACCGCGCGGGACCGGAACAGCCAGATGAGGATCGCCGGGGTGACCACGTAGTGCAGCGAGGCGTACCAGAAGTCCGCCGGTACGCCGATCCACGGCTCGCGCGTGAAGAGGCGGTTGAGGGGGTGCTCGGCGTTGAGGTGGAGCGCCTTCTCGATGTCCAGGATGGCCAGGCCGTGGTCGACGGCGTCGGAGACGTCGCCGCGCACGATCAGGCGTCCCGCGCTGTAGCAGGCGTACACGAGGACGATGAGCGGCAGCTCGGTCCACCAGCGCAGCCGAGGGTGCGGGGCCGCCTCGGTGCCCGGTGTCTCGGTGTGCGGCAATCCGATCGCCCTCCCCCTTCTCACGCTTCTCACTACTCGCTCGCTCACGCGTCCGGACGGACACGGGCGAGCCACTCTACGGCCTCGCTCCGCCCGCTCCGCGAAGCGCCCTCGGACCGGATAGACGCGGGCACCGCCCCTCGGGTTGCCCGCACGGACAGTACGGGATGATGGAGGGGTCCCCGCAGACATTTCTCCCGGAAAGGCCCCTTCATGGCACCGCGCATTCTGCTGGCCCGGCACGGACAGACGGAGTGGTCGCTGTCCGGCAGACACACCGGCAGGACCGACGTGCCGCTCCTGGAGGAGGGCCGGCGCGGCGCGAAGCTGCTCGGCGAGCGGCTGCACCGGGCGCCGCTGGACGGGCTGCCCGGCGTGGAGGTGCGGACCAGTCCGCTGCGGCGCGCGAGCGAGACCTGCGAGCTGGCCGGGTTCGGCGAGCGCACGCGCGCGTGGGACGCGCTGCTGGAGTGGGACTACGGGGCCTACGAGGGCATGACGCCGGAGCAGATCCAGGCCGTGCGGCCCGGCTGGCTGATCTGGCGGGACGGGGTCCCGGAGGGTGAGGGTGTGGCGGATGTCACCGCGCGCGCGGACGAGGTGGTGGCGTGGGCGCGGGAGGCGGACCGGGACGTGCTCGTCTTCGCCCACGGGCACATCCTGCGGGCCATCGGGGCGAGGTGGCTGGGTCTGCCGCTGTCCTTCGGCGCGCGGATACGGCTGAACCCGACATCGCTGTCGGTGCTGGGGTGGGCGTACGGGGAGGCGGCGATGGAGAGCTGGAACGACTCGGGGCACCTGGTCGGCTGACGGGCCGGTACCGGCTGCGGGCAGTCGTGCCTCCCAAGGCGCCTGAACGGCCCGGGGGCACCCCCGCGATCGATGTCACGCCGGGCGCGGCAGCGCCCCGTGGCGGTCCAGGAAGGCGGAGACGCCCGAGGCGCGGCGGTGGGGGAGGAGCACCCGGGCCGTGCCCGCCAGCATCGTGTGCACGCGGGAGGACTGGACCTCGCCCAGCAGGTCCAGGCACCGCATGCCCGCCCCCGCCGCCTCGTCGGGGCGGCCGCCGCGGGCCAGGTCGTCCGCCAGTTCCGCCGAGTACAGCGCGAGGTTCCGGGTGAAGTGCGGGTCCTGGAGATCCGCCGCCCGCCGCGCGTGCCGGGCGGCCCGGGGCCAGTCGCCCAGGGTGGACCAGCACTGCGCCTCCAGCCCCTCCAGCTCGGCCTCGCCGTAGAAACTCATCCACTCGGGGTCGGTGTCCGAGGGGCCCCGTGCGAAGAGGGTCTGCGCCCGCACCAGCGCCTGCTCGCAGCCGACGCGGTCGGCGAGCCCCGCCCAGCCGCCCGCCTCGCGCAGCGCCAGCAGGGACGTCAGCCGGGCCGAGCCCAGCGGACGGGCGGCGCGCTGCGCGGCCTGGGCCGCCCGTACCGCCTCGCGCGGGCGGCCGGCGTCGCGGGCCAGGAACGCCATGTTGCAGAAGGCGTGCGCCTCCAGGCCCGCGTCGCCGCTCATCCGGGCGGTGGCCAGGGCCTCGGCGTAGTGGGAGCGCGCGTCGTCGAAGCGCCCCGAGTCGTGCGCCAGCCAGCCCACGGAGATCGCCAGCTCACCGGCGCCGGTGTAGAGCCGGTCCGCCGTCGCCTGCCGGGACGCGCCCGCGTCCAGGAGTGCGTAGGCGGTGCGCAGCGGGGCCGCCGCGCGCCGGTAGAGGCCGTCCGCGCCGTGCCGGTCGTCGAGCACCCGGATCCGGCGGACGGCCTCCTCGAGGGCGCCGGCCTCGCCCGTCCCGGCCCGGCGCACCGGGCGCCCGGCCGCCGCGGCGTCGAAGGCGAGGCCCAGGGGGCCCAGCGAGGCGGCGGCCACGGTGGCTCCGCTCGTCATGAATGCGCGACGCAGCACGTCGCTCTCCTCGGTGTTGTCGTGCGTTTCGTACAGGTCTTGCGGGTGGTGCCGGTCGTGCGTGTGGTGCCTGTCGTGCCTGTTGTGCGTGTCGTGCGTGTCTGGCGTGTCGTAGGTCTCATACGGCTCACCCGCCCCTCGCGACTCACCCGGGGTGCGCGCCTGGCGCCCGCGCACCGACGAGCGGGGCGCGAACCCCAGGTCGGTGAGCGTGCGGCCGGGGAACATGTGCAGGAACACCCGCTCGTACGCGTAGTTGGGGCAGCGGATCTCGCCCGCCTCGACCCGGCCGACGTAGCGCGCGTCACAGCTGACCCGCTCGCCGATCTCGCGCGCGGCCCGGCGGACCGCCGCCGCGAACTCCGCCGGGGAGCGCTTGCCGCGCAACCGCCTGAAGGCGAGGTTCGGCCGCGGGGGCCGTTCGGACTGGGCGGAGGTCACCGTTGACGACGCCATGGCCGGGTCCTCTCGTGCGAACCGTCGAACCATGCCGGGACAGGGGCGGGTGGGACTCGCGCCCCTGTTTCCGGCGAGCAAGAACGTACCGGCTGTGACGGAGCGGCCACGCACTGTTTGGCTACAAACCGGATATCTCATCCACGATCTGCCATGAAGTGCCATCCTTTGCGGCGGGCCCCGGCCGTAGCCGTTGACGGACCGCCGCGTTGAACCGGGTGGACCGGGAGGCCCCCGACTCCCGAGCCGCTCGTCCGAGGAGGAGTTCCGTGGTGGAGGCCGGGATGGACACCAGCGTCAGCGTTCCCCCCTGCGAAGCCTGCGAGGTCGTCACCGTGCCGACCCGGCAGGGTCTGGAGGCGGTCGACATCCTCAGGCGGGGAGCCGGTGAGGGGGTGGGCTCGGTGCTCCACGACGACGGCTGCGACACCCTGGGCTTCCTGGTGCCGCCGGGCACCGCCGCCGCCTGGGACGTGCCCGGCAGCACCTGCACGGAGACGGACGGCCGCGGACTGCGCGTCGTCCCGGAGCCCCAGCCGCCCGTGGAGGGCTCCGACTGGCTGCTGCCGCCCGGCGAGGCGGACCTGGCGACCGACCCCGCCGTGCTGCGGGCCGCGCTGGGCGAGGCGGCCCGGCTGATCAGGGCCGCGGACAGCTGCCGCTGAGCACCGCCGGTCCCGGTCCGGCCCGACCCGGATAATGGACCGATGGGAAAGTCCAGGAACGCCCGGCGCGGGCGCGCAGCCGCCGAGGCCGTCGTCGAGGACGTCGACGGGGGACGCGCCGAGCTGGTGCCCGACCGGGACCGGCCGCGGGCCCGGACGCTGCTGATCGACGGCGCCCCGCAGTCGCACGTCGACCTCGACGACCCGGCGTACCTGTCCTTCGAGTACCAGCGCCGCATCGGCCACGTCATCGACCTGGCCGCCCCGCCCGGCAGACCGGTCCGGGCCGTGCACCTCGGCGGCGGCGCCCTCACCCTTCCCCGCTACCTCGCCGCCACCCGCCCCCGCTCCACCCAGCAGGTCGTCGAACGGGACGCCGCCCTCGTCCAGTTGGTCCGCCGGGAGCTTCCCCTCGACCCCGGCGCGCGGATCCGGGTGCGCTCCACCGACGCCCGCGCCGGTCTGGCCAAGGTGCCCGACGGCTGGGCGGACCTCGTCGTCGCGGACGTCTTCGGCGGGGCCCGCACCCCGGCCCACCTGACCTCCACCGAGTTCCTCGACGAGGTGCGGCGCGCGCTCGCGCCCGGCGGGGTCTACGCCGCCAACCTCGCCGACGGCCCGCCGCTCGCCCACCTGCGCGGCCAGATCGCCACCGCCGCCGCCCGGTTCGCCGAACTCGCCCTCGTCGCCGACCCGGCCGTACTGCGCGGCAAACGCTTCGGCAACGCGATCCTGGTGGCCGCCGACCACCCGCTGCCGATCGCCGAACTCACCCGCCGGGCCGCCTCCGACCCGCACCCCGCGCGCGTGGAACACGGCCGCGCGCTCACCGACTTCACCGGCGGCGCCCCGCCCGTGACGGACGCGGCTGCGGTGGACTCGCCCGCACCGCCGGAGTCCGTCTTCCGGTGAGCCCGCGACGGCAAGGGGGCCGCCGACCGGACGCGTTGGTTCAGTAGCTGCCGATCTCCACCCGCGGCGGCCCGTCGTGCCAGGTGCAGAACACCGACACCCGGTCGGCGCCCGAGGTGAACTCCACCCGGATCCACGACTCCGTCTTCCACACCTGCATCGACCAGCCCGCGCCCGGCGTCGCCGACACCAGGGACGCGGACGCCGTACCGAGGTCGAAGACCGCGCGGCCCCCGTCGGTGTCGTAGCTCTTGACCTGGCCGGACGTGTCGGGTGCCGGGCTCGCCGGGTCGGCCGGCGGCGGGCCGGCCGGCTCGGTGCGCGACGGGGCGGGGCCGGGCTCGCGGGAGGTGCGGCTCGGCGTCGGCGAGGCGCTGTCCGACGGCGAAGGCGAGGGCGCCGGCCGGCTGGTGGACGACGCCAGGGACTCCCCGTCGTCGCTCTCCCCGTCCCGCACGCTCGCGTCGGCCGCCGTGATCGGCAGCGCCCGGGGGGCGTCGTAGGCCGTGCCCGCCATCACCGTGTGCACGCCCCACCACGACAGCGTGACCGCCGCGCCGGTGGCGAGCAGCCAGGCGATCACGTGGACGAGTCCTCTGCGCATCGCGGCCATACTGCCCCACCCGCCCCACCCGTGTCGCCCGAAAGCGGTGTGACGCGGGTCCGGGCGGAGTTGTCCACAGGCCCGGACCGGGCCGGTCCGCATGGCGTACGGTGCCGCCCATGGCAAGTGTGCTCGTGGTCGAGGACGACCAGTTCGTACGCTCGGCGCTGATCCGGCAGCTGACCGACGCCTCGCACACCGTGCGCAGCGTGGGCACGGCACTGGAGGCGCTGCGCGAGGTCGCCCATCTCCGGTTCGACGTGGTGATCCTGGACCTCGGACTGCCCGACCTGGACGGCTCCGAGGCGCTGAAGATGCTGCGTGGCATCACCGACGTACCGGTGATCGTCGCCACCGCCCGGGACGACGAGGCCGAGATCGTACGGCTGTTGAACGCGGGCGCGGACGACTACCTCACCAAACCCTTCTCCGTGGAGCACCTGTCGGCCCGGATGGCGGCCGTCCTGCGCCGCGCCCGCGGCGGAGCCGCGGAGGCACCGGCGCCCACGGTCCTGCGGGTCGGCGGCCTCACCGTCGACCCGCTGCGCCGCCAGGCCGAACTGGACGGCGTGGTCCTCGACCTGACCCGCCGCGAGTTCGACCTGCTCGCCTTCCTGGCCGGCCGCCCCGGGGTCGTCGTCCCGCGCAGGGAACTGCTCGCCGAGGTCTGGCAGCAGTCCTACGGCGACGACCAGACCATCGACGTCCACCTGTCCTGGCTGCGGCGGAAACTGGGCGAGACCGCGGCCCGGCCGCGCTATCTGCACACCCTGCGCGGCGTCGGCGTGAAGCTGGAGCCGCCACGACTGGAGCCGCCACGATGAGATGGGCCCTGGTCAAGGTCTCGCTGGCGGTCACCGCGATGGTCGTGGTCGCCTTCGCCGTGCCCCTCGGACTCGTCGTCCGGGAGATGGCCCGCGACCGCGCCTTCTCCAACGCCGAACGGGAGGCCGCCGCCGTCGCCCCGGCCCTGTCCATCACCACCGACCGCGAGCAGCTGGAACGCGTCGTCGCCTCCGCCGCCTCGGACGCCGGGATGGCCGTGCACATACCGGCTCCCGGGGGCGGGGGCGGGGGCGCCACCGACATCGGGCGGCAGCGCGCCACCGACGAGGACATCGCCGCCGTACGGGAGATGGGGCGGGCCTCCACCACCGAGGTGGGCGGCGGTTCCACCCTGCTCCAGCCGGTCGCGCTCAGCTCGGGCCAGATCGCCGTCGTCGAGGTGTACGTCCCCGAGTCCGAGGTGACCAACGGCGTGGGCACGGCCTGGGCGGTGCTGGCCGCGGTCGGCGCCGCCCTGATCGTCGGCTCGGTCGCGGTCGCCGACCGGCTGGGCGTACGGATGGTGCAGCCCGCCCGGCGCCTGGTCGAGGGCGCGCACGAGCTGGGGGAGGGCAAGCTGGGCGCGCGGGTGCCCGTGGAGGGCCCGGACGAACTGCGGCGCGCTGCGGTCGCGTTCAACTCCATGGCCGACCAGGTCGTCCAGCTCCTGGCCAACGAACGGGAGCTGGCCGCCGACCTGTCCCACCGCCTGCGCACTCCGCTGACGGTGCTGCGTCTCAACGCGGCCTCGCTCGGCGACGGACCGGCCGCCGAGCAGACCAGGACCGCCGTCGAGCAGTTGGAGCGCGAGGTCGACACCATCATCCGCACCGCACGGGACGCCAAGCCGCAGACGGCCGCCGCCGGACCCGGCGCCGGGTGCGACGCGGCCGAGGTGGTCCGGGAACGGATGGCGTTCTGGTCGGCGCTCGCCGAGGACGAGGGCCGCAAGTGGCGGGTGGCCGGCGCCGACCGGCCGGTGCGCATACCGGTGGCCCGCACCGACCTGGCCGCCTCCCTCGACGCACTGCTGGGCAATGTCTTCCGGCACACCGCCGAGGGCACCGCCTTCGCCGTCGACCTGCACAACGGCGAGGACGCGGTGATCGTGCTGGTCTCCGACGCGGGCGGCGGGATATCCGACCCCGAGGCGGCCATGGCCCGGGGCCGGGGGTCGGGCACCGACGGGTCGACCGGGCTCGGCCTGGACATCGTGCGCCGGATGGCCGAGTCGACCGGCGGCGACGTACGCATCGGCTCCTCGGTGCTGGGCGGCACCGAGGTGCGGATCTGGATCCAGCTGGACGGGCGCACGGCACCGCTGCGGCGCGGACACCGGGGTGCGGTGCGCCGGCGCCGGCAGAGCCGCGCTCCCGTGTCCACGACCACGCCGGCTCCGCCGACGCCGGCGGCCAGGGCCGGTCACGAGCACTGACCGGTCACGAGCACTGACCGGGCACGACCATTAATCGCTCCCGATCCCTTCCTTAAGCCCACCCTAAGATCGTCAACCCCCGCCCGGATCAGGCTCTTTGCCCGTTTCCTGGTCGCTAGCGTGCTGCCGCACCCCCACCCCGCCCCCGCACTCCCTCGCGGGGGCACCGTGAACAGCGAAGGCAGGCACGTGATGCGCACGCACCGACGCAAGGTCAGTGGCAGGAACAAGGCGATCGGCGCCCTCGTCGCGGCGGCCGTGGCCGGTGGCGGGGCGCTGCTGTTCACCAGCACCGCCCAGGCCGCCCCGGTCGGCGCCGCGTACACGAAGACCAGCCAGTGGTCGACGGGCTACACCGCCCAGTACGTCGTCACCAACAACAGCGGGCAGGCGAAGGCGGACTGGACCCTGGAGTTCGACCTCCCCTCCGGCACGAAACTCGGCTCCCTGTGGAACGCCGAGTCGAAGGCCGACGGGCAGCACGTCACCGTGACCCCGCCCAAGTGGGACACGGACGGGCTGAGGGCCGGCGAGTCCGTCACGGTCGGCTTCGTCGTCAACGGCACCGGCGACCCGACCGGCTGCCTCGTCGACGACGCCGCCTGCTCGGCCGACGACGGCGCCACCCCCGAGCCCAGCGGCCGCCCCACCGAGCCCCCGGTCACACCGGCCCCCACCCCCACGGCGACCGGCACCGCCGAGCCGACCCCGACCGGCACCGCCACCACCCCGGCCCCCACCGAGACCCCCGGCAACGGCACCGCCGCGGGCGCCGGCTTCGCGCCGTACGTCGACACCTCCCTCTACCCGGCCTTCGACCTGCTCGCCCACTCCACGGCGACCGGCGTGAAGGAGTACAACCTCGCCTTCGTCACCGACGGCGGCGGCTGCACCCCGAAGTGGGGCGGCGTCACCGACCTCGGCAGCGACGCGGTCGCCGGCCAGATAGGCGACCTGCGCGCCAAGGGCGGCGACGTCCGGGTCTCCTTCGGCGGCGCCTCCGGCTCCGAACTGGGCACCACCTGCACATCGGCCGACGCGCTGGCGGCGGCGTACGGCAAGGTCGTCGACGCCTACCGGCTCACCAAGGTCGACTTCGACGTCGAGGGCGGCGCGCTGCCCGACACGGCAGCCAACACCCGCCGCGCCCAGGCGATCGCCGCGCTGCAGAAGGAGCACCCCGGCCTGGACGTCTCCTTCACCCTCCCGGTGATGCCCGAGGGCCTCACCCAGGCGGGCGTCGACCTGCTCGCCGACGCGAAGCAGAACGGCGTGGACATCGGCGCCGTCAACATCATGGCGATGGACTACGGCCCCGCGTACAGCGGCGACATGGGCACCTATGCCGAGCAGGCCGCCACCGCCACCCAGGCCCAGGTCAAGGGCGTCCTCGGCCGGTCCGACGCGGAGGCCTGGAAGACCGTCGCCGTCACCCCGATGATCGGCGTCAACGACGTCGCCAGTGAGGTCTTCAAGGTCGACGACGCCGCCCAGCTCGTCGACTTCGCGAAGTCCAAGGGCCTGGGCGGGCTGTCCATGTGGTCCGCGACCCGCGACAAGGCCTGCCCCGGCGGCCCGAAGCCCTCGGCCGACGCCACCTGCAGTTCCGTGGACCAGGAGCCGAACGCCTTCGCCAAGGCGCTCGCCGCCTACAAGTAGGCCCGGGCTCCTGCCTCGTGGGGGCGGGCCCCACACCGGCCCCACGAGCGGGGCGCGGCATCCCCCCGCCGTCGGATGCCGCGCCCCGCTTCGGTCCCCGTGCCTACCGGCACCCCGTAGCGACTCCCCCGTACCGGCTACTCGACCGCGTCCAGCGGCGGCAGGGCCCCCGTGCGGGCCGCCCGGCCGTACCACAGGGCGCTCGACTTCGGGGTGCGCTGCTGGGTGGCGTAGTCGACGTACACCGCGCCGAAGCGCTTCTCGTAGCCGTACGCCCACTCGAAGTTGTCCAGCAGGGACCACAGGTAGTAGCCGCGGACGTCGGCGCCGTCGGCGATGGCCTGCCGGACCGCGGTGAGGTGGCCGTTGAGGTAGGCGACCCGGTCGGGGTCGTGCACCGAGCCGTCCGCGCCGGGCTTGTCGTCGTAGGCCGCGCCGTTCTCGCTGATGTACAGCGGCAGGCCGGGGGCCTCGCGGTTGTACCGCATGATCAGCTCGTGCAGGCCGGTCGGGTCGACGCTCCAGCCCATCTCCGTGCGCTCGCCGGGCGGCTGGTGGAACGCCACGTCGTCGGCGGCGGGCCACGGCGAGTGGTCGCTGGCGCCGTGGCCGTCGGCGCGCGGCGCACGCGAGTCGGCGTCGGCCGCCGACACCACCGTGGGCGTGTAGTAGTTGAGGCAGATCGCGTCGATCGGCTGGCGGATCTGCCCCAGGTCGCCGTCCTGGACGTACGACCAGTCCGTCACCGAAGCGGTGGCCTCCAGCAGCGACTGGGGGTAGGCGCCGTGCAGGATCGGGCCGTGGAAGATCCCGCCGGACAGGTCGTCGATCTTCTGCGCCGCCGCCAGGTCCGCCGGGTTCTGCGACAGCGGGCGCACGACGGACGTGTTGAGGCTGATCGCCACCGAGTTGCGGGCCGGCATCACCGAACGCAGCGCGGCCGTGCCCAGGCCGTGCGCCAGGTTCAGATGGTGAGCGGCGCGCAGCGCGGCCGCCGGGTCGGTGCGGCCGGGGGCGTGCACGCCGGAGGCGTAGCCCAGGAAGGCGGCGCACCACGGCTCGTTGAGCGTGATCCACTGCTCCACCCGGTCGCCGAGCGCCTCGCCGACGATCTGCGCGTACTCGGCGAAACGGTGCGCCGTGTCCCGCTCGGGCCAGCCGCCCGCGTCCTCCAGCTCCTGCGGCAGGTCCCAGTGGTAGAGGGTGAGGGCCGGCTTGATCCCGGCGGCCAGCAGCTCGTCCACCAGGCGGCGGTAGAAGTCCAGGCCGCGCTGGACGGCGGGGCCGCGGCCGGTCGGCTGCACCCGGGTCCAGGAGACCGAGAAGCGGTAGGCGCCGAGGCCCAGGTCCTTCATCAGCGCCACGTCGTCGCGGTAGCGGTGGTAGTGGTCGACAGCGATGTCACCGTTGTCGCCACCGGCCGTCTTCCCCGGGGTGTGGCTGAAGGTGTCCCAGATCGAGGGGGTACGGCCGTCCTCCCGCACCGCGCCCTCGATCTGGTACGCCGAGGTGGCGGCGCCCCAGAGGAAGGCGGGGGGGAAGGTCACCGGGGTCACCGGCGTTGCGGACTCAGGCATGGAAGCGCTCCCATTGCGGGTCATGGCGGGTCGGGCCGTGGCCGACCGACACGTGGAGGTACGAGGGGGGAAGGCGGGGCCGGGACGGCGGTGGCCCGGCCCCCGGGACGGGCGTCATCCCTTGACGGCGCCCTGCATGATGCCGCCCACGATCTGCTTGCCGAAGATCGCGAACACCAGCAGCAGCGGCAGCGTGCCGAGCAGCGCGCCGGCCATGATCAGGGACTGGTCCGGGGTGTAGCCGCGGCCCAGTCCGGCGAGGGCGACCTGCACGGTCGGACTGCCGTTCTGCGTGAGCACCAGGAACGGCCACAGGAAGTCGTTCCAGGACTGCACGAACATCAGCATGCCGAGCACGGCCATCGCGGGCCGCGCCGCCGGGAACACCACGTGCCAGACCACGCGCCAGCTGCTGGCGCCGTCCACGCGCGCGGCCTCGATGATCTCGTCGGGCAGCGCCTGGAGCAGGTACTGCCGCATGAAGAACACGCCGAACGCGTTCACCAGGGAGGGCAGGATCACCGCCTGGAGCTGGTCGGACCAGTCCAGCTTCGCGACCATCATGTACAGCGGGATGATGCTCAGCTGGGGCGGCACCATCATCGTGCCGATGACGATCAGCATCAGCGCGTTGCGGCCGCGGAAGCGCAGCTTGGCGAAGGCGAACCCGGCGATCGTCGACAGGAAGACGATGGTGAACGCCGAGATCCCCGCCACGATGGTGGTGTTGAGGAACGCCTCGCCGAGGTTGGCGTCGTTCCAGGCGATCTCCAGCTTGTCGAACAGGTTGCCGCCGAACCAGAAGGGCGGCGGCGTCTGGGCGAGCCGCTGGTTGTCCCGCGAGGCGGCGATCGCCGTCCACACCAGGGGGAACAGCGAACCGATGGTGAACAGGGCGAGGATGATGTAAGCGATCGGCCCGGCGTGCAGGGTGCCGCCCGCCCGCGCCGCCTTGGAACGTCGTCGGCCCCGCCGGGGCGGCTCGGGTGCCGCGTCGGCCGGGGGTTTCGTCATGGTCGTCGTCACGGCCGGTTCTCCTTAACTACTGGCGCGCAGCCGGCGCGAGATGACGGCGTTGAGGATCCCGATGACGATCAGGATCAGGAACATCGCCCAGGCGATCGCGGAGGCGCGGCCCAGGTGCTGGTTGACCCAGCCCTGCTCGTACAGGTACAGGCCGAGCGTCTGGAACTGGTGCTGGGAGCCGCCCGAGGCGCCCTTGTTGGCGTCGAAGAGCAGCGGCTCGCCGAAGACCTGCGAGGCGCCGATGGTCGACACGACGACCGTGAACAGGATCGTCGGGCGCAGCGAGGGCAGGGTGACGTGGATGAACTGCCGCCAGCGGCTGGCGCCGTCCAGTGCCGCCGACTCGTACAGGTCCTGCGGGATCGCCTGCATCGCGGCCAGGTAGATCAGCGCGTTGTAGCCGGTCCAGCGCCAGATGACGATCGTGGACACGGCGAACTTGGACGCCCACGAGCCGTTCTGCCAGTCGATCTTGTCCAGGCCCACCAGGTCGAGGACCCAGTTGATCATGCCGTAGTCACGGCCGAAGAGCAGCACGAAGACCAGCGAGGCCGCGGCGATCGACGTCGCGTACGGGGCCAGCATCACGACCCGGTAGAAGGTCGAGGCACGCAGCTTGTAGTTGAGGATGTGCGCCAGGCCCATCGCCATCAGCAGCTGCGGCACCGTGGAGATGATGCCGATCCACAGCGTGTTCTTCGCGGCGTTCCAGAAGAACTCGTCGTCGAAGATCCGGGTGTAGTTGTCCAGGCCCGTCCACTTCATGTCGGTGGGCGCGGTCAGCTCCACCGTGTGCAGCGAGGCCCAGCCGGTGTAGATCAGCGGGAACAGGCCGAAGGCGAGGAAGAGCAGGAAGAACGGCGAGACGAACGCGTACGGACTCCAGCGCATGTCCCGCTGCCAGCGGCGGGAGAGTTTCGCCCGCCTCTTGCGGTCCGCCTCGGCGGACGCCCTGTCGCCGGGCGGGCGGCCCGGGGCCGCGCCCCCCTTGACGGGGGACGCGGCGGTGTCGTGCCGGGTGGTCATTCCGGTCACTTCTCCAGGTTGTTGTCGATGGTCTTCACGGCGTTCTCCCAGGCGTCCTTGGCGGACTTGCCCTGGGTGACGAGGATGACGCCGTTGTCCGTCAGGCCCTGCTGGACGATCTGGTCCTTCGGGCCGATCACCTGGGTCGGGATCTGCTCGGCGGCCTTGGCGAACAGCTCGCCGATCGGCGCGTCACCGGTCATGTCGTTCTTGCCGCCGGTCACCTGGGGGAGCTTGTACGCGGCGGGCGCGCTCGGGAAGCTGCCCATCTTGGAGAAGAGCTTGGCCTGCTGCTCGGGCGCGGTCAGCCAGGTCACGAGCTTCTGCGCCTCCTTCACGTGCTTGCCGCCCTTGGGCACGCCCAGGAAGGTGCCGCCCCAGTTGCCGGCCTTCGGGGCCTGGGCGACGTCCCACTTGCCGGCGGAGTCCGGCTGCGACTTGGCCTTGATGGTGCCGAGCATCCACGGCGGGCAGGCGACGGTGGCGAACAGGCTGTTGGAAATGGTCTGGTCCCAGGCCGGCTGGAACTGGGTCTGCGACTGGACCAGCCCCTTCTCGGCCGCCTCGGCGGTCAGGTCGAAGGCGTCCTTGACGGCCGGGTTGGTCTTGTAGATGACCTTGCCGGAGGAGTCGTAGAACTTCTCGTCCTCACTGCTGAGGATGGCGTTGATCAGGCCGCCGGGGGAGTCCATGAAGTAGGTGTCCTTGCCGGCACCCTTCTTGTACTTCTCGCCGGTCTCGATGAACTTGTTCCAGTCACCGGCCCACAGCTTGGAGACCTCTTCGCGGTCGGTCGGCAGGCCGGCCTTCTCGAACAGGTCCTTGCGGTAGCAGATGGCCATCGGGCCGATGTCCGTGCCGAGGCCTATCGTGGCGCCGTCCTTGGTGGTGGCCTGCTGCCACTTCCAGTCCAGCCAGTTGTCCTTCTTGACGCCCTCGGCCTTGGACATGTCCTCGAACTTGTCCGCCTGGGTGGCGACGACCTCGGCGATGTTGCCGACCTCGATCGCCTGCACGTCCTGGAGACCGCTGTTGGTGGTGAGGTGGTTGACCAGAGCGGGGTAGTAGTTCTCGTTCCGCTCGGTGACGTTCTCCTCAATGTTGATGTCCGGGTTGAGCTTCTCGTACTCGTCGTAGAGACCGGCTTCCTTGAAGCCCATCGTCCCGAACAGACCGAGGGTGATCGTGGTCTTGCCGCTGCTGTCGCCCGACGACGAGCTGTCCTCGTCGTTCCCGTCGTCGGCACAGCCGGCCAGCAGCCCGGCGCCCAGCGACGCGATGGCCGCCATGACCACCACCTTGCGGGCCGATCCTCTGCGTGCTGCTCGCATTGCGTCCTCCTGTTGCCCTGACGTGCCGACCCCCCGGCCAACTACATGGTTGGACCCGCTGCTTCATGTGTTTCGTTCGTCGCTGCGGCTCGGGCGGGGAACGTGCGGGATGTGTAAGTGCCAGGTAGTGTGGGAGCGCTCCCACAAGTGATGTGTTGAAGAGTCGTCGGTCCGGGCGGGGGTGTCAAGGGAACGGACGCGACGAATTGCGTTCAGTTATCGGCCTGTTAACTGGACGTTGCGAGCGACGCGGAGACACTCCCGTACCGCGAGGGAGGGGCCGGAGTCGGTCATTACACCCGACCGGCCTGTTAAATTCCAGGCCAGCCGCAGAGTGCGGGGGTGACGACGGGAGGCGGAGCCGATGGCAAGCCACGGAGTGCGTGGTCGGAGCGGTGGCCGGCCCACCCTCGAAGAGGTGGCGGCCCGCGCGGGCGTCGGCCGCGGCACGGTCTCCCGCGTGATCAACGGCTCCCCGCGGGTCAGCGACGCGACCCGGGCGGCCGTCGAGGCGGCGGTCGCGGAACTCGGTTACGTCCCGAACACGGCGGCCCGCGCGCTGGCGGCCAACCGCACCGACGCGATCGCCCTCGTGGTGCCGGAGCCGGAGACCCGGTTCTTCGCGGAGCCATACTTCTCGGACATGCTCAAGGGCGTCGGCTCGGAGCTGTCCGACACCGAGATGCAGCTCCTGCTGATATTCGCGGGCAGCGACCGGGAGCGGGAGCGGCTCGCCCAGTACCTCGCGGCGCACCGGGTGGACGGCGTCCTGCTGGTCTCGGTGCACGCCGACGACCCGCTGCCGGACCTGCTGACCCAGCTGGAGATCCCCGCGGTGATCAGCGGCCCGCGCTCGGCCGCGGAACCGCTGGCGTCCGTGGACTCGGACAACTACGGCGGCGCCCGGTCGGCCGTCGAGCACCTGCTGGCCCGGGGCCGCCGCCGCATCGCCCACATCACCGGTCACCTCGCCGTCTACGGCGCCCAGCGACGCGTCGACGGCTACCGCGACGCCCTGCGGGAGGCGGGCCACGAGGTGGACGAGGGCCTGATCGAGCCGGGCGACTTCACCGAGGACGGCGGCCGCCGCGCGATGGCGGAACTGCTGCGCCGCCACCCCGGCATCGACGCGGTCTTCGCCGCCTCCGACGTCACGGCGGCGGGCGCCGGCCAGGTCCTGCGCGAGGCCGGCCGGCGCATCCCGGACGACGTGGCGCTGGTCGGCTACGACGACTCGGCCATCGCCCGCCACATGGAGCCGCCGCTCACCAGCGTGCGCCAGCCCATCGAGGAGATGGGCCGCGCGATGATCGACCTCCTGCTGACCGAGATCGCCGACCGCCGCCCGGCCGTCTCACGGGGCCTGGAACGGCACCAGGTGGTTCTGGCGACGGAGCTGGTGGAGCGCCGGTCGTCCTGAGACCGTACGCGGGGCCGCGCGCCGGGGGTGCGCGGCCCCGGTCGGGCTCCCCTGTGCAGTCGGGCTCCCCCGCGCACGCGTGGAGGGTGCTCTCACGCAATCAGCCGGTGGCTCTCGCGAGAGCCACCGGCTGATTACTCAGGGTGAGTGACGGGACTTGAACCCGCGGCATCCTGGACCACAACCAGGTGCTCTACCAGCTGAGCTACACCCACCAAGGCCGGTGCTCGAATCCCGCGTGGCGGGGTTTCCCGACCGGCTGAGAAAAAGTGTACAGGGTCCGAAGGGGTGCTCGCGCCCGGCTTTCCGGACGCCGCCGCCCGACGGGCCCGCGCCCCTAACCGGCGGACACGACGTGCTTCGCGGCGATCGCCCGGGCCGTGTCGGAGTCGGGGCCGGGCTGCGGGACGAAGACCGCCTCCCGGTAGTAGCGCAGTTCGGCGATGGACTCGCGGATGTCGGCGAGCGCCCGGTGGTTGCCGTTCTTCTCCGGGCTGTTGAAGTACGCCCGCGGGTACCAGCGGCGGGCCAGCTCCTTGATCGAGGAGACGTCGACGATCCGGTAGTGGAGGTAGCCCTCCAGCGTCGCCATGTCCCGCAGCAGGAAGCCGCGGTCGGTGCCGACGGAGTTGCCGCACAGCGGGGCCTTGCCGGGCTCCTTCACGTGCTCCCGCACATAGGCCAGGACCTGGGCCTCGGCGTCCGCCAGGGTCGTGCCGCCGTCCAGCTCCGCGAGCAGGCCCGACGCGGTGTGCATCTCGCGCACCACCTCCGGCATCGTCTCCAGGGCCCGGTCCGGCGGGCGGATGACGATGTCGACGCCCTCGCCGAGAATGTTCAGCTCGGAGTCGGTGACGAGGGCGGCAACCTCGATGAGCGCGTCGTCGGACAGCGAGAGGCCGGTCATCTCGCAGTCGATCCACACCATGCGATCGTTCATGCGGGCCACTTTACGGTGGGCGCCTGTTTATTTGGCCCCCGGCGTCGGTGCGGGCGTCACGGGGGCTGCCGCCCCCGAACCCCCGCTTCGGCCCTGAACGGGCCTCGTCCTCAAACGCCGGACGGGCTGGATTGCCCCGCCCGGCGTCGGAGGGGAGCGCCGGACGGGCTGGGTTGTCCCGCCCGGCGTCGGAGGGGGACGCCGGGCGGGCTGGTCGGCCCGTCCGGCGCCTGTGAGTCTCACCTCACGGTGCGCTGCGCTGCCCCGGTACGCTCGCCGCGCCCGCCGGCATGGGGGTCGCCGTGCGGCGGGTCTGGAACGGGACCGCGTTCTCCGGGGGGAGGGCGGCCGGTGGGTCGGACGGGGGCAGGGGCCGGGAGGCGCCCGCGGTGTCCGGGTCCGGCTGGCGGTCGCCCTGGGGACGGCGGGCCCGGTAGGCCGCCCGGTAGGCGGCCGGGGACGAGCCCAGCTGGCGGCGGAAGTGGCCGCGCAGTGCCACCGGCGAGCGGAAGCCGCAGCGGCCGGCGACCTCGTCCACCGAGTAGTCCGACGTCTCCAGCAGGCGCTGCGCCTGGAGCACCCGCTGGGTGATCAGCCACTGGAGCGGGGCGCTGCCGGTCAGCGAGCGGAACCTGCGGTCGAAGGTGCGGCGGCTCATGTAGGCGCGCGCGGCCAGCGTCTCCACGTCGAACTGCTCGTGGAGGTGCTCCAGCGCCCAGGCGACGACCTCGGCGAGCGGGTCGGCGCCGATCTCCTCCGGTAAAGACCTGTCGAGGTAGCGCTCCTGGCCGCCGCTGCGGCGCGGCGGGACCACCAGCCGGCGGGCCAGCGCACCGGCCGCCTCGTTGCCGTGGTCCGTGCGCACGATGTGCAGGCACAGGTCGATCCCGGCGGCGGTGCCCGCGGACGTCAGCACGTCGCCGTCGTCCACGAAGAGTTCGCGCGGATCGACGTGCACCGACGGGTAGCGCTTGGCCAGCGTCGGCGCGTACATCCAGTGCGTGGTGGCGGGGCGGCCGTCCAGCAGGCCGGCCGCCGCGAGGACGAAGGCGCCCGTGCACAGACCGACTATGCGGGCACCCTCCTCGTGCGCCCGGCGCAGTGCGTCGAGCGCCTCCTCCGGCGGCGGCGAGGTGATCGACCGCCAGGCCGGTACGACGACGGTGCCCGCGCGCGAGATCGCCTCCAGCCCCTGCGGCGCGGTGAGTTCCAGGCCCCCCGTGGTCCGCAGCGGGCCCTCCTCGCCGGCGCACACCAGCAGCCGGTAGCGCGGCACGCCGGCGTCCTGGCGGTCGATCCCGAACACCGACAGCGGTATGGAACTCTCGAAGATGGGGCCGCCGCTGAACAGTAGCACCGCGACGATCTCCTTGCGGCGTCGCCCGGAAAGCTTCCGGGCCGCGGCTTCCGGCGCGGCAGCGGAGTCGTGGCTCATACTGCTAAGCCCCCCTCGGTGGTCGCGGCGCCCTTCACCCTTCGGGTCTGTCGCTCCAACACGTTTCCCCTCGGTCCTGCACGAGTCCCCCGCCGTAGACGGTCAAGATCGAATCTACTGTGTCCCGCCGCGCCGAGGTGGCTGGTTCGGCACTTGGGACATTGTCGACATGGCAACTTGGCGTGAAGCAGTCGATCACGAAGCGTTGCACTCCGGGGCGCCCCTGGGAAGTGCGCCTTGTGTCAGTGGCCAATCCACGTAGGGTGCGGAGGGGGCCCGAGACCCTTTCCGTGCAGGTGGAACGGGGGTTCGGGGGTGGTGGGGGGTGCAGATGCGCCACCCGCGGAAGTTGGCTGAAAAGAAGCGGAACTGTGCGCGGAAACCGGTCAGTCGACCGGTGTGTTTTCCCCGGCGTGGCGCCCGCTCCTGCGAGCCTGCCGCCCGCCCCTGCGGGCCCGCGTCCGGGCCGCGACGCGCTCGGATCGTCGCAGCAGCAGACGGCACGCGCCGGTGACGGCGGCCAGGCCGAGGGCCGTGCCGGCCGCGCCCGCGAACGAGGCGCCGTACCAGAGGAGCGCGACGGGGACGAGGAAGCAACTGAAGGCCGCCCAGCGGACGAGATCGGTGACCCCGTCCCGGTCGGGTGGGCCGGACGTCGGTTCGGCGCGGTGGTGCGGTCCTGGCACGGGTGCTCCCTGGGGTGGCGGCAAGGAGATCAACGCCCGCGCGGCGCGTCGGTCACGACCGGTCACGGACAGTTGAATCCTGTGCAAACCGCCTGTACAGAGCAGCAACCATTGCGTTACGGGCGCCCTCTCGGGCATGCTCCGGTGAATCCCGCGGGGGCCCTCCGCGGGATCTGGGCGAAGGAGGCGTGCCGCCGTACCCTTGGGGGTATGGGGTTGGGAAGACCATTCCCGGACACACACACCGGACACAGCTCCGCCGCACACTGTCGTCCCCCATAGAGGATAAAAACGCCGAGACAGCCATGGCCGGTCACGAATTCTTCGAACCCGCGGACCGCAAGCGGCCCGTCGCCGAACCTACGGCGGCCGAGCCCCTGGCGGCCGACGAGCCACGCCAGTCGTGCGACCCAGCCTTCAAGCACGGCGTCGTCGTCGGCTTCGACGGCTCCACCTCCAGCGAGCGCGCCCTCGCCTACGCCATCGGCATGGCCTCCAGGCTGGGCTCCGGCCTGGTCATCGTGCATGTCGCCAACCGGCTGCCCACCACGGTGTGGGCCGGCTGCGAACCCCCGGTCTTCGTCGACGTGCCCGACCACCGCACCGAGGTGCTCGGTCTGGAGCTGGCGTGCGCGGACTACCTGGCCGAGGTGCCCTGGATCCTGGTCGAGCGCGGCGGCGACATCTGCCACGAACTGGAGGAGGTGGGGCGGGAGTACGAGGCGGACGCCATCGTCGTCGGCTCCAGCCACGGCCTGGTCGGCCGCCTCTTCGGCTCCGTCGCGGGCCGGCTCGCCAAACGGGCGAAGCGGCCCGTGGTGGTCATTCCCTGACGATCCACCGACGGGCCGCGAACGACCGGGCCGCGAAGGGCTGGGCTACTCCACCGTCACCGACTTGGCGAGGTTGCGGGGCTTGTCGATGTCCCGGCCCAGCGCCAGGGCCGTGTGGTAGGCGAGGAGCTGGAGCGGGATGCCCATCAGGATCGGGTCCAGCTCGTCCTCGTTCTTCGGGACGACGATCGTGTGGTCGGCCTTCTCCTGCTCCTGGTGGGCGACGGCGAGGATCTGGCCGCTGCGGGCCTTGATCTCCTCCATGGCCGCGCGGTTCTTCTCCAGCAGATCGTCGTCCGGCACGATCGCGACCGTCGGCAGGGCGGGCTCGATCAGGGCGAGCGGGCCGTGCTTCAGCTCGGAGGCCGGGTAGGCCTCGGCGTGGATGTAGGAGACCTCCTTGAGCTTCAGCGAGGCCTCGCGGGCGACCGGGTAGCCGCGGACCCGGCCGATGAAGAGCATCGAGCGGGCCTCGGCGTACTGCGCCGAGAGCTTCTTGATCTCCTCCTCCTGCTTCAGCATCTCCTCGATCTGCGCCGGCAGCTTGCGCAGGCCCTCGATGATCCGCTTGCCGTCGCGCACCGAGAGGTCGCGGGTGCGGCCCAGGTGCAGGGCGAGCAGCGCGAAGGCGACGCAGGTGTTGGTGAAGCACTTGGTGGACACGACGCAGACCTCGGGGCCGGCGTGCACGTACATGCCGCCGTCGGCCTCGCGGGCGATCGCCGAGCCGACCACGTTGACGATGCCGAGGACGCGGGCGCCCTTGCGCTTCAGCTCCTGCACGGCCGCCAGCACGTCGTACGTCTCGCCGGACTGGGAGACGGCGATGTACAGGGTGTCGGGGTCGACGACCGCGTTGCGGTAGCGGAACTCGGAGGCGGGCTCGGCGTCCGCGGGGATGCGGGCCAGCTCCTCGATCATCTGGGCGCCGATCTGGCCCGCGTGGTACGAGGTGCCGCAGCCCAGGATCTTCACCCGGCGCACGGCGCGGGCGTCGCGGGCGTCCAGGTTGAGGCCGCCGAGGTGCACGGTGGAGAAGCGGTCGTCGATCCGGCCGCGCAGCACGCGGTCCACGGCCTCGGCCTGCTCGTGGATCTCCTTGTGCATGTAGGTGTCGTGGCCGCCCATGTCGTAGGAGGCGGCCTCCCACTCCACGGTGGTGGGCTCGGACGTGGTGCGGGTGCCCTCGGTGGTGTAGGTGCGGAAGTCGTCGGCCTTGAGGGTGGCCATCTCGCCGTCGTCGAGCGTGACTATCTGCCGGGTGTGGGCGACCAGCGCCGCGATGTCCGAGGCGACGAACATCTCCTTCTCGCCGATGCCGAGGACGACCGGCGAGCCGTTGCGGGCGACGACGATGCGCTCGGGGAAGTCGGCGTGCATCACGGCGATGCCGTAGGTGCCCTCGATGACGCGGAGGGTCTCGCGGACCTTGTCCTCCAGCTTCTCCGCCTCGGAGCGGGCGATGAGGTGGACCAGGACCTCGGTGTCGGTCTCGGAGAGGAACTCGACGCCGTCCGCCTCCAGCTTGCGGCGCAGGTCGGCGGCGTTGTCGATGATGCCGTTGTGGACGACGGCGACCTTGTTGTCGGCCGACATGTGCGGGTGGGCGTTCACGTCGGAGGGGGCGCCGTGGGTGGCCCAGCGGGTGTGGGCGATACCGGTGGTGCCCTTGAAGCGCGCCGGGACCCTGGCCTCCAGGTCGCGCACCCGGCCCTTGGCCTTGACCATCCTGAGGCCGGCCGCCTTCGGGGAGGTGACGACGATGCCCGCCGAGTCGTAGCCGCGGTACTCCAGGCGCTGCAGGCCCTCCAGGAGCAGGGGTGCGACGTCACGCTTGCCGATGTATCCGACGATTCCGCACATGTATCCGTAAACCTCGTGTCTCTCTTCGGCCTCTCGGCCGTGGCCGGCCTCTCAGCCGTAGACGATGCGGCGCAGCTGACGGAGCGACAGCTCCGGGGGTGCGACCGCCCGGTATTTCAGTTCCGCCTCGATCCGCTCGAAGATCGTCGCGTTCACCAGGCCCTGGGCCTGCAGCTCGCGGTGGCGGCGACGGACGTACTCCTCGGTCGTCTCGTCGAAGTAGGCGAGCACGTCCTGGACCACGCGCAGCGCCTCGCCCCGGCTCAGCGGGGTGGACCGCGTCAGATGATCAACGAGTTCGTCGTGCACCCGGTAGATCCTGGGGTAAGGGAGGTCGCTACGCAAGAATCCTGCCCGATCTCGGGCAGATGACTGTTGAAACTCTCATGAGGGGCTGTTCGCGGCCTGTCCATCTGGCGTCCGGAATCTCGTTGCCTGAGGAGACGAGTTTCAGACGCCATGGACATTCCTCGCATGGGCGTTCCCGAAGCGCTGGCCGACCGCATGAGCATGGCCGAGCAGCACGAGTACCTGCGCGCCAGATTCTCCCGGCGCACGATGATCAGGGGCGGCGCGGTCACGCTCGGCGCCGTCGCGGGTGGCGTGTTCGTGCCGGGCGCCACCGCCCGGGCCGCCACCCCGAACCGGCGGCCCGGCGGGACCGACACGGTCGACGGCGCCCTGGTCGCCCCCTTCGGCCGCCACCTCGCCTACGGCAACGACCCGCGGACCGAGATGACCGTCTCCTGGCAGGTCCCGGTCGCGGTGACCAAGCCCTTCATCCGCATCGGCACCCACCCCTGGGACCTCTCCCACAAGATCGACGCCGAGCCGCGCCCGCTGCACACCCCGGCCGGCGTCGGCGCGAGCGGCGACCACACGCAGTACTACCTGCACGCCAGGCTGACCCGGCTCAAGCCCGGCCGCACCTACTACTACGGGGTCGGCCACGCCGGCTTCGACCCGGCCGAGCCCCACCTCGCGGGCACCCTCGGCACCTTCACCACCGCGCCCGCGCGCTCCGAGCCGTTCACCTTCACCGCCTTCGGTGACCAGGGCGTCAGCTACCACGGCCTCGCCAACGACGCCCTGATCCTGGCCCAGAACCCGGCCTTCCACCTGCACGCCGGCGACATCGCCTACGGCGACCCGGCCGGACAGGGCAAGACCTCCGACACCGGCTTCGACTCACGGGTGTGGGACCAGTTCCTGTACCAGACCGAGTCGGTCGCCAAGCAGGTCCCGTGGATGGTGGCGTACGGCAACCACGACATGGAAGCCTGGTACTCGCCCAACGGCTACGGCGGCGAGCAGGCCCGCTGGCAACTGCCCGACAACGGCCCCGACGCCGACCACCTCCCCGGGGTCTACTCCTTCGTGCACGGCAACACCGCCGTCATCTCCCTCGACGCCAACGACATCTCCTTCGAGATCCCCGCGAACCTGGGCATCTCCGGCGGCACCCAGACCCGTTGGCTGGAGCGGCAGCTCAAGAAGTACCGGGCCGACCGGGACATCGACTTCGTCGTCGTCTTCTTCCACCACTGCGCCTACTGCACCTCCACCGCGCACGCCTCCGAGGGCGGCGTCCGCGACGAGTGGGTGCCGCTGTTCGAGAAGTACACCGTCGACCTGGTGATCAACGGGCACAACCACGTCTACGAGCGCACCGACGTCATCAAGGGCGGCGAGGTCGCCAAGGAGCTGCCGATCGGCGGCACCGCCCACCCCGAGTCCGACGGCGTCGTCTACGTCACGGCGGGCGCGGCCGGCAAGAGCCTGTACGCGTTCAGCGCCGAGCAGAGCTACCAGGGCCACGAGAAGGACGTCGAGTCGGTGTCCTCCTTCGTGTGCGTCGACGGCGGGCGGCAGAGCGAGGACGTCGCCTGGTCCCGGGTCCGCTACCTCGACTACTCCTTCCTGCGCGTGGACGTGACGCCCGCCTCCCGGGGCCGGCTGGCGACCCTGAAGGTGCGGGGCATCGCGGAGACCGGGGAGACGGTCGACCACTTCACGGTGGCACGCCGGGCCCGGTAGGCGGCGCCGGGTTGGCGGGAAGCGCGGCGCCGGGCCGACGGGGAGCGCGGCGCCGGGCCGGCGGGACGTGCGGCGCCGGCTCGGACGGCCGGTCACATCCGCTTCAGCACCGCCTGCTTCGCCAGGGCGAACTCCTCGTCCGTCAGCACCCCGGAACGGTGCAGTTCGCCCAGCTCGCGCAGCCGGCGCAGCAGCGCGTCGTGGTCGTCCTCGGCGGCCGGCGCGGGGGCCGGAGCCGGGGCCGGCGAGTCCTCCGCCGCGCGGGCGTCCTCCGGGGCCGGGCGGGCGGCCGGGTGCGGCAGGCGGGCCTGGACGGCCGCGGCCACCAGGGCCATCAGCGGGTCCTTCTTGAAGCCCCACAGCTCCACGGCGTTGGGGTCGTACTTCGGCGGCACCTTGCTCGGCGCCGCCCGCACGGTGAACCGGAGGTGGCCGTTCTCCAGGCCGACCGACGGCTGCCACTGAACGGCGGTGATGTCGGCGAGGGGGAGGGTGCGCGGTCCCGCGGCCGACTTGGCGTCCTCCGCCTGCCACTTCCACTCCAGCCGCACCCGCTCCCCGTCGAAGCTCGCGATCCCGTCCCCCGCCGACACCGACAGCGGTACCGAGGGGCCGGGCAGCAGATAGGCGTCCACCGGTCCGGACGGCACCTGGTCGAGGAGCAGCGCGTTGCGCACCTCCTCCACGAAGTACTCGGCCACCCCGTACCGGTCGGACTCCACCAGGAGCTGGTACGGGTCGTGCGGCTCGGTCAGCCGGCCGCCCGTCGCGTGCAGCAACGGGTCGGCACCGTCCCGCAGCCGCAGCTTGAGCCGCCCCGACTTCTTCCCCTGCTCGAACGATATGCCCGCCAACGCCGCAAGCGGCACGAGCAGTTCACCCAGTTCCCTGCGGAGCAGACTGACGTTCTTGTCCCGCCCGGGTGTCAGCCGCAGGGCGTCGCCGTCGAAGACCCACGTTCCGTCCTTCTGGATGATTTCCGCCATGCGGGGATTGTTTCATCGCCGCCCGCGGCGGTGATGGTGCGGGAGAGTGGGTCGTACCCGTCCCCAACCCCCGTACCCGAACCCCTGATTGCACGCCTCGCGAAGGGAGCGCACGTGAGACCTCGTCGACGGCACCACAGAACGACTCCCCGCATCACCCGGCTGCTGGGATCGCTGCTGCTGGTGGCGGGGGTCGGCGCCATGACCACCGGCGCCGCCCCGGTCCGCAAGACGGCCGCCGAACCGACCCCCCTGGACCGGGTGATCCCGGCCCCGGCCTCGGTCGAACCCGGCGGCGCCCCGTACCGCATCACCCGCGGCACCCACATCCGCGTGGACGACTCGCGCGAGGCCCGCCGCGTCGGCGACTACCTCGCGGACCTCCTGCGGCCCGCCACCGGCTACCGGCTCCCCGTCACCTCCCACGGCCACGGCGGCATACGACTGCGCCTGGCCGAGGGCCCGTACGGCGACGAGGGCTACCGCCTCGACAGCGGGCCCTCGGGCGTCACCATCACCGCCCGCGGGGCCGCCGGGCTCTTCCACGGCGTCCAGACCCTGCGTCAGCTGCTGCCCGCCGCCGTCGAGAAGGACTCCGTCCAGCCCGGCCCCTGGCTGGTCGCGGGCGGCACCATCGAGGACACCCCGCGCTACGCCTGGCGCGGCGTCATGCTCGACGTCTCCCGGCACTTCTTCAGCGTCGACGAGGTCAAGCGCTACATCGACCGCGTCGCCCTCTACAAGTACAACAAGCTCCACCTGCACATCAGCGACGACCAGGGCTGGCGCCTCGCCATCGACTCCTGGCCGCGCCTGGCCACCTACGGCGGCTCCACCGAGGTCGGCGGCGGCCCCGGCGGCTACTACACCAAGGCGGACTACCAGGAGATCGTCCGCTACGCGGCCTCCCGCCACCTGGAGGTCGTGCCCGAGATCGACATGCCCGGCCACACCAACGCCGCCCTCGCCTCCTACGCCGAGCTGAACTGCGACGGCGTGGCACCCCCGCTCTACACCGGCACCAAGGTCGGATTCAGCTCGCTGTGCGTGGACAAGGACGTCACCTACGACTTCGTGGACGACGTCCTCGGCGAACTCGCCGCGCTCACCCCCGGCCGCTACCTGCACATCGGCGGCGACGAGGCGCACTCCACGCCGAAGGCCGACTTCGTGACGTTCATGAAGCGGGTGCAGCCGGTCGTCGGCAAGTACGGCAAGACAGTGATCGGCTGGCACCAGCTGGCCGGCGCCGAGCCGGTCGAGGGCGCGCTCGTCCAGTACTGGGGCCTGGACCGCACCAGCGAGGCGGAGAAGGCCGAGGTCGCCGAGGCCGCCAGGAACGGCACCGGGCTGATCCTCTCCCCGGCCGACCGGACGTACCTGGACATGAAGTACACCAAGGACACCCCGCTCGGCCTGTCCTGGGCGGGCTACGTCGAGGTGCAGCGGTCCTACGACTGGGACCCGGCGGCCTATCTGCCGGGCGTCCCGGCCGAGGCGGTGCGCGGGGTCGAGGCCCCGCTGTGGACGGAGACCCTGTCCGACCCGGACCAGCTGGACTTCATGGCCTTCCCGAGGCTGCCGGGCGTCGCCGAGCTGGGCTGGTCCCCGGCGTCGACGCACGACTGGGACACCTACAAGGTGCGGCTCGCCGAACAGGCACCGCGCTGGGAGGCGATGGGGATCGACTACTACCGCTCGCCGCAGGTGCCCTGGACCTGACCGACGGCACGGCGGGCACCCCAAAGGACCGTCTCCGGGGTGCCCGCCCGTCCGCGGGGCCGGTGGCTACCGGCCTGCCAGGGGGTTCTTCAGGTTCCCGACGAGCTGGAGCGCGCCGGACGGGTCGGCGAGGTCCACCATCTGCCGGTTGTCGCGCAGCTGGAGCCGGTTGAGGCAGGACAGCGCGAACTCGGGCGCGAACATGTCGTACCGCTCGAACTTCTCGGCCAGCTCCGGCACCGATCCCTGGTACTCCCGGGTGACCTCGGCGACCGTCCGCCAGAAGGAGTCCTCCTCCAGGATCCCCTCGTCCGCGAGGTTCGCGGCGAGGAAGCGGAAGAAGCAGTCGAAGACGTCCGTGAAGATCGACAGCAGCTTCTTGTCGTCCGGCACGTCCACCGCGATGCGGGCGACCTCCGGCGGCAGCACCGCGTCCGGGTCCATCACCGCGATCTCCTCGGCGATGTCCTTGTAGACCGCGCGCCGCACCACCCCGTCCGCCAGGACCAGGATCACGTTCTCGCCGTGCGGCATGTACACCAGGTCGTAGGCGTAGAAGCTGTGCAGCAGCGGGACGTAGTAGGCCCGCAGGTAGTGCCGCAGCCACTCGGTGGGCGTGAGCCCCGAACGCTCGATCAGCGCGCCCGCGAAGGAGGCGCCCTCGTGGTCGACGTGGACCAGGGAGGCCATGGTGGCGAGCGTCTCGCCCTCCTGGAGGGACGGCACCGGGCTCTCCCGCCACAGCGCCGCCAGCATCTTGCGGTACGGCGAGTAGCGGTCGGTGGCCTGCTCGTACTCCAGGTGCCGGTAGCCGACGGCCGCCCGCTCCCGGATGATGCTCAGGCCCGTCGCCTTCAGCACCGGGTCGCCCTCGATCAGCCGGGCGAGCCAGTCGTTGATGGCCGGGGTGGCCTCCATGTACGCCGCCGACAGCCCGCGCATGAAGCCCATGTTGAGGACGGACAGGGCCGTCTTCACATAGTGCTTCTCCGGGTGCGAGGCGTTGAAGAAGGTGCGGATGGACTGCTGGGCCAGGTACTCGTCGTCGCCCTCGCCCAGGCACACCAGGTGCCCGCGGGCGACCTCGGCGGCGAAGGTGACGGTGAGCTTGTTCCACCACTGCCAGGGGTGCACCGGGATGAGCAGGTAGTCGGCCGGGTCCAGGCCGCGCTGGCGCAGCACGCCGTGGAACCGGTCGACGGTGGCCGCGCCCAGCTCGTCCCGGACGAAGGACTCGTACTCGATGCCCACGCCCGCGGTGAACGCGGCCCGCGAGCGGTGCGCGGCCAGCCACACCAGCCGGACCGGGCTCGCGGTCTCGGGCGCGTACGACAGGTACTCGTGGATGCCGAAGCCGAGCCGCCCGTTGTTGGCGACGAAGCACGGGTGGCCCTCGGTCATGCCGGTCTCGACGGCCTGGAAGTCGCCGCGGGCCAGCTCGGCGGAGGTGAGCTGCGGCTTGGTCAGCTTGTAGCAGGTGCCGGAGAGGGTGGAGGAGATCTCCTCCAGGTAGACCGGGAGGATCTCGTCGCTCAGGCCGAGCGACTCCTTCAGCTCGATGAAGAAGTCCAGCGCGGCGAGCGGGAGCTGCGCGCCGTCTCGGTGGCGGGTGATCGAGGCGGCGTCCACCTGCCAGTGGTCCAGGGCGCGGACGGTGGCGGTGAAGCGGTACTCGGTCTTGCCGTCGTCGGAGCGGACGGCGTACGTGTCCCCGGTGGTCGCATCCGGCGTGATCAGCCGCTCGTGGGCGAACTCGGCCAGCGCCTTGCGGACCAGGAGGCGGTTGGCCCGCTCCCAGCGCTCCGGGCTCAGGTGGGCGACGGCGTCGGCGAGGCTCATGCCGGCACCCCCGTCGCGGCGAGGAACTGTGCCCGGGTGCAGAAGCTCAGCAGCGCCCTCTTCTCCGGCTTCTGGATCTCGCGCTCCGCCACGAAGCCGACGGCCTCGTTCAGCGCGTGGACGGCCTTGTTGTGGACGTCGGGTTCGACGACCACCCGCCGGGTCGCCGGGTCCTCGAAGAGGTGCGCCATGACGGCGGTGATGACGGAGCGGGTGAAGCCGTGCACCGGCTTGTCCGTCGGCGGCGTGAGGAAGTGCATGCCGACGTCCCCGGGCTGCGGCTCGTACAAGCCCGCCAGTTCACGGTGGGCGGGGTCGTACTTCTCCATCAGGAAGGCGGGCTCGCCGTCCTTCAGGCCGAGCAGGGCGTGGTGGTGCTCGTCGGCGGCCACCTCCATGTACGCGCGCTCGACCTCCTCCAGTTTCGCGTCCTGCATCATCCAGAAGGCGGCCTTGGGGTGGGTGACCCAGGTGTGCAGGAGCTCGGCGTCCTTCAGCGGGTCGAGGGGGCGGAACGTGAAGGTCATACGGAGAACTCCTGGAACGCGATGGTCTTCTCGACCGGGTAGTACTCGGTGCCGAGCAGCTCCCGGATGATGCAGCTGTTGCGGTAGGCGCCCATACCCAGGTCGGGGCTGGTGATGCTGTGCGTGTGGACGCCGGCGTTCTGCAGGAAGACGCCTCGTCCGGTGACGTCGACGGCGTAGTTGCGGCCGACGTCGAAGCTGCCGTGGGAGTCGTACACCAGCCGGTCGCGGACGGGCTTCAGGAACTCCGGCTCGGCGTACTTGTAGCCGGTGGCGAGGACCAGGCCCTCGGTCTCGATCTCGAAGTCCTTGCCCTGCTCCTCCTGGCGGAAGCCGAGCGTGTAGGTGCCGTCCGCGTACCGTGCCCCGGTCAGCGCCGAGTTGGTGAGCAGGCGGGTGGGGACCGGGCCGGCGAGCCTCTTTCGGTAGAGGAGGTCGAAGATGTCGTTGATCAGGTCGCCGTCGATGCCCTTGAAGAGGCCCTTCTGCTCGGCCGTGAGGCGGTAGCGGGTGTCCTCGGGCAGCGCGTGGTAGTAGTCCACGTACTCCGGGGACGTCATCTCCAGGGTGAGCTTGGTGTATTCGAGGGGGAAGAAGCGCGGGGAGCGGGTGACCCAGTTGAGCTGGTAGCCGTGGACGTCGATCTCGCTCAGCAGGTCCTGGTAGATCTCGGCGGCGGACTGGCCGCTGCCGACCAGCGTGATCGACTTCTTCTTCACCAGCTCCGCCCGCTGCTGCACGTACCGGGAGTTGTGCAGGAAGTCGCCGGCCAGGCCCCGGCAGGCGTCCGGGATGTGCGGCGGGGTGCCGGTGCCGAGGACGAGGCGGCGGGCGCGGTAGGTGTCGCCGGAGGTGGTGGCGACGGCGTACAGCTCCTCCCGCTCGTCGTAGGTGACCTCGGTGACCGTGGTGGAGAAGCGGACGCTGCTCAGCTGGTGCGCGGCCCAGCGGCAGTAGTGGTCGTACTCGACGCGCAGGGGGTAGAAGTTCTCCCGGATGTAGAAGGAGTACAGCCGCCCCTGCTCCTTGAGGTAGTTGAGGAAGGAGTACGGCGAGGTCGGGTCGGCGAGCGTGACCAGGTCCGACATGAACGGGGTCTGGAGGTGGGCGCCGTCCAGGAACATCCCGGCGTGCCACTCGAAGTCCGGCTTGGACTCCAGGAAGACGCCGTTCAGCTCGGCGATGGGCTCGGTGAGGCAGGCCAGGCCGAGGTTGAAGGGGCCGAGGCCGATCCCCACGAAGTCGTACGGGGCGCTGGCTTCAGGAAGCGCGGTCAAGGGAGTCTCCCAGGTACTGCTCGGCGTGGCCGGCGATCAGGTCGAGGACGGCGGCCATGTCGGCCGTGGTCGTCTCGGGGTTGAGCAGGGTGAACTTCAGGTAGTGGCGTCCGGCCACCTTGGTGCCCGCGACCACGGCGTCCCCGGAGGCGAACAGGGCCTTGCGGGCGTAGAGGTTGGCGCGGTCGATCTCGGCGGGGTCGGTGACGGCCGCCGGGATGTAGCGGAATACCAGGGTGGAGAGGCTGGGCCGGACGACCACGTCGAAGCGGGGGTCGGCGGCGAGCAGTTTCCAGCCCTCGGCGGCCAGGTCGCACACCTCGTCGAAGAGCTGTCCGATGCCGTCGGCGCCCATCACGCGCAGCGTCATCCACAGCTTGAGCGCGTCGAAGCGGCGGGTGGTCTGGAGGGACTTGTCCACCTGGTTGGGGATACGTTCCTGCACCATGCGCCGCGGGTTGAGGTAGTCCGCGTGGTAGGTGGCGTGGCGCAGGGTGGCCGCGTCCCGGACCAGCACGGCGGAGGAGCTCACCGGCTGGAAGAAGGACTTGTGGTAGTCCACGGTGACCGAGTCGGCCCGTTCGATGCCGTCGATGCGGTCCCGGTACTTCAGGGAGGCGAGCAGTCCGCAGCCGTAGGCCGCGTCCACGTGCAGCCACACGCCGTACTGCTCGCACAGTCCGGCGATCTCGGGCAGCGGATCGATGGAGCCGAAGTCGGTGGTGCCGCCGGTGGCGACGACGGCCATGGGGACCAGGCCGCCCTTCGCGCAGCGCTCCAGCTCGCGGGCGAGGGCGACGGTCTGCATGCGCTTGTCGTGGTCGACGGGGACCGACACGACGGCGTCGGGGCCGAGGCCGAGCAGTTTCGCGGACTTCTTGACGCTGAAGTGGCTGACCTCGGAGGCGAAGATCCGCAAGGAGGCGAAGTCCTCGGCCTTCGCCTCCTCGCGGGCAAGCAGCAGCGCCTGGAGGTTGGACTGGGTGCCGCCGGAGGTGAACACGCCGTCGGCCGCCGGGCCGAGGCCGATCCGGGCGCAGGTCCAGTCGATGAGCTTGCGCTCGATCAGGGTGCCGCCGGCCGACTGGTCCCAGGTGTCCAGCGAGGAGTTGACGGCGGACAGGACCGCCTCGCCGAGCAGCGCCGGTATGACGACCGGGCAGTTGAGGTGGGCGAGGTAGCGGGGGTGGTGGAAGTAGACGGCGTCGCGGAGGTAGACGTCCTCCAGCTCGTCGAGGACCGCGGCCGTGTCGTGCAGCGGCTCGTCGAGGTCGATCTCGTCGATGCGGGGGGAGAGGGCGTCGACCGTGACGCCGGTGAACGGGCGGTCGGTGGTGGCGATTTTGGCGGCCACCCGCTCGACTCCTTCGGTCACCGAGCGGCGGTACTCCTCCGCGGTGGCGTCGTTGAGCAGGTGCGAGCGCATGTGGGGGTCCTCCGGTGGGGACGGTCCGAGAGGGGCGGGGAGGGCGGAGCCCTCGGTTCAACTTAGGTGAGCCTAACCTAAGTCGAGCCGATCAAACGCGTGCCTGTGGGTGACCGCTGTCACTGTGGCCCCACGGGGCCGGACGTCAGCCCTGCTCGCGGAGTTGTTCCTCCGTCAGGCCGCGACGCCAGTAGCCGACGAAGGTGACGCGGCGCCGGTCGATGCCGCGCTCGCCCACGAAGTGCCGCCGCAGCCGCTTGACGCACCCGGACTCGCCCGCGATCCAGACGTAGGGGTGCTCGGCGGTGGGGAGCCGGGCCTCTCGGACGGCGTCGAGGGCCGCCTCGGGGCCGTCCCCGACCAGCCAGGTGACCTCGGCGTCCGCGGCCGTGCCGAGGTCCTGCACGTCGTCGGTGTGCGGCACCTTCAGCCAGACCCGGGCGCGGGTGCCGGCCGGCAGCGACTCCACGATCGCGCAGGCGGCCGGTACGGCGGTCTCGTCGCCCCAGATCACCACCAGGTCGGTGTCCTTGGGCGGCCGGAAGCGGATCGCCCGGTTGTCGGCGACCGCGGGGCCGAGCAGCAGCACGCGGTCGCCGGGGGCGGCGTCGGCGGCCCAGCGGGCGGCGGGGCCCGCCTGGACCGGTGAGCCGGGGCCGACGCCGTGCAGCACGAAGTCGACGTCGATCTCGGCGGTGTGCCCGTCGGTGTCGCGGCGCAGCGCCCGCAGCGTGTACGAGCGCATCACCGCCCGCACGTCGTCCGGGAGTTCACGCCACCCCTGCCACCAGCCGTCGCCCAGCTCGACGGGGACCGCGGGCTCCGCCTGCCCCGGGTGCGGCAGGAACAGCGACAGCGACTGGTCGAGGCCGTCGGAGTGGAAGGCGGCCAGGTCGGGCCCGGCGAAGGTGACCCGGGCCAGGGACGGGCCGAGCCGCCTCGTCCGTACGACCTGGAGGGCGAAGAAACGGAACGGGGCGGCCACGGCCGTCGTCATGGAGTGCTCCGGAGTCAGAGGGGGCACCGGCGGGAAGGTCAGCCGACCTTCTTGGCGTTCTCGATCGCCTCGGCCAGGTTGTCCAGCAGGGGCGTGCACTTGTCGTAGGACAGGATCGGCTCGGGGGAGCGAGCGATGACCTGGCCGGCCTTGACCGCGGGGAGCTGCTTCCAGGTGCCCTCGGTGATGTCCGCGGGCTGGATGGTCGAGGCGCGGTCGTCCATGATGATGACGTCGGCCGGGTACTTGTCGACGTTCTCCCAGCTCAGGGACTCGAACCAGCCACCGGTCGCCTTCTTGGCCGCCTCGGAGGGCTCGACGAAGTTCACGCCGAGGGCCTTGAAGTACTCCAGGTCCACCGAGAGGTTGGTGCCGGAGACGTAGAACAGGTCGGGGCTCGCGGAGCCGGCCAGCACCCGGATCTCCGGCTTCGCCTTGGCGGCGGCGCGCAGCCGGGCGGCGGCCTTGTCGAAGGCCGCCTTGGCGTCGGTGACCTTCTTGGCCTTCATGTCCGCGCCGAGCGACTCGGCCAGCTCCCACATCCGCTGCAGCGGCTGGGTGAGCTGGCGGTCGAAGACCGAGATCGCGACGCTCGGGGCGAGCTTGGCGATCTTGTCCTTCGACTCCTCCGGGACGGACCAGAGGGTGCCCGCGGTGTCGAACGTCGTGGTGATGAGCACCTGCGGGGCGAGGGAGGCGTACTTCTCGACGTTGAGCTTGCCCCACTCGTTGCCGAGGACGGTGACCTTGTCCACGTCCAGGTCGCCGGCCTGCACGTCGGGCTTGCCGTCCTTGGTGGTGGTGGGCCCGAAGACGCCCTTGACCTGGACGCCGTAGTCGAAGAGGGCGGCGGCGACGCCGGTGAAGGCGACGATGTTCGTCGGCACCTCGTCCAGCTTCACGGTCGTGCCGCGGTCGTCCTTGAAGGACCAGGGGCCGGACTTGGCGGCGCCGCCCGACCCGTCGCCCGAGCCGCCGCTCTTGCCGTCGTCGTCGCCGCAGGCCGCGAGCACGGCGCCGAGGCCGAGGGCACCGCCGGCGGCGAGGATTCCGCGGCGGGTCGGGTGGGTGGCACTGGCGTTGGACATGGTGGTGGCTGCCTTCGAACGGTGCGGAGCGTCGTGCCCTGCGGAACAATTCGAAGGTAGGTTAGCCTAACCTCAGGTTCTGTCCAGGGGCGGGGGCGTGCGCACCCCGCCCCCGCGGCGTCCGAGCCTCAGCTCACCAGCCCCAACTCCCGTGCGATCAGCATCCGCTGGACCTCGCTGGTGCCCTCGCCGATCTCCAGGATCTTCGCGTCCCGCCACATGCGGGCCACCGGGTACTCGTTCATGAAACCGTAGCCGCCGTGGATCTGGGTGGCGTCCCGGGCGTTGTCCACCGCGACCGTCGAGGAGTACAGCTTCGCCAGCGCCGCCTCCTTCTTGAACGGCTCGCCCGCCACCAGGCGCGAGGCCGCGTCCCGCCAGGCCAGGCGGGACGTGTGGGCCTTCATCTCCATGTCGGCGATCTTGAACTGGATGGCCTGGTTGGCGCCGATCGGCTTGCCGAAGGCGTGACGTTCCTTCGCGTAGGCGACCGACTCGTCCACACAGCCCTGCGCGAGCCCGGTGCCCAGCGCGGCGATGGCGACCCGGCCCTCGTCCAGGATGCGCAGGAACTGCGCGTAGCCGCGTCCCAGCTCGCCCAGCAGGTTCGCGGCCGGGACCCGGACGTCGGAGAAGGACAGCTCACGGGTGTCCGAGGCGTTCCAGCCGACCTTCGAGTACGGGGCGGCCACCGTGAAGCCCGGGGTGCCCGACGGGACGATGATCGAGGAGATCAGGGGTTTGCCGTCGGGCTTGCGGCCGGTGACCGCGGTGACCGTGACGAGGCCGGTGACGTCCGTGCCGGAGTTGGTGATGAAGCACTTGGTGCCGTTGATCACCCACTCGTTCGTCGCCTCGTCCAGGCGTGCCGTGGTGCGGGTCGCGCCCGCGTCGCTGCCGCCGTCCGGCTCGGTGAGGCCGAACGCGCCCAGGATCTCGCCCGAGCAGAGGCGGGGCAGCCACTCGCGCTTCTGCTCCTCGGTGCCGAACAGGTGGATCGGCATCGCGCCCAGCGAGACGCCCGCCTCCAGCGTGATCGCCACCGAGGAGTCGACCCGGGCCAGCTCCTCCAGGGCCACGCCGAGCGCGAAGTAGTCACCGCCCATGCCGCCGTACTCCTCGGGGAACGGCAGCCCGAACAGGCCCATGCGGCCCATCTCGCGGACGATCTCGTACGGGAACTCGTGCCGCTCGTAGAAGTCGCCGATCTTCGGCGCCACCACGTCGTGCGCGAACTGTTCGACCGTGCGGCGCAGTTCTTCCAGTTCGGCAGAGAGCTTGTGGTCCATGGTGTTCACGACTCCTGGTGGGAGAGGGCTCGAACGGTGCGGGACGGGCTGGGTCGGCCCAGGTGTGCGGCCATCCAGACGCTTGTGGCGACGAGACGGTCCAGATCGACCCCGGTGTCGATGCCGAGGCCCCGCAGCATCCACACGAGGTCTTCGGTGGCGAGATTGCCGGTGGCGGACTTGGCGAAGGGGCAGCCGCCGAGACCGCCGGCGGAGGCGTCGACCGTGGTGACGCCCCGCTGGAGCGCGGCCAGCGTGTTGGCCAGGGCCTGGCCGTAGGTGTCGTGGAAGTGCACGCCCAGCGCGGACACCGGCACGCCCGCCTCGGCCAGCGCGGCGAGCAGCGCCGTCACCTGGCCCGGGGTCGCCACCCCGATGGTGTCGCCCAGGCTCAGCTCGTCGCAGCCCAGGTCCAGCAGGGCCCGGCAGACCCGCACCACCTGGGCGACCGGGACCGGGCCCTCCCAGGGGTCGCCGAAGCACATGGAGAGGTAGCCGCGGACATGGACGTCGCTCGCCTTCGCCCGGGACACCACCGGCTCGAACATGGCCAGCGACTCGTCCACCGTGCGGTTGAGGTTGGCCTTGGCGAAGGACTCCGTGGCGCTGGCGAAGACCGCGACGCGGCGCGCGCCGAGCGCCAGGGCCCGGTCCAGGCCGCGTTCGTTCGGCACCAGCACCGGCAGCGACACCGGCAGGCCGGAGATCTGCGGGTACAGCTCCTCGGCGTCCGCCAGTTGGGGGACCCACTTGGGGTGGACGAAGCTCGTGGCCTCGACGGTGGCCAGACCCGTGCCGGCCAGCCGGCGGATGAACTCAGCCTTGACGGCCGTGGGAACGGTCGCCTTCTCGTTCTGCAGCCCGTCGCGCGCGCCGACCTCGTGGATGCGGACGCCGGCGGGCAGGCCCTCGGCCGGTACGGGCATCGGGAGGCCCAGTTCCGGGGCGTTCATGCCGTCTCCTCCTTCGCGTCCGTCGCGTCGTCGGCGGGCGTGATGACCGCGAGCACCTGGTCCATGGCGACCGTGGTGCCCGGCGCCACGTCCAGCTCGGCGACGGTGCCCGCGTGCGGGGCGGAGACGACGTGCTCCATCTTCATCGCCTCCACCACCAGCAGGCTCTGGCCCGCGCTCACCGCGTCGCCGACGGCGACCTTCACCACCGTCACCGTGCCCGGCATCGGCGCGGTCAGCGAGTCGGCGCCCGCGTGGGCGGCCCGGTCGAGGGAGGCGGCGACCGGGTCGTGGTCGCGCACCTGCCAGGCGTCGCCGTCGCGGCCGAGCCAGTCGGCGGCGCGGTGGAAGGTGTGCCGGACGCCGTCCAGGGTGACGCAGACGCGGTCGTCGGTGACGGTATGGGTGCCGCGCGGGGTGCGCGTGACGGGTTCGAGTCCCGGCGCACGCAGCGGGAAGGCGACCGGTTTGGGCTCGCCCCCGGTGCGCCAGCCGCTGGGCACCGAGAACGGGTCCGTCCAGCCGTCGCCGCGCGGACGCAGCGCCTCCAGCCGTACGGCCGCCGCCGCCTCGTAGACCTCCTCCGGTACGTCCGTGGCGACCAGGCCGTCGACCTCCCGCTCCACCAGCCCCGTGTCCAGCTCGCCCGCCACCACCGCCGGGTGCGCGAGGAGCCGCCGCAGGAACCCGGCGTTGGTCTGCACGCCCAGGGTGACCGTCCCGGCCAGCGCCGCCCGGAGCCTGCGCAGCGCGGTCTCCCGGTCGGGGCCGTACGCGATCACCTTGGACAGCATCGGGTCGTACAGGCTGCCCACCTCGGTGCCCTCGCTGAGCCCCGAGTCGGTGCGCACACCGTCGCCCTCGGGTTCACGCAGCCGCAGCACCGTGCCGCCGGACGGGAGGAAGCCGCGCGCGGGGTCCTCCGCGCACAGCCGGGCCTCGATCGCGTGCCCGGTCAGCCGTACGTCCTCCTGAGCGAACCCGAGCGGCTCACCGGCCGCCACCCGCAGCTGCCACTCCACCAGGTCCAGGCCGGTCACCAGCTCGGTCACCGGGTGCTCGACCTGGAGCCGGGTGTTCATCTCCATGAAGTAGTACTGGGAGGGGTCGCTCCCGGGCACGATGAACTCCACCGTGCCCGCGCCCCGGTAGCCGCAGGAGCGGGCCGCCTGCACGGCCGCCTCGCCCATCGCCGCCCGGGTCGCCTCGTCGAGCAGGACGCTCGGCGCCTCCTCGATCACCTTCTGGTGCCGGCGCTGGAGCGAGCACTCGCGCTCGCCCAGGTGCACCACGTTCCCGTGGCCGTCGGCCAGCACCTGGATCTCGATGTGCCGGGGACGGTCGATCCACCGCTCCACCAGCAGCGTGTCGTCGCCGAAGGAGGCGCGGGCCTCACGGCGCGCGGCGGCGATCTCGTCGGCCAGCACGGCCTCGTCCCGCACCAGCCGCATGCCCTTGCCGCCGCCGCCCGCCGAGGGCTTGAGCAGCACCGGGGTGCCGATCTCGCGGGCGGCGTCGGCGAGCTGCTCGTCGGTCAGCCCGCTGCCGCTGGAGCCGGGGACGACCGGGACCCCGGCCGCCCGCACCGTCTCCTTGGCCCGGATCTTGTCGCCCATCAGGGCGATCGCGTCGGCGGACGGCCCGACGAAGACCAGCCCCGCCTCCTCGCAGGCCCGCGCGAAACCCGCGTTCTCGGCGAGGAAGCCGTACCCCGGGTGGACGGCCTGCGCGCCGGTGCGGGCGGCGGCCTCCAGCAGCCGCTCGACGGACAGGTAGCTCTCCGTCGCCGGTGCCGGGCCGATCCGTACCGCCTCGTCGGCCTCCCGCACGTGCCGCGCGTCCGCGTCGGCGTCGGAGAAGACCGCCACCGAGCGCACGCCCATCGCGCGCAGCGTCCGGATGACGCGGACGGCGATCTCGCCGCGGTTGGCGACGAGCACGGTGTCGAACATGCGTGGTGTTCCGTTCGTGTTCTCCATGGGTCCCCTCCTCACATCCGGAAGACGCCGAACCGGGGCTCGCCCAGCGGCGCGTTGGCACACGCGGTCAGGGCCAGGCCCAGCACCTGCCGGGTGTCGGCGGGCTCGATGACGCCGTCGTCCCACAGGCGGGCGGTCGCGTAGTAGGCGTTGCCCTGCCGCTCGTACTGGGCGCGGACCGGCGCCTTGAAGGACTCCTCCTCCTCGGCCGGCCACTCCTCCCCGCGCGCCTCCAGCTGGTCCCGCTTGACCGTGGCCAGCACGGAGGCGGCCTGCTCGCCGCCCATCACGGAGATCTTGGCGTTGGGCCACATCCACAGGAAGCGCGGCGAATACGCCCGCCCGCACATCGAGTAGTTCCCCGCGCCGTACGAACCGCCGACGACCACCGTCAGCTTCGGCACCCGGGTGCAGGCCACCGCCGTCACCATCTTGGCGCCGTGCTTGGCGATGCCACCGGCCTCGTAGTCCCGGCCCACCATGAACCCGGAGATGTTCTGCAGGAACACCAGCGGGATGCCGCGCTGGTCGCACAGCTCGATGAAGTGGGCGCCCTTCTGGGCCGACTCGGAGAACAGGATGCCGTTGTTGGCGACGATCCCGACCGGGTGGCCGTGGATCCGGGCGAAGCCGGTGACCAGGGTCTGGCCGTACTCGGACTTGAACTCGGCGAAGCGGGAGCCGTCCACCACGCGCGCGATGACCTCGCGCACGTCGTAGGGGGTGCGGGAGTCGACCGGCACCGCGCCGTACAGCCCCTGCGGGTCCACCTTCGGCTCGACGGCCGCCTCCACGCCCCAGGGGAGCGCGCCGCGCCCGGGAAGGGTGGAGACGATCTGCCGGACGATGCGCAGGGCGTGCGGGTCGTCCTCCGCGAGGTGGTCGGTCACGCCGGACACCCGGGAGTGGACCTCGCCGCCGCCCAGCTCCTCCGCCGTGACCACCTCGCCGGTGGCCGCCTTCACCAGCGGCGGGCCGCCCAGGAAGATCGTGCCCTGGCCCCGGACGATCACGGCCTCGTCGCTCATCGCCGGGACGTACGCGCCGCCCGCCGTGCAGGAGCCGAGGACGGCGGCGATCTGCGGGATGCCCGCGCCGGACATCCGGGCCTGGTTGTAGAAGATCCGCCCGAAGTGCTCGCGGTCGGGGAAGACCTCGTCCTGCATCGGCAGGAAGGCGCCCCCCGAGTCCACCAGGTACAGGCACGGCAGCCGGTTCTCCAGCGCCACCTCCTGGGCCCGCAGGTGCTTCTTCACGGTCATCGGGTAGTACGTGCCGCCCTTGACGGTGGCGTCGTTGGCGACGATCACGCACTCCCGGCCGCTGACCCGGCCGATCCCGGCGATGACGCCGGCCGCGGGGGCGGCGCCGTCGTAGAGCCCGTCGGCCGCGAGCGGCGCCAGCTCCAGGAACGGCGAGCCCGGATCGAGCAGCGTGTCCACGCGGTCGCGCGGCAGCAGCTTGCCGCGCGCGGTGTGCCGGGCCCGCGCCCGCTCGCCGCCGCCCAGCCGGGCCGCCGCCAGCTTGGCGCGCAGTTCCTGAACGAGGGCGGCGTGCGCCTCCTCGTTGGCCCGAAAGGCCTCCGAGGCGGGGTCTGCCGCCGTCGTCAGCTCCGGTGCCTCGTGCATCCTGCGGTCCCCTCACCCAGTGATCGACCAGTTAATGAGCGTTAACGCATGTCCTTCAGGTTAACGACCGCTAACCTCCCTGTCTAGAATCGACTTCATGGCCACCAGAACCGACGCCCCCACCCGCCGCGAGCAGATCCTCAAGGAGGCCGCCCGGCTCTTCGCCGAGCGCGGCTTCCACGGGGTCGGCGTCGACGAGATAGGCGCCGCGGTCGGTATCAGCGGCCCCGGCCTGTACCGGCACTTCCCCGGCAAGGACGCGATGCTCGCCGAGCTGCTGGTCGGGATCAGCGACTCGCTGCTGACCGGGGCGAAGCGGCGGCTGGCGGAGGCGGACGGGGCGGCCGGTTCCGGGGCGGGTGCCGGTGCGGCCGGCGCCGAGGCGGTCCTCGACTCGCTCATCGAGGGGCACATCGACTTCGCGCTCGACGACCGCCCGCTCATCACCCTGCACGACCGCGAGCTGGACCGCCTGCGGGACGCCGACCGCAAGATGGTGCGGCAGCTGCAGCGGCAGTACGTCGAGCTGTGGGTCGGGGTGCTCCGGGAGGTCTACCCGGCGCTCGCCGAGCCCGCCGCCCGCTCCGCGGTCCACTCGGTCTTCGGCCTGCTGAACTCCACCCCGCACCTGGGCCGCCCGGGACGCGCGGTGACGGCGGAACTGCTGCACCGGATGGCGCGGGGGGCGTTCGCGGCGGTGGGGGAGGCGTAGGGGGCGCTTCAGGCGCGGGGAGCTGCTTCCCTGCCCGGGGGAGTGACGAGGGTTACCCGCGTCCCGGTCTGGACGCCTGTCCCTACCCGCCGGTACGGTTGACTCTGAGCAAGCGCTTAGATATTCGTACCCTGGAGGTGGCGCGGTGCGCCGTACGGTGTTCAACGAGGACCACGAGGCGTTCCGGGAGACCCTGCGCGCCTTCATCGAGGCCGAGGTCGTCCCCGTCTACGACGACTGGTTCGCCGCGGGCCAGGCACCGCGCGAGTTCTACTACAAGCTCGGCGAGCTGGGCATCTTCGGCATCAACGTGCCCGAGGAGTTCGGCGGCGCCGGCATGGACAGCCACAAGTTCGAGGCCGTGCTCTACGAGGAGACGGCCCGCGCGGGCGTCCAGTTCGGCGGCTCCGGCGTGCACGTGCTGCTCGCCCTGCCCTACATCAACATGCTGGCCACCGACGAGCAGAAGAAGCGCTACCTGCCGAAGTTCGTCACCGGCGAGGAGATGTGGGCCATCGCGATGACGGAGCCCGGCACCGGCTCCGACCTCGCCGGCATGAAGTCCACCGCCAAGCTCTCCGAGGACGGCACCCACTACGTCCTCAACGGCGCCAAGACCTTCATCACCGGCGGCGTGCACGCCGACCGCGTCATCGTCTGCGCCCGCACCGCCGCGCCCACCGCCGAGGACCGCCGCCACGGCATCTCCCTGTTCGCCGTGGACACCAAGTCCGAGGGCTACTCGGTCGGCCGCAAGCTGGACAAGCTGGGCCTGCGCACCTCCGACACCGCCGAGCTGGCCTTCGTCGACGTCAAGGTCCCCGTCGAGGACCTGCTCGGCGAGGAGAACAAGGGCTTCTCCTACCTCGGCCACAACCTGGCCTCCGAGCGCTGGGGCATCGCCTTCGGCGCCTACGCCCAGGCCAAGGCCGCCGTGCGCTTCGCCAAGCAGTACGTGCAGGAGCGCACCGTCTTCGGCAAGCCGGTCGCGCACTTCCAGAACACCAAGTTCGAGCTGGCCGCCTGCCAGGCCGAGGTGGACGCCGCCGAGGCCGTCGCCGACCGCGCCACCGAGGCCCTGGACGCCGGCGAGCTGACCCCCGCCGAGGCCGCCTCCGCCAAGCTGTTCTGCACCGAGGTCGCGCACCGCGTCATCGACCGCTGCCTCCAGCTGCACGGCGGCTACGGCTACATGAACGAGTACCCGATCGCCCGCCTGTACGCGGACAACCGGGTCAACCGCATCTACGGCGGCACCAGCGAGATCATGAAGTCGATCATCGCGAAGAACATGGGCCTGTAGACCACAGGTCATGAGCGAAGCACTCCAGTCCCTCCTCGATCTGCTCGACCTGGAGCGGATCGAGGAGGACATCTACCGCGGCCGCTCCCGGTCCGCCGTCGTCCCCCGGGTCTTCGGCGGGCAGGTGGCGGCCCAGGCCATGGTCGCCGCCGGCCGTACGGTCCCCGAGGACCGGCACGCGCACTCCCTGCACGCCTACTTCCTGCGCCCCGGCGACCCGGGCGCCCCCATCGTCTACAACGTCGACCGGCTGCGCGACGGCCGCTCCTTCACCACCCGCCGCGTCGTCGCCGTCCAGCACGGCAAGCCGATCTTCACCCTGTCGGCGTCCTTCCAGACGTACGAGGAGGGCCTGGACCACCAGGCCCCGATGCCGCCCGCACCGGACCCGGCGACCCTCCCCACCGGCGAGGAGCGGCTGCGGAGCTACCCGCACCTGCCCGCCGAGACGGTGGAACGGTTCCTGGAGGCGCGGGCCGCGGTCGACCTGCGCTACGTCGACGATCCGCCCTTCGGCGACTTCGGCAGCCCGCGCGAGCCGCACTCCCAGGTGTGGTTCCGCACCAACGGCAAACTCGCCGACGACCCCCTGCTGCACGTCGTCCTCGCCACCTACGTCTCCGACATGACCCTCCTCGACTCGGTGCTCCTCGCCCACGGGCGCGGCGGCTGGGCCGTCGGGGACGTCGTCGGCGCCTCGCTGGACCACGCCATGTGGTTCCACCGGCCCTTCCGCGCCGACGAATGGCTGCTGTACGACCAGCAGTCGCCGTCCGCGTCCGGCGGCCGGGGCCTGGGCCAGGCCCGCATCCACACCCAGGACGGGCGGCTCGCCGTATCGGTCGTCCAGGAAGGCGTGGTCCGCGTGCCTCGGGAACACTGAGGGGCATGGCGGACACAGCGGACGCGAAGAACGGCGGCGGCGACAGCACCTTCACGGTGCTCGTCGCCGCCTTCGCCAATCTGGGCATCGCCGTCGCCAAGGCGGTGGCCGGTGTGATCAGCGGCTCCAGCGCCATGCTGTCCGAGGCCGCGCACTCGGTCGCCGACACCGTCACCGAGGTGCTGCTGCTGACCTCGCTCAAACGCAGCGTCCGCCCCGCAGACGAGGACCACCCCCTCGGCCACGGCCCCGAGCGGTACGTCTGGGCGCTGCTCGCCGCCGTCGCCACCTTCGTCGGCGGCGCCGTCTTCTCCCTCTACGACGGCATCCACACCCTCACCCACGGCGAGGACCTCGGCGACCCGCTGGTCTCGTACATCGTCCTGGCCGTCGCCTTCGTCCTGGAGGGCTACTCGCTGCGCACCGGCCTCAGACAGGTCCGCGGCGAGGCCGCCCACCACCGGGTGTCCTTCGGCCGCTATCTGCGCCGCACCCCCGACACCGCCGTCAAGGCCGTCGTCATGGAGGACTCCGCCGCCCTGGCCGGCCTGCTGCTGGCCGCGGGCGGGCTGCTCGGCGGACAGCTCACCGGCTCCGGCGTCTGGGACGCCGCCGCCTCGCTGTGCATCGGCGCCCTGCTGCTGTACGTCGCCTGGGTGCTGGGCCGCTCCAACGCCGAGTTCCTGGTCGGCCGCCCGCTCCCGCGCACCGTCCGGGACCGGATCCGGGCGGAGCTGGTCGCCGACGAGCACATCGAGGCCGTACTGGAGCTGACCACCCTCGTGCAGGGGCCGAGCGAGGCGCTGGTCGCCGCGAAGGTCGACTTCCGGGACGTGTCGACGGCGGCGCAGATCGAGTGGGCCTGCGAGCGGGCCGAGCAGCGGCTGCGCGAGGAGTTCCCGATCGTGCGCCGGGTCTACCTGGACCCGACACCGGGCTTCGCGCAGCGCCGCTCGGAAGGGCTCAACCCCTGGCCCTAGGGTTCAGCGGGAAGCGGCGGCTACTCCAGCCCGGCCTCCGACAGCAGGTACGCCGTCATCGGGTCGTAGTAGCGCGGGCTGACCACGTGGTCGTCCAGCGGCACCGCCACCTGGAGGGTGCCCTCGGACTCGGCGAGGAAGAGGGCCGGGTCGTTGCAGTCCGCGTAGCCGACCGCGTCCACGCCGTGCTGGGCGGCGTAACCGGCCCAGCCGTGGTCGGCGACCACCAGGTCGGGCAGCGGGCGGCCCTCGCGCTCCAGACCGGTCAGGATCGCCTTCATCGGCTCGCCCGAGTGGGTGTGCCACAGCGAGGCGCCGTGCTCCAGCACCGAGACGTCCGCGAACTGCTGGACGTACCCCTCCTCCGTGGTCAGCCCCTCCGGGATCACCACGATCTCGCAGCGCGCGGTCCGCAGCGCGGCGGCCGTGGCGCGGTGCACGTCGAGCAGCCCGCCGGGGTGACCGGTGGCGAACAGCACCCGCTGCCCGCCGTCGGCCGCCTTGCGCAGCCGCCCCGCCATCCGCTCCAGCGCGGAAATGGTCAGCTCGGGGTCGATGGTGTCCTGGCCGTACCGGTGCTCGGGGTCGTCGTTGACGCCGACCCGCTCCGCCATCACCGCGAGTACGTCCTGCTCGTCGGTCCACCGGTCGCCCAGCTCCAGACCGAGCCAGAAGCCCCGGTCGCCGTTGGCCAGTTTCCGGTAGTGGGAGAGGTTGTTCTCGCGCGGAGTGGCGACGTCGCCCGCGATACGCGTCCTGACGAGGTGCTCGGCGAGTTCGGCGCGGCTGGGTGTCCCGGGTATCGGCATGGCTCCATTGTGAGGCAGCCCCGGCCCGGGCAGCAGCCGGTCCCGGCGGGATAGCCGATTCCTCCAGTCCCCGGCGCCGGTATGGACGGAATGTACATGTCGCCGCCGCAATTGGGCCATCTAGTCTGCGACGACCGGCTGGCTCGCTCACCAGTACAGTCGGACAGCAGCAGTACATACGCGACGAAGCGTAAGAAGGAAGGCAGTGCATGAGCAGCAACGAGACGCCCCGCGGTCCCGTCGACTCCTCCCGGATCCCGCGCTACGCCGGGCCCGCGACCTTCGCCCGGCTCCCGCGCCTGGACGAGGTCGGCGCCGCCGACGTCGCCGTCGTGGGTGTGCCGTTCGACTCGGGCGTCTCCTACCGGCCCGGCGCCCGCTTCGGCGGCAACGCCATCCGTGAGGCCTCCCGCCTGCTGCGCCCCTACAACCCGGCCCAGGACGCCGCCCCCTTCGCCCTCGCCCAGGTCGCGGACGGCGGGGACATCGCCGTGAACCCGTTCAACATCCACGAGGCCGTCGAGACGATCGAGGCCGCCGCCGACGACCTCCTCGGCACCGGCGCCCGCCTGATGACCCTGGGCGGCGACCACACCATCGCCCTGCCGCTGCTGCGCTCGGTCGCCAAGAAGCACGGCCCCGTCGCGCTGTTGCACTTCGACGCCCACCTGGACACCTGGGACACCTACTTCGGCGCCGAGTACACCCACGGCACGCCCTTCCGGCGCGCGGTGGAGGAGGGCGTGCTGGACACCTCCGCGCTCTCCCACGTCGGCACCCGGGGCCCCCTGTACGGCAAGAAGGACCTCACCGACGACGAGAAGATGGGCTTCGGCATCGTCACGTCGGCGGACGTCTACCGCCGCGGCGCCGACGAGGTCGCCGACCAGCTGCGCCAGCGCATCGGGGACCGCCCGCTGTACATCTCCATCGACATCGACTGCCTCGACCCCGCCCACGCCCCGGGCACCGGCACCCCCGAGGCCGGCGGGATGACCTCCCGCGAGCTGCTGGAGATCCTGCGCGGCCTGGCCTCCTGCAACCTGGTGTCGGCCGACGTCGTCGAGGTCGCCCCGGCCTACGACCACGCGGAGATCACCTCGGTGGCCGCGTCGCACACCGCGTACGAACTGACCACCATCATGTCCCGCCAGATCGCCGAGGCCCGTTCGCAGTGACCCACGACCACGACCTGGTGCTCCGTCCCACCGCCGCCCAGACGGAGGCCGCGCTGAACCCTCCCCCCGGGCGCACCGGCGGCGACCTGGTCGTGGAGTCCCTGGCCGGGCTCGGCGCGACCACCGTCTTCGGCCTGCCCGGCCAGCACGCCCTCGGCGTGTTCGACGCCCTGCGCCGCTCCGACCTGCGCTACATCGGCCTGCGGGTGGAGAACAACGCCGGGTTCGCCGCGGACGCCTACGGCCGGATCACCGGCGAGGCCGCCCCGCTGCTGCTGTCCACCGGCCCGGGGGCCCTCACCGCCCTCGCCGCGCTCCAGGAGGCGCGGGCCGCCTCCGCGCCCGTCCTGGCCGTCTGCAGCCAGGTCCCCACGGCGGGCCTCGGCGGCGGCCGCCACGGCCACCTGCACGAACTGCCCGACCAGGCCGCCTCCTTCCGCGGCGTGGTGAAGTCCGTGCACACGGTCCGCACCCAGTCCCAGATCCCGTCCGCGATCGCGGAGGCCTGGACGTCGGCGCTGACCGTCCCGCACGGCCCGGTGTGGGTGGAGATCCCGCAGGACGTCCTCCTGGCCGAGACCTCGATCCCGGTCGTGACCGGCGGCGACACCTTCCCCGAGGAACTGCCGCCGCGCCCCGAACTGACGGCGGTGGCGGCCGACCTGCTCACCCGCGCCGAGCGCCCGGCGATCATCGCGGGCGGGGGAGTGGTCCGCGCGGACGCCGCCAGGAAGCTGCGGCAGCTGGCGGAGCTGATCCAGGCCCCCGTCGTCACCACCTACGGCGGCAAGGGCGCCTTCCCCTGGACGCACCCGCTCTCCCTCCAGTCCTGGGTGGAGGACCGCCACACGACGGACTTCCTGGAGGACGCCGACGTCCTCCTCGTGATCGGCTCGGGCCTCGGCGAACTCTCCTCGAACTACCACACGTTCACCCCGCGCGGCCGGGTGATCCAGATCGAGGCCGACCTCGGCAAGCTGGAGTCCAACCACCCGGCTCTCGGCATCCACGCCGACGCCCGCCTCGCCCTCCAGGCGCTGCTCGAGACGGTGGGGGAGCGGCGTACGGACCCGGCCGCCGCGGAACGCGTACGTGAGGTCCTGGACAAGGTCCGCGCACGCATCACGGCCCAGGAGCTCACCCTGGAGCAGGACGTCCTGGCCGCCGTCCGCCAGGCCCTCCCGTCCCGCGCCCCCTCCTTCTGGGACATGACCATCCTGGCCTACTGGGCCTGGGCCGCCTTCGACGCGAAGGCCCCGAACACCATGCACTCCGCCCAGGGCGCCGGCGGCCTCGGCTACGCCTTCCCGGCGGCCCTGGGCGCCGCGGCCGCCGACCCCACCCACCCGGTGCTGGCCGTCTCCGGCGACGGCGGCGCCCTGTACTCCGTCGCCGAACTGGCCACCGCCCGCCAGTACGACCTGAACGTCACCTGGCTGATCGTCGACGACGGCGGCTACGGCATCCTGCGCGAGTACATGACCGACGCCTTCGGACAGCCCACCGGGACGGACCTGCCGGGACCCGACTTCGTCGCCCTGGCCGAGTCGTTCGGGGTGCCGGGGGTACGGACGTCGCCGCGGACGCTGGCGGCCGACCTCGCCGAGGCCCTGGCCGCACCGGGGCCCTCGGTGGTCGTCCTCCCGGCCGTCCTGCGCATGTTCGCGCCGACCCACCTGGGCTGACCGGGCGGGGCGGCGCCTACCAGATCGACTCCACCCACTCCGGGTGGTCGATGAACGGGTTGCGGTTGTGCTGGTAGTCGTCGTAGACGACCTGGTTGCGGCGCTCCTCGAAGGCGTCCGGCGGGTCCTCGTCGTTCCACGCCTTCAGCACCGAGAGCTTGCCGATGTACGGGTTGCTGCCGTTGCCGACCTGGCCGTTGACCTCCAGGTCGGCGAAGCCGTCGCCGCCCTCGTAGCGGACCGCCATGTAGAAGATCATGCGGGCCACATCGCCCTTGACCGCGTCGCGGGGCTCGAAGGAGTCGGAGTCGGTGAGGCTGCCGCCGCCCTCGCTGACCGCGCTGCCGCCGTTGTCGAAGTCCTTGTTGCCCCGCACGCTGTTGACCCGCACGTCCGAGGGGCGCAGGTGGTGCAGGTCGGTGCCGGGGCCGGTGGCGGTGCCGAAGTCGCCGTGGGACTTGGCCCACACGTGCTCGCGGTTCCAGTCGCCGGTGTCACCGCCGTTGAGCGACTTGCTGCGGGAGACGCCCGAGTAGAGCAGGATCACGTTGCCGCTGTTGTCCGGGTCCTCGTCGGTGGCTTTGAGCGCGTCCCAGACCGCCGAGTACGAGAGCTTCGTCTGGTCGCTGATGATCGTGTGGAGGGACGCCTTGAGGCTCGCGCCGGTCTTGCCGATCGCGGCCTTGTAGTACGTGTCGTCGTAGTCCGAGTTCGCCGTCGTCGCCGTCGTGGTCGCCGTGGCCGGACTCGCCGTCAGGGAGGGTGCGGCGAGTCCGGCCAGGACGGCGGCCGTGGCGAGGACGACCGCCTTCCGGCGCCGGGTGCGTATCGCGAGCATGTGGGGTGTCCGATCTACGCGTGTGGAATGGAGCGGTAGACCGAGAGTGACATGGACATGTTGGAGGTGGGGTGTACGGAGCGTGGCGATTGCGTGACGGAACCCGTACCGGGGGTCACTCCACGTCCGCGGGGTCCAGCCGGTAGACGGACGAAGCGCTGTCCGCGTCGCTGTCCGTGTCGCTGTCCGAAGAGCCCCCGTACGCACTCGCCTCGACGGCCGTGCCGTGCTCCTGGACCCACCGGGTCACCTCGGAGGCGACGCCCGAGCCGCCGCCCGGGCCGCCGCCCATGCCCGTGCCGCCCACCTGGACGTAGTGCAGCTCGCCCTTCCCCACCAGCTCCTTGAGCCGGGCCAGGGTCATCGCGTTGTCGCTGCCGGACCAGCCCCACATGGAGATGACCGGTTCACCGCTGCTGAGGACGAGTTGCGCGGCGCTCTGCGAACTCGACACCGCCAGCAGCCACGTTGCGCCGTCCTGGTGCTTCTTCAGGTACGCGATCAGCTCGCTGCTCGCGCCGCCCATGCCGCCGCCGCCCGGACCGCCGCCGAAGCCACCGGCGCCGCCCGGCCGTTCACCGGCACCGGCACCGGCACCGGCCTCCGCTCCGCTCTCCGTGCCGTCCTGCGGCGGGGTGCCGTTCGGCGGGGTGCCGCCCGCCTCACCGCCGCCCGGCAGCTCACCGCCGCCCGGGAAGGCGCCGGCGCCGTCCTGGCCGCCCTGCGGCTGCCCGCCGCCCGGGCCTTCCCCGCCGCCCCCGCCCGGGAACCCGCCCCGGCCGCCGCCGCCCGGGCCGCCCATGCCGCCGCCCGTAGAGGGGCCGGCCGTCGGGTTGGTACCGCCCATGCCGCCGCCCGAGCCGGACGGGACCGACCACGCGTACGCTGCCGGACCCGCGACCGCGGCGACGACGGCCGCCGCCACGGACACCGCCAGCAGCCGCATCCGGCGCCCGGAGCGGAAGACCAGCAGTCCCGCGACCGCCAGCGCCATGACCACCGCGACCGCCGGCCACAGCCAGGTGTTCCAGCCGGAGGCGCGGCGCAGCAGCACCACCGCCCACCCGCCCGTGACGCCGAGGGCGAGCGGCAGCACCCACACCCACCGCCGGTCGGCCCGGAACGCGCGCAGCAGCATGACGCCGCCGCCCCCGCACAGCGCCGCGATGCCGGGTGCGAGCGCGGTCGTGTAGTACGGGTGCATGGTGCCCTCGGCCAGGGCGAAGGTCAGGTAGTGCAGCACCGTCCAGCCGCCCCACAGGACCAGCGCGGCGCGGGTGAGGTCGGTGCGGGGCGCCCGGGCGCACAGCACCAGGCCGCCGACGAGCGCGATGCCCGCGAAGGGGAGCAGCCAGGAGATTTGGCCGCCGAGGACGTCGTTGAACATCCGGCCGATGCCCGCGGCGCCCGAGAAGCCGCCTCCGCCGCCACCACCGCCCCCGCCCATGTTGCCCTCGCCGCCGAAGATCCGGCCGAGCCCGTTGTAGCCCGTGATCAGGTCCCACGCGGTGCCGTCCGTCGAACCGCCGATGTAGGGCCGGTCGGAGGCCGGCACCAGGGACACCGCCGCCGCCCACCAGAAGCTGGAGACGGCCAGGGCGAGCGCGGCGAGCGCCAGGTTCCTGATCCGTTTCGTCCAGCCGAGGTCCGTCGCGCAGACGTACACCAGGAAGACGGCGGGCAGCGCGATGTACCCCTGGAGCATCTTGGTGTTGAAGGCCAGCCCGAAGCAGACCGCCGAGCCGAGCAGGGGCAGCAGCCGCCCGTCGCGGACGGCCCGCAGTCCGAGCGCCGCCCCGGCCACCATCAGGAACACCAGCAGCGTGTCGGGGTTGTTGTCCCGGTTGATGGCGACCGTGATCGGGGTCAGTGCCAGCACCAGCGCGGCGACCGCCGCCGCACCGTGGCCCCACACCCGGCGCACGGACGCGTGCAGGATCCAGATCGTCGCCAGCGCGGCGGCGATCAGCGGCAGCATCATCTGCCAGGTCCCGTATCCGAACAGGCGGCAGGACAGGCCCATGACCATGAGGGCGAGGGGCGGCTTGTCGACGGTCAGGAAGTTCCCCGCGTCCAGCGAGCCGAAGAACCACGCCTTCCAGCTCTCGGTGCCGCTGAGCACGGCGGCGCTGTAGAAGCTGTTCAGGCCGGATTCGGACAGGTTCCAGCAGTACAGCCCGGCCGCCAGGACGAGGATCGCCGCCAGTGCGGGCCGCGACCAGCGGGGCGCGGCGGCTGTCGGGGACGGTACGGGCTGCTCGGTGGCCGCGTGCGGTGCGGCGGTGGCGGATGTCACCACGCCACCGTGTCCGCGGCCGATGGGCACGGGCTGTGGTCCACCTTGGGAAGAGCTGTGCATCCCGCCTTTCGGCGTCCCAGCTTTCGCAAAGCGGCCAACTCCCGTCCATCCCGCCGCCCTAGGGTGACGCGCATGCGACCGAGAACCCTCCGTACCGCCCTCGCCACCCTCACCGCGGGCCTCGCCGCGGCCGGCTGTCTGACCGCCGCCGCACCGGCCGGCGCCGCGCAGGGGCGGCCCACGGCGAACGCCTGCGCGCCGTCCGTCTCCCTCACCGGCTTCTCCGACGCCCTCGACAAGACGACGTACGGCGGCACCTACGTCGGCAACCTCTCCGCCCTCGCGCCCGACCGGCGCGGCTCCCTGGCCGCCCTCTCCGACCGTTCGTCCCTCTTCCGGCTGGACGCGCGCACCCTGAAGCCGCGGGGCGTGGTCGCGCTCGCCGACGAGAAGGGCGCCGCGCTCGACTCCGAGGGCCTGGTCGCGGACCGGGACGGCAGCTACCTCGTCTCCTCCGAGACCGAGCCGTCCGTCCGCCGCTACTCCCGCACCGGCGAGCTGCTCGGCCGCCTGCCCGTGCCGGACGAGCTGCGTACCGCTCCCGAGGGCCGCGGCCGGGCCAACGGCAGCTTCGAGGGGCTGACGCTGCTGCCCGGCGGGCGGACCCTGCTCGCCTCCATGGAGTACCCGCTCGACGGCGACCCCGCCGACCTGGTCCGCTTCCAGACCTGGCAGCGGACGCGGCACGGGGACTTCCGGCCGGGCGCCCAGTACACCTACCGGACCGACCCCGGCCTCGGCGTCTCCGAGGTCACCGCGACTCCCGACGGGCGCCTCCTCGTCCTGGAGCGCGGCTTCACCGCCGGCGTCGGCAACACCGTCCGCCTCCAGCTGGCCGACCGGCCCGGCCGCGGCACCGCGCTGCACAAGAGGCTCCTCGCCGACCTCGCCGACTGCCCCTCCCTCGGCGCCACCGCCAAGCAGCCGCAGCCCAACCCGCTCCTCGACAACTTCGAGGGCATGGCCGTGACCGGCCGAGCCGGTGGCCGCCTGGAGGTCCTGGTCGTCAGCGACGACAACCAGAGCGACGCACAGACCACCCGCTTCCTCAGGCTCCGGGTACGCGTCTGATCACCCGGCCGATTGTTGCGGCGGGATGAAATCCCCGCTCGCACGCGTTGGTGCCTTCCGGTACATCAGGTGAGCAGGACGACCGACCGGAGGGCACGGCGTGGACGCGCAACGGGGCTGGGTACGACGACTGGCGGGGTACGCCTGGCGATATCCCAAGGACGTCGTCCTCGCCCTCGGGGCCTCGCTGGGCGGCATGGCCGTCATGGCCTTCGTCCCCCTGATCACCAAGGTGATCATCGACGACGTGATCGGCGCCAAGACCCGGGACATGGCCGTCTGGGCCGGTCTCCTCATCGGCGCCGCGCTCGTCGTCTACGCCCTGACCTACATCCGCCGCTACTACGGCGGCCGGCTCGCCCTCGACGTCCAGCACGACCTGCGCACCGACATGTACGGGACGATCACCCGGCTCGACGGCAGACGGCAGGACGAGCTGTCCACGGGGCAGGTGGTCGGCCGGGCGACCAGCGACCTCCAGCTGATCCAGGGCCTGCTCTTCATGCTCCCGATGACCATCGGGAACGTCCTGCTCTTCCTGATCTCCCTGGTGATCATGGCGTGGCTGTCCCTGCCGCTCACCCTGGTCGCACTGGCCGTCGCCCCCGCCCTGTGGTTCATCGCCCGCCGCAGCCGCACCCGGCTGCACCCCGCCACCTGGTACGCGCAGGCGCAGGCCGCCGCCGTCGCCGGGGTGGTGGACGGCTCGGTGAGCGGCGTCCGCGTGGTGAAGGGCTTCGGGCAGGAGGAGCAGGAGACCGGGAAGCTCAGGGAGGTCGGGCGCAAGCTCTTCGCCGGGCGGCTGCGCACCATCAAGCTGAACGCCACCTACACCCCGGCCCTCCAGGCCGTCCCCGCGCTCGGCCAGGTCGCCATGCTCGCCCTCGGCGGCTGGCTGGCCGTGCGCGGGCACATCACCCTCGGCACCTTCGTCGCCTTCTCCACCTACCTCGCCCAGCTGGTCGGCCCGGTCCGGATGCTCGCCATGGTGCTCACCGTCGGCCAGCAGGCCCGGGCCGGCACCGAGCGCGTCCTGGAGCTGATCGACACCGAGCCGGCCATCGCGGACGGCACGAAGACCCTGCCGGCCGACGCGCCCGCGACCGTCGAGTTCGACGACGTCGCCTTCGGCTACGACACGGGCGAGGGGGAGCGGCGGCCGGTCCTGGACGGCCTCTCCTTCGAGATCCGGGCCGGGGAGACCCTCGCCGTCGTCGGCTCCTCCGGCTCCGGCAAGTCCACCGTCTCGCTGCTCCTGCCGCGCTTCTACGACGTGACCCGCGGTGCCGTCCTCGTCGGCGGCCACGACGTGCGCGAACTGACCCTCGACTCGCTGCGGGCCGCCGTCGGCCTGGTGCCCGAGGACTCCTTCCTCTTCTCCGACACCGTCCGCGCCAACATCGCCTACGGCCGCCCCGACGCCACCGACGAGGAGGTCGAGGCCGCCGCGCGGGCCGCGCAGGCCCACGGCTTCATCACCGAGCTGCCCGACGGCTACGACACGACCGTCGGCGAGCACGGGCTGACCCTCTCCGGCGGCCAGCGCCAGCGCGTCGCGCTCGCCCGGGCGATCCTCACCGACCCCCGGCTGCTGGTCCTGGACGACGCCACGTCCGCCGTGGACGCCCGCGTGGAGCACGAGATCCACGAGGCGCTGAAGCAGGTGATGCGGGGCCGCACCACGCTCCTGATCGCGCACCGCCGCTCCACCCTGGGCCTCGCCGACCGCATCGCCGTCCTCGACCGGGGCCGCCTCGCCGACCTCGGCACCCACGAGGAACTCCAGGAGCGCTCGGCCCTCTACCGGCGCCTGCTCACCGACCCCGACGAGCTGGGCGGCGTCTCGCCGGGCCACGCGCGCCCCGCCGAGCAGACCGAGGACACCTCCGTACGGGACGAGCTGGACGCCGAGTTCGACGCCGAGCGCGGGGTCACGCCCCGGCTGTGGACCGGCGACCGGGCGCCCAAGGACACCGCGCTCGCCGGCACCCCGGCCACCCCGGAGCTGCTCGCCCAGGTCGACGCGCTGCCCCCGGCGAACGGCACCCCGGACATCGACGAGGCGCAGGCGGTCCGCTCCGAGTCGTCGTACGGCCTGCGGCGGCTGCTGCGCGGCTTCCGCACCCCGCTGCTGATCAGCCTCGCCCTGGTGGCCGTGGACGCGGGCATGGGCCTGCTGCTGCCGGTGCTGATCCGCAACGGCATCGACGACGGCGTCACCCGGGTCGCGCTCGGCGCGGTCTGGGCGTCCTCGCTGCTCGGGCTGCTCGCCGTACTCGCCCAGTGGGCGGCGCAGACCGGCGAGATCCGCATGACCGGCCGGACCGGCGAGCGGATCCTGTACTCGCTGCGCCTGAAGATCTTCGCCCAGCTCCAGCGGCTCGGCCTCGACTACTACGAGCGCGAGCTGACCGGGCGGATCATGACCCGGATGACGACGGACGTGGACGCGCTGTCGACGTTCCTGCAGACCGGGCTCGTCACCGCCTTCGTTTCGGTCGTCACCTTCTTCGGCATCATGGTCGCCCTGCTGGTGATCGACGTGCAGCTCGCGCTGATCGTCTTCGCGACGCTGCCGCCGCTGATCATCGCCACGTACTTCTTCCGCAGGGCCAGCGTGAAGGCGTACGAACTGGCCCGCGAGCGGGTGTCCACGGTCAACGCCGACCTCCAGGAGTCGGTGGCCGGCCTCAGGATCGTGCAGGCCTTCCGGCGCGAGCGGGACGGCGGGCGGCGGTTCGCCGAGCGCAGCGACAGCTACCGGCAGGCCCGCATCCGCGGACAGTGGCTGATCTCGGTCTACTTCCCGTTCGTGCAGCTGCTGTCGTCGGCCGCCGCCGCGGCCGTCCTGGTCGTGGGCGGCGGGCGGATCGACGACGCCACGCTGACGACCGGCGCGCTGGTGGCGTACCTGCTCTACATCGACCTGTTCTTCGCACCGGTCCAGCAGCTCTCCCAGGTCTTCGACGGCTACCAGCAGGCCGCCGTCTCGCTGGGCCGCATCCAGGAACTGCTGCGCGAGCCGACCTCGACGAAGGCCCCCGAGAAGCCGCTCGACGTGGCGTCCCTGCGCGGCGAGATCGCGTTCGAGGACGTGCACTTCAAGTACGGGGGTGCCGACGAGGAGGAGGCCCTGTCCGGCATCGACCTGCGCATCCCCGCCGGGCAGACCGTCGCCTTCGTCGGCGAGACCGGCGCGGGCAAGTCGACCCTGGTGAAGCTGGTGGCCCGGTTCTACGACCCGACCGGCGGCCGGGTCACCGTCGACGGGCAGGACCTGCGCACCCTCGACCTCACCTCCTACCGGCACCGGCTCGGAGTCGTCCCGCAGGAGGCGTACCTCTTCCCCGGCACCGTGCGCGACGCCATCGCCTACGGCCGCCCCGACGCCACCGACGCCGAGGTGGAGGCGGCGGCCCGGGCGGTCGGCGCGCACGAGATGATCGCCACGCTCACCGGCGGCTACCTGCACGAGGTCGCCGAGCGGGGCCGCAACCTCTCCGCCGGGCAGCGGCAGCTGATCGCGCTGGCCCGCGCCGAGCTGGTCGACCCGGACGTGCTGCTCCTCGACGAGGCGACGGCGGCCCTGGACCTGGCCACCGAGGCCCAGGTCAACCAGGCCACCGACCGCGTCGCGGGACGCCGTACGACGCTCGTCGTCGCCCACCGGCTCACCACGGCGGCCCGCGCGGACCGGGTCGTCGTCATGGACGGCGGCCGGGTCGCCGAGGACGGCACGCACGACGAACTGCTGGCCCTCGACGGGCGGTACGCGCGGCTGTGGCGGACCTTCGTCGGCGCGTCCGAACCCGAGGAGCCGGTCGGCGCCGTGCACTGACGCGCTCGCGCAACCGTGCGACACCCGTCCTGCGTCCGTACATCCGTACGTCGTCACAGATCGCCTCGTGGAGGGGGACCGCATGGGCCGGGCCGGTGCCGCAACCCGCCGCCGGCTGGCGCTCGGCACGGCCGTGCTGAGCGCCGCCGCGCTGCTCGCCGTGGCGGCGCCGCAGGACGCGCAGGCCGCCACCGGGTGCGCCGGCCGCAAGGTGCGCACCCTGCACTTCGCCACCGGCTCCGTGCTGGTCCACAAACGCGGCGGCTACGTCTGCGCCGTCACCGTCCCTAAGAAGACCGGGAAGAAGCAGCAGATGTCCGTCGGCGTGCGGGCCCGCGGCGGCCGCGCGGTCGTGGACTCGGGCCGTTTCGCCCACCACGCCGGCCCGGTGACCGTGCACGCCGGCAAGCGCTGCGTGTGGGTGACCGGCAAGGTGTCCAAGTCCTCGGTCAGCTCCGGCTGGATCCTCTGCTGACTCTGGTGCCGCGGGAGTTGCTCCGATAGCTTCCGGCGGACATCAGTTTCACAGGGAGGGTGCATGCGCAAGGCGCTCAGATGGCTGCTGGCGCTCGTGGTGCTCATAGGCACCGTCAGCACGGCGGGCGCGGCCACCGCCGCCGAGCCGAAGGCCGTCGACATCAAGGACCGGCTGCTGTCCATACCGGGCATGAGCCTGATCGAGGAGAAGCCGTACACCGGCTACCGCTTCTTCGTCCTCAACTACACCCAGCCGGTGGACCACCGGCACCCGTCCAAGGGGACGTTCCAGCAGCGGATCACCGTGCTGCACAAGGACGTGAACCGGCCGACGGTCTTCTACACCGGCGGCTACAACGTCTCCACGAACCCCAGCCGGCGCGAGCCGACCCAGATCGTGGACGGCAACCAGGTCTCCATGGAGTACCGCTACTTCACGCCGTCCCGGCCCGCCCCGGCCGACTGGTCCAAGCTGGACATCTGGCAGGCCGCCAGCGACCAGCACCGCATCTTCGAGGCGCTGAAGCCGGTCTACTCCAAGAACTGGATCTCCACCGGCGGCTCCAAGGGCGGCATGACCGCCACCTACTACGAGCGCTTCTACCCGCGCGACATGGACGGCGTCGTCGCCTACGTCGCCCCCAACGACGTGGTGAACAAGGAGGACTCGGCCTACGACCGCTTCTTCGCAAGCGTCGGCACCGAGGAGTGCCGCGACAAGCTCAACGGCGTGCAGCGCGAGGCCCTGGTGCGCCGGGCGCCGCTGGAGAAGAAGTACGCGGCCTACGCGGCCGACAACGGCTACACCTTCGACACCATCGGCAGCCTCGACCGTGCCTACGAGGCCGTCGTCCTCGACTACGTGTGGGGCTTCTGGCAGTACAGCACCCTGGCCGACTGCGCGGACATCCCGGCGGACGCGAAGAACGCCACCGACGAGGCGATCTGGGACTCCGTCGACACGATCTCCGGCTTCTCCGCCTACACCGACCAGGGCCTGGAGACGTACACGCCGTACTACTACCAGGCGGGCACCCAGCTGGGCGCGCCGACGATCCACTTCCCGCACATCGAGAAGAAGTACATCCGCTACGGCTACCAGCCGCCGCGCAACTTCGTGCCCCGCTCGATCCCGATGAAGTTCGAGCCGTGGGCGATGCGGGACGTCGACACCTGGGTGCGGCACAACGCCCGGCACATGCTGTTCGTGTACGGCGAGAACGACCCGTGGGGCGCCGAGCGCTTCCGGCCCGGCCACGGCGCGCGTGACTCCTACGTCATGACCGCGCCCGGCATGAACCACGGGGCGAACGTGGCCGGTCTGGTCCCCGACCAGAAGGCGTTCGCCACCGCCCGCATCCTGGACTGGGCGGGCGTCGCGCCCGCCAAGGTCCAGGAGAACCCGTCGGCGGCCAGGCCGCTGGCGGCGTTCGACGCCAAGCTGGACCGGCGGGACGTCGAGCGCGAGACGGCGCTGCGCCCGTAAGAGCGGGCCGCCTCCACGACGGTGGGCTGTGCCCGGCCGCTCACAGCGGCCGGGCACAGCCCACCGGGCGTTCGCCGCCGCCGAGCCGGACGTACAGACGGGTCGAGGCGGGGCAGCCCGCCCGGTCGGCGACCGCCTGGACCACCTTGAACCGAGGCCCGCGCCCGGGCTCGCCCCTGCCGTCGCAGGCGGTCTCGCGGACCCTGCCGTCGCCGATCTCACGGACGCAGTCGCCGACGATCGTGCGCGGGCCGCCCCCGCCGCCCGGGTCGCCGGGGTGCGGCGGCCGCAGCCTGCGCATGCAGGCGTATCCCCGGGGCACGGCCCCGTCGCCGTCCTCGTCGGCGGACGGCCGCCGCTCACTGATGTGCAGGACGAAGTCGGTGGTGGCCGGGCACGGCGGGCCGTGGCTCGCGCGGCCGTCCTCCCGCGCCACCACCCGGGCCGCGGCCCGCTCGCTGTCGCAGGGCACCTCGGTGGGGTCGGCCGTACCGAACGAGCTGCACTCGCCGACCGCCAGGAACACCTCCCCGTACCCGGGCGGCCGCACCCCGGCCGCCGGGGAGTCCGCCACCTCGCCCCGCCCCGACGGGCCCTGGCAGCCCGTCAGCAGCAAGACGCACAGCACCGCACCCAGTACGGCACCCAGCAGGGAGTACGCGTGCACCCCCGCGGCCCTTGGCTCACGCATCGCCGCCCCCCGGTTCCCCCGGTCCAGCGTGGCCCGCCGGAGCGGGCGCACGCCAGACGCGCGGGAGGCGTCGGGCCCGGGCGCCGGGGGCGCCCCCGGCGCGTGTCACAGGCCGCGCTACGACCGGCCGCGACCGGACCGCGACCCGGGCTACGACCGGTAGGTCAGCCCGTGCCCGAGCGGGAGGAGCACCGTGTCCGGATCGTCCGCCCGCACCACCGGCACCGGCAGCTTCCCGCGCGGCCGCGCCCGCCCGGCGATCACCCGGGCCGCCGCCCTGACCTCGACATCGGTCCAGGAGTAGGCGGCGAGGAAGGCGGGGACGCCGGGCAGCTGGGCGACGTCGTACGGATTGCGGACGGCGACCGCGACGACCGGCTTCCCGGTCTCCAGCAGCCGGTTGACCAGGGTGCGCTGGCTGCTGCCCGCGGTCACGTTGTACGTGGCGACGACCACCGCGTCCGCGTCCCCGGCCGCCGCGACGGCGCGGTCGATGAGGGCGGCCGACGGCGCGGTGCCGGTGGACAGGGCGGTGGCCGTGAAGCCCAGCTCCGTCAGCGCGCCCGCGAGGACGCCGGTGGGCGGCCCGGTGGTGCCCGACGGCGAGGCCGGGTCGGCGCCCACCACCAGCAGCCTGCGGTGCTCGCGGCGCGAGAGCGGCAGCAGACCGCCCTCGTTGACCAGCAGCGTGGTGCTCCGCTCGGCGATCCGGTCGGCCGCGGCCAGGTGCGCCCGGGTGCCGACGGTCCGGTCGACGTCCCGGCGGCTGGTGTACGCGTCCCGGAACAGCCCCAGCTTGGCCTTCAGCCGCAGCACGCGCAGGATCGATTCGTCGAGCCGCGCCTCGGTGAGTTCGCCGTCTCGTACGGCCGTCAGGACCGCGTTCCAGGCGAGCGGCAGGTCCGGCGGGTTGAGCAGCTGGTCGACGCCGGCCTTCAGGGCCAGCACCGGCACCCGCTCGTCGCCGTACTTGGTCCGGACGCCCTCCATGCCGAGGGAGTCGGTGACCACGACCCCGTCGTAGCCCAGCTCCTCGCGCAGGATGCCGGTGAGGATGGGGCGGGAGAGGGTGGCGGGGTCCCCGGAGTCGTCGAGCGCGGGGACCATCAGGTGCGCGGTCATGATCGCGTCGATGCCGGCCTCGATCGCCGCGCGGAAGGGCGGCGCGTCCAGCTCCTCCCACTGCTCGCGGCTGTGCGTGATGACCGGGAAACCGGTGTGGCTGTCGGTGGCGGTGTCGCCGTGCCCCGGGAAGTGCTTGGCACAGGCGGCGACGCCCGACCGCTGGTACCCCGTCACCTCGGCCGCCACCAGCCCCGCGACGGCCTCCGGGTCGGCGCCGAAGGACCGTACGCCGATCACGGGGTTGGCCGGGTTGACGTTCACGTCGGCGACCGGGGAGTAGTCCTGGCGGATGCCCATGGCGTGCAGCTCGGCGCCCGCGATCCGGCCGAGGGTACGGGCGTCGGACCGCGACCCGCCCGCCCCGACGGCCATCGCGC